>NZ_JBELNZ010000002.1:0-812343 GCF_040227235.1 Parafrigoribacterium soli | reverse complement strand
TCGCCCTGGCTGAACCACTACAACTACGATCGACCACACACCGCCTGCGGAGGCAAACCACCAATCAGCCGAGTGTCACCAACGTCATGACCGAGTACAGCTAGCTGGTTCCGCGGCAACCAGGAGCCCTGTCCGCCCGCCGCTTCGCTCCGCATCCGCCCGATCTTCTTCATAATTCAGGCAGTCTGGGTCTCACGAGCGTCGGATGGCCGCCGACGCGGCGTTTGCGCGCTGGCGTTCCGCGAATTGCCTGAGTTGTGAACCGCGGGCGAAACGCCAACCGCCCGTCTCGAGGCGGGGCCTCGTGGGGTGTGCCGTGCAAGGCCGCCGCGCGCACTCCGGTACCGTAGACGCAGGCATTCCGCACGCGAAAGAAGGGTGGGCCGTTGTATCTCAAGAGCCTGACCCTCAAGGGGTTCAAGTCCTTCGCGCAGCCCACCACCTTCGCCTTCGAAACCGGCGTCACGTGCGTTGTCGGACCGAACGGCTCCGGGAAGTCCAACGTGGTCGACGCGCTCGCCTGGGTCATGGGCGAGCAGGGCGCAAAGACCCTCCGCGGCGGCAAGATGGAAGACGTCATCTTCGCGGGCACGGCGACCAAGGGTCCGCTCGGTCGGGCCGAGGTCATCCTCACGATCGATAATTCGGATGGCGCGCTGCCGATCGACTACACCGAGGTCACGATCAGCCGCACCCTGTTTCGCAACGGCGGCAGCGAGTACGCGATCAACGGCGAGAGCTGTCGGCTGCTCGACGTGCAGGAACTCCTGAGCGACTCCGGCCTCGGCCGCGAGATGCACGTCATCGTCGGCCAGGGGCAGCTCGACGCGGTGCTGCGGGCGAGCCCCGAGGAGCGGCGCGGCTTCATCGAGGAGGCCGCGGGCATCCTGAAGCATCGTCGTCGCAAAGAGAAGACGATCCGCAAGCTCGACGCGATGCAGGCGAACCTCACGAGGCTGAGCGACCTGGCGGGGGAGATCCGCAGGCAGCTGAAGCCGCTCGGGCATCAGGCCGAGATCGCCAAGGAAGCCCAGTCGATCGCCGCGATCGTGCGCGACGCCCGCGCGCGGCTACTCGCCGACGAGGTGGTCACGCTGCGCAGCGCGATCACGCTGCACAGCCGCAGCGAGTCCGAGCGCAAGACCGAGCGCATCGTGCTGCAGGAGCAACTCGACCAGAACAAACTGCGAGAGCACCACATCGAGCAGGCCCAGGTGGGCGACGCCGTCGACCTCGCCCGGCGCACGGCCTTCGGTCTCGAGTCGGTGCAGGAGCGTCTGCGCAGCCTCTATACGCTCGCGAACCAGCGACTCGCGCTGCTCGGCTCGGAGTCTGAGACGACGGATGCGGCATCCGGGGTTTCAGAACAGACGGTGGCGGATGCCCGTGCCGAGGCCGCGCGCCTGCGCGAGCAGATCGACCTCACCGAGGAGGCGTGGCAGCAGGCGCAGGCGGCCACCGCTCTCGCGCGTGCCAACCTCGACGGGCTGGACGAACACATCGCGCAGCAGAGCGCCCTCGTCTCCCGTCACGACCTCGAGATCGCGGGGCTCACCGGCCAGGCCGAGACCGCCGCGACCAGGCTCGCCGCGGTGCGCGGGGAGGTGCTGCGCCAGCAGAACGCGCTTGATGCCGCGCTCGCTCGCCGCGAGGCCGCGCAGGCGGAGTTCGCCGAACTCGAGGCAGAGGCGGTGCTCACGGATGCCGGCGAGACCAATCTGGACGCCGCGTACGAGCTCGCTCAGTCCGAGGTGACGGCGGCGGAGTCCGAGATCGAACACCTGCGCGACGAACTCCACAAGCACGAGCGCGAACGCGACGCCCTCGCCGGCCGCGCCAGCGCCCTCTCGCTCGCTCTCGACCAGAAAGACGGATCGACGGCGCTCGTCGCGGCGAAGCTGAGGGGCATCCGCGGTCTCGTCGCCGAGCACGTGCAGGTGCAGCCCGGCTTCGAGGCCGCGATCGCCGCGGCGCTGGGCTCGCTCGCCGACGCCGTACTCGCCGAGAATCGCGACGCCGCCATCGACGCGCTCACCTCGGCTGGGGCCGCAGACATGGGCCGGGTGGAACTGCTGCTCGCGTCGGTCCCTGAGCTTGTCGAAGGGCGGTCAGATTCGCTCCCTGAGCTCGTCGAAGGGAGCCTGCCCGCTGGTGCGCTTCCCGCTTCGAGCGTCGTCACCGCCCCACCCGGCGTGCTCGGCCTGCTTGCGAGCGTCGTGATCGCCGAGGACCTCGAAGCCGCGCGCGCCGTCTGGAAGTCGCTCGACGCATCCGACATCACCGTCATCACGAAGGCCGGCGACGTGCTCAGCCGCTACGTGCTGCGGGGCGGCTCAGGCGCCAAGCGATCGCGCCTCGAACTCGTGGCCGACCGGGATGCCGCTAACGAGCGGCTGGGCGAGGTCACCTCCCTCATCGAGCGGGCCCGGTTCGCGCTCGCCGAGCACCGCGGCGCGCTGGAGGTCGCCAAGCAGCAGTCGACGCACGCACTCGCGGCGCTGCGCGAATTCGACTCGCAGCTCGCCGCTCGCATGGAGCGGCTGAACCGCGCGCGAGTTCAGGTGGAGGCGGCGCAGGCCGAGTCCGAGCGCCTCGAACGCGCACTGGCGCTCTCCGCAGACACGGTGACGGATGCCGCTGCCGCAGCCGAGCGCGCCGCCCAGGAACTGGAGACAGCCAAGTCTCGCCCCCGCCCGATCCTCGACGTCGCTGCCCGTGACGCGCTCTTCGACGAGCTCGAGGACGCACGCGAACTCGAGGTCGAGGCGCGGCTTCAAGTCGAGACCGCTCGGGAACGGGTGCGCGCCGAGGAGGCGCGTGCCGACGCCCTGCAGCGCAGGCTCGAGGCGGAGCGGGCGCAGGCCGAAGAGGCAGCCGGGCGCGCGGTCATCCGTCGTCGTCAGGTCGATGCGGCCCAGCGCGTGGTTGCCGCACTTCCTGCCGTGCTGGACTCGGTCGATCGTTCGGTTTCGGAGGCTCGTGTCGAACTCGCCGCGCGCGAGAGCGACCGCGCCGCCCAGAACGAGGAACTTGCCGCCCTGCGTCGCGACGAGAGTGCGCTTCGCGAGCGACTCACCGCCGTGAGCGAGACCGTGCACGGCCTCGAGATGCAGGTCTACGAGAAGAAGCTGCAGCTCTCTTCGCTGCTCGAGCGCGCGGGCGAGGAGCTCGGCCTCGTCGAAGATGTGCTTGTGGCCGAGTATGGCCCCGAGCAGCTCGTGCCCGTCGACGCCGCCCTCACCGACCCATCGCTCTCGCAGCCCGCTTCGCAGGTGGAGCTTGTCGAGACCTCCCCGTCGAACGCTTTCGTGTCCCCAATGCAGGAGACGGCGACGCCCGACCCCGAGATTCCGGGGTCCGACGATCTGCGGGAGCGCTCCACTCCTGCATTGGCGACAAACGAGGCGCCGGACGACGACCAAGAGCCCGAGCAATCCAGCGAGCTGCAGGGTATCCCCTTCGTTCGCGCCGAGCAGGAAGCCCGCCTCGCGAAGGCCGAGCGCAAGCTCGCGCAGCTCGGACGCGTCAACCCGCTCGCGCTCGAGGAGTTCGCCGCGCTCGAACAGCGCCACCGCTTCCTCACGGAGCAGCTCACCGATCTCACGAGCACCCGCAAGGACCTGCTGACGATCATCGACGAGATCGACGAGAAGATGCAGGACATCTTCTCCAGCGCCTTTGATGACACGCGGGCCGCGTTCAACGAGGTCTTCCCGATCCTGTTCCCCGGCGGCACCGGCAGCATCCACCTCACCGATCCGGAGAGCCTGCTCACCACGGGCATCGAGGTATCAGTCAAGCCCGCGGGCAAGAAGATCGAGCGCCTGTCGCTGCTGTCCGGTGGCGAGCGCTCGCTCGCCGCGGTCGCCCTGCTCATCGCGATCTTCAAGGCGCGCCCCAGCCCGTTCTACATCATGGACGAGGTCGAGGCCGCACTCGACGATGCCAACCTCGGCCGCCTGCTCACGATCTTCGAAGACCTGCGCCAGTCATCCCAGCTCATCGTCATCACCCACCAGAAGCGCACGATGGAAATTGCGGATGCGCTCTACGGCGTCTCGATGCGACAAGACGGAGTCAGCGCCGTCGTCGGCCAGCGCGTCGCCCACGAAGAAGCCAGCTGACTGGTCCTCGTTCCGCGCAGGTGCGGACAGCGAGCGGGCCGCGAGCCGGCCGGCGTCAACCGGGCCGACGCCGCGCCCCTAGAATTGCGCGATGACCGACATCATCACCGTGCAGCGCAAGGTTGTGCGCACGCTCGTTTTCGCCCAGATTCTCGGCGGAATCGGCCTCGGTGCCACCGTGTCGGTCGGCGCGCTGCTCGCTGCTCAGGTCTCCGGGTCGCCCGCCTGGTCGGGCATGGCGGCCACCATGAGCACCCTGGGTGCGGCGCTGCTCGCGGTGCCTCTGGCGCGGGCCGCCCAGGCTCGCGGACGCAGGATCGCCCTCTCCGTCGGCTCCATCCTCGGGGCGTGCGGCGCGCTGCTCGCGGTCACCGCTGCCGCGCTCGGAAACTTTCCGCTGCTGCTGGTGGCGCTCGCGCTGGCGGGGGCGTCATCCGCCTCGAACCTGCAGGCGAGATTCGCCGCCACGGACCTCGCCGATTCCCGGCACCGGGCCCGTCAGCTCTCGATCGTGGTGTGGTCGACGACGCTGGGTTCGGTGCTCGGACCCAACCTCATCGGCCCGGGGGAGGCGATCGGGGGAGCGATCGGATTGCCCACGCTCACCGGCCCGTTCGTCTTCACCGTGAGCGCCCAACTGCTCGCGATGATCGTGTACTTCACGGGGCTCAGGCCCGACCCGCTGCTCACGGCCATGGAGTTGTCGCCGCCCGCCGACGGCATCCGCCCGAAGAAAGGCCTCGCGAGCCTTCGTGCGCATGCGGGTGCTCGCTACGCCGTTGTGGCCGTCGCGCTCAGCCACGCGACAATGGTCGCGATGATGTCGATGACCCCGGTGCATCTCTATGAGCACGGCGCCACGCTCGAGATCGTCGGCTTCACCCTCAGCCTGCACATCGCGGGCATGTACGGGCTGTCGCCTATCTTCGGTTGGGCGGCCGACCGCTGGGGACGCATCCCAGTGATCCTGGTCGGTCAGGCGCTGCTGTTGGCCTCGCTCGTCGTCGCCTGGACGAAAAGCGGTTCGGATGTCTGGGTCGCCGTGAGCCTGATCCTCCTGGGCCTCGGCTGGTCGGCCTCCACCATCGCCGGGTCGACCCTCGTGGCTGAGTCCGTGCCCGTGGATGATCGCGCGGGCCTGCAGGGCGTCTCCGACCTCCTGATGAACGCGACAGCCGCGGTCGGCGGCGCACTCGCGGGACCGGTACTCACCCTCGTCGGCTACTCGGGACTCGGCGTCACCTGCATGGCACTCGTCGCGGTCGTCGTCGTGTGGACGGCGCTGCGCGCTCGCACCCTCCGCACGGCCCGTGACACAACGACCCCGGTCATGGAGTAGCTCGCCCAGCCTGTGGAAAGTTCCTGCGAGGGTGGACGGATTGCTCTACCGTCGTCGTTATGCGGATTTTCCCTCGACCGGCCAAGCGTGCGCGGCGATCGTCGCTGGCCCCGGCGGGCGCCGTTGTCCTCTCGGTGTTTCTGCTTACAGGATGCGTGCAGCCGACACCCGCCAAAACCCCCAAGGCACAGGCGACGGTCAAGCCGCTCTTCGCCAGCGACGCGGATGCCCTGGCCGCCGCCACGAAGGCGTACGCCGCGTACCTCAAGATGTCGGATCAGGTGAGTCAAGAAGGAGGACTCAACCCCGCGCGTCTGAGTCCATTAGTCACGACGAACTGGTTGAAACAGGAAGTAGCTTCTGCCAACTCGTTCGCTGACTCAGGATTGCGGCAATCTGGCGCCACTCATTTTGATTCAGCGAGGCTCCAGCACTACGACCGTGCATCTCCGAGCCAGACCATCGATGTCTACCTCTGCCTCGACGTATCGGAGGTACACATCCTCGATGCTGAAGATACAGACACCACGAAGCCCAGTGCACAGACGAAGTATTCGTTCGTGGCTAGCTTCGTCACTGACGGGCACCAGAGTCTCTTGTTGGACGACAACTCTCCGTGGACGGGGGCGAGCTTTTGCTAGATATCGTGATTCGAATCGTATTGACCGCTGCAGTTGCTGGAGCCTGTGCGGTGTCGTGCGCGATGCCCGCGGTGGCCGCAGTCTCACCGGCTTCTGCGAAGGTTGACTGCACTCCACGCGGAGTGGCGGCCGGAAAATGCCCCGGGGCTTCAGCGCAGGTCGCAGACGGCGGCGTCGCCATCGGCGCAACGAAGACGAAGCCTGGCACGAAGATCGGCCAGGGCCGCGCCGTGCGCAAACCACGACCGGGCGTCGCCCCGCGGGCCTCGTCGCTCCTACCGGGCGGCGCACCGGAGATCCCGGGCGTGTGGATCGGGCGCGATGGTTTCACCGTCAACGATCCGGTCACGATCTCCGATCTCGTGAACTTCAAGCCCCAGCCCGGTACCGATCACATGGAGCCGAACGGTTGGGCGGTCATCGGCCTCGACACCAACTTCTATGCGACCGCCCAGTCGCAGCTGCTGTCGGGCATGTTGCTGGGGCAGGAGGCGCAGGTGCGGTTTACGCCCGTGCGATACCACTGGACCTACGGCGACGGGGGCGCGAGGGCGACGGGTGCGGCGGGTCGCACCTGGAAGGCGCTCGGCATCCACGAATTCGATCCCACTTCGACCAGCCACGTGTATCAGGAGCGCGGCGAGTACGACGTCGATCTGACGATCGACTTCGCAGCGGAATTCCAGTACGCGGGCGGCGATTGGTACCCCGTGCAGGGTGTTCTGCCGCTGTCGGCGAACCGCCTGCACATCACGGCCGGGGAGGCGAAAACGGTACTGGTCGAGCAGAACTGCCTCACTCGACCGAGCGGTCCCGGCTGCTGAATCGGGCCGCCCCAACGGGGCAGTCGAAGCTCCAAGCCTTCAGAGGGCACGCTCCCAGCGGCCGCAAATAGAATGTTCAGGTTGGCGATGGATGCTAGCAGCGCTTGGAAGGAGCAGCACCAATGACCGACATTCCCCAGGGGCCACAGCACGACCAGGACGACGAGCAAAACCCGCGCGTCAACGACCTGAACGGCAATCCCGACCAGGGCCTCAACGAAGACTTGAACGAACCCGTCACCCAGCCGCAGTCCGGCCCGACCACGCCGCAGCCCACCGCCGTACCGCCTACGACCGCACAGGCGACCGCAGCGCAGCCGACCGAGGCGTCAGCGACGCCGCCGTCCTCCGCCTTCGGCGGTGCGGCATCCGCGAGTGCAGCCATCCCGGCGCCATCCTCGTCGAAGCGCTCCGGAACGGTAGCGCTCGTGGCCGCGCTCGCCGTGGGTGCCCTCGTCGGCGGTGTGTCCGGAGCGGGCGTCACGGCCCTCGCGCTCAACAGCAGCCAGAACCAGCAGCCGACCGCGAGCACCGCGATAAACCCCGCGAACATCACCGTCAACGACCGTGACAACGCCACGATCATCACCAAGGTCGCCGCGGAGGCAACGCCCTCCGTGGTCACCATCAACGTCACCGGAACGTCGTCCGCGGGCACCGGTTCAGGCGTCATCCTGAGCAAGGACGGTTACGTGCTCACGAACACGCACGTGGTCACCCTCGACGGCGAGATCGCCAACGCGAAGGTCAAGGTCGAGACCTCCGACGGTCACCTGTACAACGCGAAGGTGGTTGGCACCGACCCCATCGTTGACCTCGCGGTCATCAAGATCGAGGACGGCAGCAACTTCCAGCCGCTGGAATTCGCCGACTCGAGCAAGCTCAACGTCGGTGACACCGCGATCGCGATCGGCGCCCCGCTCGCCCTGTCCAATACGGTCACCAACGGTATTGTCAGCGCGCTGAACCGCAGCATCACCATCGCCTCCTCCGCGGTCCCCGACAGCAGTAGCAGCAACGGTGGTGACGACAGCGGAAAGGATCCCTTCGACCACTTCATGTACCCAGACCCGAATGGCGGCCAGCAGCAGAGCACCGCGCAGAGCTCCATCGCTCTCGCCGTCATCCAGACCGACGCGGCAATCAACCCCGGCAACTCCGGTGGCGCGCTTCTCAACACCGACGGAAAGGTGATGGGCATCAACGTCGCCATCGCCAGTGCGGGTTCGAACGGCACCGGCTCCTCGGCGTCCGGAAGCATCGGTGTCGGGTTCGCCATCCCCGCCAATCTCGCCAAGCGGGTCGCGAACGAGATCATCGCCAACGGCAAGGCCACCCACGGCCTGCTGGGTGCCTCGGTCGCCGACGTGGGCGACAGCAAGACGGTCGAGAACAGCACGATCGTCGGTGCGAGCATCGAAGGCATCACCAGTGGCGGTGCGGCCGACGCCGCGGGGCTGAAGAAGGGTGACATCGTCACACGCTTCGCCGGCATCCCGATCGGCGGCAAGACCGACCTCACCGCTCAGGTGCGGGTGCTGGCCGCGGGCGAGAAGACCCAGCTCACGTACGTGAGGGACGGCAAGACCTACACCGCGAACGTCACGCTCGGCGCGCTCAAGTAACGCAGGCACTCGACGGCACGCAGCCCCCGCCCGCGCGGGGGTTTCGTGCCGTCGTTTCGTGCGCTGCTAGGCTCGAACAGCAGCGAACCTCGACGTATTGGACTCCATGACGACCACTGGGAAAGCCCTGCCGGGAGTTTCTTTCGTCATGCCCGTCCTCAACGAGGTCGGTTACATCGGCAACGCGATCCGCACCGTTCTCGCCCAGGACTATGCCGGCGAAAAGGAACTGGTCCTCGCGCTCGGGCCGTCGACCGACGGCACCGACGAACTCGTCGAGATCCTCGCCAAATCCGACCCGCGCATCCGCACGGTTCATAACCCGGATGTCGATATCCCGGTCGGCCTGAACCTTGCGATAGCGGCCAGCACGCATCCGATCATCGTTCGCGTCGACGCACACTCGGAACTCGAGGCCGGATACACCCGCGCCGCCATCGATACGCTCGACCGCACCGGCGCGGTCAACGTGGGCGGTGTCATGCTCGCTCGCGGCAAGACCCCGTTCCAGTCGGCCGTCGCTCGCGCCTACAACAGCAAGTTCGGGCTCGGTGGCGCTCGCTATCACGGCGGCGCGACCGAGGGTCCGGCCGAGTCCGCGTATCTCGGCGTCTTCCGCCGGCACGTGCTCGACGAGGTCGGGGGCTTCGACGAATCCATCCGTCGCGGCGAGGACTGGGAGTTGAACCTCCGCATTCGCGCGGCCGGCCATCTCGTGTGGTTCGATCCGAGCCTCCGCGTCAGCTATTGGCCGCGCGAGAACTGGCGCAAGCTCGCCAGGCAGTTCTTCGCCACCGGGGTCTGGCGCGGCGAACTGGTGCGCCGCTACGGTGGTCGCAACCCTTGGCGGTTCTTCGCGCCGCCGCTGCTCGTGCTCGCCGTCGTGGTCAGCCTCGTCGTGGGAGCGCTGCAACTGACCGGAGTGCTGCACGGCTGGCCGAGCCTCGTGCTCAGCGCCGTCTACCTCGCGCCCCTCGCGTACCTGCTGCTCGTGCTCTGGGTGAGCCTGGTGCAGGATCCGGCGGCCGCCTGGAAGGATCGCTGGCTGTTCCTCATCGTGCTGCCCACGATGCACCTCAGCTGGGGCACCGGCTTCATCCTCGCCGTCCTGCGCGGCGCCCGCGAGATCACCGACACCTCGCGCACCGGCATCTGAGGCGGCGCTACTCGAGGATGCTCTCACCCAGCACCCGGGCGATCACGCGCTCAGCCGCGTGGCCGTCGTCTCGCGGATTGAAGCGCGCCCTCCACGCGGCGTACCGTTCCGCGTAGTCTGCGGCAGCGGCATCCGCTCGCCGAACCAGCGTGACCAGCTCGTCGGCCGTGCGCACCACCGGTCCGGGCGCGACGGCGATGAAGTCGAAGTAGAAGCCGCGCAGCACCTCGCGGTACCGCTCAAGGTCGGGGGTGAAGAAGAAGATCGGTTTGCCGGTGACGCTGAAGTCGAACATCACCGAGGAGTAGTCCGTGATGAGCGCGTCGGCGACGAGGAAGAGCTCCGAGACATCCGGGTAGCTCGTGACGTCGAGCACGCCGCCCGCATGCAGATCCGAGCCCGGCTGCAGCGAACGGGAGTGCCCGCGGATGAGCGTGACGTAACCGGGGCCGAGCTTCTCCGTGAACGCGGAGACGTCGAGGTGGTCCACACGACCGGGGTGGTCGTCGCGCCAGGTGGGCGCATAGAGCAGCACGGTGGCGTCATCCGGGATGCCGAGCTTAGCCCGCACGACCGCGGCATCGCCCGTGAGCAAGACGTCGTCGCGCGGATAGCCCTCCTCCCAGATCGGCCCGCGGAACAGGTACGCGCGGCGAAAGATGCGCGTGGCGTACGCGTTCTGAGACAGCAGGATGCTCCACCGGGAGCGCTCGCGCAGCGTCGCCAGAGCCGGCCGCAGGCGCAGCCCGGAACGATTGAGCGCGAGCTTCTTGAGCATCGTGCCGTGCCAGGTCTGCAGCACCCTCTGGTGGCGCCGTCCCCGATAGCGGTTGCGCAGCCAGTCGTTGATCACGATCAGGCGGGCAGAACCGCGGATGCGCCACCACTCGGCGCTGCCCTCGATGAGCGGAATCGCCCCCGCCGGCACCGCAACCGAGGCATCCCGCACGCCCCAGTAGCGCGGGATGTCCGGCCGAGCGGCGGCGAGAGCCCGATCGAGCGCGAGCGGATTGCACGAGGCATTCTGCCCGTAGAAGCTCTCGAAGAACGCCGCGTTCAGTGCCGGATAGTCCGTGCTGCGGTACTCCGCTTCCAGCCGAGCCTGCTGCTGCACGCCCACCTCGGCGTCGGTGAGGGGCGCCGAGAGAGTCATGGAGATCGCATCCTCGGTTTCGAAGGCGATTCTGAAAAGGCCAGGCACAAGCTGCTCGGCGGGCACGGTCGCGGTAGCCGTCAGCGGCGGCTCGAAGCGGTAGCGGCCGGAGGGCGGCGCCGCGGGCGCGTGTCCCCAGCGGGAGGTGAGCATCGGAATGTCCGCGCTCCAGCGCCCGTCCGAGCGAACGACGGATGCCGTGAGCCGGCTGCGCGAGCCGACGAGCGATAGTGCGCGCGGGCCCTCACCCGCGCCCTGCAGCCGCAGCACCGGCGCCTCGCCGGCATCCAGGGTCACGGAGTCCACGGCCCAGGAGGCGCCGACTGGCGTTGCGGTCATGCTTGCTGGCTCTTTCAGTCGCGCGAGTATCTCGCCGTACACTCTGGCAGTACTTCGGCCGTCTCGAAAGCTATGACACTCAGAGGCCAGCCGCTCGCTGTGCGCCTCGAATGTGCGTCGCACCCCCGCATCGTCCCGGAGGCGAGCGAGCAGGCCGAGTAGCTCCTCCCACGAGCGCACGGCTGTGCCGCCGCTGAAACGCTCGTACGGCTCATACAGCCCGCGCGTCGCCGCGTAGTGTTCCACGTCGGGCGCGAGGAAGGCGATGGGGCGTCCGGTCAGCGCGAAGTCGTAGGCGATCGAGGAGTAGTCGGTGACGAGCACGTCGATCGCGGGAAGGATCGGCGTGGCGTCGTTCTGCGTCGCCGCCGACAGCATCCGAATTCTGGGGGAGGCAGCGGGCCCGGCGTCGTAGTCCCCGACGCTGTGCGGATGCGGCCGCAGCACGAGCACGGCGTTCGCCGCCTCGAGGTGCTCGGCGATCGCTCGCCATTCCGCGGCGCTCGGCACGCCGGGGTCGCGCTCGCCGTCACGCCAGGTCGGCGCGTAGAGCAGCACCTGCTCGTCGCCGAAGGGGCCGATCCCGCGCGCGAGCAGCGTGCGCGCCTCGTCGCGGCGACGCTGCTCGGTGCCGCGCAGCAGCACGTCGTCGCGCGGGTCACCGGTGACCACCACGCGCTCCGCGGGCAGTCCGAAGGCCGTGCGCAGGCGTTCCGCCGAGTATTCGGATGCCGCCGGCAACATCCCGATCGACGCCGCGTTGCGCCGATACAGGCTTCGCAGCACGTGCCGCAGCCCGAAGCGGCCGCCGAAGGTCACGGGCGAGTCAAGCTGGATGCGCTTGAGCGGGATGCCGTGCCACAACTGCACGATGAACGCCCCGCGCACGCCGAAGCGGTTCGCGTCGCCCAGCCCGTGCGTCACCACGACGACTCGCGCGCGCAGGGTCGTCCAGAAGCCCCGGCGGCTCGATCGCAGCACGCTCTGCAGGCCGAGTGCCCGAGCTCGCTCGCGCTCCTCTGCGCTGCGGGCGAGCCAGGTGACGACCAACGCTGGGTCTTGTCGCTTCGCGTGCAGTGCGAGTGCGAGTGCGCCCTCACCGACTCCAGACCCGCTCGCGAAGACCCAGGAGCGGCGCTGCCTCGGCACGGCGAGACCGGCGAGACCGCCGAGCACGTAGAGCGGCGCGGAGAGGAGTTTCTCCGCGTTGCCCCTGGCAAAAGTGAAGCGGGACACGAGCGGTGTGCACCCTCCGAGTTCGATGGCCACGCGGGGTGGCCGACGCGTTCGAGCCTAGCAGCGGGCACCCCGGGAGCCGCCTGCACCCGGCCGCGGCGCCGCGAGTGAAACCGGCGCGGAGCAATGGCTGGTTTAATCTTGGCGTGGGCCTAAGTAGAGACATCCGTACCGCCAGGCGAGTTCTTCGTAAGCTGATGCGCTCCCGCTCGGCGCGCAGCGAACTCGCTCGTCGCGCACCGGAGCTTCCGCGACCGGCTAGAGGCAGCATCCAGATCGCCGTGTACTTCGCCGATTCCACGGTGAACATGTACCAGATCCGCCAGTGGTACGCCCCGCTCGCCGAACTCGCGCGTGAACACCCGGTCGCGATCATTTCGCGTTCTCCGACCGCGGCGCTCACGCTGCTGGAGGAGTCGCCGGTTCCCGTCGTCTACCGGCGCTCGATCGCCGACCTTGAGGGCTTCATCGCCGAGCAGGATCTGAAGATCGTCTTCTACGTGAACCAGAACACGAAGAACTTCCAGATGATGCGTTACGGCCGCATCTGGCACGTTTTCATCAACCACGGTGAGAGCGACAAGATGTATATGACCACGAACCAGTTCAAGGCCTACGACTACAGCCTCATCGCGGGGGAGGCCGCGCGTGATCGCCTCAGCCGCAAGCTGTGGGACTTCGACGTCGATCGTCGCACGATCATGATCGGCAGGCCGCAGGCCGACCACTTCGCCGGTGCCCTGCCCTACACTCCGGATGCCCGCACGGTCGTGCTCTACGCGCCCACCTGGGAGGGTGATCGCGACGCCGCCGCATACGGGTCCGTCGTGTCGCACGGGGAGGCACTCGCGGCGGCGGTGCTTGCGAGCCCCGATCACCGGCTCATATACCGCCCGCATCCTCGCACAGGCGTGCTCGATCCGGAGTTCAAGCGTGCGAACGAGGCCATCGTCTCCGCGATCGCGGCTGCGAACTCGAAGGATTCGAGCGCGCAGCACGTCTTCGACGACGGCCCCACTCTGGGCTGGCAGCTCGCGGCGGCGGATGTCGCTATTACCGACGTCTCCGCGATGGTCTACGACCGCCTCGCCGTGGGCAAGCCGCTCCTCATCACACGCCCCGTGTCTCCATCCGCGGATGTCGATGAGAACGGATACCTGGGCGCGGCCGAGTGGCTGCGCAGCGAGGAGGCACCCGACGTGCTGGCACGCATCGACAGCGTGCAGCACGACGAGGAGGCGCGCAAGAACCTCGAATTCTGGGTGGAGCGCCACTTCGGTGACACCACACCGGGCGTCACCACGCAGCGCTTCCACGCGGCGGTCGAGTCGCTCATCGCGGAGTGGGAGAAGCACGCGCTCATCCACGCGAATGACCACGAAAGCCGCGAATCCGACCCCTTCGACGACGACGAAGACGACTGATCTTACGTTCGCTGAGCTTGTCGAAGCGGAGAAACACGCTGGTCGAGTAGCGAGGCACGAGCGTATCGAGACCTCAGCGACGCGTCAGTCGGCCCCGAATCGTCGCGACGCTGAACCTGCGCTCGCGGGCGTCATCCCGCACGCCCGCCTCGAGGTTGAGCGGAAACGCGAGCGGTGCCGGCCCGAACGCCTCCCGCGCGCTGTTCACAACCTTGCGGCCGAGGAGATGATTGCCCGTCCCGCCGATCACGGCGCCGATGCCGAACGGCATGACCCGGCCCACGGCCCCGCTCGCGGTGTTGCGGGCGAAACGCTGGATGAAGGACTTCTTCACCCGGTCGGCGATCTGCCCCATGAACGCCTGCGGAACGTTGCGGCCGATCACGTTGCCCCAGAACTTCGTGCGTGTCACGCCCTCGCCCGTTACCTGCTCGGCGAGGTTCTTTACGAGATCGACGCCGGAGTTGCCCAGCATCATGGTCATGACGATCGTGCGCGCCCGGTCGGGATCGGTCATCGCGATGCCGTGGATCTCGGTGACCGACTGCGCGAACAGGGCACTTGCCTCGAGAAATCCCGCGGTCTCGACCCCGCTGAGCGCGAGGCCGACCCCGGTACCAATCCCGGGAATGACGGCGGTCGCACCGACGCCAGCGCCTCCTGCGGTGACGGCGGCGAGGTAACGACGCTCCAGAATGCGGATGACCTCGGCGGGGGTCGCATCCGGGTTACGTCGACGGATGCTGCGCACATGTGCCAGGACGACCGGACGCTGCGTCGTGAGCAGCCGGTCGAAGCCGCGCACGGCCATCGGATGCTGCGCAGCCTGCGGCGGTTCGAGCTCGTTCACGACGTCCCTCTCGGTCGGGATGTCAATCATAAGTGCCGCATCTGGCGACCGGCTGACCGGTCACTGAGCCTGTCGAAGTGCCTCGTTCGCTGAGCTTGTCGAAGCGCCGTAGGTCAGCGTGCGGAGTTACGCGAAGTCCACGCCCGTGGCCGGAACGTCATCTGCGGCGCTGGCTGACGCACGAGTCTCCGCGCCCACGATGTCCAGGGGCGGCAGGGACTTCACGATGCGCACGGTCTCGACGCTCACGGTGACGATGCGCTTGAGCAGGTTCAGGATGTACGCGGGATCATCGTGTTCGGTCGCCCAGTCGTTCGGGTCATTCCGGATGCCGCTGGCCTTGTCCACCTTCACCTGGTAGCGCTCCAGAATCCACTCGATCGCCGAACGTGAGCCGAGCAGGTACTCGTGCGCCTCGTCCGGAATGCCGGTCAGCGTGAGCTGGTCGTTGTAGCGGATGGTGGACTTGTCCCACGCGCCCGCCTTGCCCGCGAACCGCATCTTGGTGACCCGCAACAGCTCAGGGTCCTCATCGTGGGTTGAGTAGGCCGCCCGCGGCCGTATCGAAACCTCCCCGTCAACAACTTCCGCCAGCGGCCACGGCTCCACACTCTCATATCCCAAATGCAGCTCTGCAAGCTCCCGCCCGGCTTTCGCGAAGGCATGGAAATCGGATGCCTCAGCCAGTTTCGGAATGCGCGGCAGCATCTTCTTGAGATCGGCCGCGTACGTCTCTCGATAGTCGGGGGAGTGCAGCAGTCCGTAGACAAAGTAGAAGATGTCGTCCTTGCTCACCTCGGCGCCGTAGAGCCCGCGATACTCCGCGAGGATCTCATCGGTCACGTTGTCGATGCGCGTGTATGGCTCCGCGTCATCGAACAGGCTCGGCTGCTCCCCGCGTGGTTCGTAGGTGTAGCGCGGGAAGAACTGGCCGCTGCCGGAACCCCAAAGTGCGAGGTCTGGCAGATCGTCGACGGTAAGAAGTGAGAAGGCATGCCCCGAACCTGCGGCCGTCAGATAGAAGCCGAGGTTCTTCTGCTCGGGAGTGGGGAACATCTTGGGGAGCTGACCGACTATGTGATTCAGTGATCGATCAAAGTAAGTGGCCTGCTTCTGGAACGGTCGATAGGTGCTATTCACGACCGCCGATGTGTTGAGGGCTAAAGGTTTCCTTGCGACAAGCCGGTTCTTCAGACTGAGGGTCCAACTGATACGCGATGCATCGCCGTCGTAGTAGTCGGCCGCCAAAGTGCGGCGATCTGCATTCGGAGAGGACGACAGTGCTTGCTCGTACCGCGTCAGCTGCAGGTTGTAGGCATCGACTGTTCGACTCACGTTGGCCAAGAGCTGTTCGCTCGAAGAGTTGTAAACCCACGCGTCACGACCGGTCTCTAATCCTCGGGAATATGAGGTGAAGATCGACGGCGCACCGCCCTCGATCTTGTCGTGTTTCGCACCAACGGGAGAGAACGTCAAGAAATCGCCGTCGCGTTGGTTAATCCAATCACCAGCTTCGTTGGGCTCAATCTCATTCCATGGAGTTCCCGTGATGCTGCCGTACTCGGCGATGAGCCCGAGCTTCTCTTCGCGGCTGAGATAATCGCCGATGTCGCGATAGTGCAAGAGACCGTGCGAAATGGCATCCGGATTCTTCACCAGGATCGAGATGGCAATCGTTGCGCGGCTGCCCGGGCCGAAAGTCTGCCCGCCTTCTTTTCGCGCCTGTTCCCCTGAGTTGCGAGTGTTGCCTCGCAGGTTCAACACGTACAGCGAGCTGAACTCCACGGTCAGGCTCTTGCGCAATCCGTCTGCGGTGTTGCCGTCGATGAATCCGCCATTCGAAACGAAAGCCACGACTCCTCGATCTCCGATGCGATCACTTGCCCAGCGGATTGCTCGAATGTAGGAGTCGTAGAGAGAGTTGTTGCCGCCGCGCCCTCGATCTGCCAGATACGTCGACGCAATTCGTGCATCAAGAAATGGGTATTTGAGGTTCTGGTTATTGTCGTTTGCACTGTCCTGACCAACGGAGTATGGCGGGTTGCCGAAAATCACATCCATGGGCAGCGCGTTCTGCGCCTTCACGCGCTCGTTGTTGTCGCCGAAAATTCCGTGGTCGTCGTACTTGTCGTCGTCCTCCGACGACTGGAAGGTGTCGGTGAGCACGATTCCCGGGAAGGGCTCGTAGCTCCCACTCGCGCTCAGGCCGTGATATGTCTCCTCGATGTTGATCGCGGCCACGTAGTAGGCGAGAAGCACGATCTCGTTGGCGTGCAACTCCGTGAGGTACTTGCGCTCCAGATCCTCCGGCTTGATCAGCCCGGACTGCAGCAGCCGCACGATGAAGGTTCCCGTTCCGGTGAAGGGGTCGAGCACGTGCACGCCCTCGCCAGACAGCGACGAGCCGAACTCGGTGCGCAGCACATCATCCGTGCTCTTCAAGATGAAGTCCACGACCTCGTTCGGCGTGTAGACGATGCCGAGCCGCTCACTCGTATTCCTGAACGCACCGGCGAAGAACTTCTCGTACAACCGCTTGATCGTCGTCTGCTTGCCCGCGGCATCCGTGATACCGCGTACGCTGCGCTCGACGCTCGCGTAGAAGCCAGCCAACTCATCCGTCTCGGTCTCGAGCTTGCTGCCCTCCAGAGCGTCGACCATGCGTTGCATCACCTGGCTCACCGGGTTGTGTGCGCTGAACGAGTAGCCCTCGAACAGGGCGTCGAACACCGGCAGGGTGATGAGGTGCTGCGAGAGGGTCTCGATCGCATCCGCCTCGGTGATCGAGGGGTTCAGGTTGTCTTGCAGCCCACCGACGAAGTCCTCAAACTCGGCGCGCAGGCTCGCGTTCGATCCGCTGACCAGATTGCGGATGCGCAGCTGCTGCCGTTCGGCGATGTCGGCGACATTCTTCGCCCAGTTCTCCCAGTAGTCGCGCTCGCCGACCTTGTCGACGATCTTCGCGTAGATGGCCTCGCGCCAGTCGGCTCCGAGCGCCGACCAGTCCATCGGCGTCGACGTCGAATCCTTCTCGCCGCCGTTCTCGGACCCCTCGCCCTCCCAGCCGGGGCGCACATCAATCAGCTGGATCGTGTCATCGCTGCGACCGTTGAGGTCGATCTGCTCGATCTTCGCTTCGAAGCGCTCGTCGTGCGCCCGCAGCGCCCGCAACACTTCCCACACCACCTTGTATTTGGTGTTGTCGTTCAGAGCCTGCTCGGGCGTCTTGTCGGCAGAGACCGCGATCGGCAGGATGATGTAGCCGTAGTCCTTGCCCTCGACCTTGCGCATCACGCGCCCGACGGACTGCACGACGTCGACCTGGCTGTCGCGGGAGTTGAGGAAGATCACCGCGTCGAGCGCGGGAACGTCGACGCCCTCGCTCAGGCAGCGGGCATTGGTGAGGATGCGGCAGACGTTGTCTTCGGGGTCCGTCTCTTCTTTCAGCCAGTCGAGCATCTGGTTGCGCACGAGGACGTTCATCGTTCCGTCGACGTGCTTGGCCTCGAGACGGAAGCGTCCGTCGTTCTCCCGCTCTTCGCCGTGGAAGCTCACTCCGGCCGGGCGGCTGTATTGCCCGTCGTAGCCGCTGAGCATCGACTGCACCTTCTGGCTGTCTTTGATCGAGCGCGAGAAGGCGACCGCGCGGCGCATTGGCGCGCGATCGCTCTTGGCTTCTCCGAGCCCCTGCACGCCGCGCTTCGCGAGGCCGTCGAAGATGCCCATAATGCGGGCGACATCCGGGATGTTGAGCTCGCCATCGATCGAGAACTGTTCCTGCCAGTTCGCGCCGATGGTTCCCTCGTCCACCGCGAGCACGAGCACCCGGTAGTCGGTGAGCAGATCGCGTTCCACGGCCGCGCCGAACCCCAGGCGGTGGAAGGTGCGGCCAAATACCGATTCGTCGTCCATGCTCACGAGCACGGCGTCCTTCTCCACCGCCTTCGTGCGCACCGCCTCGGCGTAGATCTTCGGGGTGGCCGTCATGTAGAGGCGCTTTTTGGCCTTGATCGCGGACTCGTCGTGCACGCGGAGAAAGGCCGACTCTGTCTTGTCGGCCAGGGTGAATCCGGCGGTGCGGTGTGCCTCGTCGCACACCACCAGGTCGAACTCTGGCAGGCCGCTGGCCTGGGCTCGCGCCACGACGTCGATCGACTGGTAGGTGGAGAAATACACGGTCAGGCCGTCGGGCACCTCTGCCTTGGCGACCTCCTTCAGCAACTGGCCTGTGCTGGTCGTCGCGGGATAGGCAAGATCGGAGACGGAGTAGTCTTCGTTGTTTTTGCCGACCTTGGTGTCGGAACAGATCGCGAAGGCGCGCAGGGGCATGGCGCGCTCGGCCGACCACTCCTTGAGCGTTTGCGAGAGCAGGGCGATCGAGGGCACCAGGAACAGCACGGAGCCGCCGGCGCCGGCCACCTTCTCCGCGATGCGCAGGCTCGTGAAGGTCTTGCCGGTGCCGCAAGCCATGATCAGCTTGCCGCGGGACGCGTCCTCGAAGCCGGCCTCGACATCCGCCAGCGCTTCCACCTGGTGCTGACGCAGCTTCTTTGTGGACGCCCGATGCAGCTCGTCCGGCTTCGCAAGCGAGTAGCGCGACCAGTCGATGTCGGAGTTCGCGAGATCATCGATCCCGATGCGCCAACTCTTCACCCGCTGGTCGAGCAGTGCGTCTTCGGCATGCTTCGACCAGTTGGTGGAGGTCGACACGACCATGCGGCTGGTGAACGGATGCTTGCCACTCGTCGCGAGGAACGAATCGATGTCGCCCTTCTGAATGGTGTGCGCCGGTGCGTAGAACTTGCACTGGATCGCGCAGAATCCGCCGCCGTATATTTCTCGCGCCACCAGGTCGATGCCGGTGTCTGGCTTGCCGTCGCGGCCCGGCCAGTCCTGCCACAGCCACACCTCTTCGAAGCGTGCCGTCCACACGGGGTCGGCCGTGAGATAGGCCCTGGTGAGCCGCTCGAGGAGCAGTCCCTTCTCGCGGGTGTCCCGCGCCATTCGCGCGTACTCGTCGAGCAGTTCGTGGATTGTGGTCACGCGTCGGCACCCCGTCGTCTGCCCCTTGGGCACTCAAGGCATGCCATGATTGAGGCATGAACTCTTGAGGCATTAAAGCATGAGTGACGATGGCTCTGGATAGTCGTGCTGCGGGCGCGTAGTCATGAGTGATGGCCGATACGCACTCCGAAGCCGCCCGGATTCTGGGCGAGCGAGTGCGGATATATCGACAGGAGCTAGGGCTCAGTCAGGAAGACATCGCGGACCTGGCCGAAATGCACGTGACAAACCTGGGCAAGATCGAACGCGGGCAATCGAATCCGAGCCTGACCACGATCATCCGCGTCTCAGGCGTGCTGGATGTCGACCCGGCCGAGCTTGTGCGCGGGCTCGGTCTCGGCGAGATTCCCACGCGCGCCCACAAGCTCACCGCCGCGGATCTCATCCGCGAGCGGAACAAGCGCGGCTAGAAACTCACGCGCCAGAGGTATTCGCCGCCCCACGGGCGGAACCACCGCACGATCACGACGCTGCTGCGGGCTAGGTCGTCACCGCGCAGGGTGAACTCGAGGTAGTCCCCGGGCTGTAGTCGGCTCGGGATGTCCGTGAGCAGCAAACCGGCGCCGAGAAGCGTCAGCGAGATGCCCCGCAGCTCCTCTGTGCCTTCGTTGCTCAAGCGATAGGCCGGAGCCCGGTCGCGGTCGAGGTGGAACGGAACCAGGTAGGCGGACGGTGGCGGGATGTCGGGAACCAGTCTGAGCATGTCTGCACGCTAGGTCGGGCATCCGACGACCGCTCTTGAGCTGTGGACAGACATTTGTGCCTAGGAGCTGTGCAGGAGAAGAACTCTGCTCCTCACCCGCGGTGTGGCACTGGTTTCGGTTCACAGAGTCGCTGTTCGCCCGCCTGTGCTTACGGGAGGATCGGTACTTTCCCCTTGAGGTCCGCAGGAAGGATATATACGATGGAGCTAATAGAGGATATACAACTCGGGGGAGGGGTGATCATGACCAAGCGCCTCGTCGAGATCGATGATGACGATCTCCAGACCGCCCAGGAGCTCTTGGAAGCCCCGACGATCAAGGAGACCGTTGCCCTCGCGCTCAAAGAAGTGATTGCGGCCGAGGCTCGCCGGCAGCACATCAAGTTGCTGCGCACAGGCTATCTGGCGCCGATGGCCGACAAAGCTGAGCGTCGTCGTGCCTGGGGGCAATAGGTGGGTGCTGTGGCGACCCACCTCATTGACACGAGTGCGTACGCCAGAATGCAGTACGAGGCGGTCAGCGACGTGCTTGCACCGTTGATCGAAGCCGGAGTGGTGGGAAGCTGCGCACCGCTTGACTTCGAGGATCTGTATCAGACCCGCACGCCCGCGGAGTACCGGCTGGTCACGAGCATCCGCCGCAACGCGTATGAACACCTGCTCGTCGCCGAAGACGAGTGGTCACGAGCCTTCGAGGTGCAGACCGTGCTCGCATCCCAGTCGCGCCTGCGCGGGGTCGGGATGTCCGACCTGCTCATTGCGGCGGTCGCCGAGCGAAACGGGCTGACGCTGCTGCACTACGACGGCGACTTCGACACGATTGCCGAGATCACCGGTCAGGATGCGCGCTGGGTAGTGCCCCGTGGCCAGACGCCGTAGTCGGGCCCGTCGTTAGACTCCGTAGTCCGCGTTGTAGCGCGCGAGCACCTCGTCGATAGGCGCGTCCAGCAGGAGGCTGCCCTTGTCGAGGTAAAGGCCGCGCGTGCAGAAGCGCTTGAGGTCCTTCTCGTTGTGGGAGACGAAGAACATGGTTCTGCCTCCGGCGAGCATCTCCTCGATGCGTCGGTAGCACTTCTCGCGGAACGCCTTGTCACCCACCGCGAGCACCTCATCCACCAGCAGGATGGGCTCTTCCAGCCTCGAGATCACGGCGAACGCGATGCGCACCCTCATTCCGCTCGACAGGTGCTTGTACGGCGTATCGAGAAAGTCGCCGATCTCGGCGAAACCGATGATCTCATCGAAGCGCTCGTCGATCTCGTGCCGCTTCATGCCGTGCAGGCCTGCGGTGAGGTAGACGTTGTCGCGCACGGAGAGGTCGTCGACGAAACCGCCGGTGATCTCGATCAGGGGAGCGACCCCGGAGTGCACCCGCACATAGCCCTCGTCGGGGAACATCACTTCGGCGACCAGCTTCAGCAGGGTCGACTTGCCCTGGCCGTTGCGACCGACCACGCCGATCGCTTCGCCCGCCGCCACGCTGAAGGTGACGTTTCGCAGCGCCCAGAACTCACTCGAGCGGGTGCGGCGCGTGCGGCCCGCGAAGAGGTCCTTGAAGTTGCGGCGTGACAGGCGATTGCGACGAAAGCGGATGCCCGCATCCTTCACCTCGATCACGGCCGTCGACGGGCCCGCGGATGTCGTCTCGGTCACCTAGATTTCCTTCAATACCGCGCGAATTGTGCGCCTGAACACGAGAAGGCCGACACCGAAGATCACGAGGCACATGATGGCGCTGATGATCACGTCGAGCCAGTGGTCCTTGATCTCCAGCGGGAAGAATGCCGAGCGGTACAGCGCGAAGATCCCGGACAGGGGATTGAACGCGGAGACGAGATGAAGTCCGTGCGGCAGATTGGTGAGGCTGTAAATGATCGGCGACGCATAGAACAGAAAGCGCAGCGTGAGCTTCACGGCCCGTTCCATGTCTCTGAAGAACACTACGAGCGGCGCCACGATGAAGCCGATGCCGAGCGTGAGGATCGCCTGCATGACGATCGCCAGAGGCAGCAGCAGGATTTCGCTGTGCAGTACCGCCGGGGTATCCGTGAACTGGGAAAGGACGACGAAGACCGCGATGACGGGAAGGCTGACGACGAACTCGATGCCCTTCGAGAGCACGATGCGGCCCACCCAGATGGTGCGCGGGATCTTCGTCGACCGGATGAGCTTGGCCTCGCGCAGAAACGCCCTGGTGGCATCCGAGACGCTTCCGTTGAACCACATCCAGGGCAGAAGAGCCGTGAGCAGAAACACGATGTAGGGCTGGTGGCCGATGCCGCGCGGAAAGATCTGGGTGAAGACGAACCAGTAGATCGCCGCCATGACGAGCGGGTCGAGGATCGACCAGAAGTAGCCGAGCGCCGACGTGGAGTACCTGACCTTGAGGTCACGCGTGGTCAGCAGCCACAGCGAGTGCCGGTAGCGCGCGAACGGAGACCGTGCCAGGCGTGCCTGAGGAACTACACTCACGCGTCGGGGTCCTTAAGAGTCACGCACCCCCGAGCGCCCGCGTCAGACGAAGAGGTTTGCGCGCTCCAGGTCTTCGGCAAAGTCGATCTCTACGGCGTAGAGGTCGGAGATGTCTACCGGCTCAAATCGTAGCTTGTCCTGTTCGATTGCCAGCTCAATGCCGCGCTCGAAGTAGTCCTGGTCGCCGACACGGCCGAGCTGGCGCAGAAGCGCCGCCTTGTCCTGAGCCGCAATGAAGTTGATGCCGACGGCCTCGCCGAGTCCGCCCTTGACGGTCTTCGAGAGCTCGTTGATGTATCCCTCGGCGCCGACCGTGTACTTGACCTCTTCATCCGACACCTTGGAGGTGTTGACCGAGACGAAGGACTGCTGCCGCTCCATCATGGCCGCGGCGCGAACAAGCGCCTCCGGGTCGAAGACGACGTCACCGTTCATCCAGAGCACGCCGCCATCCTTCGATGCACGAAGCGCGCGCATGAGGCTCTTTGACGTGTTCGTCTGGTCATACTGCTCGTTGTAGACGAAGGATGCGCTCGGGAACGCCTCGATGATGTGCTCGAGCTTGTAGCCGACGACGATCGTGACCTCGGCGCTCTTGCCGAACGCGTGGTGGATGTTGTCGAACTGCTGCTGCATGATGCTGCGGCCGTCGCTCAGCTCGGTCAGTGGCTTCGGAAGCGAGCGACCGAGACGACTGCCCATGCCCGCTGCCAGAATGACGATCTGCGTGCTCATAATGGGTTGCTCCTCAGGTTGCCTTGTCGTTCCATGCGATCCTGTGCGTGCTTCAGGCAATTCTTCAGGAACTTCCTAAGAATTTCCCCTTAAGACGAGCCCTAAGTTCGGGACTCTTTGCCCCGGATGCCCTTGCCACAGGTGTTCAACACCACCGATTGTTCACGGGGCGGTTACCGCATAGCTGTACTTGTGACACCTCGTTGTGCTCTGGCAACTTTACCGAAGGCTCGCGATTGAGGCCCAGAATCGGACGTCTTGTGTCCAATTCGTAATGCGGGCGCGTATTGGGACGAAGCTGTCCACCGGCGTTGATACGGTTACGGGGTGGATCCAGACACCGACGACCGAGAGCCCGGCTCAGCAGACGCCGGAAGATCCGTAGCGGAGACTTCGGAAGCCGACACAGGCACCTCGAGCACCGCAGTATCCGCAGCCGAAGCGGGCGCCAGCGCGGTCGCGAGCACGCCGTCGGCGGCGCCGAAGCCGGCCGCAAAGAAGCGCACCACCGCGCGCAAACCGCCCGCAGCATCCGCCGCTGAGAGCCCAACGCCGGCGACTGTGAACGCGCAAAAGCCCGCCACCGCAGCCCGGAAGCCGGCGACCGCAGCGCGAAAGTCGACTGCCGCGAAGACCGCTACCAAAAAGACGGTAGCCGCCGGGTCCACTGCGGCGAAGACCGCAGGCACCGCTGCGTCGAAGCCGCCGGTCGCAACGCGCACTGCTGCGGCGAAGACTGCCCCGTCGAAAAGCACCCAGGCGAGGCCGACCGAAACGGTGCTCCAGATCACGGGGCTCAGCAAGCATTTCGGCCAGACCTTCGCGGTCGACAGCGTTTCGCTCTCCGTGCACGCGGGCACCATCTTTGGCATCGTCGGGCCGAACGGCGCGGGAAAGACCACGACGCTGTCGATGGTCACCGGCCTTCTGCGTCCGGACGCGGGTACCGTTCGTGTGCACGGTGCCGACGTGTGGACCGATCCGGAGAAGGCCAAGCGCAACATGGGTGTGCTGCCCGACCGACTGCGACTGTTCGACCGGCTCACCGGCGGCCAGCTGCTCCACTACTCCGGCATCCTCCGCGGGCTCTCGGCCGCGACCGTGAAGTCGCGTTCCGCCGACCTCGCCGTGGCCTTCGGTCTCGAGGATGCGCTCGACCGGCTCGTCGCGGATTATTCGGCCGGAATGACCAAGAAGGTCGCGCTCGCGGCGGCGATGATCCACTCGCCGAGGCTGCTCGTCCTCGACGAACCGTTCGAATCGGTCGACCCGGTCTCCGCGGCCAACGTGATCGAGATCCTGCAGAAGTACACGGCGGCGGGTGGCACGGTGGTGCTGTCCAGCCACAGTATGGACCTCGTCCAGAGAATCTGTGATTCGGTCGCGATCATCATCGACGGCAAGGTTCTCGCCTCCGGCACCATGCGGCAGGTGCGCGGAACGCAGTCGCTCGAGAAACGATTCGTCGAACTCGCCGGTGGGCGTCGAAGCGCGGAGGGCATGGAGTGGTTGCACAGTTTCTCCGACTGAAGCTGCGGCTGCTCGCCAACACCCTGCGACGCAGTCCGTGGCAGGTGGTGGGCATCATCATCGCGCTGCTGTACGGCCTCGGTGCGGCCTTCCTCGCGATCGGCTCGCTCATCGCGCTCAGATTCGCGGATGCCGCATTCGCGGGCACGATCGTGACGCTGCTCGGATCGGTGCTCGTTCTCGGCTTCCTCCTGCTGCCGCTCGCGTTCGGAGTGGATGACACCCTCGACCCCAGGCGGTTTGCGCTGTTCGGTATCCCCTCGGCGCGGCTCGCGGCGGGCCTCGCCCTCGCCGCGCTGATCGGTGTGCCCTCGCTCGTCATCGCCGTGATCGCGATCGCCCAGGTCGTGACCTGGTCACGAAGCCCGCTCGCCATGACCCTCGCCGTGCTGAGCGCGCTCGTCATCGTCGTGACCTGCGTGCTCGGCTCCAGGGTCACCACGTCGATCGCAGCCTTCCTCCTGTCGAGCCGGCGCGCACGCGAGACCACCGGATTCATCACCGTCATCGCGATCGTCTCGCTCTCGCCGGTCGCGGTGCTTCTCGCTTCGCTCGACTGGCACCGCGACGGCATTCGCCTGCTCGCCGGCATCGCGCGCGTCGCGGGCTGGACGCCGCTCGGAGCGGTCTGGGCCTCGCCCGCGGATGTCGCCGTCGGCAATGTGGGCGCGGCCCTCGCGAAGGCCGCCATCGGCATCGCCTTCGTCGGCATCCTGTGGTTGGCGTGGCGCGCGCTCGTGGAGAAGATGCTCGTCACCCCCGCGCGCGAGACGCAGGTGCGGCACGAACGCGGGCTGGGCTGGTTCGCTCGGATGCCCGACAACCCGACCGGCGCGATCGCCGCGCGGGCGCTCACGTACTGGTTCCGCGACCCGCGGTATCGCATCTCGCTCGTCATGGTGCCGATCGTCCCGGTACTGCTCATGGTGCCGCTGTACACGGTGGGCGTGGACTGGCACTACCTCGCGCTCATCCCCGTGCCCGTGATGTGCCTGTTCCTCACCTGGTCGATCCACAACGACGTGGCCTACGACCACACGGCGATCTGGCTGCACCTGGCATCGAACACCTCGGGCCGCGCCGACCGCCTCGGTAGGGTCGTGCCCGCGCTCATCCTGGGCGTGCCCCTGGTTCTGATCGGCTCGCCCATCTGCGCCGCCCTGTTCGGTGACTGGGCGGTTCTGCCGTCACTGTTGGGCCTGGGCACCTGCATCCTTCTGCTCGGGCTCGGCCTGTCGAGCGTGATGTCCGCGAGATTCCCTTATCCCGCCGTGCGCCCGGGGGACGGGCCGTTCATGCAGCCGCAGTCGAGTGGAACGGTCGCCGCGGTTGCGCAGTCGATCTCCTTCTTCGCGATCATCGGCATATCCCTGCCGGTGGTAGCGCTCGCCGCCCTGGGATTCGCGTTCGGCATCGCGTGGCACCTGGCCGCACTGGCGGCCGGGGTGGTGATCGGCCTCGCCTGCTTCTTCGGCGGCGTGCACTGGGGAGGGCGCATCTTCGACCGGCGCGCACCCGAACTGTTGGCTTTCACGCTTCGGAACTAAAATCTTCTTATGAGCGGTGACACACAGCAGGGCGGCGGCGGAACAGACACCCTCGACCGCGAACTCGAAGAACTCCTCACCCGCGAGCAGGTGGAGGACGGTGACCACGAGCGCTTCTCGCACTACGTGCAGAAGGAGAAGATCCTGCAGTCGGCGCTGAGCGGCAAGCCCGTCATCGCGCTGTGCGGCAAGGTGTGGACCCCCGGTCGCGACCCCGAGAAGTTTCCGATCTGCCCCACCTGCAAAGAGATCTACGACTCGCTGAAGAAGTAGCGGCCCTGGCGATCGGCCCTTCGACGAGCTCAGGGACCGGCCGTTCGCTGAGCTTGTCGTTCGCTGAGCTCGTCGAAGCGGTCGCTCAGGCGTAGCGGGTCGGGATGACCGGCTCGCCGCGGCCCAGGCGGAAGGCCTCGGGCGGCAACTCGGCGATGGCGGATGCGCGGTGCTCGCGGGCCAGAACCGTGCCGGCGACGCCGCAGTACCGGTCATCCGGCACACCATCCGTCATGAGCGGCACGAGCAGCGAGCGGTGCGGGGCCGCATCCTCATCGGGCTTGCCGACGTGGATGACCTCGGCGGTCGCTCGTCCCGCCGCGTCGAAGGTGCGCACGGGATACTTTCGGCCACCGAGCGAAACCTTCTGCGGCGACTTCTTGGCGACGGAATGCCAGGCGCCCTCGGCATCCGTTCTTGCCACGAGCTTGTAGACGAGTCCCGCGGCGGGGGAGCCCGAGCCGGTGACGACGGAGGTTCCGACGCCGTAGGAGTCGACCGGGGCCGCGCGCAGGGCCGCGATCGTGTACTCGTCGAGGTCGTTGGTCACGGTGATCTTGGTGCCGGTCGCACCGAGTCCGTCGAGCTGTTTGCGCACCGCACTTACCTGCTCTGGCAAGTCTCCGCTGTCGATGCGCACCGCGCCGAGCCCGGTGCCGGCGACCTTGACCGCGAGGTCCACGGCGGTCGTGACGTCATAGGTATCGACCAGCAGGGTGGTGCCGGGGCCGAGGGTGGCGACCTGGGCGCGAAACGCCTCCTCCTCGGTGTCGTGCAGGAGGGTGAAGGAGTGCGCGGCCGTGCCCATGGTCGGGATGCCCCAGCTGCGCCCAGCCTCAAGGTTGCTTGTGGCGTCGAAGCCGGCGATGTATGCGGCCCGGGCGGCCCCGACGGCGGCGCGCTCGCTCGCGCGCCTGGACCCCATCTCCGCCAGCGGTCTCCCGCTCGCGGCAGACACCATGCGGGCGGCGGCGCTCGCGACCGCGGTGTCGTAGTTGAGCACGCTGAGCGCGAGCGTCTCGAGGATCACCGCCTCCGCGAAGGTGCCCTCCACGATGAGGATGGGGGAGCCAGGAAAGTAGACCTCACCCTCCTGGTAGCCGAAGATCGAGCCACCGAAGCGGTAGTTCGCGAGCCAGTCGATGGTGACCGCGTCGACGACGTGATTGTCGCGCAGCCAGCCGAGTTCGGCATCCGTGAACCTGAATTCGGTGACGAGGTCGAGAAGGCGCCCGGTGCCGGCGACGATTCCGTAGCGGCGACCGCCTGGGAAGCGGCGGCCGAAGACCTCGAACACGCAGTCGCGCTCGTGCGTTCCGGCACGGATGGCCGCATCCAGCATCGTCAACTCGTAGCGATCGGTCAGGAGTGCGCTGCTCACGAGTCGAGCCTACCGAGTGCTCCCTGTGACGACGGCTAAACTTGGGCCTCGTGACTGACGCGCCCATCGGCATCTTCGACTCCGGGGTGGGCGGTCTCACCGTTGCTCGCGCGATCATCGACCAACTGCCGGGCGAGTCGATCGTCTACGTCGGTGACACCGCGCACTCGCCCTACGGTCCGAAGCCCATCGCCGAGGTTCGCGGCTACGCGCTCGAGATCATGGACGACCTCGTCGCCCAGGGCGTGAAGCTGCTCGTGATCGCCTGCAACACCGCGTCCTCGGCCGTTCTGCGCGACGCAAGGGAGCGCTTCACCGAGGCCCACGGCATCCCCGTGGTCGAGGTCATCCAGCCGGCCGTGCGCTCCGCCGTGCGGCAGACGCGCAATAAGCGCATCGGCGTGATCGGCACCCAGGGCACCATCGCGTCGCGCTCCTACGAAGACGCCTTCGCCGCCGCCACCGACCTGGAGTTGTTCACCCAGGCGTGCCCGCGCTTCGTCGAGTTCGTGGAGGCCGGCGTCACCTCGGGCGCCGAGCTGTTCGACGTGGCCGAGGGCTACCTGCGACCGCTGAAGGACGCGGGAATCGACACCCTCGTGCTCGGCTGCACCCACTATCCGCTGCTCTCCGGCGCGATCCAGTACGTCATGGGCCGCGATGTCACGCTCGTCTCGAGCGCCGTCGAGACCGCATACGACGTCTACCGCAAGCTCGTGAAGCACGGCCTGCAGCGACAGTCGACGGATGCCCCGAGCTACGTCTTCGAGGCAACCGGCGGCAGCCAGAGCGAGTTCCTCACTCTCGCCCGACGTTTTCTCGGCCCCGAGGTCTCGGCCGTGGAGCTTGTCGAAACCGGTGCCATCCATCTACCAGCCCAGCCAGCAGAACAGGACCTGATTTCATGAGCGACACACGCATCGACGGACGCGGCAATGACCAGCTGCGCGAGGTGACGATCGAGCGCGGCTGGAGCAAGCAGGCCGAGGGTTCAGCACTCATCTCCTTCGGCAACACGAAGGTGTTGTGCACGGCATCCTTCACCAATGGTGTTCCGCGCTGGCTCGCGGGCAAGGGCAAGGGCTGGGTCACCGCGGAGTACTCGATGCTTCCGCGCTCGACCAACAGCCGCATGGATCGCGAATCGGTGAAGGGCCGCATCGGCGGTCGCACGCACGAGATCTCGAGGCTCGTCGGCCGCTCCCTGCGGGCGATCATCGACACCAAGGCGCTCGGCGAGAACACGATCGTCATCGACTGCGACGTGCTGCAGGCCGATGGTGGCACTCGCACCGCGGCGATCACGGGTGCCTACGTCGCGCTCGTGGACGCGATCGAGTGGGCCCGGGAGAAGAAGTTCATCGGTCAGAAGTCGACCCCGCTCATTGACAGTGTCTCGGCCGTCAGCGTCGGCATCATCGACGGCATTCCCATGCTCGATCTGGCATACACCGAGGATGTGCGCGCCGAGACCGACATGAACGTGGTGGTCACCGGCCGCGGACTCTTCGTCGAGGTGCAGGGCACCGCCGAGGGTGCGCCGTTCGATCGCCGCGAACTCGACTCGCTACTCGACCTCGCGCTTGGCGGCGCGACGGAACTTGCTACCATCCAGCGCACCACGCTCGGGCTATGACCGCCGTGAAGCTGGTTCTCGCCACCCACAACGCGCACAAGGTTGAGGAGCTGCGCCGCATCCTCGGCTCCCAGCTCGACGGCATCGAGCTCGTGGGCTACGAGGGCCCCGAGCCGATCGAGGATGGCGACACGTTTGAGGCGAACGCGCTGATCAAGGCGCGGGCGGCATCCGAATTCACCGGGCTTCCGGCGATCGCCGACGACTCGGGCATCTGCGTCGACGCCCTCGAGGGCGCGCCGGGCATCTACTCGGCTCGCTACGCGGGCACTCGCGACGACATCGACAACTACCGCCTGCTGCTCGCGAACCTGGGCGACAATGCGAACCGTACGGCGAGCTTCATGTGTGCGGCCGCACTCGTCGTCCCGCCGCCGGTGGGTGCCGTCGGCCCGGACGGCCCGGCCGAGGCCGCGGAGTCGTTCGAGCACGCGGAACTCGGCGTGTGGCCCGGGACCATCGCTCGCGCCGCGGCGGGAGAGTCGGGCTTCGGCTACGACCCGATCTTCATCCCCGAGGGACTCGCGGTGACCTCGGCGGAGCTCAGCCCGGCCGAGAAGGATGCGCTCAGCCATCGCTCCCGCGCCTTCTCGCAGCTCATGCCCGCGGTGCGCGCGCACCTCCTCTGACGTCGTCCCGATTGTTCGCAGTTTCCGCCTCACGGCGAGGCGGGAAGGGCGGAAACTGCGAACGATCCGATCACGCAACTATGGTGTGAGGGTGACCGTGCGGGCCAGAGGGTGGATGCTGCTGGGTCCGGCCTTCGTTGCCGCGATCGCCTACGTCGACCCCGGCAATGTCGCGGCGAATCTCAGCGGCGGCGCGAGGTACGGCTACCTGCTCGTGTGGGTGCTCGTGGTCGCCAATGTCATGGCCGGCATCGTGCAGTACCAGTCCGCGAAGCTCGGAATCGTGAGCGGCACGACGCTGCCCGCCCTGCTCGGCGAACGCCTCCGGCCGCTGCCTCGCCGTGCCTTCTGGGTGCAGGCCGAGCTCGTCGCCGCGGCCACCGACCTCGCGGAGGTGATTGGCGGAGCGATCGCACTGCAGCTCCTCTTCGGCCTCCCGCTCCTACTCGGAGGCGTCATCGTCGGGGTCATCTCCATGCTGTTGCTCGCCGCGCAGAGTCGCTTCGGGCAGCGTCCGTTCGAGTCGGTGATCATCGGACTGCTGGCGATCATCGCCGTCGGGTTCCTCGCGGGGCTGTTCGTGCATCCGCCCGACGGCCGTGAGATTCTCGGCGGTCTCGTTCCCCGTTTTGACGGAACCGACTCGGTGCTGCTCGCCGCGAGCATGCTTGGTGCCACCGTCATGCCGCACGCGATCTACGTTCACTCGGCGCTCGCCCGCGATCGGCACGGCCTCGCTGCACCGGATGCGCGTGCCCGGCTGCTCAGAGCCACCCGCTGGGACGTCGTGGTCGCCCTCGGCATCGCGGGCCTCGTCAACATCGGAATGCTGCTGCTGGCCGCGGCCAACCTGCGCGGCGTCGCCGGTACCGACACGATCGCGGGTGCGCACTCGGCCATCGAAGCCTCGCTCGGACCGGTGATCGCCCTCGCCTTCGCGATCGGGTTGCTGGCATCGGGGCTCGCCTCGACATCCGTGGGCAGCTATGCGGGCGCGACGATCATGGCGGGGCTGGTGAAGCGGCAGATTCCGCTGTTCCTGCGCCGACTCGTAACGCTCGTTCCGGCGCTCGTCGTGTTGGGGCTCGGCATCGACCCGACCTGGGCGCTTGTGATCAGCCAGGTGGTGTTGAGCTTCGGCATCCCGTTTGCGCTCATTCCGCTGTTGCGGTTCACGGGCGATCGCAGCGTGATGGGGGACGCCGCCAACGGACCGGTCATGCGCTGGGCGCTCACGGCGACGGTTGTGCTCGTCGTGGCGCTCAATCTCGCGCTGCTCGTGCTGCTCGCAACGGGGCTGTGACGGCGGGGCGCGTTCGACGGGTAGCGTTGAACCGCTATGACCACTGACGAGATTCCCCTCGATGCGCCGCTCGCCGCGCGCATCGCCCACGCTGTTGACCGCTATGGCGAGGATCGAGTCATCGCCATGGCGGTCGGACTGCTGTCGGGTAGGAACGAGGGCGACGACATCCTGCTGTATTTCGGCGGGCGTCACGCCCGGGGAGTGCTCGATGGCGCGCCGCCGCTGTACTGGCCCGAGCTGTGGGGCGCCCGGGCGCTGACCGTCGTCTGGCCGGATGCCGAACCCGGTGCGGCGACATCCGCGGTTCTGGCCGGTCTCGGCAATCAGGCCTGGCGGGTGCGCGAGATGTGCGCGAAGGTCTGCGCGGCCCACGGCGTGGGCGACACGGACTCGCTGTCGGCGCTGCTCGCCGACGAGGTTCCACGCGTGCGCTCGGCAGCAGCGCGAGCGCTCGCCGAGATCGGCACCACTGAGCAGCTGGATGCGATCAGGGCGTTGCTGAAGGATGCCGACAAAGACGTGCGCAGGGCCGCCCAGCAGTCGCTCGACCGGCTTCGTGATCGCACGAGGCCGACCAGGGACTGACGCGGCACCCGCCGACTCGACTCAGGTATCCGGGTTCTGGTCGAACGCGCCTTCGCGCAGACGCAGGTCCTCACCGTTCGTCGCGGCGGCCGCCTCGCGGTTCGCCTTGCGAGCCTTCCGGGTCGCCTGAATGTAGTGGTATACGGTGGGGATGAGCGTGATCACGACGGCGCCGAGCAGGATGATGTCGATGTACGAACTCACGAACGCTGCGACCGGCGGAATGTAGCCGAGCAGGTAGCCGCCGACCGTGAGCCCGGCCGCCCAGATGAGCGCACCGATGAGGTTGTAGAGCGAGTACTTGCGGTAGTTCATGTGACCGACGCCCGCGGCCACCGGCGCGAAGGTGCGCACGATCGGCACGAAGCGCGCCAGGATTACGGCGAGACCGCCGAAGCGGTCGAAGAAGTGGTTCGTGCGCCGTACGTTTTCGATGCTGAAGAGGCCGGTCTCCTTGCGTTCGAAGATGCGCGGGCCAGCCTTGTGTCCGATGAGATATCCCGCCTCACCGCCGAGGAAAGCGGCCAACCCGATCGCGCCTGCCACCCACCAGATGTCGATTTGGATGAGCTGCCCGTGGCCGGGAAAGGCGAGGAGTCCGGTGATGATGAGCAGGGTGTCGCCCGGGAGCAGAAACCCCACGAGCAGCCCGGTCTCGGCGAATACGATGAGTGCCACGCCGACGAGCGCGAAGGCGCCGAATCCCGCGATGAGCGTGTTCGGGTCGAGCCAGGGGATGAGGGCCGAATGTACCAAGGGCGGGTTCTCCAGTCGTCTGTTATGGACAGGCTAGTTGTTCGAGGATGCGGGAAGCTGTAGGGATTTCCCCCCATATCTGCGGCCGTCAGTGCGGGAGAAGGGACTTGAACCCTCACGCCTTGCGGCACAGGAACCTAAATCCTGCGTGTATACCAATTTCACCACTCCCGCGAACGGTCAATTCTAGCCAGCGGGGGCGGCGGTGCGGGGCAGAGCACCCCGCACCCGATCCCGCTACTGGGTGGTGAGCCGCGAGCGCACGGCGAGCCGGGTCGGCACGGCGATCGACACGAGGCCGAGCAGCACGGTCACGCCCACAAGCGCCAGGTACACCACGGGCTGAATGGTGGGAAGGGGCTGTCCCGAGACGCCGAAGGCGATTCCGAACAGCGGCGGGATGGCCGCGACGGTTCCGACCACCACCGAGATGCCAGCGATCAGCACGGATTCGATGAAGGTCATCCGCTGCACCTGGTTGTTCGACGCGCCCACCAGCCTCAGCAGGCCGAACTCCCGGCGGCGTTCGGAGGTGGCCATCACGAGGGTGTTGATCACCGAGAGCGCGATGTATCCGAAAATCACGGCGAGGGCGACGATGTTCACCCAGGACTGCGAATCCCGAGCATCGCCTCCCGCGGCCGTGATGGCGGCCCTCGGCTGCACGCTGAGGCCGAGCGAACGGATGCCCGCGGCCGCGGTCCCCGAATCGGTCGACACGAGAAGGTAGTCGTCGAGCGCGGTGGTGGTGTGCGGTCGCACCGCGCTCGCGGCCATCGTCAGGTCGCCGAAGCCGAGCCCTCTGGAGTAGATGGCGACGACGGTGGCGTTCACCGGCGTCCCGTCGCCGAGGTTCACCTTGAGAGGCTGCCCCACGGCGAGCGGTTGCCCCACCATGGCACCCGTCGCGGCGGCAGCGTCGGCGCTCACCGCGATGGTGTTCGGCTCCGCCAGCCGTGCGAGCGAGCCGCTGGTGACTCCGAGGTCGAGCGTGTCGCCGGCCGCTTTCGGGTCGACGCCCTGAAGCGAGTAGACCGACACCTCGTCCACGAGTGGCGTGTTGACGAGCACCGTGGAGCGGATCACCGGATTCACGGCGGTCACCCCGGGGATCTCTCCCACGTCGTTCGCCACCTCGGGCGAAATTCCGGATGCCGAGCTCACCAGATAGTCGGAGGTCACGCCCTTCACCGTCTGGTCTGCAGCCTCGGCGGCTACCGTCGTGGGCAGGAACAGTTGGACGCTGGCGAAGGTGATCGCGAGAGCGAGCGGAACGATCGCGGAGGCGAGGCGTCGGGTGTGAGCACTCGCGCTTGCGCTGGCGAGCACAGCCGCTGCCGACGAGCTGTGCCGCAGCAGCGGGCTCACGATGCGCAGGGCGAGCCCCACGATCTTCGGGCCGAGCAGTGCCACGCCGACGATGTTGAGCAGCGCGGCGGATGCGGCGGCGGTGAGACCGAGCAGCCCCGAGAAGACGAGCGGCAGCAGAGACGCGAGCAGACCGATGGCGAGGAGCACAACACCCGTGATGATCCGGCCCCTGCCGAGCCGCCGCGGTTCCGTCGCGGACTCGCGCAGCGCATCCACGGGCGCTATTTTCGCCGAACGCCGCGCGGCGATCGCGGCCGCACCGAGCGCGGCCAGCACGCTGACGGTCGCGGCAGCGACTGCGGGGAGCGGACTGTATGACAGTTCGAAGTCGGCAGGAATGACGTGTGCCACGACGAACTGGTCTCTCAGGAACCGCGCGAGGAAGAACCCTGGCACGGTTCCGAGCAGCGCGGCGGTACCGGCGACGAGGAGCACCTCGCGGGCCACGAGCGCGTGGATCTGCCAGCCGTGCGTGCCGATGGCGCGGAGCATGGCGAACTCGCGGCGCCGTCCGGCGGTCGACAGAGACAGGGTGCTCGCCACGACGACGAGGGCGATCATGAGCGAGACGCCCATGAACGAGCCGCTCAGCTCGGTGATCCGAGCGCGCGCGCCGAAGGAGTCGAAGGACTCGAGCTCGCCCCTGGCCATCCCCGTGTACGTCTTCACGTTGTTTACCGAGGTCGCGATCGCGGACGCGAGGCCGTCGACATCCGTACCGGGCTTCGCGATCACGCCGATCGTGTCCACGCTGCCCTTGTGCGGCGAGAGCTCCGCGATCTGGCCGTCGCTGAGGAAGACCGTCGACGACGCATCGCCCGATTCTTCGCCCTTCGGCGCGTGGCGGCTCGTGCCCGACACGGTGTAGTCGGTGGCGCTTGCGCCGTAAGCGAGGCGGATGTGGCTTCCGGGCTTGACCCCGAACGAGCGGTCCAGCACGACCTCGTCCGCGGCGCGAGGGGCCCTCCCGCTCGCAAGTTCGTACGGCGCCAGCGCGGCGGTAGACCACCCGTGTGCGTCGACGGCGCGGTGCGTACTGGTGGTGAGTGGAATGGTGATGTCGCCGATCGCGCGCTCTACGCCGGGCACGGCGGCGACCTTGGCGACCGTCGCATCCGACAGCGGGTTGCGTTCGCTGAACGGCACGGCCGGCTTGGTCGACGATGAACCCTTGTCGTAGTGGGCGGGCAATTCCTGCGGGGCGGCGACGATGATGTCGGCTGCGGCGTAGCGGGTGGCCGGGATTCCGCCGTTCTGCCCCGATTCGAGCAGCACACCGAGCGCGGTGAGCAGCCCGGAGGCGAGCAGGATGGCGATGAAGACACTCGTGAGACCGCGACGGTGGTAGCGGATCGAGCTCAGCGTGACGTGCCACATGGTTACCACTGCCCCAGGGTCGTCATCCGGTCCGCGATGCTCTGCGCATCGGGGGAGTCGACGGAACCCGCGAGCTGCCCGTCGGCGAGAAAGAGCACGCGGTCTGCGTACGAGGCCGCGACCGGGTCGTGGGTGACCATCACGACGGTCTGGTGCAGCTCGGCCGCCGTGTACCGCAGCAGGTCGAGCACCTGGTGGCTGGTGCGGGTGTCGAGCGCGCCGGTCGGCTCGTCGGCGAAGACCACGTCGGGTTTCGCGATGAGAGCGCGGGCGATGGCCGCGCGCTGCTGTTGCCCGCCCGAGAGCTCCTGAGGACTCCTGTCGATCAGATTCGCGAGGCCGACGGCCTGCACGATGTGGTTGAACCACGCCTGGTCCACCCTGCGACGAGCGAGCAGCAACGGCAGCGTGATGTTCTGCGCCACCGAGAGGTGGGACAGCAGGTTGTAGGCCTGGAAGACGAAGCCGACGTGGTCGCGTCGGAAGGTGGTGAGCTTGCGCGCCTTGAGCTTCGACACCTCGGTGGTGCCGAGGATCACCCGGCCCGAGGTGGGCTTGTCGAGTCCCGCGGCCGAGTTCAGGAAGGTGCTCTTGCCGGAGCCCGAGGGCCCCATCACGGCGGTGAAGGAGCGCGCAGGCACCGTCAGTGACACTCCCCTCAGGGCGGCGACCTGCTGCGATCCGGCGCCGTATACCTTGGTGACGTTCTCGAGTCGCACCGCAGGCTGGCGATCGCCCGGCGATCCCGCGAACGTCTGCTCGTCATACCCGGTCATGTCACGCTGATTGATTGGCATATAAGCGAAGTTACGGATGACGTGCTAGACGTGCGATCCAGCCAGCCGGTGTCTTCATGGTGTAGCTGGCTATACCGACAAACGCGGTGCGCTCCGACAGGATGGAACCTGTGAGACCTTCCCCGGCATCCCGATGGCGCTCACTCGCGCGCCTTCTGGGCTATCTCGCGGTCGAGGCGTGCTGGGCGTTCGCATCCGTGGGAGTGCTCGTCGTTGTCGTGCTCACTCTGCCCTTTCTTCTCCTTGGCCTTGGTCGGTTCGTAGTGCCGTTCACCGCGGATCTGCTCGACCGCGTCGCTTGCCGGGCGAACGCACGTGCGGCACGGGTGATGGGAATCGGCGCCTGCAGCCGTCGCGACGATCTCGCTGGGCCTGTCACTGCTGACGACGTGAAGCGCATCGTCGCCTCACCGACAACCCGACGCGAGCTCGGCTGGCTGCTCGTTCACGCAACACTCGTGCTGGCGGTGGCGCTCATCAGCTGCTGGCTGGTGATCGACGGCGCAATCACCCTCCTGACGCCGGCGTACTGGTGGATGTTCCCGGCGGCGGCACCCGTGAATGTCAACTTCGCGGTCACGAGCTGGCCGCTCGCCTTCTTCGGCACACTGCTCGGTGTGTTTTACGCGCTGCTCGTGTGGTTTCTCGTGCCGTGGTTGGCGCGCCGTGTCGCCAGCAGCACCATCGGCATCCTCACGCCCAGGCACTATGCGGAACTCGCGACTCGCATCAACGCGCTCTCGACGAGCCGGGCCGCGGCGCTCGCGGCGCATTCGGCCGAGCTCCGTCGCATCGAACGCGAGTTGCACGACGGCGCACAGAACCGGCTGCTCGGGGTCGTCATGATGCTCGGGATGGCGCACCGCGCCTTCGAGACCGACCCGGCATCCGCCCTGCCGTTCATTGAGAAGGCGCAGGATGCCGCCTCCGGTGCGCTCGCCGAACTGAGAAACGCGGTGCACGACGTGTACCCGCCGGTGCTCGACGAACTCGGGCTGGCGGGTGCGGCATCCACTCTGGCCAGCCGCTCGGTCATCCCGGTCGTGCTCGAGGCCTCCGGCCTTCGGCGCGCGCCAGCGGCGGTGGAGGCGGCGGCCTACTTCGTCGTGGCCGAGGCGCTGTCGAACGTGGCGAAGCACTCCCAGGCGAAGCACGCGAGCGTCACCCTGCACACCGAGCGCAGCGCGGATCAGGACGTTCTCGTGATCGAGGTGACCGACGACGGCAGGGGAGGCGCCACCACCGACGGAGCGGGCACCGGACTCGCAGGAATCGCCAGACGTGCCGCGGCGTTCGAGGGAACACTGACCGTGGATAGCCCGGTCGGAGGACCCACAACCGTGAGAGTGGAGCTTCCATGCGGATTCTGATCGCCGAAGACGACGCGCTGCTGCGCGAGGGGCTCGGCCTGCTGCTCGGCAACGAGGGCTTCGAGGTCGTCGCCTCGGTAGGCAATGCGGATGACCTGCTCGAGGCCTTCGAGACCGCCGAGGCAGACGCGGCCGTGCTCGACGTGCGGATGCCGCCCACTTTCACCAACGAGGGGCTGAAGGCGGCCCTCGAGCTTCGCGCGCGCAGGCCGGGATTCCCGGTGCTCGTGCTCTCCGCCTACGTCGAAGACGAGTACGCGAGCCGCCTGCTCGCCGGCGGCTCGGAGGGCGTTGGCTACCTGCTCAAGGAGCGCGTGGGCAACGTCGGCCAGTTCGTGGACGCCCTCCGTCGGGTGATCGGCGGTGCCGCCGTGATGGACCCCGAGGTGATCGCCAAGCTGTTCACGCGTCGCAGCGTCGACGACCCCATCCGCACGCTCACGCCGCGCGAGCACGAGGTGCTGGGTCTCGTGGCGCAGGGCCTCGGCAATCACGAGATCGCGCAGGCGATCACGGTGACGGAGACCGCGGTGAGCAAGCACATCGGCAACATCTTCGCGAAGCTCGGCCTCTCACCCGACGACAGCGGCAACCGGAGGGTGCTCGCGACGCTGGCGTACCTCAACTCCTGAGCGCGTTGCCGCCTGTGGATAACCTCGACGCGGCTTGCGGCTCCTGGTTCATGATTGCCGAATGTCGAAGGCAGTATCGATCATCACCGAGCAGGTTCGCGAGCGGGTGCGCCGCGACGGCATCGACCTCGGTGGCGATCACGCGCTGGCCCAGCGCTACGTGCACGACGAGGTGCAGCGATATAGCGAACGTGCTCTAGGAGGCTCGTTCCCGCTGCTGGCAGACGAGTCGCTCGCAACAAAGCAGATCGTCGCCACCCTCACCGGCTTCGGCCCGTTGCAGCCGTTCCTCGACGACCCGGAGGTCGAGGAGATTTGGATCAACGGGCCGGAGCGGGTCTTCGTCGCCCGCAACGGCATCCCGGAACTGACGACGGTTGAGCTCACCGGCAGTCAGGTGCGCGACCTGGTCGAGCGGATGCTGCAGTCCTCCGGTCGCCGCGTCGACCTCAGTTCGCCCTTCGTCGACGCCTCGCTGCCCGACGGCAGCCGCCTGCACGTGGTCATCCCCGACATCACGCAGAAGCACTGGGCGGTCAACATCCGCAAGTTCACCAGGCGCATCGGTGACCTGCAGACGCTCGTGAGCCTCGGCTCGGTCACGCAACAGGCGGCCGAATTCCTGCGCATGTGCGTGCTCGCCGGGCAGAACATCCTCGTCTCGGGCGCGACGCAGAGCGGTAAGACCACGCTCCTGAACGCCCTGCTGTCGTCGGCGAGGCCCAACGAGCGCATCGTCACGGTCGAGGAGACCTTCGAACTCGACCTCAGCGCCCGCGACACCGTCGCGATGCAGTGCCGGCAGCCCAGCCTCGAGGGCACGGGCGAGATTACGCTGCGGCGACTGATCAAAGAGGCACTGCGGATGCGCCCCGACCGCCTCGTGGTCGGCGAGGTGCGCGAGGCCGAGTCGCTAGACCTCCTCATCGCGCTCAATTCCGGGCTGCCCGGAATGTGCTCCATTCACGCCAACAGCGCACGGGATGCCCTGTCGAAACTCTCGACGCTGCCACTGCTCGCGGGCCGCAACATCGACTCATCCTTCGTCGTTCCAACGGTCGCGTCGAGCATCGATATCGTCGTGCACTGCGAACTCGCTCGAAACGGCACGCGCAGGATCGTTGAGATCCTCGCCACGAGCGGACAGACGTCGGGGTCGATCATCGAAGCCAGCACCATCTTTACCATGCAGCGCGGCACGCTCGCGGCTACGGGCGGGTATCCCACGAAAACCGCCAAGTTTCGCGCGGCCGGCTTCGATCTGTCGGTCGTCCTCGCGGAGGGCGCCGCATGAGTGTCGTGCTCGGTTGCCTGCTGGCTCTGGGACTGTTGCTCGCGCTCTCACCCTTTCTTTGGCCGCGCGACACCGGATCGCGGCGCGAAAAGTCCGCGCTCTCCGCACTGCTGCGGGTGAGGCTCGCGCAAGCGGGAATGCCGAGGGCATCCGTCGCCGCCTTCGTCGTGGTCTCTTGCCTCGCGGCCCTTGTGGGTGCCGCACTCGTGTTCGCCTTCGTCCCGGTGGCCGCCCTCGCGGTCGCGGCAGCCCTCACGGCGTTCGTACTTCCCTTCGCGGTTGTCACCTGGCGAGCGAACGCACGCCGCCGGGCGAATCGGGTGGTCTGGCCCGATGTCGTCGACCACCTCGTCTCCGCGGTGCGTTCAGGACTCGCCCTGCCCGACAGCGTGATGGCGCTCGCCCACACCGGTCCGGCATTTGCTCGCGGTGCTTTCGCACGTTTCGAGCGGCAGTACCGCCGCACCGGAAATTTCGCGCTCTGTCTCGACGAGTTGAAGGCGGCGCTCGCCGACCCGGTCTCCGATCGCATCCTCGAAACACTGCGGATGTCTCGCGAGGTGGGCGGCAGCGAACTCACGACGGTGCTTCGCAACCTCGCCGCATACCTTCGACAGGATGCCGCCATCCGCGCCGAGGTCGAAGCGCGGCAGTCGTGGGTGATGAACGCCGCGAAGCTCGGGGTGGCAGCGCCGTGGGTCATCCTGCTCCTTCTCGCCTCCCGACCGGAGGCCGCCGCGGCGTACAACACCACGGCGGGCATCGGACTCATCGTCGGCGGGCTCGTCGTGAGCGTTCTCGCCTATCGCCTCATGCAGCAGCTCGGGCGGATGCCGGAGGAACGCAGGTGGTTCCAGTGACGTCGCTCTCGGCGTGGGCGGCGGTCTGCGGTGTAACGCTCGGGCTTGGGCTGTGGTCTCTCGCGAGCCTGCTGCCGAGGCTCGGGCGTCCGAGGCTGGTCAGCCGCGTCGCCCCATACCTCGCGGACGTATCGACGGGCGCGCGGGAGCTCCTCGATCGCCGCACCAGCGACCCGCTTCCCGTTGTGGGGATGCTTTTCGCACCGCTCCTCGAGCGGGCACGAGCCCTGCTGGGGCGCATGCTCGGTGGCGCGGCCACGATCGCGCTTCGCCTTCGCCAGTCAGGGTCCGCACTCAGCGTCGAGGCGTTTCGTTCGCGGCAGTTGGTGTGGGGCTTGTGCGGCGCGGTGGCCGGACTCCTTGCCGTGGTCGCCATCTCCCGCAGCCAGGCGCTCGCGCCCATGCTCCAACTGCTGATTGTGGTGGTGCCGGGCGCGGTGGGCGTCGTGCTGCGTGACTACCTGCTGCAGCGAGCGGCACGAGCGCGGCTCGAAAGGATCTCGAGCGAATTGCCGACGGTGCTCGAGTTTCTCACCCTCAGCCTCTCGGCCGGTGAGGGCATCCTGGATGCGCTGCGAAGGGTGTCGCGCATCAGCCATGGTGCGCTCGCGGGGGAGATCTCGAGTGTCGTTGCCGCCGTCAACACCGGTCTTCCGCTCGGTGAGTCACTCGAGGGCATGTCGAACGGCATCCGCCTCCCCGCTCTCTCGCGCTGCGTCGAGCAGATCGTCGGCGCGCTCGAGCGAGGCACTCCACTCTCCGAGGTGCTACGGGCGCAGGCGCAGGACGGTCGCGACGACGCCAAGCGCGAGCTGCTCGAACTTGCGGGAAAAAAGGAGGTCGCGATGCTCGTTCCGCTCGTGTTCCTCATTCTCCCCACCACGATCGCGTTCGCGATCTTTCCCGGCATCTTCGTCCTCCAAATGGGTTTCTAGACCTCCGATCGAAAGGAAACACCGTGACAACACTGCGTACCCTCGGGCAGCGATTCCTGCACAGGCTTCAGCACGAAGACCGTGGCGACGTGCCGGGCTGGGTGCTCATCACGCTCATGACCGCCGGGCTCGTGATCATCATCTGGGCCATCGCCGGGCCCGCGCTCAGCAACGTGTTCCAGCAGGCGATCTCCCGCGTGCTCAACTTCTGAACCGTGCTGCGAACCTTGCGCGACGATCGAGGCTCGGCCGTTGCCGAGTTCGTGATGGTGAGCGGATTGCTGACCGTCCTCACGCTCTCGGTCATGCAGCTCGGGCTCGCGCTGCACATCCGCAACACCGTGCTCGATGCCGCAGCGGAGGGCGCCCGATACGCCGCGCTCGCCGACAGCGGACTGCCGGATGGGGTGGCTCGCACCCGCGATCTCATCACGACCGCGATCGGTGCCTCGTATGCGCATGACGTGACGGCACAGTATGGGAGCTACCTCGGGCATCCCGCGGCCGAGATCACCGTGCACGCGCCGCTGCCGCTCATCGGGCTGGTCGGCATCGACGGTGGACTGGAGGTGACCGGTCATGCTGCGGTCGAAACGCTGGACTGACGACGACGGCAACGCCTCGCTCGAGTTCATTACGACGGGAATGATCCTGCTGCTACCGCTCGTCTACCTCGTGCTCGTGATGGCCGCGGTGCAGGCGGGCGCGCTCGCCGTGGAGGGTGCCGCGCGGCAGGCCGTGCGTGTCTTCGTGCAGTCCGCAACGGTCGACGAAGCGCAGGCACGCACCGAGCGCGCAATCCAGTTCGGGCTGAAGGACTACGGGCTCGACGCGAAGGATGCGACGGTCTCGGTCACCTGCACGCCTGAGCCCACCGACTGTCTGACCAGGCTCGGCACCATCACGGTCTCGATCGCGGTCTCGGTGCGGCTGCCGCTCGCACCCTCGGTCATCAACGTCGACGTGCCGCTGTCGGTGCCACTCAAGGCGACCGCGAGCGAGCGCGTCTCCAAGTTTTGGAGCGCGCGATGAGCCGCGAACGAACTATGGCGGCACGGATGTCCGACGACGAGGGCTCCATCCTGCCGCTCACGATCTTCTACGGATTTCTCTCGCTCGTGCTCATCCTGCTCGTGGTCGCCGCGAGCTCGCTCTACATAGAACGCAAGCGCCTCTTTACCGTCGCGGACGGCGCCGCGCTCGCGGGCGCAGAGGCATTCACAGTCGACGCCGTCGCCGCGACGCCCACCGGCATTCGCCCGACACTCAAAACCCCGGATGTCGCTGCCGCGGTCGCCGAATACCTCGAAGACAACCCGCGCACCGAGTTCGAATCGCTGCACGTCGACCGCGCCGAAACGGTGGACGGGCGCAGCGCCACCGTCGCGCTCTCGGCCTACTGGCGCCCGCCGGTGGTCTCGCTCCTCGTCCCGCAGGGTTTCCGCATCGACGTCACGGCGCTCGCCCGCTCCGTCTTCTACTGACTCACCCGCCCGTCCGCTGAACCTGTCGAAGCGGACTCAGCCCGTCGAGCACGCTCGGCGCACGGACGCGGGCGGAGAGGGGAGAGAGGAACCGCTACTCGCCGGGCGGCTCCGTCGACTGTGCGATCGAGCGCTTGCCCGCGATGAGCCACACGATTGGTCCGATCACCGGCACGAGCGTGACGATGACGACCCAGACCACCGTCGCTCCGACCGAGGCTCTGCTGCTGCCGATCTGCACGAGTGCCACGATCCACAGCGCGAAGGGGAGCAAAGACGCGATGATCATCAACAGATGCCAACCGGCCAGTCCGCTCAACGTCGTTCCGTCCCTTCTCGCCGCACCGCCCCATCCGGGCTGTGGTGCCCAACCCTAGTCGCGTGGGTGGCCAAGATCACCGAGCGTGCCAGTTTCAGCGGGCACCGTCGGCGCAGACGGGCACGCGCGACGAAAGAGTGCGCGCGGAGCGGATGCGCGTCAGTCACTACCGTGCGGCACGAATAACGCGGCCACCCCGATGCCGATCATCATCCCACCGCCGGTGCCGCTGAGCTTCGCGATGCGCTTGGGGGAGCGTGCGAACCAGTCGCGGGCCGCACCCGCAGTGAGCGCCCAGACGCCGTCGCTCAGCAGCCCGATCGTGATGAACACGAGGCCCAGGATGATGAGCTGCAGCGGCAGATTGCCCGCGCGATGGTCGACGAACTGCGGCAGGATCGCGATCATGAACACGATGACCTTCGGGTTCGACACTCCCACGAGAACGCCCTCGACGAGCGTTCTGAGGTGACCGCGCCGGGTCACTCCCGCCATGGTGTGCTGCGCGACCCGGTCGCGATGCCGAATCGCCTGGATGCCGAGGTAGATCATGTACGCGCCCCCGGCGATCTTGACCACGGTGAACGCCACGATCGACTGCTCGATGATCGCGCCGACTCCGAACGCCACCGCGACGGCCATGGCGAACACCCCGATCGCGTTGCCGACGACGCTGAGCAGTCCGCCGAGGCGCCCGAGCGCGAGCGAGCGGCCGATTACGAACAGCACGCTCGGGCCGGGAAGGATGATGAGGAGGAATGCGGCGACGGCGAAAGCTGCGAGGTTCGCGGTGGGAATCACAGGATGATGCTATTGGTCGCGCGGCTTGCGCGGCACATACCTCGGCAGATAACGCCACAGGATGCCCGCCCCCAGCAGTCCGAGCACGCCCATCACGCCGCTTGCGACGGTGATCGAGACCAGCCCGGTGATGCCCGCGACCGCGAGCGGCGCGACCGCGCTGCCGAAGTCGCCGGTGAAGCGCCAGGCGCCCAGGAACGGCGCCGGATTTCGCTTGTCGGCGAGGTCGGCGCCGAGGGTCATGAGGATGCCGCTGCCGATCCCGTTCGCGAGCGAGAGCACCATGGCCACCGCGATGAACCATTCCACGTTGCTCGGCAGATCGTGCGTCACAGAGAGTACGAGGTGTCCGATGCCCAGGCCGATCATCGAGGGGAGCGCGCTCCACAACCTTCCGAAGCGATCCATGATCTGACCGCTCGCATAGAACAGGCCGAAGTCGAGCGCGCCGGCGATTCCGATGATGAGCGCCGTGTTCGCATCCGTGATGCCGATGCTCACGGCCCACAGCGGCAGGATCACCTGGCGGCTCGCCCGCACGGCCCCGATGAGCGCGGCACCGGTGCCCACCCTCAGCAGCACGGCGCGCGCGTTGTAGATCGTGCGCATGAGGCCCACCGATTCCTCGGCGACGAGCTCCTGCCCCTCGCGAAGCCCGGTGACGGCGCGGTTGGCGGCGAGCGTCGCGGCCGGGTCGGGAAGGATCATCAGCGTGATCGCGGCGCCGAGGCATCCGATCACCTGCACCCAGAACACCGACTGCGTATGACCGGTGAGATGGATGACGCCGGCCGCGATGAAGGGGCCCACGAAGTATCCGAAGCGGAACGTTCCGCCGAGCGTCGACAGCGACCGCGCCCGGTAGGCCTGCGGAACAAAGCTCGTCATGAACGCGTGCCTGGCTAGCGCGAAGACGGCGGTCGCGAGTCCGATCAGCAGGATGCCGACGCCCAGCAGCCACGGGTTCGGCGAGTACGTCGCCGTGATGAGCCCGACGATCGCGAGCAGGGCGGCGTAGATCATCGCGTTGCGCTCGCCGATTCGGCTGACGATCCAGCCGCTCGGGATGTCGCCGAAGAGTTCGCCGACCATGATCATCGAGGCGATGAGCCCGGCGAGCGCGAGGCTCGCACCGAGGTTGTTCGCCACGATCGGGATGATGGGCACGATGGCGCCCTCACCGATCGAGAACAGGAGGGTAGGCAGCAGCGCGGGGAGTGCGATCGAGCGGAAGCTGAAGGGTTGCTCCTGCGGACTGGTCACTCGTTCGATGTTATCGGAGGTGGGTGACGCAGAACGTGCGAACAGCGCACTCCGGTAGGCTTGCTGCGACATGGACGAGCTTGATTTTTCTGCAGAGATCGGCGCCCTCCGCTCCACCTTCGCGGACATCCGTGCGGTCGTCGGAGTCGAGCGGCTCGAGGCCGAGATCGCCTCGCTGAGCGAACAGGCGGGCGTGCCCGACCTGTGGGACGACACCGAGAAGGCCCAGCGCATTACGAGCGACCTCAGCCACCGGCAGGCGGAGCTCGCCAAGATCACGAGCATCCAGTCGAGGCTCGACGACCTCGAGGTCATGGTCGAACTGGCCAACGAGGAATCGGATGAGGCAGCCGCGGCCGAGGTGCGCACCGAGTTCGCGAGCATCCAGAAGCTGTTGGGCGAACTCGAGGTGCAGACCCTGCTGAACGGCGAGTGGGATTCCCGCGCTGCCGTCATCACCATTCGCGCGGGCGCCGGGGGAGTGGACGCCGCCGACTTCGCCGAGATGCTGCAGCGCATGTACCTGCGCTGGGCCGAGCAGCACAACTATTCCGCGAAGGTGCTCGACACAAGCTACGCCGAAGAGGCCGGCATCAAGTCCACGACGATCGAGGTGGATGCGCCCTACGCCTTCGGCACGCTGAGCGTCGAGGCGGGGACGCACCGGCTCGTGCGCATGAGCCCGTTCAACTCGGCGGGCAAGCGTCAGACCTCCTTCGCCGCGGTCGAGGTCATTCCGCTCATGGAAGACACCGACCACATCGACATTTCGGAGAACGACATCCGGGTGGACGTCTTCCGATCGAGCGGCCCGGGCGGCCAGTCGGTCAACACGACGGACTCTGCGGTGCGCATCACGCACATCCCGACCGGCATCGTCGTGTCGATGCAGAACGAGAAGAGCCAGATCCAGAACCGCGCGGCCGCGATGCGCGTGCTGCAGTCGAGACTTCTCGTGGCGCAGAAGGAGCAGGAGGCCGCCACCAAGAAGGAACTGGCCGGCGTCATCACCGCCAGCTGGGGCGACCAGATGCGCAGCTACGTGCTCGCGCCGTACCAGATGGTCAAAGACCTGCGCACCGAGTACGAGGTCAACAACCCGTCCAACGTCTTCGACGGCGACCTCGACGGCTTCATCAACGCGGGCATCCGCTGGCGCAAGCAGGATCACAGCTAGAACGCTGCGACTGGGCGGCTCGCGGCCTGTCGTGACCGCAGATCGACGGATGCTGCCTAGGCTCAAACAGTCATGATTCGCTTTGATCAAGTAACGAAGCTCTACAAGGGGAACACGCGGCCGGCGCTGAATGCGGTCACGCTCGAGATCCTGCGGGGCGAATTCGTCTTTCTCGTCGGTGCCTCCGGCAGCGGCAAGTCCAGCTTCCTGCGCCTCGTGCTGAAGGAAGAGAACCCCACCCGCGGCAAGATCCACGTGCTCGGACAGGACGTGGGCAACCTCTCCAGCCGCAAGGTGCCGTACTTCCGTCGCAACCTCGGTGTTGTCTTCCAGGACTTCCGACTGCTGCCGCAGAAGACCGTGTTCGAGAACGTCGCGTTCACGCTGCAGGTGATCGGCAAGTCCCGCGGCTTCATCCAGGAGGCCGTGCCCGACGTACTCAAGATGGTCGGCCTCGCAGGCAAGACCGCGCGATTCCCGCACGAACTCTCCGGCGGTGAGCAGCAGCGCGTCGCCATCGCACGGGCCATCGTGAACCGCCCCGCCATCCTCCTGGCCGATGAGCCCACGGGAAACCTCGACCCCTCCACGAGTGCGGGCATCATGACCCTGCTCGAACGCATCAGCGCGAGCGGCACGACCGTGATCATGGCCACCCACGACGCCGGCATCGTCGACCAGATGCGCCGTCGCGTCATCGAACTCGTGAGTGGCCAGGTCGTCCGAGATGAGCGCCACGGCGGCTACGATACCCAGGCCATACAGACCGTGCCCGAGGCAGAAGACGAACTGCCCTACGCACCCAGGGGGTTCGCAGAATGAGGTTCGGACTGATCATGTCCGAGGTCGGCAGCGGCCTTCGACGCAACTTCTCCATGGTGGTCTCCGTGGTGCTCGTCACCTTCATCTCCCTGAGCTTTGTGGGGGCCGCGATCCTGCTGCAGATGCAGATCGGGCAGATGAAGGGCTACTGGTACGACCGCGCTCAGGTGGCGATCTACCTCTGCACCGACCTCTCGACCGATGGCAGCTGCAAGCTTGTCGAGGCCACCGAGGCGCAGAAGAAGGCGGTGGATGCGCAGCTGAAGTCCGCCACACTCGCGCCGCTCATCAAGAACGTCGAATTCCAGAACCACCAGCAGGTGTACGACCAGTACAAGAAGCAGTTCGGCAGCACCACCGGCTCCGACTTCGTCACGCCGGAGTTTCTGCCCGAGACCTTCTGGGTCAACATGAAAGACCCGAACCAGTCGGACGTGCTCGTCGAGAACATCTCCGGGATGCCAGGGGTGGAGCAGGTCAAGGACCAGCGCAAGTACCTCGAGCCGATCTTCTCGGCGCTCAACATCGCGAGCGTGGCCGCGGTGAGCATCGCGGCCCTGATGCTCGTTGCCGCGGTGTTGCTGATCGCGACGACCATCCGACTCTCCGCGTTCTCGAGGCGGCGGGAGCTTGGAATCATGCGGCTCGTGGGTGCATCGAACCGCTTCATCCAGACGCCGTTCATCCTTGAAGGGGTGATCTCTGCCCTCATCGGCTCGGTTCTCGCGAGCGGTGCCGTGGTCGCGGTCGTCAAGATCTTCGTGCAGGGCTACCTCAATGCCACACCGTCGGCGACACCCTTCATCGGCATGACTGAGGCGTTTATCGTGGTGCCGATCCTGCTCGTGGTCGGTGCAGTGCTTGCGGCGACCTCCGCAGGCGTCGCGATCAGTCGCTATCTGAAGGTCTGACCCGTCGCGCGCGGCGACCGCGTTAGACTGTTGGGCTGCCTGCGCGGTGCAGGCACTTGTCAAGGAGTCAATCGTGCCCAGGGAACGTGGCCAGAAGGTCGTCGCCACCAACCGCAAGGCCCGCCACGACTACACCATCGAAGACACCTATGAGGCCGGACTGGTTCTCACGGGCACGGAGGTGAAGTCGCTGCGCGAGGGTCGTGCGTCGCTCGTCGACGGCTACGCCTTCGTCGAGTTCGGTGAGGCCTGGCTGGATGCCGTGCACATTCCCGAGTACAACCAGGGCACCTGGAACAATCATCCGCCGCGGCGCAAGCGCAAGCTGTTGCTGCACAAGGCCCAGATCCTGAAGATCCAGAACAAGACCAAGGAGGGCGGCTACACGATCGTTCCGCTCTCGATCTACTTCAGCGACGGGCGCGCCAAGGTCGAGATCGCCGTGGCGAAGGGAAAGCGCGAGTACGACAAGCGCCAGGCGCTGCGTGAGCGTCAGGACAACCGCGAGGCCGATCGCGCGATGTCTGCCCGGCGCAACCTCGGCGACTGAGTGCGTCCGCAGCCGCACTGTGTGGCTGGCTGTGTAGATACTCAGGATGCCGGGCGCAGAAACCGGTTGGTTGTCAGGTTTCGGTTGGGACACTGGGCGCATGACCGACAGCACCACCTTGCGTGCCGCAGTGCGTGTGCTGTCGAAGGTGCCCGAGGTCGGCGTTCTGTTCTGGGTCGTGAAGGTGCTCAGCACGGGGATGGGGGAGACCGCTTCCGACTACCTGGTCAAGGCATTCGACCCCGTGATCGTCGTGCTCCTTGCGGCCGTCGCATTCTTCGCCTGTTTCGTCGTGCAGTTCAGGGCACCGCGCTACGTTCCCTGGCGTTACTGGTTGCTGGTGACGATGGTGAGCGTCTTCGGCACGATGATCGCGGATGTCGCCCACATCGTCGTGGGCATCCCCTACGGCGCATCCAGCCTCATTTTCGCCGTCGCACTGACCGTTGTCTTCATCGTCTGGTGGCGCACGGAGCGCACCCTCTCGATCCACAGCATCACGACGCCCCGCCGGGAGTTGTTCTACTGGGCGACCATCATCGTCACCTTCGCGCTCGGCACCGCCGTGGGCGACTTCCTCGCGAGGACGGTCGGGCTCGGATACCTCGGTTCCGGCCTGCTCTGCGCGGTGCTGATCGCCGTGCCCGCGGTCGTGTACCGCATCCGTCGCACCGGTGCCGTCTTGTGGTTCTGGGTCGCCTACGTGCTCACGCGGCCGCTGGGTGCATCCTTCGCTGACTGGAGCGCGGTGAGTCGCGCGAGGGGCGGCCTCGACCTCGGTACCGGCCCCGTAACCATCGTGGCCCTGATCGCGATCATCGGGCTGGTCGCGGTTCTGTCCGTCAAGCACAACGCGCAGAAGGCTCTCTGACATGGTCGCCCTCGGTGTCCTGCAGACTCCGGGGCGGCAGGAGACCCGCGCGCGCTTTCGACACTCTTCGGCACCGCCCGCCATCGTCCTCGGACTGACGACGGTCGTCTTCGTTGCCACCGGCTCCTGGATCCCGTCACTCTGGGGCGATGAGGCGGCGAGCGTGCTCTCGGCCGAGCGCTCGCTGCCATCGCTGTTTCGCATGCTGGGTCACGTCGATGCGGTCCACGGAACCTACTATGTGTTGCTCCACTTCTGGGTCGGTCTCTTCGGCCCCTCCCCGTTTTCGGTGCGACTGCCGAGTGCGTTCGCCGCAGGCATCACGGTTGCCGGCGTCGTGGTGCTGGCCACGAGGCTGAGCGGGCGACGCGCCGGCATCCTGGCGGGGATCGTGTGTCTTGTGCTGCCGCGACTGACCTACATGGGGGCGGAGGCGAGGGGATACGCGCTCAGCGCCGCCTGCGTCACCTGGCTGACGATCCTGCTGGTGGCGGTGCTGACCTCCGAGAGGCCGCGAACGAGGCTCTGGGTGCTCTACGCGTTCGGACTCGCCGTGTGCGGCTACGTGTTCCTGTTCAGCCTGTTGATCGTGGTGCCCCACGCCGCGACCGTGCTGGCGCTCAAGCACAGGGGGCCGTGGCGAAGCTGGCTGAAGGCAGCAGCCGGGGGAATCGTTCTCACGGCGCCCGTGATCGGATACGGCATCGCCGAGAGCGGACAGATCGGATTTCTCGCGCACCGGCACGCAACCACTTTCATCACGACCACCGTGACTCCCTGGTTCGGAAATCCCGTCCTCGCGGTGCTGGGTTGGGCGCTGGTCGCGTCGGCCGCCGTTGTCGCCTGCGTCGGATGGCGGCGTGCTCGTCGTGTCGTCGGCCCGCATCGTGAACGGCCGGAAGGCGCTGCTGTGCCCAGCCTGGTCGTGCTCTCGCTCGTCTGGCTCCTCGCGCCGGCGGCGATCCTCATCGCCGTCGACTCGATCCACGCCATCTACTCCTCGCGCTACCTCTCCTTCGCCACGCCGTCGGCGGCGCTGCTCATCGGCTGGCTGCTCTCGCGGGCTCACCGCTGGTGGGTCGCCGCGGCCGCGCTCGTGGCTATCGCTCTCGCCGCGGCTCCGAGCTACGTTGCCCAGCGCACCGCATTCGCACAGAACGAGAGCGACTGGGCCGTTGTCGCAGCGGTCATCCACGCCCACGCTTCGCCGGGCGACGGAGTGCTCTTCGACGAGGCGGCGCGGCCTTCCAGGCGTCCGCGCCTCGCGATGCGCATGTATCCGGCCGGGTTCGCCGGACTCGAGGATGTGGCACTCAGGTCACCGTTCTGGATGACCGACGTCTGGCATGACTCGGTCTACCCGCTCGCATCCGTCGGCTTGCGCCTCGGCGGAATCCACACGGTCTGGCTGGTCGAACTCCACTGGCCGGGGGAGAAGGCGGCGCGCTACGACCTCGGCACGCTCAGCCGCCTGGGGTACTCGGAGGTGCACCGGTACGAAGAGCACAGCGATGACATCATCGAACTGACGCGGTGATCGCCGGATCCCCGTTGCGGCACTACCGTGGTGGCGAGGAGAACGCCTGAGCGAACGGAGATCTCGGATGCGAGGCACGCGTGAGCTGGCTCGGCTGTTCCTCGCGGCGGTCGCCACGGCATCCGTGCTGGCGCTCACCGCCTGCGGCTCGGTCGATTCGTCAGCGACCACGCGGATGAGCGCACCGGCTCCCGCCGCGACGAAGGTTCTGGCCGCGTCGCCGCCGATGGGCTGGAACAGCTGGAACCACTTCGGTTGCTCGGTGACCGCGGCCGACGTCGAGGCCGCGGCGGACGCCATCGTTCGTGACGGCTTGCGTTCCCTCGGCTACCGCTACGTCAATGTCGACGACTGCTGGCAGGCGCCCACCCGCGACGCACGTGGCCGACTCAGGGCCGACCCCACCCGGTTTCCACAGGGCATGAAGGCGCTGGGCGACTACATCCACGCGCGGGGGCTCTCCTTCGGCATCTACGCGACGCCCGGCAGGCGCACCTGCGCGGAGCTGTACAACGACTATCCCGGCACACTCGGGAGCCTTGGGCACGAGTCACTCGATGCGCGCACCTTTGCCTCCTGGGGAGCCGACTATCTCAAGTACGACTGGTGCAGCGCCGACCGGGACGGTGTCTCCAGGCGGTCCGGGTTCTCGATGATGCGGCAGGCACTGGATACGACGGGTCGCCCCATCGTGTTCAGCATCCACGACAAGCCCGAGGCGCCGGTCGCGGTCTGGCGGGCGTCGGTCGCGGACCTCTGGCGCACCACGCACGACATCCACGACACCTGGGCCTCGATGATCGGCATAGCGAACACGAACGCCGCGCTGGCCCCGAGTGCGAGCCTCGGCCATTGGAACGATCCGGACATGCTCGAGGTGGGAAACGGCGGAATGACCACCGTGGAGTATCGAACCCAGTTCAGCCTGTGGTGCGAGATGGCGGCACCGCTGCTGGCGGGCAACGACCTCGGCTCTGCCGGTGCGGATGCCCTGGCCATCCTCGGCAACGCCCGCGCCATTGCCATCGACCAGGATGTGCTCGGCGGGCAGGCGCGCATCCTGTCCGACGCCTCGGGTCAGCTCGTTCTCGCCAAGGATCTCGCCGACGGCTCGGTCGCGATCACACTGACGAATGAGACGGACCACGGGACGAGCCTCTCCGCGGCCCTGTCGAAGACCTCGCTCGGCGCGCTGGCGCGCTACCACGTCGTCGACGTCTGGACCGGTGGCGTCTCGGACACGGTGTCGCCACTCGTCCGCCAGGTGGATGCGCACGCGACGGTGATGCTGGTCGTCTCGCCCGGCTAAGCTCTGTGCATGGCATGGGCAGCAACGATTCTGCCGAGTCTGACCGGCGTCGCGATCCTCATCCTCGTGGCCACTGCCGTGCTGACCGCGTATCGCGTCCCGCATCGGTCGGCCCCCGCTCTCGCGATTCTGCGGGGCACCGTGCAACTCGCGATCATCAGCTTCGTGCTTGCCGGTGTCATCTCGAGCCCGCTCTGGGTCACCGTGGCTCTGCTCGTGATGTTCAGCGTCGCCGCCTCCACGGCGACGCGCCGGGTGGGCTGGTCGTGGGAGCACGCGCGCATGATGTTCGGGTCGATGGCGCTCGCCATCGTCGTGACCCTGGGCATCGTGTTCGCGACGGGCGCGATCGAGTTCGCGCCGCGCTATGCCCTGGCGATCGGCGGCATCGTCATCGGCAACACCATGTCGATTGCGACTCTCGCCGGCCGCCGTTTCAACGAGGCCGTTGGCGACCACTGGGACGAGGTCGAGGGCTGGCTTGCGCTCGGTGCGACCCCGAGGCAGTCCACCTTTGCCCTCGCGCGCGGTGCCGTCTACTCCGCGCTCATCCCCTCGACCGACCAGTCGAAGACGACGGGACTCGTGACACTTCCCGGCGCCTTCGTCGGCGCCATCTTCGGTGGTGTCTCGCCACTCGAGGCGGGTCGCTTTCAGATCGTGGTGCTCGCAGCGATCATGGCCGCGGGTTCCATCACGGGCGTCGTCGTTGCGACCTGGCTCGCGCCCGTGAAACAGCGGCCAGCGGCACTCAGCTGAGGCTCGAACCCACGCCCTCCGCGGCCCACGGTGCCGCATTCTTTGAGGTTTCTGGGCAGCGGTGCGACAGAGTGATGGGAAGCGCGCAGCATCGGGAGGCGCCACACACGGGAGGGTTCGAGATGGAGTGGATCTTGGCGTCCGGTTTCGGAGTGCTGGCGCTGGCAGGCATCGCGGTGATCGCCCGATACGCCGTGGCAGTGTTGACCGAGGTTGATGCCGAACGGACCGACTTCGCCGAGGTCTGAACCTCGCGGCGGAGACCGCTTAGCGGGCGCGCGGCACAGAGAGGCCGATCTCGGTTCCCTCTGCTGAACTGCGCACCACCGTGACGGAACCGCCGTGTCGGGTGGCGATGTCCCGAACGAGTGCGAGGCCGATGCCGAAACCGCTTCGCGTCGCCGTGGTCTGTTCCCCGGCGCTCCTGCCGTGGGCGAAGCGGTCGAAGATGCGCCTCGGGGAAATGTCCCGGATTCCCGGCCCCCGATCGCTCACCGTTATCTCCACCAAGGAGCGCGTTGCCGACACACCGATGGCGACCTCGGATCCCTCCGGGGCAAAGCGCACGGCATTGTCGAGCAGCGCCACGAGACAGCGGTGCAGGCTCGTTTCGGGGATGACGGCCGAGACGGGTTCGATGTCGGCCGCGGTGATCCTGACCGCCTTCTCATCCGCGATGAGTTGCATCGAGGTGGCAACGGCGTCGATCACCGGTCTCACAGGCGTTGCCGCCGTCTCAGCGCTCGGCCCAGCGGTCGGCTCGGCAGCCAGCAGCAGATCGTTCACGACATCCACCAGGGACTTCGCGTCATCGCGCAGCTGCGCGACCGTCGCGGCCGATGGGTCGTCTGCCGCGAGGCCTCGCTGCAGCACCTGAAGCCGCGCGTCGAGCACCGTGAGCGGCGTGCGCAGCTCGTGGCTCGCATCCGCCACGAACGTGCGCTGCATGCGCAGTGCGTTGCCGAGCGGTCGCACGGCCTGGCGCGTGATGAACCAGCCGAGGATGCCGGCGCACACGATGAGCACGATGCCCAGCACGACCGCCCCGCGCAGGACATCACCGGCGCTCACGTCGAGGTTTTCGGGATCGGGAACGAGTTCGAAGACCTCTCCCGGTTTCACCTTCGTGATGACGAACAGGTAGATACCCGTGATGATCGCCACGACGACGACCGTGGATGCGACGGCGATCTGGATGCCCACGCGGCGGGAGGCGCGCCGCACGGCGAGGGTGTCGCCGTCAACGGTCGTGGAGTTGGCCTGCCGCTCGTTCATATGTCCCCCAGGCGGTAGCCCTGGCCGCGCACGGTGAGAACGACGTCGAGATCGACCTTGCGTCTGAGGTAGTGCACGTAGGTGTCGACCGTTCCGGGTTGGTCATCCGAGGTGAATGCCGCGTGAAGGAGCTGCTGCCGGCTGAACGTCTGGCGCGGGTTCTCCGCGAGCGTCCTGAGCAGCGCCGTCTCCCGCGGGGTCAGGAGAACGCGACCGTCGTAGGGCGAATAGATCGTGCGGCTCTCGGGATAGAACTCCCACGAGCCGACGCGGATCATGGCCCCCTCGCCCGTGAAGGTGCGCCTGAGTGCGCGCAGCCTGGCCAGGAGCTCGTCGAACTCGAATGGCTTGACCAGATAGTCGTTCGCACCCGCATCGAGGCCACCGACCTTGTCCGGCAGGGTTCCGAGCGCGGTGAGCACCAGGATGGGCGTGGTGACGCGCTTGCGCCGCAGCGCTTCGACCACGGCGAGGCCGTCGAGCGAGGGAAGCCGGCGGTCGATGACCATGACGTCGAAGTTGCCGCTCAGACCGGCGACCATGCCGCGCTGGCCGTCGGTTTCGAGTGTGACGTCGTAGTTCTCAGAGAGAACCTGCGCGATCAGCGGACCGAGCTGCGGGTCGTCTTCGATGAGGAGCAGCCGCGGCTGCTCGGGGGGAGTGGCGACTCGCATGGGAGGCTCCGCATCGGTCGAAGAGAACGCACCGCCTGGTGCCTCCAATCTACCGGGCGCCGTCATCCCCTCCGCGTCACACGCGCGAGAGCGCGCGACCGACAGCGACGTCGTAGAACTCCCCGATCGCCTCGCGGTTGTAGTCCTCCGCATCCAGCGAGCACGGTGCCACGCTGCCGGCGAGGAAGTCGCGCATTCCCTCGGCGAGAGCGTCATCGTCCTGCGCCACGACATGGATGCCGTCGTGGGGGAGCGCGTCGTGAATCGAATTGAAGTCGACGGACACGATGGGCAGGCCCACGATCGCGGCCTCGAGGATCACCATCGGTTGCCCCTCGTAGTTGCTGGAGAGGACGAAACAGTCGGCTGCGGCGACGATGGCGAAGGGGTTCGCGTACGGTCCGACAAGGAAGGCGGCGCCCGCGAGCCCCAGTCCGTCGCGCAGCGTTTCGAGCGAGCTCCGAAGCGGCCCGTAGCCCACCAGGAGCAGTCGGGTGTTGGGGTTGTCGCGGTGCACCGCGGCGAACGCGCGCAGAAGCCGCGCCTGGTTCTTCTCCGGAGAGAATCTGCCCACCGTGACGAACCACGTGAGGCCGTCGTCGGTTGCGAGTGAGCGCGCCCAGTCCGGCACGACGATCTCGCCGGTCTCCGCATCCACCGGATGCTGGGCGAGCTCGCGCACATCCTGCGCTATGCCCTCGATGACCTGCCGGTTGTTGACCAGGTTGCGCGCCGCCACGAACTGCTCTGCTCGCAGCCCGTACGGCTCGAGGAGCGACGCGCGATTGACCAGGTCGAGGCTCGGTGACACCGAGACGAGCGCGTCAAATGACTCGTACAGCGCGAACACCGCGCGCAGGCCCACTCGCATCCGCCTACGCCTCCGGATGACGCGGTCCGCTTCGGCGACGATGTCGTTGTGCAGCCAGATCGACCGTCGGGCCTCGGGGGAGTGCAGCAGCAGCCTCGCCCAGAATGGGCTGTATCCGCTGAAGTCGATCACCGAGTCGAAGCGGCTCTGGCCGAAGCAGCGGCGCCACTCATCGTTCCAGAACTCGTGCTGGAGCGCGGGTAGCGCGGAAAGTGGTTCATGGCGGATGTCGGCCACCTTGCGGCGAAGGTGCGAGACCTTGCTGCCGTTCATGCCAGCCATGCGATGGAATTGCCGTACCCGGGGATCGATCCTGGCCTGGTTCGCTCTCTGCTGTGCGCCGCGCGGGCGAGCGAATACGGCTGACACGTCGTACCTGTCGTGGTCGATGGCACCGAGCAGGTTCAGCGCCGCCGAGGTGATGCCGTTCGAGCGCATTCCGCCGAGGTGCAGCAGCACGGGGATGCGGGTGTCGTCGGAGATCGACAGCACGGCGGGGTCTGCGGTGTTACCGCGGAAGACGATGTCCACCACTCGTTCCGCCGCGCTTCCGTCGTCGTGCGTCGTGAAGCGCTCCTTGGCGTCGCGGTACCGGGCGTCCCGAGTCGATTGCGGCGTCCGATCGCTTCCCGCCTCCCGCACGGCTTCAGCGAGCTCATCCACGGTGAAGCAGCTGGGGCCGGGCAACTGCTCGGTCGGCAGGTAGGTGCCGCGCGAATCGGAGTAGGCGCTCGCATCCGGTGTGTAGAAGACGATGGGGCGGTCGGAGGCGAGGAAGTCGAAAAAGATCGACGAGTAGTCGGTGATGAGGATGTCGCTGAGGCCGAGCATGGCATTCGTCGGGATGTCGTTCGGTACGAGAACCCGGGCGAGCGCCGGATCGTGGACGGCGAAGCGATGCACCACCTGGTGGGTCTTCAGCAGCACGACGTACTCATCCGCGCCGAGGCGTTGCTGCACGGCCTGCACCGTTTCGAGGAGCAGGCGGGCGTCGTCTTCCGGTGCCGTGAACGAATCGCCCTTCCAGGTGGGAGCGAACAGCACGATGCGGCGGCCGCGAAGATCCAGGCCCGCCGACCCAAGCCGCGACCGGTCGCGAGCAACGGCGTCTGCGCCGAGGAACTGGTGATCGACGCGCGGGTATCCCGCCTCGATGATCTTCCCCGTGTAGATTCCTCGAAGTCTGTACGCCTTCTCATACATCCGCTCCGTCATGAAGGAGTTCTGGGAGAGGAGGTAGTCGGCGGAAACAAAGTTGCGCAGCGTGTTGGCCGAGCCCATGGCGCCGTTCGGCATGTCGTAGCCCATGTGCTTGAGCGGGGTACCGTGCCAGGTGTTGAGGTAGATCTGGCCCGGCCGCTTGCCGAACTCGGGCGGAAAGGTCGCGTTGTTGACGAGGAATTTGCTCGTCGCGAGAGCGCGGAAGTACTGCAGCGACCGGTAGCGCACGAACTGCACGCGCGGGTTGTGCGCGAACTCCTTCTGGATGTCCTGGTGCGCGTGCAGGCTGTCGAGCACCCAGGTGTGCGTCAGGTCGCGCAGGTCGACGCTGCGGAGCAGTTCGCGAAAGATCGCTTCCGGGTTGCAGAGAACCCCGTTACCCTCGAACGACTCGTACAGCACCGTTCGGTCGCGAATCGCGCCCCGTTGAACGAGTGCGCGCAGTTCTGCAGCGAGTGCACGCCTCACCTGCCGAACCCGATTTTTCGCACGCCTCGTCAGCCGTTTCACCTTGGTTTCCTCCCACGGAGACGGTCGGAGCCGTCGGGGGGAGTTTTGCTGAATTACTCTAAGAAGCGTCTAAGAAATCCCAGCACATCCCGAGGAACGTCGAGATGGCCGCTCGGTGAACTCTGTGTCAGGCGAATCCTCGTGGGCATAGAAAGTGCCGCCCGGATGTTCTAAGCTGTAGGGCTGCATCCGATGGTTGCAGCAGTGACAACTCAACAGCGCGCGGTAGTGACCTCCCTTTCATGGGGCGCATGGGGATGATCGGTTTCGACATTGCCTGAGCAACTGTGAGAAGCGGGTCGAGGAGGCAGGCTTATCTCGTAAACGATGTCTGCAAAATATAAGTGCCAATTCAAAGCGCACTGACTTCGCTCTTGCTGCCTAAGCAAAAGCACTAAATGAAGTCCGTCAGTCCGGGAATGCTCTCTACCCGGGTTCTGGCGTTATCTAGAGAGATTGCTTCGTAGTTACGCCCGAGGGCTGCGAGGGACTTTAACCAGGGCTGGGCTCGTCGGATTAGATGCCAGTGGCAAAGTCCGGAGCCGAGTAGAACGCTTTCACTGGCTACACCCGTAGAAGGCACACGACCACAGCAGTGGACGGGGGTTCAATTCCCCCCATCTCCACCCTTGGTCACTACCGCGCGCTGCCCCTGAGTGCGTCTTCGAGCTGCCGCGTCTCTCGCGCTCGCGCGTCCAGGGTCGGTTCGTCCAGCTCCGACTCGCTTATCGCCGATGCGGTGCGAGCGGGTTCCCCGGCCGCGACGTTGGCAGGCATCCGCTTGCCGAGTCGAGCCGCGAGGAGAGCGAACAGGGCCGACACTCGCCGTCCGGTGCGCGAGGCGAGCTCAATCGACGGCTTCTCGACGAGGGAGTACATCATCAGCGTGAGCACCAGCGTCGTCGCGAGCGAAAGCACCGCGCCGATCCACCAGGGCGACCCCACGAACAAGAGGCCGAAGCACACAACCACGGGGGAGTGCACGAGGTAGAGGCTAAAGCTGATCTTTCCGAGCCAGGCGAGCCCTCGGCTCTCGAAGATCCGGCTTGCCGCCGGACAGAACGCGACGGTCGCGACCATGATGGCCGCGCCGGGCACCCGTAGGGCGAGTGCGGCATCCGCGGTCGGCCCGCTGAGAAGCGGGCGCAGCATCCAGTAGCTGGTCGATAGTGCCGGGCCTGCTATCGCGAGCCCGATCCAGATCGCGGTGAGCCGCCTGGTGTGGTTGGCTCGAGCGACGGCGTCGTGGATGCGGTGGGCGTTCGCACCGAGCAGGGCGCCGAGCGCAAATGCGGGCAGGTACATCGCCGCGGTCTCGTGCTGGACGTATCCGACGAGGCTCGCGCCGCAGAAGAAGAGACCCCACAGCACGGGAGCGCGCCGGCTCCACAGGGCGATGACGACAGCGAGTGGCAGCAGCAGCGAGAACCAGAGTTCCCAGGTGAGCGACCACAGCGGCGGGTTGACGGATGGACGCTGCGGATCCGCGATGAGAAGCGTCTCGGTAACGAGATTCGACAGACTGATGTTCGGGTGTGCCTGGCGAGTGAGCCAGGAACCGGCGCCACCGACGGTTGGGTGCGGCGGCACGGCGATCACGAGGTACGCGAGCACCATCGAGGCGACGACCGGCACGCCGAGGCGCACGATTCGTCGCGGGTAGTACGCGGCCCAGTCGTAGCGCGCGGTCGGGTCGCCGGTGTCTTCTCGCTTGACGCGGCTGAGTGGCGACAGCGTGAGCACGAAGCCGCTCAGCACGAAGAACACGAGCACGAACTCAGGTCCGGCGACCAGTATCTTGGCGGGTCCGCCCACGAACCACCAGGCGAGCGAGAAGGGCACCAGGTTGCTCGACGAATCGTAGGCATTCGAGATGGCGGGGATGGTCATCGACAGGTGATGAGCGAGGACGATGACCGCAGCCAGTCCCCGCAACCCGTCGAGGGAGCGAAGTCGAAGTGCGTGCTTGGGTGCGTCCGTCATCGCATTCCACGGTAGGTACGAATCCTCCGAATCCTCCGATTGCGCGGATTTACTAAGCTTCCACTCAGGTCACCCCGGTCGTTACGGCATCACTCTCGCTCGTCCGACAGCGAGGCTATCCAGCCGCCCATCACCTCGAGCAGCGACTCCTGCGACGCGCCTTCGAACGCGCCCAGCTTCAGGAAGTGCCGGGCGATGGTGAGCCCGAGGATGCCGCTCACGGTGACAAGAGCGCGGAGCCGCGCATCCTCGCCCTCGAGCGAACGCTCAAGGTTGTCGACCCGTTCGTCGAGGTACGCCCGCATCGCGTCCGCCGCCTCGGGCACGGTGAGCATCGAGCGCACAAGAGCACGCATCTCGGGCGGCGGCTCACCCAGGCGCGCCCCGAGAACGCCCGCGAGATGCTCCGCCGCCTGTTCGCCGTCGGCGCGCGGCAACTGGACGGCGGAGCCGAAGAGCGCGCTCTTCGAGCCGTAGTGCTGCATCACCAGGGACGGGTCGACGCCAGCGGCGCTCGCGATGCCGCGGATCGTTGCACCCTCGAAACCCTGCGCCGCGAAGGCCTCACGTGCTGCTTCGAGGATGCGCTGGGCCGTGCGGGCGCGCTGCGCGTCCCTCGAGGTTTCGGTCACGCAATCACTCTACAAGCGTTGAGTGAAAGGTGGTACGGTGACTGCTCAACACTGTTGAGCGAAACCTCATCCGAATCGGGGAACCCTGTGGCACTGATCGCGATCGAAGAACATTGGAACCTGCCGGAGCTCACGGCCGCGGTCAAGCGGCTACCCGCGCGCCGCGCCGATGACAGTCTCGCCTTCGACCAGATGGGCGATAATCTCGAGCGCCTGAATGACATCGGCGAGGCAAGAATCGCGGCGATGGATGCGCAGGGGATCGACCTGCAGGTGCTCTCGCTCGCGCCGCCGGGAACCCAGCCGCTCGATCCCGCCGATGCCGTGGCATTCAGCCGTCGCGCCAACGACGCGGCTGCCGAAGCCGTGCGTCGCCATCCCTCGCGCTTCCGCGCGTTCTCCACCCTGCCGACGCCCGATCCCGCAGCGGCAGTGGCCGAGCTAGAGCGCGCCGCAGGCCTCGGCTTAGTGGGAGCGATGGTCTACGGTCGCAGCGGCGACGTTCCGCTCGATGACCCGCGCTACGACGAGCTATTCGCCGCGGCGGCCGCGCTCGGGCAGCCGATCTTCATCCACCCGCAGATTCCCTCCCGCGTCATCCGCGAGGCGGCGTACAGCGGCATCAATCCGACCGCGGATCTCGCCCTCGCGACCTTTGGCTGGGGCTGGCACCTCGAGGCCGCGCTCGCGGCGCTGCGGCTGATCGTGAGCGGCACCTTCGACCGCCACCCGGGGCTGCAGCTCATTCTCGGCCACTGGGGCGAGCTGCTTCCGTTCTGGAGCGATCGCACAGACAGCCTCTCCCGCGTCTCGAAGCTCGAGCGCAAGGTCTCGGACTACATCCGCTCGAACGTCTTCATCACGAGCTCCGGCATGCTGAGCCCCACGCTGCTTCGCCACACTTTCGAGGTGACGACGCCCGATCGCGTGCTGTTCTCGACCGACTACCCGTTCCAGCGACCGACACGGGCCGACATTGCGCAGTTCCTGGCCGAGTTCGGAGACGAGCGTGACAGCTTCGCCGAGTCGAACGCGCGGTCGCTCTTCCGCATCGACGGGCCGATCGGCCGAGATCGCGGCGGCGCTAGCTGAGTTCGACGACGGTCATCCCCGGATGCGCGTGGGCGTCCATCGAGGCGAGCGCGGCCGGCGCCTCCTCGAGACCGATCGTGCGTCCCACGAGCAGCGAAGGGTCGATCGCTCCGCTCGCGATCTCTGCCAGCATCGCGGGATACTCGTGGGCCGCCATGCCGTGGCTGCCCAGAATCTCCAGCTCGCGCGCGATCACGAGGTCCATCGGCACGGCGGCGACAGCATCCGCACCGGTCATAAGCCCGACCTGCACGTGTCGACCGCGCTTGCCGAGGCTGCGAATCGAGTTCTCGCACGTTGCCCTGCTGCCGTAGGCGTCGAGAGAGAGCTGCGCGCCGCCGCCGGTCAGCTCGCGCACCACGGATGCGACGTCGCCGCTGCCCGGCACCGCGACCGCTCCGAGTCCTTCGGCAAGCGAGAGCGCTTCGGGAGATACGTCGATGCCGATGACTCTGGCTCCCGCCGCAGCGGCGATCATGATGGCCGACAGGCCGACTCCGCCGCAACCGTGCACGGCTATCCATTCGCCCGGCTGCAGCCGCCCCTGAGTCATGACGGCGCGATAGGCGGTGGCGAAGCGGCAGCCGAGCGCGGCGGCGGCCACGAAGCCGAGACCATCGGGGAGGGCGACGAGGTTGGTGTCCGCCTCCGCGATCGCCACGAAGTCCGCAAAGGAGCCCCACTGGGTGAAGCCCGGCTGGGTCTGGTTGTCGCAGACTTGCTGGTTTCCTGAGGCACACTGCTCGCACCGGCCGCAGGCGCAGACGAAGGGCACGGTCACCCGATCACCCGGCTTCCAGCCGGTGACCTCCACGCCGACCGAGTCGATCACTCCGGCGAGCTCGTGCCCGGGCACGTGTGGCAGCCGGATGTCGTCGTCGTGCCCCATCCAGCCGTGCCAGTCGCTTCGGCAGAGCCCGGTCGCGGCCACGCGGATCACGACTCCTCGCGGGTCACATTCCGGGGCGGGAACCTCGGCGAGGTGTGGCATGGTGCCGAACTCGCTGAACATCACGGCGCGCATCCGGCTCAGAACTTTCTCGTGAACGGCTCTGGCTTGCGCATGCGGATCAGCAGGAGCAGGGGAACGAGCACGTACGGGCCGTTGTAGAGCAGGAAGACGAGCGGGTTCGGGGTGCGCTCTGCCGCGCTGCCGAAGAACTCGACGCCGAAGATCGGGATGGCGGTCAGGCTGATGATCATGGTCGCGTAGATCACCGAGTAGAGCTGAATCCAGTTCCAGCGCTTCACGAGGGCGAGGATGAGCAGCAGGTAGAACGGCAGGTAGATGAAGGCCGAGGTGCCGCTGATGAACCTCAGCCAGACCGGATGCGACTGGTACAGCGGGTCGAAGTTCGAGGAATAGGTGTAGTTCCACTGCACCAAGACGTTGTGCGAGTTCGCGACCTGGTCGAGCCCGAGCCCCTCCACAGAGTCGCTGATGATGCAGGTGACGATGAAGATCGAGAAGATGCAGACGAAGAAGATGTCGATCGGTCGCTGGCGCAGCGGGAGAGAGGTCACGGCCTACATGTTAGCGAGGCGTGACGCGGCAGCACCGTCGATTCCGGTGCAGAATCGCGCGCGTCTGCCGATCAGTTGAAGATGCGGATGCTGTCGCTGAGCTTGAAGATCGGCGTCAGCAGTGCGAGGAAGGGCGCGAGGATGCGCAGCAGGTAGACCAGCACGGTGACGTGCAGCAGGTCGCCGACGAGGAAGAGCACGACGGCGATCACGGCGAGCACAGCCGCCGAGCGCAGCGCGGAGACGGTTCCGAGGAACAGGGCGGCGAAGCCGAGCGATGCCGCGACGATGCCGACGTCGACGATAGAGGCGCCGACGTGGGGGTTGGTGGCGAGGTGCGAGAGGCTCCAGGCCACGATGGCCACGGCCCACAGCAGCAGGAAGAGGCCTCCCGCGGCCGGCTTGGAGAGTTCTTGCTTGAAGGTCGTCGCCTGGCTGCTCATGAGGAAATCCTAGCGCGAGCGGGCCGATGGGTGACGCAGCGCGACTTTGCCGTGCGCCTACCCGGAGTCAATAAAAAGGAGTACGCTCCCGTTAAATGTGATCCGCCGAAGGAGAGGGTGCTGGTGTCCGACGATGAGCCGATTCGCGCCCGCGGGTCACGACCGGTTTCGGTCGTCGCGAGCGGCAGAGACTCTCTGCTCGACTCGCTGCCCGTAGCGAGCGGACGCGCGCGGACTCGCCAACTGCTGAAGGCCAAGGGCGTGCGCGTGCTGCGCGTCTCCTGCGACGCCGGTCAGCTACTCGGTGACCGCGTCGAGAACGCACCCATGCTCATCCAGACCCTTCAGGGCAGGATCACCCTCGTCGCGGCGGGAGAAGAGATCGACATGCCGGCGGGCGCCGTCGTGCACCTCGAACGGCAACTGCCGCATTCGATCCTGGCGATCGAGCGCTCGCACCTCATGATAACGCTTCTGGGCCCGAGGCTAGCGAGGCCGCGCACGGCGAGCCACGATGCCGAGCGAGTGCCTGCGGTGGCGTCGAGCGGCTCGCTCCAGCGGGGCGTCGGCCGTGCGACGGGAGGGCGACGAGGCACCGGAGATGGCATGTGGGCCGCGCACAACCTCGTTCTTTCCGCAACCGGCGCGAACGCGATCGCACTCGACGGGATAACGCGCCGGCACGCCGAGCTCGAGCGGCAGCTTGCCGCGGGAACGTCTCAACTGCTCGACGAGCTGGCGGGGCAGACGGATGCGCGGGCCGCGCGCGAGCGCGTCGTCGACTGGGCGCGCACCGCGCTCCTTCCACAGCTCGCGCTCGAGGCCGAGGTGCTCTATCCGCCCGTCGCAGTTCAGCCGCAGCAGCGCAGCCTCGTGACCACCCTTCGGCAACAACTCGACGGAGTCATCGCGGCGGTCGACAGGCTCGCGGAGCCGCGCGCGTCGCTCGCCTTCGACATCGCCGCATCCGCCGTCGCCCTGCGGGTGATCGTCGGGAGGCACCTCAAGGCGGAGGCCGAACTACTGTTGCCCGCGCTCGCGATCTCGACCGGCGAGCCGCTCGCGTCCCTGTGGGAGCGCATGAGCCACTCGCTTGCGGTGCCGCTCGGAGCCTAGGAGAGCAGCTCGAGCGTGGCCTCGTGCAGCACGCCGTTGCTCGCGAGCGCCGAGCCGTGCCACGGCCCGGACTCACCGTTCACCGACGTGAACCGGCCACCGGCCTCCTCAACGATCGGGATGAGCGCGGCGATGTCCCACGGCATCATGTCGAGCTCGCCCGAAATCTCGACGAGTCCCTCGGCCACCATCATGTACGGCCACATGTCGCCGTAGTCGCGGGTGCGCCAGGTGCTCCGTGCGAGGTTGAGATAGCCGTCGAGCTTGCCCGCCTCCTCCCAGCGCGTGATGCCGCTGCAGCTGGTCGAGGCATCCGCCAGCTTGGCGACCTTCGAGACCTGGATGCGTCGCTCCTGCTCCGACGGCGTGGTGGCGCCCGGCCGCATCACCGCTTCGCTCGTGTGTGCCCCGCATCCGGATGCCGCCCACCAGCGCCTGCCGAGGGCCGGCGCGCTGACGACGCCGACCACGGGCACGCCGTCGACCGCGAGCGAGATGAGCGTGGCCCATACGGGAACGCCGCGCACGTAGTTCTTGGTGCCGTCGATCGGGTCGATGATCCACTGTCGATTCGACTCGCCCTCGGTGCCGAACTCCTCGCCCAGGATCGAGTCGCCGGGCCGGCTGTCACCGAGTGCGGCTCGCAGGGCGGTTTCCACGGCCTTGTCCGCGTCGGAGACTGGCGACATGTCGGGCTTCGTGGTCACGACGAGATCGCTCGCGCGATAGCGATCCATCGAGATCTCGTCGGCCATCTCGGCGAGTTCGCGGGCGAGACTCAGGTCGGACTGGAGCGTGTATTCGGTCACGGCTCAAGGGTACCGGTGGCGCGGTCCCTTGAGCTCGTCGAAGGGGTGTGCACGAAGGCAGACGCTTCGACAAGCTCAGCGACCGATCAGGATGAGAGCGAGGCCAACATTCGCTGGAAGGAATCGAGGCGCAGCCGCCCCACCTCACCGAGGCGGCCATCCTCGACCTGCTCGATGATCGCGCAGTCGGGGGAGTCCGGCAGGTGTGTGCAGCCGCGCGGGCACTCCTCCGCGATCTCGGCGAGATCGGTGAACGACTTGAGGATGTTGTCGGGGTCGACGTGCCCGAGGCCGAAGGAGCGCACGCCCGGGGTGTCGATGATCCAGCCGTCGCCGACCCGGTAGGAGATCGTCGACGACGAGGTGTGCCGGCCGCGCCCCGTCACGGTGTTGACCCTGCCGATCGCCCGGTTGGCCGAGGGAACCAGCGCGTTGACGAGGGTGGACTTGCCCACCCCGGAGTGGCCGACCGCTACCGTGCTGTGTCCGGCGAGCAGCGTCGCGATCTCCTCGGTCGGCACCGCTCCGCTCGCGCTCGTCACGATGCGTATGTCGAGCCCGGCAAAGTTCGCCAGGAAGTCGCTCGGGTCGGCCAGGTCGGTCTTGGTGACGCAGAGGATGGGAGCGATACCCGCGTCGAACGCCGCTACGAGGTAGCGGTCCACGAGTCGCGGTCTCGGCTCCGGGTTGGCCGTGGCGACGACGATGAGCATCTGGTCGGCGTTGGCGACGATGATGCGTTCGACCTCATCCGTGTCGTCGGCGCTGCGTCGCAGCACGGTCGTGCGCGGCTGAATGCGCACGATGCGCGAGAGGCTGCCCTCATCACCGCTCGTGTCACCGACGAGGTCGACCAGGTCGCCGGTCACGATCGGCTTCTTGCGCAGCTCGCTCGCCCGCGACGCCGTGGCTTCGTGCTCATCCGCGGTGTTCTCACCGACGAGCACGGAATAGCGCCCTCGGTCGACGGTGAGCACTCGACCGGTCACGGCGTCGTTGTGCTCCGGACGGATCTTGGTGCGCGCACGGTTTCCCTTGGGGTTCGGCCTGGTGCGCGCCTCGTAGTCGGCGTACTTGTCGTCGTCTTCGTCGTCCGTGTCGCCCAGCCAGCTCATCCGTCGTAGCTGCCCATCGCCATTGAAGACAGCATGGTTCTAGAAGATGCTCAGCGGATCGGAGTTGCCGCTCGTCGCGATGCCGCTGACGAGGCCGCGCCACAGCTGCGGGAACTCGGGGAGCGTCTTGGCGGTCGTGGCGATGTCGTCGATCTCGACGCCCGGAATCGCGAGTCCGATGATCGCGCCGGCGGTGGCCATGCGGTGGTCTTCGTAGCTGTGCCAGAGTGCGCCGTGCAGGGTGGCGGGGCGGATGATGAGGCCGTCATCGGTCTCGGTCACGTCTCCGCCGAGCGCGTTGATTTCCGTGGCCAGCGCCGCGAGCCTGTCGGTTTCGTGTCCGCGGAGGTGCGCGATGCCGGTGAGCACCGTCTCGCTGTCGGCCAGCGCCGCGAGGGCCGCGACGGTGGGCGCGAGTTCGCTCGCGTTGTCGAGACGGATGCCGTGCACGGCTCCCGTGCCGCGCACCGTCAGGTTGCCGACGCCCTCCCCGGTCTCGACGAAGGACACCTCGCCGCCCATGCTCTCGAGGATCTCGGTCATGCGAGCGCCCACCTGCGTGGTGTGCGATGGCCACCCGGTCACGGTGACCGAGCCGCCCGCGACGAGGGCTGCCGCGAGGAAGGGGCCAGCGTTCGAGAGATCCGGTTCGATGTCGACGTCGATGCCTGCGATCGGCCCGGGGGAGACCGCCCAGCGGCCGGGTTGTGAAGCGTCGACCTGCACGCCGCGAGCGGCGAGGGTGGCGATGGTCATCTCAATGTGCGCCTCGCTCGGTACATGGTCGCCCGACTGCCGCAGCGTGAGCCCGTTGGTGAAGCGGGCGCCGACGAGAAGCAGGCTCGAGATGAACTGGCTGGAGCCGGAGGCATCCACCTCGAGCTCGCCGCCCTCGATCGCGCCGGTGCCGTAGAGGCTGAAGGGAAGGCGGCCGCGGCCGTCATCCGTGACGTCGACCCCGAGCGCGCGCAACGAGTCGATGGTGGGGCGCATGGGACGCTTGCGGGCGCTCGGGTCGCCGTCGAAGGCGACCGGTCCGAGAGCGAGCGCGGCGACGGGTGGCAGAAAGCGCATGACGGTGCCGGCAAGTCCGCAGTCGATCGTCGTTCCGCCGCTCAACTCGCCCGGGGTGACCAGAAGATCCGGCCCGTACTTGCCCGCGCCTGGCACCTCGACGATCGACGTGCCGAGCTCTTTGAGGCCCTGAACCATGAGGGCCGAGTCGCGTGAGTGAAGCGGCGCGCGAAGGGTTGAGGGTGAGTCGGCGAGGGCGGCGAGCACCAGTTCGCGGTTGGTCAGCGACTTGGAACCTGGCAGCGAGAGACTCGAAGTGAGGGGCCCGGCGGCGACCGGGGCAGCCCAGGGACCGGGGTCGGCCTCGAGTACGAGATCGTCGTTCTCGTATGGGTCGAACTCCGGCTTGGAATAACGGGAAACTAGCATCGGTTACCAGAGTATCGGCACGAGACGTGAAGGGGAGGAAACGGTGGAGCTTCTGCTTGAGCGACCGCTCAGTCACAGCGCGGCGCAAGCCAGCCTCGGCGAAGTAAGCTTGGCGCCGATGACGACCTCCACCAAGAAGACGCCCCCGTCGGACGCCACCCGCGACCTGTTCGAGGAGCAGGCGATCCCGTTCATGGATCAGCTCTATGCCGCGGCCATGCGCATGACGCGCAATCCCTCCGATGCCTCCGACCTCGTGCAAGACACCTTCGTCAAGGCCTATGCGGCCTTCGGCCAGTTCCAGCAGGGCACAAACCTCAAGGCCTGGCTGTACCGCATCCTCACCAATACCTTCATCAACGGGTATCGCAAGAACCAGCGCAACCCGTATCAGGGCACGATCGACGAACTCGAGGACTGGCAGCTCGGCGGCGCCGAGTCGGTCACCCAGGGCCGGTCGACTCGTTCGGCGGAGGTCGAGGCGATCGACCATCTCCCCGACAGCGACGTGAAGAACGCTCTGCAGTCGATCCCCGAAGACTTTCGTATGGCGGTCTACTTCGCCGACGTGGAGGGCTTCTCCTATCAGGAGATTGCCGACATCATGAAGACCCCAGTGGGAACCGTGATGAGCCGACTGCATCGTGGCAGGAGGATGCTGCGTGAACTTTTGGCCGGGTACGCCCAGGAGCGCGGGATCGCGACCTCGGGCAGTCCTAAATCCTCGGGGAGCAAAAAATGACCGATTGTGGTTGCGAGAAGGCGAAAGCCGAACTGGAGGAGTACCTCCACAACGAACTGACCAAGGCGGATGCTGCGGATATCACGGAGCACATGGCCGGTTGTGCAGACTGCGAGACGGAGCTCAAGGTGGGAATCGTGCTGACGCAGGCGGTGCAGCGCGCCTGCAAAGAGACCGCGCCGGAAGACCTGCGCGAACAGGTGCTAATGAAGCTCCGCGAGATCCAGGCGACGCACTGACCGTTCCCTGAGTGCGCTCCCGCTCCCTGAGCTTGTCGAAGGGGCGGGCAGTGCCATGCCCTCCGACAAGCCCCGGGGCCATGCCCTACAGCGTGAGCGCGCGATCGATAAGGTCTGCCTGTTCCTTCGCGCTGCGCTTTGTCGAGCCGGTGGCGGGCGACGCTGAGGCGGGCCGCGAAGCGAGCGAGATCGAGCGCTCCTTGTAGTTGCGCGCGAGCTCGAGGCAGATGAACGGCCAGGCTCCCTGGTTCTCCGGTTCCTCCTGCGCCCACATCACCTCGGCGTTCGGATACTGGGACAGCACCGAGATCAGCTCTCGCAGCGGCAGCGGGTAGTACTGCTCCACGCGCACGAGGGCGATGTCCTTCTGCTCTCGCTTGTCGCGCTCGGCGAGCAGGTCGTAGTGCAGCTTGCCCGCGTGCAGCACGACGCGCTTGACTGCTGCCTTGTCGGTGATGGTCGCGTCATCGATGACCGGCTCGAACCTGCCGCTTGTGAAGTCCGCGATTTCGCTCGTCGCACCGCGCAGGCGCAGCATCGCCTTCGGGGTGAAGACGATGAGCGGGCGGCGTGGACGCTGGTAGGCCTGGCGGCGCAGCAGGTGGAAATAGGATGCCGGAGTCGACGGCCTCGCAACCGTCATGTTGTTCTCGGCACAGAGCTGCAGGTAGCGCTCGATGCGTGCCGAGGAGTGGTCTGGACCCTGTCCCTCGTAGCCGTGCGGCAGCAGCAGCACAACGCTCGAGCGCTGCCCCCACTTCTGCTCGGCGCTCGAGATGAACTCGTCGACGATGATCTGCGCACCGTCGGCGAAGTCGCCGAACTGGGCCTCCCACAGCACGAGTGCATCGGCGCGTTCCACCGAATAGCCGTACTCGAAGCCCATGGCCGCGTACTCGCTGAGCAGCGAGTCGTAGATCCAGAATCGACCCTGGTTGTCGCTGAGGTTGCCGAGCGGGAGCCACTCCTGGCCGTTCACACGGTCGTGCAGGATGGCGTGGCGCTGCACAAAGGTGCCTCGCCTCGTGTCCTGCCCGGCCATCCGCACCGGGGTGCCCTCGAGCAGCAACGAACCGAGCGCGAGCAGTTCCGCGAACGCCCAGTCGATGGAGCCGCTGCGGCTCATCTCGACGCGCTTCTTGAGCAGCGCCTGCAGCTTCGGATGCACGCTGAAGCCGGCGGGCGGGTTGTCGTGCGCGTTGCCCACGAGACCGATGACGCTCTCGCTCACGGCGGTCGACATCGGATCACCCTGGGCGTCGTCCTGCTGCGAGGCGGGGCGCTCGAGATCGGCGATGGCGTTTGCATCCTGGATGACGATCGGCATCGACGCCGTCTGTGCCGCGTGCGTCTCCGCGAAGGCCCGCTCCAGCCGATCCTGGAAGTCCTGGTGCGCCGAGTTGTACTCCTCCTCGGTGATGTCTCCACGACCGACGAGCGCCTCGGTGTACAGGGTGCGAACGCTGCGCTTGGCCTCGATGAGGTTGTACATGAGCGGCTGCGTCATCGAGGGGTCGTCGCCCTCGTTGTGACCGCGCCTGCGGTAGCAGATCAGGTCGATGACGATGTCGCGGTGGAACTGCTGGCGATACTCGAAGGCGAGCTCCGCGACGCGAACGACCGCCTCGGGGTCGTCACCGTTCACGTGGATGATCGGCGCCTGGATCGACTTGGCGACATCCGTCGAGTAGACCGAGGTGCGGCCCTCGCTCGGCGGGGTCGTGAATCCGACCTGGTTGTTGATGTTGACGTGCACGGTGCCGCCGGTGCGGTACGCGCGCAGCTGCGACATCTGCAGGATCTCGGCGACGATGCCCTGTCCGGCCATCGCGGCATCACCGTGGATCATGACCGGCAGCACGCTGAAGGTGCCGATCGGCTTGCGATCCTGCTTGGCCCGAACGATGCCCTCCATCACACCGTCGACCGCCTCGAGGTGCGAGGGGTTCGCGGCGAGGTAGACCGGAATCTGCTCGCCGTTGGCGCCGGTGAAGGTGCCCTCGGTGCCGAGGTGGTACTTCACATCGCCGGAGCCCTGCACCGTGCGCGGGTCCTGGGTTCCCTCGAACTCGCGGAAGATCTGGCCGTAGGTCTTGCCCGCGATGTTGGTCAGCACGTTGAGCCGGCCGCGGTGGGCCATGCCAATGACGACCTCGTCGAGTTCCTCCTCCGCGGCACCCTGCAACAGGGCATCCAGCAGGGCGATCGTGGACTCGCCACCCTCCAGGCTGAAGCGCTTCTGACCGACGTACTTGGTTTGCAGGAAGGTCTCGAAGGCCTCGGACTCGTTGAGCCGCTCGAGGATGCGCATCTGCTCGTCGTGGCTGGGCTTGGTGTACGGGTGCTCCACCCGCTCCTGGATCCACTTGCGCTGTGCCGGATCCTGGATGTGCATGTACTCGATACCGATCGTGCGGCAGTACGAGTCCCTCAGGATGCCGAGAATGTCGCGCAGTTTCGAACTGCGCCTGCCACCGAAGCCGCCCGTGACGAACTCGCGGTCGAGATCCCAGAAGGTCAGGCCGTGGTTGTAGATGTCGAGGTCGGGGTGGATGCGCTGGCGATACTCCAGCGGATCAGTGTCGGCCATGAGGTGGCCGCGCACGCGGTACGAGTTGATGAGCTCGTGAACGCGGGTGGCCTTGCTGAGGTCTTCAGCGGGGTCGACGGTGATGTCCATGCCCCAGTGGATGGGGTCGTAGGGGATGCGCAGGGCGGCGAAGATCTCTTCGTAGAAGCCGTGCTCGCCGGTGAGGCGCTCCTGCACGAGTTTCAGGAACTCGCCCGACCCCGCCCCCTGGATGACCCTGTGGTCGTAGGTGGAGGTGAGCGTGATGGTCTGGCCGATCGCGAGATCGATGACCGTCTTGAACGAGGATCCGCGGTATTCGGCCGGGTACTGCAGGGCGCCCGCGCCGATGATGCAGCCCTGGCCGCGCATGAGGCGCGGCACCGAGTGCTCCGTGCCGATGCCACCCGGGTTGGTGAGCGAGATCGTGGTGCCGGCGAAATCATCCGCGGTGAGCTTGTTGTTGCGCGCCTTGGCGACGAGCGCCTCGTAGGCGGCGACAAACTCGCTGAAGTTCATGGTGTCGGCACGCTTGATGCCGGGAACGAGCAGCGCGCGGCTGCCATCCGGCTTAGGGATGTCGATGGCGAGGCCGAGGTTGATGTGCGCGGGAGCGACAACGGAGGGCTTGCCGTCGACCTCGTCGTAGTAGACGTTCTGGCTCGGGAAGTCCTTGAGCACCTGTACGAGAGCCCAGCCGATGAGGTGGGTGAAGGAGACCTTGCCGCCTCGCGCCCGCTTCATGTGGTTGTTGATCACGATGCGGTTGTCGATCATGAGCTTGGCCGGAACCGTGCGCACGCTCGTTGCCGTCGGCACGGTGAGACTCGCGTCCATGTTGGCCGCGAGGCTCTTCGACATGCCGCGCAGCGGCTGTACGACGTTCTTTTCTTCCGCGGGCTGCTCCGGCTGCTCCGCCTGGGCAGAAGCGGGAGCCTCGGCGGGGATCGGTTGCGGCGTCGCCTGCTTGGAGGTGGTCTTCGCGACCGGCTGGCCCTGAACGGCCTCCGTCACGGGAGCCGCGGGTTGCGCCGCCGCGGCCGCGGGGGCCGCGGGGGCTGCGGCCGGTGCCGCCGGCTCAGCTGGCTTCTGGGGCTCGACACCGGAGGCCTCGGCGACCGGCTCGGGGATCTGAGCCTCGCCGCCCTCCTGGGCAGCCGCATCCGGAGCCTGGGGCAGTTCGGCCTCGGCCGCTGCCTCCTTGGACGCCTCTGTCGGTTCAGCGGGTGACTCGGCCGACTCGGTGGCAGCGTGCTGCGCGGCCTGACCGCGGTCCGTTGAGTCGGTGCGGACGGGTTGGTAGCTCTCGAGAATCGGCCACCAGGATTGGTCTACCGAATTCTTGTCGACGATGTACCTTTCGTACATTTCGTCTACCAGCCATTCGTTGGCTCCAAACTCGCCCGAGGATCCGTCCTCTGGCGCGAGTCCGGTCACTTGGCTCGACACCGTGTACCGCCCACTTCTTCGTTAGTCACTCAGTTGCTGTTCCATGCCCTGATCGGGCCCCGGCCGTCGTTGGCCGCATTCGATCAAGCGTAATCGCTTTGGCTGGACGATGCCGTCTCACACAGGCAGGGGCTACCTTTAAAATCATGGAGTTTTATGAGGCCTCGCCGCAGCACGACCTGACCTACTCTGACGTCTTCCTCGTTCCGAGCCGCTCGGGCGTCGGCAGCCGGCTGAGCGTCTCGCTCGCGCCCGGCGACGGCACCGGCGCGAGCATCCCGGTGGTCTCGTCCAACATGAACTCCGTGACCGGTCCGAGGCTCGCGGCCACGCTCGCCAGGCGCGGCGGTCTCGGCGTTCTGCCGCAGGACCTGCACCTGCAGGATCTGGACACGGCCATCCGCTGGGTCAAGGATCAGCCGGTCGCCTTCGACAGTCCGCTCACCTTTGGACCGGATCGCACGGTGGCCGAAGCGCTGCGACAGATTCCCGCGGTCGAGGGGCACGGCATCCTCGTGCACGACGGTCACGGCGCCTTCATGGGCTTCATCCTCGCCTCGAGGCTCGGTACGGCACTGCCGGATGCCAGGCTCGGCGACCTTCTGCACGCCAGGCTCACCTCGATCGATGCCGACGACGTGACGGATGCTCGCGCGGCCTTCGACCTGATGGTCGCGGCAGAACTGGACTTCGCCCCGGTGCTGCACCACGGTGAGGTGGTGGGGACGCTCAGCCGCAGGGGCGCGCTGCGATCGACGCTCTACACGCCCGCGGTGGATGCCAACGGTCGACTTCGTGTCGCGGCGGCGCTCGGCATCAACGGTGACGTGGCGGGCAAGGCCAGGGCGCTCGTGGCCGCCGGTGTCGACGTGCTCGTGCTCGACACCGCTCACGGGCACCAGGACAGCATGGTGCGCGCGATCAGGACCGTCGCCGACCTCGACCTGTCGATCCCGCTCGTGGCGGGCAACGTCGTTACGGCGGATGCGGTCGAAGATCTCGTCGCGGCCGGCGCCAACATCATCAAGGTGGGTGTTGGCCCGGGAGCCATGTGCACGACCCGCATGATGACGGCCGTCGGGCGGCCGCAGTTCTCCGCGGTGCTCGAGACCGCCGAGGCCGCGCGGGAGCTCGGGGCGCACGTCTGGGCGGATGGCGGGGTGCGTTACCCGCGCGACGTGGCGCTCGCGCTCGCCGCCGGTGCGGCATCCGTCATGATCGGCTCATGGTTCGCCGGCACGATCGAGGCACCCGGCACGCTCGAGACGGATGCCGTCGGCCGCCTCTACAAGGAGAGCTGGGGCATGGCCTCCACTAAGGCCGTGCACGATCGATTCGATCGACTGGACGCCTACGACCGGGCGCGCAAGGAGCTGTTCGCCGAGGGCATCTCCTCGTCGAAGATCTACCTCGACCCGCTGCGGCCGTCGCTCGAGGACCTGCTCGACATGATCACCTCCGGCCTGCGCAGCTCGCTCAGCTACGCGGGCGCATCAAACCTGGAGGAATTCCAGGAGCGCGCGCTCGTCGGGCTGCAGTCGGCATCGGGTTACGAAGAGGGCAAGGCTCTGCCGGTCAGTTGGTAGCGAGGCCGCCGCGCAGCCTGACTCGCTATACTCGGTCGGATAATGGACGACCCTCCCCCCAGGTGCCGTGCCGGTGGTTCCCGTGCATGAACTGATCATGCTCGCCATCGGACTCGTTCTCACGGTCGGCACCGGCTTCTTTGTTGCGTCGGAGTTCTCGCTCGTCAATCTCGACCGCTCGGACCTCGAGGCGCGTGAGGGACGCGGCGAACGCGGGCTCGCCATTTCCATCGGCGCACTCAAGATCACGTCCACCCATCTCTCGAGCGCGCAGCTCGGGATCACCCTCACGACGCTGCTCACCGGCTTCACCATGGAACCCGCCATCGGCGAGCTCGTGCGCGGCCCGCTTGCGGCCGTCGGCCTGCGTGGCGCCGGGGTCACCGTCGTCGCGAGCGTGCTCGGTATCGCGCTGGCCACGCTGCTCTCCATGATCATCGGCGAGCTGGTGCCGAAGAACTTCGCGCTCGCGCTGCCGATCCGCACCGCGAAGCTCGTGCTGCCGTTCCAGGTCGGATTCACCTGGGTGTTCCGGCCGTTCGTTGCGCTGCTCAACAACACGGCCAATGTCATCCTGCGCTCGGTGGGCATCGAACCTCGCGAGGAGCTGTCGTCGGCCCGCACCGCGGAGGAGCTGTCGTCGCTCGTGCGGCGCTCCGCCAAGGAGGGCAGCCTCGATCGTGACACGGCGACGCTGCTCGCCCGCACCCTCGTCTTCAGCGAGCACACGGCGACGGATGTCATGACGCCGCGACCCAGGGTCACGAGCGTCGAGCGAATCGACTCCGCGCAGCGCGTGATCGAACTGGCCAAGAGCACCGGATTCTCCCGCTTTCCCGTGGTGGATGACGGCATCGACGACGTGGTCGGGTTCGTGCACGTCAAGCAGGCGGTCGCCGTTCCGCGGGAACGCCGTGCGGATGTGCCGGTGTCGGCCTTGCAGTCGGAGGGGCTGCGGGTGCCCGAGACGATGAGACTCGACGTGCTGCTCGGCGAGCTGCGCGGGCGCGGCTACCAGATGGCGGTGGTCGTCGACGAGTACGGCGGCACCGCCGGCGTCGTCACCCTCGAAGACCTCGTGGAGGAACTCGTGGGCGAGGTGGCCGACGAACACGACAGGACCCGTGCGGGCGTGGTTCGCTCTCGCGACTGGCTGACCTTCCCAGGCATGCTGCGTCCGGACGAGTTGCTCGAACGCGCAGGCGTGGCGGTGCCGGAGGACGGGCCGTACGAAACGGTGGGCGGATTCCTCATGAGCGAGCTCGGTCGCCTCGCCGTCGTGGGCGACACGGTTACGCTCGACGCTGGCACCTTCCGTATCGAACGGATGGACGGGCGCCGCATCGATCGGGTGCGCTTCACCCCCACGCCGCGCGAGGACGGTGACTCGCATGAGTGAGTGGTGGGGCCTCGCCTGGCTCGTCATCCTGCTGTTCGCGAACGCGTTCTTCGTTGCCGCAGAGTTCGCGGTGATCTCGGCCAGGAGATCACAGATCGAACCGCGCGCGGAGGCGGGAAGCCGCGCCGCGAAGACGACCATCCACGCGATGGAACACGCGACGATGATGCTGGCGACGAGTCAGCTGGGCATCACCGTGTGCTCGCTGCTGATCCTCAACGTCTCTGAGCCCGCGATCCATCACCTGCTCGAGGGACCGCTCGGTCTCACGGGATGGTCGGCGGACCTCATTGCCACGATCGCGTTCGTGATCGCGCTCATCATCGTGTCGTTCCTGCACGTCGTGATCGGCGAGATGGTGCCGAAGAACCTGTCGTTCTCGGTGCCCGATCGGGCCGCGCTCATCCTCGCCCCGCCTCTCGTCTACATCTCCATGGTGTTCAGGCCGATCATCGTGGCGCTCAACGCCACAACCAACGGCATCGTTCGACTGTTCGGGGTGCAGCCCCGCAATGAGGCCACGAGCGCGTTCACCGTGGACGAGGTAGCGAATATCGTCGCCCAGTCCACGAAGGCGGGCGTGCTGAATGACAGCATCGGAGCACTCAGCGCGGCCTTCGAATTCTCGACCAAGAAGGTCAGGGACATCGCCGTGGGGATGGATGACCTCGTGAGCCTCTCGGAGGCCGTCACGCCGGCCGAGGTGGAGCGAGCCGTCGCGCAGCACGGCTTCTCCCGCTACGTGCTCGTGAACGACGACGGCGAACCCAGTGGTTACCTGCATCTCAAGGACGTCATCGACCTCGAGGAGACACACGAGTTCACGGAACCGGTGCCGCCCAAGCGCATCCGGCAACTCATCTCGATCTACCGCGAGGCGGACCTCGAAGACGCCCTCGCCTCGATGCGCCGCTCAGGTGTGCACCTCGCGCGGGTGTTCGACGAAGGCGGCGCGACGCGCGGTGTGCTGTTCCTCGAAGACATCATCGAGGAGCTCGTAGGCGAAGTGCAGGATGCGACCAGGCGCAACTGAGTCCGGATCGCCACGATACGAGGCCCGCGCCGTGCCGTTCGGCGGCACGCGAACTATCGTGAGTTCATGACGGCATATCGTGAATGGACGGCATCCGACGCCGCGTCCTGCATCTCCGTACCTCGCGCCGACGACGACAAGTACAGTCGCGGCGTCATCGGCATCGTCACCGGGTCAGACAGCTACCCCGGGGCGGCCGTCCTCGGCGTCGAGGCCGCCCTCCGCACTGGCGTCGGCATGGTGCGCTACCTTGGCCCGCAGCGCCCGACCGAGCTCGTGTTGCAGCGCCGGCCGGAGGCCGTCGCCTCGGATGGACGAGTGCAGGCCTGGCTGCTCGGCTCGGGCATGGACGCCGCCGCGCGCGATGCGGCGAGCATGCGACGGCTGACGGATGCGCTCGACCAGGGCCTTCCCACGGTCATCGACGCGGGCGCGCTCGACCTCCTCGACAGGGCGAAGGGGCCGGTGGTGATCACGCCGCACCTGCGTGAACTGGCCCGAGTGTTGGGTACGGAACCAGGCGACCTCGGGGACGACCCGGCGGCTGCGGCCCGGCGGGCGGCAGACCGTCTCGGGGTGACCGTGCTGCTCAAGGGTCATCGCACCCACGTCGCCGCTCCAGACGGCACGAGCCTCGTGACCTCCGTCGCGCCGGCGTGGACCGCGACGGCGGGGACGGGGGACGCGCTCGGCGGCGTGCTCGGCGCGCTCCTGGCCACACACGCGAGCGAAGTCGGGGCGGACGAATCGTTGTTGGCGCGGCTTGCCGCAACGGCATCCGTTCTGCACGGGCTCGCCGCGGCCCGGGCGAGTGCCGGGGGCCCGTTCGTGGTGCTCGACCTGGCGCGGGAACTGCCCGCCGTGATCGCAGCCCTGCTGAGCGCGCGGCCGGCGCCCGCGTGACCGAGGCGACCTCCGGCCCCTTCGAGCGGATGCTGCGGTCCCGCTGGGCGCTCTGGTCGGCGCTGCTGCTCGTGCACCTGTGGCTCAGCTTCGCTAATCTGCACGACGACCCACATCCGCTCGGCGATGTGTCGCTCGTCTACCGCGCCTGGATGGAGCAGGGCTTCGCCACGCAGTCCTGGGTGGGCCTCGATCGCGACTGGGTGTATCCGATCCTCGCGATCGTGCCGATGCTCATCGCCTGGGCGTTCGGACCCGAGAATTACGCGTTCACCTGGCTCGCACTCGTCATCGTGCTGGATGCCATCGCGTTCGGCTTTCTCATCGGTTGGTCCGGCCCGGCGCGCAACACCGCGGTCGCCTGGTGGTGGCTCGGCTTCCTCATGCTGCTCGGGCCGATCTCGCTCGCACGGCTCGACACGGTGAGCGTTCCTCTCGCCATCGTCGCGGTGCTCTACCTCGCGACCAGGCCGCGGCTCGCGGGGGCGCTCCTCGCCGCCGCAGCCTGGATCAAGGTCTGGCCAGGCGCGATCCTCATCGCGGCCGTGGTTGCCACCAGGGAGCGCTGGCGCGTTCTCACCGCCGCTGTGCTCGGCAGCGTGCTGATTGCGGGCTGTGCACTGGTGCTCGGCGGCGGCGCCCACGTTCTCAGCTTTGTGACCCAGCAGGCCGATCGTGGGCTGCAGATCGAGGCACCGGTGAGTACGGCGTGGTTGTGGCAGGCGGCGGCAGGAGCCCGCCACGCCCGCGTCTATTACGACACGAGGATGCTGACCTTCCAGGTCACGGGAGATGGCGCAGATGCCGTGAGCGCTCTCATGACGCCGCTTCTCGTGCTCGTCGTCGCGGCCATCCTGCTTCTCGCGCTACTCGCTGTGCGCGCACGGGTGCAAGCCACGGCTCTGCTCGCGCCACTCGCCCTGGCCCTCGTGGTGGCCTTCGTCGCCTTCAACAAGGTGGGGTCGCCGCAATACCTGTCGTGGCTCGCCGCGCCCGTCATCCTGGGTCTCGTGACGCCGGGTGGTCGCTCGTTCAGGGCACCGGCCGCGCTCACCCTCGTGCTTGCCTTCATTACCCAGCTCATCTACCCCACGCTGTACGACGGTCTGCTCGCTCTCGAAACGGTGCCGCTCGTGCTGCTCACGGTGCGCAACCTGCTGCTGTTCGTGCTGCTGGGCTGGTCGATTCTGGCCATCTGGCGCGCCGGGCGCGAGGATCTGCCGCGGTTGGCGTCGCGCCGAAATGTCGAGGCTCCGGGAATGGCGCGAATCGTGACAGGCTTGAAGAAGACGGGTCCGGCGAACGGGGCCGGGGAGAGCGTGGAGGAGTAACAATGCTGGTGGCATTTTCGGTCGCACCGAGCGGTGGAGCAACGGAGGGTGACTCCGTGCATGACGCTGTCGCCGCGGCGGTCAAGGTCGTGCGCGACTCCGGCCTGCCCAACCACACAGACTCCATGTTCACGACGATCGAGGGCGACTGGGACGAGGTCTTCGACGTGGTGCGGCGCGCAACGGATGCCGTGGCCGAGTTCGGCACGCGCGTCTCGCTTGTGCTCAAGGCCGACATCCGCCCTGGTCACAGTGGTGAGCTGACCGGCAAGGTGGAACGACTGGAGCGCGCCATTCGCGATTCCTCGCGGTGAGCCGCGCGGAAGACACCGCGAGCGAGCCTCTCGAATCTCACGCATCGCCGTCGCTGAGCCCCGCCCGCACGCGGCTCGCCCTGCTGGCTCTCGCGCTCGGCGGCTTCGGAATCGGCGCCACGGAGTTTGTGGCCATGGGGCTGCTGCCCAACCTCGCTCACGACCTCCTGCCGGCGCTCCAGGCCGTCAACCCTGATGCTGCGAATGCCCAGGCGAGCTGGCTCGTCTCCGCCTACGCACTGGGCGTCGTGGTCGGCGCGCCGACGATCGCGACGATGGCCGCGCGCTTTCCGCGCAAACAACTGCTGCTCGTGCTTGCGGGAGCATTCACCCTGGCGACGCTGGCATCCGCACTGCTGCCAGGGTTTGGCCTCGTGCTACTCGCTCGATTCGTCGCAGGACTGCCGCACGGCGCGTACTTCGGCGTGGCCTCACTTGTCGCGGCGTCCCTCATGGGCCCGGGCCGACGCGCCAGGGGAGTGGCGATTGTGCTCTCCGGTCTCACGATCGCGAACGTCGTCGGCGTCCCGGCCATCACGCTGCTCGGCCAGACCACGAACTGGCGGGTCGCCTACCTCGCGGTCGCCGCCATCTTCGCTCTCAGCTTCGTCGCGATCGCGCTGCTCGTGCCGTTCCAGTCGGGCGACGCCGGCGCGACCATGAAGCGCGAGCTCAAGGCCTTCGGTCGAGCGCAGGTGTGGCTCGCGCTGCTCATCGGCGCCATTGGCTTCGGCGGTTTCTTCGCCGTGTACACCTTCATCTCGCCTCTCGTCACGGAGGTGACGGGCCTCGGAGTGCACTTCGTACCCGTCGTGCTCATCGTCGTCGGGCTCGGGATGACGGTCGGCAACCTGCTCGGCGGCTGGGCCGCAGATCGCAACATCATGCGCTCGATCTTCGCGTTTTTCGGCGTGTTCGCGCTGTCCCTGGCGGGAATGGCGCTCACGTCATGGTCGGTCCCCGGCTTGCTCGCTTTCGCCTTCATGGTGGGCGCCTCGTCTGCGGCACTCTCGCCGGCGATCCAGACGCGCCTCATGGATGTCGCGGGCGACAGCCAGACGCTCGCTGCGGCGGTAAACCACGCGTCCCTCAACCTCGGCAACAGTCTCGGCGCATTCCTCGGCGGTATCGCGATCGTCGCGGGCCTCGGCTACGTCTCGCCCAGCTGGGTGGGCCTGCTTCTGTGCGTGCCCGGTGTGGCACTTGCCGCCGCGAGCGTGCTGCTCGAACGCAAGCGGCCGATCCGGCGCTAGCCGCGCTCGTCAGAAGCCCTGCGGCGACTCCGTTGAGATCAGGATGCCGTCTTGAATGGCCCGCTTGCGCAGCGCAACCTTGGTGCCGACGTCGATTCCCGCGACGCGGTACTTCTCGCGAATGCGCTTGAGGTATGACTTGGCGGTCTCTTCGGAGATGCTGAGCTGGAAGGCCACGGCCTTCACCGGCTCGCCACCGCCGTAGAGCGCCATCACCCTGCGCTCCTGCGCGCTGAGCTTCGGCGCTCCGCCCACCGTTCCCGCGTTCAGTGCCAGGTCCAGTTCCGCGGAGATGTACGACTCACCCCTCGTGGCCGCGCGAATCGCCTCGACGATCATGTCGGCATCCTCGCTCTTTACGAGATAGCCGAGCGCACCGGCCGCGAGCGCCTCACGCACCACGTTCGGCTCCGAGTAGGTGCTCATGACGACCGTCTTCACGCCCGTGGTGTTGAGGGTCGAGATCTTCAGCGAGATCGGGATGTTGTCTTTGAGGTCGAGGTCGAGCAGCACGACGTCCACGGGGAACTCCGCGTGGGTCAGCAGCTCCGGCCACGTGGTGACCGCGGCGACCATGCTGATGTCTGAGGCGGCCCCGCGGATCCACTCCGTGAGCGCTCCGAGGAGCATCTTGTGATCGTCGACGAGGGCGAGTCGAATCCTGTCGTCTGCTTGCGCCACTGTGCTACTCATCTCCATTGGTGTTCTCCAGCATGTTATTGGTCCGCCGGGTTCGCGACGACACACTCGATCTCGACACGCAGGCTGGAGTTCTGCGTCGAGTCGATGAAACGGCCCACCTTGCCGATCGCGTTCCACGTTGCGGGATCGACGCGATTGCGCTGGATGCCCGTGGTGGCGATGACGATGGGCACGTTTACGGTGCGTGCCGGGCCGTTGTCCAGGGTGGTGGTGATCGGACCGAGGGTGAGCTGGGCGGTCGGTGTGGTCTTGCCATTGCTGCTGACGAGCAGCCAGACTGCGGCGAGCAGGCCGTCGCGCTGGTGCGGATCCAGGAGGCCGGCGAGACTGCCGGGGTCGCTGAGCGTCACGCCCTTGCCCAACTGCTCGGACTCGGTGATGGCGTGGTAGAGCCAGGTCTCTCGGCGACCCTCGATGAGGTGAAGGCGCAGTTCGGTCGCGAGCGAGGCCGCGGTCGAGGCGATCTTGGGCGACAGCGGGAGCTGGATGGTGCCGGTCGCGACGGAATCGAGCAGTTCTTCGGCTGCGAGGTCGAGCCGTGCGAGTTCCTCTGAGGCGAGCATCCCGACCGCGAATCGCGGTGCGGAGATCGTGCTCTGCACGAGCACGCGGTCGAGTTCGAGCTGGACGAGCCTCCTGAATCGACGCACCACGTAGACGCCGAACACGGGCGGCAGCACGGCCAGCGCGACGACGCCGATCTGCGACGGGAGCGTCTCGCTCGTCAGCGGAGTGGTGAGCAGGATGGCCCCGACGAAGGCGACGCACAGCAGCCCGGCGGCGAACAGCATTTCGCTCGCACGGCGCAGGGTGACGGCGACGAGGAGCCCGAATCCCACGGAGACGGATGAGGTGGCGAAGGCTCCGATGTCGTGCAGCGGCCAGATGGCTGCGAAGTCGAGCGCGACCACGCACGCCTGCGCGACCAGGAACGCGCCGAACAGCAGGCCGGACATTCGTTCGCCGCGCGTGGCAAGCGCCACGCCCACACCGATGAGCGACGCGACGTAAATGAACCAGGAGACGACGATCGGCAGGAGGCTCGGGTAGGACTCGAGATGCCAGACGAACAGCCCGATTCCGCACAGCGCCTGCACTCCGGCGATCACGCCGGCGCCCACGCCGAGATAACCGGTGCCGAGACTGGCGCCGGGCGCACTCGCCTGGCGGACGGCGCGAGCTGCGGTCGACGCGCTCGGGACGCCGCCGCGCGGACGTTTGCCGACGATGACGCCGAGCGTGTTCTCTTCTGGGCGCGAGAAGGTCACTTGGGTACCTCCAGTACCACCGTGGTCCCTGAGCCGCGGGCCGAGAACAGCCTGGCGTTGCCGCCGACCTCCTTGAGCCTGCCGACCACCGAGTCCTTGAAGCCGAGCCGCGCGGCGTCGATGTCCTTCAGGTCGAAGCCGACGCCGGCATCCGTCACCATGGCTCGCACGGTGGTCTCGTCGTCCGTGATCGTCACGTGCGCGTCGGTGACACCGGCGTGGCGGCGCACGTTCTCAAGACACTCGGCGAGTGCGAGCAGGAAGGCGTCGAGCACGTTGCTCGGCAGTAGCACCTGACCGGTGCCGTGCCAGCTGACCTCGAGGCCCATTCTGCCGAAGCGCTGTTTGACCGACTCGAGCGTGGTGCCGAGGATCGAGTCCTCGACCGGTTCGAGGTTGTACGTTCCGGATGAGGTGGGGACGGGACTCGCACCGAGCCGCAATTGCCGCAGCAGTCGGGCGTCGTCGCCGGCCTGCTGCTGGAGCGCCGAGGTCGTGACTCCCACGCCGGAGTGCGCGAGCAGGGTGAGGGTGGCGAGCACGGTGTCGTGCAGGAGCCGCGCGCCCTGACGCCGCTGAGCCTCGGTCTCGCTCGCCAGGCGCTCGGCGCGATGGGCGCGGCCGATGCTGAAGATTCTGCGGGCGGCTCTCGGAACGCTCGCGCCGAGCCAGTAGCCGAGGATCGACGCGAGGATCCAGCCGACCAGGGTGGCGACGGCCTGCGGCGCGATCCCGTCAGGATGCGGTGCGGCGAACTCCACGAGGATGAACGAGAGCACTACACCCACGACGAGCACGACGAGCCTCGGCACCGAGTTGGTCAGCACGATCGCGAAGGATGCGAGAGCGGCGGCCGCGAGGGGGACCATGGCGTCGGCGATGGCGCGCGTCTCGCTCTGCCCGTTCGGTACCTGCGCGACCAGCAGGATCGCGAGTCCGGAGGCGAGGCCGAGAAGAACCCAGAGGATGGACTGGCCGATGCCCATGCGGTAGAGCGCGAAGGCGAGAAGCACGAACAGCGGAAGGGTCGCGAGATAGCTCGCCCATGGCAGCACGCCGGGCACGCTGAAGCACACGAGAGAAACAATCGTCGATCCCAATCCGACCACTCGGGCGGAGCGATGTAGAAGGCGATCGCGTTCTTTGGCGATGGGTTCCACGCTAGACATGCTTCCACACTGTCACCTCAAATGGGGGTGCGACACTGTTCGCTGGGAATCCGGTGAGAAAGGTACAGTTCAGGGGAAGAACAAGAGGGGCGCGCCGGGTAGACCCGGTAGCCACACTCAGAGCCGGATCGGGTGCTCATGCACCCGGGTCCGGATCGGTGCCTTGACCCGAATAGACGGCACCGGGGCGGAGCCTCATTGAGGAACCGGCCAGACCGGGGGGTCTTGCTAAGAGGGCCACGGGCAACCGTGGCCCTCTAGCGGCAGAGCCCTCCATCGCGGCGGATACGATCGCGATCTATTCCGAGGACACCCAACCGGCGCGGATGCCGTGGTCGCGAAGCTTGATCTTCGAACCGAGGTCGGTGCCCACGTCCCGGTACTTGCGCCTGGCTCGCTTGATGTACGACTTCACGGTCTCTTCGGTGGTCTGCATGATCTCCGCGACTTCGCGAATGGTGCGACCGGATGCGTACAGCACGAGGGCCCGCTGCTCGCGCTTGCCGAGCCCGGGCAGCACCTCGGGATTCGTGCCAGCGATGGCGTTGCGCAGCGGGGCGTTCTGATGCTGCTCTCCCACGGCGGCAGCGCGAATCGCTGCCACCAGTTCGTCGGCCGTCTCGGTCTTTGGAACGAAGGCGAGCGCGCCCGCCTGCACGGCGGTGTAAACGGTCGGAATGTCGGCGTGCCTGCTGATCACGATGGTGCGGCTGCCCGCCGCGGTGAGCGCGCGGATCTTTGTGCCGATCGGAATGCGGTCATCGAGATGGAGGTCGAGCACGACGACGTCAACGGGGAACGCTTTATGGCCCAGGAGGCCGGCCCAGCTCGCCTCGCTCGCCACGACCTCGATGTCGAGTTGCGAGGCTGCAAGGTGGGCGACTATTCCGTCGAGCACCAGCCTGTGGTCGTCAACGACCGCCACCCTGATCTTCGGGGATCGGGGCGGACGCACGGTCACCATGGGCGATCGCCAAACGGCGGCAGTGCGCCTCGGGAGCCGGCCTTATTATCAGACCGTTCTGTATACACTCGATCAGCATAGCCAATATGACAAGCCCTCGATTGTCCCTGTTAGTCGCTGAGTAGTCGCACGAGCTCCGGGCCCACGAGGTCGTGTTCGATGAGAAAGCCATCGTGGCCGAATTCGGAGTGGATGATGGTGGCTCGCCCCTCGTCGAGACTGCCGCTCAGCCGACTCGCGATGAGCACCTGGTACTCGGCGGGGAACAACCGGTCGCTGTCGATTCCCAGCACGAGGCTGCGTGCTGTGATGCGCGAGAGCGCCTCGGCGACGCCGCCGCGATCCCTGCCGATGTCGTGCGAGTTCATCGCCTCGACCAACAGCACGTAGCTGTTGGCGTCGAATCTGCGGGTGAACTTGTTGCCGTGGAAGTCGAGGTAGCTCTCCACGGCAAACTTTCCGGAGGAGCCTAGCGGGCTGATGCTGCTCTGCCAGCTGCGCTGGAACCGGTCATTGAGCTCTGACGGCGAGCGGTAGTTGAGCAGCGCCATGCGCCTGGCGAGGGCGAGGCCGCGGTACGGACCCTCACCATCCTTGGCCTCGTAGTAGTCGCCGTCGTTGAACCCCGGGTCCATCTTGATTGCTTCGATCTGCACGGAGTTGAGGGCGAGCTGGTCGGCGCTGCTGATCGTGGGAGCGGCGATGATCGCCACGCGGTCGAGGCGTTCGGGGTAGCCGATCGCCCACTCGAGCGAGTGCATGCCGCCCATGGATCCGCCGATGACCGCGGCCCAGTGATCGATGCCGATCGCGTCGGAGAAGGCGACCTGTGCCGCCACCTGGTCGCGGATGGTCAGGTACGGGAAGCGCGCGCCCCACTCGCGGCCGTCGGGAGCGAGCGACGCGGGGCCGGTGCTGCCCTGGCAGCCGCCGAGCATGTTGGGGCAGACGACGAACCACTCGTCTGTGTCGATGTACTTGCCCGGCCCGATGATGCCGCTCCACCAGCCGGCTGTCGGATGCCCGGGGCCGGCCGAGCCGATGAGGTGGCTGTCTCCGGTGAGGGCGTGCAGCACGAGGATGGCGTTGCTGCGATCGGCGTTGAGCTCGCCCCAGGACTCGTAGGCGATGCGCGCGGAAGCGAGACCCTCGCTGCGTTCGAGCGCGAGAGGCCCGATGGACACGAAGGAACGATTGCCGGGAGCATCGCCCTCGCGCCACGCACCGGTGGCCGGCGGCTTGCCGGAGAGAGCCCTCGTGTTCGCTTCGGTGATGAAGCTCGAAGGAACCGTGTCCTCGGGTGTCTGCCAATCCATGTCTAGTTCAGTATCGCGGACGGCGTGGCGGCGGTCGTGCTTTGTTACGCGCCGGGGTGGCCGTGGCGTTCACGACATCGCCGCGGGCGCCCTGCCGGAGCAGGGCGACCGCGGCGAGGAGGTGGCGCTTACTTTCCCGCGACCGCGCGGGCGGCGGCGAGGCCGACCTCGAGGTCTGCCTTGATGTCGTCGATGTTCTCGAGACCGATCGAGAGGCGCACGAGGCCGGGCGTGACACCCGCGGTGAGCTGCTGCTCCGGGGTCAACTGCGAGTGCGTGGTCGACGCCGGGTGGATGATGAGGCTGCGCACGTCGCCGATGTTGGCGACGTGGCTGAACAGGCTCACGTTGTCCACGAGAGCGCGGCCGGCATCCACCCCGCCCTTGAGGTCGAACGAGAGCACGGCGCCGACACCGCGCGGCGCGTACTTGTTCGCCGCTCCGTACCAGGGGCTCGACGGCAGGCCCGCGTAGTAGACGGTGTCGATGTCGTCATGGGCGTCGAGCCACTCGGCGATCAGCTGCGCGTTCTGCACGTGGCGCTCGACCCGGAGGCTGAGCGTCTCGATTCCCTGAATGAGCTGCCAGGCGCTCGCCGGGGCGATGGCCGCACCGAGGTCACGAAGCAACTGCACGCGAGCCTTGATGATGTAGGCGATGCCGTCGCCCAGAACGGTGGTGTAGCTGGCGCCGTGGTACGAGGGGTCGGGCTCGGTGAGGCCGGGGAACCTCTCGACGTTCTTCGACCACTCGAACTTTCCACCGTCGACGATGATGCCGCCCATGACCGTGCCGTGGCCGCCGAGGAACTTGGTGGCCGAGTGCACGATGATGTCTGCGCCGTGCTCGAACGGGCGGATGAGGTACGGCGTCGCGATGGTGTTGTCGACGATGAGCGGGATGCCGTTGTCGTGCGCAACGCCGGAGACGAGCTCGATGTCGAGCACGTTGATCTTCGGGTTGCCGATGGTCTCGGCGAAGAAGAGCTTGGTGTTCGGGCGAACCGCGCGGCGCCACTCCTCGGCGTCATCCTGGTTCTCGACGAAGGTCGTCTCGATGCCGAGCTTCTCGAGGGTGTACTTGAACAGGTTGTAGGTGCCGCCGTAGACCGAGGACGAGGACACGATGTGGTCGCCCGCGTTCGCGATGTTCAGGATGGCCAGCGTCGTTGCCGACATCCCGGATGCGAGCAGAAGCGCTGCAGTGCCGCCCTCGAGCGCCGCGACGCGCTGCTCGACGACATCCTGGGTCGGGTTCTGGATGCGGGTGTAGATGTTGCCGAACTCGGCCAGCGCGAACAGGTTCTTGGCGTGCTCCGCGTTGTTGAAGACGTATGCGGTGGTCTGGTAGATCGGTGTCGCCCTGGCGTTGGTCACCGGATCGGGCTGCGCGCCCGCGTGGATCTGCTTTGTTTCGAATTTCCAGTCGCTCATCGCGTCTCTCCTCTTGCTTCGATTGCTCTTGACTCGTGCCCGTGGTCTGTACCGACGAATTCCTGTGTCTCGCGGGTGTCCGCACACAATCCACCGAGCTTAGGAACTCGGCAGCGTCAGGAACAATCCTGTCGCAATACGACGTAATGACACAGCACCGGGTGCTATCGGTCGCGGCGCGAGCCCGTCGGATCGACGCGCGATGGGCCCCGTTCGGCCGGCCGGCCGCTACCGCCCTCGCCCTCGAGCGTGAGGAAGAGCCACTGCGGTTTCGGCTCGATCAGCGGTCTGAAGACCTTCCGTACGAGCGGGCTCGCCAGGGCGATCGAGATCGCGATGCAGGCGAGGATCATCGACAGCAGCCAGACGCTGGAGGAGTGATCGTCGCCGAGGATGCCGGACTGCCGGATCGGGTAGAGCACGAAGCTGTGCAGCAGGTAGATGTACATCGTTGCCTGACCGAAGCTCGTGAACCAGGTCCTGCGGCGCGGAATGAGCACGAACATCGCCGCGCTCAGCAGCACCGCAAGCAGGATGAAACCGAGGCGCACAAGCCCCGCCCACCAGGCCGTCTGCCCGACGATGTCGTTGTAGGAGTCGTCGTAGAAGAACCAGTTCTTGAGGTTCATGGATCGCAGCGGCCCTATGAAGAGGAAGACCACGGCGATCCAGATCGCGAAGACGGCGACCGCACAGGATCGCACCCAGAGCACGTTGCGGTCGAGCACGTGCCAGCGATCGACGAGCTTCCACTGCCGCACCTGCCAGCCGAGAAAGAAGAACGGCAGGATGCCGATGGTGCGCGAGAGCGAGAAGGTGTTGTCGATGTTGCTGAGGTAGCCGACACCGATCGAGAACACGACGCACCACACGAGCGGCCAGCGCAGGAGCACGAGGTAGGGGAGCAGCAGGCGGAAGAGGCCGAGCGCCAGGAGGAACCACAGCGTCCAGTGGGGCGTCGTCGGGTTGAGGCTCGTTGAACCCTCCACCAGGAACTGCACCGCACTCCAGATGGCCTCCATGATCGCGTACGGCAGCACGATGTCGGTGAGCACCTTCTTCATCTGCCGCGAGTTCGGCGGACTCGCCTTCGAGAAATAGCCGCTGATGATCGCGAAGGCCGGCATGTGGAACGCGTAGATGAAGAGGTAGACGCCGAGCGCCGCATCCGAATCGCCGGTGAGGCGCTGGATGCCGTGACCGACGACGACGAGAGTCACGGCGGCGAATCGCGCGTTGTCCCAGACCGCAACGCGCTTCTTTCGCGCGGGAGCGGTCTTCACGCCATCCGTCATCGTTACACCATACTGGCGGCCGGCTGGAAGGACGCGGGCGGTACGGTTGATGCGAGCGAAGGAGTGAGTGTGCAGTCGAAGCGGGTTGTAGTCACCGGTGCGAGTTCGGGAATCGGCGCAGCGACCGCTCGGCTCTTCCGCAAACGTGGCTGGGAGGTCGTTGCTGTCGCCCGTCGGCGCGACCGCCTCGAGGCGCTCGCGGCCGAGACCGGCGCGCAGTTCTTCGTCGCCGACCTCACCGACCAGACGCAGGTCGACGCGCTGCGCGACCATCTCGCCGAGCTCGGGCCCGTGCACGCCCTCGTCAACAACGCTGGCGGTGCGTTCGGACTGGCCTCGGTCGAAGACAGCGATCCGGATGACTGGACCCGCATGTATGACGTCAATGTGATCGCGGTCAAGCGCGTCACGAGCGCGCTGCTTCCGCTGCTGCGCGCGGCGTCCGCGGATCGCGGTCACGCCGACATCCTCACCGTGACCTCGATTGCCGGTCATGTCGCGTACGAGGGCGGCGGCGGATACAACGCGGCCAAGTTCGCGGCCCACGCGCTCGTCGCGGTGTTGCGCCTGGAACTCGCGGGCGAGCCGATCCGGGTGCTCGAGGTCGCGCCCGGCATGGTGAAGACCGAGGAGTTCTCCCTCACCCGCTTCGGCGGCGACCAGGCGCGGGCAGACGCGGTCTACGACAACGTGCCCGATCCGCTCTCGGCAGAGGACATCGCGGAGGCCATCGTGCACGCGATCGAACTGCCGGGGCACGTGAACCTCGATCTCGTGACGATCAAGCCGGTGGCACAGGCGGCAGCGCACAAGCTCGTGCGCGGCGAGCTCAAGCCGAAGGCATAGCCTCCACGATCGTCGGAGCGTCCTCCGCGTCATCCGCGAAGGCAAGCTTCGGCACGAAGAACAACAGGATGCCGGCGAGTAGCGCGCCGCCGCCGCAAATCGCCCACACGAGGTAGTAACCGAACAGGCTTCCCGCCGTTGACCCGGCGATCTGCACCGCGCCGATCGTGAGCACGATGGCGAACACCGACGAGGCGAACGAGCCGCCGATCGTCTTGGTGGTGTTGGTGAGCGCCGAAGCGATCCCGGTCTGCCCTCGCGGAGCCGCGGCAGCCGCGGCTGCGGGCATGGCGCCGACGAGCGCGCCGCTGCCGAGCCCCACAATGACCATGTTCATGAACACCTGCCAGGTCTCGAGGTGCAGGGGGAGGAACAGCAGGTAGCCAGCCGCGACGAAGAACGCCGCGATGATGAGCGTGATGCGTGGCGTGAACACGCGGGACAGCAGCGGGAACAGCAGCGCACCGACGATCATCGACACGAGATAGAGGCCGATGAGGATGGAAATGGTGCCGCTCGCGAGGCCGAGGCCGTATCTGAGCTCTGCCTTATTCGTGCCGGCGTAGGTCGACAGCGGGGCCTGGGCGCCCAGGATGCTGATGCCGATGAGAAACGCGGTGAGCTGCACGGGCCACATGTTCGGCTGGGCGAACACGCGGATGTCGATCGCCGGATCCTTCTGCCGCAGCTCGAATCGCACGAACGGCCAGAACACCAGGATTCCGGCGGCCATGATCGCCCAGGGCCACCACTGGTCGTCGTTGAACTTGAGGAAGGTGAGCCCCGAGGTGATGAGCAGGAGACCGATCGTGAGGATCGAGAAGCCCTTCCAGTCGAGGGTGCGATCCGGCAGCGACTCGGACTCCGGCACGCCGAACAGGATGACGAAGAAGACGAGCGAGACCGCGATCGCCGGCACCATCATCGTGGGCACGACCGAGTGCTGCAGGGCGGAGGCGCCTCCGAAGGCGTCGAAGATCGCGGAGCTGCCGAGTGCTCCCGCTATGGCACCGCCCTCGAGTCCGACGATGAGGAGGCCCGCGGCCCGGCGCGTTGCGGAGGCGGCCCTTCCGCTGCGGCGCCCCTTGTCGAAGATGAGGGCGATCTCGAGCGGCAGCCAGACGACGTAGAAGGCCTGCAGCGTCCAGGCGATGAGGAAGCTCGTGAAGTCACCGGCGAAGGCGAGCCACCAGCTCGCGCCCGCAGTGAGCACCGTGGCGACGAGCAGGATCTTCTTGTGCCCGTACATGTCGCCGAGCTTCGCGAGCACGGGCACGACGAGCGCCGAGAGCAGCAGCTGCGCGCCCTCGAAGATGTTGAAGTCGGCATCCCGGATGCCGAGGTACTTCACGAGGTCGGGGATGAGCGGCACGTAAAACCCCTGCAGGATTCCGCTCACGAACTCGACGAAGAAGAGGAAGCCGATCAGGCCGATCGTGATCGCGCCGGCTCTGCCGCGAATGACTGTCATGAACGGATGGTAGCGGCAGCGATCGCAGACCGGACGAGACGCGCGCTCGCCGCGCTCGGTCTGCTTGACTGGACGACGTGACGCCGCAGCCGCTCTCCGAACTCATCGACCCGGGATGGGCGCAAGCGCTCGAACCCGCCGCAGCCCAGATCGCGCGGATGGGCGACTTCCTGCGAGAGGAGACCGCGGCCGGCCGCGGCTACCTTCCCGCGGGTGCGAACGTGCTGCGCGCCTTCACCTATCCGCTGGCGGATGTGCGGGTGCTGATCGTCGGCCAGGATCCGTACCCGACGCCCGGGCATCCAATCGGACTGTCGTTCGCGGTGGATCGCGCCGTTCGCCCGGTGCCGCGCAGCCTGCAGAACATCTACCGTGAGCTGCGAGACGACCTCGGCGTCTCGACCCCCGACCACGGGGACCTCACCGCCTGGGCGGAGCACGGCGTGATGCTCCTGAACCGCTCGCTCACCGTGATGCCGGGCAAGCCCGCCTCGCACCGGGGCAAGGGCTGGGAGGCCGTGACGGAGCTCGCCATCCGCGCCCTGGTCGCCAGGGGAGGCCCCCTCGTCGCCATCCTCTGGGGGCGTGACGCGCAGGGGCTCGAGCCACTGCTGGGCGCGACACCGGTGATCAAGTCGGTGCATCCGAGCCCGCTGTCGGCTTCAGGCGGCTTCTTCGGTTCCCGCCCGTTCAGTCGGGCGAACGCGGCACTTGTGCAGCAGGGCGCTGAGCCGGTCGACTGGTCACTCGCGCCGTAACGGCGGGCGAATGGGCGCGGGCCGAAGTAGCATCGAAGGATGCTGGAATCGGAGTATCAGGCCACTCACCGACCCACCGAGGCCATGCGCAATCATCCGCCGCTCGCCTCGCCCTTCGAGTACAAGATCCGCGATGCGGCGCTGCAGGACCTGCCCAGCGTGCGCGAGATCTACAACCACTACGTGGCGAACTCCACCATCACCTTCGACGAGAAACCGATGACTCTCGCGGCGCTGCGCTCCAAGTTCCAGCACCTTGGCAAGCTCGGGATGCCGTTCCTCGTCGCCGAGAGCCCGAGCGGCCAGATCCTCGGCTACGCCTACGTCTATCCGTGGCGCGAGAAGGCGGCGTACCGCTACACGGTGGAGAGTTCCATCTATCTCGGTCCGGCGGCGACCGGCAAGGGCCTCGGCACGAGACTGCTCACCGAGCTGATCGACCGATCCAGGGCCGCGGGGCTCAAGGAAATGATCGCCGTCATCGCAGACAGGGGTGCGGATGCCTCACTCGCGATGCACAGGAGCTTCGGCTTCAAGGAGATCGGCCACATGGGCAAGGTTGGATTCAAGTTCGGCAGGTGGCTCGGCACCGTGCTCATGCAGAAGTCACTGAAGTAGCAAGCGCATCAATGGGGGAAGCACCGCGGAGGAGGCCGCTGCAGCACACGGTCGTGCGCACATTCAGGGCGCACCTTCGGGCGCGGCCGGCACCGGCGTTCGCGGCCCTCGACGCCCGGCTGCGACCGCGTGCCGAGGCCACGAGCATGTACACCACCGACCCGGCAGCTTTTCTGATCATTACCCAGGGCGACTGGTGGTACCGCGGCGAATACCGCCTGGTGCCCGATGAGACTGGTTCGAACCTCGAGTACACGATCCTCAACGTGGCGCAGCGTGCCCGCATCCTGAGCCACATCGCGGCGCGACACGTGCTCGCCGCCGCTCCCACAGGCTTCGAGACGCTCGTGCGCGGACTGAGACGGGAGCTGGAGTAAGTTCCTGCGAGTCAGGGCTTGCCGGGCTTGCCGTTGCCATTGCCACCTGCGGGCGGAGCCGGCGGTGGCTGCGGCGGGGTGACCGGCGCGGTCGGTGGAGTCACCGGCGTCGGCGGCCGGTAGCTGCGCTTGAGGAACTGCGGATCGGGCGCGGGGAAGTCGCCGCCGCGATACTCGGGGTTCTTGTTGAGCGACGCCATGGTGGTGCGGAAGATATTGAACTTGGTGTTGTAGCCATTGGTGCCTGCGATCCGGATCCTGCGCAGGCTCTGTTCGCCGCCATCCGTGTTACCCACCCAGACCGCGAGGGCGGCCTTGGTTGTGGTGGCGATGAGCCAGTTCTGCTGTGCGTTCTCGGTCGTACCGGTCTTGCCGACGATCGGCACACCATCGTGCGGGTTGCCGGCCGTACCGGTGCCCGACTTCATCACGGCCGCCAGCGCGAACGCCACGGTGCTCGCGATGTTCGGCTCGATCGCCGTGGTGCAGTGCTTGGGCTGCCCGCTGAGCTGGTGCCCCTTGCCGTCGATGATCCGGTCGATGATGGTCGGCGCGCAATACACACCGTTCGCACCGATGGTGGCGATGGCGCCGGCCATGGTGAGCGGCGCGATCTCGTTCGCGCCGAGAGTCGACGACGGCAGCGCCAGGAGCTGGTCTCCGTCGGCACGGTGCACGCCCATCGCTTCGGCATCCGCGCGAATGTCGCAGAGGTCGAGCTTCTGTGTCATGGCGATGAACGCGACGTTCACCGACTGCACGGTGGCCTGCAGCACCGACATGTTGCCGCCCTCGCCAGGGGAGTCGTTCTTGGGCTTGTAGGGTGGGCCGCCGAGCGATTCGCATGCGGCGGTGAAGCTCGAGATCGGGAAGGAACGCACGCTGCCGTTGACCGTGTCATACAGTCCGTGGCCCTTCTGCAGCCAGTCGGTCAGGGTGAAGATCTTGTAGGTCGATCCGGTGGGGAAGCCGGAGGAGCCGCCGTAGTGCCTATCGGTGCTGTAATTGACGGCCGTCGCTGTCGGGCCGCCGCCGTTCGCAGAGTTGTTGAACTCCTTGTTCTGGGCCATGACGAGGATGCGGCCGGTTCCGGGCTGCACCGCGTCCGCCGCCGCTCCGAGAGCGAAGCGATTCTCGTCCGCCGGCGCATCCGCCGACAGCGCGGCTTGGGCTACGTCCTGCTGGTCGAGGTCGATGCTCGTGTAGACCTGATAACCACCGCGCGCCCAGTTCTCCTCTCGCTCGGAGGGGCTGGCTCCCAGCGCCTCGAGCGTGGGAATCAGGCGGGTGACGTAGTCGCAGGCGAACTTTGCGTCGAGCGCGTAGAGGCATCCGTTGCTCGGTGCCTCAGGCTTTGTGGTGATCGGTGTCGCCACCGCCTCGTCGTATTGCTTCTGGCTGACGTAATTCAACTCGAGCATGTTGCTGAGGATGAGGTCCCGCCGCGATTTGTTGTCTGCGAAGTTCTTCTTATTGCCGAGATTGAGGTTGTTCGGGTCCTCGACGATCGCGATGAGGCTCGCGGCCTGTGCCAGAGTGACGTCTTTCGCGTCGACGCTGAAGTACTTGCGAGCGGCGGCCTCGACCCCGTAGGTGTCCCCGCCGAAACCGGTGATGTTGAGGTAGCCGAGCAGAATCTGCTTCTTCGTGTACTTTTTGTCGAGCCCGATCGCGAGCTTCATCTCGGCGAGCTTGCGCGCCATCGTGTCATCGATCGCCGAGAGGTATGCCTTCTTCTCGGCGACCGGATCCTTGATCTGCAGTGCCTGCTGCACGAGGATGTTGCGCACGAGCTGCATGTCGATCGTGGAAGCACCGCTCGTGACCTTCTTGTGCTGCAGATTGCCGGCCGCGGCACGAACGACCGACTTCACATCGACGCCGCCGTGATCGTAGAAACGACGATCCTCACCGGCGATGGCAGCGTTGCGGAGGAACGGCGACACCTCGTCCCAGCTGACGTTGCGTCGGTCCTGGTCGTAGATCGTGGCGATCTGCACCGGCTTGCCTGCGCGGTTCGCGTAGATCGCGTTCTGCTGGGTGAGACGACCCAGGCTAATGGTCTCAGGAAGGTTGTCGAACACCCCGATCGAGACGTTCGCCGCCTCGCTCGTGAGGGCGATCGCGGGGGTCATCATGGCCGCAACCAGCACCCCTGCGATGACGCTGAAGCCGAAGAACCCCGCCAAGCCGATGAAAAAACCCGTGCGTCTCGACTCCTGCCCCATGCTTCCACGCTACGACGGATTCGGAGGTGCTCTTGACAACTTGTGCTGGATTGTCAGCTTTGGGTGCCGGGATGTCCGCGTATTACGGGCTCCCGGCACCCCCGCTGCTAGTTCTTCGGTGTTGCCCTGCGCAGGACGAAGTAGCCGACTACTGCGGCGAGAACCGTCGGTGCGAGCATCCATGCGACGACTCCGACCGAGCCGGATGTCGCGAACCATTCGCCCACGCGTTCCCAGCTGTGACTCCACGTGGCCAGCGCGATGAGGCCAACCCCGAGCGCGAGCAGCACAGCGCCGAAGCTGAGCAGCCCGGTCGCTTTCCACCGCACGTACAGGGTCGCGGACGCCATGCCGACGAAGAAGAAGAACAGGAAGATGCTGACGAAGATGAAGAGACGTTGCCAGAACGGCCCGCTGCCGTAGTAGACGGCGGTGAACATCCTGCCGCCGACTCCCCAGCCGCCGGTCCAGTCCTCGAGGTAGGAGAGGAGGGTCAGCCCGCACCCGTAGATGACCGAGAAGATCACAAACGCGAGCGAGGTGCCGAGGTAGAAATCCCTGCGCGTCACGCTCAGACCGAGTGCGAAGGGGAACGTGCGCGCGATCGCCTGGATGGCGACGACGAGCATGTACACGAAGATGTACCACGTGGCGCCGCTGTACTGCAGGCCGTCGGAGAGGTCTTTGCGATCCTGACCGCTCGTGGAAGTGTAGAGGATCACCCAGATCGCCAGATAGGCGAAGAAGATGATGGCGAGGACGAGCCACGGCAGCCCGATCGACTGCCAGCCGTTGGTGAACTGCAGCCTCGCCGCGTTCCAGACCCTGTTCGCCTTCGTTCGTGCTTCTGGTACCGCCGTGTGAGCGGACGTCATGGTGGTCATGCGCTGTACTCGAATTCCTTCTCGGTGCTGCCGGTGCGGCGCACGATGAGTTGCTGGAGGGATACGGGGGAGAGCTCGAGGCCCAGGCTCGCCGCTGCATCGCGTTCGGGCCTGCTGAGGCCCCCGACGGTGACCGAGCCGAGAGCGCCGATGCTCGCGCGGTGGAGAACGTCGCGGCCCTGCACGAACTCGTCGACGACCGCTTGCAGCCCGCTCACCGTGGTGGCGGATGCGCGCAGTTCGTCGGCATCCTCGTCGATGATGATGCGGCCGTCATCGATCACCAGCACGTGTTCGAGCAGGCTGCTTACCTCGTCGATCAGGTGGGTCGAGAGGATGACCGTGCGCGGATGCTCGGCGTAGTCCTCGAGGAGGCGATCGTAGAAGATCTGCCTCGCCACGGCATCCAGGCCCAGGTAGGGCTCGTCGAAGAAGGTGAGCGGCGCGCGCGAGGCGAGTCCGACGATCACCCCGACGGCCGAGAGCTGCCCGCGGGACAGCTTCTTGATCGGGCGGTTCACCGGCAGCCTGAAGTCAGCGACGAGTCGCTCGGCGAAGTCGGCGTCCCAGCGGGAGAAGAACCATGGTGCGCTGCGGAAGACGTGCTTCGGTTTGAAGTTGTCTGGGTAGCGCTGGCTCTCCTTGATGAAGCAGAGCTGCTGCAGCACGGTCGCGTTCTCGACGGGCGGTGCACCGAAGACCTCGATGCTGCCGCTCGTGGCGAACTCCTGTCCGGTGAGCAATTGCATGAGGGTGGTCTTGCCTGCGCCGTTGCGACCGAGGAGGCCGTAGATCTTGTTCTCGCTGACGGTGAAGCTCACATCGTCCACGGCGCGCAGGCTGCCGAATCGTTTGCTGAGGTTCTTCACCTCGACTATTGGGGTCATTTTCGCTCCGCTTCTTTCGGTGTCGAGTTGGTGATCATCGTGGCCAGTTCGTTCGGCGAGATGCCGAGCTTTCCGGCTTCGGAGAGGAGGGGCTGCACGTACTCCTGCTGGAAGTGCTCGCGCCGCTTCTGCATGAGGCGGTCGCGGGCGCCGGCGGTCACGAACATCCCGATACCCCGCTTCTTGTAGAGGATTCCGTCGTCAACGAGGAGGTTGACGCCCTTGCCCGCGGTGGCGGGATTGATGCGATAGAACGCCGCAAACTCGTTCGTCGACGGCACCTGGCTCTCTTCTGCCAGGGCTCCGCCGATGATGTCGTTCTCGATCTGCTCGGCGATCTGAACGAAAATCGGTCTGCCTTCGTCCACCCGATCCTTCTCCCGCTGGTTGGTTCATTACTTGAGTAACTAACCAACCAGCTTTGTTCTCGGATGTCAAGCGCCGCGTCCGCCGACCTTCTAGGCTCGAACCGTGTTCGAACTCCACCACCTCAGCGCGCAGCAGCAGTGGGAGCGCCTGCAGCGTCGCGACATCACGCCGACCGAGCTAGTCGAGCACTACCTCGGGCGCATCGAGAGGGTTGACGGCGATCTCGGTGCCTTCGTGACCGTAACCGCGGATGCCGCGCTCGAGCGGGCGCGCATCCAGACTGAGGAGGGCCCGCGCCCCACCGCGCTGTGGGGACTCCCGTTAGCCGACAAGGACCTCGTGAATCGCGCCGGCGTGCCCACCGGCTACGGCTCGCGGCTCACGCAGAACTTCGTGCCAGAGGAGTCGGATGAACTCGTGACGGTGCTGGACGACGCCGGCGGCATCAGCCTCGGCAAGACCAACACTCCCGAGTTCGGCCTGCCCGCATACACCGAGAGCCTCGTGGCACCGCCGGCTCGCACGCCGTGGAACCCTGAGCTCGGAGCCGGAGGTTCAAGCGGGGGAGCGGCGGTGGCGGTTGCTGCCGGGCTCGTGCCCTTCGCCCCCGGCTCCGACGGCGGCGGTTCCGTGCGCATCCCGGCCGCGGCGACGGGCCTCGTGGGCGTCAAGCCCTCCCGCGGACTCGTGCCGAGCGGCTCCGGGCTCGACAAACTGGCGGGACTCGCGGTGCCCGGTCCGCTCGCGAGAAGCGTCGCGGACGCGGCGATGCTGCTCGACGCGATGATCGGTGAGCAGTCCTTCCCGTTCACGGTGCGCGCTCCGCGCTGGGACGGCGGCGCGCTTCTCAACGCTGCCGTGCGCGGCGAAGGCCGGTTCCAGCTGGGTGTGATGACGACGTCGCCGTGGGACTCGGCCTACGACATCCGGGTGTCTGCCGAGGCATCCGCGGCGCTCGATCTGGCGCTGAAAGAACTCAACGCGATCGGTCACGGCATCGAGGAGATCGCGCTCGAGCCGGATGACAGCTACGCGCCGAACTTCCGCACCATCTGGCAGGCGGGCGCGGCCGGCATCCCCGCCGAGGGCGAGCAGCTGGAGCTGCTCGAGCCGCTCACCCGCTGGCTGGTCGCCCGCGGGCGCGAGCTCTCCGCCCGCCAGCTCGGTGAGGCGCTCGCCGCGCTCGCGCTGTTCGAGCGCTCGATCATCCGGCAGTTCGCCGGCTTCGACGCCGTGCTGACGCCGTCGCTCGCGATGACCCCGCGGCCGATCGGCTGGTACGACAACGAGGATGGCGAGCACAACTTCGAGCAGCAGGTGCAGTACACGCCGTTCACCTCCTTCGCGAACGTCACGGGACTGCCGGCGATCACGCTGCCGGTGGCCCAAACGGATGCCGGGCTCCCGATGGGAGTGCAGCTCATCGGTCGCCCGGGTAGCGAGGCCACGCTGCTGGCGATCGGGGCACAGCTGGAGCGCCGCCTGCGCTGGCAGGAGCGGCATCCGCCGCAGTGGTGAAGCGCGTCGTTCCCTGAGCTGGTCGGAGGGAGCCGTGGCGTTGCGCTTCGACAGGCTCAGCGGCCAACGAGCTCCTCGGACTTGTCCCACAGCGCTCGGGCGAGTTCCTCCTGCTGCGGCATCCTGCGAATCTTGCCGAAGGGCGTGAGGCGATCGAAGTAGGTGCCGCTCGCAACCCCCACGTCCGGCACCGAGGCGAGGTGGATGAGCGGCGCGGCACCCTGCTCCGGGCGCAGGCCGATCCTTCCGCCGCTGATCAGGTTCGCAAAGCGGATGATCGCCGTGTCCGCCCCGAATCCCGTGGCCACGTAGCCGGGGTGGAACGCATAGGACGCGACCTCTGCGCGCCTGGCGAGCTCCTCGGTGAACAGGATGTCGAGAAGCTTGCTCGTGCCATAGGCCGGCCAGCCGCCGAGCCAGGCTCGGTGCTCGAAGTTCAGGTCGTCGAGGTCGAGCCTGCCCATCAGATTGGCCACGCTGGCCGTCGCGATGACCCGTGCGCCGCTTCGTTGCAGCACCGGCAGCAGCAGGTTGGTGAGCAGGAACGGCGCAAGATAATTCGACTGCAGCGTGCGCTCGAAGCCATCCGTGGTGATCGCCCGCTCGCGCACCAGACCGCCCGCGTTGTTCGCCAGCACATCGATCCGCTCGTAGCGCGCACCGAGCGCCGCTGCCAGCTCGCGCACGTCATCGAGCCGGTCGAAATCGGCGAGAAAGGCGCTGCCGCCGACGGCTTCGGCAACGGCCATCGTGCGTTCGCGGTTGCGACCCACGAGGGCGAGTTCGGCACCCCGCGCGCCGAGGTTCGCGGCGGCCGCGGCACCCAGCCCCGAACTCGCGCCGGTGATCACCATGACGCGCCCCCTGAGGTCTTGTGCCGGTTGCGCGCGCTCGTTGGTCATACGTCGTTTCTAGCAGCCGTAGTCGCGCGCTCGCCAAGCTGCGCCCCAGAGTCGCGGAATACAGTGGCAGCATGCCCAGCACCCTGAAGCGCGTTGCGATGGTGTCGATGCACACCTCTCCGACGGCGCCAGCCGGCAGCGGGGATGCGGGAGGCATGAACGTGTCGATCCTTGCCACGGCGAAGGGTCTGGCCGCCCGCGGCTTGCGGGTGGACCTGCTGACCCGGGCATCCGCTGGGCCGTCGGTCACCGAGATCGCGGAGCGCATCACGCTTCGGGAACTCGCGGCGGGGCCGGCCACGGCGCTGCCGAAGGGCGCGCTGCCCAAGGTCGCCGACGAGTTCGGTGAGGCGGTCGCCGCTCTTGCCCGTGGTGCGGACGGCGGATACGACCTCATCCACGCGCACTATTGGCTGAGCGGGCTCGCGACGCTGCCGGTGGCGATCGAGCAGGGCATTCCGCTGGTGCAGAGCTTCCACACTCTGGCGTCGATGAAGAACCGCACGCTTGCTCCCGGGCAGGAGGCGGAGCCGGAGGCGAGGGTGCGATCGGAGATGTACCTCGCGAACCAGGCGGCCGCGATCGTGGCGGGGTCTGCCGCTGAGGTGACGAGCCTCATCGACGACGTTCGCGCATCCGCTGAGCGAATCTGGGTGATCCCGCCGGGCGTCGACGTCGACCTGTTTCGGCCGGATCGCGCCGTGAGCGGCGGAGAACGGCGGATGCGCGCGATGCTGCGGGTCGACCCAGGTCGTCCGGTGATCGTGGTCGCGGCGCGCATCCAGCCGCTCAAGGACCAGGAACTTGCGATCCGCGCCTTCGCCGAGGTGCACGCGCTGCTCGGTCGCGCGCCCGTGCTCGTGCTCGCCGGCGCCGAGACGCCGGGCGACGAGGAATATGGGCGGATGCTCCACTGGCTTGCCGCCAGCCTCGGCGTCGCCGACCACGTGCGGTTCGCCGGCGCGTTGTCGCGCAGCGATCTCGCCGACCTGTTCGCGATGGCGAGCCTCACGCTCGTTCCCTCGCACTCGGAGACCTTCGGGCTCGTCGCGCTGGAATCGGCCGCGAGTGGCACACCGGTGGTGGGTTACCGCGGTGGCGGGCTCGTCGAGGCGATAGCGGACGGCGCATCCGGGGTGCTCGTCGATTCCCGGCAGCCGGCAGAGTGGGCGAGGGTGATCGCGCTCCTGCTCTCCGACCCGATGCAGCTCGAGCGACTGCAGTTCTCTTCGCGCCACCACGCGCTCGGCTTCACCTGGGGCGCGACCGCCACGGCACTGCTCGGTGTGTACTCCGCGCTCGTCAGCTAGGGCGGCCGTAGGTCTCCAGCAGTCGCAGCCAGATCTCGTTCATCGTCGGATACGGGGGCACGGCGTGCCAGAGCCTGTCGATCGGTACCTCGCCCACGATCGCGACGGTCGCCGCCTGGATCATCTCGGCGACATCCTGACCCACGAAGGTCACGCCGAGCAGCACCCCTCGCTCTTCGTCCACCACCATGCGCGCCTTGCCCTGGTAGCCGTCGGCCTGCAGCGCGGCACCGGCCACCTGCCCGAGCTCGTAGTCGACCACGCGGATGTCGTAGCCCGCCTTCCGCGCGCCGTCTGCCGTGAGCCCCACCGACGCCACCTCGGGGTCAGTGAAGGTCACCTGGGGAACCGCCTGATGATCCGCGGTGGCCACGTGCGCGCCCCACGGTTTGTCGTCGACCGGCTCGCCCTTCGCTCGCGCCGCGATGACATCGCCCGCGGCCCGCGCCTGGTACTTGCCCTGATGGGTGAGCAGCGCGCGGTGGTTCACGTCACCGCACGCGTAGAGCCAGTCGAAGCCGTCGACGAGCATCGTGTCGTCGACGTGCAGCCAGTCGCCCGGCTTCAGGCCGATCGACTCAAGGCCGAGATCGTTCGTACGGGGAAGGCGTCCCGTCGCCACGAGCAGTTCCTGCGCCGTGACGGTGGTTCCGTCGTCGAGCTGCAGGGTCACGCCGGAGTCGTCGCGCGAGACCGAGACCGGGGAGACGCCGAGCTTGACCGTCGCGCCCAGCTCGCGCAGCGCATCCGTCACCATCTCGCCAGCGAAGTGTTCGTTGCCGGAGAGCAGGCCGCTGCGGGAGATCAGGGTGACCTCCGTGCCGAGGCTCGCGTACGCGGTGGCCATCTCCGATCCGACCACGCCGCCACCGATGATCGCGAGGCTCTTCGGTGCCTCCTGGGCGCTGGTGGCGTCACGGCTGGTCCACGGGTTCGCGTCCCGGAGACCGGGGATGTCTGGAAGCATGCCGTCGGAGCCGACGCTGACCGCGACGGCGTGCTTCGCGGTGAGCACGGTGACGGTGCCGTCGTCCGCCGTCACCGAGACCTCCTTGGCGGCCGTGAACCGCGCGCGCCCACGCACGAGGTCGATGCCCGCGCCGGTGACCCAGTCGACCTGGCTCTGGTCGTTCCAGTCGTGCGTGAAGCTGTTGCGGCGCTTCAGCACCGCTGCCACGTCGAGGTCGCCGGTCACTGCCTGCTTTGCTCCGCCGAGTTTCTGTGCCGCGCGCAGCGCGATGCCGCTGCGGAGGAGTGCTTTCGACGGCATGCAGGCCCAGTAGGAACAGTCGCCGCCGACGAGTTCGCTCTCGACGATGACGGTGCTCAGACCGCCCTGCACCGCGCGATCCGCGATGTTCTCGCCTACCGCTCCGGCTCCGACAACGATGAGGTCATACTCACGATTCGCCATCCTCCGAGGCTACCCGCGCGGCCTCCCCGCGTTTCGAAAATTCAGGACTTTGGTACGCGGGTGCTGGTCAGCGGCCGACGAAGGTTGCCGGAGTGCGGGTGAGGAACGCCTGCATGCCGATGCGGGCATCCTCGCTCGCGGCGAGCTCGACCAGCGCGGGCTGCAATTGCTGCTCGGCGAGAGCGTCTCCCTCGCGCACCGCGACGCGCGCATTCGCGAGTGCCGCCTGCACAGCGAGCGGCGCCTGCGCCGCAATCCGTTGCGCCAACTCGAGACCACGGGCATATTGCTCACCGTCGGCGACAACCTCCTGCACTAGGCCGATGCGGTGCGCCTCGCGTGCGTCAAAGCTGTCGCCCGTGAGGATCCAGCGCATCGCGTTGCCCCAGCCCACGGCCCGCGGGAAGCGCAGGGTGGCGCCGCCGAACGGCAGGATGCCACGGGCGACCTCGATCTGGGCGAAGCTCGTCGACTCCGCCGCGACGGCGATGTCGCTCGCGAGGATCAGCTCGATGCCGAGGGTGAGGCACGTGCCCTGCACGGCGATCACCACCGGCTTGCTCAGCTGCGTGCCGCTCACCTGCCAGGGGTTGACGCCGCCCTCGGGCACGATGTCGATGCCGTCCGCGCCGATCCGCGGACCGACGTCTGCGAGGTCCAGGCCACCCGTGAAGTGGTCGCCGTGCGCGTACACGAAACCGGCGCGCAGCTCGGGGTCGCGCTCGAGTTCCCCGTACGCGAGGGAGAGCTCCTGCAGCATCCGAAAGTCTGTGGCGTTGCGCTTGTCTGCGCGATTGAAGCCGATGAGCAGAACGTGTTCGTCGCGATCGACCGTGATCCGTGAGTCCGTCATGCGGTCAAGCCTAGGTGGCGGCCACGAGCCTGTGCTCGCCGTCGATGGCTGGCGGCACCATAACAGGATGAGGCGCAACACGCCGTCGCGATCTGCCGCGCGAGGCGGCGCGTCGCCTCTCATCCTGCTGAACGCACGCGCGGTCAGGCCGTGAGGGCGCCGAGGACGCGCAGGATGCTGCCGAGGTCGTCCGAGGCGGCCTCGGCGGATGCGGGGGCGAAGCCCGCGATTCCCGCGCCGGCGAGGGGAAGTGCGGCCTTCGCGGCCCCGATCACGTCGAGAAGAGTCGCGAGGCTCAGTCCGAACGGCATCGGGTCGCTGACGCCGCCAAATTCTGCCGGGTCGAGCACGTCGAGGTCGATGTGAATGTACACCGAACTCGCGCCGCTCGAGGTCAGCGCCGCTGTGACCGACTCGGCACTCGCATCCTGCACACCCAGCGCCCGCACGGCGCTCGAGGCCAGGTACTCGTTCTCGCCGTCGTCAACGCTGCGGATTCCGATGAGAATGGTGCGCGCCGGATCCAGCGGCGCCTCCGGCGCGAGGGTCGGCGTTCCCTCGCCGAGCAGGGTGCGCAGCACCATCCCCGCGAACGCTCCGGATGGCGAGGACTCAGGGGTGTTGAGGTCGGGATGCGCGTCGAGCCACAGAACCGCCATCGACTCGTTGAGGGCGTTCGCGTGGGCGATCGGCGCGAGGTCCACGGCGCAGTCGCCGCCGACCGTGATGACCGTTCCGCTCAGCGCGTCGAGTGCCTGCGTCGTTCTCTCGCGCACCTGCTCGAGCGAACTGAGCCGGTGCACCGCAGTGCCCTGGCTGCTGCCGGCGCCCAGCGGCACGTCGACCGAAACCGTGGATGCTGTCGGCAGGTCCCCGCGGATCGCCTCGGCTCCCTCGGCCAGGCGCATCGCGCGCGACGATCCGGAACCCTGCCACTGCGGTACTACAAGAAAAGTTGACGGCACGACACTATTCTGCGTGCTTCGGGCGCCGCCCGTCAGCCGCGGTCGCTCTCGCGGGCGCGTTTCGCCAGCGTGAGATTGGCCCTGAGCTCCTCGGCGTTCTGGCGAACGACGTAGGCGGGCTGGTCGCGCTCGACCCTCCAGCTCTCCGAGAGCGGGCCGGCGTTCACGGTGTCGAAGCCGAACTCGTCGTAGAGCCGCGTGACGACGGCGATCGCTTCGTCGCTGTCGCCCGCGGTCGCGAGTGCGCGCCGGTTCTCGCTGCCGGATGGCGTGCCATCCGTCGTGATGTCTGCTGACGGGATGTGGTTGAAGCCCTTGGCCACCTTCGAGGTGGGGAGGTGCTCCTGCAGCAGTCCCGATACCGTCGCCGAGCCGTCGTCGAGCGCGGGGAAGTGCCCGTCGCGCTCCCAGTAGTAGTTGTTGGTGTCGATGACCACCTTGCCCGCGAGCGGCGCGACCGGCACATCCTGGTAGGCCTTGAACGGCACGCTCACCACGGCAAAGTCTGCGGCCTCGGCGGCCTCCTGTGCGGTTGCGGCGCGAGCGTGCTCGCCCAGCTCCGCCACGAGCTCACTGAGCGACTCCGGGCCTCGCGAGTTGCTCCTCACGACGTCGTACCCGTGAGCAATGGCGGCGCGCGCAACCTGACCGCCGATGTGTCCTGAACCGATGAATCCGATAGTTGTCATGTTCGCGCTAACGGATGCGGCGGCCGATTTCTTCCCCGACCACGATTCGGCGCGCTACTGGCCGTCGGTGAGCGAGCGCTGCGGCGCGCCCGCCTTGAGGGCGGCCAGCCGAGCGTCCAGCTCGACCTGCTCATCCGAGGCCTCGAGCTGCTCAAACTGCGCGTCGAGGCTCGAGGATGCGAGCTCCTGCCTGCCGGCGACCCTCGCCTCCTCGCGACGGATCTTGCTCTCGAAGCGGCTGATCTCGCTCGTCGGGTCAAGCAGGTCGATGCTCTTCACGGCATCCAGAACCTGCGACTGTGCCTTGACCGTCTTCGAGCGAGCGACGAGTTCGTCGCGCTTCGCCGTGAGCTGGCTGAGCTTGCCGCGCATCGCGTCGAGACCACTCTTGAGCTGGGCAACGACCGCGGTCTGGGACGCGATGGTGGGCTCGGCCGTGCGCGCCTCCTTCTCGGCGGAGAGCTGCCTTCCAAGGGCGACCTTGGCCAGGTTGTCGAACTTGTCGGCATCGGCAGTGTTGCCTGCGGCGCGCAGTTCATCGCCCTTGCGGCTCGCCGCGAGCGCCTTGTTGCCCCAGTCCTGCGCGTTCGCGACGTCTTCGGCGTGGTCCTGCTCCATGAGGCGCAGATTGCCGATCGTCTCGGCGATCGCGCTCTCGGCCTCGGAGATGCTGTTCGTGTAGTCGCGAACCATCTGGTCGAGCATGACGGCCGGATCCTCGGCGGAGTCGATGAGGGCGTTGATGTTGGCCTTCGCCAGCTGGGAAATCCGACCGAAGATGGACTGCTTGCTCATGATGGGGCCTTCCGGATTCGCGGGTGCACTGCCTGTGCCGCGATTCTATCCGGAGGGCCCCGACGTGGGCTGGGCTTTAGTTCTCGATCGACAGCTTCACTCTGCGGCGGATGTCGGCGAGCTGCTTCGTGAGTTCGGCGGGCAGTCGCTCCCCGAAGTGACCGAAGAACTCCTCGGTGCTGTCCAGCTCGGCGAGCCATGCATCCGGATCGATGTCGAAGAGCTCGTTCCAGTGTTTGGCCGTGACCTCGAGACCCTCGAGATTGATGCCGCCGTCGGCGGGCTTCCAGCCGAGGGGAGTGTCGGCTGCCGGCACGCGGCCGTCGACGCGCTCGAGGATCCACTCGAGCACTCGCGCGTTCTCCGCGAAGCCGGGCCACAGGAAGCTGCCGTCGGCGCCCTTGCGGAACCAGTTGACCTGGAAGATCTTCGGCGCGTTACCGTTCTGCTGCAGCTTCTCGCCTACCTTCAGCCAGTGGGACCAGTGGTCCGCCATGTTGTAGCCGCAGAACGGCATCATCGCGAAGGGGTCACGGCGCAGTTCGCCGACGGTTCCCTCGGCGGCGGCCGTTCGCTCCGACGAGACGGTGGCGCCGACGAAGACGCCGTGCTTCCAGTCGCGTGCCTCGACCACAAGCGGCACGTTGCTCGCGCGGCGGCCGCCGAAGATGATCGCGTCGATGACCACGCCATCCGGGTCGTCCCAGTTGTCAGAGATGGTGGGGCACTGTGAGGCGGCCACGGTGAAGCGCGAGTTGGGGTGTGCGGCGGGGCGACCGGATGCCGGGCTCCAGTCGTTGCCCTCCCAGTCGACCAGGTGGTCGGGCGCCTTGTCGGTCAGGCCCTCCCACCACACGTCGCCGTCGTCGCGCAGCGCCACGTTGGTGAAGATGGTGTTGCCCCACATCGTCTCGATGGCCGTCGCGTTGGTCGTCTCGCTCGTGCCGGGGGCGACGCCGAAGAAGCCCGCCTCCGGGTTGATGGCGCGCAGGCGCCCATCCGGTCCAGTGTGCAGCCAGGCGATGTCGTCGCCGATGGTCTCGACCTTCCAGCCGGGAATGGTCGGGCGCAGCATGGCGAGGTTGGTCTTGCCGCAGGCGGAGGGGAAGGCAGCGGCGACGTGGAAGACGCGTCCGCGAGGGTTCGTGACCTTGAGGATGAGCATGTGCTCGGCGAGCCAGCCCTCGTCGCGGGCGATCACCGAGGCGATGCGCAGGGCAAACGCCTTCTTGCCGAGCAGGGCGTTGCCGCCGTAGGCGGAGCCGAACGACCAGATCTCCCGCGTCTCGGGGAAGTGCGAGATGTACTTGGTGTCGTTGCAGGGCCACGCGACGTCCTGCTCGCCCTCGGCGAGGGGCGCTCCGACGCTGTGCAGCGCGGGAACCCATTCGACGCCCGGGGTGATGAGGCGCAGTGCCTCGGTGCCCATGCGCGTCATGATGCGCATGCTCGCGACGACGTAGGGCGAGTCGGTGATCTGCACGCCGAGCTTCGAGTACGGGCTCCCGAGGGGGCCCATCGAGAACGGCACGACGTACATCGTGCGGCCGCGCATGCTGCCGTCGAAGAGCTCGCGCAGGGTGGCCTTCATCTCGTCGGGGTGGCGCCAGTTATTCGTCGGGCCGGCATCCTCTTCGTCGAGGGAACAGATGAACGTGCGCTCCTCGACCCTGGCAACATCGCTGGGTGCGCTGCGCGCGAGAAAACTGTAGGGACGGAACTCGGGGTTGACGCGGGTGAGCGTGCCACTCGCGACGAGCTCGCGCGTCACGTCGTCGAATTCTTTCGCCGAGCCGTCGCACCACACGATGCGGTCCGGCTTGGTGAGTGCCGCCATCGACGCGACCCATTCGGCCACGTCACGGGGGATCACGGGCGCGTCCTCGTGCTCGTGTTCTTCTTCGCCGTGCGTGGCGGTGCGGTAAGCGTTGTCGCGAAGCCGTTCGTCAGCCTCGACGAGGTCGGCATCCGTGCGGGGGCGAATGGGGGTGAGAGTCATGTCGGTCCCTCTAACTTTCGTGATGGTGTTCTGTCAAGAACGGGCTTCTTCTTCCACGATGCGCCAATCTCGGGCAACTTTCTTCCGAAATTGATGGAAAGAAGCGTCGATCTTTCGCTAGTGTCAATTCCATGACCGATCTCGCCACCCTGGGGCAGCGCATCCGTTTCTTTCGCACCGCGGCGGGCCTGACGCTCGACCAGCTGGGCGCCCAGGTCTCGATCGCCGGCAGCCAGCTCTCCCTCATGGAGAACGGGCGGCGCGAGCCCAGGCTCTCGCTGCTCCAGAGCATCGCCACGGCGCTCGGAACGGAGGTCTCCGATCTCCTCGACGCGAAGCCGCCGACCCGCAGGGCCGCCCTCGAGATCGAACTCGACCGGATGCAACACAGCGCCGTCTACGCGGGGCTCGGGCTGCCCAGCATCCGCCCCTCGCGCTCGATGTCGGACGACACCCTCGAAGCGATGCTCGGCCTGCACCGCGAGCTTGCTCGCCGCGCCCGCGAGGCGATCGCGACGCCCGAGGAGGCGCGCCGCGCGAACACCGAGCTGCGTCAGTACATGCGCACGCAGAACAACCACCTACCCGAGATCGAAGAACTCGCGGAGGAGAGCCTGCGCAGCGTGGGTCACACCACCGGCGCGCTCACCCATCGCGAGGTGAGCCTCATGGCCAAGAAGCTCGGATTCGAGCTGATCTTCGTGAACGACCTGCCGCACTCCACCCGTTCGGTGACCGACCTCGCCAACGGGCGCATCTACCTCCCGCCCGCCTCCATCCCGGGCGGCCACGGGTTGCGCTCGATGGCGCTGCAGGCGCTCGCGCACCGGCTGCTCGGTCACAAGGAGCCCGACAGCTATGCAGAATTCCTGCGTCAGCGACTGGAGATCAACTACTACGCGGCGGCGTGCCTCATGCCGCTGCGGCAGTCGGTCGACTTCCTCACCGCGGCCAAGAACGATCGCAACCTCGCGATCGAGGACTTCCGCGACGCCTTCGGCGTGACACACGAGGCCGCTGCGCTGCGCTTCACCAACCTGGCGACCACACACCTCGGCATGACCGTGCACTTCCTTCGCGTCGGCGAAGACGGCGCGCTCTACAAGGGCTACGAGAACGACGGCCTGCGCATGCCGACGGATGTCACCGGATCCACCGAGGGCCAGCTGGTCTGCCGCCACTGGAGTGCGCGCATAGCGTTCGCGCGAACGAATCGCACGACGGAGCTGTACCAGTACACCGACACGCCGACCGGCACCTACTGGTGCTCGACGCAGACCGGCACCGGCTCCAAGGAGGAGTTCTCGATCACCTTCGGTGTGCCGTTCGCCGACGCGAAGTGGTTCCGCGGGCGCGAGACCACGAACCGCGAGACCTCAAGCTGCCCGGATGCGAGCTGCTGCCGTCGTCCCACCACCGAGCTCTCGAAGCGCTGGGCGCACAAGGCGTGGCCGAGCGCTCGGCTGCACGCGCACATCCTCTCGCCGCTGCCGTCCGGCACGTTCCCCGGCGTCGACGACAACGAGCTCTACGCCTTTCTGGAGCAGCACTCGGGCGATACGCACTAGCCATCGGACGCGAACGAGCGCGCCGACTCCGCACCCGCGGCGCGCAGCCAGCGCGTCGGGTCTCCCATCGCGGCCCCCGCGGAACCGGCCAGCTCTGTGAGCGAGCTTGCCGGAATCGCCGAGCCGTCGGCCCCGACGGGTGGCACCTCCAGCCTTCCCGCGATGACTCGCACGGGAACGTCCACGCGACCCGCGAGCGCGATCACGTGCCCCACGACCTTGCCCGCGGTCGAGGTCGCATCGAAGGAACCCTCGCCCGTGATGATCAGCGAGGCGCCGCCCACCGCATCCGGAAGCCGGCTGAGCCTGGACAGATAGGGCGCTCCCGGCTCGATCGAGGCGCCCCACGCGGCCGCGAAGCCGTAGGCGGTGCCACCGGCCGCGCCCGAGCCCGACAGCGTCGGATCTCCTCCCAGCAGCTCGGCGAAGCGCGCCAGACCGGTATCGAGGAGCTCCACCTGGTCCGGTGCGGCGCCCTTCTGCGGACCGAAGACGTGTGCCGCTCCGCTGGTGCCGAGGAGCGGAGCCGTCACGTCGCTCAGGAGCACGACGCCGTCGACCGGGGGAGTGACGAGTCCGCCGCGCTGAAGCGAGGCGAGGCGCGCCAACTCGGACGCGCGCAGTTCGCCGCCCTGAGCGACGAGGCCCAGTGCGGCAAGGGCACCCGCCCCGCCATCGGTCGAGGCGGATCCGCCGAGGCCGATCACGAGTTTGCGCGCCCCGCTCGCGAGAGCCGCCCGGATGACCTCCCCGAGCCCATAGGTCGTGGCCATCATCGGGTCGAGGGCGCCCATGAGCGGCAGTCCGCACATTTGGGCGAGCTCGATCACGGCCACACCGCCAGGCAACTCGAGCCATTCGCCCGGCACGCGCCTGCCATCCGGTCCGCTCACGAGGCCGGCGTCTCGGCGAACGGAGCCGGGAACCGCAGACTCGACGGCGTCCAGGGTGCCTTCGCCGCCATCTGCCTGGGGCAGCAGCACGAGCGCGTCGCCCTGCCGCACCGAGCGCCAGCCGGCGGCGATCGCCTCGGCGACCCTGCGCGCGGGGAGTGTGCCCTTGAACGAGTCCGGCGCGATCACAACGGAGAGCTGCATCACTCCATTCTGTCTCGAGGCCGAGCGCGGATCACTCGCGACCCAGCTGCTGCCTCGCCCGCTCCAGTGCGTCGGCGTTGGCGCCCACGGACTCCAGGCCGAGGAGTGCGGCGCCGATGATCGGTCGCGATCGCACGAGTTCGATCGTCGCGAGGGGCGCCCGTTCGGCGAGCAGTGCGGTCACGTCGTCGATCAACTTCTCGTGACCCGTGGCGAGAACGCCGCCGCCCAGAACGACCGGAAGTGCCGTGTTCTCCAGACCCAGCCTCCGGATGGCCGCTACCGCGATCGCCACGATCTCCTCGGCCTGTCGCTCGAGGAGCAGCAGACCCGCGGTGTCACCCCGGTCGGCGGCCGCGAGCACGAGCGGCGCGAGCGTCGCGAACACCGCCGTCGACAGGCGTCCAAAATGGATCTCTTCGAGCACGGCCTCGATGTCGGGCAGCCCAAGCTGCTGCGGGATCGTCGTGGTGAATTCGGTCGCCTCACCGCGACCATCAACGGCGCGCGCCGCGTGCCAGAGGGCCTGCTCGCCGAGCTGCCAGCCGCCACCCCAGTCGCCGGAGAGAGTGCCGAGCGCGGCAAAGCGCGCGTGCGCGCCATCCGCCCGAATGCCCACGCAATTGATGCCCGTGCCGCAGACCACCGCGATCGCGTTCGGCTCCTCGGTTCCGGCCCGCAGCAGCGCGAACATGTCGTTGTCGACGATAGGTTCCCGCTCGCCGCTGTTCGCCCAGGCGAACTCGGCGATAGCCGTGCGGAAGGCGGTGATCTCCGCGGGCAGATCGACGCCGGAGAGGTAGATCGCTGCACGCAGAAGGGGCCGGCCGGCGAGCACCTCGGTAACCAGCGAGTCCACGAGCGCCGCGGCGGGAGCCAGGCCGATGTTCTGCGGGCTCGACGCGCCACGACGCGACCGAGCGATCACGTTACCGTCGAGGTCCAGCGCCACCGCATCCGTCTTCGAGCCGCCGCCGTCGATCGCGACGAGAACCGGATCGTTCACTTCGCCCACGCCAGATGCTGCGCGTTGGTCGCGAGCAGCAGGTCGGTGAGCCTCTCCGCCTTCTCGAACTGGCGAACCAGCGGATGCGCGACCAGCGCCCGCAGCACCCGGTCACGTCCGCCGTGCACCGCGGCATCCAGTGCCAGCCGCTCGTAGCCCGCGACATCGCCGATGAGCCCGGCCAGGTCATCCGGCAACCTCTCGATCGGCAGTGCGGACACCCCGTCGCTGCCCACCGTCGCGGGCACCTCGATCACGTGGTCGTCGGGGAGGAAGGGCATGGCGCCGTTGTTGACCAGGTTCACCACCTGCACGTCGCGACGGTCCGAGACGAGCGAGGCGATGAGGTCGACCGCGGCCTCGGAGTAGTACGCACCGCCTCGCTTCTCGAGGATCGCGGGCTTGGTGTCGACGTGCGGGTCTGCGTAGAGGTCGAGAAGTTCCCGCTCGACGTCCATGACGGCCTCCGCGCGGGTCGGCGATGCCAGCTGCTCCTTCAGCACCTCGTCGTGGTCGTAGAAGTAGCGCAGGTAGTAGGAGGGCACAGAGCCGAGGAGGGTGAGGAGCGACGGCGACAGCTCGACGACCTCGGCCAGCTCCTCGACGCGCTCGCCGAGCAGGCGTGGCAGCACGTTGCGGCCGCGCACGGTCACGCCGCGCTCCCAGGTCAGGTGGTTGAGACCGACGTGGTCGAGCTGCACCTCGGCGAAGTCCACATCGAGCATCGAGGCGAACCGGCGCTGGAATCCCATCGCCACATTGCACAGGCCCACGGCACGGTGGCCCGCCTGCAGCAGGGCGCGGGTGACGATGCCGACCGGGTTGGTGAAGTCGATGATCCACGCGTTCGGCTTGGCGTGCCGTCGCACGTTCTCGGCGATGTCGAGCACGACGGGCACGGTGCGTAAGGCCTTCGCGAAGCCTCCGGGTCCGGTGGTCTCCTGACCGATGACCTGCGCCTCGTGCGGCCAGGTCTCGTCGCCCTGGCGTGCCGCCTGGCCGCCGATGCGAAGCTGCAACAGAACGACGTCGGCGTTCTCGACGCCGGCCACGACATCCGAGGTCGCCATGATGGTCCCCGGATGCCCGGCCCGAACGAACATGCGCCGCGCCATCCCCGACACCAGGTCGAGCCGGTGCGCGTCCGGATCGACGAGCCACAGCTCCTCGATGGGAAGCAACTCGCGCAGGCGGGAGAACCCGTCGATGAGCTCTGGCGTGTAGGGGGAGCCTCCACCGATGACGGTCAACTTCATGTCGTGGCCCTTCGTTTTTCAGACTCTTCTTCGCCGAGTTCACCGAGGAGTCGCTTGCGCACGTCGCGCAGCAGCAGTTCCCTCGCTCCCCGCAGCACGGGGAATTGTGCGACCTCGGATGCCGCCACCATCGGATTCCACAGCGTCGCCGTCTGGATCTCGCCACTGACGAGAGCGGCGAGTTCCGCGCCTCCCGCGCTGCCCAGCGGGCCACCGAGCACGATGGTCTCGGGATCGAGGATGGCGAGCACGGGAACGATGCCGAGTGCGATGCGGGGGGCGAGCGCGCTCAGCACCGCCTCGCGCGCGGGATGCGTGGCGAGGATTGCGCAGAGGTCGGCGAGGCTGCGCGCGTGCACTCCGTGCTGTGCCGCGAGCCGCACGAGGGCGGGACCGCCGAGCAGATCCTGCAGGTTCGTGGCGTCCGCGTCGATGGGCTCCGCGACGCGAGGCACCGGGAGGTATCCGATCTCGCCCGCGCCGCCCGCCGCGCCGTGATGCACCGTTCCGGCCAGGTCGACGGCGAGACCGAGCCCCTCGCCCATCCAGAGCAGCGCGAAGCTCGATGCCCCGTGAGCCGCGCCCTCGCAGCGCTCGGCGATGGCGGCCAGGTTGACGTCGTTGTCGATCTGCACGTCGCGGCCGAGGGCATCCGCGAGCGTTGCGCTCACGGCTTTGCGGGGCCAGCCCGGCAGCGTGTCGATGAAGGAGAGCTCATCGGTGCGCGGGTCGATCGAGCCCTGCAGCCCGATCGTGACGGTTCGCACCGCTGTGGCATCGAAGCCGGCGGATGCGCAGGCCGAGTCGATGGTGCCGCGGAGGTCGGCGGCAGCGTCGCGACCCGCCCGGTCGATCTCCGCTTCTGCCACCGGATGTTCGGCACCGGTCGCATCAACCGCCGTGGATCGGATGACCGCATCGTCGATCTCGACGGCGACGCCCAGCACCCGGTCGGTGCGCACCCCGTAGCTGGCGGCGTTCGGACCGCGACCGCCGGAGACCTCGCCGACGGCCTCGATGATTCCCGTCTGTTCGAGCCGCGAGACGATCTGGGACGCGGTGGGCTTGGAGAGTCCGGACAGCTCGCCGAGTTGGTTGCGGGTGAGCACGCCGTGTTCGAACAGCAGCGACAGCGCGGTGCGCTCGTTGGTCTCGCGCAGCCAGGAGGGCGTCCCTCGCACCGGCTTCGCCATGGTGTCCCTTCGTCGCGCGGTCACGCCGGTATGCGTGGCGCTGCGCTGCGCAAAGCTATCAGGAAACTTCCTCAACAGAAACATCCACCTTCATGGCGGGTCCCCGCGCCGGCTCAGTAGGCCTGCGGCTGCGTGAAGAGCCCCGTCGGGTCGTACTTCGCGCGCGCGGCCGAAAGTCGAGCGGCGTTGTCGCCAAAGTACGACTTTGCCGGGTCCGGCAGGCTCGCATCCGCATAGTTGACGTAGGCGCCGTCGCCCCACTGCGGCTCGAGCGCGGATCGGAACCCTCGCACGTAGGCATCGAACGGTGCCGGGTCCAGGCCATTCTCGAAGACCGCGCTGTACTGCACCATCATGAGGGCGGTGCGATGGGGGAACGCGGTGGCGCTCGGGCCGAGCTCGCGCACCCGGCCGCCGAGGGCATCCATGGCTATGCCGCCCTCCTTCAGTCCGGGCACCGCGGATGCCGCCAGCACCTGGTCGAGCAGCGTCGCGATTGCGGTGCGGTTGAGTTCGAGATACGGCACGTGTGAGGTCGCGGCCCACGAGTGGCGCGTCAGCCGTCCGTCCTCGCCCGTCGTGCACTCGGCGAGCGGAATCGTGGCGCATCCGGCGTAGCTCATCATCGCGTCGAGGTAGCTGTGGGTGGTGACGACGTCGCGCGTTGGCGCCTCGGTGACGGCGGTGAGCAGCGGTGCGAGTTGCGCGTCGAGCTCGCCTTTCGGGCCGATCCAGGTGCCGGCCACGGTGAGGGAGGGACCTTCGGGGTGGCTGGTTCCGGCGAGCAGTTTGAGCGCCGACCAGAGTTTGGGGTCGGCCTGTGGTGCCCACCCCTGCCACGCCTTAACGACGTCTTCCGCGCTGGAGAACGGCCACTCGAGCGTGAACATGGTGACCTTGGGTGCTGCCTGCGTCGTCAGCGTGAGCGCCGTGACCACGCCGAGGTGGCCGCCTCCGCCGCCGCGGCAGGCCCAGAACAGTTCCGGCTCCTTCGATTCCGTTGCGGTATGCAACGTTCCGTCCGCAGTCACGATCTCGACCTCGACGAGCGAGTCACAACTGAGCCCGTACGCTCGGCTGAGCACGCCAACTCCGCCGCCGAGGATCAGTCCGGTCGCCCCGACCGTTGCACAGGAGCCGGCGGCGATCGCCCTACCGGCATTGCCGAGCGCCGTATAGACCTGGGCCAGCGAGGCGCCCGCCTGGATGCGAACGGTTCCGCCATCCACGATCACATCCGTCATGCCTCGCGTGTCGATCACGAGCGACGGCGGCATGTCTGTGCCGTCCGCGCCGCCGGACGACCAGCCGGTGTAGCTGTGGCCGCCCGAGCGCAGGGCCAGGGGAATCTTCTGCGCGACGGCGAAGGCAAGCCCGGCGGCCACATCCGTCGCGGATGTCGCGGTCAGCACGCCGAGCGGCCTCGCGTCGTCGAAGCGCGGGTTCTCGACGAGCCGCACGGTGTCGTACGCGTCGTCGCCCGGTCGCGCGAGCGTTCCGGTGATCGCGCTGGCCAGCTCGTCCCAATTCGCGGGGATCTCTGGCGCGGTGCTGCGGGAGCGGGACGGACGCGGCGCGGGCGGAGAGACCGGCGCGCACCCCGCGAGGAGGCCAACGGCGCCCATTGCGAGCACGTGTCGGCGCGAGATCGAGGTCACTGCCCCATGTTATGAGCGACGGCTCTATTCACTGTCATCCCTGCGACGCGGCGGCGCACCTTCGTTCTGCTCGATCTGAGTCAGCAGTTCGACAACGAACGACGTGATGTCGACCGATCGGGTCGCGAACTCGGCACCCACATCCGTCCGAACTGCTGGCGTATCTCCTGTCCCGTTGCTCACTGGATTGCACTCAGTTCCGGTGCGTCCGCGTGTTCGCTTGCAGACATCGCCGTCGGTTCCATGGGCTCATCCGGGTGCGCTCGACGCCACTCGGTGCTGATTGCCGCAACGACGTCCTCGAGCTCGACGTCTTCGTCGACGAGAGCATCAACGAGGGTGGCTATCGTGCGGGTGACCTGGTCGGAGACCGCTTTACCGGACCGAACACGAGTGCCCTTTGCGCGACTGGACTCGACGAGCCCCGCAGCTTCGAGGGAACGGTACGCGCGCGCGATGGTGCCGGGCGCGGCACGAAGATCGGCGGCTAACTGCCGAACCGACGGCAGTCGATGACCTGCGGGAAGCTGACCAGACCGGATGAGGGTAGCGATCTGCGCTCTGATCTGTTCGTAAGGTGGCGTGGGGTCGGCTGTTTCGATCGTAATCATGCCGGTTGCTCCACGGTGCTTGTGCCGTCGTCGCGCGGCATTCGTCGCAATCTTCCGGCGCTGATTCCGCTGAGCGCTGCCGCGACGGTGAATGCCAGACCGGCCAGAAGGGCTACGCCGCCAGCAAGAAGCAGAGCGAGCCCCAGCATGGAGAGCCAATGGGCCGCGTCGCCCGTCAGCCCGGTGTTGAGAACCGGCGCATTAAGGAACGGAAGTCCTGCCGCCGCCAACAGCATTCCGGTGGTCAACATCATGGGCGCGATTCCAATAAACAAGATGAGTCGCGCGGCGTTTTCACGAAGCGCGATGTCTGCGGTGACGAACCCAGGCCATGCCGCCCCCGGCGACACTGCCACGCGTCTGAACGCGAGGGCAACCGACGCTGCGAGCAGAACCACGGCGACGGCAGTCGGCACCCCGAAATACCACCCGGGGAAAAGATAGGGGCCGCCTACAGTGCAAGGAACGTCGAAGACGGCAGCGCAGAGGAACCGTCCATCCGGTGGTGCGCTGGAGAGCGATCCGCACGCCGCGATCACGGCCATCGACAGCGCAGTCGAGCTCACAAACGTCCAGCGCAGCTTTGGCGACGCGAGCGACTTTGCGTTTCGACGGTCGAGGCTCGCGATGTGGCGGTCTACTTGGCCCTCGATGGGAACTGCGGGAAAAACCGCGAACACCGCCAAGCCGGCAGCGGTGCTGAGCGAGGGCGCCACCAGGAACGAGACGCCCTGCCACAGCGGGAACGCCAGATGGGCCAGAACCGCGGCTCCAAAGACCAGGAGCGTGACAAGCACCGCGGAGGCAGTTCGGACAAAGGCGGCTCTTTGGGTGCGACCCAGAGCAGCAGAGCCGACGCCGAGGTAGGGGCCTCGTACCCGCAGGATGCCGATGATCGCTCCCACGATCACCACCGCGCTCAAGGCCGCGGCTGAGTACAACGCTTCTTCGGCCATCGTCATCTCCATCCTGTATCAACTGGACGGTACAGCCCGGGGAACCTTGTGTCAAGACGTTGATACAGCCATGCGATAGAGAGTGTCGCGCTCGAGATCGAGTATCGATAAGCTCATATTGTTAATCGATAAGAAGGATCTTCCCATGACCAAACTCGCCGTCATCACTTCTCAGATCCTCGTCCTCGTGCTGTTCTTCGCCGCGCTCGGCGTGCAGCTCCTAATCCTTCCCGGAATCGCAGCTCAGGCGCGTGACCTCAATCCGCAGGTCGCCTATCTCTATGCCCCGTTCTTGGCGATGTGCATCGCTGTCATCGCATGCGGCCAGATCGTGCTCGCATCCATCTGGATGCTGCTGAGACTTGTCGATCGAGACCGCATCTTCACGAAGCGGGCCTTCGTATGGGTGGCGATCATGATTGCCGCGCTCCTCCTCGCAACCGCGCTAGCCGGGGTGATGTTCGTCATCCAGAACGTCGTTCTCCAGCTCGGTGGCCCGCCGCTCCTCACGTACGGGCTCCTTGCAGTCATGGTCGGCAGCACCACCCTGGCCCTCGTGCTCGTCGCCCTGCGCGGACTACTGCGCAAGGCGAGCGATCACGCCGCGTACCTCGAAGAAGTGGTCTGATGGCGATCGTCGTGAACCTGGATGTCATGCTCGCGCGCCGCAAGATGTCCGTCACCGAACTCGCGGATGCGGTGGGCATCACGATCGCCAACATCTCCGTTCTCAAGAACTCCCGCGCCAAGGCCGTGCGCTTCACGACGCTCGACGCGATCTGCCGGGTGCTCACCTGCCAGCCGGGCGACATCCTCGAATACACCGCGGATGCCTGACCGCACGTTCCCGAAGTGCGAGACGGCCCGAAAAATTACGCGATCAGTGCGCCGCCAACATCGCGAACACCTTGTCGTACGAGCCCTCGGCCGTGGCGTACCGCAGGAACTTGACGTTCTCCACGAGGATCTCCTTCGCATCCGGCTCATCGCGCAGGATGCCCATGACCTCGCTCAGGAAGTCGTCCAGCGGCATCGCGCGGTCGGAGTTCTCCTGTCCCATGAGGGCAGTCTGCACGGCAGGCGGCGCGAGCTCGAGAACCTGCACGCCCGCGGGTGCCAACTGGTGGCGCAGCACCTCGGTGTACGCGTGAATGGCCGACTTCGTCGCGTTGTAGGTCGGGGTCGCCGCGAGCGGAACGAAGGCCAGGCCGGAGGAGACCGTGATGATCGTCGCGTTCGGCTGGCCGGCCAGGAGCGGGGTGAACGCCGTGATCGTGCGGATCGGACCGAGCAGATTCGAGCTGATCGTCGCCTCTGCCGTCTCCAGGTGGGCGGGGTCGAGCAGGTTCTCCGGGCGCATGATGCCTGCGGCTGCGATGAGCACGTTGACCTCGGGGTGGTCGCGCTCCACTATGGAGCGCAGGGCGTCGATCGAGGCAGGGTCATCGACATCCAGCGGCAGCCCGATGATGCCCGGGTTCGCTTCGGCGATGGAGTCGAGGAGTTCCCGGCGGCGACCGGTGATGATGACCGTATTGCCCGCGGAGTGGAAGCGAAGACCCAGACCGAGGCCGATGCCGGAGGTTCCGCCGGTGATGAGAATGGTGTTTCCTGTGATGTTCATGGCTCAAGTTCAGCCGCGGCGGAAACGACCAACAAGGAAGCGGTTATCCGCTGATCGACAGTCAGTGGATAACCGAACTCAGACACGCGAGAGTAGACCAGTGGATCAACCCGAGCTCGCCGACTTCCTTCGCACCCGCCGCGTGGCGCTGCAGCCCGAGGACGTCGGACTCTCGCGCGGTCCGCGTCGCCGCACGCCGGGACTCCGGAGGGAAGAGGTCGCCGAGCTCGCAGGCATGTCCACCGACTATTACGCACGCCTCGAGCGCGGAAATGGACCGCAGCCCTCCGAGCAGATGGCCGCGGCGATCGCCCGCGCACTCCGCCTCACGCTCGCGGAGCGTGACCACCTGTTCCTGCTGACCGGCCACAGTGCGCCGAAACGCGTGCTGCGTGCCGAGCACGTCAACCCCGGGCTGATGCGCGTGCTCGATCGCCTCGAGGACATCCCCGCCCAAATCATGACGAGGCTCGGCGAGACCCTCGTGCAGACCGAGCTCGCGGTTGCGCTTCTGGGCGACCAGACCCGCTTCACCGGCCCAGAACGCGCCAACGTCTATCGGTGGTTCACCGATCCGTCGTCGCGGAACATCTATCCCGAGAAGGATCATGATCATCACGGCCGCGTCTTCGTCGCCCAGCTGCGTGAAAGGGCCGTGGCCGAGGGCGAGCGCTCGCCGGCCGCGGCGCTGGCGGCATCGCTGAGCCGGATGAGCGCGGAATTCCGCGCGGTGTGGCGCGATCACCAGGTCGGGCTTCGTTACACGGAGGACAAGACCTTCGTTCACCCGGAGCTTGGCCTCATCGACCTGCACTGTCAGAGCCTGCTCGATCCCGACCAGTCGCAGGTGCTGCTCGTGTTGACCGCGTCGCCGGGCACCGAGAGCTACGACAAGCTCAGGCTGCTGTCGGTCATCGGAGACCAGCACCTCAGCGTCAGGTAGCAGTGCGGGCAGAGAGCTCTCGAACGATGCGTTCAATGGTGGGCGTGGCGATTCCGTGCGATTCACCACGTCGGATGAGCGCGCCACCGATCGCGTCGAGTTCGCTGTCGCCTCCCGTCTCGAGGTCCGCCTGGAGCGACGAGCGCATCGGGGACGGCAGCTTGCCGAGTGCCGTGGCAATCTCATCCGGAGTCGCAGCGGCGCCATCCGCGGTCGCGACGGCGGCCACCTCGTCGAGCAGCGTGCGGGTCAGCTCTCGATCGTGCTCGAGCGCCGGGCCGATCGACTGGCGCCAGTAGGAGCTCAGGAGCGCCATGGGTGCGAGAAAGCGCAGCTTGGCCCACAGCACCTCCGCCTCGGAACCGCCCACGCGCACGCCGAGTCCGGCCCGGTTGAGGTCGGCCACCGTCGCGAACTCCGCCGCGGCCGCCGGCACCACGATGGTCAGGAACGGACTCTTGTGATCGATAACGGTGACGGATGCGCGCAACGCCTCGACCGCGATCGTCGCCCCCGCGACCGGCGCACCATGCACGCTCGCCCGCAGGAGCGCCATGTGCTCCATCCCGTTGAGCAGCGAGACGACCTCCGTGGGACGGGCTTCGCCGATGGATGCCGCGACTGCTGGCACCGAGAATGCCTTCGTGGCCACGATGACGCGGGCACCCGTCGGGATGTCGCTGCGGGCTTCCAGGCGCGAGGTCCAGTCGCCGAAGTGCGGGCTGCGGATGCTCAGCCCCTGTTCGTTGATCGCCCGCGCCGTCTCGGGCCGGGCTACGGCGACGGCATCGACGCCCGCCCGCTCGAGCAGCGCGGCGAGCAGGCCACCGACGGCGCCGGGGCCGACGATGGCGACGGGGTTCTCAGACAGGTGATCCTCCGTTGGGACGCGTGGATGGACTCCGGATGTCAGCTCGGCTGGTTTTCGTCGGGCAGTGACAGCGTGACCTTGCCGTCCGCGAGTTCGTCCGGCCGATCGAGGGTCTCTCCGTCTGTGACGTCGACGGGGTTGCCGAACGTCACCGGGATGCGCGGTCGAGCCAGGTACAGCTCGTTGTAGACGTCGCCGGCTCCCGCGATCGCGCTCGACGTCGGCCGTGAGCCGCGCTTCGGTAACAGCGCGCGGACGATGCTCGTGACGATCACCACACCCCATCCCGCGTACGTCACGTAGGGAGGCCAACTCTGCCCGGTTGCGACGCCGATGGCGAGGGGAACCGCGCACACGACCATCGCGATCAGGACCCAGCCACTGGCTCGCATGACACCTCCCAAGAGAACGGATGCTCCCATCCTGTAACGCGGGCCACCGGATGTCGAGGCGCGAGCAAAAATCGAGACCTGCCGTGGCCTGCATGAGGCGAAAGGCGGTGGTGCCCCCACGCAGATTCGAACTGCGGCCCCTGCCTCCGGAGGGCAGTGCTCTATCCCCTGAGCTATGGGGGCCAGGAGTACTGACCAAGGTTACCCCAGCGGCGACGGTCTGGACGGCGCCTTGATCGTTGGCGCAACAAGCCTCAGTGTGATTCTGCTGGCGATGTGAACAGCGGATGTCAACCATAACTCAGGCAGTTTCGTCGCCACCCGCGGTCGAAACGGGGAGTTCTCGGGCTCGGCGAGCGCTCAACGTGAGATCTGCCTGAGTTACGAACAAGACGGCCGTTGACACGCCGCTGAACGCTTGGCACAGGGGAGCGAGACGTACGGGAACGAAGTGGGCTACTTCACGGCGGCGACGGCATCCTCGGCGAGTTGCTTCGCGTCATCCGCGGTGCCGAAGAAGACCGAGGTTGCCGTGACCCAGTACGGGCCGCGGAACACCTGCAGCTCGCCCGTTTCACCGCTCTTGCTGAACCAGGCCGCGTCGCCGAGACCCGAAACCGCCGTGCCCGAGGCCGCAGCACGCTTCAGAGCCGCAAGGTCGGATGCCGCGGGGTGGGCAGCAGCGAAACTGATCGTCTCGCCGCTGGTCTGATTCACCCAGTTGCACGCAATGCCCCGGTACTTGAGCGCCGCGCTCGCGCTGCTGCCGGACTTCGGCGTGTAGTCGGCGTCGAGGCTGAAGTTGGGGTTGAAGTCGTACATCTGCTGCAGCGAGACGAGTTGCTCGCAGCCGACGCCGAGCGGTGTTCCCGCAGCCTGACTCGGTGCAGCAGTCGCATGCGCTGTTGCCTCCGGCGTCGCACTCGCGGAACTCGATGAGGTGGAACGACTCGGGGCGGTGCTCGCGGTCGGATGCGCCGTGTCCTTGCACCCGGTGAGCGCGAGCAGCGCGATCGCCGTGATTACCGTGATTCGGGCCGTCATGCCGCCTGTTGTGGATGCCATCGGATCCCCCTCCTGTGCCGGTGTCAATTCTCACCCACGGCGACGGGGGCGACCGCGAGGGCGCGCGCGGGCCGCACGATAGAATCGCTTCCCGTGACTCCAGCCCAGCTCTCCGCCCAGTTGCTCGCCATCGTGAACGCTGCGCTGGAGCGTCGAGGCGCCGTGCGGCCGACCCCACTCACCCTCGCAGACGTGAGCCTCGAGCGCCCGAAGAACCGCGATCACGGCGACTGGGCCGCAAACATCGCCATGAAGCTCGCGAAGCCGCTCGGGCTCAACCCGCGCGAACTCGCGGCAGACTTCGCCGCCGGTCTCGAGGCGGTCGACGGCGTCGCTTCCGTCGAGGTCGCGGGCCCCGGCTTCATCAACATCAGGCTGGATGCCGCTGCCGCGGGCGCCCTGGCGAAGACGATCGTCGAGCAGGGCGAGGCCTTCGGTCGCGGCGACCTCTACGACGGCGTCACGATAAACCTCGAGTTCGTCTCTGCAAACCCCACCGGACCGATTCACATCGGCGGCGTGCGCTGGGCCGCGGTGGGCGACAGCCTCGCTCGCGTGTTCCAGGCACAGGGTGGACTCGTCACCCGCGAGTACTACTTCAACGACCACGGCGCGCAGATCGACCGCTTCGCGCGCAGCCTCCTCGCTTCGTTCAAAGGTGAGCCGGCTCCCGAGGACGGCTACGCCGGCCAGTACATCTCCGACATCAAAGACAGGGTGGTCGCGGCCTACGACGGCGACCTGTCGGCGCTGTCGCGGGAGGACGCGCAGGAGGTCTTCCGCGCATCCGGTGTCGACTTCATGTTCGGCGACATCAAGGCGAGCCTGCACGACTTCGGTGTCGACTTCGATGTCTACTTCCATGAGAACGAGCTGCATGAGAGCGGTTCCGTCGAGCGCGCGGTCGCGAGGCTGCGGGAGCTCGGCCACGTCTTCGAGCAGGACGGCGCGACCTGGCTGCGCACCACCGAGTTCGGCGATGACAAAGACCGCGTCGTCATCAAGAGCGACGGCGAGGCGGCCTACATCTCGGGGGATCTCGCCTACTACCTGAACAAGCGCGAGCGCGGCTTCGAGCGCAACATCATCATGCTCGGTGCCGACCACCACGGCTACGTCAAGCGGCTCATGGCCATGACCGCCGCCTTCGGCGACGTGCCGGGCGTCAACCTCGAGATCATGATCGGCCAGCTCGTCACCGTCATGCGCGACGGCGAGCCCGTGCGCATGAGCAAGCGCGCCGGTACCGTCGTCACGCTCGAAGACCTCGTCGAGGCGGTGGGGGTGGATGCCGCCCGCTACGCCCTCGTGCGCAGCTCGGCCGATTCGCAATTGGACATCGATCTCGATCTACTCGTGCGCCGCACCAATGACAACCCCGTCTTCTACGTGCAGTATGCGCATGCGCGCACCAACTCGGTGGCGAACAACGCCGCGGCGTCCGGCGTGGATCGCAGCGCATTCAGCCCCGAGCTGCTGACGCACGACACGGAGAACAACCTTCTCGGCATCCTCGGTGAATACACTCGGGTGCTCGCCCAGGCCGCGGAACTGCGCGAACCGCATCGCATCGCCCGCTATCTCGAGGAACTCGCTGGCGCGTATCACCGCTGGTACGACAACTGCCGCGTCACCCCGCTGGGCGACGAGACAGTCAGCGACCTGCACCGCACCCGACTGTGGCTGAATGATGCCACCGGTCAGGTGTTGCGCAACGGGCTGGGCTTGCTCGGCGTATCGGCCCCCGCCAGAATGTAGCGAATGACGCTCCCGCCGAAGCAAGCGCCCGGAAGGCCGGTGCGAACTCAGGCGAGCGCGCGCACAGGGAAGACGCTCAAGCCGAAACGCAGGGTCAGGACCACGCTGCGCTTCGTGGTCACCGCCGGCATCATTTCCCTTCTCGTGGTGGCCGCGATCGTGGCCGACAACGCGGCACGGGGCATCGTCGCCGACCAGATTGCGAAGCAGGTGCGCACGTCGCTCGCCGTGCCTGCGAGCACGCCTGTCGACGTGAGCGTCGGCGGAACGTCCGTGCTCGTGCAGCTCCTTTCGGGCAGCCTCGACAAGGTCGACGTAGGCATCGCGAGGCTCTCGCTGGGCGAGCTCGCCGGTTCCGCCCAACTCACGGCCAGCGGCATCCCGCTCGATACGAGCAAGCCGACCGCACTCGCTCGCTTTGTCTTCGTCACCGACCAGACCGCGCTTAAGGCTCTGTTCTCCACCGTGCCGGGCCTCGCACCGAAGCAGATCGCGATCGCCGACGGCAAGGTCACTCTGGGAACCGAGGTGACACTGTTCGGCTATTCGCTGCCCGTCGGCATCGAGTTCACCCCATCGGCGAGCAAGGGGCAGCTCGTGCTCACGCCCTCCTCGATCGTGATCAATGGGCAGTCCTTCACGGGCAAGCAGCTGAAGGCCTCCGCATTCGGCTCACTCACCGACGCACTGTTCGTAAACCATGCCGTGTGTGTCGCGCCACTGCTGCCCAAGAACTTCACCCTCGAGAGTGTCTTCATCACCGGCAAGAGCATTCAGCTCACCGTCTCGGCGCAGAACGCTGTGCTGAACAGCAAGCTGCTGGCGAGCCGCGGAACCTGCCCTTCGAAGTAACGCCGGGCGAGCGGTCTCGGCACTCGTAATAAGATTCAGGGGACTTCAGGAACCGTGCCAGGTTCGCATCGCTCCACCCGCAGACACCCGTGAGGTTCCCCTTTGACTCTCAACCCGCTCGCCCCGGAGTGGCTGGCCCACCCCGCCGACGCGAACGCGCTGGCCGCTTCGGTGTGGTCGCGCCGCTCCGCTCGCACCGCATCCGGTGAGATCGAGATCGGCGGCGTCACCGCTTCACGCATTGCGGGCGAGTTCGGCACACCCGTCTACGTCGTCGACGAAGCGGATGCGCGCGGCCGCGCCGAGGAGGCGCACGAGGCCTTCTCCCGCGAGTTCGCTCGCGTCGGCTCCGCCGCCAAGGTCTACTACGCGGGCAAGGCGTTCCTCAGCGCCGAGATCGCTCGCTGGGTGACCGAGGCCGGGCTCAACATCGACGTCTGCAGCGGCGGCGAACTCGCTGTGGCGCTCGCCGCAAGCATCGACCCGTCGAGGCTCGGTTTCCACGGCAACAACAAGTCCATCGCCGAGATCGACCGTGCCGTCGCCACCGGAGTCGGCGTGATCGTGATCGACAGCATCGTCGAGATCGACCGCGTCGCCGAGGCGGCCGCCCGTCACGGCGTCGTGCAGTCGGTGCGGCTGCGGGTCAACAGCGGCGTGCACGCCCACACCCACGAGTACCTCGCGACGGCCAGAGAAGACCAGAAGTTCGGCATCGCGCTCGCCGACGCGGCGGATGCCGTGGCCGCCATCCGCGCGCGCCCCAGCCTCGAATTCCTCGGCCTTCACTCGCACATCGGCTCCCAGATCTTCGACTCGGAGGGCTTCGCCGAGGCGGCTTCGCGCCTCCTCGAGCTGCACGCGCGGCTGCTCGCCGACGGCCCGGTGCCCGAGCTCAACCTCGGCGGTGGCTTCGGCATCGCCTACACGAGCGTCGATGTCGCGCTCTCGCTCGGCGAGCTCGCACGCAGGCTCGCTGACATCGTGGCCGCGGAGTGCGCGAGGCTCGACATTCCCGTACCCGTCGTCGCCGTCGAGCCCGGCCGCGCGATCATCGGGCCGTCCACCACGACGCTGTACACGGTGGGCACAGTCAAAGACGTCGAGGTCTCGCTCGAGCGCGGCAGCGCCATCCGCAAGTATGTGAGTATCGACGGCGGCATGAGCGACAACGTGCGCCCCGCGCTCTATGCCGCCGAATACTCGGTGCGCATCGCGAGCCGGGCGTCGGATGCCGATCCCGCGCTCGTACGCATCGCCGGCAAGCACTGCGAGAGCGGCGACATCGTCGTGCACGCGGACTACCTGCCCGGCGACGTGCGCCCCGACGACCTCGTGGCGGTGCCTGCGACAGGTGCATACTGCTGGTCGCTCGCGAGCAACTACAACTATCTCGGCCGGCCGCCCGTGGTGGCCGTGCTCAATGGAGCGGCACGCGTCATAGTGCGTGGCGAAACCGAGGCCGACCTGCTTTCACGAGACGCGGGTATCCCGACAGGCCCAACAACCGGTGAGGAAACACGATGATCGAGTACCGCAACCTGCGAGTCGCCCTGCTCGGGGCCGGATCTGTCGGCGCCCAGGTCGCCTCGCTGCTCCTGCAGCACGGCGAAGAGCTGGCCCAGCGCGCCGGAGCGGGGCTCGAGCTCGTCGGCGTCGCCGTGCGGGACCCGGAGGCCGCGCGCACCGCGCACATCCCGCAGGAACTCATCACTACCGACGCCGAGTCGCTGATCCTCGGCGCAGACATCGTCATCGAGCTGATGGGCGGCCTCGAACCCGCGCGCAGCTACATCCTGCAGGCGCTCAACTCCGGCGCGGATGTCATCACCGGCAACAAGGCACTCCTCGCCACCCACGGTCCGGAGCTGTTCGAGGCCGCGGAGCAGGTGGGTGCCCAGCTGTACTACGAGGCCGCCGTCGCCGGAGCCATCCCGATCATCCGGCCACTGCGCGACAGCCTCGCGGGCGATCGCATCCGGCGTATCCTCGGCATCGTCAATGGCACGACCAACTTCATCCTCGATCGCATGGACACCACGGGGGAGAGCCTCGAAGACGCCCTCGCCGTGGCCACCGAGCTCGGTTACGCAGAGAAGTCCGACCCCTCTGCGGACGTCGAGGGCTTCGACGCCGCGCAGAAGACCGCGATCCTCGCGAGCCTCGCCTTCCACACCACGGTGCCGCTCGACCGCGTGCACCGCGAGGGCATCACGACCGTCACGCTCGAGCAGGTGGCCGAGGCGCGCAAGGCTGGTTACGTCGTCAAGCTGCTGTCGATCAGCGAGCGGCTCACGGATGCCGAAACCGGCGAAGAGGGCGTCTCGGCCAGGGTCTACCCCGCGCTCGTGCCCCGCGACCACCCGCTCGCGGCGGTGCATGGCGCGAAGAACGCGGTCTTCGTCGAGGCCGAGGCCGCGGGCGACCTCATGTTCTACGGTGCCGGTGCTGGTGGCAAGGAAACGGCATCCGCGGTTCTCGGCGACCTGGTCTCGGCGGCCCGCAGGCACGTCATCGGCGGCCCGGGCGTCGCGGAATCGACCCACGCGAACCTGCCCATCCTGCCGATCTCGCGCATCACGACGCGCTACCAGATCACCCTCAGCGTCATCGACGAGCCGGGCGTGCTCGCCGCGGTCGCCACCATGTTCAGCGACCACGGGGTCTCGGTCGAGGCGGTGGAGCAGTCGGTGCGCGCAGACGGTGGTTCAGCCACCGCTACCCTTGTTATCGGTACCCACAAGGCATCCGAATCCGATCTCTCCGCGACGGTCACAGCCCTCGAAGCGAGCGACGTCGTGAGTTCTGTCACCTCAGTATTAAGAGTAGAAGGTATCTAATGGCCAAGCAGTGGCGCGGAGTTCTGCGCGAGTACGCCGATCGTCTGAACGTCTCAGACAGCACGCCCATCGTCACCCTGGGCGAGGGCGGAACACCGCTGATTCCCGCTCCGGCGCTCTCCGCGCGCACCGGCGCCAAGGTGTGGGTCAAGTACGAGGGCATGAACCCCACCGGCTCCTTCAAGGACCGGGGGATGACCATGGCCGTCTCGAAGGCCGTGGAGCAGGGAGCCAAGGCCGTCATCTGCGCCTCCACCGGCAACACCTCGGCGTCAGCCGCCGCCTACGCAACCCACGCCGGCATCAAGGCCGCCGTGCTCGTGCCGGAGGGCAAGATCGCGATGGGCAAGCTGGCCCAGGCCATCGCGCACAACGCGGAGCTCCTGCAGGTGCAGGGCAACTTCGACGACTGCCTCGACATCGCTCGGGAACTCGCGAACAACTACCCGGTTCACCTCGTCAACTCCGTCAACCCCGACCGCATCGACGGGCAGAAGACCGCCGCCTTCGAGGTCGTCGAGGTGCTCGAGGATGCGCCAGACTTCCACATCGTCCCCGTCGGCAACGCGGGCAACTACACCGCATACTTCCGCGGCTACTCCGAGGAACTCGAGCGCGGCGCCACCACCAAGCTTCCCCGGATGTTTGGCTTCCAGGCCGAGGGCAGCGCTCCCATCGTGCGCGGCCACGTCGTGAAGCACCCCGAGACCATCGCCAGCGCCATCCGCATCGGCAACCCGGCATCCTGGGCGCTCGCGACCGCGGCGCACGACGCCAGCAACGGCTACTTCGGCGCGATCTCGGATGAGCGCATCCTCGAGGCGTACCGCATTCTGGCCGGCGAGGTGGGCATCTTCGTCGAGCCCGCCTCCGCCATCAGCGTTGCCGGTCTCCTGGAGCGCTCAGCAGCGGGCGAGATCCCGAAGGATGCCACGGTCGTTCTGACCGTCACCGGTCACGGCCTCAAAGACCCCCAGTGGGCGCTGCGCACGGCCGATGGCGCGGATGTCAAGCCCACCGTCGTTCCGGTCGACACCGCTGAGATCGCCGGCGTGCTCGGCCTCGCGAAAGTGAGTGCATGACCACTCCCGCTGCTGCTGGGCTGATCGGGCGCACGGTAACGGTCAAGGTTCCAGCCACCACAGCAAACCTCGGGCCGGGGTTCGACACGCTCGGCCTCGCGCTGTCGCTCTACGACGAGCTGACTGTGACGGCGCGCGCCGAACCCGGCGTTTCCGTTCGCGTCATCGGCGTAGGCGAGGGGGAGGTGCCGACCGACGAGAGCAACCTCGTGGTGCGGGCGATCGCGCACACCTTCGCCGCCCTCGGGCAGCAACTGCCTGGGCTGGATCTGGTCGCGCACAACTCGATTCCGCACGGCCGCGGCCTCGGATCATCCGGCGCCGCCATCGTCTCGGGCATCATGGCCGCCAAGGGATTGCTCGGCGGCATCGTGGAGATCGGCTCCGGCAAGCTGCTCGCGCTCGCGACCGAGATGGAGGGGCACCCCGACAACGTGGCGCCCGCACTGTTCGGCGGGCTCACGATCGCCTGGACCACGGATGCGGGCCCGCAGCACAAGAAGCTCATCGTGCACCGCGGCGTCTCACCCCTCATCGCCGTGCCGCAGGGCACCATGTCGACGGAGGTCGCGCGCAGCCTCCGTCCGCTGTCGGTGCCGCACGAAGACGCCATCTTCAACGTCTCCCGGTCCGCCCTGCTCATCGCCGCCCTCATCCAGAGCCCGGAGCTCTTGCTCGCCGCGACCGAAGACAGACTGCATCAGAGCTACCGGGCAAGCGCCATGCCCGAGACCGACTCGCTCATCACAGCGCTCCGCTCCGAAGGCCTCGCGGCCGTCGTCTCGGGCGCCGGGCCGTCGATCCTCGTGCTCTGCAGCGATCCCGCGCAAAGGCTCGTTGCCGCAGACCTGGTGGCTCGACAGCACGGCACGCCCTGGCAACCGCTGCTGCTCGCCGTCGACTTCAAAGGTGCTACAGTGATCGTGCACCCGGTAGAAATCTCGACCTAGTCCGAGTCCCGGTTTGCATATCACTAGCACTCGCTGCATCGCACCCGTTACTGCGCAACCCGCTCAGATGCGAGTAGCGATTCTCGAATAGCTCTCCGGTGGAGGGCGTCCGATTCTTGGATGCCCGCTAGCCAGGGGAAAGGAACCCTCTTAGTGACTGACCTCACTGTCCGTGCCGATCGGCCGGACTCGAGTGCCTCTCTCGCCAGTCTTCGCGTACCCGAGCTTCAAGCTCTGGCCGCAGAGCTCCGTATCAGTGGCGCTAACAAACTTCGTAAAGGAGAACTCGTGGACGCAATCTCCGAGATCCAGGACAATTCAGCATCGGCCAAGGCAAGCTCAGAGGCCCCGGCAGCAGAGTCTGTCGCGGCACCCGCAGCACAGGATGCCGTGGCAAGTCAGGCCACTGACACCGCGCCCGCAGTGAAGAAGCGCGGCTCACGCCGGGCCAGCACTGCCGTGGTCGACACGGCCGCCGCACCGGTGATCGATGTCTCCAGTACCACGCCTGCGGCCTCGGAGGCCTCGCCCGTGGAGCCGACAACGGATGCCGCCCCAGCCAAGGCGCCAGCGCGTAACCGGCGCTCCGCAGCCAGCCACGCGAACCAGGGCGAGAGCGGTCTCGACCGCATCCCGGGCCAGGAGGCCGAGCGCGCAGCCCAGGCCGATGCCGCCACGAGCGGCGAGGCATCCGAGGGCCTCGACCGCGTACCCGGCCAGGAGGCCGAGCGCGAGGCCAGGGCAGACGACTCCCACGGCGATGACGCCGCGGGCGAGGGCGCGCAGCAGTCGCGCAACTCCCGCAACCGCAACCGCAACCGCGGAGAACGTGGTGACCGCCAGCAGAACGACCGCCAGCAGGGCGACCGTCAGCAGGCCGACCGTCAGCAGGCCGACCGTCAGAACGACGAGCAGTCCGGCGACGGCAACCGCGGCAACAACCGCAACAACCGCGGCAACAACAACGACCGCGGCAACAACGACCGCCAGCAGAACGACCAGGATGATCGCGGAGGCCGCAACCGGTACCGCGACCGCAAGCGTCGCGGCCAGGGCGGCGACGACTTCGAGCCCGAGATCACCGAGGATGACGTGCTCATCCCGGTCGCCGGCATCCTCGACGTTCTCGACAACTACGCCTTCGTTCGCACGAGCGGCTACCTCCCCGGCAACAACGACGTCTACGTCTCGCTCGGCCAGGTCAAGAAGTACAACCTGCGCAAGGGCGATGCTGTCGTCGGTGCCATCCGCCAGCCGCGCGAGAACGACAACAACGGTCGCCAGAAGTACAACGCGATCGTGAAGATCGACTCCATCAACGGACTTCCCGTCGAGCAGGCAGCCGAGCGAGTCGAGTTCGGCAAGCTCACGCCGCTGTACCCGACCGAGCGCCTGCGTCTCGAGAGCGAGGCCAGCAAGCTCACCACCCGCATCATCGACCTCGTGTCGCCGATCGGCAAGGGCCAGCGCGGACTTATCGTCTCGCCGCCAAAGGCGGGCAAGACCGTCGTGCTGCAGGCCATCGCCAACGCGATCGCCAAGAACAACCCCGAGGTACACCTCATGGTCGTGCTCGTCGACGAGCGCCCAGAAGAGGTCACCGACATGCAGCGCACGGTGAAGGGCGAGGTCATCGCCTCTACCTTCGACCGTCCGGCAGAGGACCACACCACGGTCGCCGAGCTCGCGATCGAACGCGCCAAGCGTCTCGTCGAACTCGGTCACGATGTGGTCGTGCTGCTCGACTCGATCACCCGACTCGGCCGCGCATACAACCTGGCCGCTCCGGCATCCGGTCGTATTCTCTCCGGCGGTGTCGACTCATCCGCCCTGTACCCGCCGAAGCGCTTCTTCGGTGCGGCTCGCAACATCGAGGATGGCGGCTCGCTCACCATCCTGGCGACCGCGCTCGTGGAGACCGGCTCGAAGATGGACGAGGTGATCTTCGAGGAGTTCAAGGGCACCGGCAACATGGAGCTTCGCCTGTCGCGCCAGTTGGCCGACAAGCGCATCTTCCCCGCGGTGGATGTCAACGCGTCCGGCACGCGCCGCGAAGAGATGCTCATGGGCACCGACGAGGTCAAGGTCACCTGGAAGCTGCGCAGGGCCCTCGCGGGTCTCGACCAGCAGCAGGCGCTTGAGATCGTGCTCGGCAAGCTCAAGGAGACCAACTCCAACGTCGAGTTCCTCATGCAGATCCAGAAGTCGCTGCCCGGAGCCTCGGGGACCAAGGAAGACTGAGAACGTGTTCGAGTCAGTAACAACCCTGCTGGCCGAGCACGAGGAGCTTCAGGATCAGCTCGCCGATCCCGAACTGCACTCCAACCCGGCCAGATCGAAGAAGGTCAACCGCCGGTACGCGGAGCTCAGTCGCATCGTCGCCGCATACCACCAGTGGCATAAGTTGACGGATGACCTCGCGGCAGCCACCGAAATGGCGGGGGAGGACGAGTCCTTCGCCGCCGAGGTGCCCGTGCTCACCGAGCAATTGGAGACCGCGCAGGAGCGTCTTCGCAGGCTGCTCATCCCGCGCGACCCCAACGACGGTCGCGACGTGATCATGGAGATCAAGATGGGGGAGGGCGGCGCCGAGTCGGCGCTGTTCGCCGGGGACCTCCTGCGGATGTACCTGCACTTCGCGGAATCCAAGAAGTGGAAGACCGAGATCATCGAGCAGACCTCGAGTGACCTCGGCGGCATCAAGGATGTGCAGCTCGCCATCAAGGGCCACGCGAGCGATCCCGCAGAGGGCGTGTGGGCGCAGCTCAAGTACGAGGGTGGCGTGCACCGGGTGCAGCGCGTCCCGGCGACCGAGTCGCAGGGCCGAATCCACACCTCCGCCGCCGGCGTCCTCGTCTTCCCCGAGGTCGACGAGCCCGAAGAGGTCGAGATCAGCCAGAACGACCTCAAGATCGACGTCTACCGCTCAAGCGGCCCGGGCGGCCAGTCGGTCAACACGACCGACTCCGCCGTTCGCATCACCCACCTCCCCACGGGAATCGTGGTGGCGATGCAGAACGAGAAGAGCCAGCTGCAGAACAAGGAGGCGGGGATGCGTGTGCTGCGCGCTCGCATCCTCGCTCATCAGCAGGAGCAGGCGGATGCCGAAGCCTCGGCCGTGCGCAAGAGTCAGATCCGCACGATGGACCGCTCCGAGCGCATCCGCACGTACAACTTCCCGGAGAACCGCATCGCGGACCACCGCACGGGCTACAAGGCCTACAACCTCGACACCGTGATGAACGGCGCTCTCGGCCCCGTCATCGAATCGTGCATCCAGTGGGACGAAGAGGCACGGCTCGAGGCCCTCGGCGCCGACGACTGACGGTCGAGTTGCCGTCGGCATTACCCGCGGGTTGAGTAGCGTGCGAGGAACGAGCCCGCGTATCGAAACCCGCACGGGGTGACAGCTCAGAAGCGCTAGATTGGAACGCCATGCCCGCCACGATCGCCGACCTGCGCAACCGCGCGATCGAGGCCCTCGCGGCCGCGGGCATCGAGTCGCCCGACGTCGACGCGGATTTGCTGGTCGGCCACGTGCTGCAGCTCAGCCGCGGTGAGGTGCAGGCAAAAGCCATCACGGGCACCGAGGTCAGCGAACCGGATGCCGCAGCCATCCGCGACATTGTCACCCGCCGGGCAGCCCGCGAGCCGCTCCAGCACATCACCGGCCGGGCACCGTTCCGTTCGCTCGAACTCGCCGTCGGTCCCGGTGTCTTCGTGCCGCGACCGGAGACCGAGCACGTCGCCCAGTTCGCCATCGATGCCCTCGCGGCAGCGGCATCCGCATCGCCGATCGGTGTCGACCTCGGTACCGGCAGTGGTGCGATTGCTCTCGCTATGGCCACCGAGGTCCCGCATTCCACGGTCTACGGCGTTGAACTTTCGCCAGACGCCTTCCCGTGGACCGAGCGCAACTTCCGCGAGAGCGGCGCCACGAACGCCACCGCCCTCCTCGGTGACCTCGCCGACGCGCTGCCCGAACTCGACGGCACCGTGGCGGTCGTCGCCTCGAACCCGCCATATATTCCGACGGATGCGATTCCCCGCGACCCCGAGGTGCGCCTGTTCGATCCGGCGCTCGCGCTCTACGGTGGTGCAGACGGACTGGATGTCATCCGCACCGTCTCCACGGTCGCTCGTCGCCTGCTCTACGTGGGCGGCACTCTCGTGCTGGAGCACGGCGAACTGCAGGCCGCGCAGATCGCGGAGCTGCTCGCCGCGGACGGCTGGCACGCGATCGCCAGCCACCGCGACCTCCTCGGCCGTGACCGCGCGACGACGGCGCTCCGCTAGGGCCCACGTTCCCTGAGCTTGCCGAAGGGCGTCCACCCCCAAGCGGCGCGGCCTCTCCCGTTGCGCCACATGGCGGGTGTGCCACCGCGCCACCCACCACCTGCCGCAACGAGCGCCCCGAAATGGCGCAAGCTGGCGCCTCAGTGGCGCCTCAGCGGCGCTTCGCGGCCTCGCGCTCGCTTTTCTCCGCTTCACGACTCGCCTTCTCCGCGTCGCGCTGCTCGCGCTCGGCTGGTGCGCACTCATCCTCGTGATCGCCGTGCTGTGGGGAGCGGTCCTGTTCCGCCTCAAGGCCGGTCGTCGCTGACGAGAGGCCTCGGTTCAGGCCGAGCGGGCCGCTGCGAAGGCCTCGACGGCCGCCAGCAGTCCGCTCGGCTCGGTGAACAGATGCCCCGTGATGCCACAGGACTCCGCTCCTGCGATGTTCTCGGGCAGGTCGTCGGCGAAGAAGGCGTCGGATGCGTCGACGCCGTAGCGTTCGAGCACGGCCCTGAATACCTTCGGGTCGGGCTTGCGAGCGCCGTAGTCGCTCGAGGTGAAAAGGTGATCACCGAACACCGGCACGAGCTCGGGCGCGAGCGTCTTGATGTGCCTCGAGGTGAGTGGCCCATTGTTTGTCAGCAGGGTCACCTGACCGAGCTCGGATGCGCGCTTCACCGCGGCGATGGAGTCAGGCAGCGCCGTCATCGCACCACCGCGTGCGCTCAGCCAGTCGTCTTCGCTCAGAACAAACCCAATGGCCTCATTGAACGCGAGCAGATAGTCCTCGGGGGAGAGGTAGTCGCCGGCCTCGGCCGCGGCCTCCCCGCCCTGGTTCCACCACCGTTCGCGAAGCTCGTCCTGCGGCAGTCCGGTGATGCGGCTGAGGGCCGTCATTCGCGCATACCAGTCGAACTCGTACAGCACGTCGTCCATGTCGAAGATGTAGAGCAGGCTCATCCGTTTCGTCCCGCGAAGCGATCGATCGCGTCGTTCAGTGCGTCGACCTGCGGTACTCCGTCGATGGTCAGAAAGTGGTGCACGTGCATGCCGAGGGATGCGGCGCTCGCCACGTTCGCCCGCGAATCGTCGATGAAGAGTGTGTCTTCCGGTCGCGCGTCGTAGTGCCGCAGCGCTCGCAGGTTCGCCTCGTCATCCGGCTTCCGCGCCCCGAGCTGGAAGCTCACGAGCACATTCTCACCGAGGATCTCCGCGACATCCGGCGCCGTGTGATCGAGTGTCTCGGCAAACGGCGAGGGGTTGTTGGAGAACAGCGAGACGGTGCCGAGGGCGCTGCTGCGACGGAGCGCAGCAACGCTTCCGGTGATCGGCGTGCTCGCCTCGTGACGGGATTCGCACCACTGCTCGAGTGACAGCGGATACCCGGTGACCTCGGCAAACTTCTCGAGGTATTCGTGGGCGTTGCGCCAGGCACCCGCCTCAGCGCGCGCCTCGTAGCCTCCCGCCCACCAGCTCTTGGCCAGGTGATACTCGCTCGCACCCGTGATGCGAGCAAGCGCTGGCAGTCGCCGGCGAAAGTCGTAGGCATAAAGGGTCTTGTCGAAGTCGAACAGGTAGAGGTCCACTTCACTCCCTTTCCTCGATCCAGCCTAAACGCCGCAGGCGCGCGCGTGAGCGTTTCACGCACAGGCGCTCCCGCTACGATGTTCTTCGACATGGCGACCATCTATGACTGCTCGGATCAGAGCGAACTCCTCACTGGTATGCGGCTCGCACGCGCGGCGATCGGGCGGGGCGATCTGATCGTCATGCCCACTGACACCGTCTACGGCGTGGCCGTCGACGCGTTCAACTCCGACGCGGTGCTGCGACTGCTCGACGCGAAGAACCGCACGACGGCCTCGCCGCCGCCCGTGCTGGTGCCCGGCATCCCCACGCTCGACGCGCTCGCCGAGGTCGTGCCGGATGAGGTGCGCGCCCTGGTCAAGGCGTTCTGGCCAGGCGGCCTCACCGTCATCCTGCCCGCCCAGGAATCGCTCAAGTGGAACCTCGGGGAGACCCACGGCACCGTGGCCCTGCGCATGCCCGACGACCCCATCGCCCTCGAACTGCTCTCAGAGACCGGGCCGCTCGCGGTCTCTTCGGCGAACCTCACCGGCGAGCCCGCGGCGATGACGGTGCACGATGCCGAGCGGATGCTGGGCGACAGCGTCGAGGTCTACCTCGATGGCGGCATCGTGGGCAGCCGCTATCCCGCGGCCGGCGACGGCACGGGCTCCACCATCGTGGACGCGACCGGACTCTTGCGGCCAGGCGGCACCATCAGCATCGTGCGCCACGGCGTCATCTCCGACGAGGCGATCACTGAGGTTCTGGATGCCATGCCCACGGTGTCGCTCGCGCGCGCTGACCTCGTGGCAAGCCCCGCCGCGGAGCCTGCGGTGAAGGAGCCTGCGGTGAAGAAGCCCGCCGCGAAGAAGCCAGCCCCGGCGGCCGCGGCGAAGGCAGCGACCCCTAAGAAACCCGCTGCCAAGGCACCCGCGGCCAAGAAGCCCACCGCTAAGGCACCCGCGGTGAAGAAGCCTGCCGTTGCGCCGGCGGTCACGGCTGGGGCGGGAAAGCGCGCGGTGAAGCCGCCCGCCACGGCGAAGGTGGCCCCCGCGAAGAAGACGCCCGCGAAGGCGACCGCCGCGAAGAAGACGCCGACGAAGAAGCCAGCCGGCGAGACGGTTCCGAGCGAAACTACGCCATGAGGCTGGTCTATTACCTGCTGGCGGGCGTGCTCTCAGCGGGTATCACCTTCGGTCTCGCGGTGGTCATCTGGAAGCTCAGCAACCGGTACCGCCTCTATCCGAAGATCCGGGCTCGAGACGTTCATACCCGACCGACCCCCCGCCTCGGCGGCGTCGCGATGTTCATCGGCATCGGTGTCACCGTGGCCATCGCGTCGCAGTTCAGCCAGTTCCATCTCGTCTTTGCGCGACCGGGCCCCGTGCTCGCCATCTTCGGTGCCGCGCTCATCATCGTGCTCATCGGCGTCGCCGACGACATCTGGGACCTCGACTGGATGACGAAGCTGGCTGGACAGCTGATTGCCGCGGGACTGCTCGCCTGGCAGGGCGTGCAGCTCACCTCGATCCCCATCGTGGGCGGGGTCATTGTGTTGTCCTCCTACGCGGGGCTCGTCACGACGGTGCTGATCATCGTGCTCGTGATGAACGCGGTCAACTTCATCGATGGACTCGACGGCCTCGTGGCGGGTGTCGCCATCATCGCGAACATCGTCTTCCTCATCTACAGCTGGATCCTTGCCACCTCCATGGCCCAGGCGGAATACTTCAACCTAGCCTCGCTGCTCACGGCCGTGCTCATCGGCGCCTGCGTCGGCTTCCTGCCGCTCAACTGGCATCCGGCGCGACTCTTCATGGGGGACGCCGGAGCACTTCTGGTGGGGCTCCTAATGGCGACCTCCGCCATCTCCGTCACCGGCCAGGTCGACATCGCATCGCTCCAGTACACGAAGCAACTCGCGCCCGCGTTCATCCCGATCCTGCTTCCCCTCGCGGTGCTCATCGTTCCGCTGCTCGACTTCGCCCTCGCGGTCATCCGCAGGCTCAGGGCGGGCAAGTCGCCGTTCACCGCCGACCGCAAGCATCTCCACCACCGGCTTCTCGATATGGGGCACTCGCATTTCCACGCCGTCCTGATCTTCTACGCCTGGACAGCGGTGGTCTCGGTCGGCTGCCTGCTCTTCCTCTTCGTGCAGGCGGTTTGGGCGATCACCATCATCGCGGTGGGCCTGGTGGTCTGCACCTGGTTCACCATCGCGCCACTCACCAGACGCAAGGTCGCCGAGGCCGCCGTGCAGCTGGCAGAGACCGGTGACGTCGAACAGGCGGATGCCGCACGCTTCGACCCGCTCGACGAGGCCGCGAACCAGACGCCCGCGGGTGCCCACGGCACGTCCGATGCCCGGGCCGAGCAGGATGCCGCCGTCGGAGCCCTCGTGCGCGGCGACGGCGACGCGCAGAAGCGCCCCAGTCAAGACCTCCCGCAACAGAAAGAGAGTGGCACCGCATGAGCGCCGTTCCCGTATTGAAGAAGATCCTGCTCTGGGGCGGCGTTCTCGCCCTCGGCCTCGTCGTGGTCGGATCCGTCGTCGGCTACCTCGTGGCGGGATGGGCGGGCGTCGCCGGGGCACTGATCGGCACCGCGATGGCCGTGCTGTTCCTCGCCATCACTGCCCTCAGCATCCTCATTGCCACACGTTTCGGCCTCGCGGGCTTCTTCGCCATCGTCATGGGCGCGTGGATCCTGAAGTTCATCGTCTTTCTCATCCTCGTGTTCCTGCTGAAGGACCAGCCGTGGCTGCAGCCGACCGTGATGTTCGTGTGCCTCGTCGTCGCGGTCGTCGGAACCCTCGTCGTGGATCTCGTCGAGATCGCGCGATCCCGCATGCCGTACGTCAGTGACATCTCCCTTCCCGGCGATGGCACCGCGGATGCCGCGGGGGCAGCGTCGAGCGACCAGGCGGGGGATGCGCCGACCCGCTGAGATTCGGCCGGACGCAAATCTCTTGATAGAGTTTGAGGCGTTCGCCTCCCCCCTTTTTCCTCGCCGCGTGATGTCACGCCCCGATTCTGGAGTTAGCGCTGTTACTTAACGCCGTCACGTCGCTCCTCCCGCTTGCCACCGAAGGTGGCAGCGGAGATGGGGGTTTCCATGGGCCGTCGATCGAGGAATTCTTCCCCGACGTCATCCTCTTCGCGAACACGCCGTTCGAGATGAACCGCATCATGATGATCCGGGTGCTCGTCGCTGTGGTCATCGTGCTGGTGTTCTGGCTGGGGACGCGCAAGATGCGCATCATTCCCACGCGCGGCCAGAGTCTCATCGAGATGGGCCTCGACTTCGTGCGCGTCAGCATCGCGGAAGACCTGCTCGGCAAGAAGGACGGGACCCGGTTCCTGCCGCTGCTCACCGCGATCTTCTTCATGGTGCTCGGCCTCAACCTCACGGGTGTCATCCCGGGTCTGAACATCGCCGGCACCTCGGTCATCGGCGTTCCGCTGCTACTCGCCGTGATCGCCTACGGCACCTTCATCTACGCCGGTGTGCGCAAGAGCCCGAAAAACTTCTTCAAGAACGCACTCTTCCCGCCGGGCGTCCCCGGCGGCCTGCTTCCGCTTATCGCGGTGATCGAGCTGATCTCCACCTTCGTGCTGCGGCCGATCACGCTCACCCTCCGACTCCTGATGAACATGATGGTCGGCCACTTCCTGCTCGTGCTGTTCTTCGCGGCGACCCAGTTCTTCCTGTTCACGGCGGGCGGCTGGTACAGCCTCTTCGGAATCGGAACGTTCGCCTTCGGCATCGCGTTCACGCTGTTCGAACTGCTCATCATCGTGCTGCAGGCATACATCTTCACCCTCCTCACTGCTGTCTACATTCAGCTGGCAGTGCTCGAGGAACACTAAGCAAGGTCCGGCACCCGCCGGATCAGCAATAACGGAAGGAAACACCACTCGTGGATGCAACGAACCTCGCCGCCCTCAGCGGCAACATCGCCACCGTCGGTTACGGCCTGGCTGCGATCGGCCCAGGCATCGGCATCGGCATCGTCGTCGGCAAGACCGTCGAGTCCGTCGCTCGCCAGCCTGAACTGCAGGGTCGCCTCACGGTGCTCATGTACATCGGTATCGCCTTCACCGAGGCGCTCGCCTTCATCGGCATCGCGACCTACTTCTTCCTCAAGTAATGCTCGCCACAGTCCTCAGGGCGGCGGGAGGTGAAGCCGCGCCCAACCCGATCCTTCCCACGATTCCCGACCTCTTCTGGTCGTTCGTGGTGTTCGTCATCATCCTGGTCGCGTTCTGGTTCCTCATCCTTCCGAGGATGAAGAAGATGCTGGATGAGCGCGCTTCGCTCATCGAGGGTGGCATCAAGAAGGCCGAGATCGCGCAAGCCGAGGCCGCATCCGCTCTCGACAAGTACACGGAGCAGCTCGCCGAGGCTCGTGCCGAGGCCGCGAAGATTCGCGACCAGGCGCGGGCGGACGGAACCCGCATCCTCACGGAGTTGAAGGAGCAGGCACAGACCGAGGCTGCACGCATCCTCAGTAACGCGACGACGCAGATCGAGGCGGAGCGCCAGGGCGCACTCGTGTCGCTGCGCGCGGAGGTCGGCTCGCTCGCGATCGACCTCGCTTCCGGCGTCATCGGCGAGAGCCTGGCTGACGACAAGCGCGCGGCCAGCGTGGTCGACCGCTTCCTCGCGGAGCTCGAGGCCTCCGAAGGAGCTACGAAGTAGTCATGGGTTCAGCGACCAGAGAAGCACTCTCCGCCTCCACAGCGGCACTGTCGGCGCTGTCGGCCGATCAGGTGACCCTGCAGCTGGCGGAGGAGTTGTTCGCCGCCAGCCGCGTCATCGGTGACTCCGGCCAGCTGCGATCGCTGCTCTCTGATCCAGATGCAGGCGAGAAGGAGGCCGTGATTGCCGCGGTCTTCGGCTCCTCGGTATCCGACACGACCAGGCAGCTCCTGTTCGACATCGCGTCGCGCCGCTGGTCGAACGATCAGGACCTGATCGCCGGCCTCGAGGAACTCGGCTACCGTGCCGCCGCGGAATCGGCGGACTCGGCGGCATCGATCGATCGCGAACTCTTCGAGTTCGCGGGTGTTGTCGCCTCGAACAGCGAGCTGGAACTGGCCGTGGGCAGCAAGCTCGACGCCGCGGGCAACAAGGTTGCGCTCGTGGAGCGCCTGCTCGCGAACAAGGCCAGCGCGCAGACTACCGCGATCGTGAGGCACCTCGTGCAGGCGCCACGCGGCCGTCGCTTCGGTGCTGCGGTCCAGCACGCAGCATCCATCGTGGCGGCTCAGGCAGGCTTGGCCGTCGCAACGGTCACGAGTGCCGTCCCGATCGCACCGGCCCAGCTGGCGCGGCTCGAGAAGGGCCTGGCAGCGAGCTACGGTCGTGAACTCCGCATCAATCAGATCGTCGATCCCGAGCTCATCGGTGGCCTGCGGGTGCAGATGGGCGACGAGATCATTGACGGCAGCGTCGCGAGCAAACTGGGCGAACTTCGGCTCCAGCTCGCGGTGTAGTCGCACCCAGACCGTGCAGTAGTCGAACGCCGCAGGGTGTTCGAGAGAAAGATCCAGAATTCGGGAACAAAGCTCCCGTAAAGGTAAAGGGAAAAAATGGCAGAGGTAACGATCAGCCCGGACGAGATCCGCGACGCGCTTCGAGAGTTCGTCAAGTCGTACGACCCCACGAAGACCTCGAAGACCGAGGTCGGCCAGGTCGTCGACGCCGCCGACGGCATCGCTCACGTGCAGGGTCTTCCCGGTGTCATGGCCAACGAGCTCATCCGCTTCGCGGACGGCACCCTCGGCCTCGCGCAGAACCTCGACGAGAACGAGGTCGGCGTTATCGTGCTCGGCGAGTTCAGCGGCATCGTCGAGGGCATGGAGGTCACTCGCACCGGCGAGGTGCTCTCGGTTCCCGTCGGCGACGGCTACCTCGGCCGCGTCGTCGACCCGCTCGGCAACCCGATCGATGGTCTCGGCGACATCGCCTCGGAGGGCCGTCGCGCCCTGGAACTGCAGGCGCCGGGCGTCATGCAGCGCAAGTCGGTGCACGAGCCGATGCAGACGGGCATCAAGGCCATCGACGCGATGATCCCGATCGGTCGCGGCCAGCGCCAGTTGATCATCGGTGACCGCCAGACCGGTAAGACGGCCATCGCGATCGACACGATCATCAACCAGAAGGCCAACTGGGAGTCCGGCGATGTGAACAAGCAGGTGCGCTGCATCTACGTCGCCATCGGCCAGAAGGGCTCGACCATCGCGAGCGTCAAGGGCGCCCTCGAAGACGCCGGCGCCATGGAGTACACGACGATCGTCGCATCCCCGGCATCCGACCCAGCAGGCTTCAAGTACCTCGCTCCCTACACCGGTTCGGCCATCGGCCAGCACTGGATGTACGGCGGCAAGCACGTTCTCATCGTCTTCGACGACCTGTCGAAGCAGGCCGAGGCCTACCGCGCCGTGTCGCTGCTGCTGCGTCGTCCGCCGGGGCGTGAGGCATACCCCGGTGACGTGTTCTACCTGCACTCCCGCCTGCTCGAGCGCTGCGCCAAGCTCTCGGATGAGCTGGGCGCGGGTTCGATGACCGGCCTGCCGATCATCGAGACCAAGGCCAACGACGTCTCGGCGTACATCCCCACCAACGTGATCTCGATCACCGACGGGCAGATCTTCCTGCAGTCCGACCTCTTCAACGCCAACCAGCGTCCAGCGGTCGACGTCGGTATCTCCGTCTCCCGTGTCGGTGGTGACGCTCAGGTCAAGTCGATCAAGAAGGTTTCGGGAACGCTGAAGCTTGAGCTCGCGCAGTACCGCTCGCTCGAGGCCTTCGCGCTGTTCGCCTCCGACCTGGATGCGGCCAGCCGCCGCCAGCTCGCTCGCGGTGCCCGCCTCACCGAGTTGCTCAAGCAGCCGCAGTACTCACCCTTCCCGGTCGAGCAGCAGGTCGTTTCGATCTGGGCAGGCACCAACGGAAAGCTCGACGAGGTTCCGGTCGAAGACATCCTGCGCTTCGAGCGCGAGCTGCTCGATTACCTCGCTCACAACAGCAAGGTTCTCGAGACGCTTCGCGAGACCAACGTGCTGAGCGATGAGACGGTTGCCGAGCTCGAGAAGGGCGTCGACGCCTTCAAGCTGGAGTTCCAGACCGGCGAGGGCAAGCCTCTCGCATCGGTCGGCAAAGAGGTCTTCGAGGCCACGGCCGAGGAAGACGTCAATCAGGAGAAGATCGTTCGCCAGAAGCGCTAACCGCTCGTTCCCTGAGCTTGTCGAAGGGAACGCTTCGACAGGCTCGCGACCGATATCAGAAGAACTAAGAGGAAGAAAGACATGGGAGCGCAACTTCGGGTCTACCGGCAGAAGATCAAGTCTGCCCAGACGACCAAGAAGATCACTCGGGCCATGGAGCTGATTTCCGCTTCGCGCATTCAAAAGGCGAAGACGCGGATGGCGGCATCCGGTCCGTACTCGCGTGCCGTCACGCGCGCGGTCTCGGCCGTGGCCAGCTTCTCCAATGTCGACCACATCCTGACCACCGAGCCCGAGAAGGTCGAGCGCGCCGCCATCGTCGTCTTCGCTTCTGACCGCGGGCTCGCGGGCGCGTTCAACTCGAACGTGTTGAGGGAGGCCGAGGAGCTCACCACTCTGCTGCACGGCCAGGGCAAGGACGTCGTCTACTACCTCGTGGGTCGCAAGGCAGTCGGCTACTTCGCCTTCCGCAAGCGCGCCTCGGTGCGCAACTGGGTCGGTGGAACAGACAATCCGCAGTTCGACACGGCGAAGGAGATCGGCGACGCGCTCGTCGAAGCCTTCGTCACGCCGGCCGCAGAGGGCGGGGTAGACGAGATCCACATCGTGTACAACCGCTTCGTCAGCATGCTCACGCAGACCCCCGAGGTTGTGCGACTGCTGCCGCTCGAGGTCGTCGAAGGTATCGAGCCTCCGTCGAAGGATGAGCAGCTTCCGCTGTACGAGTTCGAGCCGGAGGTGGACGGGGTGCTCGACGCACTGCTGCCCGTCTACATCGAGAGCCGCATCTTCAACGCGATGCTTCAGTCGGCGACGTCGAAGCACGCGGCAACCCAGAAGGCGATGAAGTCGGCGAGCGACAACGCAGACAAGCTCATCACCGATTACACCAGGCTCGCCAACAACGCCCGCCAGTCCGAGATCACCCAGCAGATTTCCGAGATCGTCGGCGGCGCCGACGCACTCGCGACCAAGTAGTAGCTCACGAGCAACAACCAGGAACTACGAGAATAGAGAACAGATGACTACGACAGACTCAGGCGCGAAGACGCCTGCAGCCAAGAAGCCGGCGACGAAGAAGCCAGCCGCCGCCAAGGCTTCGGCCGCATCCGAGAAGCCCACCGGCTCGGCCGGTGTCGGCCGCATCGCCCGTGTCACCGGGCCAGTCGTCGACATCGAGTTCCCGCACGACTCGATCCCGGGTATCTACAACGCCCTGAAGACGAGCATCACCATCGCGGACAAGACCTCGGAGATCACCCTCGAGGTTGCCCAGCACCTCGGTGACGACCTGGTGCGCGCCATCGCCCTGAACCCCACGGACGGCCTCGTCCGCGGCCAGGAGGTGCGCGACACCGGCGAGCCGATCACGGTTCCCGTCGGCGATGTCACCAAGGGCAAGGTGTTCAACGTGATTGGCGACGTGCTCAACGGCGAGCCCGGCGAAAAGATCGAGATCACCGAGCGCTGGCCGATCCACCGCAAGCCCCCGGCCTTCGACCAGCTCGAGTCCAAGACCGCGCTGTTCGAGACCGGCATCAAGGTCATCGACCTCCTCACCCCGTATGTGCAGGGTGGAAAGATCGGCCTGTTCGGTGGCGCCGGTGTCGGCAAGACCGTGCTCATCCAGGAGATGATCCAGCGCGTCGCGCAGGACCACGGTGGTGTCTCCGTGTTCGCCGGTGTCGGTGAGCGCACCCGTGAGGGCAACGACCTCATCGCGGAAATGGAAGAGGCCGGCGTCTTCGACAAGACGGCCCTTGTCTTCGGCCAGATGGACGAGCCGCCAGGAACGCGACTTCGCGTGGCGCTCTCGGCTCTCACCATGGCCGAGTACTTCCGCGACGTGCAGAAGCAGGATGTGCTGCTCTTCATCGACAACATCTTCCGCTTCACGCAGGCCGGCTCAGAGGTCTCGACGCTGCTCGGCCGCATGCCGTCCGCGGTCGGCTACCAGCCGAACCTCGCGGATGAGATGGGCATCCTCCAGGAGCGCATCACCTCGACGCGTGGTCACTCGATCACCTCGCTGCAGGCGATCTACGTTCCCGCCGACGACTACACCGACCCCGCGCCGGCCACGACCTTCGCGCACCTCGACGCCACCACGGAGCTCAGCCGTGAGATCGCATCGCGCGGTCTTTACCCGGCCGTCGACCCGCTGACGTCGACCAGCCGCATCCTCGACCCGCGCTACCTGGGTGAGGACCACTACAACACGGCCATCCGCGTGAAGGCGATCCTGCAGAAGAACAAGGAACTGCAGGAGATCATCGCCATTCTCGGTGTCGACGAACTGTCTGAGGAAGACAAGGTCACGGTGTCGCGTGCGCGCCGGATCCAGCAGTTCCTCTCGCAGAACACGTACATGGCGAAGAAGTTCACCGGTGTCGAGGGTTCGACGGTTCCGCTGAAGAACACGATCGAGTCCTTCTCGAAGATCGCCGATGGCGATTACGACAGCGTTGCCGAGCAGGCGTTCTTCAACGTCGGTGACCTCGACGACGTCGACAAGAAGTGGGCCGAGATCCAGAAGGAGAACGGCTAGCAATGGCCGAACTCACGGTGAGCATCGTCTCCGCGGACAACGAGGTGTGGACCGGCGCCGCGTCGATGGTCATTGCGCGCACCACGGAGGGAGAGATCGGCATCCTGCCGGGTCACGAGCCTGTGCTCGCGATCCTCTCCACCGGTGAGGTGCGGGTGACGACCGGAGGCGCCACGATCACGGCAAACGCCAGCGACGGATTCCTCTCGGTCGAGCACGACACCGTGACGATCGTCGCGCGTAACGCCGAACTGGTCTCGAACCAGGCCTAGGCGGCGCGCGGTGCTGATTGCGATGGCGGGGTTGCCAGGCTCTGGAAAGAGCACGATCGCCCAGGTGCTGGGCGGGCGGCTCGGCGCATCCGTCGTCTCGGTTGATCCCCTGGAAGCGGCGATCCTGAAGGCGGGCATCGACAGCGATCAGCCCACCGGGCTCGCCGCATACCTGGTCGCCGAGACCATCGCAGAGTCGGTGCTGGTTTCCGGCCACGACGTCATCGTCGACGCGGTCAACGCGGTCGATCCGGCGCGCGAGCAGTGGGTGGGGCTCGCGCAGCGACAGGGCGTGAAGCTCAAGTTCATCGAAGTGGTGTGCCCGGATCCCGAGGTGCACCGCCAGCGGCTCGAGAATCGTGCACAGCGTTTCGCGCAGCTCGCCGAGCCGAACTGGCACGCGGTTGAGCAGAGTCTCGACGAGTACTCGAAGTGGGCCGGACCGAGCGCCGCGGTCGCGCGCATCACGATCGACTCGGTGCAGCCGCTCGGCTCGAACGTCGAACTGGCGCTCGCGTTCCTCGAAGACTGACGGTGCCCGCGCGAGCCGATCTGTGCTGATCCTGCTGCCTCCGTCGGAGACGAAGCGGGACGGCGGCGTTGCCGGTTCCGCGCTCGATCTCGCGTCGCTCAGGTTCCCAGGGCTCAGTCGACAACGGCGGTCCGTCGTCGCCGCACTCAGGAAGCTGGCCGGCAACCGCGCGAGCATGGCGGCGGCACTGCACCTTGGACCAACGCAGCACTTCGAGGTGCAGCGTAATCGCGAATTGCGCACCTCGGCGGTGATGCCCGCGCTGGATCGCTACACGGGCGTGCTCTTCGACGGGCTGGATGCCGGATCGCTGCCCGCCGGGTCGCGCAGCTTTGCTCTCGAGCATGTGGTGATCCACTCGGCCCTCTTCGGCCTGATCGGCGCCGCTGATGCCATTCCCGCGTACCGACTTTCGCACGACTCCCGGTTGCCCGACCTGTCGTTGAAGCGCACCTGGCGCGATGCGATCGCGGCGCAACTCTCGGGCCGCTCGGAACTCATTCTCGACCTGAGGTCCGAGGCCTATGTCGAGCTCGGTCCGTCGGTCGGGGCGCCACGGTCATACTTCCTCCGTGTGGTCAGCGAGGGGCCCGATGGCACGCGCCGAGCGCTCAACCACTTCAATAAGAAGGGCAAGGGCGAATTCGTGCGCGAGCTGGCTCTGGCGGCGATCGATCACGAGGATGTCGATTCGCTGCTGCGGTGGGCCGCGGACTCCCGCATCCGGCTGAGCCTCAGTGCCGGGCGCGAGCTCGAACTGGTGGTGTGAGCCGAGCCGAACGGCCTGCGCCCTTCGCTTGGCTAGGATGGCAACGAGCAGAGGAGAACTGTGGAATACGACCCCAATCCGATACTCCCGGCCTACGGTGTGCTCTTCGGGGTCGCCTTCGTCGTGTTCTATCTGCTCATCCTCGCCGGCGTCTATGCGGTGTTCGCGTGGTTGCTGAGCCGGGTGTTCCGCAAGGCGGGCATTCCCGCCTGGAAGGCCTGGGTGCCGATCTACAATTTCTGGGTCTTTCTTGAACTCGGCGGTCAGCCGGGCTGGATTGCAATCCTGGCTGTCGTTCCCTTTGCGGGCATCGTGGCCACGGTGTTCATGTGCATAGCGGCATACAACGTCGGGCTTGCGTTCGGAAAACCGGGCGCGCTGGTCGTGCTGTTTATCTTCGCGCCGTGGCTGTGGTTCGCCATAGTGGGGCTCGATGCGGAGCCCTGGCAACCCTGGCGTTCGCCGGCGTCGCCGGTCTACGGCACCAACGTTTTTCCACCGCGGCCGCCGACGCCGGGGTACTAGGGGCTAGCTGTCGCTCCGCCAGCACCCGGTGACATGATCGTCGACCATGCCGGTGGACTGCATGAGTGCGTACATCGTGGTGGGCCCCACGAAGCGGAAACCGCGCGCACGCAGTGCCTTGCTCATCGCCGTGGACTCCGGAGTCACCGCGGGCACGGCACCGAAATCGGCCGGTCGTGCTCGGTCGCTCGTCGGCGCGAAGCTCCAGAGGAGTCGGTCGAGCGCGCCCGGCTGCTCGCGACCCAGTTCCAACACGAGTCGCGCGTTCGAGACCGTGGCCTCGATCTTCGCCCGGTTTCTGATGATGGCGGCGTTCTGCGTGAGCGCGTCGACATCCGCGGTGCTCAAGGCGGCGACGCGTTCGGGATCGAAATCGAAGAAGGCCTCTCTGAAGGCCGGACGCCTGCGCAGGATCGTGATCCAGGAGAGGCCCGCCTGGAAGCCCTCGAGGCTGAGCTTTTCGAAGAGTTCACGGTCGCCGTGCAGCGGCGTGCCCCACTCCTCGTCGTGGTAGCGGCGATACTCCGCATCGGAGGCGCTCCACGCACAACGATCGCGACCATCGTCGCCGCGCACCAGGGCAGACCGGACGGCGGGACCGGCAGCGGTTGCGGTTTCGCTCACGACACAGCCGCGATTCCCTCGTGGTCGAGTAGCCACTGCTTGGTGGGGATGCCATTGCCGCCGCTGTAGCCCGTGATGCGATGGTTCGACGCGAGCACGCGGTGGCAGGGCACGATGATGGGAATGGGGTTCGCGCCGACGGCGCCGCCCACAGCGCGACCGGCGGTGGCGCGACCGGTCGCAATGCCGAGCTCGCCATAGGAGATGACCTCACCGAATTTCAGCTCGGAGAGCTGCTGCCACACCGCCTCCTGGAACGGCGTGCCAGACCAGGTGACGGGGAGGTCGAAGCTGTGCCTCGTGCCCGCGAAGTATTCGGTGAGCTGCGAGGCGGCGCGCTCGAGCAGCTCGTTCGAATGCTCGGCCAACTCTTCGAGGGGGAGATGCCCGGCCCGCTCCATCGAGAGCGAGGTGATGGCCGAGTCGGTGGCCGTGAGTTCGATGCGACCGATCGGGCTCTCGATGCGACGCAGGAACTGCGGGGAAGGTGAAGGGATCATGCCTCGACTGTAGCCGCGGCATCCGACCCCTCTCTGGCGTATTTCGGACATGGGATCAACTCGGTCTATCGAGCGGGTTGTGGAGGAGAGGTCGAGCGGCCGTACGCTGGCAGCATGGCTGAAATCGAATACCGCAATCTTGGGCGCTCCGGCCTCGTCGTCTCCACGATCGGCCTCGGCTGCAACAACTTCGGCAGGGCGAAGACCGCGACCGAGACGCAGGCGGGCACGGACGCGGTGGTGCACGCGGCGATCGATGCGGGCGTCACACTGTTCGACACCGCAGACATCTACGGCTCCGAGCGCGGGCTGAGCGAGCGCCTGATGGGGCACGCGCTCAAGGGCAGGCGCGGCGAGATCGTGCTGGCGACCAAGTTCGGCATGGACATGGCCGGGACCAACGGCCCCGACTGGGGCGCGAGGGGGTCCAGGCGCTACATCCGCCTTGCCATCGAAGCCTCGCTCAGGCGCTTGCACACCGACTGGATCGATCTCTACCAGCTGCACCAGCCTGACCCGCTGACTCCCATCGAGGAGACCCTGGCCGCGCTCGACGAGCTCATCACTGAGGGAAAGGTGCGCTACATCGGGCACTCGAACCTGGCGGGCTGGCAGATCGCGGATGCCGAGTACCGCGCGATCCTCGGCGCGCATCCGAAGTTCATCTCGGCGCAGAACGAGTACAGCCTGCTCAGGCGAGATGTCGAGGCCGAGGTGCTGCCCGCGGTCAATGCCTATGGACTCGGCTTCCTGCCGTTCTTTCCCCTCTACAACGGACTGTTCACCGGCAAGTTCAATCGTCGCGGCGGCCCCGCCGACAGTCGGATCATGGCACTGCGGCCGCACGTGCTCGAGGACGTGAACTGGGATGTGATGGAACGGTACGAGGCGTTCTGCTCCGAGCGCGGAATCAGCATGCTCGAGGCGACCTTCGGTTGGTTGCTGGCGCAGCCGGGGCTCACGAGCGTGATCGCCGGTGTGACAAAGCCCGAGCAGATCGTGCAGAACGCCGCGCAGGCGACGGCCTGGAAGCCGACGGCTGAGGAAGCTGCGGAGATCTCCGAGCTCTTCGTTTGAGTCCGGGCCCTTCGCTCCCCACCGGCACGGCCGCCCGATTCTTCGAGCCGTCCGGAACCGGCGGCGTGGGCCCAGGCTCAGGGGGCGATCAGTCGCCCAGTGTGAGCACGATCTTGCCGAGGCCGTGGCCGGACTCGAGGTCTTCGTAGGCGGCGCGCACCTCGTCGAGCGGGTAGCTCGCGCGCAGGGGAAGCACGAGCTCACCGTTCGCGACGAGGGTCGCGAGTTCTTCGAGCTCCTCGGCGGTCTTGCCGCCACCGCCAACGGAACCGAGCCCGTATTTCTCGGCCGCGTCGTGGTCGGCGATCGTGTTGATCCGCTGCGGCGGGATGCCGAGCAGCAGCGCCGCCTCGATGCTGTCGCCGCCGACGTTGTCGAGCGCCGCGGTGAAGCCCTGCGGGGCTGCCTCGCGAAGGCGGTCGAGCATCCCGGACCCGTAGGCGACGGGGGTGACCCCGAGGCCGCGCAGAAACTCGTGATGGCGCTCGCTCGCCGTGCCGATGACGGTGGCGCCAGTGCGCCTGGCCAGCTGCGCGCTCAGCAGCCCCACTCCTCCCGCGGCACCCGTGACAAGCACGGTATCGTCCGCGCCGAGTGAGAGGGATGCCGTCGAGCGCTTCGCGGTGTTGCCGACGAGCCCGACGCCGCCGGCGATCGCCCAGTCCAGCGCCGCCGGCTTCGGCGCGATCGAGGATGCCGGCACGACGACGTGCTCCGCCTGTGCGCCGCGACCGATCCATCCGAGTACCTCGTCGCCGACCTGCCAGTCGCCCGCGTCGGCGCCCACCTCGTCGATGACGCCCGCGAATTCGGAGCCCTGCCGGCTCGGCAGCACGAGCTTGGGAAGGACCCCGTGGCGGACCTTCACGTCGAAGGGGTTGAGCCCGGCCGAACGCACGGTGACGCGCACCTGGCCTGCGTCCGCGTGCGGCTCGGCCACGTCGATGACCTCGAGCACTTCGGGTGATCCGTACCTGCTGAAGCTCACCGCTCGCGACATCCGTCTCTCCCTCTCGACGATCTGAGGTCTCGTCCCTTCGATCCTAGGCAGCCGCGCCTCGATACCATGACAGGACGGCAAGCGATGGGAGCGGACAGTGGCGGATGACCGCGGTCGCTCCATGATCGCCCGCGCGGCGAGCGTGCTGCGGGCCTTCGATCAGCAGCGCGACTCGCTCACCGTATCTGAGCTTGCCGCGGCGGCCGGACTTCCGCTTGGCACCACCCACCGCATCGTCAGCGACCTCGTGCAACAGAGGCTGCTCAATCGCGAGGGCACGCACTATTCGATTGGCACCGGGCTCTGGGAACTCGGCGAACTCTCGGCGGTCAGCCTGAGGTTTCGCGAGGTCGCCCTGCCGTTCCTCCTCGGGCTGTACGAGGTGACCGGCGAGAACGTGCACCTCGCGATCCTCGACGGCTTCGACACGCTTTATGTCGCGCGCCTCGTGGGCCCGCGCTCGGTGCCGACGATTTCGAGGATGGGCGGCAGGCTGCCGCTGCACACTACGGGCGTGGGCAAGGCCCTGCTCGCCTTCCAGAACGAGGAGTTTCTCACCGACTTCTTCGCCCGGCCGCTCGCGACGCCGACGCGGCACTCGCTCACGAACGAGGCCGCCGTGCGGGCTGAGATCGCAACGACAAGGGCGCGCGGCTACAGCACCACGCACCAGGAGATGACGCTCGGTACGGCCGCGCTTGCGGTGCCGATCTTCGTCGACGACGAGGCGCCGTTCGCCTCGGTCAGCCTCGTGACGCACCTGGCCAGGGTGGACGCCAGGCGCAACGTACCGCTGCTGAAGGCCTCGGCCGCTGACATCGGCGCGGCACTGCGGGTGAGCCTCGCGGGCGGTCGTCGCTGGCCCACCTCGTTCCGCTCGTAGGGAGCCTTCCACTGAGCGGAAAATAGTCCTAGGTGAGCCGCTGCAACACTGGGAACCTTGACGGGTGAGCAATGACGCGAATCAGGCCGCTACTGCGGTCGACCCCCAGCAGCCCCCGAGCCAGGCCGACATCTCGGCCGAGATCGCCGAGAAGCACAAGCGATACCAGGATGGCGTCGCCGCGGGTGCGCCGCGATCGGAGCGCGTGGAGCTGGACTTCCTGCCATATCGCAGCAGCCTGCTGCGGCATCCGACCAAGGACCTGCACCACGTCGATCCCGAGACGATCGAGCTCGCCTCGCCCGCCTTCGGCCACCGCGATGTCGCCGAGGTTGAGGCAGACCTCACCATTCAGCACAGCGGAGAGCCGCTGGGCGAGCGGATGATCGTGACCGGCCAGGTGCTCGACGGCGACGGGCGGCCCGTGCGCCACCAGCTCGTGGAGGTGTGGCAGGCGAACGCGGCCGGACGCTACATCCACAAGCGCGACCAGCACCCCGCGCCACTCGACCCAAACTTCACCGGCACCGGCCGCTGCATCACGGACGAGAACGGCTTCTACCGCTTCCAGACGATCAAGCCGGGCGCCTACCCGTGGCGTAACCACACCAACGCGTGGCGGCCCGCGCACATCCACTTCTCGATCTTCGGCTCGGCATTCACGCAGCGGATCATCACCCAGATGTACTTCCCGGGCGACCCGCTGTTCCCGCTCGACCCCATCTACCAGTCGATCGTCGACGAGGATGCGCGGGCACGACTCGTCGCCACCTACGACCACGACCTCACCTCGCCCGAGTACGCGCTGGGCTACCGCTGGAACATCGTGCTCACCGGCACGAAACGCACCTGGACCGAACCGGAGGACGCAGAATGAGCGCGCAGAGGCTTCCGGTGACCCCGGCCCAGACGATCGGCCCGTTCTTCGGGTTCTCGCTCCCGTACGACGGGGGAGAAGACCTTGTCGCTCGCACGCATACCGCCGCCGTGCGCCTGCACGGTGCTGTTCTCGACGGCGCGGGAGCTCCGATTCCCGACGCCCTCGTCGAAATCTGGCAGGCGGATGAGCGGGGCGAGATCTCGACGAAGCCCGGCTCGCTGCGCCGCGACGGCTACACCTTCACCGGCTTCGGACGGGCCGCAACCGACGGGGCCGGCAACTACCAGTTCACGACCGTCGAACCCGGGCGAGTCGAGGGTGGCGGGCTTCCGTTCATCTCTGTCGTGGTGTTCTCGCGTGGGCTCCTCGGCACACTGCACACCAGGATCTACCTGCCGGAGCACGCGGCGGAGTTCGCGGCCGACCCGCTGCTCGGATCCCTGGATGAGCGTCGACGGGCCAGCCTCGTCGCAACGCGCGAGGCCGACGGTACTCTTCTGTTTAACCTGCATCTGCAGGGTGACGAGGAGACCGTTTTTCTTGACTTCGACTGAACACTCGACGGCCGGCTCCGCGAGCGCAGACTTCGGCCTGCTCTCGCCGCAGTGGGTGGGGTCTGCCGTGGCGGAGGCGACATCCGACCTGGCGGTGATCGCGGCGATCGTCGACGTGGAGGTCGCCCTCGTGCGCGCCTACGAGACGCTCGGGATTGCGCCGGCCGGGATGTCGGTCATAGTGCGCTCAGTCGCCGACACCGCCTCGTTCGACGTCGCCGATATCGCGCTGCGCGCGAGGGCCGGTGGCAATCCCGTCATCCCACTCATCAAGGACCTGCGCGCCGCGGTCGCCTCGGCCAACGCGGATGCTGCGCTCTGGGTGCACCGAGGCGCCACGAGCCAGGACGTTCTCGACACGGCACTCATGCTCGTCGCCAGTCGCTCGATCGCGCTCATACTCGCGGATGCCGAGGCCTGCGTCCACGCGCTCGCCAGCCTGGCAGATCACCACCGCCGCAGCATCATGGCGGCGCGGACGCTCACCCAACACGGCGTTCCCACGACCTTCGGTCTCAAGGCGGCCGGATGGCTCGGGGGAGTCTCCGAGGCCCGCAAGAGACTCACCTCGGCCGACTTTCCGGTGCAGTGGGGCGGAGCGGGAGGAACCCAGGCCTCCTTCGAGCTGCTCGGCGGCGCGGGCACCGGCGCGAGACTCTCCGATGCCATCGCGGCGACCCTCGGCCTCGCGACACCACCCGTGCCGTGGCAGACGCAGCGTGCACCCGTCACGCGCATCGGTGACGCGCTCGTCACCCTCATGGACGCGCTCGGCACGGTGTCGAGCGACGTGCTCGTGCTCGCCCGCCCGGAGATCGCGGAGCTCGCGGAACCGTCGAGTCCCGGTCGCGGCGGATCATCGGCGATGCCGCAGAAGCAGAATCCGATCCTGAGCGTGCTCATCCAGTCGGCCGCGCGCAAGGCGCCAGGCCTCGCGGCGGAACTGCACCGCTCGGCGAACGCTGTCGACGAGCGACCCGACGGCGCCTGGCACGTCGAGTGGCAGAGTCTTCGCGAACTCCTGCGCCTGGTCGGTGGCGCGACCGCGATCGCTGCGGAACTCCTCTCCGGCCTCGTCGTGCATCCCGACGCCATGCTGCGCAACCTCCGATCGAGCGGCCCGCTCATCGTGGCCGAGCGACTCATGCTGGAGTTCGGCCCCCTCGTCGGTTCGGCGAGGATGCAGGAGCTCGTCACGCAGACCGCCGCCGATCCCGGCTTCGACCTCGCCGGCGCGCTCCGCGCGGAAGCGGCACTCGAGGGCATCGGGAACGCCGCGATCGAGGAGGCGCTGTATCCCATCGCCTACCTCGGTGATGCCGAGCTTCTCATCGACCGCGCGCTCGCCGCGGCGGTGCTCGAGGTGCAGTCGTGACGGTCCCGGTGCTGACCGCTGCCCGCACCGAGCGTGCAGGCGCACCGACCCTCGTGCTCGGGCCTTCGCTCGGCACGACGACGCGGCTGTGGTCCGCTGCGATCCCGCTGCTCGCGCCGCACTTCGACATCCTCGCCGTCGACCTTCCCGGGCACGGCGCATCGCGCGCCGCAACGGAGCCTTTCAGCACGGGCGAGCTCGCCGACGCGGTCGCACGGGTCGCGGCGCTCGCGGGAGTGGAGCGCTTCTACTATGCCGGGGACTCGCTCGGCGGGCAGCTCGCGCTGGAACTGGCGCTGCGGCATCCGGAGAAGGCGATAGCGGTCTCGATCATCTGCTCGGCCGCCAAGGTGGGGGAGCCCGCGGCCTGGCTCGAGCGCGCCGCTACGGTGCGCTCGCAGGGCACGCCCGTGCTCGTCGGGCCGTCCGCCGGCCGCTGGTATGCGCCGGGCTTCATCGAGAAGCATCCGGAACTCGTCGGCGCCATGCTCATCGAACTCTCCGACACCGATGACGAGAGCTATGCGCTCTGCTGCGAGGCCCTCGCGGGCTGCGACCTTCGCTCGCGGCTCACCGAGATCGACGTGCCGGTGCTTGCGCTGTGGGGGGCACTGGATGTCGTGATCCCGCCCGCGGATGCCAGGGCCGTCGCCGAGGGCGTGCGGCGCGGTCGCGGCATCGAGCTTGCCGGCGTGGCCCACCTCGCGCCCGCCGAGAGCCCAGCCGAGGTCGCGCAGGCGCTCATCGAGTTCTTCAGCACAGGGCCGGAACACGGAACCGAATCGAGGAGAGACCAGTCGTGACGAACGATTCCCGCAGCAACCGTGACAGCTACGACGAGGGCATGGCCGTGCGTCGCCAGGTGCTCGGCGCGAACCACGTCGATCGCGCCACGGGGTCCATCGATGAGACGACCGCCGACTTCCAGGACCTCATCACCCGCTACGCCTGGGGTGAGATCTGGACGAGACCGGGTCTCGACCGGCGGATGCGCAGCGCGATCACGATCACCGCGCTCATCGCGCACGGGCACTACGACGAACTCGGGATGCACCTGCGCGCCGCCCAGCGCAATGGGCTGAGTCGCGCGGAGATCACCGAGATCTTGCTCCAGGTCGGGGTCTACTGCGGGGTGCCGGCCGCGAACTCCGCCTTCGCCATCGCCCAGAAGGTCTTCGCCGAGGAACCACCGACAGACTGATCCGCAGGCGTCTCTCGCTTGCTGAGTGAGCACTCACTCAGTTATCATCGTCGGGTGCCAGATTCCGAGACGCTGAAAGCACCGAGCGGGCGCGCCAGGCCGCTCTCGGTCGATGATCGCCGAGCGATGATCCTCGAGGCCGTCACGCCGCTCCTGAAGGAGCACGGCCGGGACATCAGTTCCAAGCAGATCGCCGAGGCGGCAGGCATCGCGGAGGGCACCGTCTTTCGGGCCTTCGGTGACAAGGAGAGCCTCATCGAGGCGGGGATCGTCAAGCTTCTCGACCCCGAGCCGCTGCGTGACGACCTGCGGGCCATCGACCCGGCGCTTCCGCTCGATCAGAAGGTACTCGCCGTGATCATGCTGATGAGGCGGCGCTTCGGCGAGGTCTTCAAGATCATGGCGATGGTTGGCGGCGGACCGCCGCCGAGACGGGATCAGCGCCACGAATTCGCGGTCATCATCGCCCGCCTGCTGCAGCCGGAGGCCGAGGAACTCAACTGGCCGCCGGAGCGGGTGGCGCATATCATCCGCCTCATCAGCTTCGCCTCATCGCTCCCCGTCCTCAACGAACACACCGAGTTCACCGAGACCGAGCTCGCCTCGATCGTGCTGTACGGCGTCGCCGGGCACCCTCACACACCGGACCACACCGCATCCATCCGAACGAAAGAAAGCCGGCACTGACCGCCCATGTTGCTCAAGATTCTTCGTCGCTACCTCAAGCCCCACTGGCCACTGCTCGTGGGCGTCGGCCTGTTCCAGGCCGCGCAGTCCATCGCCTCGCTGTTTCTGCCGAACCTCGTCGCCGACATCATCGACAACGGCGTGGCCAAGGGCGATGTCGGCCACATCCTCATGGTCGGGTCGATCATGCTCGCGATCACCCTGGGCCAGGTCGCCTGTGCGATCACGGCCGTCTACTTCGGGGCGAAGGCGTCGATGCTGCTCGGTCGCAACCTGCGGGGCGCGATCTTCCACCGGGTCAGCGCGTTCTCCGAGCGCGAGGTCTCGCAGTTCGGCGCACCGTCGCTCATCACACGCACGACCAATGACGTGCAGCAGGTGCAGATGTTCGTGCTGATGACCTGCACGCTGTTCGTGTCCGCGCCGATTCTCGCCGTCGGCGGGGTGATCGCAGCGATGCAGCAGGACCTCGGACTGTCCTGGCTCATGGCCGTGAGTATCCCTGTACTGCTGATCTCGATCGGCCTCATCATCTCGCGCATGGTGCCCCTGTTCCAGTTGATGCAGAAGCGCATCGACAAGGTCAACCAGGTCCTGCGGGAACAGCTCACGGGCATCCGGGTCATTCGTGCCTTCGTGCGGGAGAACGTCGAGACCGCCCGCTTCGAGAAGGCCAACGGCGAGTTGACCGAGACCGCGCTCGGCGCAGGCCGGTTGTTCGCGCTCATGTTCCCGATCGTCATGCTCGTGCTCAACGTGTCGAGCGTCGCCGTGATCTGGTTCGGCGGCCTCCGCGTCGAGTCCGGCGAAATGCAGGTCGGCGCGCTCATCGCCTACCTCAGCTACCTGCTGCAGATTCTCATGGCCGTGATGATGGCGACCTTCCTCGGCGTCATCCTCCCTCGCGCCTCGGTGAGCGGTGACCGCATCGGGGAGGTGCTGGAGACGAAGTCGTCCGTGGTCATGCCCGTGAATGGCGTCACGTCGCTCGAGGCCCGGGGAACCGTCGAATTCGTGGATGTTTCCTTCGCCTATCCCAAGGCCGAAGAGCCCGTTCTGCGCAACCTCAACTTCGACGTGCGCGAGGGGCAGACCACGGCGATCATCGGCAGCACCGGCGCCGGCAAGACGACGCTCGTCAACCTCCTGCCCAGGCTCTTCGACGCCACGGGTGGTGCGGTCTTCGTCGACGGTGTCGACGTGCGAGAACTCGACCCCGACCTGCTGTGGAGTCGAATAGGGCTCGTTCCGCAGAAGCCGTACCTGTTCGCGGGCACGGTCGCCAGCAACCTGCGCTACGGCAAACCGGATGCGACCGACGAGGAGCTGTGGGAGGCGCTCACGATCGCCCAGGGCAGACACTTCGTCGAGGAGATGGAGGGTGGCCTCGAGGCCGCGATCGCCCAGGGCGGCACGAACGTCTCGGGTGGACAACGGCAGCGTCTCGCTATCGCCCGGGCGCTCGTGAAGAAGCCGGAGATCTACATCTTCGACGACTCATTCTCCGCACTCGACAGTGCGACGGATGCGCGGCTCCGCACGGCCCTCGCCAAGCATCGCAGCGACGCGACCATCATCGTCGTCGCGCAGCGCGTGGCGACCATCGTCGATGCCGACCAGATCATCGTGCTCGAAGGCGGGCAGATCGTGGGTCGCGGCACGCACGAGGAACTGCTGACGACATCCGCCACCTACGCTGAGATCGTCGAGTCCCAGCTCACCGCAGAGGAAGCAGCATGAGCGCGACGACGGAAGAGCGAGAGCGACCGGCGCGGCCGCCGATGCGGCGCGGCCCGATGGGCGGGGCAAGCATGCCCGCCGAAAAGGCCATGAACTTTGGGCCGTCTGCCAAGCGACTGCTCAGTAGGCTCAAGCCGCACTGGATCGGCGTCGCCTCGGTGTTCCTGCTCACCGTGATCAGCGTCACGTTCAGCGTGATCGGGCCCAAGCTGCTCGGACAAGCGACCACGCTCATCTTCGAGGGCGTGATCTCGAAGGGGCTGCCCGCGGGCGTCACCAAGGCGCAGATCATCGCGGCGGCGCGGGCGAAGGGCAACGACGGCCAGGCGGACCTCCTGAGCGGAATGCACCTGACGCCGGGTGTTGGCATCGACCTGCAAGCGCTCAGCACGGTACTCATGTGGGTGCTCGCGCTCTATGTGCTCTCCTCCGTGTTCGGCTGGCTGCAGGCCTACGTGCTCAACGAGGTAGTGCAGCGCATCGTCTTCCGCCTGCGGCAGGACGTCGAGGAGAAGATGAATCGGCTTCCGCTGCGCTACTACGACAAGATGCAGCGCGGTGAACTGCTGAGCCGGGTCACCAATGACATCGACAACGTGTCGCAGAGCCTGCAGCAGACGCTGAGCCAGATGGTCACCTCCCTGCTCACGGTCGTCGGCGTTCTCGTGATGATGTTCGTCATCTCCTGGGTGCTCGCCCTGATCGCGCTCGTCACGATCCCCATGACCGTCGTCATCACGGCGCTCGTCGCCAAGCGCTCGCAGAAGCTCTTTGTGCAGCAGTGGAAGTTCACGGGCGAACTGAACGCCGACATCGAGGAGAACTTCACCGGTCACTCCCTCGTCAAGGTGTTCGGTCGCCAGCGCGAGGTCGGCACGGTCTTCGACGACAAGAACGAGCAGCTCTTCACGGCGAGCTTCGGTGCGCAGTTCGTCTCGGGCATCATCATGCCCTCGATGATGTTCGTCGGAAACCTCATCTACGTGGCGATCGCAGTGGTCGGTGGAGCCTTCGTCGCGGGTGGATCGATGCGCCTCGGTGACGTGCAAGCCTTTCTGCAGTACTCGCGCCAGTTCACCCAACCGCTGACTCAGCTCGGCAGCATGGCCAACCTGATCCAGTCGGGGGTCGCCTCGGCCGAGCGTGTCTTCGAGCTACTGGACGCGGATGACCAGTCCGCGGATCACGCGCCCGCGCAGTCCCCGACGGCATCCGCCGGGCGGCTCGTCTTCGAGAATGTCTCCTTCCGTTACACGGAGGAGAAGCCGCTCATCGACAACGTGTCGCTCGTTGCCGAGCCCGGACACACCATCGCCATCGTCGGACCGACCGGCGCGGGCAAGACCACTCTGGTCAACCTCATGATGCGGTTCTACGAGCTGGACTCCGGTCGCATCACGCTCGACGGCGTCGACATCGCCGAGATGTCCCGCGACGACCTTCGCGGGCGGATGGGCATGGTGCTGCAGGACACCTGGCTGTTCGGCGGAACCATCCGCGACAACATCGCCTACGGTCGCCCGGATGCGACGGAAGAGGAGATCATCGACGCGGCCACGGCGACCTATGTCGACCGCTTCGTGCGCTCGCTGCCCGACGGGTACGACACGATTCTCGCCGACGAGGCGGAGAACGTGAGCGCGGGGGAGAAGCAGTTGCTCACCATCGCGCGCGCGTTCCTCGCGAAGCCGAGCGTGCTCATCCTGGACGAGGCGACGAGCTCAGTCGACACGCGCACCGAGGTGCTCGTGCAGAAGGCCATGGCTGCGCTGCGTTCGGACCGCACGAGCTTCGTGATCGCGCACCGGCTCTCGACCATTCGGGATGCCGACCTTATCCTCGTGATGGAGAACGGCCAGATCGTGGAGCAGGGCAACCACGCCGAGCTGCTTGAGGCGGACGGCGCGTACGCCCGCCTGTACGAGGCTCAGTTCGCCGGGCCCGCGAGTGACTCGTTGGTCGACGAGGCGTAACTCGTCGTTCCGTCGGGATCGCGCCGAAGGCTCCGCCCACAGAGGCCCACCACGCCTCCGCCTTCGGCGCGATCCCCGACGGTGAGGTTTCGCGCAGGAAGGTCGCGAACGCCTCTTACCTCGCGCGCTACTCGACTAATACGAGTCAGTGACCGGTGAGGGGTGCCATCAGACGGGCGGTCACGGAGGGGCGGCGGGTGACGCGCTCCTCCAGGTCTGCCGCCTCCATCGCGAGGAGGCCGAGGTTCGATCCAGCGAAGCGCAGTGGCTCGATTTCCCACTCGGGGGAGCGGTGGTTGGTCCAGGGCAGACGTGTGAGTTCGGTCTCGCGCCCCGTCACGAGATCGGCGAGGGTTCGCCCCGCGAGGTTCGTGGTGCTGAGTCCGTCCCCCACGTAGCCTCCCGCGGTCGCGATGCGGGTCACCGGGTCGAAGCTCGCGTGCGCATGCCAATCGCGGGGCACGCCGAGCGGGCCGCCCCAGCGGTGGGTGACCGCCGCATCCGCAGCCTGGGGAAAGAGCTCGATGAGCGTTCCGCGCAGGTGCTCGAAGACGCGCGGCACCCGGTCGTACTCGGGGCGGATGCTGCTGCCCCAGTGATAGCGCGCACCGCGGCCGCCGAAGGCAAAGCGATTGTCTGCCGTTCGCTGCCCGTAGATGAGCAGGTGGCGATAGTCGGCGAAGGTCTGGCCGTGCTCGATGCCGATCTCGCGCCAGGTGTCGTCGCTCAGCGGCTCGGTCGCGATCATGAGCGAATAGAGCGGGAGTACGCGGCGGTGAGTCTTCGGCAGGGTGGACCCGTAGCCCTCGGTCGCGATGACGACCGTCTCGGCCGTGACGGTGCCACGAGAGGTGAGCACCGATCCCGTGCCCCAGTCGAGCACCTCGGTCGCTTCGTAGATCGTGGCTCCGAGTCGTTCGACGGTGCGGGCGAGACCGCGCACGAGCTTCGCCGGGTGCAGTCTCGCGCACGCGGGATCAAGTGTTGCCGCGAGCATCCCGGTCGGGCCGGTGGGGCTCGGCAGGAACCCGACGCGGTCGACGCCATAGTGCGCGGCCTCCGCGACCTCGGCCCTCGCGCGCTCGAGTTGCGGTCGCGACCGGGCGTAGCCGATCGTGCCGGCCTTGACGTAGTCGCAGTCGATGCCCTCGGCATCCGTCACCCTGCCGACCTCGTCGACCGTGCCGATCATGGCCCGGCGCATCGCGAGTGCCGCGGCGCGGCCATGACGGCGTTCAAGTGCCGTGGTGGATGCCGGGAAGAGTGTGGAGCACCAGCCGCCGTTGCGACCGGAGGCGCCGAAGCCCGTGATGTGCTTCTCGAGCACGACGACGCGCAGGCCGGGGTCGCGCTTGATCAGGTAGTAGGCGGTCCACAACCCGGTCAGCCCGCCGCCGACGATGGCAACGTCAGCGGTGGTGTCACCGGGGAGCGATGCCCTCGGCGCGAGGTCATCCACTCCGGACTCGGCGAGCGAGTCCATCCAGAACGAGAGCGCGCGGTAATCGGCCACGATGGTCGTTCGGTCGCTGAGGAGGACTACGCGCCTAGATTTTCGTCCAGGCCTCGGTCAGGACGCCGCGCAGGATCGACTCGATCTCGTCGAACTCCTTCGGGCCGATGGTGAGCGGCGGCGCGAGCTGAACGACGGGGTCCCCGCGGTCATCCGCCCGGCAGTACAGCCCGGCCTCGAACAGCGCCTTGGAGAGGAACCCGCGCAGCAGGCGCTCGGACTCGTCGTCGTTGAAGGTCTCCTTGGTGACCTTGTCCTTGACCAGCTCGATACCGAAGAAGTACCCGTCGCCGCGCACGTCGCCCACGATCGGCAGGTCGAGCAGCTTCTCGAGGGTCGCGCGGAAGATCGGCGAATTGGTGCGCACGTTCTCGTTGAGCTTCTCCTCCTCGAAGATGTCGAGGTTCTCGAGCGCGACCGCGGACGAGACCGGATGTCCACCGAAGGTGTAGCCGTGATAGAACGCGGTGTCGCCGTGCTTGAACGGTTCGTACAGCCTGTCGCTGATGATCGTCGCGCCGATCGGGGAGTAGCCGCTCGTCATGCCCTTCGCGCAGGTGATCATGTCGGGCTGGATGCCGTAGGTGGTCGAGGCGAACATGTTGCCGATGCGGCCGAAGCCGGTGATGACCTCGTCCGCCACGAGCAGCACGTCGTACTTGTCGCAGATCTCGCGCACTCGCTTGAAGTACCCGGGCGGCGGGGGGAAGCATCCGCCGCTGTTCTGCACCGGCTCAAGGAAGATCGCGGCGACGGTCTCGGGGCCCTCGAACTCGATCATCTCCTCGATGCGGTTCGCGGCCCACTGCCCGAACGCGTTGAGGTCGTCGGCGTGCTCCGGGGCGCGATAGAAGTTGGTGTTCGGTACGCGGAAGCCACCGGGGGTCACCGGTTCGAACATCTCCTTCATGGCGGGGATACCCGTGATGGCGAGGGCGCCCTGCGGGGTGCCGTGATAGGCGACGGCACGGGAGATGACCTTGTGCTTGGTGGGCCTGCCCTGCAGCTTCCAGTAGTACTTGGCGAGCTTGAATGCGGTCTCGACCGCCTCGCCGCCACCGGTGGAGAAGAAGACACGGTTGAGGTCGCCCGGCGCGTAGCCCGCGAGGCGGTCGGCCAGTTCGATGGCACTCGGATGCGCGTACGACCAGAGGGGGAAGAAGGCGAGCTCCTCAGCCTGCTTGGCCGCGACCTCGGCGAGTCGCCTGCGACCGTGGCCGGCGTTGACCACGAAAAGTCCGCTCAGGGCGTCGAAGTACTTCTTGCCCTTGGAATCCCAGATGTGGTGCCCTTCGCCCTTGACGATGATGGGCACGCCCGGGCCGTCCTCCATGACGGACTGCCTGGCGAAGTGCATCCAGAGGTGATCCTTGGCCTTCTGCTGCAGCGCCGCCTCGTCGTACTTGCTCGAAGGCGACCCTGCGGACGGTTTCGGCGTCTCGACGGTGGTTGTCATGATTACCTAGTTCCCCAGTTATAGAACTGTTTCTGCAGTTTGAGATAGACGAATGTTTCGGTGGACTGCACGCCGGGAATGCCGCGGATGTCCTGGTTGAGCAGTTCGATGAGGTCGTCGTCGTTCTCGCAGACGACCTCGGCGAGGATGTCGAAGCTGCCCGCCGTGAGCACCACGTAGTCGACGGCGGGGATGCGGCCGAGTCGCTCGGCGATGACCGTGGTGTCGCCGGTCGCGCGCACGCCGATCATGGCCTGCCGGTAGAAGCCGAGCTGCATCGGGTCGGTGACCGCGACCACCTGCATGACCCCGGAATCCGTGAGTTTCTGCACCCGCTGGCGCACGGCCGCCTCGCTGAGACCAACCGCCTTGCCGATCTCTGCGTAGCTGCGGCGGCCATCCGACTGCAATTGTTCGATGATCGCCTTGGAGACGTCATCGAGTTGCACGGCCTTGGTGGGCTTGCTCGAAGGTGTCATGCGTTGATTCTGTCAGTGAAAGCCGCTTCTCACAAGCGAATCCGCAGCCGTCTCGTAGTTGGACAACGAAATCGGTGGCAAGTTGCTGGCCAAGGGGGCGGCCGCTCGCTATCGTGGAGCCATGGAGAATCCCCTGCTGACCAACTTCATCGACGGCGAGCACAGGGCCGCCGAAGCCGAGGCGAGCTTTGCCGTCGTCGATCCGGCGACGGAGGAGACATACGCGCTCTCGCCGGTCTCGGGCACGGCGGATGTCGATGCGGCCTTCTCCGCTGCGGCCGCGGCCTTCGAGACCTGGGGCGACACCACGCCTGCCGAGCGGCAGCTCGCACTGTTCCGCATCGCGGACGCCATGGAGGCGCGCGCCGACGACTTCGCCGACGCGGAATCGAAGGACACCGGCAAACCACGCGCGACGCTGGTCGAGGACGAGATCCTGCTCTCGGTCGACCAGATCCGCTTCTTCGCGGGCGAGGCACGCAATCTTCAGGGCAAATCCGCCGGTGAGTATATGAGGGACCACACCTCCTTTATCCGCCGGGAGCCGATTGGTGTGATCGGGCAGGTGACCCCGTGGAACTATCCGCTCAACATGGCCGTCTGGAAGTTCGCCCCGGCGCTCGCCGCAGGCAACACCACGGTGTTGAAGCCGTCTGACACGACCCCGTCGTCCACCCTGCTGCTCGCCGAGGTCGCCGCGGAGTTCCTGCCGAAGGGCGTTCTGAACGTCGTCCTGGGTGACCGCTCGACGGGTGCCGCCATGGTCGACCACCCGACGCCGCAGATGGTGTCGATCACCGGTTCGGTGCGAGCGGGCATGGAGGTCGCCCGCGCGGCCTCGCGCGACCTGAAGCGCGTGCACCTGGAACTCGGGGGCAAGGCGCCGGTCATCGTCTTCGACGACGCCGACATCGAGCGCGCGGTCGAGGGCATCGCCGCGGCAGGCTACTTCAACGCGGGGCAGGACTGCACCGCTGCGACGCGGCTGCTCGTGCAGTCGGGCATCCATGACGAGTTCGTCGCGGCGCTCGCAGCGCACGCCCGCGACCACGCCAGGACCGGAGCGCCGGGGGAGCCGGATGTGCTGTTCGGCCCGGTGAACAACGCGAACCAGCTGGCGCAGGTGCAGGGTTTCATCGAGAGGCTGCCCGACAACGCCGTCATCGAGCTCGGCGGTCACCGGCAGGGCTCGAGAGGCTTCTTCCACGAGGCGACGATCGTCTCCGGCCTCGGGCAAACGGATGAGGCGGTGCAGAACGAGATCTTCGGCCCGGTGATCACCGTGCAGAAGTTCGGCGACGAAGCCGATGCGCTGGCCTCCGCCAACGACGTGCGTTACGGTCTCGCCTCGAGCGTGTGGACGCGGGACCACGGCCGCGCCATGCGCTTCGCCAAGAACCTCGACTTCGGTTGCGTCTGGATCAACACCCATATTCCGATCGTCGCGGAGATGCCGCACGGCGGCTTCAAGCACTCGGGCTACGGTAAGGACCTCTCGAGCTATGGCTTCGAGGACTACACCCGGATCAAGCACGTGATGAGTTACATCGGGGGCTGATTCGGTACGGGTGGCGCGCGTGCGGCGTGCGGAGTCCTAGGCTGGCTGCGTGAATGAGGATCTCGACGACACGGTCATCGTGCCGTCGCGCCGCATTTCGCCGCGTCAGGAGGACATCGACGAAGACACCGTGGTGCCGACGAAACCGGCACAGGCGGTGAACGTTCGGGCGGCCGTTGGAACGACCGGCGGAGCCGCCGTTGGCGCTCCCGCCGAGAACGGGGCGGAGACTCGCCCTCCCGCTTTGGTTGAGCCTGCCGCGACCAACCGCCGACGAGTGCCCCTCACCCACAGCCGACTGAACGAGACCCTTCGGGCGCCCTCGGCAGCGCGCGAGGTCGACGTGCTCCCACCCGCTGTCACCACCACCTCCCGCCCGGCGCCGGTCGTGCCAGTCACGCCGCCCGAGGCCCCCGAAACCATCGCGCCGCGCTACACCCGCGAAACCGCGGCGCCGCGCTATGCGCCCGCGGCCGTCCCGCCGCTGCTGCCGCCGGTCCCGATTCCGACCACTCCGGTCTCCAGCGCTCACGGCTTCCGCATCGGCGATCGCGCACCGGTCAGCCTCGATGTGCCGGCACTGATTGGCAGGCGGCCTACGGCTCCGCGCGTGCCCGGTAAGGTCTTCCCGCGTCTCGTGCGCGTGTCATCTCCGCTCAGCGAGGTGTCGAGCACCCATGTCGAACTCCGCCAGGAGGGCAGTTCCGTGATCGTCACCGACCTGAGGTCCACGAACGGCACGATCGTGCGGATGCCCGGGTCTCGGCCGGTGAAGCTGCGTCAGGGCGAGTCGATCGTGGTGCGTCCGGGGACGCAGGTGGACATCGGCGATGGCAACGTGCTGCACATCCTCCCCCCGCCCAGGCTCACGGTTCCCGGCGACGCGGGCGAAAGGGGCTGGTCGTGACCGAACTTGGTAGCAGCACCGCCGGGTTTGAGGTGGCACTGCCGGGCAGACAACCGGGCGAGCTCGTGCTGTCGTGGGGTGCCGCCACCGACATCGGTCGCAGGCGCGACCACAACGAAGACAGTTTCGTGGCTCGTCCACCGATCTTCGCCGTAGCCGACGGTATGGGCGGTCACTCCTCGGGGGATGTGGCGAGCGAGGCGGTTGTGACCCGCCTGGCCGACGCGGTATCCGGCGACTTCACCAGCCAGGATGTCATCACGGACGCGCTCAAGGCCGCGACCTCGGACATCGCGATGGCGGCGGATGAGCGGAAACTGGGCGTCGGAACGACGGTCACCGGCGCGGCCCTCACGCTCCAGGCGGGCAGGCCGTACTGGGACATCTTCAACATCGGCGATTCGCGCGTGTACATGTTCGAGCACAACGAACTCGTTCAGGTCACCGTCGACCACTCGGTGGTGCAAGAGCTCGTCGACGCGGGCATCATCAGCGAAGAGGATGCCGAGTCGCATCCGGATGGAAACATCATCACGCGCGCCGTCGGCTTCAACGCGGAACCGATGCCCGACCACTGGCTGCTGCCGCTTCGAGCCGGGCTGCGACTGCTCCTGTGCTCGGATGGACTGAGCAAGGAGGTCGGCAGCGAACGCCTGCGACTTCACCTTGCCTCGGGGCTGAGCGCGAGCGAGACCGCACAGGCGCTCGTCGACGCCGCGCTCGCGGCCGGCGGGCGGGACAATGTGACGGTGCTCGTCGTGGACGTCGTCGCGTATGGTGAGGCCACGACAAACGCCCCCCAAAAGGGGGGCAAACAGGCCCGTCATCAGGGGATTTAGTACTGATGGCACTCGCGCAGGCATGCCTACAATAGGACACTGGGCCTGACGGCTGCCCTGTTCGACGTTGCACGGATGCCGCCGGGATGAGCGAGGGGGAGCCATGGCACGACGACTGCCGTCTCAGCCTCCCGTGCTGCCCGGTTTCTCCCATATTCACGTGCTCGGATCCGGCGGCTTCGCCGACGTCTTCCTCTACGAACAGAACATGCCACGCCGCCAGGTCGCGGTCAAGGTGATGTTGAGCGAAATGGTCAACGACCACGTGCGCCAGATGTTCCAGGCCGAGGCGAACCTCATGGCGCAGCTCAGCGCTCATCCGTCGATCCTCACCGTGCACCAGGCGAGCGTCTCCTCCGACGGCCGGCCGTACCTCGTGATGGAACTGTGCTCATCGTCCCTCAGTGAGCGCTACCGCAGGGAGCGCTTGCCGGTGCCCGAGGTGCTGCGCATCGCGGTCAAGATCGGCAGCGCGGTCGAGACCGCGCACAGGGCGGGCGTGCTGCACCGCGACATCAAGCCTTCCAACATCCTGATGACCGCCTACGGGCATCCCGTGCTCTCCGACTTCGGCATCGCGGCGACGCTCGGCGAATCCGATGCGCAGGAAGCGATCGGGATGTCGATCCCGTGGTCGGCGCCGGAGGTGTTGATGGACGAAACCTCGGGCACCGTCGCATCCGAGGTCTGGTCGCTCGCGGCCACCGTGTATTCGCTGCTCGCCGGACGCTCGCCGTGCGAGATTCCGGGAGAGTCCAACAAGCCATCCGATCTGGTCTCGCGCATCAACCGCGCCAAGATCCAGCCGATCGGCCGCAGCGACGTGCCCGCGAGCCTCGAGCGGGCGCTCACGAGGGCGATGTCCCGCAAGCCGGAGAATCGCCCGCAGACCGTGCTCGAACTGGTGCACGAATTCCAGGCGATCGAGACTGAACTCGGCGTGCCGCAGACACCGATCGAGGTCGCGATGGATGACTGGGCCCTCGCCACGGCCTCGGACCTCGAGGATCGCACCCGCATCCGCGGCGTGGCCGGGGCGGTGTCCTCCACGAAGGCGCGTCGCCGCCGTCGCGCGGTCTCTGCCGACGCGAGCTACGCGGCCGTGGGAACGCTGCACCGCCAGGCTGCGGTGGGGCCCAGCACGAGCACCAGGCCGGCCACTCAGGGCAAGGGGATGCGCGCGCTCGCCTGGGGCGTCGTGGCGAGCGCGGTTGTCGTCATCGTGCTGCTCGCCACGGTGACGCTCGTGCTGCTCAGGTCCGGCAACGGCGGGATACCGCAGGTGACCGATGTCGCCGCAACGACAACGGCGCGCTCCATCGTCTTCAGCTGGAGCGATCCCGGGATCACGGTCGACGACTCGTACCAGGTGACGACGAGCGATGGGAAGTCGAGCATCCAGAGCGCGACGAAGTTCCCCGTCGACGCGCAGCCGGGCGACCGAGTCTGCATCACCGTGGCGGTCAACCGTGCGGGCAAGGTCGGCCCTCCGAGCACCGAGAAATGCGTCAACTTCACCGGATGATGGTCCCCGATGTTTAGGCGCTGGCTCTCCACCCGTACCTCGCTCCTGGTCACCGTGGTGAGCGCGGTCATCGTGGGCGTGCTCGTGGTGGCGGTAGCCATCGTGTCGAACGGCTACACCGCCCAGCACCTCGACCTGAACGACGGCTCGGTGTGGGTCTCCAACGGGGCGAAACAGGTCATCGGCCGCGCGAACACCCAGGTGCTCGAACTCAACACGGTCGTCGCGAGCACGGGCGTCGAGCTCAACGTGGTTCAGGACGATTCGGCCGTGCTGCTCGTCGACGAGAGCGACAGCAAGGTCGACATTGTCGATCCGGCGACCTCCAAGGTCACCGACAGCGTTCCGCTGCCGTCCGGAAAGCCCGAGGTGTTCCTCGCCCACGGCCAGGTCGTCATCCACTCCCGCGCGACGGGTGAGCTGTGGATAATGCCGTTCGGCTCGCTCCCGAAGTTCGATGCCGAGTCGCAGCCGACGCTGAGCCTCGGCACCGATTCCGTCGTGAGCATGACGCCGGAGGGTGTGCTCTACGCCTACTCTGCCGAGGCCGCCCAGGTGTACCGCGTCGACGTGTCGCAGTCCGACGCCGTGACCCAGACCACCGCGGTCCCCGGCTTCGGGAACGCTCGGAGTGTCATGTCCATCACCTCGGTGGCAGATACCTGGGCACTGCTCGACGCGACCTCGAGGAAGCTCCTGGTCGGCGGCCGTACCGTCGACCTGACCCGGTTCATCAGGTCCGACACCGCACCGGCGCTGCAGCACGCGGCGGCCGCGGGAAACGCGGTGCTCATCGCCAATCGTGACGGGCTCATCAGCGTGCCCCTCGCCGGCGGCGATCCCCAGTCCCTCGTCAGCGGTAGGAGCGGGTTCGCCGCGGCCCCCACGGTGGTCAACGGGTGCGCGTTCGGGGCATGGTCAGACGGCACGGCGTGGCGTCGCTGCGGTGAAGGTGCGGCCACCACCCTGCTTCTGAGGAGGGTGCCGGCGGCCGCCGCCCGGCTCGAATTTCTGTCCAACGGTGACCGCGTCGTCTTGAACGATCCGCGTGGTGGCGGCTCCTGGGCGGTGCAGCAGGACGGCGAGCTCATTGACAACTGGGCAGACCTCATCGTGGTCAAGCAGGATCAGCGACAGGTCGAGCAGAACGACGAGGACACCCCTCCCGAGTACGAGAAGACGCAGGTGCCCCCCGTCGCGGTCGCGGACGACTTCGGTGCCAGACCGGGTCGCTCGAGCGTGCTGCCCGTGCTGCTGAACGACTATGACCCGAACGGCGACGTTCTCGTCGTCTCCTCCGTCACGCCCATCGACGAGAGCGTGGGCCGACTCGACCTGATCAACAACCAGCAGCAGGTGCAGCTGACGCTCGCGCCGACCGCGAGTGCACCCATCAGCTTCGAGTACACGGTGTCCGATGGGCGCGGCGGCAGTGCCACGGCCATCGTCACGGTGACGGTGCGAACCCCCGGCGAGAACTCGGCGCCGGTACAGGTGCGGCACACGAGGGCGCTCGTCGCCCAGGGCGGCCGAGTGACCACCCCCGTGCTCGGCGACTGGGTCGATCCGGATGGCGATGCGTTCTACCTCTCCGGCGCGTCCACCTCGGAGCCCGACACCGTCAGCTACAAGCCGGAGGGCACCGTCGTCTTCACCGAGGGCGGTGCTGCCAGCGGGCTGCGCTCGGTGACGCTGACGGTCTCCGACGGAACGGCAAGCGGCACCGGCAACGTCGCGGTCACGGTGAAGCCCGTGGGCAAAGTGCCGATCCTCGCCGACCCCTTCGTCGTGCTCAGCTACGCGGGCCAGGAGACGACGGTCTCGCCGCTCGACCACGTTCGCGGCGGCACGGGCGTGCTTCGCCTCGCGAGCGTGCCCTCGAAGGCCGGCGCCACCATCACCCCGAGTCTCGAGACCGGAACCTTCCGCTTCACGAGCGACACCCCCGGCACCTACTACGTCGACTATGTGGTGAACGATGGGGACCAGACGGCCAATGGTGTGGTCAGGATCGACGTCGCCGCACCGCCGGATGCGAACACGAAACCGATCACGATTCCGAAGACGATCTTCGTCACGTCCCTGGGTACGCAAACCGTCGACGTCGCGACGACCGACATCGATCCGGCCGGCGGCGTGCTGCTGGCAACGCGCATCGCGAACCTGCCCGAGGCATCCGGTGTGCGGGCGGAGATCCTCGACCAGAGCACGGTGCGGGTCACGCTGACCGCGCCGCTCGAGGCCGGGCCGGTGCGCTTCAACTACTGGGTGACGAACGGCCTCGCGGAGGCCGAGGGCGTCATCACCGTGGTGGAGATCCCGGAGCTGGCGCGACTTCAGCCCCCCATCGCGAACGATGACAACGCGACGGCGCGCGTGGGTGACGTCATCAACATTCCCGTGCTCGCGAACGACGTGCAGCCGGATGGCAAGGAGCTGACCCTCAAGCCACAGCTCTCGACCGCACTCAGCGGCAGTTCGGGCCTGCTCTTCGCCTCGGGCGACGTGCTCCGCTACCTGGCGCCATCGCGGCCGGGCAACTTCACCGCCGTGTACGAGGTGGCCGGGCCGGATGGCCAGGTGGCTCAGGCGCAGGTGCACATCGCCGTGCGCGAGGCCGTGCAGGCCACCAACAGTCCGCCCGCTCCGCTGACGGTCACCGGCAGGGTCGTCGCCGGTGAGACCGTGAGGATCAAGATTCCACTCGGCGGCACAGACCCGGATGGCGACTCCGTGCAGCTGCTCGGTCAGGCGACGAACCCGCAGAAGGGTTCGGTGACCACGGTCGGAACCGACTACATGGACTACGAGGCCGGCAGCTACTCCGCGGGCACGGATACCTTCACCTACACGGTCATCGACTCACTCGGGGCACGAGCGACGGGAACCGTGCGGGTGGGAATCAGCCCGAAGGCCGAGGGAGCTCGCAACCCGGTTGCGACCCAGGACGACGTGCTCGTTCGTCCCGGCCGCACCGTGTCGGTGCGGGTGCTCGATAACGACTCCGACCCCGACGGCGGGCTGCTCACCGTTACGAGCGTCAAGCCGAACGGCAGTGACGTCACCGCGAACATCGTCGACGACTACGTGCGGGTCACGCCCCCGAAGACGCCCGGCCGCTACGGCCTCGTCTACACGATCGAGAACAGGTACGGTGGAACGGCCTCGGCATTCATCACCGTCACGGTCGATCCGAATGCGCCGCGCGCCTATCCGATAGCGAGCGACACCGTGCTGACCCTGTCCGACATCCTGGGCCAGGACAGCGTCAACGTCGACGTCTTGAAGAACGTCTTCTTCGCCGACGGTGCTCCGAGTGAGCTGAACGTGTCGATCATGCCGGGGTACGGCTCGTCCGCGAGCGTGATTGCAGGCAAGCGGGTGCGGGTGGCGATCGGACAGAAGAGCCAGATCATCCCCTTCGCGGTCGCGAATCCCGATGATTCGAGCATCGTCTCCTACGCCTTCATCTGGGTGCCCGGTCTCAACGACGCCCTGCCGCAGATCAACCGCAAGGCGCCGCCGCTGCAGGTGCGCAGTGAATCGACGCTGACCATCGACCTCAACGACTACGTGGTCGCCGTCGACGGCAAGCGCGTGCGCCTGACCGGTTCGAGCACCGTGCAGGCGACGCATGCCAACGGCGACAACCTCGTCGTCAACGACCACACCCTGAGCTTCACCTCGTCGTCGAAGTACTTCGGGCCGGCATCCATCTCGTTCGAGGTCACCGACGGATCGAGCGCGACCGACCCCGACGGGCGCAAGGCAACCCTCGTGCTGCCGATCACCGTGACCCCCAGACAGAACCAGCCGCCCGTCTTCAACGGCGGCGTGATCGAATTCGAACCGGGCCAGTCGAAGCACCTCGACCTGCTCAAGCTCACGACGTACCCCTATCCGAAGGACGTCGACGAGCTCGCTTACTCGGTGCTCGCACCGCTGCCGACGGGGTTCAGCTACACGCTCACCGGTCAGAAGCTCACCATCAAGGCGAATGAGAACGCGGTGAGCGGCAGTACCACCGCGATCGTTCTCGGGGTGCGCGACGACGTGACGACTGGGCAGTCCGGGCGAATCGAACTGGATGTCGTGGCCTCCAGCAGGCCGCTCGCCTCCGCCGCACCAGACACGGTCACCGTGCCGCGCGGGCAGACCAAGACGGTGGACGTGCTGGCCAATGACGAGGCGACCAACCCCTTCCCCGGCCAGCCGCTGCGGGTCGTGGCGATCAGGGGACTCGACGGCAACGCCATTCCGGCGGGCCTCCACGTTGCGCCGAACGCCGATAAGAGCAGGCTCACGGTCACGGCCGATCAGTCGGCGAAGCCGGGCGACACCAGCCTTCAGTATCAGGTGGCAGACGTCACCGGCGACCCGAATCGTTACGTCTGGGGCACGGTCACCATCTCGGTGCAGGACCGACCGGATGCGCCGACCGGCGTGCAGGAACTCTCCTTCGGCGACGGCGTCGTAAGGATCGCCTGGACCGCGGCGCAGTTCAACAATTCACCGATCATCGGCTACGACGTGACGACCGTGCGCGCGGACACGGGAGCGGTGTTCGGCAAGACGCGGTGCCTCGTGACGAGCGGTTGTGACATCCCGACGCCCGGAAACGGCCCGGATGACGCCGTTCGGATCTCGGTCACGGCCACCAACGGGATCGGTGAGTCTGACCCGGGCTCGCTCGGGCGCACGGTCTGGTCGGATGTGCTGCCGGCCGCCCCGGCATCCATCACTGCCACCGCGACCAACTCGGCGCCTGGCGGCGGTTCGGTGCGGGTCAACTGGACCACCGTACCCACCCCGGCCCACGGCAGCGCTGTGGTCGGCTACACCGTCCTGATCGGCGGGATGAGCGTCGACGTCGGGCCGGGCCAGAACAGCTACGAGTTCCTCAACGGCGGCGGCGAACTCGCCACCAACAACACCTACACGGTGACCGTGATCGTCAGGAACGGCGCGCAGGTGACCAGTTCGGCGGACTGGAACCGGGGCACCACCTCGGTCACGACCGTGGGTCCGCCGAGCCAGACCGCGGGGGGAGTCACCGCGATCAGCGACGCGGCGACCGGCAACATGCAGGTCAGTTGGGGTGCGAGTGACCCCAACGGGCGTCCCTCGGTGAGCTACCGCGTCAACCGGTACAACGCGGACCAGGCTCCACCGACAACCTGCCCGAGCGGCGGTACCGCTGGGGTGACGTCACCCTGGACAGACACGACCGCCGTCGACGGGCACTCCTACTTCTACGTCATCAGCGCGGACAACGGGCTCTACTGCACTCCGACCGTGTCGGCGAAGGCGATCAGCCAGACGGCGCCCGGTCAGGCCAGCGGCACCGCAAGCATCGAGGACCACGGTGGCTCCGGCCAGTTCGACGTCCAGGCCGGATCGACGGCCTCGGTCGCATCCGGCACCGCGACCCGCTACGAGTATCGGTTGAACGGCGGCGGCTGGGCAAGCGTGGCAGCGGGCCAGTGGCTCACCTCGGCGGCGGATGCGAGCGTGTACGGCACAACAGTGACCATCGAATACCGCGGGTGCCGTGACGCGACCGAGAACTATTGCGGTGCGGCGTCCGCGCCCATCCAGCTCGTTCCGGTGAACACGCGCGCCAGCATCCTCAGTTGCCAGGTGGGGAGCACTCCGCGCTCGAGCGTGCCGCTCAACGCGGGATCGCCCGTCGTGCACTGGCTGTACTCCTACGACGACGGACTCGGGTGGTCGAGCTATGTGGAGGACGCTCCGGCGCCTCCTCCCGCCGTCGCCGGTGGCACGACATCCGTGCGCGTGAAGGCGGTCGTCGAGATCGGTCCGCCACCGTATTACACCGACCCCGGCTACGGCGAGGGAACGTGCACGACATGATAGGTATTCACCGAACGATGATCGACTCCAGCCGAAAGAACCGAGGGGCAGCGCAATGACCATGACACCCGAACAGGCCGCCTGGTTCTCCGACATCTTCAACCGGCTGGTTGCGAACGTCGACCAGGTGCTGCTCGGCAAGACATTCGTGGTCAAGCTCTCCTTCACCGCACTGCTCAGCGAGGGCCACCTGCTGCTCGAGGACTTCCCGGGAACGGGCAAGACCTCGCTCGCTCGCGCGATGGCACAGAGCGTGAAGGGGCTGAACAACCGCATCCAGTTCACGCCCGACCTGCTCCCGGGCGACATCACCGGCGTGAGCATCTACGACCAGCGCTCGGGTAGCTTCGAGTTCCACCGCGGACCGATCTTTGCCAACATCGTTCTCGCCGACGAGATCAACCGAGCGAGCCCCAAGACCCAGGCGGCCCTGCTCGAGGTCATGGAGGAGGGGCACGTGACGGTAGACGGCGTCAGCCACGATGTCGGCGCCCCGTTCATGGTCATCGCCACCCAGAATCCGATCGAGCAGGCGGGCACCTATCGGCTGCCAGAGGCCCAACTCGACCGATTCATCATGAAGGCCTCGATCGGCTACCCCGATCACGCCTCGACGCTGCGGATCCTCGAGGGCGCCGGCACCAAGGCACACGAGGTGACCGTGCCCGCGATCGCCACCGCGGATGTCATCCTCGAGATGGGCGCGCTCGCCCGCACGGTGCACGTCGACCCCTCGATCAACGACTACGTCTCGAGGATCGTGGATGCCACGCGCACCGCCGTCGAGGTGCGTCTCGGTGTGAGCGTGCGCGGTGCCCTCGCTCTCATCCGCACGGCGAAGACCCTGGCGGCGGCAAACGGTCGTCACTACGTCATCCCCGACGACATCAAGGCGCTCGCCGAGCCCGTGCTCGCGCATCGTCTGGTGCTCGACGCCGAGGCGGAGTTCGAGGGTGTAACGCCCTCGAGCATCATCAGCCAGATCCTCATCGAGACCCCGCCGCCCGCCGACAGGCAAGCGGTGTGAACACCAGGACCGACTCGTCGCGGACCACGACACGGTCTGTGCGCGGCGTCACGTCAACGAGGTCCGCGCGCTTCGATTCCGTCCACGACACCTCGACAGAGGGGCTGACGAACGCCAGGACGAAGATCGTCGGAAACCGCACGGGGTTCCTCGCAGACCTGGTGATCGCGTTCGTGCGGGCGACCAAAGGCATCCGTGGCGCCATCGCGGTCGGGTGGACCCGGGCCTCGGCGGTCGTCACACCGCTCGGATGGTCCTTCACGCTTTTCGTGCCCGTCGCGTTCTTCTTCGGCTACCTGCTGTCCTGGCTCGAGCTCGTTGCCATCGCCTGGGCCGGGCTCGTGCTGGTGATCGTGGCCGCGATCTACCTGATCGGGCGCACGGTCTTCGTCGTGCAGCTCGGCGTCCCGCATCGCCGCGTTGTCGTGGGGGAGGAGGCGACCGGCGTGGTCACCCTGACGAACCCCACCAGGCGACGCCTGCCCGGGCTCAAGGTCGAAATTCCCGTGGGAGACGGGCTCGCCGAACTCGCCCTCCCGGGCCTCGCGCGAGGAGCGGTCGCGACCCACACCTTCGCCATCCCCACGACGCGCCGCGGCGTGCTCTCGGTCGGTCCCGTGCGCACGGTGCGCGCGGATCCCATCGGTCTCGTGCGCAGGGAACTGTTCTGGACGGACTCGACCGAGCTGTTCGTGCATCCGAGAACCATCGCGATCCCGAGCACCAGCACGGGGTTCATCCGGGACCTCGAGGGTTCTCCCACCCGCGACCTCAGCAACAGTGACGTCTCGTTCCATGCACTGCGCGAGTACCTTCCGGGCGACGAACGGCGCAACATCCACTGGAAGAGCACGGCCAAGACCGGCACGTACATGGTGCGGCAGTTCGAAGAAACCAGGCGCAGCCACCTCGTGATCGCGCTGAGCCTCGCGAGCGCCGACTATGCACATGACGACGAGTTCGAGATGGCGGTGAGCGTGGCCGGATCGCTCGGCACGCGCGCCATTCGCGACGCCCGCACCGTCTCCGTCGTCGCGAGCGAACGCACGCCGGAATTCGCCAAGCGCAAGGTGTTCGCGGTGCGTAACCTCAGCACCGTTACGGCGTCCAGGCTGCTCGACGATCTCGCGGTGGTGGAGAAGGCAGACTCGGCGCTCGCGATCCTCGACGTGGCGAGGGTGACATCCGAGCAGGTCAGCGGGATTTCGGTCGCGTTCCTGGTGTGCGGCTCGACGCCCACGCCGGCGCAGCTGAGGGCGGCGTCCACCCGCTTCCCGATCGGCGTCGAGGTGGTCGCGATCGTCTGCGACCCCGAGACGGTACCTGGACTTCGCCGTGTCGCGGGACTCAGCGTGCTCACCATCGGCTTTCTCGAAGACCTGCGCAAGTCCCTCGCACGATCGGCCGCCGCGTGACGACTCACACTCCGCGCGCGAGCTTCATCGTGGTCAACACCGCGATGATGTGGTTGGCGACCGCCGTGGCCTCGGTCGCACTATGGCCGATCTACCGCAGCCAGGCGATCATCGTGCTCGTGGCGATCACCACGGTCGCGGCATCGGCACTGGCGATCCTCGGTGCCCTGTACCGGTGGCGCAGTTACGTCATGCTGCTGGCGACTTTTGGCCTGTACCTCCTCCTCGGTGTGCCGCTCGCCGTGCCCGATCGTGCGCTCTACACCGTGCTTCCCTCGATCGATGGGATCCTCGCTCTGCTGAGTGGTGCGGCACTCGGTTGGAAGCAGCTGTTGACCATCACCCTTCCGGTGGGCAGCTACCAGGCGCTGCTCGTCCCCACCTTCCTGCTCGTGCTCGTCACGGTGGTGGTCGGACTCTCGCTCGCGCTGCGGTCCAGACGCGGCGACCTCGGCGCGCTCGCCCCCGCCGTTCTGTTCATCACCGCCCTCGCCTTCGGCCCGGAGCGCGCGACCTGGCCGCTGCAGGTCTCACTCGGTCTACTTGCGACGCTCCTCGTCTGGCTCGCCTGGCGTCGCTGGCATCGCAGACGTGAGGCGATCAGACTCCTCGCGCGCGTGGGAACCGCCGGCGACGGCACCCCGGCCACACTTCCACAGCTGCACGGATTCTCGGGGTTCCGCGCCCTCCTGAGCGCCGGCATCATCCTCGCCATCGCCGCCGCGTCCGGAATTGCGGCCTCCGTGCTCGCGCCGCCGACCGGGCCGCGCGAGGTCGTGCGTTCCGCGATCGTGCAACCCTTCGATCCGCTCGACCACCCCAGCCCGCTCAGCGGCTTCCGGAGCTATGAGAAATCGCCGCGAGCGGGTGACACGATGCTGGTCGTCACGGGACTGCCCGCGGGTTCCCACCTCCGCATCGCCACGCTCGACAGCTACAACGGCGTCGTGTATTCGGTGGGCAGCGGTCAGCCGGATGCCGCATCCGGCTCGTTCACGCGAGTGCCGTACACGTTCGACCAGTCCGCGGTGCGCGGCCGTCAGCTCACGCTGACCGTCAGCGTCGGCGACTACTCCGGAGTGTGGGTGCCCACGATCGGCAAGCTCGAGAGCATCGACTTCCGCGGCAGCAGAGCGACGACGCTGCGCGATTCCTTCTACTACAACGACAACAGCGGAACCGCCGCGGTCGTTCGTCCGCTCACCAAGGGTGACAGCTACAGGCTCACGGCCGTGCAGCCCGTGCAGCCGAGCGCGGCGCAGCTGGCTTCGCTGAAACCCGGCACGGCGCGCGTGCCCGACGTCGAGGTCGTGCCCGACAGCCTGCTGACCGTTCTGAACGGCTACGTGGGCGGGACGACGGGCGAGGGACCGAAACTCGTCGCGATGCTCGCCGGGCTGAAGAAGAACGGCTACATCAGCCATGGTGTCGCGCCGAACGAGCCGCTCAGCCGCTCCGGTCACGCCGCCGACCGCATCACACAGTTGCTGACCGAGCCGCGCATGATCGGCGACCAGGAGCAGTACGCGGTGACCGCGGCGCTCATGGCGAGGCAACTCGGCTTCCCGGCGCGTGTCGTCTTCGGATTCGCGCCCGCGACCGTCTCGGTGGACGGTTCCACCGTCATCCGGGGCAAGGATGTCTCGGCCTGGATCGAGGTGGACACCGCGCAGTACGGCTGGGTCACCATCGACCCGAACCCTCCCGTGCGCGAGATACCCAAGGAACAGCCGAAGGATCCGAAGCAGATCGCGAGACCGCAGTCTCCCGTGCAACCGCCGCCGGAGCAGCCGCACAAGCACGAGACTCAGACACCGCCCGACAGCACGCAGGACAACCCCGCCGACGCTGACGCACTGCTCGCAATCATCTTCGCGGTGCTGCGCATCACAGGGTGGGTACTCCTGGCTATCGCCATTGCACTCTCGCCGTTCCTCGCCGTCATCGCCGCAAAGTATCGCCGCAGGGTGCTGCGGCGACGCGCGCCGCTCACGGTCGATCGCATCAGCGGCGGATGGCAGGAGTTCGAGGACGCCGTGATCGACCACGGCTTCGTTGCGCCCGCCTCATCCACGCGAACCGAGATTGCTGGCGTGGTGGGCGGTATGCAGCCCCTCGTGCTCGCCTCCATTGCAGACCGAGCCGTGTTCTCGCCCAACGATCCGAGCGACGACGAAGCGGATCAGCTGTGGCGCTCCGTTCGCGAGCTGCGCTCCTCGCTGGATGATGGCCTTACCCGCTGGGAGCGCATCAAGGCCCTGATCTCCGTGCGATCGCTCGGTGGTTATAGTGTGAAGAACCTGTTCAAGCGATAGAGGGTGCCCCGGTGAACTGCTCGTACTGCGACGCGGAACTTCCCGCTGGCGCCATGTTCTGCGGAGAATGCGGCCGTGCCGTCGCCGCGGAACCCGCCGCGAAGGCCGCCCATGCTCGCGGTAACGGACATCGCAGGGCCACCGCCCCCGGCGGCTCGCCGGCGGCCGTGAGCGATGCCGGCGTTGGTGCAGGCGCACCGCATCCGGAACCCGCGACCGAGGCTCGCGCGGAGGCCGCCAAGCCGGAACTGGTCGACCTCGTGACGACCTGCGAGCAGTGCGGTGCGGAACTCGGCAGCGACGACATCTTCTGCGGGGAATGCGGCTACGTCACCCGCTCGGCGAGCCGCCACTTCAGTCGTCCCCGCGACACCGCCATCATCCAGGCCGCGCAACTCGAACGCGATGCCCTGTCGGCCGCGGCGTCCCTCGCGCGAGAGACCCCGAGAGAGCCCGAGGCGCAGTGGGGCCTCGACGAGCAGATCGACCAGATGGATGACATCGAGGCCACTCGCATCGTGAGCCATCGCCGAACGGGCGCACGGTTCGTGCTGCAGTTCAGCACGGGCGAAAGTTTTACGGTCTACGGCACAGGCCTCGTGGGACGCAACCCACAGCCGGAACCGGCGGAATATTTCGACCACATCGTCAGGGTGCTCGATCCGAGCAGGTCGGTGTCGAAGACACATCTCGAGTTCGGGCAGGAGGCCGGCGCGTTCTGGGTCAAGGACCGCTTCTCCGGCAACGGCTCGATCGTGCGCGAGCCGGAGGGCGATCCCGTGCGCTGCCAGCCCGACCGGCGCTACCGGGTCGTGCGGGGCACGCGCGTCGAGATGGGCGAGCAGTTCTTCATCGTCAGCTGACCCGTCCCGGGAGCGACCTCTCCTCAACCGGTCATCCCATGCTGAGGTAGTGCAGCGCCGGGGCTCTGTTGCTCCGGGCGAGCACGCCCACCTGCTTGGCTGGGCGCGTGGCCCCGTACATCACATCACGTCAGGTTTCCGGAGGGCCCGCAGCGTCAGAGCCGCGCGTGCCGATCGTTCCGCGAGGTTCGGTGCCGCTCTCGCTGCCACGTCCGCCGCAACCGCCCGAGCGCAGGGGATTCCCGCTCGTCGCGACACTCGCACCCGTGCTCGGTTCGGTGGTGCTGTGGGCGGTCACCCATTCGGCCTACGTTCTCGTGTTCGCCCTGCTCGGGCCGCTCGTGGCGGTCGCAAGCCTCGGCGACGCGGCACTGCAGGGGCGTCGCCGCCGCACACGAGAGCGCCAGCGTTTTGCCGCGGATGTGGCAGCGAGCGAGGAAACGATCGCCCGCGAACACGAGGCGGAGCGCAGCGAGCTCGCCGGCACGCACCGCGCACTGAAGCACCTTCTGCGAGCTCCGGTGCGCGATCCGGAGCGCTGGCGTGGTTCGCTCGACTCAGAACTGCCCGTCGTCGTGGGAACCGGCAGCATCGCCAGCAGTCTGGGCGCGGAAGTCGCGACCAGCCCGAGTGGTGAGCCGGACGAGTTCGCGGCACAACTCGATGCGCTGCGCAGCAGTGCGGCGGTGCTGCACGATGCGCCGGTCGTCGTGGACGCCCGCCTCGGCATCGGTGTGTGCGGTGCGCCAGCGCTTGCTTCCGCGGTGGCGCGGGGCATCATCCTTCAGCTGGCAAACCAGCTGTCACCGGCGGGAGTCGAGCTCGACGTGGCCGCGGGAGACGAGGAGGCGTGGCTAGCGGCGCTGCCGCATCCGCTCGTCGAGTCTGCGAAGGACGGCACCGTGCTCTTCCGCCGGCGCGGGCAACACACCGCGGCGTTGCCTGGCGAGTTCGCCATCGTCGCCGTGGCAGAGACCGCGGACGGCCTGCCGCGAGACTGTCGCACGGTGTTGGAGGTCGCGGTCGCATCGCTCGCACGACTTCGCCCGCGGCCCGTTGGTCTCCTCGACGAGGCGGTCGCGCCCGAATTCGTCTCGCGCGAGCAGGCGCGCGTCTTCGCGACGCGGCTTGCTCGTGCCGCCGAGAGTGCGGGACTGGGGGATGGCTCTGCGGTCCTTCCGGACGTGCTCGCCTTCGCGACGCTCTACCCTCGTTCGGCCGCCCCGGCGCACGACCCCGCCGCTTCTCGTCGCGACTCGCTGGCCTGCACGCCGGTCGTGACGGCCGCGGGTGCGCTCACTCTCGATCTCGTGCGCGACGGTCCGCACGCCGTCATCGGTGGCACGACCGGCAGCGGCAAGAGCGAACTTCTCATCGCCTGGGTGCTCGCCATGGCCGCGAGTCATCCTCCGAGCTCCGTGAACTTTCTGCTCGTGGACTTCAAAGGCGGTTCCTCGTTCACCGCCGTGCAGCGGCTGCCGCACAGCGTCGGCGTCATCACCGACCTCGACGAGCGCTCCGCTCACCGCGCGCTCACGAGCCTCCGCGCCGAACTGCGGTATCGCGAGCGGGCGATGGCGGATGCTGGGATGCGGTCCATCGAGCAGCTCCCGCAGCAGCATCCGCTGCCCAGGCTCGTGATCGTCGTCGACGAATTCGCCGCCATGGTGCAGGACTTTCCCGAACTGCACGAACTGTTCGCCGACATCGCGGCGCGGGGCAGATCGCTGGGAGTGCACCTGATCCTCTGCACGCAGCGGCCGGCCGGTGTCGTGCGAGACGCCATCCTGGCCAATTGCACCCTGAGGATCTCGCTGAGGGTCACGAGCGCCGCGGACAGCAGCGCCGTCATAGGAACCGGCGCCGCCGCCGAGCTACCCCGGCTTCCTCTCGGCCGAGCGCTGCTGTGCCTGGCCGGAGATCAGCCGCAGCCCGTGCAGATCGCGCTCGCTGAGGAGGAGGACAGCGCGAGTGTCGCGGCCAGGTGGGCGGATGCGAATGCCTCACCGCGCAGACCCTGGTGCGAGGAACTGCCCGCGAGAATTCGGCTGCACGACCTGCCGGGGCACGGCTCTCGAGGCGGCGACGGCATCGACTTCGGACTTCTCGACCGCCCGCAGGAACAGCGGCTCGACGTGGCGCGGTACAGTCCGCGGCGTCAGGGCAGCCTCCTGGTCATCGGTGGGCACCACTCCGGCAAGAGCGGACTGTTGGATGTGCTCCGCGCCGATCGCGCCGCCGGTTGCGTTCTCGTCCCACGGGAGCAGGAGGCGGCCTGGGACGCCATCACCGGGCGGCTCGGGTCGGTGCGCGCGGGGAACGCAGCACCCGCCCTGCTTCTCATCGACGACCTTGACGTGCTCCTCGGCAGCTTCTCCGAGGAGTATGCCCACGCACTCTCGGAGGTGGTGGTGGCGCTGCTCAGGGAGGGTGGCCGGGCGGGCACTCACCTCGTGATCACCGCGAGGCGCCTCTCCCCGAGTCTGCAGTCGATCGCGGCGCTCTGCGACTCCAGACTTCTGCTGCGGCTGCCCGATAAGCAGGAGCACGTGGTCGCCGGTGGCGAGGCGAGCGAGTTCGACGCGCGACTGCAGCCGGGCGGCGGCTATTGGCGCGGACATCGGGTGCAGCTCGCTCTCCCCGACGAGGACGAGTCCGCGGCGGAACCGCCTGCTGCGAGCGACGAGCAGCCCGACTGGAGCGGATGGGGCGGCCTGGTCGTGGTGACAGCGCATCCGGCGGAACTGCTGAGGAGGCTGGGAACGGAGGCGGGGGACAGCGCGCCCGCCGCCATCCGCGGGTTGCCGGGCTGGCAGCTCACGACGGTGCAGGGCAGGTCGACGACCGATCTCACGGCACTGTCGCTCGACTCACCACCACCGGGCAGGCTGCTGCTCGCCGACCCCGAAACCTGGCAGTCGCAGTGGACCCTCTTCGGCACGCTGCGCGTGACCATGCCGATCCTCTTCGACGGATGCGGCACCGCCGATTTTCGGGCCCTCAGCCGCTCGCGCGAGCTGCCGCCTCCGATCGCCGCCGGTTCGGCCGCGGTGTGGCTGCTGACTCCGGACGGCAGGGTGGAGCGCGCCCTGCCGCCATGGGCCGAGGCCCAGACGTGACGGCCCGTGAGACGCTAGGCGAGAACCGCGGCGACCTCGACGTGATCCAGCCGGTTCGCGGTGGCGACCGCGGCGTTCACCACGGCGCCATCGTGCACGTTGAGGCCGGAGGCGAGCGCGGAATCGGCACGCAGGGCCGCCCGCCAGCCGAGGTTCGCGATCGCGCGCACGTAGGGCATCGTCGCATTGGTGAGCGCATAGGTCGAGGTGTTCGGAACAGCACCCGGCATGTTCGCGACGCAGTAGAAGAGCGAGTCGTGCACGGTGAAGGTCGGGTCGGCGTGGGTTGTTGCGTGGGAGTCTTCGAAGCATCCGCCCTGGTCCACGGCGATGTCGACCAGCACGCTGCCCGGCTTCATCCTGGAGACGAGCTCGTTGCTCACGAGCTTGGGAGCCTTGGCGCCAGGCACCAGCACGGAGCCGATGACGAGGTCGGCCGCGACGCAGGCCCGTTCGATCTCGAATCCGTTCGAGGCGATGGTCTGCACGCGCCCCGCGTAGAGCGCATCCAGTTCGCGCAGCCGCTGGATGTTCGTATCGAGCACCGTCACCTGGGCACCGAGGCCCACGGCCACCGACACGGCATTCGTGCCGGCGACCCCGCCACCGAGCACGACGATCTTCGCGGGATGGGTTCCCGGGACGCCGGGAACAAGAAGCCCCGGCCCGCCGTTCGGCTTGAGCATCGCGTTCGCGCCGACGATGGGCGCCAGACGCCCGGCGACCTCGCTCATCGGGGCGAGCAGCGGCAGCGCCCTCGACGGCAGTTGCACGGTCTCGTAGGCGATGGCGGTGACGTGCTTCGCCAGTAGCTCGGTGGTGAGCTCGGGCTCCGCGGCCAGGTGTAGGTAGGTGAACAGCAGCAGGTCGTCCCTGAAGTAGCCGTACTCGCTCGCGATCGGCTCCTTCACCTTCAGGAGCAGTTCGGCCGCGGCCCAGGTGGACGCGGCATCCGCACCGATCGTCGCACCGGCGGCACCATAGTCTTCGTCCCGGATCGAGGATCCGAGTCCCGCACCGGTTTCGATCAGCACCTCGTGTCCGTGGGCGACGAGATCGTGCACACCGGCCGGCGTTATCGCCACCCGGAACTCGTTGTTCTTGATTTCCCGGGGAACGGCGACTCTCATGACACTCCAGCTTTCACAACGTCCGAAGCGACGCTTCGGGGAACGCAACGGCACTGTTGATTCCGTCTGTAGCGTACTCGCCCAACACGAACGATTCCGCATCAAAAACAGGCGCTGTGTGCTGATTTCGTGACATTCCGGGCGAAATGTAGTGGTTTCGGTCATAAGCAGGTGCGACGGAGGCCCGGACTGTGTCAGTATCTACCAAACAACAGGACAAAGCCGTCCACTCGATACGCACCTGTCGATAGAGGAGTTGCATCCACATGTCCAGAGCACTGCCCGAAGACCCATTCATCCGCAGCCTCGTGCAGCAGGCGCAGCGCGCGCAGTTCTCGAGACGACACATCCTGAAGGGCGCGGGGATCGGTGCGGCCGCACTTGCGCTCGCCGCCTGCTCAAGCACCGGGGTGACCAAGCCGAAGTCCGCGAAGGACGTCTCGGACACGGACAAGACGGTGCGCTGGGACAACTGGGCGCTTTACCTCGACGTCGACGAGGCCGGCAACTATCCCACTCTCGAGGCCTTCGAAAAGAAGACCGGCATCAAGGCCACGTACACCGAGGCCGTGGATGACAACAACACCTACTACGGCAAGGTCAAGGACCAGCTGAAGCTCGGCCAGGACATCGGCTGCGACACGGTCTGTCTCACCGACTGGATGGTCGACCGCCTCATCCGCTTCGGCTACACGCAGAAGTTCGACGATGCCAACATCCCGAATAAGAAGAACCTCGTGCCCGCGCTGAAAGATGTCGACTTCGACCCGGGCCGCAAGATGTCGCTGCCGTGGCAGGGCGGATTCGCGGGCATCGCTTGGAACAAGGACCAGCTGCCCGGCGGCCTGAAGTCCGTCTCCGACCTCTGGGACAAGTCGCTCAAGGGCCGCGTGGGCGTGCTCTCCGAGATGCGCGACACGATGGGCTGCATCATGCAGGACCTCGGCACGCAGATCGACGGCAAGTGGGGCGACGACGACTACAGCGCCGCGATCGACGTGCTGCAGAAGCAGGTGGATGACGGCCAGATCCGCAACATCAAGGGCAACTCCTACAAGGAGGACCTTCAGAACGGCGACACCCTCGCGGCGATCGTCTGGTCTGGCGACATCACCCAGCTGAACGCGGAGGCCGGCGACCACTGGGAGTTCGCCATCCCGACCAAGGGCGGCACGCTCTGGAACGACAACTTCGTCATCCCGGTGGGCTCCGACCACAAGAAGAACGCCGAGACGCTCATCAACTACTACTACGACCCCGAGGTCGCGGCGCAGGTGGCGGCATACGTGAACTACATCCCGCCGGTCAGCGGCACGAAGGAAGCGATGATGGCGCTCGATCCGGAGCTCGCCGACAACCAGCTCATCTTCCCGAGTGACGAAACCCTGAAGAAGGCGCACGTCTTCCGTAGTCTCTCCAGCAGCGAGGAGCAGAAGTACAGCACGCAGTTCCAGGCAATCCTGCTCGGGGCCTGAGGCATGGCATCCGGGGCCTTCGCCGAAAGCGGGGCAGACCTCGAGCTCGAGGGAATCAGCAAGCGATTCCCGGGCTTCACCGCGATCGAGCGGCTCGACCTCACGATTCCCGCGGGCTCGTTCTTCGCTCTGCTCGGACCATCCGGCTGTGGCAAGACGACGACGCTTCGACTCGTTGCCGGGCTCGAGGAACCGACGGCGGGCAGGATTCTCATCGGCGGCAAGGATGTGACGCCGCTGAAGCCATACCAGCGCCAGGTCAACACCGTGTTCCAGAGCTACGCGCTGTTCCCCCACATGACCGTGCTCGAAAACGTGGCGTTCGGACTCCGCAGGCGTCGGATCGCCGATCCGGTGGGCAAGGCCCACGAGGCGCTGCGGCTGGTCGAGCTCGACCACCTGGCCACTCGCAAGCCGCAGCAACTCTCCGGTGGCCAGCAACAGCGGGTCGCACTGGCCCGCGCCGTGGTCAACCGGCCGGCGCTGCTGCTGCTCGACGAGCCGCTCGGAGCGCTCGACCTCAAGCTGCGTCGCCAGATGCAGCTCGAGCTCAAGTCGATCCAGGATGAGGTCGGCCTCACCTTCGTGCACGTCACGCACGACCAGGAGGAAGCCATGACCATGGCCGACACCGTCGCTGTGATGAACAAGGGCCGTATCGAGCAGCTCGGCGCTCCGGAGGAGCTCTACGAACTGCCGCGCACGGCCTTCGTCGCGAACTTCCTCGGGCAGTCCAACCTCTTCACCGGCAACGTCTCCGGCACGACGAGCGACAGCATCACCGTGAGCATCGATGGCGTCAAGATCACCGTGCCGAAGGCCAGGGCGCAGCGGCACACGGGCGAGGTGACCGTCGGCATCCGTCCGGAGAAGCTGCTGCTGCACACCTCGGACCCGAAGACCGCGGCCAGCACGAACTCGCTCGGCCCCGGCCGGGTCATCGACGTGTCGTTCAGCGGCGTGAGCACCCAGTACATCGTCGCCTTCCCTGGCATCGGTACCGTCACCGTCTTCGCGCAGAACCTCGACTTCGGGCCCGTCGTTCCCGACGGAACCGAGGTGTGGGTCAGCTGGCGCGTCGACCACGGCTTCGGGCTCGAGGATGAGGCGCTGTCGCAGCCGAGATTCCCCGCAGACACCGACACGGCCACCATCGCCGTGCAGAGAAAGCGCGCGCTGATGTCGGAGCTCGAGGAGGCCTAGCGTGGCGTTCAGCGCATTCGCCACCGGCACGGCACAGGAACAGGCTCCGCGGCGCAAGAGCCGCATCGCGCTCTTCCTGCTGCTGCCCGGCATCCTGTATCTGATTCTGTTCTTTCTCGTGCCGCTCGTCTCGCTCGTGATCACCTCGTTCCAGCAGCCGATCGTGAACGGCGACATCGGCGAGTACCAGACGGCGTTCCGCTGGGAGAACTACACCGACGTGATCGGTCTCTACGGCGAGCACATCCTGCGCTCCTTCATCTACGCGATCCTCGCGACGATCTTCGCGCTGCTGTTCAGCTATCCGCTGGCCTACTTCATCGGCGTCAAGGCGAGGCGCTGGCCGCTCATCCAGAACCTCATGCTCGTGCTCGTGATCGCGCCGTTCTTCATCAGCTTCCTGCTGCGCACCCTCGCCTGGAAATCGCTGCTCTCCGACGAGTCGGTCGTTGTCACGGGGCTCAAGGCGCTCGCGCTGATGGCACCGGATGCCCACTTCACCGGCACGCCGGCCGCGGTCATCTTCGGCCTCACCTACAACTTCATCCCGTTCATGACGCTGCCGCTGTATGCCACTCTCGAGCGGCTCGACACGAGGCTGCTCGAGGCAGGCGGCGACCTGTACTCCAGGCCGTTCACGACGTTCCGAAGGGTCACCATTCCCCTGTCGATGTCCGGCATCGTCTCCGGCGTGCTGCTCACCTTCATCCCGGCCGCGGGTGACTACATCAATGCGAGCAGAGACTTTCTCGGCGGGACCGGCACGGCCATGATGGGCAACGTGATCGAGAGCAACTTCCTCGTCACGCTCAACTATCCGGCGGCCGCGTCGCTCTCGATCATCCTCATGGCGGTCATCCTCGTGATGGTCACCGCCTATGTGAAGCGCAGCGGGACGGAGGACCTGCTGTGACCGTTCAGGAGGGATTCATCGCGTCCGAGACGCTGTCCGCGAAGCAGCCCGCGGCCAAACCGCGGCAGTTCCGCTGGGGATTCGGCAGCTGGCTGCTGCCCGCGTACACGATCATCGCGCTCGTGTTCCTGCTCATCCCGATCGCGTACACGTTCGTCTTTTCGTTCAACAATTCGGTGAAGTCGAACATCGTGTGGCGCGGATTCACGCTCGACAAGTGGGCGAACGTCTGCGACAAGGCGGAGGTGTGCGAGGCATTCGGCAATAGCCTCATCATCGGCGTCGTCGCGACGGTCTGCGCGACGATCCTCGGCACCATGATCGCCATAGCGCTCGTGCGCTATCGCTTCCGCTTCCGCTCCGCGATCAGCCTGTTGCTCTTCCTGCCGATGGCCACCCCCGAGGTCGTGCTCGGCGCGGGACTCGCGGCGGAGTTCCTCTCGGCCGGCGTCGAGAAGGGCCTCGTGACGATCATCATCGCGCACACGATGTTCTGCGTGAGCTTCGTCGTCGTCACCGTGAAGGCGCGGGTCTCCACCCTCGACCCGGCGCTCGAGGAGGCGGGCCGAGATCTCTATGGTTCGCCCAGCCAGGTGTTCTGGCGCATCACCTTTCCGCTGCTGCTCCCGGGCATCATCGCCGCCGCGCTGCTGTCGTTCGCGTTGAGCTTCGACGACTTCATCATCACGAACTTCAACGCGGGCACGACGAGCACCTTCCCCAAGTACATCTACATTTCGGCGGCGAGGGGCATCCCGGCGGAGGCGAACGTCATCGCTTCGGCCGTGTTCCTCCTCGCGATCATCCTCGTGCTCATCTCGCAGCTGTCCGCGGCGATGAGGCGAAAGCGGCTCGCGAAGATTGGATAGGAACTGACCTTGACCAGCTATCGGGACCGCGGTCGCCTCATCGAGCTGTGGCGCATCGAAACCGAGACCTTCAGGGCCGCGCGTCCCGAGTCGGAACGTCTCTGGCGCGAGGCCAGCAGGCACCTGCCCGACGGTGTTCCGATGCTCTGGATGGCCAAGTGGCCTGGCCCCTGGCCCGTCTACGTCGAACACGCTGCGGGCGCTCACTTCTCCTGTGTTGACGGCATCGACCACGTGGACCTGTGCCTCGGCGACACGGGTGCGATGTGCGGGCACGCGCCCGCCGCATCCGTTCGTGCCATCAGCGAGCAGCTCGCGAGGGGCTCGACGTTCATGCTGCCCACCGCGGATGCCGCTGCCGCGGCCGAACTGCTCACCGAGCGATTCGGCGTGCCCAGCTGGCAGTTCAGTCTGTCCGCCACGGACGCCAACCGCAGCCTCATCCGCTACGCACGCCAGGTGACCGGTCGCCCGAAGATCCTCGTGCATGACTTCTGCTATCACGGCAGTGTCGACGAGGCCTTCGCGACGCTCGACGCTGACGGCGCGGTGGTGGAGCGGCGTGGCAACATCGGCGCGCCGGTGCCGCCATCGGAGACCACGGCCGTGGTGCCATTCAACGATCTCGCGGCGCTCGAGGCGCAGCTCGCCACGGGCGAGATCGCCGCCGTGCTCATCGAGCCGGCGCTGACCAACATCGGCATCGTGCTGCCCGAACCCGGCTATCACGCGGGCGTGCGGGAACTGTGCACTCGCTTCGGCGTCATCCTCATCCTCGACGAGACCCACACCTTCAGCGCGGGCCCGGGTGGCATGATCGCGCGCGACGGGCTCGATCCGGATGCCGTGGTCGTCGGCAAGAGTATCGGCGGCGGCATCCCGGCCGGAGCGTATGGCATGACCGCGTCGTTCGCGGCGCTCGTGCGCTCGAGCCTCGAGCTCGAGGACATCGACGTCGGCGGAGTGGGCGGAACCCTCGCAGGCAACGCGGTCTCGCTCGCCGGCATCCGGGCGACGCTGTCGGAAGTGCTGACTGCCCCAGCCTTCGAGCGGATGACCGCGCGTGCCACCGAGTGGACCGTGGGCGTGCAGGCGGCGATCGACGAGTTCGAGGTGCCGTGGCAGGTGACGCAACTCGGTGCTCGCGCGGAGTACAGCTTCCGCGCCACACCACCTCGCGATGGTGCGGAGGCCGCCGCCGCGGACGACTTCGAGCTGCAGCAGTACCTGCACCTGTTCGCCCTCAACCGCGGCATCCTCATCACGCCGTTCCACAACATGGCCCTCATGTCACCAGCGACGACCGCTGCCGATGTCGAGCGCCACACGGTCGTCTTCCGCGAGGCGGTAGTCAGCCTCTTCGGTTAGCGGGCTGTCGCCGGTAATCGCACCAAAGGCTCCGCCCATAGAGGCCCACCACGCCCCCGCCTTCGGCGCGATTACCGGCGACCTACGCAGACCGCTGGTACGCGCGGAAGGCGAGGGTCGCGAGCGCCGTCATCACCACGACGAGCGCGGCAAGCAGGCCGAGGTTCGCCCAGATCGCGCCCCAGTCCGGAGCGTGCTGGAGCGCCTGTCGCCCCGCGACCACGGCCCACTCGAAGGGGTTGAACCTCGCGACATTTCGCACCCATTCCGGAGAGAGTGCCGTGTCCATGATCGCCGAACTCAGGAACATGAGCGGGAAGGAGATGAGCTGCGAGATGCCGATGAGCGCGGTTTGCTGTCGCGCGAGCAGGGCGATCGCGTTGGAGAACGCCGCGAAGACGAACGTGAGCAGCACCGCGGCCAGCAGCAGCACGAGGATGCCGACGATACCGCCCGCGAAGCGCGCCCCCGTGAGCCAGGCCACGCCGAGCACCACGAGAGTCTGCAGGATCGTGAGCACGGCCTGATAGAGCATCGAGGAGACGATGAGGCCGCCGCGACTCGTGGGTGACGTGAGGAACCTGTCCATGACGCCGCGATCCATGTCCTCGATATAGCTGGTGCCAGCCCAGGCTGCTCCGAACAGGGCCATCATCATGACGATGCCCGGCGTGAGGAACACCGTGTAGTCGCTGCCACCGCTGAAGCCAGGGATATTGACGACCGAGGCGAAGAGCTGCCCGAACAGGAGGAGCCAGATGATCGGCTGGACGAGGTTCATGACGAGAAAGGCGGGCATCCTCATGAATGCTCGCAGCTGGCGGGTGGTGAGGATGGCGGTGTGGGTGATGGGGTTGTAGCCGAGTGTGGTGCTCATGATGCGTCCTCCTGGGTGCGTGCGAATGCGTGTCCGGTGTGCCGGAGGTAGACGTCGTCGAGGCTCGGCCTCGCGACAGTGGCGGATGCAACCCTCAGGGAGTTCGCTTCGAGCGCGGCCAGCACCATGGGGAGGGCGACGGCGCCGACGACCGCCCTTGCTCGCAGCGTGCGGCCATCGGAGAGCACCTCGCTGAGCCCCGGGACGCCGGTGACGATATCGAGTGCGCTGGCCGGGTTCTCGCCGGTTGCGAGCTCGACGACGATGGCATCTCCGTGCAGTCCGTTCTTCAACTCCTCCGGTGTGCCTTCCGCGACCACCCGACCGTGATCGACGATCGCCAGGCGGCTGGCGAGGTGGTCGGCCTCATCGAGGTAATGGGTGGTCAGGAGCACTGTCATCTGCTCCACCCGTGCCATGGTCTCGAGTTCGGCCCACATCTCGCTGCGCGCTTCCGGGTCGAGACCGGTGGTCGGCTCGTCGAGGAAGAGCACCTGGGGTCGGTGCATGAGGCCGATTGCCACGTCGAGCTTGCGTGCCATCCCGCCGGAGTAGGTGTTGACCTGACGCCGTGCCGCTGCCGTGAGGGAGAAGCGGTCGAGCAGTTCGGTGGCGCGTGCTCTCGCGGCCCTCGCGGTCATCCCCTGCAGGCGTCCCGCGAGCACGAGATTCTCGGTGCCCGTGGCCATGGGGTCGGAGACCTGCTTCTGCGCGACGAAGCCGATGGCGCGCCGTACGCGCTCCGGATGCCGGCCCACGTCGATCCCGGCGACAGTCGCCGTTCCGGAGTCCGCCCGGGTCAGGGTCGCGAGGATCTTCACCGTGGTCGACTTGCCCGCGCCGTTCGGCCCGAGCAGACCGAAGATGGTTCCCGCCTCGGCCTCGAAGCTGAGCCCGTCGAGCGCGGCAACGGGGGGTCGGCTGCGGCCGCCCGGGTAGGTTTTTCTGAGCTCGCTTGCCCGCAGCGCGGACGAGCTGGATGAGTGTGCCATGTTGGCTCCTTCGATTGGAGTCTCCGCAGGCGCGAACGAGGAATACCTGTCTCGGCCCATAAGCTGGCATCGAGACTCAGGTGGCTGTTGGGCAGGTCTGGTACGACACCCTCGTGGGCGGCGAGGTGCCCACAGATCCCGCTTGCGGGAGACCGGGTTTCGGTGGCCCGGATGTTCCAGCATCCGGGCCACGCCTGTGTGTGGTTACCGTTCCTTGTGCCCTTCCTTCCGGTCCGGCGGGAACAGCATCCGCGCGAGGGTGAGGAAGAACACGGCGAAGCCGGCGAGCAGAGCGAGCCACGACCAGGCGAAGCCGGCGGTGGTACTGAGCACGGCGAACGCGGCGAAGGCGAGCAGCCAGATGACGACGGTGTACATCCCGAACCGGGCAGCGGCCACCGGGTCCTGGGAGAAGCGGTCCTCGAAGGACTGATCCCGGGCTGCTGCTCGCACCCAGGTCTTCGTGCGGTTGGTCTGGGTAGCGCCGAGGAAGGCGAACAGAACGATCGCCGCCACAACGCCGAGGGCCGCGATTGCTACCACCCACGCGGGCACCGCTCCGAGGGCGAAGAGGCCGCCGATCGCGAGGCCGTAGGTTCCGAGCAGCGAGGCGAGGAAGTATCCGGCGGCGCGCTTCCGCGGCATCGGATGGTGCACTGTCGTCTCGTGCGCAAGGGAGTCGCCGACGACCCAGGCGATGCCGGCGGAGGCGACGCCTGCCAGAGCGATGATGGCACCGATCGGCAGTGGGAGGACTCCGGTGGCGCCGAGCGCCGCGAGCAGCAGCTCCACCACCGTCGCGAGGGAGGCAATGACGATGCCGACCACGAAGGCGGGCCTCGGTCGCACTCGGTGCAGCACGTAAGCATCCGCATTGCTGGAGCCGGTGGAGCGGCGCGGTTCGCCCTCGTCGATCTGCGCTACCAGTTCGCGGATGTCGCCGAGCTCGTCCACCGCCTTCGTCGCTGCCGCGCTCAGCTCCATGCCGCCCCCCGTGAGCTCGTCGACCCTGGCGGCGAGGTTGCCGCGGATCTCCTCCTTCAGGTCCTGGATCTCGGGCGTCAGTTCGATACCGGCGAAGGCCGCGTCGAGATGGCGGTGGATGCTCGAGTTGTCGATCGCGTTCATTCTGCGCTGCCTTTCACGTTCAGGAGGGTGTTGATGATGCGCTGGGTAGCCGTCCAGTCGCGCACGTTCTGGTGGTAGACGGCGCGACCCGCGTCGGTGATGCGGTAGTACTTGCGCCTGCCGCCCTGTGTCTCGTCGCCCCAGTACGCCTCGACGAGACCGTCTTTCGCGAGGCGACGGAAGGTGGCATAGAGGGTCGCTTCCTTGATCTCGTAGTCGCCGCCCGTGGCATCCCGGATGGTCTTATAGATCTCGAAGCCGTACTGATCGCCACGCAGCAGCACACCGAGCACGATCGTGTCGGTGTGCCCGCGCAACAGATCTGAGGCGAAGGCCTCGGACTGCCGGGTGGTCGACGACGCTGCGTCTGGGTGCACTGCCATGCCGAGTACTGTATCAGACACACTACTGTCCCACAACGACATTTGTACCTCGCGACGAGAGGGGTGGCCGCGGCTAGGGGAGGATGCCGTTGGCCAGGCGCAGCTCGCCGACGGGAACGCCGCCGCCGAGCACCGGCGCGGTGAGTTCGCGTGCGACGTCGGACGCGAACGACGCATCGACGGCTCCGACCGAGGCGAGGATGTGGAGGGCCACCAGGAACCCGGCCCGGCGGCTTCCGTCGAGGATCTTGAGCGCGACCGCCGTGCCATCCGGAGCGCCGAGCACCATGACGCCCTCGGCACCCGCCTTCGCGAAGAGCCCGAGCCTTTCGATGATCACGGTGTCGGGTTCGCCAGGGCCGTCGATCGCCCAGGGGTTCGCGAGCACCGCGCGCACCAGCTGCGCGGCGTGCGAGGAGGGGTCTTTCGCGGGCGAGCCCGCGACGCGAGCGATGGCCGTGGCGAGGCCGCGCAGGGTGATCGCGAACAGCGGCGCACCGCATCCGTCGACGCCCGTGTGGGCGACGGTCTCTCCCGCGAACTCTTCGATCGTCTGCCGCACCAGCCGCTGCAGCGGATGCGCGGGGTCGAGATAGCTCTCGAGCGGCCAGTCGTTCTGCACGCAGGCCGCGAGGAATGCCGCGTGTTTGCCCGAGCAGTTCATGGCGATCCGGCGCTTACCGAGTCCGGCCTCGCGGGCAGCGAAGGCGGACTCCACGTCGCTCGGCCAGTCGACGGGGCACTGCAGTGCCGCTTCGTCGAGGCCGGCCGAGTCGAGAATCTCGCGCACGACGGCCACGTGACGCGCGGTGCCGGTATGGCTCGCAGTGGCGAGGGCGAGCCGTTCGCCCTCGAGCGTGAGACCGGATCGCCGCACGGCGATGGCCTGCAGCGGCTTGAGCGAGGAACGCGGGTAGATGGGGACGTCGACGTTTCCCCAGGCGCGCAGCTCCGTGCCGTCAGCCCTCGTGACCACGGCCGCCCCGACGTGACGCGACTCGATCATGCCCGAGCGCTCGAGCACGGCGAGTTCGACGCAATCGGCGACATTCAGTGGTGAGGGCGAGTGGGCTGCGTGATCGGTCATGGTGAATCGACCATACCGCCGAGGGGAGCGCGGCCCTTCGAGCAGCGCGCGGAGTAGCGTTGCAGCATGAACCTCGAGCACCACTACTCCGTCAGCCTCGAATGGACCGGGAACCGCGGCACCGGAACGAGTGGATACCGCGCTTACGGCCGCGACCACGTGCTCTCGGCCGGTGGCAAGCTGCACGAGATCGCGGGCTCGAGCGACCGCACCTTCCACGGCGACGCGGACCGCTGGAACCCCGAGGAGCTGCTGCTCAGCGCGCTCAGCCAGTGCCACCTCCTGAGCTACCTGCACGTCGCCTCGAGCCGCGGCGTCGTCGTCACCGCCTACACCGACAGCCCGGTCGGCACGATGACGCAGACCCCGGATGGCGGCGGCCACTTCACCGAGGTCACCCTGCGACCCGTCGTCACCGTGCAGTCTGCTGACATGGTGGACGCGGCCAGGGACGCGCACCACGAGGCGAGCCTCAAGTGCTTCATTGCGGCATCCGTGAACTTTCCGGTGCTGCACGAGCCGGAGATCCGCGTGGAGTCTGCGGCGGCCTAGGCCGGCAGCCAGCCGTTCTCCTCGGCGATCGTCACGGCATCCGCCCGGTTTCGGGCATTCGTCTTGCCGATCGCGCTCGACAGGTAGTTGCGCACGGTGCCCTCGGAGAGGTGCAGGCTTCGGGCGATGTCGGCGATCGAGCCCCTCGCCCTCGCCGCGCTCAGCACATCGGTCTCGCGCTCGGTGAGCGGCGACTCACCGCTCGTGAGCGTCTCGGCGGCGAGCGTCGGGTCGACAACGCGAAGTCCGGATGCGACCCTGCGCACGGCATCCGCGAGTTGCCTCGCGGGCGTGTCCTTCACAACGAAGCCGCTGGCCCCCGCCTGCATCGCGCGTCGCAGGTAGCCCGGGCGGCCGAAGGTCGTGACCATGAGGATCTGGCACCCGGGCATCGCCCTCTTGAGCAGCGCGGCGGCCGCGATGCCGTCGAGACCAGGCATGTCCACGTCGAGCAGCGCCACCTCGGGCTTCGATTCGAGGGCCGCATCGACCACCTCGTCGCCGCGCCCGACCTCGGCGACGACCTCGATATCGTTCTCGAGCCCGAGCAGCGCCGCGAGCGCACCGCGCACGAGCGCCTGATCGTCGGCGATCAGCAGCCGGATCACAGCGAGACCCGCAGCGAGAATCCGCCAGAGGGCGATCGGCCGATCGTCATCCGCGCGCCAACGGGAGCGATACGTTCGTGAAGCCCGGCCAGCCCCGTGCCGCCCCTCGAATCGGCGGCAGGTCCGCGCCCGTCGTCGAGCACCTCGACGAAGGACGCGCCGAGCACCACGCTGCACACGGTCGCGCCGGAATGGCGCACGACGTTGGTCACGCCCTCCCGGATGACCCAGCCGAAGAGCTCGCGCAGCTTCGCGGGCACGTCGTCGACGCTTCCGGGCAACTCGGCACGGATGCCCGCCGCCTCGAGGGCGGTCCTCGCGTTGGCGAGCTCCGCGGCCACGTTGGTGCCGCGGAAGCCGGCCACCGTCGCCCGCACGTCGGCGAGGGCACCCCGGGCGAGCTCTTCCACCTCGGCGATCTCCCTGCCGGCTCGCGCCGGATCGCTCTCGATGAGCGCGCCGGCGAGCTCCGCCTTCACGGTGATGACGGTGAGCGAGTGCCCGAGGATGTCGTGCATGTCCCGCCCGACTCGCGACCGCTCCTGTTCCACGGCGAGGCGTGCCATCTCGTGCTGAGTCGCCCGCAGCTGGTTGGTGCTCTGAATCTGCCTGGCGAACGCCGCCATCATGAGCGACACCGACGCGATGACGGCGGGCAGGGCGAAGAGCGCGTCACCGGCGACGCCGTCCCGCAGCTCGAAGATCACCGCGGTGAGCGTGAGCGCGGCGACGTAGCCGAAGACCCAGCGCATCCGCACCATGCTCATCGCCACCGCAACACCCACATAGGTCCACAGGGAATAGACACCCCAGCCGAGCCACGGCAAGAAGCTGAACGAGAGCGCAAAGAGCACCGTCGGAGGCAGCAGTCGGAAGCGTGCCGGAAGCATCCAGTTGACCGGCGGCACCACGGCGAAGACCACGGCGAAGAGCACCAGCAGCAGGAGGATGATCGCGCGGTCGCCGGCGCCCGGGTAATGGGCGAACAGGTCGGCGCCGGAGATCACGAGCCAGGTGAGGCCCACGAGCGAGCCCGCATACCAGCGTCTGGCACCGGGCCTCGTGAGGTTTCCCCAGACACCGCTCGGTGCGGCGCTCAGATCCCACATGCCGGTCACGCTGTCGATAGTAACGGCACGCGCGTCCGGGAGCCCCGACTGGAGGGACTCCCGGATGATCGTGCAGCGGTGATGCTCACACCCGCTTCGTGTCTCGGCGGAACATGAGGGCCGCACCGGCGCTGAACAGGATGAGCCAGGCGATCACGTTCACCACGGCCGCCCATTCGACGGTGCCGCCGAGGAGCGGGAGCCTCGCGATCTCGCCGAGTCCGTACACCGGCGTCCACTTGGCGAGGTCCTGCACGAGCTGCGGGAACTGGCTGAGCGGGGTGAACAGACCGCCGAACAGGGCGAGGATGGCGAGGATCGGTCCGAGGAACTGCATCACGTTCTCTGAGGGAACGGTGTAGCCCATGAAGAGGCCGAGGGCCGTGAAGACGAGTGAACCGAGCCACGCGGCGAGCCCCGAGAGGACCCATACGTCGAGCGGCATGGTCACGCCGCAGATGGCACCGGCGGCGAAGGTGGCCACCACGGCGAGCAGCCCGAGCGCGAGTGTCGCCACGACCTTGAGGGCGATGTAGGCGACCGGGTTCACCGGCGTGAGCCGCAGCTGCCTGCTCCAGCCGGTGGCACGTTCGACCGCAACCGCTCCGCCGCCCGCCGTGGACGTGACCATTGCGCCGTATACCGCCATCGAGATGAGGATGTACGCGGCAACCGAAAGCCCACCTTTACTCACCGGCACGCCCGTGAGAGAGGTGTTTCTGAGCGGCAGGCCCACGATGAGGAACAGCACGATGGGCATCGCCACCGTGAACACGATGGTCCTGCGATTGCGGAGGCTGCGGCGCAGCTCGATGAGCAGGAAGGTGAGGTTGAAGCCACCGAACGGCGGCACCTTGCGCTCGAGTCGAGCGGATGCTGTGGACAGCGATGGAGCGATCGTGGTCATGGTCAGTTGCCCTTTCCGGCGGTGACGGGCGACGCATCGTCGTCCGAGGTGAGTGCGAGGAAGGCGTCCTCGAGGTTGTGCGAGGTGATCTCGAGGTCGTGCGCGTCGGTGCGTTCCAGCAGGTAGCGCGCCACCGCATCCGAGTCCTTGCTGCGCACGAGCACCGAGTCCGAGTGCAGTTCGACGGAGTCGACACCGTCGAGCGCGGCGAGTTCCGCCTGGTCGAGATCGGTGACGGATGCGCGCACCGTGCGGCCGGCCGCGAGGTTCTTGATCTCCGCGGCGCTGCCGTCCGCGACGATCTCGCCGCGACGGACGAGCACGATGCGGTCGGCGTAGGCGTCCGCCTCGTCGAGGTAGTGGGTGGCGAAGATCACCGTGCGACCCGAGCGGGCATCTTCCCTGATCGCCGACCAGAAATCGCGGCGGCCCTCGACATCCATTCCCGTCGTCGGCTCATCCAGGATCAGCAGCCCCGGATCGGAGAGCAGGGCCATGGCGAACCGCAGGCGCTGCTGCTGGCCGCCGGAGCACTTCTTGACCATGCGATCGCCGATGTCGAGGATGCCGGCGCGCTTCAGCACCTCGTCGACCGGCCGCGGATCGGCGAAGAGGCTCGCGGTGAGCTGCACGGTTTCGCGCACCGTCACATCCTTGAGCAGGCCGCCGGTCTGCATGACCGCCGAGACGAGACCGTGCGCGATCGCGCTGCGCGGACTCTGGCCGTAGATGCTCACGGTGCCGGCATCCGGTCTCGTGAGGCCCAGCAGCATGTCGATTGTGGTGGTCTTGCCCGCGCCGTTCGGACCGAGGAAGGCGATGATCTCGCCCGGCCGAACCTCGAGGTCGATGCCATTGACGGCGCGTACCCCGCCGAAGTTCTTGATGAGTCCGCGCGCCGACACGGCGCTCACGGTGTCCGCGAGTCGTGGCTCGGCCGCGCTCGTGCCGGCCGGAGTGGAGGTGGAGGTGTTTGTCATGCCTCCACGATGAAGCACCGGATGCCGTCGACCCGCACACGCGCGTCACGGATGCGGGATGACGTTTGTCATGTTCCCTCCCGCGTGCGATTAGGCTCGTACAGCTTGCGCTTAGGCGAGTCATGGACACTGGTTCAGGCTTTTCGAGCATTCCCGCCCCCATCCTTCTTCGTCAGAGAGCAGTCGCGTGTCACAGTCGCAGTCCCCTTCACGGTCGTTGTCCAAGCTGCTGAGCGCCGTCGCCGTCGCCGGGCTCCTCGTCTCACTCGTGGGCTGCAGTGGAGGCGCAGGGGCATCCGGCTGCACCCCGACGGCCGCCGGCAGCGCGAGCGCCAAGGTCTCGGTGAGTGGCAAGCTCGGAACGGAGCCGAAGGTCAAGGTTCCGAAGAAGCTGACGAGCAAGACGACCGAGCGCACCGTGGCGATCGAGGGTAAGGGCAGGGTCGCGCAGACCGACAGCTCCGTCGACATCGACTACGCGGTGTACAACACCACGACCGGCAAGAAGATCGACGCGACGAAGTATGGTGCCAAGGGCACGGCGCTGACGCTGGACAAGGCCAACCTGCTTCCCGGCCTCTACAAGGCAATCCGCTGTTCAACGCCCGGCTCGCGCATTGTCGCCGTGATTCCGCCGGTGGACGCATTCAAGAGCCAGGGCTCGACGGGACTCGGCATCTCCGCGACCGACACGATCGTCTTCGTGATCGACGTGCTGAAGACCGAGGCACCCGTCAAGGTGCTGAAGAAGGCCGATGGCAAGGCGCAGGAGCCGAAGGCGGGCTTCCCCACGGTCACGCTCGCGAAGAGCGGAGAGCCCACCATCACGATGCCGAAGACCGACCCGCCGAAGGACCTGCAGATCGAGGTGCTCAAGAAGGGCACAGGCAAGACCGTCAAGGATGGCGCGACCGTCACGGTCAACTACACGGGTGCGCTCTGGGCCACCGGTAAGACCTTCGACTCGAGCTGGACGCGTGGAACCCCCGCGACCTTCGCCACGACCGGTGTCGTGAGCGGCTTCGGCAAGGCCATGATCGGTCAGACCGTCGGCTCGCAGGTCGTCGCGGTCATCCCGCCGGCCGACGGCTACGGCGCGGACGGAAACCAGGCCGACCCGAGCGTGCCAGACCAGATCTCCGGCACCGACACCATGGTGTTCGTGATCGACATCCTCGCCGTTCGCTAGCCTCGTTCGCTGAGCTCGTCGAAGCGCGCCTCGGTCGCTGAGCCCGTCGAAGCGCGGCGCCGGGTTCAGCGTCCGAGCAGCTTGTCGAGATCGCGCCGGTCCCGCTTGGTCGGGCGGCCCGCGCCGCGGTCCCGCTGCGCGACGACCACGATCTCTTCCTTGGGCGGCGGCGGGGGAGTGAGGTCGTTGAGGCATTCCGCGGCGATGACCGCGCCGACGCGCTTGACGACGAGACGCCGCACACGCACGATGCGCTCGAGACCCTCGGCGCGCATCCGAATCTCGTCATCGACGTGCACGGCCTGTGCAGCCTTGACGCGTTCCCCGTTCACGCGAACGTGACCCGCCCGGCACGCGGCGGTGGCCGCAGACCGGGTCTTGTAGAGCCGCACCGCCCACAGCCAGGCATCCACCCTTGCGGTGGTGGGCGCTGCGGTCGGTTGGGGCATGGTCCCAGCGTACGAGCAATCGCGACTCTGCCAGCCGCTCGGGCTAGTTTGTACGCATGCGTCGAGTCATAGTTCTGGGGTCAACCGGGTCGATCGGTGTGCAGGCGCTCGAGGTCATCGCCGCCAACCGCCACCGCTTCGAGCTTGTCGGGCTCGGTGCGGGGCGCAACAGGGCGCTGCTCGACCTGCAGGCCGCGGAGTTCGGCGTGAAGGATACTTCCCTCGGTGCTGCGGAGGCGGAACAGCTGGTGCGCGGCGTCGAGGCGGATGTCGTGCTCAACGGCATCACGGGTTCCGTGGGTCTCGGCCCCACCCTCGCCGCGCTCGAGAGCGGTGCGACGCTGGCCCTCGCCAACAAAGAGAGCCTGATCGTCGGGGGCGAGCTCGTCACCGCGGCGGCGGCCCCTGGGCAGTTGGTGCCGGTGGACTCAGAGCACTCGGCCATCGCGCAGGCGCTGCGCTCGGGCAGCCGCTCGGAGGTTAACAGGCTCGTGCTCACGGCATCCGGCGGCCCGTTCCGTGGTCGCAGTCGCGAGTCCCTGAACAACGTCACCCCGTCGGAGGCCCTCGCGCATCCCACCTGGGACATGGGCGTGGTCGTGACCACGAACTCGTCGACGCTCGTGAACAAGGGACTCGAGGTGATCGAGGCGCACCTGTTGTTCGACGTGCCGTATGACGACATCGAGGTGACCGTGCACCCGCAGTCAATCGTGCATTCGATGGTCGAGTTCGTCGACGGGTCCACCCTCGCCCAGTGTTCGCCCCCGAACATGCGGCTGCCCATCTCCCTTGGGCTGGGCTGGCCCAACCGGGTCGCGGGCGTCGGGCTGCCGCTCGACTGGCGCACCGCGAGCAAGTGGACCTTCGAACCGCTCGACGCCGAGGCGTTTCCCGCGGTGGAGCTCGCAAAGCAGGTCGGGCGCGCGGGCGGTACCTGGCCGGCGGTGTTCAACGCCGCGAACGAACAGGCCGTTCTCGCGTTCCATGACGGGCGCATCCGGTACCTCGACATCGTCGAGGTTATTTCCGCTGTCGTGGATCAGCATGCGCCGGAGGAGAGCTCGGTGACGCTCGAGGGGGTTCTGGATGCGGAGCGCTGGGCTCGCGAGGCAGCGGAACGCGTGATGGCGTCCACGCTGAGTGCCTAGGGCTTCTTCTTGCCCGGGCCCTTTCCCGGCTTCTGATCCTTCTGCTGCTCTTGTTGTTGTTGCTGCTGCTGGAGTTGCAACTGCTGCAGCTGTTGTTGCTGCTCCTGTTCCTGCTTGGCCTGTGCCACCGCCGCCTCGAGGTCGCTTCGCACCAGCGCGATGGCCGCGGAGATGCTCGCGTAGCGCTCCTCGGTCACGGTGCCGCGGGCCCTCGCATCCTTGAGCCTCGCGGACAGCTCGGCCAGGCGCGTGAGTGACACGTCGAATTGCCCGCTCGCCGCACCATCGGCCACAGAGAGCACCTGCTCCTGCAGCGGCCTCGCCGTCGCTGTCGAATAGTCGCTGGGCTGCGCCTGGCATGAGCACAGGGCGAGACTGACAGCGAGGGCGACGACGCCGAGCGCACTCTTCCTCACGGTGTCACCGCCCTCTCGAGCTGCTTGAGGTGAACGCCGAGATCACCGGGAACGGAGGGGTAGCTGATGGTCGTTGTCGTCGCGTGCGGAGAGGGTGCACGCGAGTTGATGAACCACAGGCCGGCCAGGACGATGAGGGCGAGTGCGGCGGCGACGATGCCCGCGATGGCGAGAATTCTGCCCCGACCGGCACCACGTCGCCGGGGCGGGGACGGGTGCCCGACACTCGGCACGGTGGCCGGCTGCGTCGCACGAGTAGCCGGGTGCGCTTGAGTGCGAGCTGCCGCCATGGCGACCGTCGCCGTGTCGGATGCCGGATAGCGCATCGTCGCGTCCACCACCTCAGGCTGGGTGAGCGCAATCTCGCGCAAGGCCGCGGCGGCCGCGAGTGCACCGATGCGCTCGCCGGGGTCGCGCACGGTCATCGACCGCAGGAGAACCTCCCACTCGGGGCCGAATCCGTCGGGAACGACCGGGTCGCTGCTGAGCCGTGCCGCCACCGACTCGAGGGCCGTGCCGGGGAACGACTTGTCGCCGGTGAGGCATTCGATGAGCACGAGACCGAGTGAGTAGACGTCCGTCGCTCCGGAGACGGCGGTGCCGGCGGCCTGTTCCGGGCTCAGGTAGCTCGCCGTGCCCAGCACGGAGCCGGTGGCCGTGAGCCGCGTGCCGTCCACGATGCGGGCGATACCGAAGTCGGCGAGCATCGCACGCGGCCCCGTCACCTCGCTTTCGCGCTCCGGGAGCAGGATGTTTCCCGGCTTCACGTCGCGGTGCACGACGCCGCGACCGTGCACGTAGGCGAGTGCATCGGCAACGTCCGCACCCATGAGGGCGGCCGTGCGCGGGTCGAGGGGGCCGCGAGACAACCTGTGACGCAGATCCTCACCGTCGACGTACTGCATCACGATGAACGCGTTGCCCTCGCCGACGACGGAGTCGTCCGCGACCGCATCGAACAGGGTGACGAGCGCGAAATGGTTGAGGCCCGCGATCAGGCGGATCTCATCGCGCTGGCGGCGCACGTCGTCGGCATCCGCCAGATCGTCCCTGAACGACTTGATCGCGACCGTGCGGCCGAGCGCCTCGTCGGTCGCCCGGTAGACCGTGGCCATTCCACCGCGACCGATGACCTCTTCAATGCGATAGCGGTCGACGAGAAGACGGCCGACCTGCCCCAGCTGGCCGCCCCGTTCATCCGTCGTGTCGATGCTCATCCCCGCAGATTGTACCGATCGTCGATGGGGAGATGCCGAGCGGGCGTCCAGCTTGCTGGGGATTCGGCACCGCTATCCTTGGCGCGTGGAAACCGTGCTGCTCTATGTTCTTGGCATCGTCATCGTGGCGATCGGTTTCGTCGTGTCGATCGGGCTGCACGAACTCGGCCACCTCAGCTTTGCCAAGCTCTTCAAGGTGCGCGTCGGCCAATACATGATCGGTTTCGGACCCACCATCTTCTCCCGCACGAGGGGCGAGACCGAGTACGGCATCAAGGCCATTCCGCTCGGCGGTTACATCTCGATGGCCGGGATGTACCCTCCCGCCCGTCCGGGGGAGGCGGCGCGCACCGCGGGAACAGACACCTTTGCGTTCCAGGGCGAGGATGCCGTGCAGTCCGACGGAGCGCCGGCCGCGACGGCGGGGCGCACGGCCAGCACCGGCATCCTCCAGACCCTCGTGCAGGATGCCCGCACCGCGAGCTCGGACGCCGTCCCCGTGGATGACGACAGCCGCTCGTTCTACCGCCTCCCCATCTGGAAGCGCATCGTCATCATGCTTGCCGGGCCCTTCATGAACCTCGTCATCGCCGTCGTGCTGTTTGCCGTGGTGCTGTGCGGCTTCGGCATCCAGGGCGTCAGCACCACCATCGGCAACGTGTCCACCTGTGTCGTCGCGAGCACCGCACCGTCGCAGAAGTGCACCGCGGAGACCCCTGAGGCTCCCGGGGCGCTCGCCGGGATCAAGCCGGGCGACAGGATCGTCAGCATCGACGGCAAGCCGATCGACACGTGGGCCGAGGCGACGGCGATGATCCAGGCCTCGCCGAATACAGAGATGACCATCGTGGTCGATCGCGACGGCGCGAAGAAGACGCTCGCCGCCACGCCGCAGCTCACCGAACGCTATCGGTACAACGCCGATGGCACGGTGAAGAAGGATGCGAACGGAAAGTCACTCACCGAGGAGGTGGGCATGCTCGGCATCACAGCGGCCTACGAGCTCCAGCGCCAGCCGATCACGGCCGTGCTGCCCGCCGTCGGCAACAACATCGCACAGGTGACCCACGTCATCCTCAACCTGCCGCAGCGCCTGATTGACGTGGCGAAGGCGGCCTTCGGCACGGAAAAGCGTGACCCCAATGGGCCCGTCAGCGTCGTCGGAATCGGTCGCATGGCCGGCGAGGTGGCGAGCGTCAACACGGTGCCCTTCGTCGAAAGGATGTCGTACCTGGTCGGTCTCATCGGCTCCGTGAACGTGGCGCTGCTGGTATTGAACCTCGTGCCCCTGCTTCCGCTCGACGGCGGCCACGTCGCCGGTGCACTGTGGGAGGGCATCCGCCGCTTCTTCGCGAAGCTCTTCGGACGCAGGGACCCGGGCCCGGTCGACATCGCCAAGCTCGTGCCGCTGACGCTCGTCGTGGTGCTCGTGCTCGGTGCCATGAGCGTGCTGCTGATGTACGCCGACATCGTGAAGCCCATCACGGTCCTCTAGCGCACCCACGTTCCCTGGGCTCATCGAAGGGGTCCGCGCTTCGACAAGCTCAGCGACCGAACAGCGCGCACGCCTAGACTTTGCTCGTGCCAGCGATCAACCTCGGAATGCCGCAAGCCCCAGACACCCTTGCGCCGCGCCGCCGTTCGCGCCAGATCTCCGTGGGCCGGGTCAAGGTGGGCGGAGACGCTCCCGTGAGCGTGCAGTCGATGACGACGACGCAGACCACGAACATCAACGCGACCCTGCAGCAGATCGCCGAGCTCACGGCATCCGGATGCGACATCGTGCGCGTCGCGGTGCCGCACCAGGACGACGCAGACGCTCTCAAGATCATCGCGGCGAAGAGCCAGCTGCCGGTCATAGCCGACATCCACTTCCAGCCCCGCTACGTCTTCACGGCGATTGACGCGGGGGTCGGCGCGGTTCGAGTGAACCCGGGCAACATCCGCAGGTTCGACGACCAGGTCGGCGCCATCGCCGCCGCGGCGAAGGCGGCCGGGGTCTCCATCCGCATCGGAGTGAACGCCGGATCGCTTGAGCCGAGCCTGCTGCAGAAATATGGCAGGGCGACGCCGGAGGCGCTCGTGGAGAGCGCCGTGTGGGAGGCGAGCCTGTTCGAGGAGCACGACTTCCACGACTTCAAGATCTCGGTGAAGCACAATGATCCGGTCACCATGGTGAAGGCCTACCGCCTACTCGCCGAGCGCGGTGACTGGCCGCTGCACCTCGGCGTCACCGAGGCCGGGCCAGCGTTTCAGGGCACCATCAAGTCGGCGACCGCCTTCGGCATCCTGCTCTCTGAGGGCATTGGCGACACGATTCGCGTCTCGCTCTCGGCTCCACCGGTCGAGGAGGTCAAGGTCGGACTGCAGATCCTGCAATCGCTCGGGCTGCGCGAGCGCAGGCTCGAGATCGTCTCCTGCCCGAGCTGCGGCCGCGCCCAGGTAGACGTTTACAAGCTCGCCAACGATGTGACGGATGGCCTCGAGGGACTCACCGTTCCCCTGCGCGTGGCCGTGATGGGCTGTGTCGTCAACGGCCCGGGGGAGGCCCGCGAGGCCGATCTCGGTGTCGCGAGCGGCAACGGCAAGGGCCAGATCTTCGTGAAGGGCGTCGTCGTCAAGACCGTCCCGGAGTCCGAGATTGTGGCGACGCTCATCGAGGAGGCGAATCGGCTGGCCGCCGACCTTCCCGCCGCCGCCGTCGGATCTGTGCAGGTCGTCACCGCCTGAACCGCGCTCCCCGCGCGTTCCGCCCCCCTACTGGGGTCGCGATCGGGACACTTTGTACCCCGGATCGGGGTTCACGCCCTACTCACTGCCCTATAGAGTCTTAGCAGCAAGGGCATTAGCCAGTGAAACGTACCCCATTCGGTGGGTACTTCGTGACTTCCCTGCGATGCATCGCGTCCGCCGCTGCCTTTCGGGTAGGCAGCGGCGGAGCGCGGCGGGCGGGGAAGGCCCGCGGCTCTTTCGAGCCCCCCTCGAGGGAACCGCGGGTCGCCATCCTGCTCGCGTACCGACCGCCGTGAAGGGTCGCCGACGCTCCAAAGCTAAAGTAGCTGTGTGCCCACTCGACTCTCCCAGCTCTTTGTCCGCACGCTCCGCGAGGACCCGACCGACGCCGAGGTGACGAGCCATCGCCTGCTGGTGCGGGCCGGCTACATCCGGAGGCAGGCGGCCGGCGTGTTCGCCTGGCTGCCGCTCGGACTGAAGGTGCGCCGCAAGATCGAGGCTGTCATCCGCGAGGAAATGGCGGCCGCAGGATCGCAGGAGGTGCACTTTCCCGCGCTCATGCCGCGCGAGCCCTACGAAGCCACCGGACGCTGGGACGAGTACGGCGATCTCCTCTTCCGCCTCCAGGACCGCAAGGATGCCGACTACCTGCTCGCGCCCACGCACGAGGAGGCCTTCACGCTGCTGGTCAAGGATCTCTACAGCTCGTACAAAGACCTGCCGCTGTCGCTGTACCAGATCCAGGACAAGTACCGCGACGAGGCGAGGCCGCGCGCGGGACTCCTGAGGGGACGAGAGTTCTCGATGAAGGATGCATACTCCTTCGACGTGGATGATGCCGGCCTCGAGGTCAGCTATCAGGCCCAGCGCGACGCCTACGAGCGAATCTTCCAGCGCCTCGGTCTCGACTACGTGATCGTGCAGGCGGATGCCGGGGCAATGGGCGGATCGCGCAGTGAGGAGTTCCTGCACCCGACCCCGGTCGGCGAGGACACCTTCGTGCGCTCCGCAGGCGGGTACGCCGCGAACGTGGAGGCCTTCCACACCGAAGCACCTCCGGCTCGCTCATTCGAGAAGCTCACGCCCGCAGAGGTGCTCGACACCCCAGACTCGCCCACGATCGACGCTCTCGTCGAGGTCGCGAACCGGCAGCATCCCCGTCCGGACGGGCGCCCGTGGACGGCCGCAGACACCCTGAAGAATGTCGTGCTCGCGGTCACCGCGCTCGACGGCACCCGCGAACTTGTCGTGGTCGGCCTGCCGGGCGACCGTGAGGTCGACCTCAAGCGCGCGGAGGTCGCCTTCGCTCCCGGCGAGGTCGAGGCGGCAAACGACGCGGACTTTGCCAAGAATCCGGGCCTCGTCAAGGGCTACATCGGTCCGTGGAGTGCGACCGGTGCGGTGCTCGGCGACGGATCGACGACCGGCATCCGATATCTCCTCGACCCCAGGGTCTCGGAGGGCTCCGGGTGGATCACCGGTGCGAACGAGCACGGGCGGCACGTCTTCGGACTCGTTGTCGGTCGCGACTTCCAGGCGGACGGCATCGTCGAGCTCGCGAACGTGCGTGCGGGCGATCCCGCTCCGGATGGTTCGGGCCCGGTCGAACTCGCGCGTGGCATGGAGATCGGCCACGTGTTCCAGCTCGGCCGCAAGTACGCCGAGGTGCTCGGCCTCAAGGTGCTCGACGCGAACGGCAAGCTCGTCACGGTCACGATGGGCTCGTACGGCATCGGGGTCACGCGCATCATGGCGGTCATCGCCGAGTCCAACAACTACGAGCGAGGTCTCATCTGGCCCCGCAACGTGAGCCCGTTCGACGTGCACGTCATCGCCGCGACGAAGGAACCCGTCGTGTACGAGGCTGCGGAAATGCTCGTCGCCGAACTCGAGTCTGCCCGCTTCGACGTGCTCTTTGACGACCGACTCAAGGTCTCTCCCGGCGTCAAGTTCGGCGATGCCGAACTCATCGGGGTGCCGATCATCGTGATCGTCGGCAAAGCGGTGGCGGAGGGCAACGTCGAGCTGTGGGATCGCAGAACGGGGGAGCGCACTGCCGTGCCGCTCGCCGACGTCGTGGCGGCCATCCCGGCCGAATAGCACCGGCACGATCACCACTGCCGCCGCATCGGATGCCGCGGCAGCCATGGAGTCTGCCGTCCGGTACCGTAGACAGAGAACGTCCGTCCGCACCTGTCGACGGAGTTACCAGAACCTGAATAGTGGAGGCCCTCAGTGGACATCGATCTGAGCGTGCTGCGCCTCATGGAGCGCGAGCGCGAAATTCCCTTCGAGGAACTGGTCGTGATCATTGAGCAGGCAATTCTCACCGCCTATCTCAAGCACACCGGCCAGGCCGAACGCAAGGAAGAGGTTCCCTCGGCGAGGGTCAGCCTCGACCGCAAGTCGGGTCACGTGAGCATCTTCGTGCCCGAATTCAACGACGAGGGCGAGGTCATCGGCGAGGCCGAAGACAGCCCGAGCGACTTCGGTCGCATCGGCGCGTTCGCCGCCAAGCAGGTCATCAACCAGCGCCTGCGCGACATTGCGGACGACCACGTGCTCGGCGAGTTCAAGGGCCGCGAGGGCGACATCGTCGCCGGCATCATCCAGCAGGGTCCAAACCCGCGGATGATCCACGTAGACCTCGGCACCGTCGAGGCGATACTGCCACCCGAGGAGCAGGTGCCGGGCGAGGACTATGCGCACGGCTCGCGCATCCGGGTGTACGTCACCTCGGTGAGCAAGGGACTCAAGGGGCCGCAGATTACGGTCTCGCGCACGCACCCCTCGCTCGTGCGCAAGCTCTTCGCGCTCGAGGTGCCGGAAATCGCGAGCGGCGCCGTGGAGATCATCTCGCTCGCTCGCGAGGCGGGTCACCGCACCAAGATCGCCGTGCGCGCCAACGAGCCCGGCGTCAACGCCAAGGGTGCCTGCATCGGCGAGCTCGGCCAGCGGGTGCGTGCCGTCACGGCGGAACTCAACAACGAGAAGATCGACATCGTCGATTACAGCGAGGACCTCGCGACCTTTGTGGCCAACGCGCTGTCACCGTCCAAGGTCACCTCGGCCTTTGTGATCGACGCGTCGACCAAGGCCGTTCGTGCACTCGTTCCCGACTACCAGCTCTCGCTCGCGATCGGCAAGGAGGGCCAGAACGCCCGGCTCGCCGCCAAGCTGACGGGCGCAAGGATCGACATCCAGCCGGACTCCATCCTCGAGTCTTAGAACTATAGGGCGGCTGAATGTCGATTCTTGCGCCGGGTCGACGACGCGCCAGCGTTGGCGGCCCGGTTTAAGCGGGCCGACATCCAGCCGGACTCGATCCTCGAGTCTTAGAGCGCTTCGGGCGAGCGACGGATGCGGCGGAAGCCCGCCGCGAGAGCCCGCCAGCCGAGCAGGAACACGGCCAGAGTCACGGTCGCGACGATGACGAAGGGGAGCGCGACGCCCTGTCCGCTCGCGACCCGCAGCAGCATCCCGATCAGAACGGTGCCGACCCAGAGCAGCACGCCAGGTTGCAGCACGCCGAGCGGGTTGCGCCAGGCACGCATCCCGACCCAGGCGACGACCAGACCGGTGAGGAATGGCCAGGCGGTCTCGAGCACGCCGAGTGGCGTGATGCCCTGATCGTGGCTCTGGCGCCCGATGGCCACGAAGACGAGCACGAGCACGACGTCGACCACGGCCGCGGTGATGATCGTGGTTGCTGAAGTGCGGCGAACGGTCATGAAGAGCAGTCTAGGTAGGGCAGCATGGAGGCGACAGCACGGAATGTCGCTGTGCCGGAATGTTGCGGGGCCGGAAGGGGTTCTTGATGAGTGGGTCTAGTATGGAACCCGTAAGAACCTGTCTTGGCTGCCGGAAACGCGATGCCAGATCCTCCCTGCTGAGGGTCGTCGCGCGCAACGGCGAGGTGGTTGTGGATCCCTCCGCGACGCTTCCCGGCCGGGGCGCCTGGGTGCATCCCACCCTCAGTTGCATCGAGACTTCGATTGCACGCAAGGCTTTCGGCCGTGCGTTGAGAGTGGATGGACCGCTTCGGGCGCAGGGGTTGATTGCAACAGTCGGTGTCTCATCCGAGACACCCGAACGAACAGGCTGATTGAACTATGGACAACTAATGAGCGGCTCGAAATGAGACCCGTCCGTAACTAACGGTCTGCCCCTGTCCGGGTGCAGGCCCAGACAGGAGAATTGTGGCTGCAAAACCACGCGTACACGAAGTCGCTGCCGAACTCGGCATCGATAGCAAGGTCGCCCTCGACAAGCTCAAAGAAATGGGCGAATACGTCAAGGGCCCGTCCTCGAGCATTGAACCGCCGGTCGCCCGCAAGCTGAAAGCTGCGCTCGCCGAGGCAGGTATCACCGCTCCGGCAAAGCCCGCAGAGGCGCCCGCGCCCGCGAAGGCACCGGCTCGCCCGACTCGGGCACCGGCCGCTCCCGCCGTTGCAGAGCAGACCCCTGCCGAGGCACCCGCCGCGTCAGAGCCGAAGGCTCCGGATGCGCCTGCCGCGCCGGCACCGGCTCCGGCTGCGCCGACTCCCGCTGCAGAGACCCCCTCGATCCCGCGCCCCGGCGCGGCACGACCGGGCAACAACCCCTACGCAACCACGCAGGGTATGCAGCGCCCGGGCGCACCCCGCCCAGGCAACAACCCCTATGCCAGCACGCAGGGCATGAACACGCGTCCACCGTCACCCAGCGGCATCCCGCGCCCCTCCGCACCTCGTCCGGGCGCGCCGCGCCCCGGTGGGCCAGGACAGGGCCAACGTCCGGGCGGCTTCGGTCAGCGTCCTGCCGGAGCGGGTGGATTCCGTCCCGGTGGCGCAGGCCGTCCGGCCGGTGCCGGTGGCTTCCGCCCGGCCGGCGCTCCCGGATCCAACTTCGGACCGAACCGACCCGCGGGTGGTGGCGGCCGCGGTCGTGGACCCGGCGGCGGCACCGCAGGTGCCTTCGGTCGCGGTGGCGGCAAGAGCAAGGCGCGCAAGTCGAAGCGCACGAAGAGGGCGGAATTCGAGCTCAGAGAGGCTCCTTCGCTCGGCGGCGTCAGCGTTCCCCGCGGTGACGGCAAGACCGTCATCCGCATGCGGCGCGGCGCATCCATCACCGACTTCGCCGACAAGATCGACACGAGCCCCGGCAACCTGGTGACCGTGTTGTTCCACCTGGGGCAGATGGCCACCGCGACCGAGTCGCTCGACGAGGCGACCTTCGAGATCCTGGGCGCCGAGCTCGGCTTCAAGATCGAGATGGTCTCGCCCGAGGACGAGGACCGCGAACTGCTCGCGGGCTTCGATCTCGACCTCGACCAGGAGCTCGAAGACGAGACGGATGAAGACCTCGTCGCCCGTCCGCCGGTCGTCACGGTCATGGGTCACGTCGACCACGGTAAGACCAGGCTCCTCGACGCCATCCGTAATGCGAACGTGGTCGCCGGCGAGGCCGGTGGAATCACGCAGCACATCGGTGCGTACCAGGTGGTCACGGAGCACGAGGGCATCGAGCGCGCCATCACCTTCATCGACACCCCCGGTCACGAGGCGTTCACCGCCATGCGTGCCCGCGGCGCCCAGGTCACCGACATCGCGATTCTCGTGGTGGCGGCGGACGACGGCATCATGCCGCAAACGGTCGAGGCGCTGAACCACGCCCAGGCCGCCAACGTGCCGATCGTGGTCGCGGTGAACAAGATCGACAAGGAGGGGGCCAACCCCGCCAAGGTGCGCCAGCAGCTCACCGAGTTCGGTCTCGTCGCGGAAGAGTACGGCGGGGACACCATGTTCATCGACGTGTCCGCGCTCAACAAGGTCGGTATCCCCGAGCTTCTCGACGCGGTGCTGCTCACGGCAGACGCCGGGCTCGACATGCGCGCGAACCCCAACAAGGATGCGCGCGGCGTGGCGATCGAGGCCAAGCTCGATAAGGGACGTGGCGCCGTGGCGACCGTGCTCATCCAGTCGGGAACCCTTGAGGTCGGCGACCCGATCGTGGCAGGGACGGCCTACGGCCGCGTTCGTGCCATGTTCGACGAGAACGGCGAACCGGTCACGGCCGCGACGCCCGCTCGCCCGGTCGCGGTGCTCGGACTCACCTCCGTGCCGCGCGCCGGCGACACCTTCCTCGTCACCGACGATGACCGCACCGCCAGGCAGATCGCCGAAAAGCGCGAGGCAGCAGAGCGCAACGCCCTGCTCGCCCGCAGCCGCAAGCGCATCAGCCTCGAGGACTTCACGCGGGCTCTCGAAGAGGGCAAGGTCGAATCGCTCAACCTCATCATCAAGGGTGACGTCTCCGGTGCCGTCGAGGCACTCGAGGAGTCGCTGCTCAAGATCGAGGTCGACGATTCGGTTCAGCTGCGCATCATCCACCGCGGTGTCGGTGCCGTCACGGAGAGCGACATCAACCTCGCCACCGTCGACAACGCCATCATCATCGGATTCAACGTGCGCCCCGACCCGAAGGCCCGCGAACGTGCGGCGCGCGAGGGTGTCGATGTGCGGTTCTACTCGGTCATCTACGCGGCCCTCGAAGACGTCGAAAACGCCCTCAAGGGAATGCTCAAGCCCGAGTTCGAAGAGGTGCAGTCCGGCGTCGCCGAGATTCGCGAGATCTTCCGTTCCTCCAAGTTCGGAAACGTCGCGGGTGTCATCGTGCGCTCCGGAACGATCACGAGGAATGCGAAGGCGCGCGTCATCCGCGAGGGTGTCGTCGTCGGCGACAATCTCGCCATCGAATCGCTGCGTCGCTTCAAGGATGACGTCACCGAGGTCCGCACGGACTTCGAGGCCGGCATCGGCCTCGGCAAGTTCAACGACATCCAGGTCGGCGACGAGATCGAGACGATCGAACTCAAGGAGAAGCCGCGGGTGTAATCCGTGGTGTCGGCGTCGGATGCCGATACCCGGCACGGAAAACGGGGCCCCTACCCCGAGTTTCCTTAGCCGGGCATCGGCATCCGACACCTCCGAGCCGTGACGACACCCTTACGGTGGAAACGGCAAAAAGACATACCGCTGGTCGAGACCCAGGGCGTCACATCAGACAGGAGTACAGCAATGGCTGATCCAGCACGCGCCGCCAAGATGGCGGACCGCATCAAGGTGATCGTGGCCAAGACGCTCGAGCGCGGCCTCAAGGACCCGCGGCTCGGCTTCGTCACCATCACGGACGTGAGGGTGACCGGCGACCTGCAGCACGCATCCGTCTTCTACACCGTGTACGGCAGCGACGAGGAGCGCGCGGATTCCGCGGCCGCTCTCAAGTCGGCCACCGGCATGCTGCGCAGCGAAGTGGGCAAGAACATCACCGCGCGGCTCACGCCCTCGCTCGAATTCATTGCGGATGCGGTGCCCGAGAACGCGGCCCTCATCGAGACGCTGCTCGCCGAGGCACGCAATCGCGACGCCGAGGTCGAGAACCTCAAGAGGTCCGCGAAGTACGCGGGCGACGAGGACCCCTACGTCAAGCCGCGCGTCATCGCTGACGACGACGAAGACGACGACGAAGACGAAGACTGACCCGTCGCTGAGACACGGTCGCTGAGCTCGTCGAAGCGCCCGTTACTTCAGCAGACGCGACAGCACGCGGTCGGCGAGCGGCCTGCCTCCGGTCTGGCAGGTGGGGCAGTACTGCAGCGTCGAATCGGCGAAGCGCACCTGCCGCACGGTGTCTCCGCACACCGGGCACGCCTCGCCGGTGCGGCCGTGCACCCGCATACCCGACTTCTTCTCCTTCTTGAGCTCGGATGCCGCGAGTCCGTCCGCGCGCGCCAGCGCATCCCGCAGGGTCGTTCCGATCGCCTCGAACAGCCGATGGACCTCATCCGCTGTCATCGCGGCCGGCTTGAACGGCGACATCTTCGCGGTGTGCAGGATCTCGTCGGAGTATGCATTGCCGATGCCGGCGATGAGCGACTGGTTGCGCAGCACACCCTTGATCTGCGACCGCCCGGCGTCCCGAAGGATCTGCGCGAATGCCTGCTCGGTGAATGCCGCATCGAGCGGGTCCGGTCCGAGTCGCGCGATGCCGGGAACGCTCATCGGGTCGGTGACGAGATAGATGGCGAGGCTCTTCTTGGTGCCGGCCTCGGTCACGTCGAGGCCGGATCCGCCCTCGAGCACGAGCCGCGCGGCGAGTGGTCCCTTGCCGAGGCCCGTCGCCGGTGGTGGTGGCGCATCCCTCCAGCGGATCCAGCCCGCTCGCGCGAGGTGCATCACGAGGTGAAGCTCATGGCCATCCGGTGGCTGTGCGGCGATATCGAGAAACTTGCCCTGACGCGACACCCCGCGAATGACGGCACCCCCGAGCGCCGTGACGCTCGGCTCGAAGGTCTTGAGCGCCGCAAACGCCATGATCTGCAGGCGCTCGATCACGCCTCCCTTGAGCCTGGCGCCCAGGTCGGTCGCCAAGGCCTGCAGTTCGGGCAACTCCGGCATCGCCCCATTGTGCCTGCATCGGCTGACATCCAGCCGTCAGGCGTCGACACCCGAGGTGATCGCGCGGAGGGCCGCGATGTGACGGGCGAGAGCGCCCCGGCCGAGTTCGGTTGCGCTCAGCCAGGTGCGCGGGCGCTTGCCCACGTAGCCCTTGCGCACCGCGACGTAGCCCACGGATTCGAGCAGCGACACCTGCTTGCTCAGAACAGAGTCGCTGAGTTCGATCGCGTCGCGCACGACCTGGAACTCGGCATCCTCCACCTTCGCGAGTGCAGCAATGATGCTGAGCCGCACCGGCGAGCTGAGATGCTCGTCGATCTCGTGCCGGGGGTGCGTCGCCTCGGTGCTCATCGAGACCCGCCACGAACCATGCCGGCAAGAACGACCGGAGTCGCCGTGACGACGGCGTAGGGCAGCCAGAACCACGGGGTTCGCCAGTCAGTCGCGACACTCAGCGCGACGCCGATCGCATAGAACGCCATGGTGACGGCGAGTCCCGCCGAATAACGACGCGACCAGCCCGGGTTCGACGCACGCCGCGCGCGCTGGAACCACACGCAGGCGCTGCCGATGCCCAGCCCATACAAGACCGTCACGGTGATGACGAGCCAGAGGATGTGGGTGGGATACACGTAGACCACCGCGAGGAGGAAGAGCGCGATCGATGCACCGAGCAAGCCGGTGAAGAAGCCGGAGATGCGTCGCGCGGATCGCGCGAGGTCGGAACCCCTGCCGCCGCCGAAATCGGCCGCCTGGAGCTGCTCCTGAACGTTGGCGGATAGACGATCTGTCGCGGCGTCGTTGGTCACTGCTGCCTCCTGTGTCGGGGAATGCCACCAAGCTAGCAAGTACTTTCCAAGTTGGCAAGTAAGTGACCAAGCCAGACGTCAGGGGAGCGCGTATCCGCCGTCCACGGCCGCAACGAGGCCGTCACGCAGCAGGCCCGCGAGCGCGCGGTCGCGCTGCACCGCATCCGGCCAGAGGGTCTCGATTTCTTCGGCCGTCACGGGAATGTCGGATGCGCGCAGCTCGGCAACGATGAGCCCGCGCACCTGGCGATCCGAACCCTCGAACTTCTTCTGCACGGCCGCACGCGGACCCAGATAGGCCGGATAGCCGGCGAGGCGCCACGCGCACTTCCCGGCGATCGGGCACGCGTCACAGCGCGGGGCGCGAGCGGTGCAGATCACGGCACCGAGCTCCATCATCGCGGCATTCGCGATCCGCGCCTCCGCCCGGTCGAGCGGCAGGATGGCGTCCATCGCTGCGAGGTCTCGCCTGGTTGACGGCGGCCCGGCCTCGCCCTGTCCCTCGATGGCGCGCGCGATCACTCGCCGCACGTTGGTGTCGACCACCGGATGCCGATGGCCGTATGCGAAGGCGGCGACGGCCCGAGCGGTGTAGTCCCCAATCCCGGGCAGGGCGAGCAACTCATCGACGGACTCGGGAACCACCCCGCCGTGCAACTCGGTGATCGCGACCGCGGCCGCGTGCAGCCTCAGCGCGCGCCGAGGGTAGCCGAGCCGATGCCAGGCGCGCACGGCCTCTCCAGGCGGCACCGCGGCGAGATCCGCGGGCGTCGGCCAACGCTCCAGCCACTCCTCGAGCCGCGGAATGACGCGCACGACCGGCGTCTGCTGCAGCATGACCTCGCTCACGAGAATGCCCCAGGCGCCGAAGCCGGGGCGCCGCCACGGGAGGTCGCGCGCCTCCCGCCGGAACCACGCGTTCACGGCGGGGACGATGCTCACCGCTCAACTCTAGGTTCATCCCCGCAGCCCGGCGTCCCGGTGGCCACCGGAATATGCTGAAGGCATGGCTAGATGGGCTCCGTTGAAGAAAGACCAGATCGAAGCGCTCGCGAAGGAGATCCTGCACAACTACGGCCGCGGTCGAGCCATCGTCGCCATCGACGGCGGCAGCGACGCCGGCGCGCGAGAGTTTGCGGATGACCTGGCCGCGACGGTGCGCACCCTCGGCCACGAGGCCTTCCGCGCCTCCATCGACGACTTCCAGGCGCCGCGCAGCATCCGTGAGAGCGGCGGACGCCCCGCCGCATCCGCTCGATACGAGCACGGCTACGACTACTCGCTGCTGCAGCGCGTGCTGCTCGACCCCTTCCGCGCCACGAGCGGCACCGGCTTCGTGCTCGCGGCCTTCGACGCGCAGCGGGACGCACCATTTCAGTCGAAGTGGACCACGGCATCCGCAGACGCGCTTCTCATCATCAACGGCGTATTCCTCAACCGCCCGGAGCTCGCCGGCTTCTGGAACTACTCGGTCTGGCTCGAGACGCCGCAGCGAGAGCCCGGCGAAACCGCGCCGAATGCCGAGCGGGACGCGGCGGCCGACGCGCTCTACGTCGCCGAGGTGAACCCGCGCGGCAAGGCCGTGGCGATCATCGACAACAGCGACCCGGAGCATCCGCGCCGCAGCTTCGCCGACAGCTGCTGAACCAGCGGCTGCTGCACCGCTAGCTGAGCCGCGCCACGACCTCGCTCGGCATGAGGAAACGGCCCTTGGTCTCCACCTCGTGCACCATCGCCACGAGCGCCCGTTCGGTCGGGGTGGCGACTCCGACGCGCTCTCCGGCCGCGACGACTGCGCCGTTCAGAAAGTCGATCTCGGTCGCCTGACCGCGGCGGATGCTCTGCAGCGTCGATCCCGGATTGGGCGTCGCGCCCATCCGCGACCTCATCGCCAGCGGGATCAGTTGCCCGGCCGTCACCGGCAGGCGAACGAGCAGCTTCAGCAGGCGATCGCTCAGCCCCTGCACCTTTTCGAACTCGATGCCACTCGCGAGGCCCACGCGCACAGCCTCGCGCATGCTCTCGGTCATGATGTGCCTGAGCTCCCGGTCGGAGATCACGTCCTGGGCGCTCATGCCCGTGATCGCGGGCAATGCGTTGATGTGGTTCACGATGAGCTTCGTCCACTGCGCGCCCTCGAAATTGTCGGTGAGGGTCACCGGCATCACGGCTCCGAGCACGCGTGACGCGTAGAGCGCGCCGCTGACGGAACCGCCCAGACACGTGACGCCGTCCGTCGTCACCGCGACGGCGCCGGGGGAGAGGTACGACGCCGCGTAGAGCGCGAGCCCGCCCACGACATCCGCGCCGGGGAGAATGCGCTGTGCGACGGTGAGCGCGTCCAGGCCGTTCTGCACGACCACGACCGGCACCCCGTCGAGGAACCGCGCGTTCTGACGAAGCGCGGCCTCGGCATCCTGCGCCTTGGTCGTCACGAAGGCGAGTTCGGGGCTGCGGTTCAGGATGTCGGTGGCCGACACTCGCGCGGTGTAGTCGCCCCACACGCCCGTGAGTTCGAGTCCGCGATCGAGGATGGTGTGCAGCTGTTCACCGCGGGCGGTGACGGTCACGTCGTGCCCACCCCGTGAAAGCAGGGCGGCGATCGTGCTGCCGACAGCGCCGGCACCCACGATCGCCACTCTCATGCGCAAATCCTATGCCGCGGTGGTCTCCAGCTCGGTTTGCGCGACGGCGTCCGGCGCGCCCTGCTCGTGTCGTGCCGCTCGACCCGCGGGGAGGAAGAGCCCCACCACGGCCGTGCCAGCGAGCACCGCGGCGCCGACCACCACGGCGGGAATCGCCGCGTCGACGTAGCCCGTCGGCGTGAGCTGGCCGCCATCACCCGTGAAGACGGCGGTGAGCACGGCGATGCCGAGGGCCACGCCGATCTCTCGCAGGGTCGAGTTCGTGCCGCTCGCCTTGGCGTGGTCCTCGGCCCGCATGGTGGCGAGCACGGCGGTAGATGAGGGGGCGAAGACGAGGCCCATACCAACCCCGGCGATGATGAACGGCGCGACCATCTGGGCATAGGGGATCGTCGCGCTCATCGTTCCGGCGAGCCAGAACAGCGCGATCGCCTCGAGCGAGAGCCCGGTGACAATGAGAGCGCGGGTGCCGACGCGACCCGAGACGATTCCGGCCAGCGGCGCGATGACCATGGGCGCGAGCGTCCACGGCATCGTCTGCACCGCGGCCTGCAGCGGAGATGCACCCTGCACCACCTGCAGGAACTGTATAAGGATGAAGACGGCTCCGAACATCCCGAAGCTGAAGCCGACGCCGACGAGGTTCGCGACGGTGAAGCTGCGGTCGCGGAACAGCCCGAGCGGCAGCAGCGGAGCCGCGGTGTGCGACTCCCAGAAGACGAAGGCGATGAGCAGCACGCCGCCCGCGACGAGCGAGCCGATCACCTCGAAGCTGTCCCAGCCGGCGGGGTTGCCGCGCACAATGCCGAAGACCACGGCGAGCACGCCGACGCCCACGAGCAGCAGGCCCAGGATGTCCGCGCGCAGCCTCGCGCCGAAGCTGTTCGGCAGCGCGAGGAGGGCGAGCGGGATCGAGATGACGCCCACGGGCACGTTGATCCAGAAGATCGCCTGCCAGTTCCAGCCCTCGACGACGGCACCGCCGATGAGGGGGCCCGCCGCGACACCGAGCCCGGCGACGCCGCCCCAGATGCCGATCGCGAGCGGCCGCAGGCGCAGCGGCACGGAGCCCGCGATGAGTGTGAGCGAGAGTGGCATGAGCGCCGCGCCGCCGACGCCCTGGATCGCCCGGGCGGCAATGAGCTGGCCTGGGTCGGTGCTGAGTCCCGCAAACGCCGAGGCGACGGTGAAGACGAGGATGCCCGCGGCGAAGACGGTGCGCCTGCCGAAGCGGTCGCCGAGGGCGACGGCCATGAGGATGAAGGCGGCGAAGCTCAACGTGTAGGCGTTCATGAACCACTGCAGTTGTTCTACGGTGGCGCCCATCTCCTCGTGGATGACGGGCAGGGCGTTGGTCATGACGAGGTTGTCGAGGCTCGCCATGAACATCGGGAGCGAGGCGGCGAGAATGGCGAGCCAGATGGGAACGCTGCGCCGTTGCGCCGTGCCGGCGGCGAGGGTGGGGTTGGGGGTCATGGGATTCTCCGGGACGGAACTTGTAATCGAACGATTACTAAGCGGCAACATTAGTTATCGACTGATAACCTGTCAAGCGTGAACGAGAAAACCCGGATGCGCGCGGAAGATCGGCGAGAACTGATCCTCGCGGCGGCAACCAGGGTGTTCGGCGACTATGGCTATGTCGGCGCGACGACGAGCCAGGTCGCGCAAGCGGCGGGCGTGAGCCAGCCCTATGTCGTGCGCATGTTCGGCACCAAGGAGACACTCTTCATCGAGGTGTTGCGTCGTGCACTCGACAGGCTGCTGCAGACCTTCCGCGCCGTGCTCGCGGAAGAATCGGATGTACCGCTCGCTCGTCGCCTGGGCCTCTCCTACGTCAACCTGGTCAGCGAGCCCGGGCTGCTGCTGTCGCTCATGCACGGCTTCGTCCTCGGCAGCGATCCCGTCGTCGGCACGGCGGCTCGCTGCGGGTTCATGGAGGTCTATGCCTTCCTGCGCGACGAAGCGGGATTCGGACCAGACGAGGTGCAGAGTTTTCTTGCCGGCGGCATGATGGTGAACACCATGGTCGGCCTCCGGATGACCGACGACTACGACTCGAATCCCGCGGTTCGTGAGTTGCTGGTCGCGGCATTCCCCGAAAAGCTCGAGCTCCTGCGCGCGGTCGCGCGGCGGCAGCGGGCGGCCGAGCGCGAGGTCGAGGAGTGACCGAAACCGAGAGTGGCGCCGCCGGCAGCAGTACGACCGGCCGGCGCAGCGGCATCCTGCTCGTCGACAAGCCGCAGGGCATCACGAGCCACGACGTCGTCGCCCGCACGCGCCGCCTCGCCGGAACACGCAAGGTCGGGCACGCGGGCACCCTCGACCCGATGGCCACCGGCCTCCTCGTGCTCGGGGTCAACTCGGCAACGAGGGTGCTGACCTACCTGGTCGGGCTCGACAAGGAGTATTTCGCCACCATCCGGCTCGGCATCGCAACGAACACGGATGACGCGGAGGGCACCGAGCTGAGCCGCGCCTCGGCCGCATCCGTCGCCGCGATCACCGAGCAACAGCTTGCGGCAGGAATCGCCGTGCTGAGCGGCGAGATCAGCCAGGTGCCGAGCAGCGTCAGCGCGATCAAGGTCGACGGCAAGCGGGCCTACACGCTCGCGAGAGCGGGGGAGACCGTGGACTTGGCCTCCCGCGCCGTGACCGTGTCGGCCTTCGAACTGCTGGCCACGAGGCGGCAGGACGACCTTCTCGACCTCGACGTGAGGGTCGAGTGCTCCTCGGGCACCTACATCCGCGCGCTCGCCCGCGACCTCGGCGCCACGCTCGATGTCGGCGGCCACCTCACGGCGCTCCGGCGCAGCAGAATCGGCCCCTTCGGGCTCGCGGATGCCGCTCCGCTCGAATCCATGGACGTCCAGGCCGCGCTGCTCGACCCCGCGCTCGTGGCCTCACGCCTGTTCCCGAGCCACCACCTCGATGCCCAGCAGAGCGTCGACCTCGGTCACGGCAAGCGGATCTCGATCGACGATCCCCTGCTCCGTGAAGTGCGTGGCCCCGTTGCCGCGATCGAACCGGATGGGAGACTGGCGGGACTCGTCGAGATCCGCGATGGGGTGGCGAAGCCGCTGGTGAATTTTCCGAAAGACGAGGGCACGGCGTGATCGAGTGGTTTTCCTGGCTGCAGATCGGTGTGGCCGTGCTCGCCGGAGTGTTCTGCATCGCGATGGGGGCGCTCGGCCGCCTGCCGAACGACTTCACGCTGGGTGTGACGCTCCTCGTCGAAATGCTGTTGATCGTGCAACTCGTCATGGCGATCATCGCGCCCGCCGTGGGCAACGCGCCGAGCGGCAGCCCGCTCGAGTTCTACGTGTATCAGATCTCCGCTGTGCTGTTACCGCCGGCCGCGGTGTTCTGGGCGCTCATCGAACGCAACCGCTGGAGCACCGTGATCCTCGGCGTCGCCTGTCTCGCGATCGCCGTCATGGTGTACCGGATGGGGCAAATCTGGTCAGTGCAGTTGGCCTAATCTTGAGCGTGATGCCTAATAAATCCAGCCGTACCGGCAAGTCCCGCGCTACCGGTGTCGGTCGCCTTCTCGTCGTCGTGTACGCGATCCTGGCTCTTGCGGCGACCGGCCGCTCGGTCGTGCAGATCATCGAGCGCTTCGACGAGGCGCCGCTCGCATTCTCGCTCTCGGCGCTGTCGGCGGTCATCTACATCGTCGCCACGGTCGCGCTCATTGTGCCCGGCATCCGCTGGTATCGGGTGGCCTGGGCCACCATCACCTTCGAGCTGCTCGGAGTGCTCGTCGTCGGCACGATCAGCGTTTTCGCGCCAGCCGTGCTCGGCCTGTCGAGCATCGAACCGTTTGGCCGCCAGTCCACCGTGTGGTCCGCTTACGGTCTCGGTTACCTCCTGATCCCGCTCGTGCTCCCCGTGCTCGGGATGCTGTGGCTGAGCCGCCACCGCCCGACGCCGGTAGATGGTCGGGCCTGAGCCATGCAGTTCTATACCTCGCTGAACGAGGTTCCCCACGACTTCGGCCCGAGCGCCGTCACCATCGGCAAGTTCGATGGCGTGCACTCCGGCCACCGTGCCGTCATCGGAGAGCTGCTCTCGATGGCGCGGCCGCTGCACCTCGTGCCGACCGTCGTCACCTTCGACCGGCATCCGCTCGCCCTGTTGAACCCACCGGCTTGTCCGCCGCAACTCATCAGCAACGAGCAGAAGGTCGAGCGACTCTCGGCCGCGGGCGTCGAGGCGACGCTCATGCTCACCTTCGACCGCGCGCTCAGCGAGCAGTCGCCCGAGGAATTCGTGCAGCACGTGCTCGTCGACGCGCTGCACGCCAGAATCGTCTTCGTCGGCAGCGACTTTCGTTACGGAGTGCGCGGCAGCGGCACAGTCGAGACACTGCGAGAGGCCGGTCGCGAGCACGGTTTCGAGATCCGGCTCGTGGATGAGGTGCGAGCCAAAGAGGGCCGTCGCGCCTCCTCGACCTGGATCCGGGAGGCGCTCGCGGCGGGCAACGTCCGCGAGGCGGGGGACGTGCTCGGCGCGCTCCCGACCGTGCGCTCCGTTGTCGTGCGCGGTGAGCAGCGCGGCAGAACGCTCGGCTACCCGACCGCAAACCTTCGTCCGGGTCCGGAGGGGCTGATTCCCGCCGACGGCGTCTACGCGGGGTGGCTCGCGGTGGCCAGCGAGCGCTACCCGGCCGCGATCTCGGTGGGCAACAACCCGACTTTCGAGGGGGTTCCGGATCGCCAGGTCGAGGCCTACGTGCTCGATCGTGACATCGACCTGTACGACAAGACCGTCGAGGTCTCGTTCGTCGACTACATCCGGGGCATGAAGAAGTTCGACGGGGTGGCGGAGCTCATCGCGGAGATTGAGCACGACGTGTCGAGGGTGCGAGAAATCCTGGGGGCACCGCATCCGAACGCCTGAGACCACGCCGCTGCCCCTGTGGGCGGGCAGAACCCTCGCGCTCTCAGGCATCGTGCTGGTGGCGCTGAATTTGCGCACCGCGGTCGCGGCCGTTTCGCCGATTGTGGGCGAGATCGGCAAGGACATCACCCTCACCGCGGTGGGGCTCGGTGTGCTCGGGATGCTGCCGCCGGTCTGCTTCGCGCTCTTCGGTATCCTCACCCCGATGGCCACCCGACGCGCGAGCCTCGAGCTGATCACCGCGATGGCCATGGTCGTCGTGATTGCCGGTCATCTGCTGCGAGCGGCGTCGAGTTCGTTCACCCTTCTCGTGATCGGGTCCGTGGTGGCCTTCGCCGGGATGAGCGTCGGCAACGTGCTCCTGCCTCCGCTCGTCAAGCGCTACTTCCCGGATCGCATCGGGCTCGTCACCTCGCTGTACGCGACGGTCATGGCCGTCAGCACCTTCCTGCCGCCGCTCATCGCCGTGCCCATCGCCGACAGCGCCGGTTGGCGAGTCTCGCTCGGTATGTGGGCGCTGACCGCTCTCGTCGCCGTCGCGCCCTGGAGCATCCTGCTGGTGCGAGCCAGGGCGGATAAGGAAGACCCGACCGAGCCGACGACGGCGGAAGTCGAAGCCGCCACGGTTGCGGCGATGGGTCGCGTCTGGCGCACGCCGGTCGCCTGGGCGATCATGGTGGCCTTCTCGATGTCGTCTGTCAACGTGTACACGATCTTCGCCTGGCTGCCGGACATGCTGCGGGACATCGCGCATGCCACGCCCGGAGAAGGCGGAGCCCTGCTCGGGCTGTACGCGGCAATGGGCCTTCCCTCTGCCCTGCTCGTGCCGGTGCTCGCGGCGCGCATGCGCAACGTCGGAATTCTCATCTATGCGGCTGTCGCGATGTTCCTGCTCGGCGACTTCGGGCTGCTGCTCCTGCCCACCACCGTCACCTGGCTGTGGGTGGCGCTTGGTGGCCTCGGCAGCCTCCTCTTCCCTCTCGCCCTTGTGCTCATCAACGCGAGGACGCGCACTCACGAGGGATCGGTGGCGCTCAGCGGATTCGCGCAGGGGGTCGGCTACGTCATCGCGGCATTCGGTCCGCTGCTGTTCGGCGTGCTCCACGAGGTGAGCGGCGGCTGGACCTTGCCGCTCGTGTTCCTCATCCTGGTGGCACTCGTTCCCATCTGGGCCGGCGTCGTGCTCACTCATCCACGCATGATCGAAGACGAGTGGCACGCCTCGGACGCGCCGCGTCCGGCCTCGAGAGGCTAGCTCAGAACCTCGGCACGATGGATGAGCGCGGCCGCGCCGATGAGCGGCCCGTCGCTCGAGAGTCCGCTCGGCACGACCTTCACCTTGGTCACGAACTCGAAGTTCTTGCGCGTGGTGATGGCGGTGCGGATGTGATCGAACAGTTGCGGGGCGACGTGCGAGAACCCGCCGCCGATGGCCACGATCTCGAGGTCGACGAGGGACGTGGCCGAGGCGATCGCCTGGCCGATGGCGCGGCCGGAGCGCTCCACGGCCGCCGCCGCGATCGCGTCGCCCGCCGCGAAGCTCGCGCTCAGTTCCTCGCCGGTGGAACCCTCCCAGCCCTGTCTGCGGGCCCAGGCCACGGTCATCGGCCCGGAGGCAATGGCCTCGACGCAGCCGATTCCGCCGCAGGGGCACGGGTCGTCGAAGCCGGCGACCTCGACGTGGCCGATATGCCCCGCGTTGCCGGTGGGCCCGGAGACCGTGTTGCCGTGCAGGATGAGGCCGCCGCCGATGCCGGTGGAGACGATCATCCCCATCACGTTGTTGTAGCCGCGCGCGGCACCGACCCAGTGCTCCGCGAGGGCGATGCAGATGCCGTCCATGCGCAGCTCGACCGGCACGTTCACGCGGGAGGCGACGAGTTCTCGCAGCGGAAAGTCGCGCCAGACCGGAAGGTTGAGGGGAGACACCCGACCGTCGGCCTCCGAGACGGGACCGGCCGACCCGATGCCGACCCCGGCCAGGTTCGCACCTGCGGGGAGGGCCGCGATCGCCTGATCGACGACGCTCGTGACGCTCGCCGCGAGTTCCTCCGAGCTGCGACCGGGACCCGTGGGAGCCCGGAATCGCGTGCCGCTCAGCACCGTGCCGGTGTCATCGACCGCGGCCGCCTCTACCTTGGTGCCGCCCATGTCCAGGGCGAGTGCAATGCTGCCTGCGGTGCTGCTGCTCATGGCCTAAAGCCTATGGGACACCAGCCATCCGCCCGTCTCGCAGCGTACAGTGGCAGCGTGCCCGCAATGGAACTGGTTTTCGAGCGCGAGATCGAGCTGTCTCCCGCGATCGTCTGGGACGCGCTCGTCGACGACGAGCTGGTTTCGGGCTGGCTGGCAAGCGCGAGTATCGACGCAGTTCCCGGTGGTCACTACGACCTCGTCTGGCAGTACAGCACCGATCAGCCGCCGACCGCCGGAGTCATCACGAACCTCGTCGAGCCCAGCCTCCTCGTGGTTGACACCGACAATCGAGGGCGCATCGAGTTCGCACTCGAGCCGTTCGCCGGCGGCGGGAGGGGCGTCGCGACGCGACTGCGGCTCTCGGTCGAGCTTGAGCTCGACCGGGCGTTCGTGGCGCGGGTGCGAGCGAACTGGCTGATCAGCCTCGACCAGCTAGAAGAGGTGCTGCGCGGGCATCCGGTGGACTGGGAGAACTGGGACAGGGATCACATCGAGACCTGGACCGGGTACCGCGACGGATTCGCGCACCGCGGCTGATCTCCCCGTTCCTGAGCCTGTGGTTCGTTCTCTGAGCTTGTCGAAGGGGTCTGTAATTCCGCGACGGAGCTGGCCGCTCGATTGAGCAGAACCCTCCGCCGAGTCTGCTCGTTTGAGCAAACATGCCAACGAATGTTGGAATAGCCACAGACCACGCCTAACCTTGGAGGGGGAGGTGCCTCATGGTGTCGGAGGTCGAACTGCAGACCGTTCGCGTCGCCGAGCTCTATTACGACGGCGACAAGACCCAGGACGAGATCGGCGCGCTCCTCGGCATCACCCGCTGGAAGGTGGGTCGGCTGCTGAGCCAGGCACGCCAGGACGGCATCGTGCGCATCGAGATCGTGCACCCGCGCGCGAGACGTCTCGGCGTCGAGCGCGAGCTGCGCGAGAGATTCGGGCTGCGGGATGCCGTGGTCATCCCCGCGACGGACGCCCCGGCGGTCGAGGCGGCCGGCCTCGTTGCGCAGGCGGCGGCGGACTATCTCGCGGCGCTCCGCCCCGTGCCGCGCACCCTCGGCATCAGCTGGGGCCGCACCCTCAGCCAGGTCGCCGATCGCCTCCGCGAAGGCTGGGCGACCGGCGTCACCGTGGTGCAGATCAACGGCGGCGTGAGCCTCAACCGCCGGGCCGGCACCGCCGCGACCACCGCGGCCACGATCGCCGAGAAGGCCGCCGGCCACGCCGTGCTGCTGCCGAGCCCGGCGATCCTGGAGCGGGTGGAGACCCGGCGCGCGATCGAGGCCGACCGCACCGTGGCCGGGGTGATGGAGCTGGCCGGGCGGGCATCCGCGTATCTGTACAGCGCGGGAGTCGCAGACGAGAGTTCGGTGCTCGTCGACAGCGGCTACCTGACCGAGGCGGATGTTGCCGAACTCGTGCGCAAGGGAGCTGTCGGCGACGTGGTCGGCCGCTACATCGACGCGAACGGCAACATCGTGGACCCCGCGCTCGACGAGCGCACCGTGGGTCTCGAGCACGACCAACTGCGCCTGGCCGAGACGGCGATCTTCGTCGTCGCGGGCAAGGCCAAGCACGACATCGCGCGCGCGGTGGTGACGAGCGGCCTGTGCACCGTTCTCGTCACCGACGAATCAACGGCGCTCGCACTGCTTTCAGACGTTAGACACGAGGAGAAGGAATGACTCTCACACAACCCGTCACACTGGCGCCGGCCGAACGGGCGGTCAACCTGATCGGCGGTGATCTCACCGAGAAGAGCCTCAGGCTGCACCTCGAGGGGCTCGCCGGAGTCGACGCCGTGGGACTCGAGGCCCGCGCCGCCGACCTCGGCACGCGCTCGATCAAGACCACATCGAAGGCCTGGGCGCTCGACAAGGTCATCTCTCTCATCGACCTGACGACACTCGAGGGCACGGACACCCCGGGCAAGGTGCGCTCGCTCGTCGCGAAGGCGATGACCCCGGATCCATCGGACCCGTCGACACCTCGCGTCGCGGCGGTGTGTGTCTACGGCGACATGGTGCCCTACGCCGTGGAGGCGCTCGGCGCCGCGCATTCGCCGAATGGCATCCAGATCGCATCCGTCGCGACCGCGTTTCCGAGCGGGCGCGCCTCGGTGGCGGTGAAGCTCGCCGACGTGCGGGATGCCGTGGTCGCCGGTGCGGACGAGATCGACATGGTCATCGACCGTGGTGCATTCCTCTCCGGCCGCTACGGCGAGGTCTTCGACCAGATCGTCGCCGTGAAGGAGGCCTGCCGCCGCGACGACGGCAGCTATGCGCACCTCAAGGTCATTCTCGAGACCGGCGAGCTGAACACCTACGACAACGTGCGCAGGGCGTCCTGGCTCGCGATCCTCGCCGGGGGAGACTTCATCAAGACCTCCACAGGCAAGGTGTCCCCGGCCGCCACGCTTCCGGTGACGCTGCTCATGCTGCAGGTCGTGCGCGACTGGCACCGCCTCACCGGCGAGCGGATCGGCGTGAAGCCGGCCGGCGGCATCCGCACCTCCAAGGACGCGATCAAATACCTCGTCACCGTCGCCGAGACGGTGGGGGAGCAGTGGCTCGACCCGCACCTGTTCCGCTTCGGCGCATCCAGCCTGCTCAACGACGTGCTGCTGCAGCGCCAGAAGCTCACCACCGGCCGCTACAGCGGCCCGGACTACGTCACCCTCGACTAACCCCACCACGATCGCTGGTCGAGCTTGTCGAGACCCGCAAGGAGAAAACCAATGTCATTTCTGGAATACGCCCCGGCCCCCGAGTCGAAGGCGATCCTTAACCTGCAGAAGAGCTACGGGCTCTTCATCGACGGCGAGTTTGTCAAGGGCCACGGTGAGTCGTTTGCGAGCATCTCGCCCGCCACGGAGGAGAAGATCGCCGAGATCTCCACCGCGAACGCCAAGGACGTGGATGTCGCCGTCGCAGCAGCGCGCCGCGCCTACGACCGCACCTGGTCGAAGCTCTCTGGCGCCGACCGCGGCAAATACCTGTTCCGCATCGCTCGCCTGGTGCAGGAGCGCGCTCGCGAACTCGCGGTGGCCGAGAGCCTCGACAACGGCAAGCCGATCAAGGAGAGCCGGGATGTCGACGTTCCGCTCGTCGCCGCGTGGTTCTTCTACTACGCGGGGTGGGCCGACAAGCTCGACTATGCCGGCCTCGGGCCGAACCCGCGCGCGCTCGGAGTGGCCGCCCAGGTCATCCCGTGGAACTTCCCGCTGCTCATGCTCGCGTGGAAGATCGCGCCGGCGCTCGCGGCGGGAAACACCGTGGTGCTGAAGCCCGCGGAGACGACCTCGCTCACTGCCCTGCTGTTCGCCGAGATCCTGCAGCAGGCGGAGCTTCCGGCCGGCGTCGTCAATATCGTCACGGGCGCGGGGGAGACCGGCTCGCTGCTCGTCAACCACCCGGATGTCAACAAGGTCGCCTTCACCGGCTCGACCGCCGTGGGCCGGGCGATCGCGAAATCGACAGCGGGCACCGGCAAGAAGCTCACGCTCGAGCTCGGCGGCAAGGCGGCCAACATCGTCTTCGATGACGCGCCGATCGACCAGGCGATCGAGGGCGTTGTCAACGGCATCTTCTTCAACCAGGGTCACGTCTGCTGCGCCGGTTCTCGACTGCTCGTGCAGGAGAACATCCAGGATGAGGTCGTCGACCGACTGAAGCAGCGGCTCTCCACGCTGCGGCTCGGAGACCCGCTCGACAAGAACACCGACATCGGCGCGATCAACTCCAGGGAGCAGCTCGACCGCATCCGCACTCTGAGTGACCTCGGCGAGCAGGAGGGCGCGGAGCGCTGGGCCGCGGACTGCGCCATTCCCGACAAGGGATTCTGGTTCGCGCCGACGATCTTCACGAACGTCTCGACCAGTCACCGCATCGCGCGGGACGAGATCTTCGGACCGGTGCTGTCCGTGCTGAGCTTCCGCACCCCGGCCGAGGCGATCGCGAAGGCGAACAACACGCCGTACGGCCTCTCTGCGGGCATCTGGAGCGACAAGGGAACGAAGATTCTCGCCGTGGCGGACAAGCTGCGCGCCGGCGTCGTGTGGGCCAACACCTTCAACAAGTTCGACCCCGCGAGTCCCTTCGGCGGCTACAAGGAGTCCGGATACGGTCGCGAGGGGGGCCGCCACGGTCTCGCCGCCTACCTGCAGTCCGCCGGCTGGTCCGACACAGCTGGTCGAGTAGCGAGGAACGAGCGTATCGAGACCTCACCCACGCGCAAGTCCATCAAGAAGGGAGCCACCAAGTGAGCCACCTCACCATTCCCAAGACCTACAAGCTCTACATCGGCGGAAAGTTCCCGCGCAGCGAATCCGGCCGCACCTACGAGGTGCTCTCCGCGAAGGGCGCCTTCCTGGCCAACGCCGCCAAGGCGAGCCGCAAGGATGCCAGGGATGCGGTCGTCGCCGCCCGCGCGGCGGTCTCCGGTTGGTCGGGCGCCACCGGCTACAACCGCGGCCAGGTGCTGTATCGCATCGCCGAGTTGCTCGAGGGGCGTCGCGCCCAGTTCGTCGACGAGATCACCTCCTCCGAGGGCGTCTCCGCCGCAGCGGCGAACCGCCAGGTGGACGCCGCGATCGACCTCTGGGTCTGGTACGCCGGCTGGGCCGACAAGTACGTGCAGGTCGCGGGCAACGGAAACCCCGTGAGCGGTCCCTACTTCAACATCTCGACCCCGGAACCCACCGGTGTCGTGGCGATCGTCGCGCCGCAGGACTCCTCGCTGCTCGGCTTCGCGAGCGTCGTCGCCCCCGCACTCGTGAGCGGCAACACGGCGGTGGTGCTCGCGAGCGAGCGGCTGCCGCTCAGCGCGATCAGCCTGAGCGAGGTGCTCGCGACGAGCGACGTCCCAGGGGGAGTGGTCAACGTGTTGACCGGTTCCTCGGCGGAGGTCGCTCCGTGGCTTGCGAGCCATGCGGATGTCAACGCTCTCGACCTCGCAGGAGCCGGCACTGTCGACTGGATCGACCTCCAGATCACCGCGGCGGACACCCTCAAGCGCGTGCTCCCACCGGAGGACGGCACCCCGGCACCGTCGGTGGAGCGGGTGACCTTCTTCACGGAGACCAAGACCGTATGGCACACCAAGGCGCTTGTGTGAGTAGACCTGGTGCCGGCTCCCGCGCCACTGACGGCTGCCGTTTGTCGCGAGGGCGCGCGTTTACACGACCGCCGTCGCGACACACGGTAGCCCTCGCTGTGAAGTCGCCGCGACGCTAGGCACGCTCAGGTCCGGCGGCTAGAATGCGGGGAGCGCCACCCGGAGCCACCAGCGCATCACCGTTGGGTCTGGATCCACAGCAGGCGCCTTTCCCGATGGACTCATCGGGCACCGACAGTCGGGCGGCCCGGATTCTCGCGGCCGCGCGAGCGATGCAGCGTGCGCTGCGATGCGCAACGCCCACAAGGCTCCTGCGCCGAGAAAGAAGACGAATGACCCACCACCTCGTGCTCGTAGACACGACCCCGTCGCACTCGCTCGATCGCGACGATGTCGTGCTGCGCAAGGGGCAGTTCACGCTGGCGAACACGCAGCTGACGCCCCAGCAGGCCATGGTGGAAGACCTGATCGCCGTGCGAGCGGTGCTGGATGCCGCAAAGCTTCCCTACCTGCTCGTGCGCGGGAGCAATGGGCGTCCGGTGCTCGCCGTGGACCGCGCCCTGCGCACGTCCGTGGCCAGGGCGCTCGCCGCGGCCTTCGTGAACGAGCCGTTTTATTCCAAGTCGGGCAAATCGCGCGCGGTGTTCCTCGGCGACGGGAGCCTCTCGCACTCGCGCAAGGCTCGCGTGTTCCGCCTGTTCCGGCCTCGCATCGAGCCGAACGGGCGGCTGCGCTACGGTGCCGCGAACGGCATCCGGCTCGAACTCTGGGACTTCGGTGCAGACGAGATCGTCGCGCCGGCGGAAAACGCGCTCATGCGCACGAGCGTGTCGCGGTCGGAGGCCGTGGACGCCACGGTGAACCTGTTCGGGCTCGACTGGCCGACGCTCGAGGGCATGTTCGAGCCGCACGCGAGCGACGTCACCTTCGACATCGACGTGGTCTTCTCCTGGGTCGACGGCACCGACGTCGAGTTCCAGCGCGCGAGGGCGGCGCGGATGCGGGCCTACGTCGTCGGTGAGGGCGACGACTCCGAGGCCAGGTACCGACAGATCGACGAGCTCAAGTACGCGCTTCGCAGCGTCTATCTCTTCGCACCGTGGGTGCGGCGAATCTTCATCGTCACCGACTCGCCGCGGCCCACCTGGCTCGCCGAGCATCCCTCGGTCACGATCGTGCGCAGCGAGGAGTTCTTCCAGGACCCGGAGGCGCTCCCCACCCACAACTCGCAGGCCGTCGAAAGCCAGCTGCAGCACATCCCGGGCCTCAGCGAACACTTCATCTACTCGAACGACGACATGTTCTTCGGTCGCCCGGTGTCGCCCGACATGTTCTTCTCCCCGGGCGGCATCACGAAGTTCATCGAAGCCTCGACGCGCATCGGACTCGGCGACGCGAATCAGGAGCGCAGTGGTTTCGAGAACGCCGCGCGAGTGAACCGCCGGCTGCTCAACGAGCGCTTCGGCAGGGTGACCACCCGCCACCTCGAACATGCCGCCACCCCGCTGCGCAAGAGTGTGCTGCTCGAGATGGAGCGCGAGTTCGCGGAGGACTTCGCCCGCACTGCCCGCAGCCCGTTCCGATCCAGCACCGACATCTCGGTGACCAACTCGCTTTATCACTACTACGCGCTGCTCACCGGGCGCGCGGTCACCCAGACCCAGGCGAAGGTGCGCTACGTCGAGACGACGCTCGCCGCCTCCCTCGGAGCCATGGACGAGCTGCTGCGCAAGCGCTCCTACGACTTCTTCTGCCTCAACGATGGCAGCGCACCCGAGATCTCGGTCGAGGAACGCACCACCGCCGTACGCTCATTCCTCGAGCACTACTTCGGCATCCCCGCCCCGTGGGAGGCGGCGTCCGCCGGCGCCGAACTCGGCGAGGTGCAGGGCCTGTAGCTCGCGGAATCGCTCAGGCGAGAACGGGAATCGGCATCGTCAGCGGCGGTTCCTGCGCTACCGCCGGGCTCTCGGCATCGGCGATGCGAATTCCGGATGCCGCCAGCCGTCGGCGGGTCTCCGCGGCATCCACGTAGTCGAGCGCCGCATACTCGCCGACCGGCACGACGGAGTGGAGCACCGTGCCGCGGTACACGTGCACGAGGTTGAAGGCGCGCGCCCCGTCCCGGCCCCGCGTGCCGCCCACCGGAACGTTGAGGTCCTGCGTGTAGCAGGTGGCCGAGGCGACAGAGACCGGGATGCCCGCGAAGGTGCCCATGGATGAGTAGTGCAGGTGTCCGGCGATGATGCTGCGCACATCGCTGCCCTCGAGCACCTCGGCGAGCCCGGCCTGATCACGCAGCTCGACGGCGACGGCGAGATCGAGCACGCTCGGCAGCGGCGGGTGGTGCATCGCCAGGATGCTGCCGTGCGGTGCAGGCACCGAGAGTTCCTCTGCCAGCCAGTCGAGTTGGGCGTCGGTCACTTCGCCGTGGTGATGGCCTGGCACGCTCGAATCGAGCGAGATGATCCGCAGCCCGTTGACGTCGTAGACGCGATCGATGGGATTGCCCGTGGGCAGTTCGCCGAACAGGCCTGAGCGGAACGCCTGCCGATTGTCGTGATTGCCCATGACCCAGATGACCTGCGCGCCGAGCCGATCCGCGACCGGCTCGACGATCGAGCGCAGCTTGCGGTAGGCATCCGGCTCGCCCTTGTCGGCGAGGTCGCCGGTGAAGACGATTGCCTCCGGGCGGCTGCCGGATTGCTCGAGCTCGTCGAACAGCTGCCGCAGGTGGCGCTCGCTGTCGACCGCGTCGTAGAGGCGCCCGCGCCCGGCAAGCAGGTGCGTGTCGCTGAGGTGGAGGAGAAAATGGTCGGCCCGAGGATATTCGGCCGTTCGAATGCTCACGCGATCCGTCCCTGGCTCTGGTGTGCGGACGCGGCGATCGCGCCAACGGTGTTACAGCACACAGTCGACCACCGAGCGGCCAAGGTTAGGGCGCGCCACGCGGCGATTCACCTGATGGCCTCGATCTCGGCTGGCGCTTATGGGCGCAAGCGCGCAAGATGGAAGGGCTCCACCCGACGAGCGGCAATGCGAAGAGGTTCCGAAGATGACCGAAGAAACCATCGTTTTCCTGGGCGACAGCATCACGCAGGGCGGGGACTGGGCCGCCTGGTTCCCCGACGTCAACACCGTCAATCTGGGTGTCGGCGGAGACACCACCGACGACGTTCTGCTGCGGCTCGGTGCCGTGGTCGCGGCGGATCCGGACGAGATCTTTCTGCTGATCGGCACCAATGATCTCGGCACGAGGCAGTCCGTCGAGCACCTCGTGCGCAACATCCAATCAATGCTGGTGGAACTGCGCCGCGATCTGCCCGGTACCAGGATGCTCGTGGAGTCGATCCTGCCGCGCGGCCGCGAGTTCGCCGACCGCATCCAGGAGGCCAACATCCACCTGCGCCAGTTCGCGGCGACGGTTCACGCGCAGTACCTCGACCTCTGGCCGACGTTCGCCGAGCCCGATGGCGAGATCAATCCGGCCTATTCGGATGACCGACTTCACCTGAACGCGGCGGGTTACGAGGCCTGGCTGAGCGAGCTCCGGCCCGCGCTGCAGCGCCTGAAGGACGAACCGCCGATGACGAGCCCCATCCAGGCCATCCACATCGACGATTTTGCGAGGCCCGAGCCGGTCTGAGGCAGTCCCAGCCGCGCCTAGAGCTTTCCGACCAACCGCGTGTAGAAGTCCACGCCGCGCAGGAAAGTCGCCACGTGCATCCGCTCGTTCATCGCGTGCAGAGTGCCGCGCTCCTCGGTGGACATCTCGAACGGGCTGAAGCGGTAGACGTGCTCCGAGATCCGCGTGTAGTACCGGCTGTCGCTCGCGGCCATCATCACGTAGGGCGTGACGATCGTGCCGGGGTGGGCCTGCTCGATGATTGACTTCACGAGCTCCCACGCAGGCCCGCTCGTGGGGGAGACGGGGGACGGCTCGTTCGGGTGTAGCACCGAGATGGTCACGGCAGGATCGCGGATCGCCCTGCGCACGTGCTCGACCGCCTCGGCGACCGAGGAGTCGATGGCGACACGGATGTTGACGATCGCCTTCGCGCGCTCGGCCAGCGCGTTCGCGGCCTGGCTTCCACTCAGCATGGTGACCGCCTGCGTCGTGCGCACCATCGCCGCGGTCTCGTCGCTGAGCCGCGCAAACAGCACGCGCAGCAGCGGTGCGGTAAGCCAGAGCTGGGTGAAGACGAAACGCAGAGGCCCCCTCGCGTGCGCACCGAGGGTGCGCACCATCTCCGACGTCGGAGCGCTGAAGCCGGAGCGGAATGGCCTGCGGTTCAGGCGCAGGATCGCTCGCGCGAGCCGTACCGTCGCGCTGAGCTTCGGGGGAGTCGAGGCGTGGCCGCCGCGCTGCTCGACCGCGAGTTCGAGGCTCAGGATGCCCTTTTCGCTGACCCCGACGACCGCCACCGGTTCGCTGACCCCGGGGAAGATCTTCTGGACCACGGCGCCCCCCTCGTCGATGACGAGCCCCGGTCGCACGCCCCGCGCCTCGAGCAGGTCCACGATCGTGCGGGCGCCGCTGCCGACCGTCTCCTCGTCGTGGCCGAAGCTGAGATATACGTCGTGCTCGGGCGTGTGGCCCGCGTTCAGCTGCGCCTCGACGCCCTCGAGCACGGCCGTGAGCGCGCCCTTATCGTCCAGCGTGCCGCGCCCCCAGATGAGCTGCTCCTCGCCCTCGCCGACCAGTTCTGCGGCGAACGGCGGATGCGTCCAGCCCTCGTCGGTTGCCGGCACGACGTCGTAATGCGCCATCAGCACCGTGGCCGGACCCTCGGTGCGACCCTTCCAGCGGTAGAGCATGGAGTGGCCCGCCACGACTTCGCGTTCGAGCGCCGCGTGGATCGCGGGATAGAGCGAGGGCAGCAGCGCCACGAAGTCGTCGAACGGCGCCCAGTTCGTCTCTGCGACGTTCTCCCTCGAGATCGTGGGCAGGCGCACCAGCGCCTGGAGGCGAGTCACGGCGGTGTCGGTCATGGCCCCATTCTGCTGCATGGCCGCCGTGGCCAGTCGGGCGCTGTCTCACCCGGGAGAATGGGAGCATGACGTCATACCCCGCACCGGAGTTCCGCCGCACCGCCCTCGCCCCCGGCATCCTGGCCGCGATCGTGCTGCTCGCGGGTCTCGCCCTGCTCGACAGCGGTGATGGCTACCTGTGGATCCGCTTCCCGGTCAGCATTCTCGGCGTGATCGTCGGCATCTACGCCTGGCAATCGAAGCAGTTCTGGTGGCTCGTCGGGCTCGTGCCGATCGTCGTGCTGTGGAACCCGGTATTCATCATCGAGTTGCACGGACAGTTCTGGGTAGCCATGCAGTTCGTTGCCGCCCTCGTCTTCATCGCCGCGGGCATCCTCATCAAGATTCGCAACCCGGATGCGCGCAAGGGCGGGCGCCCCGCGGCCCGGCCGCAGCGGCGCCGCTAACAGCACGCGGCGACATCCGCAAGCTCTCGTCACGGCTTAATACCTGGGCGTAGCGTCGAACCGACGGAAAGGGCTTGCGATGACCTCACTCTGGCTTGACACCGCGCAACCGATCGACACCGATCAGTTCGTGCCGAACTCCGAATACGACGTCGTCGTCGCCGGAGCGGGCCTCACCGGGCTCGTCACCGGGTTGCTCTTCGCGAGGGCAGGGATGCGCGTGGCGATTCTCGAGGCGCGCACCGTGGGCGCCGTCACCACCGGCAACACGACGGCGAAGCTCAGCCTGCTGCAGGGCAAGCATCTCTCCGAGATGATGCGGCACACCTCCCTCGGCACCGGAAAGGCGTACGTCGACGCCAACCGCGAGGGCATGGAGTGGCTGCTGCGCTACTGTGCCGACCACGACATCCCGGTGCAGCACCGCGACGCCTACAGCTACGCCAGCACGGAAGACGGCCTCGCCCGCGTGGACGAGGAGTATCGGGCGAGTTCGTCGCTCGGCCTCGATGTGAGCCGCGTCGGCCCGGTCGACGCGCCTTTCCCGAGTTTCGGGGCCGTGCGCCTCAAAAATCAGGCGCAGTTCAACCCGATGGATGCGCTGGCCGCGCTCGCGAGGGACTTTCGGCACCACGGCGGCGTGCTCTGCGAGGGCGTGCGGGTGAACCGGGTGCAGTCCGGCAAACCGGTGCAACTCGGCACGACGAAGGGGCCGGTGAGCGCGAAATACCTCATCCTGGCCACGGGTACCCCGTTCCTCGACCGGGGGCTGTACTTCGCCAAGCAGGAGGCCCAGCGGTCGTACGCGCTCGCCTTCAGGGTGCCGGGCGAACTGCCCGAGGGAATGTACCTCTCCGTCGACCAGCCCACCCGCTCCGTGCGCACGACGCCGGCGGGTGGGGCGGAGCATCTCGTGGTCGGCGGCAACGGCCACACGGTCGGGCGCGCGGCGTCTCCCCTCGAACTCGTGAACGACCTCACCCGCTGGACCGAGCACTACTTCCCCGGTGCCGAGCGCACGCACAGCTGGTCCGCACAGGACTACCGGCCCGCCGGCCGAGTGCCGTTCGTCGGATGGCTGCCTCGCGGCCGTGGTCACATCTACTTCGCCACCGGCTTCGACAAGTGGGGCATGGCGAATTCGGTGGCGGCGAGCCTGACGCTCGCCGCAGACATCCTCGGTGGTCACCTGCCCTGGGCCACGAAGCTGCATCATCGCATCACCACCCCGGCCGACGCCGGATCCTTCATCGGCGCGAACGCCGCGGTGCTCGTGGCGGCGGCGCGCGGCTATCTGAACGCGTGGTCCTCGCCGAGCCCAGCGCGGCCGCCGAGCGAGGGTCGCGGTGTCGTCACGCACTCCGGCATCCGGCCCACGGGCGTCTCCACGGTCGACGGTAAGACGTGCTCCGTCTCGGCGGTGTGCCCGCATCTCGGGGGAGTGCTCAGCTGGAACGACGCCGAGACGTCCTGGGACTGCCCGCTGCACGGCTCGCGGTTCACCGCAGACGGCACACTCCTCGAGGGCCCGGCCAAGCACGGCCTCGCGCACTAGCGCGGGCCCCCATCCGCCGAGCGTGCCCGTTGGCGCCGAAGGTGCGCGCCGGGGCGGGCACGCTCGACGCGCACGGGCACGTTCGGCGAAATGTAACGCGCGCGGGTACCGAATTCCGCGGATGTGGGCGTAAACTTGCCCTGCGCCTGACGAATTCGTTCATCGCCCCGACCTTGGTCACAAGTTGCTTCTGGGCTGAATTCGCCGCCTATCGATCGCTTCGACCGGTTCTGTACCGGTTGCTGAGACGCGAAGAGCGCATCCACCCGGGTGCGGCGCGGCCACCGCTATGAAGTGGTGGCCTGTGTACCCGATCCAGGAGGACCATGGCCCGCTCAGGCCAATCGCGCGGCAACGCCACCCAGGGACAGACGGCCCAGGACCACGGCAAGGCGACGCGCAAGCCCGCTCAGCGCAAGGCATCCGGCCGAGGGACCCAGCGCCGTTCGCGAGGCAACGACGACGTCGGGGTCATCCCGGTGCTCGCCCGCGCCGTGCGCGAGATCGAGGGCGCGGCGGAGCGCGGCAAGGTCGGCCCGTCGAACCGCATCAAGTTTCAGGTGATCGCCCTGCTCATGCGCGAGGAACGCGCCAAGGCCAAGTCGGATGCCGACCTCACCGACGCCGAGCGCACCGAGTTGCTGAAGCGCCTCGATGGTGTCGCGACCATCCTCGCGAAGACCGCGGCCAGGGATACCTCCCTCATCGCCCTCCTGGCCGAAGAAGCGGTGGTGACGGATGCCGCGCGCAAGCTTCGCCGTGACATGCTCATCGCCTCGGGCGTCGAGCTCGGCCCCGAGGAACTCATCATCGTCAAGGAGCCGGTTGCGCCGGCCCCCGAGGTCGAGAAGCAGGTCGTGCCGCAGTCGGTGATCGCGCGCCAGCTCTCGAACCCCTTCCTCGCGCCGGACTTCAGCCGCGTCGCGCGGCCTGAACCGACGACCCATCGGCTCGCCAACTGGGAGCTGCTCGATCCGCTGTTCCGAGCCTTCGAGTACGGCTCGGGCGGAACCGTGGCGAGCATGGAGCTGCCGGCTCCCACGGCCGCGGACCGTGCCGTGCCCCCTGGACTCGTGCTGTTCGACCACCAGGCCGAATTCGTGGCGAGTGCCCGAGAGGGTCACCGCACCTACCTGCTCGCAGACGAGCCGGGCCTCGGCAAGACCGCGCAGGCGCTGCTCGCGGCGCAGGTCTCGAACTCCTATCCGCTCCTCGTCGTCGTGCCGAACGTGGTGAAGATGAACTGGGCGCGCGAGGTGGAACTCTGGACGCCCAGCCACTCGGCCACGGTCATCCACGGTTCTGGCGAGAACCTCGACGCCTTCGCCGATGTCGTCATCGTGAACTACGACGTTCTCGACCGCCACATCGGCTGGTTGCGCACCCTCGGCTTCAAGGGCATGGTGGTGGACGAGGCGCACTTCATCAAGAACCGCGAGTCGCAGCGCTCCAAGCACGTGCTCGCGCTCGCCGACAGCATCCGTCTGAGATCTCCGCGCGCACTCATGATCGCGCTCACGGGAACCCCCCTGATCAACACGATCGACGATTTTCGTGCGATCTGGCAGTTCCTCGGCTGGATCGACGGGGAGAAGCCGACCGCACAGCTCATGGCAGAGCTCGAAGAGAACGGGCTCACGCCGGCCGACTTCGGCTTCTTCGCGGAGGCACGGCAGACCGTGATCGACCAGGGCATCGTGCGCCGCAAGAAGATCGATGTGGCGAGCAACCTGCCGTCGAAGCGTGTTGCCGACCTGCCGGTCGAGCTCGACGACGACCTCGGGCGCAGCATCAAACAGGCCGAGGCGGCCCTCAGCGCACGGCTGCTCGAACGCTACCACCGTGCCGTCAGCCTCTCGAAGACCGAGCACGAGCGCTCCAGCCTCATCCGCATGGTCGCTCACGCCGAACTCGAGGAGTCCAAGGCGGCCAAGAGTGGAGACAACGTCTTCACGATGGTGCGCAAGATCGGCCAGGCCAAGGCGGTGCTCGCCGCCGACTACACGGCACAGCTCGCCCGGTCCGTCGGCAAGGTCGTGTTCTTCGCCAAGCACATCGATGTCATGGATGCGGCGGAGGAGACCCTCGCGAAGCGCGGTCTGAAGACCGTGTCGATTCGCGGTGATCAGAGTGCAACCTTCCGCGAGAGCCAGGTGCGCGCGTTCAACGAAGACCCGGACGTCTCCGTGGTGGTCGCCTCGCTCACGGCCGCGGGCGTCGGCATCAACCTGCAGGCGGCATCGAACGTGGTGCTCGCCGAGCTCAGCTGGACCTCGGCGGAGCAGACCCAGGCGATCGACCGCGTGCACCGCATCGGCCAGGAGGAACCGGTCACAGCCTGGCGCGTCATCGCCTCCCAGACCATCGACGCGAAGATCGCTGAACTCATCGACAGCAAGGCGGGTCTTGCCGCCCGCGCGCTCGACGGTGACGATTCCGAGGTCGTCGCGGAGTCCAGCGTGCAGCTCGACGCCCTCGTGCACCTGCTCGAGGTGGCGCTCGACTCCGAGTAGTGCCGCGCCGGTAAATGCTCGAGACTGCCTCAGCGATGGGGAGTCCTCCCCATGTCCCGCGCGTGCGGCTCGCCCTAGGCTTGTCGACAGCGACCCGCGGACTGCGTGGGCGCGAAATCGGGAAGGGTGGAACTGATGAGCGACCTTCGGATCGACACTCACTCTCTCAGGGACCTGGGTGGTGAGCTGGGGCGCATCGGAGCGGAGTTCGAGCATGCCAACACGCGCAGCGACACGATCGCGGATGCGGTGGGCCACGACGGTCTCGGGGAAGCGATAAGCGATTTCGCGCACGGGTGGGACGATCGCCGCAAAGACATGGTCGACTCCATCCAGTTCATGGCGAAGGCCGCGACCGGCATAGCCGACGCGTTTGACGATGCGGATTCACAGCTGGCGCAGGCGCTGACGAATCCCGCGCCCGCTTCAGCGCCGCCAACCTCGCAGCCGCACGGCCCAGCAGCGCGATGAAGAGAGTGGAGGTGCGAAGGTGAGGCCTACCGACTGGAGTCCCGTCGACTACGGTTCGGATCCGATACCGGGCGACCCGACGATTGTGCTCACGGGCGGCCAAGACTATCTCGAGGTCGCTGACGCCATCCTCAGCGCGGAGCGCCGTCTGCGCAGCCTCGATATCGGAAGCCTGGTCGAATCGGAGGCGGTGGATGCCCTGGCCAAGACGGCCGACGAGGTGGCGGGCAATATCGCGCGTGCGGAGAAGCGGTACCGTGCCGCGGGGAACGCACTGGTCGCCTACGCTCCCAAGCTCGAGAACGCTCAGCGCGAGTCATACGATGCGCTGCTGAGCGCGAGAAGCGCGCAGGATGCCGCCGCGGAGTCTCGCACCCTCCACACGCACTACCTGCGCCTCGCCGACGACGCGCAGGAGCCGTCGCAGTCGATCAGCTATCGGCAGCTGTCTGACAACTACGAGTCCGACGCACACACCGCGCTGGCGCAGCGCAGCCAGGCGATTTCGCGCGTGCACGATGCCATTCACGTTCGCGACGTCGCGGCGCAGTCGGCCATCGGCCAGATCCGCGAGATCACGAAGTCCGATGACCTGAACGACAGCTGGTGGGACAACTGGGGCAAGGATGTGCTGTCCGTCATCACCGATGTCGCGGGTTGGGTCTCGGCCATCGCGGGAGTGCTCGCCCTGCTGGTCTCGTGGATCCCCGTGGTGGGCCAGCTCCTCGCTGGCGCCCTTCTCGTGATCGCCGGCATCGCCGCGATCGTCAATGCACTGGGCAACATCGTGCTCGCGTCCACCGGCGACCGCAGCTGGGCCGAAGCTGGGCTGAGTATCGCTGGAGCGGTGCTGTCGTGCGTTGGCATGGGGGCTGCGGTGCGCCTGGTTGCGAAGGCGATGACTCTCGAGAAGGTCACGATGAAGGTCGGCCAGCAGATAACCGTGAGGCAGGCGATGCGGCTCAAGCCGAGCGACTGGAGCCAGTGGGTGAAAGACATGCGCACGCCGGTGCCCCAGCCAAGGCCGGGTCAACCCCTGTGGCGGGTCTACGGTGGGGACGCACGGCCGACGGGCGGCTCATTCAGCCCGGTCGATCCCGCATCTCTCCCGAATCCGCGCATGCAACTCGGTCTTCCGAACAACAATGCGATGTCGGATGTCGTGGTCGCCACCCTCGACGACCCAGGCGCCGTTCAAGTCGTGCGACACGCACTGCCGTACGACGGCAATTTGGGTGGTGCACCGGAATACCGGATCCCCTGGGACAAGCAGCCCGGCGGCATCACCGTGCTGAGCGACACACCATTCGTCGTGCGATGATCTGGGGCCGCGCGACCGTCGCCGAACTCGAGTTTGATCAGCCCTTCGGCGTCTACGCTGGGCCCGGACCGTTTCGCGCGCAGGCGCTTCGCGGCTCCGCGAAGATCGGAGGTCTGAGCAGGGGCGTGTTCTTGCTCAACGACGCCTGGCCGGACTCGGATCTTCCGGCGCAGTACCTCTACTCCGTCGCGCGCGCCGGATGGCTTGCCGATGACGCGGACCCCTCGAGTTGGACGGAGAGCGCGCTTCTGTATCCGGCAGACGGTGCGCTGACACCCGAGCAGGTGCGCCGGCGGGTCGCCAAGGGCGCGATCGAAGCCTTCGGCGAGTTCGAACTGGTCGGGAACGCGGAACGTGCTCGAGAGACTCAGCAGAGAATCGATCGGGCCCAGGCCGAGTTGCGGGAGAAGACTCCGTGGCTCGTCGATTCCTCCTATGACGGCGATTACGCGGGGGCCCTGTGGGCGTACGACGCCTCCGGCCGCTTCGAGCCGTTCCCGGTTTCCGTGGCATTGAGGCCGCATCCGCCCTATCTCCCCCTGCTGGCTCCCCTCAAGCGGCCGCAGGGATGGCAGATCGCGAGCCTCTACCTCACCTCGCCGTTCACCGAGGAACGGCCGGCACCAGCCCTCGACGCGGCACCGGTGACACTCGAGGTCTTCGCCGTACTGCCGGGAGAAGATGAGAGGATCGTTGGCGAGCTGGCGGAGCGAGGGGAGCGCGATCCCATCGCGACGCTGAGCATCGGACCGAAGCGGCGCGAGAACTTGGAGCAGGACGGATGACCGGCGAGATGGACAAGATCGTGGTCGACGCGACCGAGCTCGTCGGTTCCGCACGCCTCGCGGCCGCCCTCGAGGCACAGGATGCCTCGGCCATCGGTGCCGCACTGCGGCACGATTTCGTCGTCGTACCGGTGACGCGCAACGCCGCCGGCGAAGTGGAGACGAGGGTCTTTGCCGCGGCCTCCTCGACCGACGATGCGCCGCGCTACGATCTGTGCCTGTTCTCCTCGACGGAAACATTTCAGCGGTTTCTCGGTGATGTGTCGGACCGTGAGTTCGCCCTGCAGCGCGGGAGCAGCCTCGAAGGTTTCCTGGCGCAGTACGTCGACTTCCTCGACGCTGTGATGTTCGACCCGGCGGGTCCGCATCCGATCACTGCGACGGCCGCGGATGCGCTCGCCGCGCTGCAGCCCCGACCGGAGGACGACGACGTTGCCTGGGTCGTTGAGGGTGATCTGGTCGACCCGATCGGCCTGCCAGATTTTCCTGAGGACGCCGATCCGCGAGCATCGCGGGTCACGGGGTTCGACCTCCCCCTGTCTGGCGACTGGTTCCCGATCAGCGTGGACGATCCGGCCCAGCGTGACGAACAGGTGGCTGCCCTCGTCTCTCAGCAGCTCGCAACGCTCGGACCGGCACCGGTGCTTCGCGCCGAACTGACGCGGTGGCTCACCGAGACCTGCGCGCGCGCGGCGGCCGGCGGTGCACAGTTTCTCGCCTACCTCCTGCAGCGGAACAAGAAGGGTGCGCTCGCGCTGAACCTCGTGCTCTATTGGCAGGAGCTCGGTCCGCAGCTGGGTGGAGTGAGTCACCTCGATGCCCAGGGCTCGCGGCTGCGGGAGCGCCTCGCGCCGGAAGGGAAGCTGCTCACGGCAGACACGCCCGCCGGGCCCCTGATTCGGTACAGTCGCATCGCCAAGGGTGCCGAGGAACTAGGCGGCTCGCAGGTGCCACTGCTGCTGGTCGACTACTGGCTCGAGTTTCCTGATCGCCGTGGCCTCTGCCTGATCGCGTTCTCGAGCCCGCAGGCCGAACTCGGCGACGCGCTCCTGACGCTCCTGGACAACATTGTGCTCTCCGGCGCGTGGGTGCTGGAGACCGCTGCCGAGTAGGCCCCTGCCGAGCAGGACCGCGGGCAGGTCTCAGCCGACGCTCGAGCGCTGCGCGAGTCGACCGATCGCCGCAACGGGGATCGACAGCCAGTCCGGTCGGTTGCGGGCCTCGTAGATCGCCTCATAGATCGCCTTGTCGATCTCGAAGGCATCGAGCAACAGTCGATTGGCGCGCAGGTCGTGGCCCGTGCGCTCGCTATAGCCGCCCACGAAGGCACGACGGCAGGCGAGTGCCCAGTCCGTGGCCGAGCGGCCCAGATTCGCGAGCGCGAACGCCCCGGCGACGTAGTCGAAGGAGCGCAGCATGCCCGCGACGTCGCGCAGCGGAACGTCGGGCCGGTTGCGCTCAATCATCGGGCGCAGCGGCTCTCCCTCGAAATCGAGGAGCACCCAGCCACGCCCCGCCACCGCGAGCACCTGGCCCAGGTGCAGGTCGCCGTGGATGCGCTGCAACCGCGGCCATGGGGCCACGACGGCGCGCGCGTACACGATGCCGATCGCCTCGCGCCATCTGGCGAGTTCGGGCACCTCGTTGATCGCGATGTCCAGGCGCCGCAGCATACTCGCCACGACGCTGTCGATGTCGGCAGCGGAACATTCGCTGGTCCCCAGCGCCGCGGCGAGGGTTTCGTGCACCTCGGCGGTCGCCTCGCCGAGGGCTCGCGCAGCAGTCGTGAAGTCGCGCCCCTCCTCGGCGGCGCGAAGCGTGAGCCGCCAGGCATCCTCGGCCTCGGGGAAGAATTCCTGCGCGAACGCCAGATGTCCGCGGGCGCGTCCATCGTCCCGCCCGGCGTCCTGCCACTCGCCGGTGACGTGCCCGATGGAGCGCGGCACCACGCGCGACTCGGCGGCTCCCAGCGCTTCGAGGAGCACGACGTCGGGGTTGTCACCGTGATGCAGGGCGCGGAAGAGCTTGCAGATGACGGGCGCAGTCGGCTCGCCCTCGGCATCCTTCATGTCGTAGACGATGGAGGTGTTCGACTGTTCCCCGCCGAGCACCCGCGACGAGACGATCTGGGCCAGGCTGCCGGGGAATGACGTGTGGCCCTGCACGAGCACGGGTGCTTCCGCGGTCTGCGAGGAAGCGCCATCGCCGAGGCCGACCCCCTCGTCGAGGATGAGCCGCAGCAGCGCGTGCGCGAACGCGGGATCGCGCGGTCCGTCGTAGAAGTACAGCGGGTCGTCGCCGCCGCTCATCGCCGCGAGAGCCTCGGACAACTCCCCGACGGGCCCGCTCCGCACGGTCAACGGCACCTGATAGAGCTTTGGCGTCTCGGCCTCGTCGAGCACGAGGTGCACTCGGATGGCGGCGCTTCCCGAGGGGTCCGCGAGCCCGTAGCTGCCGATGAACCTGAGGCTGGGTGCGCGACCCTTGCCCGCATACCAGCGCTGGGCGCACATCCATTCGGTGAACTGGCGCATCGTGTCGGGCTCGGTCAATGCTGCACCGGCGCGCGCGTCATCCGGCGCCCCGCCGACAGACGTGGGGTCGGTGGGAACGTCGATCACGACCACCTCCAGCGGCGTACGAAATGGGAAAGCCTTGTTCCACGATACGCAGACGCTGAGACCCGCGACCGCTATTTCAGGGGATTCGCGGGTGATTGACGGACCGTGGACACGGGAACCACGTAGCGTGGAGGAATGGCAGGGCGGCAGCCGCGGGCGCACATTGGCATCTCCGGCTGGCGTTATGCACCGTGGCGAGGCGTCTTCTATCCGACCGGTCTCGCCCAGCGAAGGGAGCTCGAGTACGTCGCCGAGCGGCTCGGATCGGTCGAGTTGAATGGCTCGTTCTACTCGTTGCAGCGGCCGGAGAGTTATCGCCGCTGGCACGATCAGACTCCCGAGGACTTCGTGTTTGCGGTGAAGGGTCCGCGCTTCATCACCCACATGCTGCGACTGCGCGGTGCACAGACCGCCCTCGCGAACTTCTTCGCCTCGGGGGTCCTCGCGCTCGGACCGAAGATGGGACCCGTGCTGTGGCAACTGCCCGAGCGGCACGCCTTCGACGCCGAGCAGCTCGACGAGTTCCTGACCCTCCTGCCCCGCACCCTCGGCGACGCCGCGCGCCTCGCCACGAGCCACGACGCCCGCCTCGATGGCCGTGCATTCGTCGATCTCGAGCCCGGCCTGCGAGAGCGGCCCATCCGCTACGCGCTCGAGGTGCGCTCGCCCAGCTTCGGTGACAGTGCGGAGTTCCCCGCGCTGCTGCGCGCGCACGGCGTCGCCCTCGTCGCAGCGGATGCCGCTGGCCGCTGGCCCATGCTGCGTGAGGACACCGCCGACTTCCGCTACCTCCGGTTGCACGGTGACACCGAACTGTACGCGAGCGGCTACGGCGAGGAGTCGCTCGATTCGTGGGCGGCGGCGATTCGAGGCTGGGCGGCGGCCGGCCAGGACAGCTACGTGTACTTCGACAACGACGCCAAGGTGCACGCGCCATTCGACGCGCTCTCCCTGCAGGAGAGGCTGAGCGGACTCGCCTGAGAGATCGCCGCCAGCGGTGCCGGGTCCGATTCGGGATACTGGAGTGATGATCTCCACAGCGCTCGCCCGCACGCTTCGCGAGCTCGGGCTCGAATGGCATCCCACTTCCGGCGATGCCTTCTGCATCGATCGAGAAGAGTTCGAGAGCGACGTCTTCACCGTGAGCGACATGACGGTGGAGGCGCACGTGTTCGACACCGGCACGATTCTCGGCTTCAACGGCACCACAGAGTGGGCACTCGACTCCGTCGCGCTCGAGGATGCCCTGTGGCTGCCTCGCGAGGCCCAGTTGCGCTCTCTGCTCGGCGGCGCCTTCCAGTCGCTCACGCGCGTGGACGATGGATTCCGGGTGCGCGCAGTCATCGGCGGCGATGCCCGCGACTTCGATGCGAGCGACGCCTCGGGAGCGTATGCGGAGGCGCTCTGCGCGCTGCTGCGCGAGGCGCTGGACTGACGGCGGCCCTACCGCAGGAGGGTCAGGGCGCTTCGCCGAGCAGCCAGTCGTTGAGCCGCGCCGTCAGCTCGGCATCCACGGCGAGCGGCACGCCGTCGACGGCTCGCACGGGCGCCGCCTGCCGCACGCTCGACACGAGCCAGGCCGCGTCCGCCCGCGCCAGCTCGTCCACCGGTAGGAGCTCGTAGGACGTCTCGAGGCCCTCGGCGGCGAAGAACTCGAAGGCACTCGCCTGCGTGGTGCCGGCGAGAATGCCCTGGTCGGTGCGCGGCGTGCGCACACGATCGCCGCTCTGCAGGATGAGAGTGGAGGTCGGACCCTCGAGAAGGTAGCCGTCTGAACTCACGAAGACCACGTCATCCGCCCCTCGCCTGCTCGCCTCGCGCAGCGAGGCACGATTGACCGCGTACGAGAGGGTCTTCGCACCCTGGAGCAGCCAGGGGGAGGTCTCGGCGACGTCGTGCCGGTACCCGCGATCGAGCGTCACCACGCTGATGCCGTCGACGCGAACCGCGCGATAGTCGGGAGCGGTCTCGGCATAGACCCAGGCGGTGGGAATCTCGGTGCCCTCGATGCCGCGCGTGAGCACGAGTTTGACCGAGAGTTCCGGCACGGGAGTGTGGTCGGCGATGGCGGCCTCGATGGCGGATCGCCACACGCTCGCATCGGGCTTCGGCAGGTCGAGCAGTCGTGCGGATGCCGCGAATCGCTCCAGGTGCGCGTCGAGCGCGTGCGCCCGCCCTTCGGTCACGGCGACCGTCTCGAAGATGCCGTCGCCGCGTGTAGCGCCGAGGTCGAGAACGCGCAGTCTGGGGGAGTGCGGGTCGGCGATAACGAAGCCATCGGGGTGAACAGGTACGTCTACGGCGACGGCCGGTTCCGAGGGCGATTCCTGGCGCCGCGGGCGATCGTGGTGAACCGGGCGGGTGATGAGCACGAGCGTGGGGGCTTCCATGGTCAATCATCCTAGATTGCTGGGATGGAGGGGCCATGCAGGTGCGCCCGGCGCCTTCCGAATTGCGTCGAAAATCCGCCCGTCGAGCGCTCGAGATCGGTGCTGCTGGGGGGTATATTTCAGGGTCGAAAAGTGGGCCAATTCTGTACCCCGGTGTCCCCCATAAAGCTGACACCCGCGTGGGGGCGCCCCCTATTGGGGGCAGCACATTGTGTACACGCCGACTATCTTCTAAATATGCACTAGCCGGGGGGCTAGGGACGACGGGGACAGCAAGTCCGGAATCGGATCGCGGGGGTGATCCGATACATAAGAAAACGGCCAACTGGTCACCGTCGCCCTGCATCATCTTCAATCGCCGGTCGGGTCCCGAGGACCCGGCCGGCGATTTCACTTTAAGCCGCGCCCGCTGAGGCGGATGCGGTCGGTGCGGGCCGAAGCTGAGTGTCTCCGGGGAGCATCGCCTCGGTGCTGCGTGTTGAATGGAACGAAGGAACGACGAAGCATCACCGATACCCATGAGGAGGCACCATGCCTACCGTTACCGTGACCAGCGACACTCTCGACAAGACGATCACCGACAACGAGATCGTGCTGCTCGACTTCTGGGCGGACTGGTGCGGCCCGTGCAAGCAGTTCGCACCGGTGTTTGAACAGTCGAGCGAGACCAACGGCGACATCGTTCACGGCAAGATCGACACCGAGGACCAGCAGCAGCTCGCAGCAGCCGCGCAGATCACCTCGATCCCCACCCTCATGGCCTTCAAGAAGGGCGTTCCGGTCTTCCGTCAGTCGGGCGCGCTGCCGCCGGCGGCGCTTGAAGACCTCGTTGCCCAGTTGAAGGCGCTGGATGTCGACGCCGCGATCGCTGCGGCCCAGGCCGCGGAAGCCGAAGCGGGCACCGCTCCGCAGGAGGGCTGAGCCGCGACGGGGCGCCGCATCATCGGCGTCCCCGTGCAGACGCAAGCGCCAAGCGCAACCCCTTTTCTTCGCCGCCCGCAGCCAATTAGACCTGAAACGGTAGACACCACCGTCTGCACAGAAGACAGGGTGGAGAAACCCATGCGAGCACTGACCTGGCAGGCAAAGCGATCCGTCTCGGTCGAGACCGTCCCCGATCCGCGCATCCTCGAACCGACCGACGCCATCGTGCGGATCACCTCGACCGCCATCTGCGGTTCGGACCTGCATCTCTACGAGCTATTCGGTCCGTTCATCGACCGGGGCGACATCCTCGGCCACGAGTCCATGGGCATCGTCGAGGAGGTTGGCGCCTCGGTCACTCGCGTGAAGGCCGGCGACCGTGTGGTGATGCCCTTCAACATCGCCTGTGGCGTCTGCTACATGTGCGTGCGTGGGCTCCAATCGCAGTGCGAGACGACTCAGGTGCGCGAATACGGCAACGGTGCAGCGCTCTTCGGATACACAAAGCTGTACGGCCAGGTGCCCGGTGGACAGGCAGAACTGCTTCGAGTTCCACTCGCCGACTACAACACGATTCCGGTGGCACACGACCTTCCGGACGACCGCTACCTGTTCCTCAGTGACATCCTGCCGACGGCGTGGCAGGCCGTGCAGTACGCGAACGTTCCGGATGGTGGCACGCTCGCGGTCTTCGGGCTCGGCCCGGTCGGGCAGTTCGTCTCGCGCATCGGTGTGCACCTCGGATACGAGGTGCTCGCGGTCGAACCGGTGCCCGAGCGGCGGGCAATGGCCGAGCGTCACGGCGTTCTCACCTACGACCTCACGGACGACGTGATCCCGCAGTTGCGCGAGCGCACCATCGGCCGCGGTCCGGATGCGGTGGTCGACTCCGTGGGCATGGAAGCGCACGGCGGTGCCGGCCACGGTTCCACGCTCGCCGCAGTGGGGCAGGCGGCCGTCGGACTCCTGCCGGATCCGCTGGCTCGCGCCGCCATGAACACGGCCGGCATCGACCGGATGACGGCGGTGCTCAGCAGCATCGACCTCGTGCGCCGCGGGGGCACGGTCTCGCTCGCCGGCGTCTACGGCGGAGAAGCCGATCCCATGCCGTTGAAGGACATGTTCGACAAGCAGATCACCGTGCGCATGGGGCAGTGCAACGTCAAGAGCTGGATCGACGACCTGCTTCCGCTGGTCGAATACCCGGGGGACCCGCTCGGAGTGCTCGACCTCGTGACCCATCGCGTACCGCTCGAGGAGGCGCCGCGCATGTACGAGCTGTTCCAGAAGAAGGAGGACGGCTGCATTAAGGTCGTGCTCACGCCGTGAGTGCGCACGATGTCGATCGGCCGGGCGCGGAGCGCTGGGTCCCGGACGGCGGGGGAGTGCGGGCGCTGCGCCGCGCGGCCCCCGCCTGCCGCGGATGCGAACTGTGGGCTGGCGCGACGCAGGTCGTCTTCTCGACCGGGTCGGCATCCGCTCGCCTGATGCTCGTGGGCGAGCAACCCGGCGACCGCGAGGACCGCGAGGGCGCGCCCTTCGTCGGCCCGGCGGGTCGGCTGCTGGATGACGCGCTCGACGCGGCGGGAATCGATCGTGGCGAGGTCTATCTCACGAACGCGGTGAAGCACTTCCGCTTCGAGGAGCGCGGCAAGCGGCGCATGCACAAGAACCCGGCCGTGGCTCACATCGAGGCCTGCGCCCCGTGGCTGCGCGCGGAGCTGGCCGCGGTGAAGCCGGATGTGGTGGTCTGCCTCGGTGCGACGGCCGGTCGTGCGGTGCTCGGCCGGCCCGTGCGCGTCGGGCAGGACCGCGGCCACCTGCTCGACGGCGAGGCGCACCGGCTCGGGCGGGCGCGCGTACTGCTCACCGCGCATCCGTCTGCCGTTGTGCGCCTACACGACAGGCCCGAGTTCGATGAGGCGTTCGATCTCCTCGTGGCCGACCTGTCCGTGGCGGCCACACTGCTCGCCAGGTAGCGCACTCGCGAGCCGGTCTCGGGCAGGAGGATTCTGGAAAGACGCGGCAGGCACCGCATAATGGTCTTCGGGCCCCACCCCCGTGAGCACTCGAGCCGAGGACACTATCGCGATGAGCTTTTCGCTGAACCCGCTGCTGCACCTGCCGTTGAGCATCCCCAGCCCGGATCCCGCCTTCGCGCAGTTCCAGATCGGCCCGCTCGTGGTGCACACCTACGCCATCTGCATCCTCGTCGGCATCTTCGCCGCCGCCATGATCACCTCACGCAGGCTCACGAATCGTGGCGCGGAGCCCGGAATCGTCATCGACATCGCGCTCTGGGCGGTGCCGATCGGCATCATCGGCGCGCGCATCTACCACGTGCTCACCCACGTGGGCGACTACTTCTACCCCGGCGCGAACCTCTGGAACACGGTCGCCATCTGGGACGGGGGTAACGCGCTCTACGGCTCGCTGCTGGGTGGAGCGGTGGGTGCGTACATCGGCTGCCGCATGACCGGCATCCGCTTCTGGACCTTTGCGGATGCTCTCGCGCCGGCGATGCTCGTCGCGCAGGCGCTCGGCCGCTTCGGCAACTGGTTCAACCACGAGCTCTTCGGCCTTCCCACCTCGCTGCCCTGGGGCCTCCAGATCGAGTCGACCAACCCGAAGTTCCCCGCGGGGCTCGCGGATGGCACGCTGTTCCACCCGCTGTTCCTCTACGAGATCATCTGGAACCTCATCGGCGTGGGCATCATCCTGCTCATCGAGCGCAAGGTGCGACTGCACTGGGGCAAGGCCTTCGCGATCTACCTCATCTGGTACGGGCTCGGCCGCAGTTGGCTCGAGGCGATTCGCATCGACCCGACGAGCGACGGCTTCCTCGGCATCCCGGCCAACGACTGGGCCTCGTTCGCTGCGATCATCCTCGGCATCGTGATCTTCGTCGTACAGTCGCGCAGGCACCCCGGTCTCGAGCCCTCGCCGTACGCGCCGGGGCGCGTGCCGAGCCCGAAGGACACGACGGACGAGGTCTTCACCGAGGATGACTTCCGCGACGACGCCGTCGCGGCGGAGGTCGCCAAGAAGTAGCGTTCGGTCGCTGAGCTTGTCGAAGCGCCCCTTCGACACGCTCAGGGGACGCCGCGGCTCAGGGAACGCGGCGCTCAGCCCAGCAGCGTGAGCATGAGGCGCGAGTCTTCGAGCGCCTCCACCGCGTGCGGCAGTCCCTCGTCGAGTCGCATGAGGCCACCCGGAACGAGCGTGGTTTGCGTGCCGGCCGCGGTGATCACGAGGCGGCCGTCGAGCGCCTGAAGCAGCAGCTGCTTGGGCGCGATGTGTTCCCTGAGCACCCATCCGGATTCGAAGGCGAGCACGATCACGCGCACGCCAGGCGCAGCGAGCACGGTGTAGTGGCCGAGCTTGCCCTCGCTGATCGGTGCAAGCTCGAACAGGTTTTCGCGCACCGTCAGTGCGGCTTCGGAGAGGGGCATGTCCATACCCTAAAGCTAGCCCTGCGAGGGCTGCAGATCACGCCGCGCGCGACTGTTAGCCTCGAGACCATGCCCAGCCTCGCCCTCGTCAGCACGGATCCCGAGTTCGTCGGGCAGGATGATCGCGACCTCGAACCCTTGCGCGCGGCGCTGCGTTCGCACGGCATCGACGTGCACGTTCCGTCGTGGCGCGACACCGACGTCGACTGGTCGAGCTTCGACCTCGCGATCATGCGCAGCCCGTGGGACTACGCGGAACACCCGCAGCAGTTCCTCGACTGGCTCGACCGCGCGTCCGCCGCGACGCGCCTACTGAACCTGCCCGAGGTCATCCGGTGGAACCTCGACAAGCGTTACCTGGCCGAACTCGAGGGGCGCGGAGTTCGAGTCGTGGACTCGCAGTTCTGCACCAGCGCGGATGAGGTGGCCGGCGCGCTCTCAGCGGTGGACTCCCCGCGGGTGGTGGTGAAGCCGACCGTGTCGGCCGGATCGCGCAACACCGGCCTGTTCGAGCGGGACGATCCGCGCGCTGCCGAGCTTGCGCGGCACATCATCGGGATCGGCAAGACAGCCATGGTGCAACCTGCGGTGGAGAGCGTGTCGACCGTGGGCGAGCGCGCGCTCGTGTACTTCGACGGCATGTTCTCTCACGCCCTCGTCAAGGGGCCGATTCTCGATGTCGGCGGCAACCTCCTCGGCGGCGTCTACACGGAATCGATCGAGCCCGCGCAGGCCACCCCCGCCGAACGGCAACTCGCCGATGGCGCGATGGCCGCCATCTCCTCGATCTTCCTCGAGCGAGGAATCGCGGCGGACGATGCCGTGCCACTGTACGCGCGACTCGACCTCGTCGAGACGGATGATGGGCCGGCGCTGCTCGAGGCCGAGTTGTTCGAACCCGCTTATTTCGTGCATACGGCCCCCGCATCCGAGGCGCGCTTTGCCGCTGCCGTGCTCGCGAGGCTCGCGACGCCACCGCTGCGCTAGCGCGACCACGCCTGCCGTCCCACCAGCGGGCATTCAGCCGACATGGAGGTGGCTGTTAGGCGCGCACCAAGTTTTGCGGCCTAGGCTGGTGACGCAGCTCAACGAATGTGAGGCAATACACAGTGCGGGTCATCAGCTACAACCTTCGTAAGAACCGGGCCAGCAGTGAACTCCTCGCCATAACTGAAAAGTTCGAGCCAGACGTGTTGTGCCTGCAGGAGGCCGACACGGTGGCCCTTCCCACGACGGTCGGGGCGCTGAGGCTCGCTGATTCGACCATGCGCAATCGGCTCGGCCTCGCGCTCTACTATCGCGACGATCGCTTTGCGGCCATGAACACGCAGACGTTCGAACTCAAGAAGTCGCTGCATGACCGCGTGCTGAGGCCAGCGCACGAGCGCCTCATCGGCACCCGGATGCGCGACCTGGAGGCCGATCGCGAACTCGTGATCGCTTCGTTCCATGCCGCTCCGCTCACGGCGCTCAACTCCCTGCGGCGCAAGCAGATCACGGCGGCGCACGAGCAACTGCGCGTGCTCGGCCCGGGGCTGCCGACCCTCATGGTGGGCGACTACAACTACCCGATCTTCCAGAACCACCTGAACGAGCGGATGGCGGACTCGGGCTATAACCTCACCCTGAGCGACAGCCGCACCTACACGAGATACAAGTTCTTTCGCGGCCACTTCGACCTGGCCACCTCGATCGGACTCACGATCGACAGCGTGAAGACCCTGCCACGCGGCACCTCAGACCACTTACCGATACTCGTGACGGCGAGCTACAGCGAGGTCGCGTCGGTCGCCTGACGCGCAGCCGCCAGCCTCACGCGGTGGCGAGAGCGAACCAGGGTGGATGCACCGCGACCCGCGGCTGATGCGCCGATCCCGCGAGGAGCGCTCGGACGTCGGCTCGAGCCCGCTCATTCGCGACGCCGATGAGGCTCACCCGCTCGAACGGCACCGGCTCTGCCACGAGCAGTTCGGAGCGCAGCAGCACACCGTCATCGGAGCCGAGTAGGCGGCGAAGCAGCTGCTCCGAGTCTTCTTTCGTCGTGGCGAAGCGGGTGCGCGCATCCCCGGCATCACCGTCGGCGACGACCGGGTACGGGCCGTCGGCGGTCACGAGCTGCTTGATCGTCGTGACAAGCATGATGAATTCGGATGCCGGCAGCGCCCGAGCGCGCGGAGCCAGCCGGGGATCCGGCGTTCGCGCGAGCATGCCCTCCCAGATCGTCGCGTCGGGGGAGAGAAAGAAGGGCACGTAGTCTGCGACGGTGTGTCCGGTGCCGGCGATGTGCGTGCTGCGCCTGGCGTCGCGGGTATCGGGGGAGGAGATGTCGACCTCGGGGCGACCCTGCCAGGCCGCGTCGGCATCCGCATGAAGCGCACCGTCGACCAGGATGCCGATGAGATTGTCGATGTGGGTCAGGTGGTGCACGCGCTGCTCGGCGAGGATGACGGGTTTGTGCTTGGCTGTCGGCGCCTCCCGGCGGCGGGACACTGTGCCGGCGGTGGAAGCTCGAGGCGCTCGCGTGCGAGCGGTGGTCGCGGCCACGGGAGCGGGTTTCGCCTTCGGGCTGCAGATGTCACAGCGGTCGATATCGAGTCCGTGGATGCATTCTTCGGTCACCTTAAGACCTTACGTTGCGCGGGACTCCCGGGGTGACCATCGCAGGGCTGCGAGCGGCCCTAACGACCGGATGCCAGCATCGACAACAGCACCGTGTTGGCTGTGGTGAGCGTGGCGAGCAGAACGATCACGATCACGGGAACGCGCGGCCGTTCCTCGGCGACGGGCTGCTCCGGCTCGATCACGGCGGCAAGGTGTCGAGGTGTCCGTGCTGCGGCGACTTCACCGGTGAGCGGGGTGCGGTGTTCGGTCCAGGTGGTGCCGTCCCACCAGCGCCTGCGACCTGGGTCTTCCCGGTCGGGGTACCAGCCGGCGGGGATGCGGTGCCTGATGGCCACACTGACCACGGGCAACGCCGGAGTCTCGACGCGCTCTTCGGTGAGCACCGAGTCGAGGTCGATGCCGCCGAAGCCGACGGATGCGAGGTCAACGGGAGCCGTGCCGGCGATTACCGCGGTGGCGACCATGACCCCTCCTGTCCAAGCTGTTCAAGCGTTCGGGGTACGCAAACCGTCCCCCCACGCGCTACGCTACGCCGCCCTCATTGCGCGCGCTCGCCCCAGTTCGCGGGGGAGCAACAGGGCCCCACGCCCGGTCTGGCGACCGAGTGCGGGGCCCCGCTCGGGCTCTGCTCGACTCAGTCGACGAGCGCGAAACCGCTCGTCCAGGAGGTCTTCTCCGAGGCGGCGAGCGTCATCTGCAGGAAGCCGAGCGCCTCGAGCTCGCGGGCACGCTTGAGTGAGCCTGCGTCGACTGCCTTGAGGCCAGCATCCGTCACGATCTTGGCGAGGGCGGCCTTGCCGTCGGCGTCGTCACCCGCGATCAGCACGGCGGTCTTCTCGCTGCCGACGCTGCCGGCGTGCAGGGTGGCCGCGAAGTTCGTGTTGAACGCCTTGACGACGGATGCCTTCGGCGCCAGTTCCGCGATCTGGTGGCTGTTCGACGAGTCTGCGGGCACGACGAGGGAGTCGAAGGTGGCAAAGTCGACCGGGTTGGTGATGTCGACGAGCACCTTGCCGTCGAGCTGGTCGCCGTAGCTGCCGATCACCTCGGCGACGGCGGGGTGGGGGAGCGCGAGCACGACGATGTCACCGGTGATGGCGTCGCCGATGGTGCCGGCGCTGAGTCCGGTGGCGGAGCTGGCCTTGGCGGCGTCGCGCGCCAGCAGCTGAACGTCGGTGCCGCCTGCGGCCGCGAGCTTGGCGATGGCGCCGCCCATGTTGCCTGCGCCGATGATGGTGATGGTGGTCATGATGGTCTCCCTGGGTAATTGGTTGTCGGTTCAACCAATAGTAGCGTATTTACTTGTAGCGTCAAGTAATTTGCTAGAATGGGTTCATGACGAAGACCCAGTGGCTGTCGGCAGACGAGATGTCTGCCTGGAGAAAGTTCGTGGCGGTGGTCGAGTTGCTGCCCGGCGCGCTCGACGGCCAGCTGCAGCGCGACGCGGAGCTCAGCCACTTCGAGTACTTCGTCATGGCCATGCTGTCCGAGGCGCCCGGCCGCACGCTCAGGATGACCGAGCTGAGCGCCGAGACCAACGCGACCCTGCCGCGCCTGTCCCACGTGGTTGCCCGCCTCGAGAAGCGCGGCTACCTGGTGCGGACGCCGTGTGAGGAAGACCGGAGGGCCACGAACGCGTCGCTCACCGCATCCGGTTGGGAGAAGGTCGTTCAGACTGCGCCGGGCCATGTTGGCGCGGTGCGCGAGAACGTGCTCGGCCCTCTCGACGAGCGTGACGTCGCCGACCTCGATCGCATCATGGGTCGGATGCTCGCGCGGCTCGATCCGGACGGCCGGTTCGCCGTGCAGGCGGCCTCGCAGTCGTAGCGAGGGACTAGCGCGACACCTCGTCGACGATGCCGACGAATCGGCTGCCGATGCCGTCCACCTCGTGCCGGTAGACGTTGTCGGCGGGTTGGGGCAGTTCGCCGGGCAGGTGGTGGCTGCAGCTCAGGTAGCTGAAGGCCGGCCACCACTTCTTCGGGCGAACGGCCTCCTCGAAGCCGCAGATGTCGCACTTCAGCTGCACCCAGACGGGCTTCTTTCCGGTGCGATTGGCGCGCGACTGCGCGAGCCAGGCCGGCGGGTTCGAGTCGAGCTCGGCGAACTCCTCCTCCGAGATCCGGTTCGGGATGCCGTGTCTGCGCGCCATTTCCAGCGGAATATCGAGCCGCAGCGCGACCTCGTGTCTCGTGATCATGTCGGTCCAGCGTACGTCCGCGCTCGCTGATCTTGCGCCGAGCGTGCGCGCGCGGGCTACAGCAGCGGGGCGATGACGCCGACGATGCGCTCGCGCAGGGCGTTGCCGGCGAGCGCGAACTCGCGCTGGCGGCGCGCGTATTCGGCCCTGCCCTCCGGCGTCTCGATCGCGACCGGCTCGTAGCCCCACTCGGTGAGGTCGTAGGGCGAGGCGCGCATGTCGAGTTCGCGGATGCTCGCGGCGAGCTCGAACGCGTCCAGCAGCAGCTCGCCCGGCAGCAGCGGGCCGAGCTTCGTGGCCCACTTGTAGATGTCCATGCCGGCGTGCAGGCATCCCGGTTGCTCCATCGCGGGCTGGTTCTCGCGCGTGGGCAGAAGCCGATTGAGCGGCGCAGCGTCCGGTGTGAAGAAGCGGTAGGCGTCGAAGTGCGTGCAGGAGATGCGGGCGCCCTCGACCACGGCATCCGTCTCGGTCTGGCTGAGCCTGAGTGGTGCCTCGTGACGGTGCTCGCCCTGACGATAGACCATCGCCCACTCGTGCAGGCCGAAACATCCGAGTCTCGGCTGACGGCTCGCGGTGGCGCCGAGCAACGAGACGATGAAGCGGATGCTGGCGCCCCTGGCCTCGACGAACGCCGCGGCATCGACAATGACGTCGTCGCCGCGCGCGGAGTACCACCGCCAGTCGGCGCGTTCGCTGCCTGCGGCATCCGCAAGCACGACGCCCGCTCCCGGGTGCCAGCGGCGCAACACGCGCGGAGGCACGGGGTAGTAGGTGAACAGGAAGTCCTCGACCGGATGCGTGCGCCCGGTTCCCGCACGCTCGCGCCAGCCGCTGCTGAGCGAGTCGGCGCGCTCGCGGTGGCGCTCCTCGAGCGCGCGCCACTCCGCGGGGGCGAGCACGCTCGACTCGGTCAGGGTGGCCATTCACCGAGGCTACCTGCCAGACTTGCCGCCATGGAATTCGAGGCGACGATGCTGCAACTAGGCAATAACACGGGCATCCCGGTGCCGGCGGAGGTCATCGAGGCGCTCGGCGGCGGCAAGCGGCCGGCCGTGAACGTCACAGTCAACGGCTACTCGTACCGCAGCACCGTCGCGCCGATGGGCGGCCGATTTCTCATCCCGTTCAGCTCCGACAAGCGGGCGGCGACCGGCATCGCCGGCGGCGACCAGGTGGATGTCGTGCTGACTCTCGACACTGAACCACGCACGGTCGAGACTCCCGCCGATTTCGCCGCCGCGCTGGCCGCCGCCGGCGCTCGCGCGGCCTTCGACGCGCTCTCGCCGAGCCGCCAGAAGGCGCACGTCGTGTCGATCGAGGGCGCGAAGACGGCCGACACCCGCGAGCGTCGCATCGCCACCGCGGTCGCGAGCCTCGCGGAATAGCGCTTTCGCGCTCCCACGGGGCGCGGAGGCAAGGGTGACAGACTAGAACGATGGTCGACGTCACGGTCGTAGGAAGTGGCCCCAACGGGCTTGCCGCCGCCGTCACGGCCGCGCGCGCTGGACTCTCGGTGCGACTCCTCGAGGGAGCCGCGACGCTCGGTGGTGGGCTGCGCACGAGCGAGCTCACCCTGCCGGGCTTCCACCACGACGTCTGCTCAGCCGTGCATCCCGCGGCCACGTCCTCGCCGTTCTTTCGCGAGTTCGGGCTCACCGACAGGATCGAGTGGATCGTTCCCGAGGTCTCCTACGCGCATCCGCTCGACCACGGGCACGCGGGCATCGCCTGGCGCGATCTCGACCGCACCGTCGACGGACTCGGGCGAGACGGCAGCGCCTGGCGTGCGCTGCTCGCACCCCTGCTGAAGCGGGTCGAGGGCGTCGTCGACTTCACCGGCTCGCAGTTGCTCCGCATCCCCAAGGATCCGATCGCGGCCTTCTTCTACGGTCTGCGCGCCTTCGAGCAGGGTTCGCCGCTGTGGAACCTGCGCTTCAAGGGCGAGGTGGCGCCCGCGCTGCTCAGCGGTGTCGCTGCGCACGCGAGCGGCCGTCAACCCTCCCTCGCGCCCGCGGGCGCCGGGCTCCTGCTCGCGGTGCACGGCCACGCCGGCGGCTGGGGCTACCCCAGGGGCGGTGCCCAGTCGATCGCGGATGCCATGGTCGACGACCTGCTCGCCCACGGCGGCACGGTGCACACCAACGTTCCCGTGGACTCGCTCGCCGCGCTCGAGCCGTCGCGTGTCACGCTCCTGGACACCTCGCCGAAGCTGCTGCTCACGGGGGACCTGCCCAGCGGATACCGAGCCGCGCTCGGGAGGTACCGCTATGGCCCGGGCGTCGCGAAGGTGGACTTCGCGCTCTCGGGACCGGTGCCGTGGTCCAACGCCGACGTGGCGCTCGCGCCCACGGTTCACCTCGGCGGCAGCAGGGCCGAAATCGCCGCCGGTGAAAATGCGGTGCTTCGGGGGAGCGTGGCGCAGCATCCGTATGTGCTGGTGACGCAGCCGAGCGTGCTCGACGACTCGCGCGCGCCGGCCGGGCAGCAGGTGCTCTGGGCCTACATCCACGTTCCCTCGGGGTCGACGCTCGACGCGACAGAGCTGGTCACGGTGCAGGTGGAGCGGTTCGCGCCGGGCTTTCGCGACCTCATTCTCGGCAGCGCGTCGAGCAGCGCCGTGGAGATGGCGGCATATAACCCGAATTACATCGGGGGAGACATCTACAGCGGCGCGCTCACCCTGCGACAACTCGTGAAGCGCCCGATCGTGTCGCCGGCACCGTGGCGCACGCCCATCGAGGGGGTGTACCTGTGCTCCTCGGCGACGCCGCCCGGCCCTGCCGTGCACGGCATGAACGGTTGGTACGCCGCGACGCTCGCGCTCAAAGAGCGGTTCGGCATCAGCACGCCACCCTCGCTCGCGCCCTGACCGCTCTGGCTCACCGAGGAGCGCCAGCGTAGCGTGGATGGCGTGAGCTGGTTCGACGCCCAGGACTACGAGTTCGCGCGGCAGGTGCTGCAGCGAGGCATCGCCGTCATGTTCCTCGTCGCCTTCCTCTCCACCGCTGCGCAGTTTCGCGCGCTTCTCGGTGAGCACGGACTGCTGCCCGTGCCGAAGCTGCTGGAGCAGGAGCGGTTCCTGCGCGGCTTCACCCTGTTCCGCTGGGGATACAGCGACCGGCTGCTGCTGACCGTGGCCTGGGTCGGGGTCGCGCTCGCGGCATCCGTTGTTCTGGGTCTGCCGCAGTTCGGGCCGCCGTGGGTGCCCGCGCTGGTCTTTCTCGCGCTGTGGTTGCTTTACATGTCGGTGGTGAACGTCGGGCAGACCTTCTACGGTTTCGGCTGGGAGATGCTGCTGCTCGAGGCGGGTTTCACCGCCGCATTCCTGGGCTCGGATGCCGTGCCGCCGCCGACCACGATCCTGCTGCTGACAGCATGGCTGGTCTTCCGTCTCGAATTCGGCGCGGGCATGATCAAGATTCGCGGAGACCGATCGTGGCGCGACCGCACCGCCCTGTACTACCACCACGAGACGCAGCCGATGCCGAATCCGTTCAGTCGCTTCGCGCACCTGCTGCCGAAGCCCGTGCACCGGGTCGAGGTGCTGGGCAACCACGTCGCGCAGCTGATCGTGCCGTTCCTGCTGTTCGCGCCGCAGCCGGTCGCGAGCGCGGCGGCGGCCATCGTTATCCTCACCCAGCTGTGGCTCGTGTTCACGGGCAACTTCGCCTGGCTCAACTGGATCACGATCGTGCTCGCGTTCAGTCGCATCAGCGATTCGGTGGCGCACTGGGCGCTGCCGGTCATCCCGCTCGACTGGGGCTCGGGCGACGTCACGCCGATCTGGTGGCTCGTGATCGTGCTCGCCGTGTCGCTGCTGCTCGTCGTGCTGAGCTACTGGCCGATCCGAAATCTGCTCTCGCGCAGGCAGCTGATGAACGCGGCGTTCAATCGCTGGCAGCTCGTGAACGCGTACGGCGCCTTCGGCAGCGTGACGAAGGAGCGCTTCGAGGTGATCGTGGAGGGCACGCTCGACGCGTCACCGAGCGCCGACGCTGAATGGCGGGAGTACGAGTTCAAGGGCAAGCCGGGTGACCCCTCGCGCATGCCGCGCCAGTTCGCGCCATACCACCTGCGGCTCGACTGGCTCATGTGGTTTCTGCCGCTCGGCTCGGTGCACGAGCAGTGGTTCTACGCTTTCCTCGGCAAGCTGCTCGAGGCCGACCTGCCGACGCTGCGGATGCTGCGCCTCGACCCCTTCGACGGCCAGCGCCCGCGATGGGTGCGCGCCACTCTCTATCGCTACCGCTTCACGACGCGCTCAGAGAAGCGAGCGAGCGGGATGTGGTGGGTGCGCGAGCCGGTGCGGGTCGCGATTCCGCCGGTGTCGCTGCCTGGCGCTTAAGCGCGGTGCTACACCGCGATGTCAGACTGGCACACCTGCGCGCAGCAAGGATTGCACCGTGACGAGGATGATCAGCAACTGCACGAGAAACGCGAGCCCGGCGGCGCATCCATAGACGATGGCGGTCGCCCACCCCCGGCCTATGACTCGATTGACGTGAACACCTCGCGCGATGAAGTAGGCGAGCGGCGTCAGCAGCCACCACCAGGTCGAGGCGGCGGTGCGGTAGCCCGATTGCAACAGCACCTTGCGATCGTGCATGGTCAGCCCCGCAGACACAAAGAGGAACGTCAACAGCACAATCGACCTGATCATGCTCCCAGGCAGGGCAGTATCCAGCATGAAGATCACGACCGACATCCACACCGGGCTCAGGGCGAGCCACCAGGAAGCGGAGGTGTAGACGACCGTCGGTGTGGACTCAAAGGAGGCCAAAGATCGCGACTGCGTCATGGACAGGTACGGTGTTCGATTCGCCGTGTCGCTCGCTTGGAAAATCGGTGCGAAGTTCCCGGGCACAGGCACGGGCTCGGCGCTGGCGGGACGTGACTGTGGGGCCGCGGGCACCGCGGGCAGGGCGGGCGCGGCCGGGAGGACAGGTGCGTCCGACACGGCCGCCGCCGGGGGCAGGCCGAGCGGCGTCTGCAGGGGCGCCGCCGGGTCCGTAGCGGCATGCCGCGGTGGCTCCGCTGCGCGAACGTGCGAGGTCCACTGCGTGCCGTCCCACCATCGGCGGCCTCCGCTTCCCGCCGGATCGGGATACCAGTCGGCGGGCAAGTCAGGCACAGTCATGATTGTCTTTTTACATCTGAATGTATGTCAGCAATAGCCCCAGTTTGGGAACGCCCGCTCCGATGACGGCGCGTGCGCCTATCCTCGACTCCATGACACCGGATGCGCTGCGTGACTTCTGCCTATCGCTCCCGCAGGCGATCGAAACTTTCCCGTTCGACGAGGAGACCTCGGTCTTCAAAACGAGTGGCAACGGCAAGGTGTTTGCTCTCGTGCGCCTCGATGCTGAGCCGCTCTCGGTCACGCTCAAGTGCGACCCGGAGGAGAGCCTCGCCCTGCAAGAGGAATTCCGGCAGATCACGCCCGGCTACCACATGAACAAGAAGCACTGGATCACCGTGGTGCTCGAAGAAGCATTCCCCGACGAGCTTGTCGAGCAGGTGGTTCGCGACAGCCACGCGCTCGTGAGGCCGCGCATCCCGCGCTCGCGTTCGGCGGAGTAGCCGGGCTCAGGCGCTCAGCGCGTCGATCTTCTCGCGCAGCTCCGCGTTGCTCGGCTCGACGACGTGGGTGTCGTCGGGGAAGACGATCACCGGAATGTTGGTGCGCCCGCTGATGCCGCGTGCGACATCGGCGGCAGCGACATCCGCTTCGAGGTCGACGTAGTCGTAGTCGACGCCGAGTTCATCGAGCAGCTTCTTCGATCGGCGGCAGTCGCCGCACCATTCGGCACCGTACATCGTGATTCGATCGCTCATACCTCCATCAAACCACCGCCGGGGGTTCTGCATTCCAAGCGCCCCGCGTAGCCTTAATCGATGACATTGAAATGGGAAGAAGTTGTCATCGACTGCAAGGACGCCCCCGCTCTTGGCCGCTGGTGGGCGGATGCCCTGGGCTGGGACATCGTCGATGAGGATGAGGCCGGACTCGAGATTCGCAACCCCGACCGCTCGTCGCCCACGCTGTTCTTCGGCAACGTGCCGGAGCCGAAGACGGTCAAGGACAGGCTGCACCTCGACTTCGTGCCCGACGATCAGCAGGTCGAGGTTGATCGCCTGATCTCGCTGGGCGCCACGCGCGTCGACATCGGCCAAACCGGCGAGGAGCGCTGGGTGGTGCTCGCCGACCCAGAGGGCAACGAGTTCTGCATTCTCGCCGCGCGACACTAGCGCCGCGCGGTCGCTGCGCCGCCCCGGTCGCTGAGCTTGTCGAAGCGCTAAGTCGCCCAGTCGCTGAGCAGCCCCGATCGCTGAGCCTGTCGAAGCGCTGTCAGCCCCGCGGCTCGGATCCGAAGACGTGTCGCGAGAGCGCCTGGATGTCCCTGTCCATGTTCTCGAGCTTGATCGTGATGATGTCGAACTTCGCGTCGACGCGAGCTTCCATGGACCCAAACCGGGCGTCCATGGCTTCGAAGCGGGCACTCATGGTGCGGGTAAGACTCGTGCTGACGATGCCGATCATGCCGAAAAAGGCCGCAGTGAAGACGCCGATGAGTACCCATACCTGTGGTTCGGTCAACGTCGTCACGGCTCCATTCTCACTGCTTCGGTAAGGGAACACTAGGGGCGCCCCGGTACGTTGTCCCGAGCGTCGCCCGAACTGGTCCACTGCTCAGCCGCGAGGCGTGCTGTGGAGGAGCGGACGCAGTGATCAGGCGGTGAACTCCTCCGGCAGCACCACGTTCTCGGGAACCGAGCGGAACAACGGCGCGATCTGGGCGGGCGTGTAGCCGGCGATGCCGCATCCGATCTTCGTCACGAGAAAGCGAAGTTCCGGATGCGCGCCCGCGAACTCGAGAAACTCGCCGACTTCGCGCTGGATGGTCTCGATGCCGCTCATGGTGTCGATGCCGTAGGACTGCCCCTGCAGCCCGTGCCCCTGGCCCCACACGGCGCCGAACTTCTCGTAGGCGGTGCGGGCGGCCCCGGCCCCGTGCGACCCGGTCGCGTTCGATCCGAACACGAAGATCTCGCCCGGTTGCAACTCGGTAATGGTCATGGCGCGATCCTAAATCTTTACCCCGTAAGTGGTCAGTGAGCGTCGCCGAGGTACAAGACGGCCTGCACGGGCGCGTGGTCGGACGGCCATCCGCGCTCGTAGCGGGTGACGTTGATTGCGGCCTTCAGCGTGGTGATGGTGGGCGTGGTGAGGATCCAGTCGATGCGCTTGCGATCGTGCTTCGGCGCTCGATAGCCGAGGAAGGTGCCCCACGCCTCGGTGAGCCGCTCCTTCGCCACATCCCAGCTGTCGATCATGAGTCCCGGACGGGTGAGTAGGTCGTACGGCTCGGAGTCCGCATCCGTGTTGAAGTCGCCGGTGAGGATGGTGGGCAGCGGGGACGCCGTCACGATGCGAGCGAGCACGTCTGCCGAGCGCAGTCGCGCCTTGCGCGAGTAGTTGTCGAGGTGCGTATTGATCGCCTGGAACTCTATGCCGGCGGCCCTGTCCCTGAACGTCGCATCCACGAGCATCCGTGGGGTGCGATTGCCCCAGGATGTCGAACCCGGCACCGAGGGAGTGTCGGAGAGCGCGGTCTGCGCCCAGTCGAGCAGCTCGAGTCGTTTGCTGTCGTAGTAAAGCGGGCAGCCCTCGCCGCCGCGGTTGGCCTCGCGGCCGTAGCCGACGGAGCGGTAGCGCTCGCCGAGGGCGTGGCGCACGAAGTTCGCCTGGTCAAAGAGCGCCTCCTGCACGCCGACGAGGCTCGGCTGTTCCGCCTCGAGCAGTCTCTTGATGAGCGGCTCGCGATGCACCCAGCGGTCGGGGCTGCGCGGGTTCAGGTGTGGCAGCCGGCGCCGGATGTTGAAGCTCATGACGTGCAGGTTCGGCGCGTCTACTGGCCCGACCACCGCGGCATCCGTCATCGTGTCAGCCTACGACCGCCTCACGCCCCCGGTGCGGGCAGAATGGTGGGATGTCTGCTCCCGATCACGTCGAGCCCGGTCTCTATCGGCACTACAAGGGCAATCTCTACGAGGTGATCGGCGTGGCCTCGCATTCAGAGACGGAGGAGCGGCTCGTCGTCTATCGCGCCCTCTACGGGCTGCGCGGGATGTGGGTGCGACCGTTCGACATGTTTGTCAGCGAGGTGGAGGTCGACGGCGAACGCGTGCGCAGGTTCGCGCCCGTGAAGGCAGAGGAGCACCACTCCTAAGTGCGAGTCCGGGGTCGCTGCGCTGCACTACCGTGGACCCATGGCCCAAGCAACCACACTTCTCGACCTCGGTGACGAGCACTTCGTCTCGCTCACGACCTTTCGCAAGTCCGGGGTGGGCGTGTCGACACCCGTGTGGATCGCCCGCGACGGCGACGCGCTGCTCGTGACGACACCGCAGGGCAGTGGCAAGGTCAAGCGCATTCGCAACAACGACCGGGTCGAACTGCGTCCCAGCTCCCGCATGGGCAAGGTGGCGGATGACGCCCCAGTCGCGGTCGGGCACGCCGAGATCCTGGAGGAGACGCCGGAACTCGAGAACGTCTTCCGCAAGAAGTTCGGGCTCGAATACAGCTTCTTTCTGTGGATCGAGAAGTTCAGTAAGCAGGGCACGAAGCCGCGCTACATCCTGCGCATTACCCAGTAGCGTCGTTCCACCCGCGCTGACATCCTCGGCCCAGCGCGCCGTGCGAACATAGGGAAATGACCTATAGCCCCGCTGATTCTCGTTACGACTCCATGGTCTATCGCCGCACCGGCAGAAGCGGCCTCAAGCTTCCCGCCGTCTCGCTCGGCCTGTGGCAGAACTTCGGACACAACGTGCCGATGGACTGGCAGCAGCAGATCCTGCGCCGTGCGTTCGATCTCGGAGTGACCCACTTCGACCTCGCCAACAACTACGGCCCTCCGTATGGCAGCGCGGAGGAGAACTTCGGCGAGCACCTTCGCCGTGACTTCGCCCCGTTCCGCGACGAGCTCGTCATCTCCACCAAGGCCGGCTACGACATGTGGCCAGGGCCGTACGGTAATTTCGGCTCCCGCAAGTACCTTCTCGCGTCGCTCGACCAGAGCCTCGACCGCATGGGCGTCGACTATGTCGACATCTTCTACTCGCACCGTGCCGATCCAGACACGCCGCTCGAAGAGACGATGGGTGCGCTGCACAGCGCCGTCACCTCGGGCAAGGCCCTGTATGCCGGAATCTCCTCCTACTCGCCGGAGCGCACGAAGCAGGCGGCGCAAATCCTTGCCGACCTCGGAACGCCGCTGCTCATCCACCAGCCCTCGTATTCGATGTTCAACCGCTGGGTCGAGGGCGGTCTGCTCGACACTCTGGCCGAGTTGGGCGTCGGATGCATCGCCTTCTCTCCGCTCGCGCAGGGACTGCTCACCGATCGCTATCTCGGCGGCATTCCGGATGACGCACGCGCGTCCCGCGAGGGATCGATGCAGAAGAGCATGGTCAACGACGACACTCTCGCCGCCATCCGCGCGCTCACCGACATCGCGAAGGGTCGCGGTCAGAGCCTCGCGCAGCTGGCCATCGCGTGGACCCTGCGGAACGAGCCGGTGACCTCCGCGCTCGTCGGTGCGTCGTCTGTGGAGCAGCTTGAGGCGAACCTCGCGGCGATTGCGGGCCTCGACTTCACGCCGGACGAGCTCGCGGCCATCGACCAGCACGCCGTCGACATGGACATCAATCTCTGGGCGCCGTCAAGTGCGGTGGGGGTTTCGGCGTAGCGCAGTGTCTCAGCTCGGTGTTGAGCGGACGTTAGCATCGGCTCATGGATTCGGATGCTGCGGCCCAGGAGGGTGTACTCGTCTCCTGGGATGACGAGCGCGGCTTCGGCTACATCCAGCCGGAGGCCGGCGGTCACCGCGTCTTCGCCCACATCCACGCCTGGCCCCGCGGTGCGGGCCGGCCGAAGGAGGGCGACTTCGTGACGTTCGACGTGGAACTGGCACCAGACGGTCGCACTCGCGCGCGGTCCGTGCGGAGGCCGTTCGAGACGCTCCCGCGACAGAGGGTCACTCTCGGCGCCGAGGGCTATTTCGCGATTCTGGGTTTCATCGGCCTGTACATCGTGGTCGGAACGTACTGGCCAGTGTCGCCGTGGATCGGCCTTGTCTACGCAGTGCTGAGCGTGGCGAGCATTGCCCTCTACACGCGGGACAAGGCAGCTGCCGGCGCGGGAAGCTGGCGCACCTCCGAGAACACCCTGCACATGGTGTCGCTTTTCGGCGGATGGCCGGGCGCGATCCTGGCGCAGCAACTCCTGCACCACAAAAACCGCAAGGAATCGTTCCAGGCGACGTTCTGGACCACGGTGGTCGTGAACTGTGCCGCCTTCGTCGTGTTCAGCCGGCCGGTGACGGAGCTGATCGCCGATGTCGTAGGGTAGCGAAGAGGACCGTTGTTGTGGCCCGTCGGTCAACGGGCGCGCCGATGCGCCGATACACGTTCCTGTCGCGGCGTCACGACCCGACATGACGGCCTCCTGTGGCTGGCCAGTGCTCTGCGAGTCGTCGTGAACCCACGTCGGATGCAGGACGACTAGCAGGGCGGAGAGCTAAGACGCGCGAAGGTCTCCGCGATCGCCCCGAACTGGGGGAGCTCCTCACGAGCACTGACCCCTACGCTCGGAGTTGCGCTCAATAATCGCAGAATAGAAGACTCATGAAACGCCGAAGCCCAGCTGCCCCGCTCCTCCTGCCATTCGTCACATTCGGCATCTATTCGCTCGTTTGGTATGTGAAGACGAAGAACGAGATGAAGGCTGCAGGCAGCAAGATCCCAACTGCCTGGCTACTCATCGTTCCTATCGGCAACATCGTGTGGATCTGGAAATACGCGGTGGGAGTCGAGCAGTTCACTGGTCGAAGCATGCGCCGTCACGGTGCCTTCTGGCTCTTGTTCCTTCTCGGCTTCATCGGGGCGGCGATTGTCCAAAGCTCGTTCAATCGATCAATCGGTGGCTCAAGCGCCACTCAGGCCGTTCCCGCGGTCGCATAGCCGCAAGGCTCCTCTCCGAGGTCATGGAGTACTCGTCAGGAAGCGTCTGTAGCCGTGCCTCGCGCTAGAGTCGGTTGTCGCGTTCGAAGGAGAGCAAATGTCAGGACCAGGTTTTGCGGTCATCGACTTCGAGACGACCGGGCTGTTTCCTGGTGGTCACGATCGAGTCGTCGAGGTGGCCGTCGTGCACCTGGATGGCAATGGAAGCGTGACAGGCCAGTGGGACACCCTCGTCAATCCGGAGCGTGATCTGGGTCCGCAGCATATCCATCGAATCAAAGCCGCCGACGTCCTGGGCGCGCCTACGTTCACTCAGATCGCCTGCGAGCTTGTCGACTTGCTGCGGGGTCGCGTGCTGGTCGCGCACAACGCGAGTTTCGACATCCGTTTTCTTCGCGCTGAGTTAGAACGTGCAGGCGCTATTCCGCCGCTCGCACTCGAGCCGTGGTTGTGCACAATGCAACTAGCGCGTGACTTTCTCCCCGGTGCTGGTCGTGCGCTCGCCGACTGCTGCGCTGCCTACGACATCGAACTCGAGAACGCGCATCGCGCATCCGTCGACGCTCTCGCGACTGCCAAGCTGCTGGCCGCGTATATGGGCTCCGAGACCGACCCCGAGTTCTGGTACTCCTACATCAGCCAGGCACTGGATGAGGTGTGGCCGTCGCTCACCCACTTGGGCTCGCCATGGGTGTCGCGGGGAGCACAGGCGCAGGCCTCGGCGAGCTTCATCCAACGCATCACTCTCAAGATGCCGGAACATGCCGGTCCTGTGGAGCACCTCGACTATCTGGCGCTGCTTGACCGCTGCCTGCTCGACCAGCAGATTTCGGTACACGAGGCAAACGCTCTTGTGAATCTCGCCGAGACGCTCGGCATCAGTCGCACCACTTGCATCGCCTTGCACCGGCAATATTTCGACCAATTGACCGCGGTGGCCTGGGCGGATGGAGTCCTCACCACCGATGAGATTGCCGATTTGGTCGCCATTGCACGGATGCTCGACGTTCCCAGCGACGTCGTGGTGGCAGCGATGCAGACGCGGGCTGCCGCAGAACCCCCAGCCGAATCATTGCCGGCAGCATTCCGCCTGCAAGCGGGTGACCAGATTGTGCTTACGGGTGACATGATGCGGTCCCGCGAAGACTGGCAGCGCGAGTTGCGCGAGCGAGGCTTCGTGCCATGGGATGCCGTGACCAAGAAGGTCAAGCTCGTCGCTGCAGCAGACCCAGACTCTCTCTCGGGCAAGGCGCGAAAGGCTCGCGACTACGGCATCCCGATAGTGGATGAGGTGGGGCTCGCCGCGATGCTTGCGCACTGAGCGAGCCCACTCCCGGAGTGGAGGCGAGGTTACCCGGTCGGCAGTGTGCTTTCTGCCGAAGCCTCGGCAGCGCTGGTCGCGGCGTCAGCTCGAGCTGAGCACGGCCATCCGCCTCGATCTGAATTATGCAAGAAGTGCATATTGGTGGCGCAAGCTGAGCTGTCGCAATATTTGCGACAGTTCGCATTGAGCGTGGCCACACGGTTCTCGCGCGAGCTTCGGCATGCGACGCGGCTGTGCGGCTGACGAAGAGGAGCGCACGCGCTCCGAACCTCGGCGCACGCCTCCTTTTGGTGGCTCGCTGGGTGATCTGATGGTTGCTGCGCTGGACACTCCGCGCTCAGGCGTCAGCGAACGGGCATCGAAGCAGGATCGCCGGAGAAACCCGGGCCTGCTACCTTGGCGAGCATGGTTGAACTGTCAGTAGGCGACGCAATCGCGGCGCTCGTTGCCGAGCGTGATTGGGCTCAATTCCACACTCCCGAGAATCTCGCGAAGAGCATCTCTATCGAGGCAGGCGAACTGCTGGAGTGCTTCCAGTGGAACCGCGACGCTGACAATGATCGGGTGCGCGAAGAGCTCGCCGACGTGCTCACCTACTGCATGCTGCTCGCCGAGCGGATCGGCGTCGATCCAAACCAGATCATTCTCGACAAGTTGGTGGTGACGCGAGAGAAGTACCCCGCCGACAAGGCGCGTGGACGAAGTACGAAATACGACGCTCTGTGAATACGACGCGCTTTGAGATTGAGCGGCTGGAATTCAGCCAACAGGCTGTCAAGTCGTGGGCGCCGCGTGAACAGCACAACACCAATTGGCCGGTCGTGTACATCCTGGATGACGCCGACCGAGGCACACGGGCGTGGAGGTCGGGCGTCCTTGACAACGTCTACGTCGGCGAGACGCTCAATGCCGACAAGCGAATGCGCCAGCACCTCGGCTCTCCGGAGAAGCAGCAGCTGCGCACCATCCGCGTGATCATCGATGAGACGTTCAACAAGTCGGTCTGTCTGGACCTCGAGTCATATCTGATTCGCCTCTTCGCGGGCGACGGTACTTATCGGGTGTTGAACCGGAACGACGGGATCACCGAGGCGGACTACTTCGACCGCGCCAAGTACCGCGAGACTTTTCGCGAAGTGTTCGACCACCTCCTGCGTGATGGAGTCTTCACGCGAGGTATCCCGGAGATCGAAAACAGTGATCTGTTCAAGCTGTCGCCATTTAAGGCGCTGAGCCAAGATCAGGCTATTGCAGTCGAGGACATCCTTGAAGGGCTCTTCGCCCACGTGAAAGCCGACGTCGGCAGTACCAGCGTGATCCAGGGCGATCCGGGCACGGGCAAGACTGTCATCGGTATCTACCTGATCAAGCTCCTCGTCGATATCGCGCGGTCAATGCCACAGGACGATATCGATGGAGACTCGCTGTTCTCGGAGTTCTTTGTGCCTGGTTATCCGGAATTGCTGAGGGACTTCCGCATAGGTCTTGTCGTTCCCCAGCAGTCGCTTCGCAAATCCATCCAGAAAGTATTTCGCAAGACGCCGGGCCTCTCGGCAGACATGGTCATGACGCCGTTTGAAGTCGGAGTCGCTGATCAACAGATCGACCTGCTCGTCGTCGATGAAGCGCACCGGCTGAACCAGCGTGCGAATCAGCCTTCGGCATCCCAGAATAAGAAGTTCCAGGACGTCACCGAGAAGTTATTCGGTGCGGACGACAAGACGAAAACCCAGCTGGATTGGATTCGTGCCAAGAGTAAGCATCAGATCTTCTTGCTGGATGCTGCACAGAGCGTTCGACCGGCCGATGTACCGCAGGCCTTGCTTGAGGATATGGTTTTCCAGGCACAGCGTGACCACCGTTACTACCCCCTGCTGTCGCAGATGCGCGTGCAAGCTGGTTCCGACTACGTCGGGTACATCAGGCGCATTTTCGGCACGGCACCCGCGCTGGGAGAACCGACCCCAGTGGCGCCCGAGACCTTTGACGGCTATGACTTTCGGATGTTCGATGACGTCGCTGAGATGCGCGATCAGATTCACCGCAAGGATGCCGAAGGGGGACTCGCGCGCATGGTCGCTGGGTACGCATGGGAGTGGAAGACCAAGAACGACAAGACGGCGTTCGATATCCAGATCGACGAGACCCAATTTCGCTGGAATGGCACGCAGGTGGACTGGATTGCGTCGAAGGGCTCCCTCGAGGAAGTCGGTTCCATTCACACGGTGCAGGGGTATGACCTCAACTACGCGGGAGTCATCATTGGCAACGACCTGCGATACGACCCCCTGGTTAAGAGATTGTTCATCGATCGCGCGTCCTATTTCGACAAAAAGGGCAAGGAGAACAATCCCGCGCTGGGGAAGACCTATACGGATGACGACCTTCTCCGTTTCATCACGAACATCTATGCGGTGCTTCTGACCCGTGGAATCCGCGGCACCTACGTCTACGTGTGCGACCCAGCGTTACGCGCGCACCTGAAACAGTTCATTCCGAGCGACCCTGCGTAGTTTCCCAACCCAATTAGTCGCAGGCGATTCCGTCGCCGTCGCGGTCGAGTTGATAGATGTCCGTGCCGATGATGCGCACCGGGCCCTTTGTGTAGGCGGGGCCGTTGCCGCTGCCACCCGCGCAATCCACGTCGCTTGCGATCGGGACGCACTGGCCCGAGTAGTTCGGGTCGCATCCGGCGGGAGCGGCGGGGGCGGGCGCGGCAACCGGCGCAGGGACGGGAGCGGGCATCGGCGCGGCAGCGGCCGGCGTGCGCACCAGTGCAGACGCGACCGCGGGCTCGTTCGGACATCCGCTGAGGATGCGCGACATCGCATCGTGCTCCGCCGACGTCACCCACAGGCCGTACTTTGCCTTCACCGAGATCTGGTGCGCGACATAGGTGCAGCGGAAGGACTTGGCGCTCGGCAGCCAGGTCGCCGTGTCACCCGCGCCCTTCTGCGAATTGGAGCGGCCATCGACCGCGAACAGGTTGACAGGGTCGTTGGCGAGTTCCTCGCGCTGCTGCTGGCTCAGCTGCTGCGCGCCCGTCTGCCACGCGTTCGCGAGCGCGACGACGTGGTCGATCTGCACCGCCTGCGAGGTCGTGTTGCCGCGCACGAAGTTGATCGTCGCGCCCGTGTATGGCGAGACCAGCACGCCGCTCATGACCTTGCACGGGCCGCTCTTCACGGTGCTGGCGAAGTCGCGCTGCAGGATGTCGTTGCGCGTGTCGCATCCGTTGTGGTCCACGTCCAGCCAGGCATGGCCGAACATGCCGGTGCGATCGTAGCCGGTGAGCGGGGACTTGCCCTTGACCGGCAGGGTGGCCAGGAGGGCGAGCGCGGTGCCCTCCGGCGACGCGACACTGGTGGATGGCGACGGTGGACGCGACGGGGTGGGCGTCGGCTGGGTATCCGTCGAGGCGACCGTCTGCGTCGGGCTCGGCGTCGGTTGAGCGACGGGAATCGTGGCCGCACCCGCGCGCGGAAGAAGCGACGCCCCCACACCCATCGTCGCCAGGGAGATCGCGAGCACGACCGCCGCAGTGCCGCGCCCGGGAATGGAGGCCCAACCCGGTCGGCCCGCCACCAGCGAGTACAGCGCCGTCACGATCGCGATGAGGCCCCACGCGAGCAAGAGACCGCCGAAACCTCCGGATGCCGCACCCGTGACCGAGAAAGCGGCCACGACCGGCGCCACGATCCAGAAACTCGCGCCGAACCTCGGCCGCCATCGCGCTCTGCCGCTCACAACCATCCCCTCGGGTACGGCTACACGCTAGGGGAGAAGAGGAACGGCGGGCAGTCCCCGTGCGGGTGTCGTCGAAGCCCTCGGGTCACAACCTCGCATCAGGCGCGCTCATTGTCGCGCGCTGCACTTCTTATCGCATCGTGCTCAGGTGCGCGCCAGCTGCTCACGATCCGACATCAGTGCCAGGAAGGCGGCGGTCGCGGGCGCCGGGTGCGCCCTACTGATCACGGTCAGCACGAGTTCGGCGTCGCTGTCCACGATCGGCCGCACGACAACCCCGGCGGCGGGCCGGTAGATGATCTCTGGAATTGCTGCGATTCCGAGCCCTGCCGCAACGAGCTTCGGCATCTCGCCAGCATCCGCCACCTCGTCGGAGATCACCCGTGTGAGTCCTCGCTCAGCGAGAACGCGGTCGAAGACGATGCGGCTGGCGTACCCGGCTGGAGAATCGATCCACCGCTCGGTGACGAGGTCACCGAGTCGAACCTCGCTCCCAGCGGCCAGCGGATGCGTAGCGGGCAGGATGGCAACAAAGGGCGATCGTGCCACCTCAAGAACGTTGAAGCTGGCGAGGTCGCTCAGCGGCAGCCCTGCGAACGCGACATCGGCGCGCCCATGGCGCACCTCTTCACTCAGTCCAGTGGAGCCGGAGGGTGACGCGATGAGTTGAATGTCCACGTGCGGATGCCGCCGATGGAATTCACCGAGGATCTCCGGCAGACGCACGGCGTCGAGAGCAATGAATGTTCCAATTCGGAGCCTTCCGCGTAGACCCTCGCTGTTCAGAGCCACGGAGCTTCGAACTCGGTCGAGGGCTTCGATCGCGCCGCGCGCTTCGGGCAGCAACGATGACCCGGCCGCCGTCAACGAGATGATCTTGGTGGACCGATCGAACAAGGTCGCGCCGAGTTCCTGCTCGAGTGATCGAATTCCTGCCGACACTGTCGATTGCGCGGCGAAAAGCTTCACCGCCGCCCGAGTGAAGTTCAGTTCCTCGGCAACGGCCACGAAGTACTCGAGCTGTCTTCCGTCCATTCACCAATGATCGCCTATGTCGATCATTATCACCAAGATAATGCGTTGGACTCGATCATCGCGAGGGCGCAGAGTGGGAATCCCCAGGAAGAAGGAAAATCCATGACTGTTCTCGTTCTCGGCTCCACTGGCACTGTCGGGCCGCATGTCGTCAGAGCTCTGCTCGCTCAAGGCACCCAGACGCGCGTCATCGTGCGGAATGGCGAGAAGGCCCGGCAGATCTTTGGACCCGCCGTCGAGGTGATTGAGGGTGATATCAATGACCACGCGATTCTGCACTCAGCGACCGATGGCGTGGATGCGCTGTTCCTGTTGACGCCGCACGGCAACGCACAGGCTGACCTGCAATTGCGGGTGATTCGCGAGCTCCGTCGCACCGCCATAAAGATCGTCAAGCTCAGCGCCACATCGTCCACTGTGCACGCGGGGGGACCGCTGGCATCCCGTGAGCACTGGGAGGTCGAAGAGATTCTCAAGGCGAGCGGTCAGCCTTTCGTGATTCTTCGCCCGAACGCCTTCATGCAGTCGGCGATCAACCAGGTCATGCTCCCGGCGATCAAAGCCACCGGAAAGCTGCCCAACGCCATCGCCCAAGCGGGTCTCAGCATGATCGATGCCGCGGATGTGGGGGACGTGGCTGCGCGAGTGCTGACGAAACCTGACTGGGATGGCGAAACCATCGCCCTCACCGGTCCGCGTGCGATCACCTACTACGAGATCGCGAAGCTCGTCGGTTCTATCAGCGGCCAGCAGATCGAGGTCGTGGAAATCACGCCGGCAGACATCCGCGAATCGTCGCTCGCCCGCGGTCTGGAGCTCTGGGAGGCTGAGCATTTCGAGGAAATGTACCAGCTCTTCCGCGACGACAAGGCTTCGTTTGTCACAGACAGTGTCGAGCGGGTAACGGGTCACGCCGCGGCGACGATCGAGGACTACATAGCCAGAAACGCGGACGTGTTCCGGTTGGCTGTCGCCTGACGGTCGGGGAGGGCGCCGGTAGTTCGCGGCTCGGCTCAGTAGGCTGAGTCGGTGAGCAGTGAGATCGAGCCGTACTACCATTCCAGGCGCGACGGCCGCTTCGAATCGACCGTGCATGCGCAGGGCGCGTGGAACCCGCACGAGCAGCACATGGCGCCGGTGGCGGGCATCCTCGCGCACAGCCTCGAACTGTTTCAGCCTCGTCCGGAACTGCGCATCGCGCGCATCAGCTACGACATCCTGGGCCTGATTCCGGGTGGCGAGTTCGACATCGTCACCACCATGCTGCGCCCCGGACGCACCATCGAGCTCGTGCAGGCCGAGCTCGTCTCCGGTGGTCGCGCGGCCGTGCGGGCGACGGCCTGGCGCTTGGTGCGTTCCGACACCTCCGCGATCGCCGCGATCGACGACGACCGCATTTCAGGCCCGGATGCCGTGGAAGACCCGGTCGCCATGGAAGAGTGGGCGGGCGGCTATATCCAGTCGATCGATGTGCGACCGCTTCCCGACCACGCGGCGGGTCGCGGACGTGCGTGGATTCGTGCGAAACATCCGCTGGTCGACGTGCCGTTTTCGGATTTCGCTCGACTGATCGGGCTGGTCGACACCACCAACGGAATCGCCACCCGGGTGAAGCCGCAGGAGTACCTGTTTCCGAATGTCGACCTGCAGATCCACCTGTATCGCGAGCCGAGCGGCGAGTGGCTCGGCCTGCAGAACTCGGTGAGCTTCGGCTCCGACGGCATCGGACTCACCTCGACGGTGCTGCACGACCTCACGGGGCCGTTCGGACGTGCCGAGCAGATCCTCACGCTGCGCTCGGTTGGATAGCGTCGCGCAGCGCAGGTGAAGCGGGCGCGACTCGCCGCCACCACGAGCGGTCCTGTGACTTCGATGCAAAGGGCTTGCCAAGGCGCGTCGAAGCGCGTTGTCTGGAATGGCGAGCGCACCGCATCCGATGGTCGTCGGCATCTGCCGAGGCCGTCGCGCAGAACGCACGTCGGTGGGCTGGATGTGGAGAGCCGGGAGGGCAGGAACGTGAGCGATGGAGACGTGGAGACCTTCGATAACCGGGGGCAGTGGGTGAATCGGGTCGTCGGCGAGCCGGAGCGCTCCAGGAGCTTTTCGAGCAGGCAGGAGGCGGTGGACGCGGGACGCGCGCTTGCCGCTGAGCGTGGCACGACGCACACGGTTGCGGATGCCGAGTCGACCGGCACCATCACGGATCCGGGCGAGTAGAACGAGTGGAATGGGCGTGAAAACATGGCCGATTTTGTGGCCGACGTAGCCAACGACGGGGTGGAAGACCCTACCGAGGAGAAGATCGAGAGGGTGGCCGAGCAGGTGCTCGAAGACATCCAGCCGGGCCTCATCGAGGACGTGACGATCGCGCTCGAGGAGCGCCTCGCGGAGGCCGGCGTAGAACTGCGGCCGGAAGCGATCGACAATCTCGCGGAGGACATCGAGAACGAGGCATCGAGGTAGGCGGCGACGCTTCTACTTACCGCGTGCCCAGTCGAGGAGCTTGTCCACCGGCCAGGTCGTGATGATCCTCTCGGCTGGCACGCCGTTGGCGACTGCGCGGGCTGCGCCGTACTGCAGAAAGTCGAGCTGTCCCGGTGCGTGAGCGTCGCTGTCGATGCTGAACAGGCATCCGGCGTCGAGGGCGAGCCGAATGAGATCGTCCGGCGGGTCCTGGCGCTCGGGCCGTGAATTGATCTCGACCGCCACGTTGTGCTCGGCGCAGGCCGCGAACACGCGCTTCGCGTCGAAGGCCGATTGCGGGCGGGTGCCGCGAGTACCCTGAACGAGGCGGCCCGTGCAGTGACCCAGGACCGTGGTGTGCGGGTTCCGGATGCCGCCCAGCATCCGTCTCGTCATGACTGACGACTCGGCGCGGAGCTTCGAGTGCACGCTCGCCACCACCACATCCAGCCGCGACAGCATTCGATCGGATTGGTCGAGCTTGCCGCCCTCGAGGATGTCGGCCTCGATGCCGGTCAGAATGCGCGTGGGGCCAGCGGAGCTTGCTGAGATCTGTCCGATGCGCTCCAGCTGCGCGGTGAGCCGCTCCTCGGTCAGTCCGTGGGCGATCTTGAGGCTGGGGGAGTGATCGGTGATCGCGAGGTATTCCCGGCCGAGCATGGCCGCGGCCTCTACCATCGCCTCGATCGGAGAGCCCCCGTCAGACCACTCCGTGTGACTGTGCAGGTCGCCGCGGAGTGCGAGCTGTTCGCCGCCCTCCGCCAACGGATGCGCGCCGTGCTCGCGCAGGTCCGCAAGGTACTCGGGCACCTGGCCTGCCAGCGCCTGTTCGATCACCTGACGGGTGCGATCGCCGATGCCCTTCGTGCGCCCCAGCCGGCCGTCCCTCGACCGCGCTGCCAGCTCCTCCGGCGAGTACACCTCGATGGTCGCTGCTGCGGTGCGGAACGCCTTCACCTTGAAGGTTGGCGCCAGTTCACGCTCGAGCCAGAAGGCGATCTCGTGCAGCGCGGCGACGGCGTCCATTCATCCATGATGCCTCTTCGAGGTGCGGAAACGGCTGCGAGCCGAGCGGCTCAGATCAGTCCGCGCAGCAACTCTTCCGGCGTGACGCCGGCCTCGCGAGCTCGAACGGTCAGGCGCTGCAGCTCGGTCGCGGTGAGCGGCAGTTCGATCGTGTGCCACTCCTCGTCGAGGGAGAACAGCGCGTCATCGGCGGCGGTCCAGTCGGCCTCGTCCTGTGTGGCCATGGGAGCGGAGTCGACGCGGTTCGGCAGTGTCGGTGGGTCGGCGGTCACGGAGTGCCCGGAGCCGCCGGTCCAGCCGGGGCCGGAGGGAACGGCCGTGCCGCGCTGGTAGGCCTCCGCTGCTCCGCGGGCACGCGCATCCGCGGCCTCGTTGAGAACGTGACCGACGTGGCCGCGCACCCATTCGAAGCGGTAGCTGCGCCCGGCGATGGCGGCGTCGATCTCCTTGAGCAACTCGACGTTCATCACGGGCTTGCCGTCGCCCTTGCGCCAGCCCTTCTTCTTCCAGCCCGGCATCCACTTGGTCACGGAATTGATCACGTATTGGCTGTCGCACAGGATGAGGAGGTCGTCGCCGGCGTGTTCCGTCGCCCGGAACAGTTCGAGCACCGCCGTCAGCTCGCCCTGGTTATTGGTCGCGTGCTTCCAGCCGCCAGCCGCCCAGTTGTCGTCATCGACGTACCAGGCCCAGCCCGCCGGCCCTGGGTTGCCGAGCGCGGAACCATCGGCGGATGCGGTGATCGTCATGCAAGAACTCCTCGGCTCGTCGGGGTCAATCGTACTGAGCGCGTCGGACGTTCCCGGCCTCCCCTCCTCCCCACGCTGTTCCAACCGCGGTTTCCGCACCGCTTTCATCGCGCGCCGAAGTGGCGTCTGCGCGCATCCGATGATGGCCCGATGAAACCTACAACCTATGACGAAGCGAAGCTGCAGCCGCTCACGACCGACGCTCTCATCGAGGAACGGGTCGCCGAGCTACTCGGTCGCGCGATCAGACGACAATTGTGGCTGCTCTTTCTCGACGTCGACGATGTGCAACTGCCGCTGATCGTGCCACTCGAAGGCATGCCGCTCATGCCGCCAGGCCCGGAGGATGAGACCCTCGGCGCCCTGCTCGCCCGCTTCAAAGACCTGGCCGGTGCGCACTCGTTCATCTTCGTTCTTGAGCGATACGCGGATGCCGAGCTGGGTCCCGCCGACATCGCCTGGGCCCGCGCGCTCCACCTCGCCTGCGACGCTGCCCAGGTGCCACTTCGTGCGATTCTCGTAAGCCACAGGGCGGGAGTGCGCTGGGTGGCGCAGGATGACTATCGGTTCGAGGGCGACGCTGCGGTGTGACGCTCCATGTGCGTTCGTTGACTTCTCCGCCACAGGCCGCCCCGCTGACCACTTATCCCCAGATTCGGCGCAGCGTCTTTCGAACACACGTTCGAATGACGAGAATCGTCGTATGGCTTCCCTCGCTCATCCACTGATCTCGGCGCTCCTCGCAGTCGTCGATCGCATGGGTGCGCTCACGACCCAGGTCTCCGAGTATCGGGAGCTCAGCGACGCGGAGCTCCGTGAAGTGGCACGGCTGTCGGCCTCGCTCCAACGAGCGGCGGAGACGCAGGGTGCAGTGGTCGCCGGGGAGGTCGCGCATCGCTCCCGGTCGGAGCTGGGCAGCGGCGGGCTCGCGCAGCGAGAGGGCTTTCGCACTGCGGAGGAGTTCGTTCGAGTCACCACGGGATCGACGATTCGAGACGCGGCCGCTGCGGTCAGGGTGGGTCGTCTTCTCGAGAGTGTTGGTCACGAGGGTGCGGTCGACCTGGTAGCAGGGTCAGGCAACGAGGGCGTAACGGGTGACGGTGCTGTCGCTGCGAGTGAGCCGTGGTTGGCGCACGTCGCCAGGGCGGTTGCCGCGGGCGAACTATCCGTAGGCGGTGCCGAGTCGATCTCCCGCGGCTTAGGCCAGCCATCCGCTCTCGTGACGCAAGCACAGCTGGCCGAAGCGGTTCGGCGCTTGTGCTTGGAGGCGTCGGTGCTCGACGCCGATCGGTTGTATCGCCGTGCACGACAGCTTCGCGACGAACTGGAGCTCGAGGTGGATGGCGCTGCCGTGGCCGAGCGCGAGTCGGAGCGCCGAGCGGCACGCAATCTCGCGCTCTATCGCCGACAGGACGGCATGGGCCGTCTCGTCTGGACGCTCGATCCGGAAACCCTTGCCCGGGTGGGGGAGCTGTTCGATCGAGCGACGTCTCCCCGCAGGGGAGGACCACGATTCTCGGCGAACAGCGACGGACTCGCCGATCGGATCGCCTCTGATTCCCGCACGACGGGTCAGCTGGCCTCCGACGTGTTCGAGCATCTGCTGGCTGCCGGTGCCGACGCCGACTCGAGCGAGCTCCTCGGCACGGGAGCCGCCTCAGTGCGCGTGCTCGTGACTCGCCGCGCGCTTCAGTCGCGCGCGGGTCATGCTCGCATCGAAGGGCAGGCCGGCCCGGTCTCAATCGAAACCGCCGAGCGACTCGCCTGTGGTGGCTCGACGATCGCAATAACCTTCGATGACCACGGGCAACCTCTGAATGTCGGGCGTGAACAGCGGCTCTACACGCGCGTGCAGCGCATAGCGCTCGCGGCGCGCGATGGCGGATGCCGTTGGCCAGGGTGCGAACGACCGCCATCGTGGACAGAGGCGCACCACATTCGGTTCTGGGCCAGGGACGCCGGCAACACCGATGTGGCAGACGGTGTGCTCCTTTGCCGACACCATCACCTCCTGCTGCACAACAACCACTGGGAGGTCGAACGTAACGGTGCCGAGTATTGGTTGATACCGCCGCCGTCGATCGACCCCGAACAGCGACGACGGCGCATGCGAAGCACGAGCTTGGCGATGGCTGATCTGCGTCGAGAATTGCGACGAGACGCGCTCGGGGAGCGTGACGCGGCGCGGCAAAGATCTGCGTCCGACGACCGATCGCGGGTCACGCGTGCCTTGACAGACGACCGTGAATTCGCACGCTGATGCAGCACGTGGTGCGCGAGGCGAACTACGGGCGAGAGCGGATGCGAGGGTGCGCTCGCGACAGAGCGGAGACTCAGTCGGACGGCTCGCCGTTCTTTCTGCGGCCCTCGGCGATGAACGCGAGCCGGCGCAGAGTCTCGTGGTTGCGGGCGCGCAGCGGAATGTCGAGCAGGGGAGCGGGCACGAGCGAACCGGGCCCACGCACCGCGCGCTCGCTGAGACGAACGACGCTCCCGCCGGAGCGCGGCTTCACCTCGATCACCACACGCGCCTCGCCGGCGGGCCAGCCCTTCGGCTGCATCGTCATGCGCCGAGGCGGGTCCCACTCGAGCACTGTCGTCTCATCGTTGATGAGTGCGGGCCAGACGCCGAAGGAGTGCTGCAGGCTGCTGCCCGCCTGCGGCCAGTCCTGGTCGACATCGCGCATGCGGGAGGCACCGACCACCCAGGTGGGAAAGAGCCAGCCGTCGGCCAGCACGGCGAAGACGTCTTCGGGGGAACAGCGCATGAGGCGCGTATTGGTCGACACGAGAGACTCCCTCTGATGAACGGATGTCGCTGCCGGACATTGTTAATTCCACCACGGCCGCCGCCGGCACGGGCCGGTAGCCCGCACACTCGCCGGGAACACGCAGCTTGCGCCGGACGGGATCGCCGGGGAAACGGCGGCCGCGTCTGGGAGGCCACTCCGGCTCGTGCTTAGACCGGCTCGCCGGTCGGGTCCTCGGCCCGCTGGTCGACGAGCTGTGGTCCACCGACGGGCAGCCCGGCCCACGACACCAGGGTCCATCCCTCATCGGGCGAGCCGGAGAGCTCGACGACGCCCGTGTTGTCGAGCTCGTGCTCGGCGGCGAACGTGGCAGGAACGTTGCCCACTCGGGCCGCGGTCCAGACCCGGATCGCGGCGCCGTGGCTGAAGACGGCGGCCGTAGGCGGTTCCTCCGTGTGATCGTTCAGCACGGTGGAGGCGATGGCGTCGATCTCTGCGTCGAAGCGACCGAAGAACTCGTGCCCGTCGGGTCCACCGGGCATCCTCGTGTCCAGAACGCCAGAGCCCCACGAGAACACAGTCTCGAGATAGCGGCGCACGGACTCGCGGTCGCTTCGCTTCTCCAGCGAGCCCGCCTCGACCTCCCGCAGCCCTGCGAGCACGCGCAGGTCAAGGTTGCGCTGGCGCGAGAGGGGTTGGGCCGTCAGCTGGGTGCGCACGAGTGGCGAGGCGAACACCGCGGCGATCGGCTCGTCGACGAGTGCCTGGGGAACGGTGGCCGCCTGTCGTTCGCCTAGCGGCGTGAGCCCCGGTCCCGGTCGGTCGGTATCCAGCTGACCGAGCACGTTTGCCGGCGTCTGAGCGTGCCGAATGAAAAGCAATCGCATGGGAGAGGAGCCTAATCGTGGCTGCTGAGCACGCGCTGGCCGAACTACCGGATGACCCGGAACGACCGATCGCCCGCCGGCTCCCGCTCGTCGACCTGAACGGTGGCGACCGTCGCATACGCCGGACCGGTCTCGAGCCAGGTCAGCAGCGCGTCCACGGCCTCTTCGCTGCCCTCCGCCTCGACCTCGACCCGGCCATCCGGAAGGTTGCGCGCGAAGCCCACGAGACCCAGATTCTGCGCCTGAACCAGTGCGTTCATGCGAAATCCGACGCCCTGCACGTCACCACTCACCAGCGCGCGCTTGCGAACGACCGTCATGCGGCAACGCTACGCCGACTCGCCACCAGCGTGCCGCAACGTCAGAACCAGATGCTCAGCCACGGGGTCACGGACGAGCGGAACATCGCATCCACAGCGTCCGCGGCGCCATCCGTCAGCTCCGTGATCGTGCCGGCACGGGCGAGTAGCGCGGCCGAAACGCCGCCGAGATAGATCGCGCTCAACTCCTTCACCCCAAGGGCGACCGCAGCAGTGCCAGCAGCGGCTGGGACATCGGGCGAGGCGCCGGCATCACCGAGCCTTGTCACGTGCCCGACACCGGCCTCGTCGACCTCGAGGAGCCAGCGCCCGGCGGCGAAACCGAGCGCGTCCGAGACCTCGAATATCGCCCGACCCGGCGCCGCATAGCTGCGCGCCTCGAGAGCCGCCGGTACATCGAGGATGCGCGTCCACAGGTGATCGCGCTCCTTAGACTTCACGGCCGCGCGACCATCCCGGATCTGCCAGGAGAACGGCTCCGTCACCGGTCGCAGTGGCGCTCGCACCTCACCGACCAGGTCGAGCTCGAACAGGAAGCGCCAAATCGCCGCATATGCCTCATCGGTCACCCCCGCCGCGTAGCCGACCTCTATGATCGCGCGGCCGCTGTGAGTCTCTTCGCGCGCGACCGTGTAGATCGCGAAGCCCTGGGCGACACCGGCGGCATCGTCGTAGCGCAGAAACCGAGCGCGCCGCGCCTCCTCTTCGTCGCCGATGCCGAGCAGCCGCTCCCAGAGCTGACCCTCGAAGCCGATCAGCCCGGGCGTCGCGAGCCGCGCCCGTTCCACGATGTCGTGACCGTCCACGAGCAGTTGCTCGCTCGTGACATATTGCACCCGACCGGATGCGCGTGGCCCCGCCCACAGCGCACGGGCCGTGTCGATCGTCCAGGTCGCGGTCATCGCGGCGGGAGCAAAGCCCCAGCGCCCGTAGATCGTGGCCTCCGAAGCCGTGAGGATCGCAACGGGTGCACCCAGCGCCAGCGCCGTGCGCAGTTCCGCCTCGAGCATCGCGGTCGCGATTCCGCGGCGGCGATGGGTCGGAGAGACCGTGATGGTGCTGATCGCCCACGACGTGACGCTGCGGCCGCCTGGGACGGTCAGTGGCGTCGGCCAGGAACTCGCCGTGGCAACCGGTGGGGCGGCATCGTCGAGGGTGTCGTCCCACACGCCCGCGATGCGGCGATGCGGCGCCTGATGACGCAACGACTCGATGCGCTCGGGCTTCGGCCTGGGCTCGTGAAAGCCCCGGTTCACCGCTTCGGTCCACGGCGTGACCGCATCCTGCTCCGGCATGACCAGTTCGAACCGCAGGCCGTCGGCGGCAAGGCGTGAGGCGGACTCCGGGTCGATGGGGTGGCTCTGATGCGGCTCGCTCATCGGTTAAGGCTATCGGCAGAGGTCACCTGGTCAGAAGGGCGGCGCGCTCCGAATGCTTGTCAAACCACTGGGCCACGTACCAGCACATCGGAACGATGCGCATGCCGGTATTCGCCTCCACGTCGTCGGCGGCGAAGGCCACGATCTCGGCCGCATGGCCTCGACCGCGTTTGCCCGGGGAGGTGTAGGTGCGGGTGAACGAGATCGCGTTGCCGTTGATGGTGTAGTCGACCACCGCCGTGAGCTCACCGTCGACGCGCAATACATAGCGGTGGGCGTCCGGCTCGTGCGTGAAGTCCTTCTGCATGCCCCAACGCTAACGAATCCGCCTGAATGTGCGCGGGGCGCCGCGCGTGCGGCGTGGTCACAGGCGGTAACAGGAATGCGAAGGGGCCGGATGCCGTTGTTACGCTGCGAGAGCCGTGTCACCACCGGCCGCACGGGGGCGCGCTCGCCCCGAACAGCAATCGCCGAGCCCGGGATCCGGGTTCGCGGGTCAGGATCATCATGAGAATCAGAAGCGTTTCCGTTGCCGTCGCCGCGATTGCGGCCGTCACCATCGCCCTCAGCGGATGCTCGGCGGGCTCGGCCACGACATCCGATTCATCAAACGCCACCGGCGCGCTCGCCGCCGTGCAGAAGGCCGGCGTACTCACCATCGGCACCGAGGGCACCTACCGTCCCTTCACCTACCACGATGGAGGTTCCGGCAAGCTCATCGGTTACGACGTCGAGGTGGCCGAGGCCGTGGCCAAGAAGCTCGGGGTGAAGGCGAAGTTTCAGGAGACCCAGTGGGACGCGATCTTCGCGGGCCTCGAGGCACACCGCTTCGACGTGATCGCCAACCAGGTGTCGATCACGCCAGAGCGCGAGGCGAAGTATGAGTTCTCGAAGCCGTACACCGTGTCCACCGGCGTCATCGTGACCAAGTCGAGCAACACCGCGATCTCGTCCTTCGACGACCTCAAGGGCGTCTCGGTCGCCCAGTCGCTGACGAGCTCGTTCTACACGCTCGCGAAGCAGAACGGTGCCGAGATCCAGGATGTGCAGGGCTGGGCCGAGGCCGTGGCGAATGTCAAGAACGGGCGAGTCGATGCGACCATCAACGACAAGCTCACCTGGCTCGACTTCAAGAAGAACGGTGACGCATCCGGTCTGAAGGTCGCTGCGGAGAGCACGGACTCCTCGAAGAGCGCCTTCGCCTTTGCCAAGGGCAGTGGAACGCTCGTGAAGGCCGTGAACAAGGCCCTCGACGCACTGCGTGCAGACGGCACTCTGGCAAAGATCTCCAAGAAGTACTTCGGAGCTGACGTCAGCGAGTAGCAGGGCAGCCGTGGCTCAGTAGTCTGGCTCCTATGGATCAGTCGGCGTGGAACCTGCTGCTGAGTTCGTTCTGGCCGATCGTGCAGGGCGCGCTCGTCGGCACGATTCCGCTCGCGCTGGCCTCCTTCGCGATCGGTCTCGTGCTCGCGATCGCCATTGCGCTCATGCGGCTCTCGCGCATCCGCATCGTCTCGGGCATCGCGCGCGTCTACATCTCGATCGTGCGGGGAACCCCGCTGCTCGTGCAGCTGTTCGTGATCTTCTACGGCCTGCCGTCGCTCGGTGTGGTGATCGACCCGTGGCCGAGCGCGGTGGTCGCGTTCTCGATCAACGTCGGCGGTTACGCGGCCGAGGTCGTGCGCGCGGCCATCCTCTCCGTACCAAAGGGGCAGTGGGAGGCGGCGTACATGATCGGCATGTCGCACCGCCGCGCGCTCACCCGCATCATCCTCCCGCAGGCCGCGAGGGTGTCGGTGCCGCCGCTGTCGAACACCTTCATCAGCCTCGTGAAAGACACCTCGCTCGCCTCGCTCATCCTGGTGACCGAGCTCTTCCGCCAGGCCCAGAAGGTCGCGGCATTCAGCGGCGACTTCATGCTGCTCTACCTTGAGGCGGCGCTCGTTTACTGGATCATCTGCCTCGTGCTGGCCTCCGGGCAGGGACTGCTCGAGAAGCGATTGGACCGCTATGTCGCCCACTGACGCCCAGCCCCCTGGCCCGCAGCCCACTCACGCCCAGCCCGCGGATGCCGCTGCCGCACTCCTCAGCGTCCGTCGCCTGCAGAAGAGCTTCGGCTCCACTCGCGTGCTCGAGTCCGTCGACCTGACTGTCACCCGCGGTGAGGTCCTGGTGCTCATTGGACCGTCCGGGTCGGGCAAGACCACGCTGCTGCGCTGCCTGAACGGCCTCGAGGTGGCCGACGCGGGCGAGGTCGCGGTGGCGGGGGACCTCTCCATCGACTTCGCCACGCACCCGGGCAAGAAGCAGCTCGCGGCCCTGCGCGATCGCTCCGCGATGGTGTTCCAGCACTACAACCTGTTCCCGCACATGACCGTGCTCCAGAACGTTGTCGAGGGCCCGATCACCGTGCACCGGCGCCCGCGCGAGGAGGCCACGGCCGAGGCACTCAGGTTGCTCGATCGCGTGGGACTCGCCGAGAAGCGCGACAGCTATCCGTTCCAGCTCTCGGGCGGTCAGCAGCAGCGGGTGGGAATAGTGCGCGCGCTCGCCCTGAAGCCACAGCTCTTGCTGTTCGACGAGCCGACATCCGCTCTCGATCCGGAGCTCGTCGGAGACGTGCTCGGGCTCATGAAGCAGCTCGCCCTCGAGGGCTGGACGATGGTGATCGTCACCCACGAACTGCACTTCGCCAAGGAGGTCGCCAACGAAGTTGCCTTCATCGATGGCGGCGTGATCGTCGAGCACGGCGCACCGGAGCAACTGTTCAGCGCACCGAAGCACGAGCGCACCAAGCAGTTCCTGCACCGCCTGCTGTTCCCGTTCTAGGGAGCCGGCGACGCGTCCTGCCCTCGCTCAGGTGACGCGCGTAGCGTCGAAAGCGCCCATGACAGAGACGATTTTTACCATCGGCCACTCCACCCGACCGATCGACGAGTTCATCCGGTTGCTGCACGCCCACGGCGTGCGGCGACTGGCCGACGTGCGCACGATCGCCAAGTCGCGGCACAACCCGCAGTTCAACGAGACGGAACTCACCGTGAGTCTGCCGGAGGCGGGCATCGCCTACCAGCGGCTCGAGGCGCTCGGTGGTCTGCGCCACACCACCGCGGATTCCGTCAACGGCGCGTGGCGCAACGCCTCGTTCCGCGGCTATGCCGACTACATGCAGACTCCGGAATTCGCGGCCGCCGTCGACGGTCTCGTTGAACTGGGCGAGAGCGAGCCGACCGCGATCATGTGCGCCGAGGCGGTGCCGTGGCGCTGCCACCGCTCTCTCGTCGGTGATGCGCTGCTCGTGCGCGGCATCCGGGTGCTCGACATCATGACAGAGAAGGATGCCCGACCGCACTCGATGACGCGCTTCGCAAGAGTCGAGGGCACGCGGGTGACCTACCCGCCCGAGGAACAACCCACGGAATAGCGCCACAGAGACAGGAGTTGAACCGACCATGACCGAGAACAGCAGGGCCGTGATCCCGGCCGACCTCGCCGACCTGCTCGAGCGCCCCTTGTTTGGCACGCTCGGCACGATCCGCCCAGACAACACCGTGCAGGTGAACCCGATGTGGTTCCAGTACGACGGTGAGCACCTGCGCTTCACGCACACGACGAAGCGTGCGAAATACCGCAACCTCCAGCAGAATCCCTCGATGAGCCTGGTCGTCATGGATCCGGACGACCCGATGCGGTACCTCGAATTGCGCGGCCGACTGGTCGAGGCCATCCCCGACCCGAGCGGAGCGTTCTACGTCGTGCTGGGCAAGCGCTACGGCAACGCGGAGCAGCAGCCGCCGGCCGACAGCCCCGATCGCGTCATTCTGGTGATGAGCGTGGAACACGTCACGAAGCACTGAGGCGCCAGCGGACGCACTGGACGCTACAGTTCGGGTCCGTCGTGCTCGCTGATGTCGAGTTCCTCGTCCTCGTCCGCGGCGAAGCCGGCGTCGTCGGTGACACCGGTGCTCTCGGCGTCGCTGATGGGCGAGTTTTCGCTCGTGGCAACGCGATCGGGAAACTCGACCTCGGGATCGTGCTCGTCATAGATCGGCTCGACCTCTCTCGGTGAACCGCCGGTCGGACCGTCGTTACCATCGCCAGCACCCGGCAGCACCGTCTCGCCCGCGACCGCATCGTTGGTCACGGTCTGAGCGGCGCGCTCGCGGTAGTCGATGGTGTCGTCGAGGGTGTTGTCCTCGTTCGCGTCCTGCATGGCTGGTTCCCCTTTCTCGGAGTGCGTACCTTCACTCGCCGCGCGAGGCGATGCCCACCGTGTCCCGAAGTGACCGGTGCGCCCCGGCGCCACCATTCGATCGTGCGTCTGCGATGCGGATGCCGACAAGGGCTTGCGAGCCTGGCGGTGCGCGGTTATGGAGCCGCCAGGTTCAGCCGCGCTGAATCGGGATGCTCGCGGTGTCGTTGTAGTCGCGCCCTCGCGTGGGGATGAACAGCGCCACGGCCACGCCGACGAACACGACCACGGCGCCGAGCAGGAACACCAGCTGGAACGCCGCAGCGGTGGGGATGTCCACTCCGCCCGAGCGCACGACCTCGGAGGACAGGATGACGCCGACCACCGAGGCGGCCACCGTCGAACCGAGCGTGCGCATCACGGAGTTGAGCCCGTTCGCGGCCGCGGTCTCGCTCGGTGGCACCGAGTGCATGATGAGGGTCGGCATGGCCGCGTAGGCGAACCCGACTCCGACGCCGACGAGTGTGGAGATGAGGATGACGTGCCACACCTCGCTCATGAGCAGCGCGCCGACGCCGAAGGAGACGCCGATGACGGCGCCGCCGAGGACGAGGCTCATGCGTGGGCCGCGCGCGTTCGACAGTCGCGCGGCGACGGGGGAGAGCAGGAACATGACGATGCCGAGCGGCATCAGGCACAGGCTCGCGATCAGCAGGGATTGCCCGAGCCCCACGCCCGTCGTGGTGGGAGCCTCGAGCAGCACCGGAAGCGCCGCCGTCGTGATGAAGAAGGCGAAGCCGATCGCGATGGAGCTGAGGTTCGTGAGCAGCACCGGCCGTCTCGCGGCCACGCGCAGGTCGATCAGCGGATCGCGCGTGCGAAGCTCGAACCAGGCCCAGGCGACCAGCACCAGGAAGCCGCCCACGAGCATCCCGAGCGTGAGCGGGCTGGACCAGCCCCACTCGCTGCCCTTGGAGATCGCGAGCAGGATGCCGACGAGCGCGACTCCGAAGATGACGGCGCCGACGAAGTCGAAGCGACCGGCCGTGCGCAGGGTGCTGACCGGGATGATCCACAGCACGAGCCCCACCGCGAGCATGCTGAGCACCGCCGCGAGCCAGAACAGGAAGTGCCAGTCGAGGTTCTGCGCGATGACGGCGGCGATCGGCAGACCGACCGCGCCGCCCACGCCGAGAGTGGCGCTGACGATCGCGACCGCGCCACCGAGGTTCTTGGGATGGATGACGTCACGCAGGATGCTGATGCCGAGCGCGATCACGCCGAGCCCAACTCCCTGCAGCGAGCGCCCGACGATCATGGGGATGAGAGTGTCCGACAGCGCACACACCACGGAACCCGCCGCCATGATGGCGAGCAGGATGATCACGATGAGGCGCTTGCCGTACATGTCGCCGAGGCGGCCGCTGATGGGTGTGGAGATGGCTGCGGCCAGGAGCGTCGCGGTGAGCACCCAGGACGAATCCGCGAGCGAGGTGGACAGCAGCTGCGGCAGCTCCGGGATGACCGGGGTCACGAGGGTCTGCATGAATGCGGCGATCAGGCCGCTCGTGGCGAGCGCGCCGATCATGGCCCCGTCACTCGGCCTGCGGGTGAGTCGTCGACGCTGTCGCGGGGTCAGCGAACTCTCGTGCGCGTCATCGTCTTCCGGTGGAGAGGATGCGCGAGAAGCCATTACCTCACCCTAGCTATCGCGAGTGACGCGGGGCGCCGTTCGCGCGAAACTATCGCGAGAGGGTGTTGACTCCCCAGTCGTCCACGCGCCAGTCGATCCAGCCGTTCACGCGCTGCAGGCTCACCTCGACCTGGAAGCTCCTGCCGTTGCCGGTGCCCGTGCAGGTGAAGCTCTGGCCGACCAGGATCGGCGGCGTGTCCGGACAACCCACATCGAGCGCCGCACCGTTCGCCGCGGCATCCGCCGTGACCGCCTGTTCGGCCTGCGCGCTGAAGACCGCGGGTGCCGCGGCGATGAGCATGCCGGGAACGGCGAGAACGGAGGCGACACTGAGCAGGGCCAGGGCGAACCAGACGAGCATCGGTCCGAAGCCGCGACCGGTCTTGCGCGTGAGCACCATCGCGCGAACGAAAAGGTAGACCGGTGCGGAGAGCAGCGCCCACCACCAGTGAGCCGGCCGGTCCACGCCGTGGCGACGCAGAAGGTGCACGTCGGCGATGGCGAGGGCGATCATCGCGACGTAGACGATCACGAGCATCACCGGCAGGATCACCTGGTTGGCCGCGCTCGATCCGAGGCCGGTGACGATGAGCAGCACGACCACGAGCTGCAGCAGCGGGAAAAGGGCGATCACCCACACCGGTGCGGTGCTGATGGGAACGTTCGACAGGCCGTTCGCTCCGACCGTCGGATGCTGCACCCGCTGCCGGCGTGCGCGCTCGGCACGCGAGCCGCGCGTCTCCGGCGCGGCGACGCCGGCCGCGCTCGCCGCGACCTGGTCGAAGAGCGGAGTGCCGACCGTCTGTGTTCCGAATGGCTCTGATCGCACGAAGGAGCCCGGCGCTCCGGGCCCGGTGGGAAACGTGACGGCGGGAGCGGCTGCGGCGCTCGCAGGCGCCGTGGCCACCGGCATGGGGACGACCGGAATGGTGGCCGAATCGTCCGGCGTCGAGACGGCAGCGGCTACCGGCGCCTCGGCGACGGCCGCCGCGGTCGCCGTGGCTGGCGCAGGAGTCGAACCGTCCTCGCCGAGCGATGGCACGGATGGAATGCGGCCGGCATGACCGCTCGCCGACACGGGTGCGAAGCCAGCGCCGTCGGCATCGAGCTCGTCTGCGGGATGCGCTTCCTCCTGTGCCGGGGCGCTCGCAGCAGCGTCCGCCACGTCGTCGGTGTCGGCACCCGATTCAGGCGCGGGCACGTCGGCCGCCTCGTCGCTCTCGGAGGGAGGATCGAGTTCGAGGAGCGACTGCGCGGTGGCGGGAATGACGTCATCCGTGCCGCGGTCTTCGCGTTCGCGTTCGCGACGCTCCCGTCTCGTCGGCAGGTCATCCGCCCAGGCGAGCGGGGACTCCTGCACTATGAGGGGCTGGCGTGCGGCCGTGGTGTGCTGGGTCCAGGCGTGGTTGTCCCACCAGCGCAACTGCGGGAGTCCAGTCGGATCCGGATACCATCCGGCCGGAAGTCGTACGACATCGTCGGGTATCACGGTGCCTCCCCTCGCACGGAATGCAGCCATGGCGATGCGCTGCAGCCGCGAATCTGCTGTGAAATTGCTGCGGTGATTGATTCTATGGAGTAACGGCGCTATTTGGGAAGTGAGACGCCCTCGCTCCTCGGAGCGGGCGCCGGGCTCGCCGGCGCCCGGGTCGCCTCCCAGCCCGGATACGGGGAGCGGGGTTACCGTGTGCGGGTGAAATCGAAGGAATCGGCCGCGACCGGGCAGAGCGCTGCGGCGCTCGGCAGCGGTGTGCTGCGGGGCGTTCCGGTGTGGGCGTGGCGGCTGCTCATGCGACTGCTGCACCGCAGCGAGGTCACCCGATTCAACGCGGAGCCGATCGTGGGCGTCGATCACGTCGACGACATCGACTTCGTGGGCGACGGCATCCGGGCCCATCGCCTCGATGTGATCGTGCCGCGGGCCGTGGACGAAGAATCGAGGGCTGCGCCGCTGCCGGTCTACGTCTACTTCCACGGCGGCGGATGGACCTCGGGCGACAAGCGCGCGCTCACGAAGTACTGCGCGAGCCAGGCCGTCGCTGGCATGGTGGTGGTCAACGTCAACTACCGCATGGCGACGAAGTTCCAGATGGGCCACATGCTCGCGGATGCCAACGCCGCGCTCGCCTGGATCGGCGCCAACATCGCGGGCTACGGGGGTGACCCGCGGCGCATCGTGCTCGGCGGGGACTCGGCCGGCGGCCAGATCGCCGCGCTCATGGCCGCGACCTCCTTCCAGCCCGAACTCGCCAGGCACTACGACCTCGTTCCCGCGACCGCGCCGGGCAGGCTCAAGGGGGTCGTGCAGCACTGCAGCGCCGTCGACTTCTCTGTGCACTTCGACCGCGGATTCATCCTGAGCCTCAACTTCATCCGAATGCTGCTGCCGCAGCGCACACAGCAGCTCTCCCGCGCACGCAGCGAGGGCCGCCATCACCTCCTGCGGCGCGCGGCTCGATTCCTCTCGCCGATCGAGTGGCTCGATGCCGGGTTCCCGCCGGTGTTCGTCACGACCTCAGAGCGGGACTACTTCTACCGCGCGAACCTCAACTTCGTGGCCTGCCTGCGGGAGCACGCCATCCCGGTCGAGACCCTCATCTACGACCGGGCGAGCGTGAACGCGCAGCACACCTGGCAGCAGAACTACCGCTACCCGGAATCGCAGGAGGTCTATCGCCGCCTGCAGGGCTTTGTGAAGCGGGTCGCCGCGCTATCGTGATCGCGTGGTGACACAGAATCCGCGCTCCACAGGGCCCGATGGGGCAGCGCCCGACGAGTTCGGCTCCGCCGTGTTCGACGAGGTCGCGGCGCGCGACGCGAACCTGCCCGACATCGACTGGACCGTTCTTCCCGAGGGTTCGCGCAGCATCCGATTCGACGCACCGAGCGGCTCTCTCGCGGTCGTGACGCTCGGTGATCCCGCGAACCCCGCCGTGCTCCTCGCCCCCGGCGTGACCGGGTCGAAGGAGGACTTCTCGCTCATGCTGCCTGAGCTCGCAGCCGCTGGATACTACGTCGTGAGCTACGACCTCGCGGGGCAGTACGAATCGGCGAACGCCGGACCGGAAAACCTCAGGCCCCCGCGCTCGCACTACGACTACGAACTCTTCGCCGGCGACATGATCGCCCTGCTCGAGTGGACCGGTCGCGCACACGTGCTCGGCTATTCCTACGCGGCGACGGTCGCGCAAATCGCGCTGGTGCGGCGACCTGAGCTGTTCGCGAGCCTCACCCTTCTCAGCTGTCCGCCGGAACCCGGCCAGGGCTTCCGCGGTGTGAGCCGCATCGGCTGGTTCAGTGGCCTGGCCAACGGCAGCATCGGTGCGGCACTCATGATCTGGGGGATCAAGCGCAACTTCACCAGGGTCACCCCCGGTCGGCTGCGCTTCGTGAACCTGCGCTTCGCGGTGACGAGGCGCCAGGCGGTGCGCGACATCATCGAACTCATGATGAACGCACCCGACCTCCGCGACGCACTCAGGCAATCGGCGATCCCGAAGCTCGTCGCAGTGGGCGAGCACGACCTCTGGCCGCTGCGGCTGCACGCCACCTTCGCCGAACAGATCGGTGCCAGGCTCGCGGTCTATCGCGCGGGACACAGCCCCTGCGAGACCGCACCACACCAGCTCGACCGCGACCTGCTGCAGTTGTTCGCGGCGGACTGAACGGTCATCGCTCAGTTCGATCGCGCGCTGTCCGTCGCCCGCGCTCGCGCCCAGCGGCGGCGCTCCGCTCGGCGCTTCAGCGGTGGTTCCTGCTCGAAGTCGAGGCGAAAGGTGGTGTAGCTCCAGCCGAGGCGGCGCCCCAGTGCCTTCCACGAGTCGAACGGCCTCGCAGATATCGCCACGCGCAGTCGTGGGTCGTAGATCACCGTCATGTCTGGCCGCAGTTGGTAGCTGAGGTCGAGATCATCGTGCACCTGTCGCGTGGTCGTGTGCACGAGGTGGCGCACGCGGCCCCAGACCGCGGCGTCGAGCGCCAGGTTCGAGCCAAAGAGCGGCGGATGCCCGAGCAGCAATCCCACAAAGGCGAAGTAGCCGCCGATGTAGAGTGTGCGCCCGAGCCAGGCGACGAGACGGCTGGAGCCGTAGAAGTCGCCCGGGCCGGTGACGGCGGCGAGGCCGCCCGCGGTCGCAAGCGCGCGCTCGATCCGCTCGAGCCAGTCGGCCGGCGGGATCGAGTCTGCGTCGAGTCGCGCGAGGATGTCGCCGCTCGCGGCATCGAAGCCGGCGGCGGTCGCCCGCGCGATGCCCTGCACGGGCTCGTGGATCACGCGCGCGCCCGCATCGACCGCGACCAGCGCGGTCGCATCCGTGCTGCCGTTGTCGACCACGATGATCTCGTCGGCCCGGCGAGTCTGGCCGGCCAGTGCGCGGAGGCACACCGCGAGCATGTCTGCATCGTTGCGGCACGGAACGACGACAGAGATCGAGACCATGATGGGAAGACTCTACGCGGCAGTTGCCACGGAGTCGCGCGCCGGGCGCCGCCGCGGAGGGTCCAACACGATATCCCCTTAACCGTCAGGTTGCCAAGCGTTCACGCGCCTGTAAGACTCGTCCCCAGTGGACATCTCGCTCATGGTCGTGCTGGTTATCGTGCTGGCTCTCTTCTTCGACTTCACCAACGGCTTTCACGACACAGCCAACGCGATGGCGACACCGATCGCGACTGGCGCACTGCGTCCGAAAGTGGCCGTTGCCATCGCCGCAGTGCTCAATCTGGTGGGCGCATTCCTGTCGACCGAGGTGGCGCAGACCATCTCCGGCGGCCTGATCCGAGAGGGTCAGGGTGGCATCCAGATCACACCGGTGATGATCTTCGCGGGCCTCATCGGCGCCATCCTCTGGAACCTGGTCACCTGGCTGCTCGGATTGCCGTCCTCGTCCAGCCACGCGCTGTTCGGCGGCCTCATCGGAGCGGCCATCGTCGGTGCAGGCTTCGGCTCGATCGACCTCGGCGTCCTGCTGTCGAAGATCGTCTTCCCCGCCCTGCTGGCGCCCATCGTCGCGGGCCTGGCGGCCTACCTCGCCACGAGAATCGCCTATGCCGTGGTCAAGAAGAGGCAGCGCCCCGGCTTCAAGTACGGCCAGATCTTCACCTCCTCGCTCGTCTCGCTCGCGCACGGCACGAACGACGCCCAGAAGACGATGGGCATCGTCACCCTCACCCTCATCGCCGCGAACCTGCAGAAGCCAGGCACCGGCCCAGAGCTCTGGGTCATCATCGTCTGCGCGCTTGCCATTGCACTCGGCACCTACACGGGCGGCTGGCGCATCATCCGCACGATGGGCAAGGGCCTCACGGAGATCGAGCCGGGCCAGGGATTTGCGGCTGAGGCCTCGACGACGGCCGCCATCCTCGCCTCCAGCCACCTCGGATTCGCGCTCTCCACGACGCAGGTTGCCTCGGGCTCGGTCATCGGTACCGGCATCGGACGCAAGGGTGCGTCGGTGCGCTGGCGCACCGCGGGCCGCATCGCGATCGGCTGGGTGATCACGATCCCGGCTTCGGCCGCGGTGGGGGCGCTCGCATCCTGGGTGGCGCTACCTGGCGGTCTTGGCATGTGGGGCATCCTGATCGACGCGGTCGTTGCGGGTGTGATCATCGCCTGGATCTTCCTCTACTCCCGCCGCAATCGCGTGCACGCCGGCAGCATGCAGCTCGAGCCCACGGCCTTCGTTCGCCCCAAGAAGCCGAAGAAGCCGAAGAAGGCCAAGCGCCCCAAGAAGCAGAAGCCGCCGAAGAAGCACAAGAAGCCCAAGAGCAAGAACGCGGCAAAGAGCAAGAGCGGGTCGAAGGGGCGGGGCAAATGATCGAGTGGGCCAGCTTCCTCATCGTGCTCATCGTGTCGGTTGTCGGCGCCTGCGGCGTCGTGCTGCTGTTCTCCCTGGGACTTCGCCTCGTTGCCGCGGAAAGCGGCTGGCGACGGCCGCTCGGCGTGGCAAGCTTCGTCGCGTGCGGCCTGCTGATCCTTTACGGGATTTACCTGATCATTCCCGGGTTTAAGTAACCGGTCGGCGCTGGTGCGCCGCGTAGAGTCGAAGTGGCACAGGCAAAGGAGCCCGACTCAACGTGAAAGAACAGATCGTGAACGCAGTAAACCCATCCGCACCCACCACCGCGAGCACGCGAACCGAAATCGACTCGCTTGGGCCGATGGACGTTCCCGCGGATGTCTACTGGGGCATCCACACCGCCCGAGCGCTCGAGAACTTTCCCATCACGCGCCGACCGATCTCGGTCTACCCGGATCTCGTGCGTGCGCTCGCCACCGTCAAGCAGGCCGCCGCACGCGCTAACCGCGAGCTCGGCGTGCTCGAACCGGCCAAGGCCGACGTCATCGACCGCGTGTGCCAGGAGATCATCGACGGCGAACTGCACGACCAGTTCCTCGTGGGAGTGATCCAGGGCGGGGCGGGCACCTCGACCAACATGAACACCAACGAGGTCATCGCGAACCGAAGCCTGGAGCTCATGGGGCTCCCGTTCGGCGACTACGAGCACCTGCATCCGATCGACGACGTCAACCGCAGCCAGAGCACCAACGACGTGTATCCCACCGCGATCAAGCTTGCGATGGTCTTCGGCATCAAGCGGCTGCTCACCGAGCACACCCAGCTCGAACAGGCCTTCGCGCGCAAGGGGGCCGAGTTCGCCGGCATCCTCAAGGTCGGTCGCACCCAGCTGCAGGACGCGGTTCCGATGACGCTCGGCCAGGAATTCATGGGCTTCGCGCACACGCTGCGGGAGGACTTCGACCGGCTCAGTGAGACCATTCCGTGGCTCAACGAGATGAACATGGGCGCCACGGCCATCGGTACGGGCATCACCGCAGACCCGAGGTATTCGGATGCGGTGCGTCGCCACTTGGTCGAGATCACCGGCTTCGACATGGTCACCGCCCCCGACCTCATCGAGGCCACCTCGGACGCCGGCGTCTTCATGACGCTGAGCGGCACGCTCAAGCGCAACGCGGTCAAGCTGTCGAAGATCTGCAACGACCTTCGGCTGCTCTCGAGCGGCCCGCAGGCCGGCCTCGCCGAGATCAACCTGCCGCCCGTGCAGGCCGGGTCCTCGATCATGCCGGGCAAGGTCAACCCGGTCATCCCCGAGGTCGTGAACCAGGTGGCCTTCAGCGTGATCGGGGCGGATGCCACGGTCACCGCCGCGGCGGAGGGCGGCCAGCTGCAGTTGAACGCCTTCGAGCCCGTGATTGCCCACTCCATCCTGCAGTCGATCGCCTGGATGACCAACGCGTCGCGCACGCTGCGTGTTAACTGCATCGACGGCATCAGCGCGAACGTCACACGGCTCGCCGCCCAGGTCGAGTCCTCGGTGGGCGTGGTGACGGCGCTCACTCCCTACATCGGCTATTCCGCCTCGGCGACGCTCGCCCACACGGCGCTCACGACGAATTCCTCGATCGCCGACCTCGTGGTCTCGGCCGGGCTGATGTCCGCCGAGGAGGTGGCGAGGGTGCTCGCTCCCGAGCGGCTGAGCGGGCTCGTTCCGACAACGGGAGTGATCAGCGTGGTGAGGCCGGTCTCGACCGACCAGGACTAGTCACGCCCGCGCCTGGCCCACACGATTCCCGAGGTGACGAGCACCGCTGCAACGGCGGTGAGCGCGAATGCGCCGATGGTCACGGCATCCCGGAATTCGCTGCGCTGAAGCACACTCCAGCCGGACGCGGCTATGTCCCCCGTGAAGAGCGCCGCCAGGATGGTGCCACCGATCGCGATTCCGGTGCCTGAGGCGACCTCGCTCGCGGTGTCGACGAGTGCGGCTCCGATCGTGGTGCGGTTGCTCGGCAGGCCCCGAATCACGTTGACTCCGGCCACGACACCGACGACGCGCATTCCCGCCGCCACGAGCACGAGAGCCAGCGCGATCCAGCCGTAGCCGACACCACCGAGTGCGGCGTAGACGCCGAGTCCGACGACGACGGCCGCGGCGCTGAACCAGGCCGCGCGGTCGAGGCCGACCCGATCAACGAAGGGCCGGATGACGGCGCCGCCGGCGATCAGCACGACCACCTGCGGCAGCATGCCGAGGGCGGCCATCACGGGGGTCCAGCCCCAGTCGAGCTGCAACTGCAGTGTCACGAGGTAGCCGAGGCCCGCGGTAGCGATGCCTGCGGCCGCCTTGAAGGCGAGACCGCTCGAGACAAGCGGGCGAGCCAGAAGCGCGAGGTCGAGCAGCGGATGCCGCGCGGTGCGCTCGCGAAGCACGAAGGCGACCGCGCAGAGCAGCGCCCCGGTCGCGACTGACCACGGAATCCACGAGCCCACGCCGTCACCGAGGAACGCGGTGGGTGCGACCAGCGCGAGCACGATCGCGGCGGTGCCGAGCAGGGCTCCCGCGACGTCGATCGGATCGCGGTGCAACTCCTCCGCCGCATCCGCAGAGATGCCGAGGCGCACGCCCAGGAAGGCGAGTGCCGCAATCGGCACGTTGATGAGCAGCAGCACCTGCCAGGGCGCGATCGCGAGCACGAACCCGCCGATCGTCGGGCCGATCGCGAGCCCGACAAGGCCCACCGTGGAGATGAGCGTCGTCGCGCGCACCCGCAGGCCGTCTTCGTCGAAGAGGCGGAAAGCGAGCGCCATCGAGCCCGGGGTGGTCATCGCTGCGGCCGCTCCCATCGCCACGCGCACGGCGATCAGTTGCTCCGCGGTCGTGACGAAGGCGGTGGCGAGGCTCGCGACGGCGAGCAGAACCAGGCCGATGAGCATGACGCGGCGGCGCCCGACGCGGTCCGCGATGGCACCGAAGCCCAGCATCAGACTGCCGAAGACGACGGCGTATGCGCCCGTGACCCACTGCAGGCCGGCGGTCGACGCGTGCAGCTCCCGGGCGATCGTGGGGAGGGCGACATTGAGGATCGAGTTATCGAGCATCTCGAACAGGAAGACGGCGGAGAGGCCGGCGAGAGCGACCCCGGCCTCCCGCAGCGAGTGCGGTGAGCTGGCAGGGCCTGCGGGCGATAATGACAGAGACTTGTTCGTGGACATGTCACTAGATTAGGTCACTAAGTTTAGTTACACAAGGGAGTGAGCCGAGATGGCGCGAACCAGCGAGCGCGGCGGGCCTCAGACACGCTCGAAGATCGCCGAGGTCGCGGCACGACTGTTCATCGACCGCGGCTTCGACGAGGTGACCGTGGCCGAGGTCGCGCGCGAAGCGGGCGTCTCGAGCGTCACGGTCTTCAATCACTTCCCGCGCAAGGAAGACCTGTTTCTCGATCGGGCCGTGGATGCCGAGGAGCTCGTGCGTACGGCCGTGCGCGACCGCGCTTCGGGCGGCGACGTGCTCGACTCCCTGCACGCCGCGACCCTGCGGCTCATCGAGGATGGACATCCGCTCTCGGGCCTCGACGATCGGTCGATTCCGTTCTTTCGCACCGTCGCGGCATCATCCGCGCTCGTCGCGCGGGCTCGGGACATCGCGGCCGAACTCCAGGGCGTGCTTCGGGAAGAGCTTGAGCGCGATGCCGACTTTGAGGACGACGCCGCACTATTCGCATGCTTCTTCGTCGCCGGCTACACCACTGTGCTCGTGGAAACCGCAGGCCGCCTCATCGCGGGGGAGCGGAGGGACGAGGTCGTGGCCGACCATCGCGCACGGTTCGAGCGCCTGTTCGACGCGCTCCGGCGGGGAGTAGCACCCGGGCTCTGACTCAGGAGGCGTCGTCCAGAGCCCCGTCGTCGCGCAGGGTGCGGCCGTCCGCCTCGTCTCTGGCGCGCTTGCGCTCCAGCCTGCGGCTTCGACGCGTGTCGCGTGGCGGCAGCTTGACGTCGTCCTCGGCGGCGACGCCGGCACTCAACTGGCGCACGCGCACGAGTTCGGAATCGAGCTCGGCGCCCAGCACGAGCACGAGGTTGCTGAGATAGAGCCAGAGCAGCATCGCGATGCCACCGCCCAGCCAGCCGTAGATCTTGTCGTAGCTCGAGACGTTCGCGGCGTAGAAGGCGAACCCCGCCGTCACCACCGCCCATCCGGCGAGCGCGAGCGTGGCGCCCCAGCTCACCCAGCGAAAGCGCGGTCGAGACACGTTCGGGGTGAAGTAGTACAGCACGCCGATGATGAGCACGGCGAGTATCGCCAGGAGCACCCAGCGTCCGCCGTCCCAGACGTCGATCCACGGAGCGCCGAATCCCAGGGTCTTGCCCATTGCCGTGACGACGCGACGCGTGAACAGGAGGATCGCGACGATGAGCGAGAAGACGGCAACGAGCGGAACGGTGAGCAGGAGCATGAGGCCGCGAAACTTCCAGAACGGCCGACCCTCCTCCACCTCATAGGCTCCGTTCACCGCACGACCGAATGCCGTCGCATAGGCGGATGTCGACCACACCGTCAGCGCGATGCCGACGATGAGTCCCCATCCGGGATTGGGGATGTGCGTGAACTGGGTGAGCGGCTGAGAGAGCATGGCCACGGTCGAGTCCCGCGCGACGGTGTTGATCGCGTCGAGCAGGTCGACGACCGCGCCCTTCCTGTGATCGAACAGCGCGAGTGCCGACACGACGGCGAGGGTCGCGGGAAACGTGGCGAGCGCCGCAAAGAAGGTGAGGGCCGCGGCGCTGTCGATGCCACGGTGGCGCACGAAACCGTTCCAGGAGCGCCGCAGCGCGTACATCCAGACGGGGAGACCGATGCCGCGAGTGGTCTCCTCGCCAGGCGGCACGGCTACTCCACTTCGCGGTTGGCGTCGAGCTCCGCCTGCTCAGGGTTGACCTCGTCCAGTTCGACCCTCTCATCCGGGTCGACGGTGGGTCCCTGAATCTTCTCCTCGCCGTCGAGATCGACCTCCCGCTCGTCGTCGGGGTGCGGTTCGTATTCCCTGTCGCTGGTCATCGGATCGCCTTTCGTCAGCCTCTATCTTCCTTCGCATCGCGCCCGGGCGCATCCGGCAAGCGTCCAGCCGAGCGTCAGCGCGAGCGCCAGAGGTGTAGTCCCGCGTAGCTGCGCCACGGCGCCCAGCGCGCGCCATAGTCGGCAAGCCCACGCGCGGTCGAGGGGAGCCCGAGCTTCGCGGCGCTCTGCAGCATCACGAGATCGCTCGTGAGCAGCACGTCGGGGTTTCCGAGCACCCGCATCGCGAGGTAGCCGGCGGTCCATGGCCCCACGCCGGGTAGGGCGACGAGTCTCGCTGTCAGTTCGTCCACCGGCATCCCGATGTCGAGCACGAGCGAGCCGGATGCGAGTGCCTCGGCCACCCCGAGCACGGTCGCGATGCGGGACGCCGGGCCTCGAAGCACGCCCCGACCCTCTTCGGCGATTCGTGCCGCGGTGGGGAACAGCCGCGTGCCGCTCGCCTCGTCGCCCTCGCCGAGCTCGGCCGCGATCCTGCCGAGCACGGTGCGCGCGGCCTTCACCGAGATCTGCTGCCCGATCAGGGTGCGGAACAGCGTCTCCTCGGCGTCGAGGCTGCCGGGCAGTCGGATTCCCGGGCGAACGTGCACCGAGGGGGCGAGCGCGGGGTCGGCCGAGAGCGCCGCGTCGATCGCCGCGGCATCCGCGTCGAGGTCGAAGAGCAGGCGCACGCGGGAGACGAGGGACGCGAGATCCGTGACGTTGTCGAGCCGGGCGGTGCAGCGCAGCGCCGTCGCGCCCGGGGTCGTCTGGTCGAGCGCGAGGTCGACGGTGGCCGTGCCGTGCGGCAGCCGCACGGCTCGCCGGAAGTGCGATTCGGCCGCGGCATCGAAGCTGGTTTCGATGCCGGGAATGGCGTGGTCGGCGAAGAAGCGCATCAGTCCGGCTCCGTCGAAGGGCTGGCGGGCGGGAAGACGCAGCGTGATCGAGGTCGCGCGCGCGGCTCCCGGTGTCTCGAGCGAGTGCGGCCGCCGGGCCCCGCGGCGTCGTGCCCGCGCGATCCCGAGCGCTCGAAGTTCGGTTGGCGTCGTCTCGTATACCGCGAGCACGGTGTCATTGAACTGGCGGATGCTCGCGAAGCCGGCCGCGAAGGCCACGTCCGCGATCGGCAGTTCGGTGCTCGTGAGCAGGGTTCGCGCGGTCTGCGCCCGATTCGCGCGGGCGAGCGCGAGCGGACCGGCGCCGAGCTCCTGCACCAGTACACGACCGAGGTGGCGAGGCGTGTAGCCCAGCCGGCTCGCGAGGCCCGAGACGCCCTCTCGCTCGACCACGCCATCCGCGATGAGGCGCATGGCGCGCGCCGCGAGGTCATCGTGCAGCCGCCAGTCCGAGGATCCGGGTACGGCGTCGGGCAGGCAGCGCTTGCACGCGCGCAGCCCGGCCTCGTGCGCGGCGGCGGCGGTGCGATAGAAGGTGACGTTGGTGGGCCTCGGCGTCGTGGCCGGGCAACTCGGTCGGCAGTAGATGCCGGTGGAGTGCACGCCCGTGATGAACTGGCCGTCGAAGCGGGAGTCGCGCGACGACATGGCGCGATAGCGCTCCGCAAAGAGCGGATCGTTGACGGCGATGACGGCCGGAGTCGCGTTCATGCCTCCACTGTGACACGTGCGGCCGAGAGGCACTAGCGGAAATCAGACATGACTCGGCATGGGGCTGCCGCGCTGCCGGGATCCGGACGCCGGGCCGCCGCGGGCTAGATTGGACGCATGACAACAACGGCGTCGGCGGGCCCGCGAGAGGGCGTGGTCGTCGTCGGCAGTGCCAATCAGGACCTCGTCTTCGCGGCCGACCGCATCCCGTTGCCCGGCGAGACGCTGCTCGCGAGAAGCGCCGCTCGTTACCCCGGCGGCAAGGGCCTGAACCAGGCCGTCGCGGCGGCGAGAGCGGGTGCGGCAACGACCTTCATCGCGGCACTCGGCCGAGACGATGCAGGCGAGCAGCTGGCCGAGACGATCACGACCGTGGGCATCGCACGCGAACTCGTGCGCCGCGTAGACGAGCCGACCGGGCAGGCCTTCATCGTCGTGAACCCGGCCGGGGAGAACACGATCATCGTCGCGAGCGGCGCGAATGCGGGCATGCTGCACCTGACCGAGGCAGACCGCACGGCGCTCGCCGCGGCATCCGTGCTGCTGTTGCAGCTCGAGCTGCCCCTCGCGATCGTCGTCGAAGCAGCGAGGGCGGCGAAGGCGGCGGGCACGACGGTCGTGCTCAATGCGGCTCCCGCGCAGCCGCTCCCCGATGACCTCCTGGCGGCGCTCGATTACCTCATCGTGAACGAGCACGAGGCGAGCGAGCTGGGCGGGTCGAGCGACCTCGCGGCAGCCTCGCGCAGCCTCGCGTCACGCGTACCGCGCCTGGTCGTCACCGTCGGTGCGGAGGGCTCCGTGCTGTTCGACGCGGGAGCGGAACTCGCGCGGGTCGCGGCCTTCCCGGTGACCCCCGTGGACACCACCGGCGCGGGAGACACGTTCTGTGGCGCCTTCGCCTCGGCCATCGCCGAGGGTCGGGACTTCGCGGGGGCCGCGCGCTTCGCCAGTGCGGCGGCGGCCCTCTCGGTGCAGACCGAGGGCGCCGTGCCCTCGATTCCGGAGCGCGATCGCATCGAGGCTCGACTGTCGCAAGCGGTGGGGCAGTCCTGATGGCGAGTGAGAGTGCCGGCGTGCTCGCGGCGCTGCGCGACGGCCTCGGAGACGCTGTATCCGTCGAGACGGAAGCGCTCGACTCCGCGCGCGAGGACAAGTCCGGCCACCGATCCACGGACGCGCCGCTCGCCATCGTCACGGCCCGCAGCGTGGGCGACGTGCAGGCCACGCTGCGCATCGCGAACGAGTTCGGCGTGGCCGTGGTGCCGCGGGGCGCGGGAACCGGTCTCGCGGGTGGCGCGACCGCCGGCCGCGGCGAGATCGTGCTGTCCACCCTCGCGATGGATCGCATCCTCGAGGTGTCGGCGGCGGACGAGCTCGCGGTCGTCGAGCCCGGCATCCTGAACGCGGATTTCAACGCCGCGCTCGAGGCCGACGGTCTCTGGTTCGCGCCGGATCCCGCGAGTAAGGCGATCTCCACGGTCGGCGGCAACATCGCCACGAACGCGGGCGGTCTGCTGTGCGCGAAGTACGGCGTGACGCGCGAGGCGGTGCTCGGACTCAAGGTCGTGCTCGCCGACGGACGCCTGCTGACGCTCGGCCACCGCAGCGTGAAGGGCGTCACCGGCCTCGACCTCACGGCGCTCATGATCGGCTCGGAGGGCACGCTCGGCGTGATCGTCGAGGCGACGGTCAAGCTGCGACCCCTCGTGCGGGGAACCGTGGCGACGATTGGCGCCCACTTCTCGGACGTGGCGGCCGCGGCCTCCGCCTCTGCCGCCATCACGGCCGCCGGCCTCCATCCCGCCGCGATGGAACTGCTCGACGCGGCATCGCTTCGGGCGATCGGTGCGAAACTCGGCCTCGATCTGATCGGGCGAGGCAATGCCTGGCTGCTGGTGCAGACGGATGGCGCCGCGAGCGCGAGCGAGGCGGCCGAGGCGCTCGAGATCGTCCGTTCCTTCGGCGGCGATGCGGAGCTCAGCACCGATGCCGCCGAGGGGGAGCGGCTGCTCGCGATCCGCAGGGCATTCCACCCCTCACTCGAGGCGCTGGGAACGGTGCTCATCGAGGACATTGCCGTGCCGAGAAGTGCGCTGCCCCGAATGTTCGAGTCGATTGCGCGAATCGGCAAGCAGTTCGGCCTGTCGATCCCCACGGTCGCGCATGCCGGGGACGGCAACCTGCACCCGAACTTCGTGTACGAGGCGGATGACACGGGTGTCGTGCCTGACCGAGTCTGGGCCGCGGCCGACGCGCTGTTCCAGGAGGCGCTTGCGCTCGGCGGCACGCTCACGGGCGAGCACGGCGTCGGCATCCTGAAGAAACGGTGGCTCGGCAACGAGCTCGGGGGCGACCAGCTCGCGCTCCAGAGGCAGATCAAGGCTGTCTTCGACCCGCGCGGAATCCTGAATCCGGGCAAGGTGTTCTGAGGCCGCTTTCGGCGCTCGCGCGGGCGTCTTTCGGGGAATACCTCCAATGGCATCCCGGTTGTCTTGTACATGCAATCTAAGACAGCACAGGCAGCAGTGGCCCGCCCCGGCGGAAGCACCGTGCGATTTGTGCCCGACGCCGTCGCGATCGGCGGCAGGGCCGTCGTCGGCACGATCGACGCGGTCGGTCCGGATGTCATCGGGTTCGCTCCGGGCGACCGCGTCGCGAGCCTCGGCGCGCGCGCGGACCTCGCCGAGGTGCACCTCCTCGACTCGGAGAACCTCATCGGCATCCCTCGCGACGTCACGGCCGAGCAGGCCGCGGCGTTCCTGCCACAGGGACTCGTTGCCCGCGTGCTGGTCAAGGAGGCTCACGCCGTTGGCGGTCGTGAGACCGTGCTCGTGCACGCCGCCGCGGGCCCCCTCGGCTCGCTCGTCGTCGCCTGGGCGAAGTCGCTCGGTGCCACCGTGATCGCAACCGTCGGATCCAGCGAATCGCGTCCCATCGCATCCCGTGCCGGCGCCGACGAGGTCATCGTCTTCGGTGAGGACGACGTTGAGGCGCGAGTGCGCCAATACACCGAGGGACGCGGCGTCGACGTCGTCTACGACGGAGTCGGTACGGCCACCTGGGAGGCCTCGCTGGGCTCGCTGCGGCGTGGGGGCGAACTCGTGCTCTGTGGTCGCGCCGCCGAGACGCAGCACGGCTCCGAGGCCGCTCGCGAGCGCGAGGTCACCATCCTGCGACCGCGACTGTCCGAGCACCTTCGTGGCGGCAGCATCCAGCAGGGTGCGGCCGACCTGTTCCTCGCGATTCGCTCCGGGGTCTTCGACGGCGTCGAGGTCGCGCCCCTCGTCAGGAGCCCGCGCTCCGTGGCGCTCGCGGCCTGAGTCCGGCCGGTCGGTGTGTACGTCGCCAACTCGCGGCGTCATGCGGATGCATCGAGGCCGCCGGATTCCCTAGGCTGGCACCATGACGTTCCTCCCGATTCCGAGCGACGAAGCTCTTTCCACGTCACGCCGCGCGTGGCTGGAGCTCAAGGACGAACTGGTTCCCTGGATCGGCGAACGCGCATTCACGCTGTTCTGCTACTCGATCTCCCGGGCCAACCGGTGCGAGAACGATGCCCTCGCGTTCCGCAGAGCACTCATCGACTCCGGCGACGCGCCGGAGAACCCGGAGGTCACCGAGGCGGAGCAGTTGCTCGTCGACTGGGGCAGGCTCATCGTGACGAATGCACACGACATTCCCGCCGATTTCTACGCGAGGCTCGAGGAGACCTTCAGCCCCGAGCGTCGACTCACTCTCCTCGCTTTCGCCGGGCAGATGCTCGCGAGCAATCTGGTCAACACCGTCGGGCGCGTTCCGCTCGATCCGGCCCTCGAGCCGTATCGGGCGTCATCCTCGAACTGAGCGGCGCACGCCCGCGCCTTCCGGCGACTAAACTTGAATGCCGGAATTCAAGGGACATCAATACGTGAGCGACGCAGAACTACTTCATGAGCGTGAGTACGTCCGAGGACTCTACGCCCGGCTCGACCAGTTGCAGGCGGAGGCGGAAGACCAGCTCGCCGCCGTGCGAAAACTCGACGTCGGCGGCAACCACCAGAGCCGCTCAGAGCGCGACACCTTCGCCAGGATGTACGAGGACCGCATCGTGCAGTTGCGCGAGGTCAACGAACGCCTCGCTTTCGGCCGCATCGAATTTGCCCCCGAAGTCACGAGCGACGGGGAGCACAGCGACGAGTCGGCGCTGCGCTACATCGGTCGCATAGGACTGCGCGACGAGAACCTGCAGCCGATTCTGCTCGACTGGCGTGTTCCGCAGGCGAGCGCGTTCTACCAGGCCACCGCCGCGACTCCGCTCGGCGCGCGCGCGAGGCGGCACCTGATCTCGAAGGGCCGCGACATCATCCGTGTCGAAGACGACATCTTCGACCCCGAACTGCTCGACGCCGACGCCTCGACGCTGCAGGGCGAGGGGGCGCTGCTGGCGGCGCTCACCGCGCAGAGAACCGGGCGGATGTCCGACATCGTCGCCACGATCCAGGCCGAGCAGGATCGCATCATCCGCTCCGATCTCGGCGGCGTGCTCGTGGTGCAGGGTGGCCCCGGAACGGGCAAGACCGCGGTCGCGCTTCACCGTGCGGCGTACCTGCTGTATTCGCACCGCGATCGGCTGCGCAATTCCGGCGTGCTCATCGTCGGGCCATCCCGATCGTTCCTGCAGTACATCGAGTCGGTGCTGCCCTCTCTCGGCGAGACCGGCGTCGTGCTCGCGAGCGTCGGACAGCTGTTCCCCGGCGTCGACACGAGCGCCGAGGACGCGCCGGCCATGGCCGCGCTCAAGGGCAGCACCGCCATGGTCGACCTCGTCGCTCGTGCCGTGCGCTCGCGGCAGCGCGTGCCTGCCGAGGTGCAGGAGCTCGACATCAATGGCGATCGCCTCCGTCTCGATCCGCACGTGATCGCAAGTGCCGTGCAGAAGGCCCGAGAGACCGGCAAGCCGCACAACGAGGCTCGCGTGACCTTCGTCAAGAGTGCGCTCAACCAGCTCACGCGACGCTGGGCCGAGCAACTTCGAGACGCCGGCAACTCGCTCGACGAGAGCGACTATCCGATGCTGCGGGAAGACCTCCGCACCGCGCACGACGTGCGGGTGGCGCTCAACACCGCCTGGCTGCCGCTCACGCCGGAGAAGCTCCTGCGCGACCTCTACGCGCGGCCACAGTGGCTGGCAGAACTCACCCCCGACTGGAGTCCTGAGCGGCGTGCGCTGCTGCGCCGCGACCGCGATGCACCGCTCACGGTCTCCGACATTCCGCTGCTCGACGAGGCCGCAGAACACCTCGGCGAGTACGACCTGGTGGATGCCGCGAAGAAGCGCGAAGAGAAACTGCAGCGCAAGCGGGACATCGACAACGCGGAGCACGCAATCGAGAACATGCAGGTCGGCGGCCTCGTGAACGCGCAGACGCTCGCGGACAACTTTGCGGAGCTCGGCGATCGGCTCAGCACGGCCGAGCGAGCCGCTGCCGACCGCAGCTGGACCTACGGTCACATCGTCGTCGACGAGGCGCAGGAACTCTCACCGATGCAGTGGCGCATGCTGTTGCGCCGCGGCCCGTTGCGCTCGTTCACGATCGTGGGAGACATCGCGCAGGCCGCTTCTGCCTCCGCCGCACCGAACTGGCGCGTCGCGCTCGAGCCGCTCATCGGCAGCTCGCCCGAGGGCGAGCGCTGGAGGCTTGAGGAGCTCACCGTCAACTACCGCACGCCCAGCCAGATCGCGGCTGCGGCGGAGGACATGGCGATTGCGCACGGCCTCCCGGTGACGCCGGCGAAGTCGGTGCGCGAGAGCGAGTGGCCCGTGGTGGTCAAGACGGATGTCGTGCAGGCGGTGCGAGACGATCGTGCGATCGACGACACGGGCACGCTCGCGGTCATCGCCGGCCCGGAGCGACTCGCGGAGCTCTACGACCGCCTCGCACCGGAGTTCGGCACCCTCGTCGGTCTCGGTGCCGAAGGCCTCGCGAAGGCGATCGTCGTGCTGAGCCCGCAAGAGTCGAAGGGGCTGGAGTTCGACGCGGTCGTACTGGTCGACCCGGCCGGAATCGCCTCGAGCCAGCGGGGCGCCGCGGCACTCTACGTGGCCATGACAAGGCCGACGCAGCGACTCACCCTCATCGCGGACGGTGAACTCCCGACCGGTCTCTGAACCGGCGGCCGCTACGGCCTCGGGTGCAGCGCGTCGTAGTGCAAGAAGCTGCGCTGCCAGCGCACGAGGGTCGCGACGAGGACGATGATGACGATCCCGCCGAGCACCGGCGGCAACCACAGCGCTCCGAGTGCCGCGACGACGCCGATGTAGATGTCGCCGACCCTCGGGCCCCCGGTGACGACCACGGTGAAGATTCCCTGCAGGCGACCGCGCATGTTGTCGGGCACGGCGACCTGCAGCATGGTCATGCGGTAGATGGAGCTGACGTTGTCCGCCGCGCCGGCCCCGGCAAGCAGCACGGAGGCGACAATGATCGCGGGCAGATTGGGCTCGCTCGCAGGCCGCGCCGCGAGGCTCGCGATCAGCAGCACGAGCCCGAAGGCAGCGGTGAACGCGCCGTAGATCACGATCGCGATGCCGATGGCACGCCCCTGCCGCCTCACCTGGCCGACCTTGCCCGAGAGAAGGCTGCACAGGAGCGCCCCGATCGCGCCGGCCGCGGTCAGGATGCCCACGGTGACCGCGCCGCCGCCCAACACGAGCGCGCCGACAGCCGGGAACAGCACTCGCGGCTGCCCGAAGCTCATCGCGATGATGTCGACGATGAACGACATCCGGATGTTCGGCGCGGTGCGCAGGAACGCCAGGCCGTACTTCAGCGACTCGAGTCCCGGTCGGTGGATCTCGCCCTCCGGCGTGATGCGCGGCAGGGAGACGATGCCGAGGAAGGCCGCGAGGAAGAGCACGACGTCGGCGGTGTAGGTCCACGCGAAACCCACGCTCGCGACGAGTATGCCGGCCAGCGCGGGGCCCACGGTGATCATGAGGCCGGAGCTGATGCCACCCAGCGCGGATGCGGCGGGGAGGAGTCGCTCTGGCAGGATTCGGGGGAGCACCGCCATGCGCACCGTGCCGATCATCGTGGCCGCCACCGCATTGAGCGTCGTGAGCAGGTAGAACGGCCAGACGACCTCGACGCCCGTCCAGGCGAGCGTCGCGAGGCCGATGGTCGAACCCCACGCGACCACGGCCGCGATGATCATCAGCAGGCGTCGATCGAAGGCATCGGCGAGCATCCCGCCGTAGAGGCCCGCGAACACCATGGGCACGAGGGCGAACGCCCCGACGAGCGCGACCGCGAAGGTCGACGCGGTGATGTCGTAGATGTGCAGTCCCACCGCGAGGATGGTCATCTGCGCGCCGATGCCCGAGATCGCGTTGCCTGCCCAGAGTCGCGCGAAGGCCGGGCTCTCGCGCAGGGGACTGAGGTCGATGAAGACGCCGCGCCTGGCGCTCTGCGGTTCGGAATCTGTGCTCACTGTGCCCAATTCTGCTGCATGCTGGGATGCTGGATGACATGGCTCCCGAGAACACCCCTGCTCCAGACCGTCACCTGCCCGGTCGTCACCGCATTCTCGGCGATGACCTGCTCACCAGAATCCACAATCGAGCGGCGGGCTATGACCGCGACAATGCGTTTTTCAGCGAGGATCTGGACGAGCTGAAGGAGGCCGGGTACCTGCGCGCGTTCGTTCCGGTGGAGTTCGGCGGGTTCGGCCTGAGCCTGCAGCAGGTCGTCCACGAACAGCTCAGGCTCGCGGCGGCGGCGCCGGCGACGGCGCTCGCCGTGAACATGCACCTCGTGTGGACGGGAATCGCGAAGACGCTGCGTGACCGAGGCGACGACTCGCTGGAGTTCATCCTGCGCGAGGCGGCTGCCGGCGAGGTCTTCGCCTTCGCCATCAGCGAGGCGGGAAATGATCTCGTTCTGTTCGGCAGCCAGACGGATGCGCGCCCGCAGCCCGACGGAAGCTACGAGTTCACCGGCACCAAGATCTTCACGAGCCTGTCGCCCGCCTGGACGAGGCTCGGCCTGTTCGGCCTCGACAGCACCTCGGCGGATGCGCCGAAGCTCGTGCACGCCGTGGTGGAGCGCGATGCGGGCGGAATCACGGTGCTGGACGACTGGAACACGATGGGGATGCGTGCGAGCCAGAGCAACAGCACGCGACTCGATGGCGTGCGGGCGCGCGCCGACCGCATCATCCGCCGGCTCGACCCGGGGCCGAACGCCGACCCGCTGATCTTTGCGATCTTCGCGAACTTCGATATCCTGGTCTCCGCCGTGTACACGGGCATCGGGCAGCGGGCGCTCGAACTCGCCGTCGAGAGCGCTCAGCGCCGTGGTTCGGTGAGGACGGGCACGACCAAGGATCAGGACCCGGACACGCGTTGGAAGATCGCCGACGCCGCGATCTCCCACGACGCGGTGCTTCCGCAGCTCGACGCCATTGCCCGAGACGTGGATGATCGGGTCGATCGAGGCGCGCAGTGGTTCCGTGCGCTCGTGGGACTCAAGCTTCGCGCGACCGCCAGTGCCAAGTTCGTGGTGGAGCAGGCCATCCGCGTGGCTGGCGGTTCTGCGTATTCGGCGTCGAGCGAGCTCGGTCGCCTCTATCGGGATGTGCTGGCCGGCGGCTTCCACCCGAGCAACGAGGACTCGGCGCACGCCACGGTGGCGACGGCGCTGCTCGGCCCCCTCGCCCCCTGAGTTCACGCCTTAAAGACTCGACGCCCGGTGCGGCACTTGGTGCGGCTCTTCCGGGCGACGAGTTGTTCTTCCTCCAGAATGCGCCTTCCCCCGCGGATGCGCAACCCTTTCCTTCCGGCTTTCTCGCGGGCGGGCGCGCCTCGCTCTGGGGGTCGCGCGATGGCGGGGGAGCCGCCATCCTGAACTAGGGGATCGCGTGCACGATGGCACGGTGCACGACGGTAGAGGTGGGGGGCGATGACGCAGGAGATTTCGCAGGAGCACCTGGACGAACGCGGTGCCGAGGACGGCGATGCCGTTGCGGTGGCCGAGGCGTCGCTGCGCGCCCGGGTTCCCGGTCAGCGCGCCATCGGCGAGTTTCTGAGCGCCCACTCCACCGAGCGGCCGAGGTCGGTCTGGGCGCGCCTGTTCGGCGTGAGCCCGATCGGCACCGAGAGTGAACCGTTCTTCGCGGGGGCGGTGGGCGAGTTGCACGTGGGCGAACTGCTCGCGCAGCTCGACAGCGACTGGACCGTCCTACACGCCGTGCCCGTCGGCCAGGAGGGCGCCGATCTCGACCACCTGCTCGTCGGTCCCGCGGGCGTCTTCACGGTCACCACTCGCAATCACCCCGGTCTCGCGATCGCGGTGTCCGGGCGCTCGGTGCTCGTGGACGGACTCAAGCGCGCCCACATCCGTGCGGCGGAGCATGACCTCGGTAGGGCGGAGCGGCGGTTGACCGCGGCGCTGGGGCAGCCCGTCGTCGTCACGGGTCTGCTCGTCTTCGTCGAACCCCTTTCGCTCAGCCTGCGCGGCACGCCCAAGGACATCGAGGTGCTCGCCTCGGCCGAACTCGTTCCGTGGCTCGAGGCTCAGCCCGCCGTGTTCGACGCCGTCGAGGTGCAGCGCATCGCGAGGGCCGCAGAGTTGCCGGAAACCTGGGGTCACGCACGAGAGGTGGATGACGACTCTGGTGTCATTGAGCTCGATCGTCTCCTGCGCCTCGTCGAGCGGTCACGTGCGCTGCGCCAGCTCTGGTTCGGCGCCGCCACGATTCTCGTCGTCGTTTCGGCCACGGCGCTGGCGACGCTCGCGATCCTCGGCGCGATTCCGGGTCACCTGGGGCGCTGAGGTTCGGGGCTAGTCGGATGCGTCGCGCACCCGATCGACGAGCTCGCGCCATGGCCCCGTCAGCTGCTGCTCCGGGAGGGTGACGCGGTGACGGGAGCACTCGATGCGATAGCTGTACCGATCGGGTTGCTGCTGTTCGGTGGAGACGTCCTGCCACGGCAGCCGGTCGAGCAGGGCGAGCCACGACTCCCTGTCGTCGCGGTCGTCGATCGTCACCTCCCAGTGGCTGCTGAGGCCCGCGATGCCGCCGCTGCGCACCACGCGGATCTTCATCGCGCGACGCCCACGGTAGTCCACGCGTGGTGCACGGCGTCGCGTTCGGCCGAGCTCGCTCCGTAGCGCGCGGCAGCGGCATCCGTCGTGGCCTTGGCGAAGCGAGCGAAGTCGCAGTCGGTGGGCACCTCGCCGCCCACGAGGGTGTCGTACCAGACCTGCCCCGCGCGTTCCCAGGCGTTGCCGCCCAGCTTCGCGGCCGCGAGGTAGAAGGCGTGGTTCGGGATGCCCGAGTTCAGGTGCACGCCGCCGTTGTCGTCGCTCGTCTGCACGTAGCCGCTCATCGTGGCGGGCTGTGGGTCCTTGCCGAGCACATCGTCGTCGTACGCGGTTCCCGGCGCCTTCATCGAACGCAGCGCCGAGCCCTGCACCTCCTTGGTGAACAGGCCCTGGCCAATGAGCCAGCTGGCCTCGCTCACATCCTGCGACTTCGCGAACTGCTCGACCAGCGCGCCGAATACATCCGAAATCGACTCGTTGAGTGCACCGGACTGGCCCTGGTATTCGAGACCCGCCGTGTACTGGGTGACGCCGTGGGTCAGTTCGTGGCCGATGACGCTGAGCGAGGAGGTGAAGCCCTGGAAGACGGTGCCGTCGCCGTCGCCGAAGACCATTCGATCGCCGTTCCAGAAGGCGTTGTCGTAGTCCCGGCCGTAGTGCACGGTGGCGAGCAGCGGCAGGTTGTGGTCGTCGATGGATGCACGACGGTAGACCTTGCGATACAGCTCGTGGGTGCTGCCGAGGCCGTCGTACGACTCTGTGACGGCCACATCGCTTCCCGCGGGCTCGCCCTCGCCGCGCACACGGACTCCGGGCAGCGTCTCGCTGTGCCGCGCGTCGAAGATCGTGCGATGCGGGCCATCGAGCGCGCCGCCGCCCTGGGCCATCGCCGTGGTCCTGGGATGGTCGGCACGGGCCCCGAGGCGCACGCCCCGGAACGGATCGTCGAGCTCCCGCGACGCCCGCGCCGAGGCGGCGGCATGCTCGAAGCGGGGATCATCCAGGGCGGCGATTCGTTCGAGCAGGTACGGCGGAACGATGCAGCACTTCATGATTCGATGCTGCCACTTCGTCGGCGCCTCGGCGCCGACCGACGGGAAGTTCCCAGCGGCCGGCTCGGCGGCCTCAGCGGGTGTCGACCCTGCCTGCCTCCTGCACGAACTGTGCGACCGTCTCGAGATCGAGGTGGAAGATCTGTTCGCCGTCGTGCTGGCCATAGGAACGCAACGGGATGGAGCGCACATCGTCGCCACCGACGGTGACGAGCCCCGCACCGGAGCCGACGACGGCGCGCTCGGTGCCCTCGCGAGCGAGCACGTCCGTCGCGTTGGCGATGCCCGGTGCAACGATGACGGGCACCCCGCCGAATGTCTCGCTCAGCGCGTGGTGGTAGTGGCCGGAGAGGATGACGCGCACGTCGGAGCCGCGAATGACCTCGAGCAGGTCTTCCGGGTTGTAGAGCTCGAGCGCCTGCAGCAGAGCGGTGGAAGCGGGCACGGGAGGGTGGTGCATGACGAGCACTGTTCCCGCTTCGGCGGGCTCCGAGAGCACGTCGCCCAGCCAATCGAGCTGGCTTCGGCCGAGTTCGCCGTAGCCTGCTCCGGGCACCGAGGTGTCGATGGTGACGACGCGCCAGGAACCCAGCGTGCTTACGGCGTCGATCGGTCCCTGGGTCGCGACCGCGGCATCCGGCTCGTGGCCGCTGCCGAGAACTTGGCGAAAGCTGCGGCGATCGTCGTGGTTGCCCATCGCGTAGATCACGCTCGCGCCGCGGGCGGCGGCCCAGGGCGCCAGCGCCGAGCGCAATCGCTGGTACGAGCGCGGTGATCCATCGTCGGAGAGGTCTCCGGAGGCGACGAGCAGATCGAGGCCGCCGATACCCGAGAACTGGTCGAGTGCCCTCGCGAGAGCGGCGAAGGTGTCCACGCGACCGTAGTGAAGCGAGTCGTCACCGAAGAGGTGGGTGTCGGAGATGTGCAGGATTCTGAGGGGAGTGGACGCTGGCACCCTGAGAACATACCGCCGCCGCTGCCTCTCACAGGGGAACGCCGCTCCCTTCTTCGGGCGGCGCCTGCGGCGAGGTGAAAGGATCGTGCGATGGGAACCTCAATCGAGATCGACACGGCGGATGGCTCGCTGCCCGCCTACCGCAGTGAACCGTCCGGAGCGCCGCGCGGCGGAATCGTCCTGATCCACGAGATCTGGGGACTCGTGGAGCACATCCGCGGCGTTGCCGATCGGCTCGCCGAAGCGGGTTACCTCGTGATCGCACCCGACCTGCTGAGCGGTGTTGGGGTGGTTCCCGAGGTAGGGCAGCAGTTGCAGGAGCTGACTTTCAGCTCCGACGAGGCCAGGCGCACCGAGGCGCAGCCGCTCATGCGCGAGAAGCTCGCGCCCGCGCGATCGCCGGAATACGGCCGCTGGGCGGTCGAGGCGCTCGGCAGCGTCGTCGACCTCGTCGCGGCCGAGCCCGGCGTCGACGGCCGCATCGCCGTCATCGGCTTCTGCTTCGGCGGCAGCTACAGCTTTGCGCTCGCCGCGGCCGACCCCCGGGTGCGCGCCGCCGTGCCGTTCTACGGACAGCCGCCGGAGACCTCGGAACTCGGCTCGATCTCGTGCCCGGTCCTCGCCTTCTACGGTGACCAGGACGAACGACTCATGGAGGCCCTGCCGCGGGTGACGCAGGAGATGGCCGATGCGGGGGTCGACTTCACCCCGCGCGTGTACGAGGGCGCGCGGCACGCCTTCTTCAACGAAAGCAACTCGGCCACCTACGATGCGGATGCCGCTGCCGACGCCTGGCAACGCACGCTCACCTTCCTCGACGAGCGGCTTCCGTCGCCGGAACCCTCAGCAAGTTCCTGAGTTCGCCCGGCAGACTGGAACCATGACAGCTGCGACGGTTCCCCCTGCGCCCACGATCACGCTCAACGACGGCACCGAGATGCCGAAACTCGGGCTCGGAACCTACGGTCTGCGCGGCGACGCGGGCACGCAGGCCATGGTCGCGGCGATCGGCACCGGCTACCGGATTCTCGACACCGCCCTCAACTACGAGAACGAGCGCGAGGTGAGGGAGGCCGTGCGCCGCTCTGGCGTTGCGCGCGAGGAACTCTTCGTCACGACGAAGCTGCCGGGGCGGCACCACGGCTTCGACGAGACCCTCGCGAGCTTCGAGGAGTCGCGCGAGAACCTCGGCCTCGACTACGTCGACCTGTACCTCATCCACTGGCCCCTGCCGAAGGTGGGGAAGTATGTCGAGTCCTGGCAGGCGATGATCGCGTTGCGCGAAGCGGGTCGGGTGCGATCCATCGGCGTCAGCAACTTCACCGAGGAGTACCTCACGAGGCTGAGCCGTGAGACGGGCGTTACCCCGGCGGTCAATCAGGTCGAGCTGCATCCGCGCTTTCCGCAGGCGAAGCTGCGCGCCTTTCACGAGGAGCACGGCATCGTCACGCAGAGCTGGAGCCCGCTCGCCAAGAGCAACTCGGTCACGGGCGAGTCTGCGGTGACCGCGGCGGCTGAGGCGCACGGTGTCACGCCGACCCAGGTCGTGCTGCGCTGGCACGTGCAGCTGGGCGCCGTTCCCATCCCGAAGTCCGGTGATGTCGACAGGCAGCGCGAGAACCTCGATGTCTTCGGCTTTGAACGCAGCGACGACGAGGTCGCGGCGATCTCCGCGCTCGAGTCCGGGCGCCTGTGGGATGGCGACCCGGAGACGCATGAAGAGTTCTGACCCGCGCGTCAGCTGAGCCCGCCGAAGCGCATACGTTCGCTGAGCCCGTCGAAGCGCCACTGAGCCCGTCGAAGCGTTCTACGCACCCCTTTGGGGGCTTTTTGCCCCGCTAGCGCGGGCGTACGCTCGGGGAATCCGAACCCGGGGAGAGCAATGACTGGAATTGCAACCCACGGAGTATTCGCGCCAGGACTGTCCACCCGCGGCCCGGAATCATCCGTGCTCGAAGAATGTCTGCGTGCCCAGCTGAAGGCACGACAGCGTGGTGCCGTCGCGCGCCTGTTCGGTGTGAGCCCGCTGCACAGGGAGGCTCGCGCCGACTATCACGCCGCGCTCAGCGGAGCTCGCGCCGCCACCGTGTACTCGCGGCTGGGCGCCGAATTCACTGTGCTCGAGACGATCGCCGCTGACGGCCCGGACCACCTCATCATCGGCCCTCCCGGAATCTTCACGGTGACCACCAGGAGCTTCCCGGCAAAGCGGGTGCGCGTCGGCGGTGCCAGATTCCTGGTCAACGGCCGCAAGAGCGGTTGCGTCGCCGCGGCCAAGCGCGATGCGGCCGACGTGTCACTGCAGTTCAGCGACATCGCGGGCACGCACATCGAGGTGACGCCGGTCATCGTCGTGATCGAACCGCGCTCGCTTTCCCTGCACGCCCCGGATGTCGCCGTCACCGAATCGGCCAGGGTCGCGCGATGGTTCGCCGGGCTTCCCAGGGTCCTCTCCGACGACACGATCGAGTACCTCTCGACCGTGGCCGCACTGCCGGGCACCTGGCGATGCAGCGTCGAGGCGAGCCACGATGCCGAGCGGCACGCCCAGAGATTCGACCGGCTCCGCCGCGAGGTCGACGACGCTCACCGCCGCGCCCGCACTTGGCTCTATCTCACACTCTCGGTGTTCACTGGCGGCGCGGCCGTGGCGGCCGTGGCCTTCTCAGATTCGCTGCTCGCGTTGGTGGGGATCTCCTGAAAGGGAGTACGAGCAGAGCATTCCGCCCAGCGGCGGAAATGATCCCCCCGGGAAAGGGTTTGCGCCCTTCCGTGCAAGGGCCAGGGCGCAAACTCTTCACTCGGGGGAGACCGCGGGGTCGTCACGGTGTCGGGCTCGGCCGCGTTGATACCGTGGAGTGGTGACCTCAGCCCCAGCTGCGCCAGATTCCCGCGAGCTCGCGACGACCGCGGCGCTGCGCAGCGTGCTGTTCGGCCTGGCGCCGATCGTCATCACCCTGGCGACGCTCACGCTCGGTGCGGCGCTGCCCTTTCCCCTCGGCGCGCTCCTCTCATTCGCCCTTGTCGCCGTCAGCGTCTGCGTGGCGATCGTCGACGGGGCGCGCGGCCTGCGCGCGATTCGCCCACTGCGCGAGGCACGGATGCTGGAACAGAAGCGCTTCTCGCGCGCGGGCACGGGCGGGGCGGCGGCGCGCAGTACGGACCGAGCGCTGACCCTCGTGCACCACTTGGCCATGACCGGCCTCGTGCTCGGCCTCGTGCACGGGGTGTTCCTGCTGGGGAGTCTCGCCCTCACCCTGCCGGGGATGTTCTGGCTGGCGTCCGTTCGATGACGGCGGCCGGCCCCCTCCAGCGGTGCTAAACTCACAAGGTTGCCGTCAAACGGCCGCGGATAAAGAGAGCTCGCACATTCTGTGACGGGCACCGCGCAACGAGGGAAAGGGGCCATCTATGCCATTAGCACCAGATGCCAAGAAAGCGATCATCGACGAGTACGCAACTCACCCAGGTGACACCGGGAGCCCCGAAGTGCAGGTCGCAATGCTGACCGCACGCATCAAGGACCTCACCGAGCACCTCAAGGAGCACAAGCACGACCACCACTCACGTCGTGGTCTGCTGCTGCTGGTGGGCCAGCGTCGTCGCCTGCTTGGTTACCTCTCCGACGTCGACATCAACCGCTACCGCGCGTTGATCGAGCGCCTCGGACTGCGTCGATAGCGGCATCGCGTCGATAACGAACTCCTGGCAAACGGGCCGTCACCTTTGAGGTGGCGGCCCGTTTCACGTTTCCGGTTCTCGTGCCGCCGCCTCCCGTGACGCGGGCACCCGCTCCCATAGGGTCTAGGCATGAACAAGGCCCGCACCCTCACGATGTTTGCGCCGTACCTGCTCGTGAGCGTCATCCATCTCATCGCCCTCGTGAGCGGCGCGGACGCGATCGGCGACTTCACGAAGCCTGTGCTCATGGTGCTCCTCTTCGTGGCGTTCCTGTTCTGCCTGCCGCGAGCACGCGGCGAGGTCGCTCGCCTCGGCTCGCTCGGCATCCTGCTGTCGTGGCTCGGTGATGTCGCGCTCGCGTCGCCAGACGATCTCGGCTTCATCCTCGGGCTCGGCTTCTTTCTGCTCGCGCACCTGGCGTACGTCACGCTGTTCTTCCGCAGGCTCCGGATGTGGCGGCCCCGCGCGCTCGCACTCGTATACGCCGTCTGGCTCGCCGCCTTCGTGGTGCTGCTCGCACCGCACCTGGGCTCTCTCCTGATCCCGGTCATCGCCTACGGCGTCGTGCTCGGTTCGATGGGGGCGCTGGCGCTCCACTGCAACCGCTGGATAGCCGTGGGCGGAGCACTCTTCGTGGTGTCCGACAGTCTTCTCGGGCTCGCAAAATTCCTGCCGGGTTTCGCGCTCTGGCAGTCCGACTTCCTGATCATGCTGAGCTATCTGCTTGCCCAGGGACTCATCGCCTTCGGCGTGCTGCGCTGGGCGTGGTCCGCGCGGTCGACGCTGTCCGTGATTACCGTCGAGACGCCGACTGCCGCAGCGCACTGAGCCGGAACGCCGTGCCCATAGGCTGGGGCCATGGCCAACCCGCTCAAGCGGCTCTCCCGCATCCGCACCGTGATCTTCATCTTCATCGTGCTGTTCGCGATCGCGGGTTTCGTGCTGCACCTCGGGCTGCTGAGCTTCCTGTTCCGCGGCGTGCTGCTGCTCGGCGTCGTTGCGCTGTTCGCCAGTTACCTCTGGGGCTTCTATCTCAGGTGGCGCAAGACGAACTAGCGCCTTCGATCTCGTAGTCTGGCTACCGTGAACCTCTTCAGCCGTGCGCCCGAGTCCAGCGAGTACCCGAAGACGGATGCCGGAACGGGCAACTTCAACCAGTACAACTACAACCTGGTTCCCAAGAACAAGCGCGTCACCATGCAGCTCGCGGGCAGTGACCCCTTCCAGGACGAGATCCGGCGCATCCGGGATCTCGCCGGCGCCGAGAGCGAGATCTTCTTCGCCAAGCGCACGACCGAGGAAGAGCGCACGGACGCCCCGATGCCCGCTCGTTTCTTCGCCGAGAGCCGGATGTCGGCGATCGTCGGCTACGTACCCCGCGGCCTCGAACCGCTCGTCATCCAGACGCTCGCGCGGCTCGACGACGCGGGCCGCTCGACGCGGATCCCGGCCGAGATCGTCACGACTCGCAACGGGCTGCGCGTGGTCCTGCTGATGGGCCTCACCCGCTGACACCGGCGCAGAATGGTGGCATGTACTCCGTTGTCGAATGTGCCATCCCGCTCGTCGCCGCGCCGATGGCGGGTGGCCCGTCCACCCCGGCGCTCGTCGCAGCCGCTGCCGAAGCTGGCGGACTCGGGTTCCTCGGCGGCGGATATCTGACCCGTGCCTCACTCGGCGATCAGCTCCATGAAACCCGAGCGCTCAGCGCGTCCCCGTTCGGCGTCAACCTCTTCGTGCCGCGCGAGCACCCCTCCGCGTTGCCGGGGCTGGAGAGCTACCGTCGTGAACTTCTGTCGGAGGCCGAGCGCTACGGGATCGAGTTGCCGCAGCCGGACCCCGCCGACACCGATCACTACGCCGACAAGCTCGAGCTGCTCTGCGAGCAGCCGGTCGCCGTGGTGAGCTTCACCTTCGGCCTGCCCGATCGCGAGGCGGTCCTCGCACTGCACGACGCCGACACGAGCGTCGCGATCACCGTCACGAGCCTGCACGAGGCCCGAAGCGCGGTGGAACGTGGTGCGGACGCTCTCGTGGTCCAGGGCGCGGAAGCGGGTGGGCACCGCGGAACCCACGACGCGAGCGCGAGCCCGGACGCGACGCCGCTGGCCGAACTCGTGCGCGCCGTGCGGGCATCCACGGCTCTACCGATCGTGGCCGCGGGTGGGGTCTCAACGCGCCAAGGCGTGGCGGAGTTGCTGGCCGCCGGCGCGACCGTTGTCGCCGTGGGCACGGCGCTCCTTCGCAGCCCGGAGTGTGGCGCCTCGCAGACGTACAAGGACGCGCTCGTCAGCGGCGAGTTCACCGAGACGAGGGTGACCAGGGCATTCTCCGGAAGACTCGCGAGGGCTCTCGTCAATCGATTCGTTGCCGAGCACGACGCCACCGCGCCCACTGCCTACCCCGAGCTCAACCAGCTCACTCGGCCGATTCGCGCTGCGGCGGCGAGGGCGGGTGATGCCGGCGGGCTGGCTCTCTGGGCGGGCACGGCGTACTCATCGGCTCGCGCGGACGGCGCCGCCGAGATCCTGCGCGCGCTCTCGCCGCACGGTGACTCTTAGAGTGGTGCAGTGAACTCACCCGCAACAGCCCACGTCGATCGCCTGCTCGTCACCGTTCCCGATTTCCCGAGTCCGGGCATCCAGTTCCGCGACCTCAGCCCGGTGTTCGCCGACGCCGAGGCGTTCAGGGCGGTCACCGAGGAGCTCGTCGCGCCCTATGAGGAGCAGATCGACGTGATCGCCGGAGTGGAGGCGCGTGGTTTCGTGCTCGCGGCATCCGCTGCCTTCGCGGCAGACAGAGGCCTCGTCGTCATCCGCAAGGCGGGCAAGCTGCCGGGCCCGGTGCTGCAGGAGGCGTTCGAGCTCGAGTACGGCTCTGCGGTGCTGGAGATGCATCCCGCGAAGGTGCCCGGCCAGCGGATGCTGATCCTGGATGACGTGCTCGCCACGGGTGGCACACTCGCGGCCGCGGTGCGACTCGCGGAGCGCGCCGGGTACGTGGTGGTGGGCATCGCGGTCGTGCTCGAACTTGAGGCACTGGGCGGGCGGGCGGCGCTGCCGGGCAGGGGACTGCGCTCGATCCTCACGCTGTAGAGCCCGGGAATACTTCCACCGCACCCGTGGTTCCATAGAATGTTCATGCAGACGCATAGAAAGCCTGAGGACAGCATGCAGTTCGGAATCTTCACCGTCGGTGACGTCACCGTCGACCCGACCAACGGAATCGAGCCGACCGAGCACGAGCGGATCAAGGCGATGCTCACGATCGCCCAGAAGGCGGAAGAGGTCGGCCTCGACGTCTTCGCCACCGGGGAGCACCACAACCCGCCGTTCGTCCCGTCGAGCCCCACCACGATGCTCGGCTACCTGGCCGCCAAGACCGAGCGCATCATCCTGTCGACCTCGACGACGCTCATCACGACCAACGACCCGGTGAAGATCGCCGAGGACTACGCGATGCTCCAGCACATCGCCGACGGCCGCGTCGACCTCATGATGGGCCGCGGCAACACCGGCCCGGTCTACCCGTGGTTCGGCAAGGACATCCGCGAGGGCATCCCGCTCGCGATCGAGAACTACGCCCTGCTGCGCAGACTGTGGGACGAGGATGTCGTGAACTGGCAGGGCACGTTCCGCACGCCGCTGCAGGGCTTCACCTCGACCCCGAGGCCCCTCGACGGCGTCGCGCCCTTCGTCTGGCACGGCAGCATCCGCTCGCCCGAGATCGCTGAGCAGGCGGCCTACTACGGCGACGGTTTCTTCGCCAACAACATCTTCTGGCCGAAGGAGCACTACATGCAGCTCATCGGCTACTACCGCCAGCGCTTCGAGCACTACGGCCACGGCACGGCGGCCGAGGCGATCGTCGGTCTCGGCGGCCAGGCCTTCATGCGCAAGAACTCGCAGGATGCCGTGAACGAGTTCCGCCCCTACTTCGACAACGCCCCCGTCTACGGCCACGGCCCGTCGATGGAGGACTTCACCGCGCAGACCCCGCTCACCGTGGGCAGCCCGCAGCAGGTCATCGACCGCTACGCGAGCATGCGCGACTCCTTCGGCGACTACCAGCGCCAGCTGTTCCTCATGGATCACGCGGGCCTGCCGCTCAAGGTCGTGCTCGAGCAGCTCGACATCCTGGGCGAAGAGGTTGTGCCGGCGCTCCGCAAGGAGTTCGCCACCAACCGCCCGGCGAAGGTGCCCGACGGTCCGACTCACGCCTCACTCGTGGCCGCTCGTGCCGAGAGCCTCTCGAACGGCCAGGAGTCGCCTTCGGAAATTCAGGACAATGCGCAGGCGAACGTCGCGGGAGGTGCGAAATGAGCTCGATCCGGAACCAGAGTCCTGAGTTTCCGAAGCGGCGGCTCGCCGTCGTGTCCTCGGGGCTCAGCCAGCCCTCGTCGACGCGGCTCCTCGCCGATCGCCTGGCCGACGCGACAGTGCGTCGGCTCGAGGCGCACGGCGTCGAGGCCGAGGTGCAGCTCTTCGAGCTTCGCGACGTGGCGCAGGATGTCACGAACAACCTGCTCACCGGTTTTCCGAGCCCGAAGCTCGCGAACGTCATCGAGGCGGTGACCGAGGCCGATGGCCTCATCGTGGTGACGCCGATCTTCACCACGAGCTACAGCGGGCTGTTCAAGTCGTTCATCGATGTGCTCGAACCGCAGTCGCTCACCGACATGCCGGTCCTGCTCGGTGCGACGGGCGGCACAGAACGCCATTCTCTCGCGCTCGACTACGCGATGCGGCCGCTGTTCACCTACCTGCACGCGGTGGCGGTTCCGACCTCGGTGTACGCCGCATCCAGCGACTGGGGGAGCGGGGCGGATGCTGGCCAGAGCACCCTTCCCGATCGGATCGAGCGTGCCGCGGGCGAGCTCGCGGCACTCGTCAAGGCGAGCGCGCGCTCGAACCGCATCGTCGATCCCTTCGCGCTCCCGAACGGCTTCAGCCCGGTCGGCGGCTACGGAGCGCAATAAGCGGCACGCGATCTCGCGGATGGGGTACAAACCGCGCGAATCTCGCTTGCCATAGCTTCCCCGCCGGACGATGATGGCACTGTCGGTGCAGACAATTCGGTACACCCGGGTTTCTGCGCTGGCATCGGGGCCCGACAGGACGCCTCGAACCGTCTCCGAACCCGGGGAGCGAGGCAGGATAAATGCAGTCGGAAGCGTCGACCACGGGCTCGACGAGCACGCTGATCGGGTCCATCCAGCGCGCGCTGCGCCTCGTCGATCTGGTGGCGAGCGCGTCGAGGCCGCTCAGCCCGAAGCACCTGGCGAGTGCGCTCGGCCTCAGCCTCGGCACCACCTACAACATCATCCGAACCCTGGTGCACGAGGGGTACCTCGCACAGGAGCCGGACGGCATCATCCTCGGCCCGGGTCATCCCGTGCTGAGCGGCGGTGCGGATGAAGGTGTCCTGCTCTCGCAGGTGCGGCAGGGACTGCGCGACATCACCTCCGAACTCGGGGCGACGGCGTACCTCAGTCGCTACGACGACGGCGAGGTCACCATCGTCGACATCGTGGATGTTCCGCTCGCGCCGCGCACGGAACTCTGGGTGGGGATCAGCCGAGCCGCCCACGCGACCGCCCTCGGCAAACAGATCCTCTCGGAACTCCCCGCCAACGAGCGTCGCGACTACCTGCACCGCCACCCGATGGAGGAGCTCACCCAGCACACGATCCGAGATCCGCACCTGCTCCTCGCCGAGCTGGAGCGGCCGGCGCCGGCCAGGCTGGATCGTCAGGAATACGCGCTCGGGCTCACCTGCATCGCCGTTCCCGTGCGCGCTCCCGGCACGATAGCCTCGCTCGCCATCTCGATGCCGACCGGCGAGGTGGATGAGCTCGGCACCGTCGTGCAGCGACTCAAAGCGGCGGCCGGCACGCTCTCGCTCGCCTATGGGACCGACGCGAGTGCAAGCGGTTTCACTATCTGAAATCCGAGCACTGGCGGGCGCCATTGGGCGACCCTACAGTGATTACTGGGAACACTGCGCGAACACTGCGTGCTGTTGCGGGCAGGGTGCGATCCACATATTCGGGTTATGTCGATCGAGACCCTGCCCCTTTTCCTTTTCGGCGCTGGCTAGAGCGCCTTCACCGCGGCGAGAACGTGTGACAGCGAGTCCTTCGCATCTCCGAACAGCAGCGTGGTCTTCGGGTCATACAGCAGCTCGTTCTCGATGCCCGCGAACCCCGGTCGCATCGATCGCTTGAGAAACACGACCTGCGCCGCATCCCCGACCTCGAGAATCGGCATCCCGTAGATGGGCGATCCGGCCGTGGTCTTCGCCGCGGGGTTCACGACGTCGTTGGCGCCGACGACGAGCACGACATCCGTGTACTTGAACTCCGGGTTGACCTCGTCGAGTTCCCTGAGCGACTCGTAGGGCACGTTTGCCTCGGCCAGCAGCACGTTCATGTGGCCCGGCATGCGACCCGCCACCGGGTGGATGCCGAACACGACGTCCACGCCGCGCGCCTCGAGCGTCGTCGCGAGTTCGGCGATCGTGTGCTGCCCCTGAGCCACGGCAAGCCCGTAGCCCGGGACGATCACGACCCGCTGCGCGTAGCCGAGCAGAACAGCGACATCCTCGGCGCTCGATGACCTCACCGGTCGATCGCTCACCGTCGTGGATCCGGCCGTGGATCCGCCGCGGAAGGCGCCGAACATGATACCCGTGACGCTGCGGCCCATCGCCGCGGCCATCACCTGGGTCAGGATCGTGCCGCTGGCGCCGACGAGTGTGCCGGCCACGACGAGCAGGACGTTGCCGAGCACGATTCCGGATGCCGCTACCGCGATACCCGTGAACGCGTTCAGCAGCGAGATGACGATCGGCACGTCCGCGCCGCCCACCGGCAGCACGAGCAGCAGTCCCGCCACGAGCCCGAGCAGCAGCAGCGCGATCGCCCAGCCGGATGCCCCGCTCGCGATCACGAAGCCGGCGGCGGTGAACGAGGCGAGCAGCACGACCGTCATGACCCAGCGCATGCCGGGAAAGAGCAGTGGTCGCGTGCTGATGAGCTCCTGCAGCTTGCCGACCGTCACCGCGGAACCCGAGAACGACACCGCTCCAACAAACATCGTGAACACGATCGCGAGCCGCACCCAGGGGTTGTCGTTGTGATCGAGTTCGAGCACGGCGACGAGGGCGGCGGCGCCACCGCCGACCCCATTGAAGCCGCCGACGAGTTGCGGCATCTGCGTCATCTGAACGCGCCTGGCGATCGGCACCGCAATCGCAGATCCCACCGCGATCGCCGCGAGGATCCACGGGATGTTCTCGAGCCGCGCTGAGAGGAACACCGTGATGACGGCGACGAGCGCACCCGCCGCCCCGATGAGGTTGCCGCGCCTCGCGCCCTGCGGAGAGCTGAGCCCCTTGAGCGCGAGGATGAAGCAGACGGCCGAGACGAGGTAGAGCAGCGCCGTCCACTCCGGCGATAGCACGCTCACTTCGCCGCACCCTTCGCGCCGGCCTCGCCGCTGGGCTTCCTTCTGCCGCGGAACATCTCCAGCATCCTGTCGGTCACGACGAAGCCGCCTACCATGTTCGCGGTCGCGAGCAGCACGGCGAGCAGTGCGACGGCGAGCAGCCACGGGTTGCTCGCCTGCCCGGCGACGACGATCGCGCCGACGAGGATGATCCCGTGAATCGCGTTCGCCCCGGACATCAGCGGCGTGTGCAGCTTGCTGGTCACCTTGGAAACCACCTCGAAGCCCACGAACACGGCGAGCACCACCACGGTCAGCAGACTTACCGGATCCATTACTTCTGCTCCTTCTCGATGGCCTCGGCCGTGGGGGCGTGCAGTACGCTCCCGTCGCGGGTCAGCGCGGCTCCCGCAATCACCTCGTCGTCGAAGTCGGGTGCGACGGCACCGTCGACGACCATGAGCGCGAGCAGGTTTGCGACGTTCTTCGCATACAGTCGCGAGGCATCCGTTGCCACCGCGGATGCGGGATCCCGCAGTCCGACGAGCGTCACGGCACCGTCGCCGGCCGTCGTGGGTACGGCCACATCGGTGCCGGCGACGACGCCCTCGACGTTGCCGCCGGACTCCGCCGCGAGGTCGATCACGACCGAGCCGGCCCGCATTGCGGCGACCATCTCGGTCGTGACGAGCAGCGGGGCAGCGCGCCCCGGGATGGCCGCGGTCGTGATGAGCACATCGGCCGCAGCGACGTGCGGCGCGAGCAACTCCCGCTGCCGCACCGCGCGATCCTGGCTGAGCGCGCGAGCGTAACCGCCCGTGCCCTCGGTCGCAGCGTCGAGCTCGAGGTCGATGAAGGTGCCGCCGATCGACGTGACCTCTTCGGCCGAGGCGGCCCGGATGTCGTTGGCCGACACCCGCGCACCGAGTCGCTTCGCTGTTCCGATGGCCTGCAGTCCCGCAACACCGGCTCCGAGCACGAGCACCCGCGCGGGCGGAACCGTTCCCGCCGCCGTCATGTACAGCGGAAAGAAGCGGGGGAGGCGCACCGCGGCCTCGAGCACGGCGCGGTATCCCGTGACGAGCGCCTGCGAGCTCAGAGCATCCATGGATTGGGCGCGCGAGATGCGCGGCACGAGTTCGAGCGCGAAGGACGTGACGCCGGCCTTCGCAAGCGCGCTCACGGTTGCGAGCTCGGATGCGGGCGAGGCGAGCCCGATGGTGATTGCGCCAGACCGCAGACCGGCCGCCGTGGCGGGGGTCAGCGGTCGCACATGGCAGAGCACGTCCACCTCGCCGAGCGCGAGCGCATCAACGAGGGCGGCGCCGACGTCGGCGTAGGCGGCATCCGGATAATCGGCCTCTGCGCCCGCTCCGGTCTCGATCGCGACGTCGAGGCCGAGCTTCTTCAGCTGGACCACCGTTTCGGGAGTCGCAGCGACACGGCGCTCTCCCGACTGGCTCTCTCGTGCAACACCGACCAGCACTGCCGGCTCCTCTCGGGTTGCCTCCAGCGTATCCGCGGCGACCCTCACCGTGCCGATTCTGTGCTTCGCCATGCCGCAGGCGCGGGTACTCGCGTCTCGCAGGGGGCAACTGGTAGACTCAATGAGGTTGAACTGGTTTAACTGTCGTTCGCGAGAGCACAACCGATCAGCTGCGGAGCAGGCCGGCAAGACGCTGGTCACCGGTGGTGGTTTTCCAGTATTTCGACGGTCAGGTCTCGACAGGCTCGACCTCGAAATCCTGGCGGATTTCGACTGTTGGCCAGACAAGCGCCCCACTCTAGGGATTTCGCGCGTACACCACGCTGCGTTTCGGAACATCCGATCGCAGGTGTCATCGAACCCGCTCCTGCTCCTTGACGAGTCGCGACCCACACGGGGTTACGACGTAAAACAAAGGAGAAAGCCCCCTTATGGAGGGTCCAGAAATCACCTCAGCCGAAGCCGTTCTCGATAACGGCAAGTTCGGCACGCGCACCGTGCGCTTTGAAACCGGTCGTCTCGCCCAGCAGGCCCAGGGAGCAGTCGCTGCCTACCTCGACGAGGAGACCATGCTGCTGAGCGCCACGAGCGTCAGCAAGCACCCGAAAGACAACTTCGACTTCTTCCCGCTGACGGTGGATGTCGAGGAGCGCTCCTACGCCGCAGGCAAGATCCCCGGCAGCTTCTTCCGCCGCGAGGGTCGCCCGTCGACCGAAGCGATTCTCGTCTGCCGCCTGATCGACCGTCCGCTTCGCCCGACCTTCGTCGAGGGTCTCCGCAACGAGGTGCAGATCGTCATCACCGTTCTGGCCATCGCGCCCGACGAGTTCTACGACGCTCTCGCCATCAACGCGGCGAGCCTCAGCACGCAGATCTCGGGACTTCCGTTCAACGGACCGATCGGCGGCATCCGTCTCGCGCTGATCGGTGACCAGTGGGTCGCCTTCCCGAAGTTCTCGCAGCTCGAGGAGGCCGTCTTCGACCTCACCGTCGCCGGCCGTCTCATCACCAATTCGAACGGTGAAGAGGATGTCGCGATCATGATGGTCGAGGCCGAGGCCACCGAGCACAGCTGGGACCTCATCAAGGGTGGTGCGACGAAGCCCGACGAGGCCGTCGTTGCCCAGGGCCTCGAGGCGTCCAAGCCGTTCCTCAAGCAGCTCATCAAGGCCCAGATGGAGCTCGCCTCCCACGCGGCCAAGGAGGTGCAGGACTACCCCGTCTTCCTGCCCTACGAGCAGGCCACCTACGACGCCGTCGCGGGGATTGCGTATGACCGCCTGCGCGACATCTACCAGATCGCCGACAAGATCGAGCGCCAGAACGCGGATGACGCGCTCAAGGACGAGGTCAAGGAGGCCATCGCGGCGAAGGTCGGGGCCGGTGAACTGGCGGAGAACGCGAACGGCCAGGTGAGCGCCGCCTACAAGTCGGTGACGAAGAAGATCGTTCGCGGTCGTATCCTCACCGAGGGCGTGCGCATCGACGGTCGTGGCACCTCAGACATCCGTCCGCTCGACGCCGAGGTGCAGGTCATCCCGCGTGTTCACGGCAGCGCGATCTTCCAGCGCGGCGAGACCCAGATCCTGGGTGTCACCACGCTGAACATGCTCAAGATGGAGCAGCAGATCGACTCCCTCGCCCCGGTGAAGAAGAAGCGCTACCTGCACCACTACAACTTCCCGCCATACTCCACCGGTGAGACCGGTCGGGTCGGCTCGCCGAAGCGTCGCGAGATCGGGCACGGCTTCCTCGCCGAGCGCGCGCTCGTGCCGGTGCTGCCGCCTCGCGAGGAGTTCCCCTACGCGATCCGCCAGGTGTCCGAGGCTCTCGGCTCCAACGGTTCGACCTCGATGGGTTCCGTCTGCGCGTCCACCCTGTCGCTGCTGAACGCCGGTGTGCCGCTGCGCGCGCCGGTTGCCGGCATCGCGATGGGACTCGTCTCCGACGAGGTCGACGGCGAGACCCGCTACGCGGCTCTCACCGACATCCTGGGTGCTGAGGATGCGCTCGGCGACATGGACTTCAAGGTCGCAGGTACCTCGGAGTTCGTCACCGCCATCCAGCTCGACACCAAGCTCGCGGGAATCCCGTCCTCGGTGCTCGATGGTGCGCTCGGCCAGGCCAAGGAGGCTCGCACCGCGATCCTCGCCGTGATCAACGCGGCGATCGACGCACCGGATGAGATGGCACCGACCGCGCCTCGCGTGATCTCGGTCCAGATCCCGATCGACAAGATCGGCGAGCTGATCGGCCCGAAGGGCAAGACGATCAACCAGATCCAGGACGACACCGGAGCAGACATCTCGATCGAGGATGACGGCACCGTGTTCATCGGTGCGGTCGACGGTCCGTCGGCCGAGGCAGCGCGCGCCGCGGTCAACGCGATCGCGAACCCGCTCAACCCCGAGGTAGGGGAGCGGTTCCTCGGAACCGTCGTGAAGATCGCCACCTTCGGCGCCTTCGTCTCGCTCACCCCTGGCAAGGATGGCCTGCTGCACATCTCCGAGGTGCGCAAGCTCGCCGGTGGCAAGCGGGTGGAGAACGTCGAAGACGTGCTCTCCGTCGGCCAGAAGATCCAGGTCGAGATCACCAAGGTCGACGACCGCGGAAAGCTCTCGCTCGCTCCCGTCGATGACTCTGCCGAGGCATCCGACGCCGCCGAGGCTCCGGCCGAAGGCTAGTCGACAGCAACGCCAGTCCAGTAGTGCCCGCTCCCGATCAAGGGGCGGGCACTACTGCGTGGGTCAGGCGATCGCTGCGCCACTCCACTCGGTTGCGGTCACGATGCCCCCGCAGACGAAGAACGTGATCACGATCAGGATGGTGAGCGCGGCGAGGCTCCACAGCATCCGTCGACCCGGCGCAGCCACGAGCCGCACGACAACCATGGCCGCGTAGAGAACGACCACGATCACGAGTCCCGTGAACGCGACGGCGGCGGGTTCGAGCCGCTGCATGGCGAAGAGGATGCCGCCGCAGATCAGCGTGAGGATCCCGCCGATGACGAGCCAATTATTGCCATTCCCGCTCGTCAGCGCCCGCTGTTCCGTCACCTTGGTGGAGGTGGAGTCCGATCCGGGAGCCTGTCGGGAGGGATGGGAAGGGGTCTGGTCGGTCATGGTGCACCTTTCTTCTCATCGAAGACGTCGCACTTCAACGCTCTCACCGATGGGGTCGAAAGGCCACGGGTTTCTGCTGCCCTCGCAGCAGCCCCCGAATTGGGTGCAACCGGAATGGTAACGATTGGTGCATCCTCCCGTGGTTTGGCGCCCGCCTGAGCTAATCTCGGTCCCACAAGGCGCACGCACCCGAATCGGCGAAGACGACGGTACGCGAGCGCACGGGGGATCACGATGACACAGCTACTGCCAGACCTGGCACCCATGGGGGCATGGGAGCCGGAATGGACCGCGCCCACGCCTATTCAGCGCCTGCGCAGGCTGGGCCAGTCCGAGTTGCGCGTGTCACCGCTCGCGATCGGAGGCAACGTCTTCGGCTGGACGACCGATGCCGAGACGACGGACGCCATCCTCGACCGCTACGCGGAGCTCGGCGGCAACTTCATCGACACGGCCGACTCCTACGCGAGCGGCCGCAGCGAGATCATGATCGGCAACTGGATGCGCGAGCGGCGCAATCGTTCCCAGCTCGTCGTCGCCACCAAGATCGGCAAGAGTGCGGACAACCCCGGTCTCTCGGCCGGCACGGTCATGCGCGCGGTCGACGCCTCGCTCGAGCGACTGCAGACCGGCTACCTCGACCTGCTCTATCTGCACATCGACGACCCGAACGTGGACTTCGAAGAGACCCTGCTCGCGGTCGACTGGCTGATTCGCGCGGGCAAGGTGCGGTACTTCGGCGTGTCACACCACTCCGGCAATCGACTGATCGAGGCCAGGGTCATCGCGGCCCAGCTCGGCATCACCCCGCTTGTCGCCGTGCAGAACCACTACAACCTCATGCACCGCGCGGAATATGAGGGAACGCTCGCCAGCGTGGCGCGCAATCAGGGCCTCGGCGTGATGCCGAGATTCGCGCTCGCGGGCGGCTTCCTCACCGGCAAGTACCGCACGCGGGCGGATGTCGCCAGGGGAGCGCGCGGCACCAAGCCCACGACGTATCTCAACAAGCGCGGACTGCGCACGCTCGCCTGTCTCGACGGGATCGCCGCGGTGCAGGAGTCGGTGCCGGCCACCATCGCGCTGGCCTGGTTGCTTGCGAAGCCCAACGTGGTCGCGCCCGTGGCGAGTGCGAGCCACCCGAGCCAGGTCGATTCCCTCATGGCGGCCGCAGACATCCAGCTCACGAGGCACCAGCTCGCGGCGCTCGATCGCGCCTCGGCTTCATAGCACACCGCGCGGTGGCACCGTTCCCCTTGCGGGGTGCGCGCGTCAGGCGGAGACGGGGCTGTCTACCTCTGTGCTGTGCACACCGATCTCGGTCATGATCCGGCTGACTGCTCTGGCCAGTGCCGCGCCCACGGCGACGAAGTCGCCCGCATAGGCTCCCGCCATCGCGCCGTCCCTGATCAACATGAGGTCGTCTGCCGCGTCGCCGGGCAGCGGATGATTGAGTTGCTTGAGGAGGCTCGCCAACATCCCTGTGTACCAGTCACGGTGTTCGGCCACGACGGCCCTCACTGGGTGACGCGGGTCGGGGTATTCCGCCGCCGCATTGACGAAGGGACAGCCGCGGAATCCCACGCGCTGCGTGTCTCGTTCGACCATGGCGAAGAGTTCCCTGAGCGCCGCTGCGGGGGTGACCGCCTGCGCGACCACGGGCTCGATGTCGGACTTGACGCTCGCGTGCCGGTTCTTCACGTACTCGATGATGAGTCGGTCCTTGGCGCCGTAGTGCTTGTAGAACGTGGCCTTGGTGACGCCGGACTCACTGATCAGTCGGTCGATGCCGACCGTGTGAATCCCCTCGTCGGAGAACAGGCGGTCTGCGGTCTCCAGGATGCGCTGCTTGGCCCATGGTCCGGAGGTGGCCACGGGGCCACGCTGCGCGGTCGGATCAGACTCAACAACCGTCACAACGTGGCTCCCTTCGGCGATTCGGCTAGGTATCCTCAAAGCCGCTCGGAAGCAGACCAAACTCGGAGGAGCGTTCGGTCGACTTCCATGACGCGAGAATCTTCGATCTCGCGGTGCTGCGTGTTGTGCTCCGCCTTCGGGTGGCGGCCTGTGCAGGTGGATTTCGGGGTGAATCCGATTGCGCGAATCTCCCGGGGTAAGCCGCTCAATTCTCCAACATCTGGAGGCTAACACAGAAATGCGACAGACAACTCTGTTTGTCCTCTTTTTGTGCGACATTCATGTACCCCAGTACGGGGGAGGGCTGTCCACAGGCGGTCCGCACGGTCAGACACGTGACGTAGGCTCGATCGCGTGAACGGCGCAGTTGAGCTTCCCCTGGGCGTGTCAGAACTCTCTTTCACCGCAGCGGGTGATTCGCTCGTGCGGCGTTCGATCCTACCGAGCGGGGTCCGCATCCTCAGCGAGCAGGTGCCGGGAGCGCGCAGCGCGACGATCGGCTACTGGGTCGCGGTCGGATCTCGCGACGAGCAGCTCCATACCTATGGGAGCACCCACTTCCTCGAGCACCTCCTCTTCAAGGGCACCCGCTCCCGCAGCGCGCTCGACATCGCCGTGAGCTTCGACGCCGTCGGTGGCGAGCACAACGCCATGACGGCCAAGGAGTACACCTGCTACTACGCCAAGGTGCAGGATCGTGATCTCGGAATGGCCGTCGAGGTGCTCTCCGACATGTTCACCTCGTCACTGCTCGATCCGGTCGAGTTCGAGAACGAGCGCGGGGTCATCCTCGAAGAACTGGCCATGGCCGACGACGATCCGGCGGATGTAACGAGTGAACGCTTCTTCGAGGCCGTGCTGGGCGCGCACCCGCTCGGGCGCCCCATCGGCGGCAGCCCCGAGACGATCCAGGCGGCGACGCGCGAGTCGGTGTGGTCGCACTACCAGGCGAACTATCGCGCCCAGGACCTCGTCATCACCGTCGCCGGTGCCGTCGACCACGACGTGCTCGTTGCTGCGGTGCAGACCGCTCTCGTCGCCGCCGGGTGGGACCTCGGTGCCGAGGCAGCGCCCGTCGAGCGACGAGACCCGAGCGCCGGCGTGATCGATCGCGGCAGCCCGCTCGTCGTGGTCCAGCGCCCCATCGAACAGGCCAACATTCTGCTCGGCGTTCCCGGCATTGCCGCGGCAGACGATCGACGCAGCACCATGGCGATGCTCAACTCGATTCTCGGCGGCGGTATGTCGTCCCGGTTGTTCCAGGAGATCCGCGAGAAGCGCGGCCTGGCCTATTCCGTCTACTCGTTCTCGCCGAGCTACTCCGACGCCGGGCTGTTCGGGCTCTATGCCGGCTGTTCACCCGCCAAGGTGGGGCAGGTCACCGAGCTCCTCCTGGGCGAGTTTCGTCGCGTGGCAGACGGGGGAGTCACCGACGAGGAGGTGCGGCGCGCCTCCGGCCAGCTGAGCGGGGCATCCGCTCTGGCTCTCGAAGACTCAGACACCCGGATGTCGCGACTCGGCCGCTCGGAGATCACGCTCGGCGAGTTCAGCGACCTCGACGAGGCGCTGCGCAGGCTCGCCCTCGTCTCCGCGGGCGATGTTCGCGAACTTGCGGCGGAGCTCGCGTCGCGGCCACTCTCGATCGCCGCGGTAGGCGCCGTTGAGGAATCAAGCTTTGCCGGACTCAGCGACGAGCCGGTTTCCGCGCAGTAGTCCGGTCGCAGCGCACGACCACCCGACAAGCAGGACCGAACACAGGAACAACGATGTCCCACTTCATTTATCTGGTACGCCACGGCGAGCAGCAGGATGCCGAACACGGCCTACCGGATGGCCCGCTGTCGAGTCGCGGAACACGGCAGGCGGAACTCATCGCCGAGCGCCTGAGCGGCGTGCCGCTGACTGAGGCTTGGCATTCCCCGCTGCAGCGTGCCCAGGAGACGGCCGCGATCATGACGGCCAGCATGCCGGACCTTCATGCGCAGCCCTCCGCCCTGCTGTTCGACTGCATTCCCTCCGGTCCCACACCGGACATGCCCCACGCGTTCCAGCCGTTCTTCGGCTCGATCACCGAGGCGCAGATCGACGCTGGTCAGGCACAGATGACGGATGCGGTGGCCGAATGGCTCACCCCGTCTCGCGATGATCGTCATACGCTCCTCATCACTCACAACTTCGTGATCGCCTGGTTCGTGCGCGAGGTCTTCGAGGCACCCGCGTGGCGCTGGATGGGCACCAACCAGGCCAATTGCGGACTCACCATCATCCGCGTGCGGTCGGTGAAGTCACCTGAGCTCATCACGCACAACGACCTCGGACACCTGCCGCCCGAGTTGCGCACCGGCCTCCCGGTCGAGCAGCCCTACTAGCGCTCGCGCGGGCTGAGTAGCGAGGAACGAGCGTATCGAAACCCCTCACTTCACCCGCTTCGCGTACCACGTCGTCGCGTTCGGGTTGTCGTTGTACGGCTCTACCTGCACATATCCACTCGACCGGTAGAGCCCGCCCGCCGCAAGCAGGCTGTCGTTCGTGTCGAGCACGAGCTCACCCGCACCGAAGTCGATGGCCCGCCGCTCCAACTCGCCGAGCAGCACTCGTCCGTAGCCGCGACCGCGAACGCGAGGCTGCAGCCAGAGGTGCTTCACCTCGAAGCGCACGGGAGCGCCATCCGGGGTATCGAGGCGCCGAATGCCGCCGCAGCCCACGTCCGCCACACCGTCATCTGTGTCTGCCTCCACGACGAGGAAGACGCCGCGCGGTGGCTCGAAGGCCGAGGCGGCGGGGAACACGGGTCGGTATTTTCCCTGCGCCTCCGGAAAGCTCAGCTCGCGGGATTCGAAGTACTCGTTGAGCAGCAGCGTGGCCGCGTCGTCGGTCACCGGGGTCTCTCGAAAGCGCACCATCCCGCAAGCCTAGGTCGATCGGGCATACCCCTCGGCTTGCTAGATTGAACGGATGACAACCAGGGTCGCCGTGGTCGGCGCAACCGGCAGAATGGGCCAGCTCATTTCGCGGCTCGTGCGCGATGCCGATGACTTCGAACTCGTCGCCGAACTCGACTCCAAAGCCGAACTCTCCGCGATGCTCGGTGCCGACGTCGCCGTGGACGTCACGGTGCCGGCCGTGAGCCCGACCGTGGTCGCCTTCGCCGTCTCCAACGGCATCCGCGTGCTCGTCGGAACGAGCGGCTGGTCGGCGGCCCGCGTCGCGACGCTCGAGTCCTCGATCGAAGACAGGCCAGAGGCCGGGGTCGTCATCGTCCCCAACTTCTCGATCGGCTCTGTGCTCGCCACCACCTTCGCCACCATGGCCGCGCGCTTCTACGATTCGATCGAGATCGTCGAGGCGCACCACGCGTCCAAGGTCGACTCGCCGTCCGGCACCGCCGTCCGCACGGCTGAACTCATGGGCGACGCCCGCAGCGCGCTCGGACCGGTGTCCGCGCTGCACAGCGACCAGCGCGGCCGTGGCCAGCAGGCGGCCAGCATCCCGATCCACAGCCTGCGCATGCAGGGCATCGTCGCGAAGCAGGACGTCATCTTCGGCGGAACGGGCGAGGTGCTGACGATCGTGCACGAGACGCTCGCGCAAAGCTCGTACGAGCAGGGCATCCTCATCGCGCTTCGCGCCACCGTGAACGCTCGCGGCGTCACTGTCGGCCTCGATCGGCTCATCGATCTGGGCGGGGCATCCCCGGCATGAACGGTCGCATCGCCGTCGCCATCATGTCGGTACTCCTTGTGCTGTATCTGGTCGTCGTCACGCAGCTGGCCTTCCGACTCATTGCGGTCGACAACGGTGCGGCGAAGGGTCTCGGCGTGGCGCTCATCGTGCTCCCCCTGCTCGGCGCTTGGGCGCTCGGTGCGGAACTCCTGTTCGGCCTGCGCAGCCAGCGGCTCCTCGGCGTGCTGCGCTCAGAGGGCGCGCTGCCGGCGGATGCACTGCCCACGCGCGCGAGCGGACGACCGGAGCGCGCGGCGGCGGACGCTGTGTTCCCCGGGTACCAGGCGGCGGTCGAGGCGGCACCGGGCAGCTGGCAGGCCTGGTTCAGGCTTGGCCTGGCCTACGACGCATGCGGTGACCGTCGCCGTGCCCGTGGCTCGATCGGCCGCGCGATCAGGCTCGAACGCGACGAGCGCAGGGCCTGAAGCACCGCGAGGTACCGCTCAGCCGCGCTCGAGCATCGCGTCGATGGCGCTCTCGGCCGTCTCGTCCCTGAAGCGGAAGCCGTCGTCGAGCAGTCGGCTCGCGAGCACCTTCTGGCTGCTGAGCAGCAATTCTGTTCCGGCATCCTGCATGGCCAGCTTGATGGCCCAGGAGGGGACCGCGAAGTCGTACCAGCGGCGCATCCGCTTCGCGAGGTGCGCGGTGATCCGGTCGGAGGTTGCGGGCGTCGGTCCCACGAGGTTCACCACGCCGCTGAGCGATGAGGTCAGCAGGTGCCGGATGGCCGCGGCTTCGTCGTAGAGGCTGATCCAGGGCCAGATGTCACCGCCGGTCGCGAGCCGCGACCCGAGTCCCACCCGCGTCAGCGCCACGAGTGGAGCGAGTGCGCCGCCGCGGGCCAGCACGATGCCGGTGCGGAAGGTGACCAGCCGCGTCTTCGCAGGGCGGATCTGCGCGGCCTGCTCCCAGGCCTCGACGAGGTCGGCGAGAAAGCCCGTGCCCTTCGGCGATGCCTCGGTCAGCCGCTCGCCAGGGCGATCACCGTAGAAGCCCACAGCTGAGGCGTTGAGGAAGACCGCGGGCGGCTTGGACGCCATGTTCATCGCCTCGGCCAGCGCCCTCGTGGTTTCCAGTCGCGAATCCAGGAGCTCCCGCTTATAGGCGGGCGTCCAGGGCAGGTGACCGAGCGGCGCGCCGGAAAGGTTGATGATGGCATCCGTCGAGTCGATGAGGCTCGAATCGAGGATGCGCGCCGTGGGCGCCCAGTTGTGCTCGTGGGGCGCGGTGGGTTGGCGGCGTACGAGCGTGTGCACGTCATGACCGTCCTCGCGCAACTGCCTGCACAGTTCCGTTCCGATCAGTCCGGATGCCCCGGAGACGAGCACCCGCATCGTGTGCTGCTTCGCCGCGGCCATGCGCATCCCCTCGTGTCGAAGCTCCAGCCTAAGCCACCCGAACGGGGGTCATCGACGGGTTCAGCCGGCGGTGGCGGAGGCTCGCCCGACGATGCCGATGCGGGCCAGCAGCAGGTAGATCTGGCATCCGAAGCAGTAGTCGAAGGCCGAGTTGAGGAATGCCGCGATGAAGGCCGCTGCGGCGGGAATCGCGAGCCCGAAGGGCACGCCGGCGAGGTGAAGCACGACGCCCACGATGGTGACGACGAGACCGATGCCCTGCGCGAAGGTAGGCGGCACCGGGTCTTCCAGATGAGTGGGCGGCGCGAGTCTCGGTCGCACGAGCCGGCGAAAGAGCCAGCCATACGGATGCCTCGCCACGCCCGCGAACGCGCCCCAGGTGAACAGCGCGGTGATGAGCGCCAGCAGCACGAATCCTGGCTCAGCGATCCTCGCGCCGATCGCCGTCGACGGCACGGCCGCCGTGGGCAGCGCAAGTCCGATGGTCACGAGCAGGAGCGCTGCGGTGATGCCTGCACCGAAGCGAGGGCCGCGGGGATCCACGCCCGGTCGACTGGGCCTGGCGTGCAGCGCGGCCTTCGAGGCCGAAAGTGGAGAATGCTGAGTGGTTGCCATCCGGTCCGTCCTTCCGTTCAGGCGACCGCGGGTGCGGTGTGGAGGATTCGGTCGAGTTCTGCGACGACCTCCGCGGCGCGTGGCACGCCGCCGATCCGTGCCTGAACCACGCCGCGACCATCGAGGATGAAGGTTGTGGGTGCCTGCAGCACGCGGTAACGGTTGGCGAGGTCGGAGCGCCTCGTGATGTCGACGTCGACATGGCTAACGCCGGCTCGCCCACCGGCGAGTTCGTCGAGCACGGAATGGGTCACCCTGCACGGGGCGCAGACGCTTGTGGAGAACTGCAGCAGGGTCGCGTCGCTGCCGATCACCGCGCCTGGGCCGAGATCCGACGCGTCCACGACCGTCTCGTGCACCACAGCGCGAACGCGGCCGGTCCGAGCGCGCCACAGCACACCGAGCAGCGTTGCGAGGGCCACGAGCCCGATCAGGATGCCGAAGACGATGAGTCCGTTCATGGTGGCACCACGGTATGCCCGGCCTCGTTGTCGTGGGGGACTGTGACGCGAAATGACAATCCCGCCTCGTCGCGCGGGCACGGGAGGGCGGATCACGGTACCAACCGATACCCTGTACACGTGTCTACGTCCAACAATCCCTTCGGTCAGGTGCTCGTCGCACTCGTCACGCCGTTCACCCCAGACGGCGAAGTCGATTGGCCCGGCGTGGAGAAGCACATCGACGACGTCATCACCGCTGGTGCGGACGGCATCGTCGTCTCCGGCACCACGGGTGAGACCAGCACGCTCACCGACCCGGAGAAGCTTCGGCTGGTAGAGGTGAGCAAGTCGGTCGCGGCCGGTCGCGCCAAGACCATCACCGGTGGCGGTTCGAACGAGACCGCGCACGCCATCGAGCTCTACAAGGCGAGCGAGAAGGCGGGCGCCGACGGCGTCATGATCGTCACGCCGTACTACAACAAGCCCACCCAGGCGGGCGTGCTCACGCACTTCCGCATGATCGCGGATGCCACGGACCTTCCGGTCATCCTCTACGACATCCCCGGCCGCACCGGCATCCCGATCAAGTACGAGACGATCCTGCGCGCCTCGCAGCACCCCAACATCCGTGCGGTCAAGGATGCCAAGGGCGACTTCGCCGAGGTCAGCCGCGTGCTCAACCAGACCGACCTTCTCTACTTCTCCGGAGACGACACGAACGTGCTCCCGCACCTGTCCATCGGCGCATCCGGGCTCGTCGGCGTCACGGCGAATATCGCCGCTGCTCCCTACCGCGTCATCGTCGATGCCGTCAACAGGGGCGACCTCGCCGCGGCGACCGCGGCACACAAGCAGCTCGAGCCGCTCGTTCGCGCCGTCATGACCCACGTGCCCGGCACCGTCGCCGCCAAGTACATCCTGCACGGGCTCGGCCGCATCGGATCTCCGCGCGTGCGACTGCCGCTCGTCGGCCCCGAGGACTTCGAGGCCGCCCAGATCGAAGACGAGATCGCGCTCGTCGGCGAGATCACCGGCCTCGACCTCGGCAACTTCCGACCGGATCGCAACGCCGCCGCAGGTGGCGCGCTGCCGAAGGTCGCCGGCACCACCCGCTAACCCGCACACGTGAACCGGGGGCTCAAGGCCCCATGATCCGGCCGACGGTCATCCGACCGCAGCCGCAAGAACACTGGACGCTATGAATTCACCTATCTACGAACCCCGCAAGCTCGCCGCAGGAACCCTGCGCGTCACCCCGATCGGTGGCCTCGGCGAAATCGGCCGCAACATGACCGTCTACGAGATCGACGGCAAGCTCCTCATCGTCGACTGCGGCGTGCTCTTCCCGGAGGAGAACCAGCCGGGCGTCGACCTCATCCTGCCCGACTTCAGCTCCATCCGGGATCGCCTGGACGACGTCCTCGGCGTCGTGCTCACCCACGGACACGAAGACCACATCGGGGCCGTGCCGTATCTGCTCAAGCTGCGGCAGGATCTGCCGCTCATCGGTTCGACCCTCACGCTCGCCCTCGTCGAGGCGAAGCTCAAGGAGCACCGCATCACGCCGTACACGCTCACGGTCGCCGAGGGACAGAAGGAGGCGTTCGGCCCGTTCGACCTCGAGTTCATCGCCGTCAATCACTCCATTCCGGATGCCCTGGCCGTCGCCATCAAGACGAGTGCGGGCGTCGTGCTCCACACCGGTGACTTCAAGATGGACCAGCTCCCGCTCGACGACCGCATCACCGACCTCCGCGCGTTCGCACGCCTCGGCGAGGCCGGCGTCGACCTGTTCCTGCCCGACTCCACCAACGCCGACGTCCCCGGCTTCACCGCGCCGGAACGCAACATCGGTCCGGTGCTCGAGAGCGTGATCTCCAAGGCGCCCCGTCGCGTCATCGTCGCGAGCTTCTCCAGTCACGTGCACCGCGTGCAGCAGGTTCTGGATGCCGCACACGCCAACGGCCGCAGGGTCGCCTTCATGGGCCGCTCCATGGTGCGCAACATGAACATCGCCGCAGAACTCGGCTACCTCAGGGTGCCGGACGGCGTGCTCATCGAGGCCAAGAAGGCCGCCGATCTGCCCGACAACAAGATCGTCTACATGTCGACCGGTTCACAGGGCGAACCGATGGCCGTGCTCGCTCGCATGGCGAACCTCGAGCACCAGATCGAGGTGGGCAAGGGCGACACCGTCATCCTCGCCTCGAGCCTCATCCCGGGCAACGAGAACGCGGTCTATCGGGTCATCAACGGGCTCGTCAAGCTCGGCGCCAACGTCGTGCACAAGGGCAACGCCAAGGTGCACGTCTCCGGTCACGCGGCCGCGGGGGAGTTGCTCTACGTCTACAACATCCTGAAGCCGAAGAACGTCCTCCCGGTGCACGGCGAATACCGCCACCTGGTCGCCAACCAGCAGCTGGCGATCGCCACCGGCATCCCGGAGGAGAACACCATCATTGGAGAGGACGGCACGGTCGTCGACCTCAAGGACGGCGTCGCGACGGTGGTCGGACAGCTCGACCTCGGCTACGTCTACGTAGACGGCTCGACCGTGGGCGAGATCACGGATGCGGACCTCAAGGACCGCAGGATCCTCGCCGAAGAGGGCTTCATCTCCATCTTCACGGCGATCGACCCGCAGACCGGTCGCGTCATCGTGGGACCGGAGATCCAGGCCCGTGGGTTCGCGGAGGACGACGCAGTGTTCGACGCTGTCAAGCCGCTGATCATCCGCGCGCTCACCGATGCCGCGGAGAACGGCACGCGTGACACGCACGCCTTCAGCCAGGTCATCCGGCGCACCGTCGGCCGGTGGGTCAACACGCAGCATCGGCGCAGGCCGATGATTGTTCCGGTCGTCATCGAGGCGTAATTTCCGCCGGCCGCCCCGTCTCCGCGGCGAGTGCGTACCCGGTGATCAAGCCCGTTTCCGGTGATCGAGCTTGTCGAGACCTCACGGGCGACATCGGATAGCTCCACCGCGCTGACACGCGCCCGGGCCAACCGGGCTACGGGGTGCCTCCGCGCTACCGTTGATCGCATGGCTACGAGCACCAGGTCGACTTCGCGTGCGCGCACGACGAACTCGCGCGCGCGCACCGCCACGGCACCCACCAAACGTCTTCCGCCCGTGCGCAGCAAGGCGAAGGCGGCGCCCCAGGTCGAGGAGGGTCTCCTCACCAAGGCGTGGCTCGGGCTCGCCCACGTCGTCGGCGGCGCGGCCAGGGTTCTCGGCCGGGAGTCGCTCGCCAAGGACGAGCGCCGCGACGGTGTTCCTTTCCTGGTGTTCGTCCTCGCCGTTGTCGGCGCCATCGTCGAGTGGTTCCAGCCCACCGACCCGGTTGCCATCGCGCTCGACGCGTACACCTTCGGCGGACTCTTCGGCCGCGTCGCGTTCGCACTGCCGGTGATCATGCTGCTGTTCGCGATCTGGCTGTTCCGGCATCCGTCGTCTGTTCACGACAACGGGCGCATCGGCATCGGTCTCGCCCTGCTCCTCGTCACGGTAAGCGCGCTCTGCCACGTCTTCGGTGGCCAGCCCGCGCCTGCGGCAGGCATGGAACAGCTCGCGCACGCTGGCGGCGTGCTCGGCTGGGTTCTTGCCGCCCCACTGCTCACGGTCGGAACCGCATTCCTGGCCACCCCCGTGATCGTCCTGCTCCTGCTGCTCTCGCTCTTCATCCTCACCAAGACGCCGCCGAACAAGATCGGCGACCGGCTTCGCGAGCTGTACTCCTACCTGTTCGGCGCCCAATTGCCGGATGCCGAGGAGCGCGCCGCGCAGAAGTCCGCCAAGGCAGACACCGGCCTCGTCTTCAACGACCTGGACGAGGAGGAAGACGCGGCCTCGATCCCGTGGTGGCGCAGGAACAAGTCCAGGCGCGAGGAGGATCCGGCCTTCGACAGCCCGGTGATCTCGCGCGACTCCGACGACACCGAAGTCATCGACCACACGAAACGCGATGGGGAGTTCGGGGTCGAACTGCTCGACGAACTGCTGAACGCCGAGGACGCGGTCAAGCGCTTCACGGGCGAGGTTGAGGGTATCTCGCCGGCCACCGGCATCCGGGACGACGGCGGACCGCTCATCGCCGGGCTGCTCCCGGGATTCTCAGACAAGGCCTCGGTCAAGGGTGAACACGGTGACTTCGACGAGCCGGCCGCGAAGCCACACCGCCCCCAGCCCACCGCGCCGTACCGGCTCCCCGCGGTCGCCACCCTCGCGCAGGGCACGCCACCGAAGTCACGCTCCGAGGCCAATGACACCATCGTTCGCGCCATCACCGAGGTGCTGAACCAGTTCCAGGTGGATGCGAAGGTCACCGGCTTCAGCCGCGGCCCCACGGTCACCCGCTACGAGATCGAACTCGGTCCCGGCGTCAAGGTCGAGCGGGTCACCGCGCTCAGCAAGAACCTCTCCTACGCGGTGGCGAGCAACGAGGTCCGCATCCTCTCGCCGATCCCCGGCAAGAGCGCCATCGGCGTCGAGATCCCCAACTCCGACCGTGAGATCGTCTCGCTCGGCGATGTGCTGCGATCGCGCGCCAGCACGAGCAGCCAGCACCCCATGACCATCGGGCTCGGCAAGGATGTCGAGGGCGGCTTCGTCGTCGCGAACCTCGCGAAGATGCCGCATCTCCTCGTCGCCGGCTCGACCGGCTCGGGCAAGTCCAGCTTCGTCAATTCGATGATCACCTCGCTGCTCATGCGCGCGAAGCCGTCCGAGGTGCGCATGGTGCTCATCGACCCCAAGCGGGTCGAACTCGCCGCGTACGCCGGCGTCCCGCACCTCATCACGCCCATCATCACGAACCCCAAGAAGGCCGCGGAAGCGCTGTCCTGGGTCGTCAAAGAGATGGACATGCGCTACGACGACCTGGCGAGCTTCGGCTTCCGCCACATCGACGACTTCAACGCGGCCGTCGTCGCGAACGAGATCGTGTTGCCCGCGGGCAGCGAGCGGCAGCTCAAGCCCTATCCGTATCTGCTCGTCGTCGTCGACGAACTCGCAGACCTCATGATGGTCGCCCCACGAGACGTCGAGGACTCGATCGTGCGCATCACGCAGCTCGCGCGCGCATCCGGGATCCACCTCGTGCTCGCCACGCAGCGGCCGAGCGTCGACGTCGTGACTGGACTCATCAAGGCCAACGTCCCGAGCCGCCTTGCCTTCGCGGTGAGCAGCATGACCGACTCGCGGGTCATCCTCGACCAGCCGGGAGCGGACAAGCTGATCGGCCAGGGAGACGCTCTCTTCCTCCCCATGGGCGCCTCCAAGGCGATCAGGGTGCAGGGCGCGTGGGTGCCCGAGAGCGAGGTCGCCGCGGTCGTGCAGCACGTGACGCGCCAGGCCCAGCCCGAATACCGCAAGGATGTCGCTGCCGCGGCAGAGCACAAGGCCATCGATGGTGACATCGGAGATGACCTCGAGGTGCTGCTGGCCGCCGCAGAACTCGTCGTGAGCACCCAGTTCGGCTCCACGTCCATGCTGCAGCGCAAACTGCGCGTCGGCTTTGCGAAGGCCGGCCGCCTCATGGACCTGCTCGAATCGCGCGAGATCGTCGGTCCGTCCGAGGGTTCGAAGGCGCGAGACGTGCTCGTGGCACCTGAGCAGCTGCCGAGCGTGCTCGCGAGGCTGCGCGGCGACGATGTCGCGGCGCCGGCCTCGGCACGGGTATCCGCATCCGAAGACCGCTATCGCGGAGACCCGGTGGCCGACCAGACCTCCGGGTACGATGAAGTCGAGGGCTCTTCGGACGAGGACGCCTGGAATCTGACCGACCGGGAGTAAGGCGTGACCCTGCCACAACCGAGCGAGTCAGCCCCCGCGAAGCGGCCAAACCCGATGCGCGGAAGGGTTGCGCGCAGCGGTGACACACCGGCGAGTACCGGCAACGTCGCGAACATCATCACCGTGGTGCGCATTCTCCTCGCCCCGCTTTTCATCTGGCTGCTGCTCGATGACGCGGGGCAACTCGGACCGGTCCGCCTCGTCGCGGCCGCGCTGTTCATCGTCGCCATCGCCACAGACAGCGTCGACGGCATCCTCGCGCGCAGGCAGAACCTCGTCACCGACTTCGGCAAGATCCTCGATCCGATCGCAGACAAGGTGCTCACCGGTGGTGCGCTCGTCTCGCTCTCGATCCTCGGCGAACTGTGGTGGTGGGTCACGATCGTCATCCTCGTGCGGGAGATCGGCATCACCGTGTTCCGCTTCGTGATCATCCGCACCCGCGTCGTTCCGGCATCCCGCGGTGGCAAGCTCAAGACCGTCTTCCAGTCGGTCGCCATCTCGCTCTATCTCGTGCCGACCTGGCTGCTGCTCGGCGACTGGATGCACTGGGTCAACGCCGCCGTCATGGCGGTCGCGCTCGTGCTGACCGTGACGACCGGCATCCAGTACCTCGTGAACGCTGCCACGCGCAGCAGGCCTGTCGCCGCGGCCGCGCGCACCGATTCGGAATGACTCCGGTGGCATGACGAGTAGCAGCCCGCGCGATTCCGCCGCACTCTCGGCGCGCATCGTCGCGGAGCTCATCGATCGCGGCCTCACCGTCGCCGTCGCGGAATCGCTCACCGGCGGCCTGCTCGTCGCCGAACTCATCCGCACGCCAGGCGCTTCGGCCACCGTGCTCGGGGCGGTGGTCGCGTACAACACCGAGCTCAAACACAGTGTGCTCGGCGTCGATGCGGCCCTGCTCGCGCAGCACGGGCCCGTGCATCCGGAGGTCGCCATGCAGATGGCGGACGGCGTGCGCGCGGCTCTGGCCGTGGACGGCAGGCAGGCCGACATCGGGGTCGCGACGACGGGTGTGGCCGGCCCGGGGCCACAGGATGGACATCGCCCCGGCACCGCGTTCATCGGCATCGCGACCGCCGAGGGGACGCATTCCGTGGGTGTCACTCTCACTGGGGATCGACAGGCAATCCGGGATGGTGTTGTCTACGAAGCACTGATACAGCTCGGCAAGATCTGGGGGATCGGATGACCGGCTGCGAGTTGGGAATCTTTGCCGAACCGATCCCGTTACAGTACGTGATTCACAAGAGGCACACAGTCCACACTGGTTAGAGTTTGTTGCAAGAGGTTGTAGTGTTACTCAACCTGACAGATCAGAAGCGGTGCGGTCGGTGTACTTGTCACAATGGAGGAGGGTCCTATGGTTCTAGTTCGTGAAGAAATCGGAGATGTGCTCCGGGACTTTCGTCTGCAGAAGGGTCGTACCCTTCGCCAGGTCGCAAGTAAGGCCAGCGTCGCCCTCGGTTACCTCAGTGAGGTAGAGCGTGGGCAGAAAGAGGCCAGTTCCGAGATTCTCGCCTCGGTCGCAGATGCGCTCGAGACCCCGATCTCTGTCATCATGCGCGAGGTGGGCGACCGCCTGGCCGTGATTGAGGGAATCACCGTGATTCCCGATACTGTTCCCGACGACCTCGTCGCGGACTTCGACGCGGACCTGGTCGTCAGGTAACCCGCGATTCACGACTTCGGTGCGCACACGGTGTGATGCGCACCACGGATGCCCGGCTCTGCGGAGCCGGGCATCCGTGTTCCCCGCCCCTTTTCACCGATTGGCCCCCATGCGTTTGAGTGAGTTCTGGATCGCTGTCGCCGACGAATTCGGCGAATCCTACGGACGGATGCTCACCGACGACCTCGTGCTCGGCGAACTCGGCGACCTCACGGCGAGACAGGCGATCGCCAAGGGCATCGCGACCCGCGACATCTGGCTGGCCCTGTGCCGGGCGAGCGATGTGCCCGAGAACCGCTGGTACGGCGCCGGTCAGGTTCGCAAGGCCTGAATGGTTACCGCGGCCTATGACACGCCGCACCACGTGTTCGAACATTTCTTCGGATGTTCGCTAGGCTCCTCAACAGCGGCTCTCGAAAACGAGTTGTGAACAGAACGCCCGGCGGTCCGATGAATGTCGCACGCCCGGCGTAGCGTCGCACTTGTCAACGAGATCCGTGACAACCCGCCTTTGTCAGGAGGTTGTGGGCCTTGCTTCATCGGCCTTCAGCGGAGTGACAGCCTATGGGCAGCAACCACGACGACTCCGGAGGAGCCAGAAATGCCATCAGTAGCAGATCGCGAAAAGTCCCTTGAAACCGCCCTTGCACAGATCGATCGCCAGTTCGGCAAGGGCTCCGTCATGCGCCTCGGCAGCGACGAGCGTGCTCCCGTCGCGGTGATCCCCACCGGCTCTATCGCCCTGGATGTCGCGCTCGGTATCGGCGGGCTTCCCCGCGGCCGCATCGTGGAGATCTACGGTCCGGAGTCCTCGGGTAAGACCACGCTCACCCTGCACGCCATCGCCAACGCGCAGCGGGCGGGAGGCATCGCCGCCTTCATCGACGCCGAGCATGCGCTCGATCCGGAGTACGCCAAGGCACTCGGCGTCGACATCGACGCGCTGCTCGTCTCCCAGCCAGACACGGGGGAGCAGGCGCTCGAGATCGCGGATATGCTCGTCCGCTCCGGCTCGATCGACCTCGTGGTCATCGACTCCGTCGCGGCGCTCGTGCCACGAGCCGAGATCGAGGGTGAAATGGGCGACTCCCACGTCGGCCTTCAGGCCCGGCTCATGTCCCAGGCGCTGCGCAAGCTCACCGGTGGCCTCAGCCAGACCAACACCACCATGATCTTCATCAACCAGCTGCGCGAGAAGATCGGTGTCTTCTTCGGCAGCCCGGAGACGACCGCGGGTGGCAAGGCGCTCAAGTTCTACGCCTCCGTCCGCCTCGACATCCGTCGCATCGAGACGCTCAAAGATGGCACGGATGCGGTGGGTAACCGCACCAGAGTCAAGGTCGTCAAGAACAAGATGGCTCCGCCCTTCAAGCAGGCGGAGTTCGACATCCTCTATGGAACGGGCATCTCCCGCGAGGGCAGCCTCATCGACTTCGGTGTCGAGCACGAAATCGTGCGCAAGTCTGGCGCCTGGTACACCTACGACGGTGACCAGCTCGGACAGGGTAAGGAGAACTCGCGCAACTTCCTGCTGCAGAACCCCGCGATCGCTCAGGAGATCGAGCAGAAGATCAAGATGAAGATGGGGCTCATTGCAGACCCCAACGCGGTCGCCGCGGCCGCGGTTGTCGAGGGCGACGATGCGAAGGTCGAGTCGATCAGCACAAAGCTCACCGGCCGCAAGGCGGTCTGATCCGATGACCTCCGGCGATGGCCTGGCCAGGGTGAGTTATCTGCCCGGTGTTCTCCCCCCGATCGCGGGCGACCCCGAACCAGTGCCATCGTCGGAATCGGCGCTTCCCGATCGTGCGGCGTCGAAGGTCAGGTTCACCGACCTGGCCGAGACAGTCGAACCGGGCGAGCAATCTACCCCCGAGTCCGACGACGCCCAGCGTCAGCGGGCGGAGAAAGTCAGTATGCAGGCGTTGACCCGGCGTGGACAGTCCCGCTGGGAGTTGCAGAAGGCGCTGCTTGCCCGAGAACTCGACTCCGAGATCGTCGAGGCTGAACTCGACAGGCTCGAACGGGTCGGCCTCATCGACGATGCCGAGCTGGCCGAGACCCTCGTGCGCACCCAGCACGAACGTAAGGGTCTCGGCCGCTCTGCACTCACCGCAGAGCTGCGCCGCAGGCACATCGACCAGCAGTACATCGACGAAGCTCTTGAGCAGGTTGATGATGACGACGAGCAGTCTCGGGCTACGGAACTCGCCGTGCGCAGAGCTCCGCAGTTGCGCTCTCTCGACACCGAGACGGCGAAGCGGCGACTCAGCGGCTTCCTCATGCGCAAGGGCTACGCCGGCTCCGTCGTTCGCGCCGCAGTCGACGAGGCACTGAGCTCGCACGGCGGTCACTCCTCCGGCGTGCGGTTCCGCTGAGCTGGAGGCGGTCCGAGCCGACAGACGGTCTCGTTTCGAGAGCACCGGCACTCGGGAGTTAGGCTTGCCAGCATCATGACTATGACCGAAACTCCCGCCGCCCTGCGGCCCCGCAGCTATGAGGTGCGCACCTACGGCTGCCAGATGAACGTGCACGATTCCGAGCGCATTTCCGGCTCGCTCGAGGCGGCAGGCTACGTGCGCGCCGAGTCCGGACAGGCCGACGTCGTGGTGTTCAACACGTGTGCGGTGCGTGAGAACGCAGACAACAAGCTCTACGGAAACCTCGGGATGCTCGCCGCCGTCAAGAAGAACCACGAGGGCATGCAGATCGCGGTCGGCGGATGCCTCGCACAGAAGGATCAGGGCACCATCCTCGAGAAGGCGCCCTGGGTGGACGTCGTCTTCGGCACCCACAACATGGGCTCGCTGCCCGCCCTCTTGGAGCGCGCCCGCCACAATGGCGAGGCCCAGCTCGAGATCCTCGAGTCGCTCGAGACGTTCCCCTCCACCCTCCCGACGAGGCGCGAATCGAGTTACAGCGGCTGGGTCTCCATCTCCGTCGGCTGCAACAACACCTGCACCTTCTGCATCGTTCCGACCCTTCGCGGCAAGGAGAAGGACCGCAGGCCGGGAGACATCCTCGCCGAGATACAGGCTCTCGTCGATGATGGCGCGGTCGAGGTCACGCTGCTCGGCCAGAACGTCAACTCCTACGGTGTCGAATTCGGCGACCGCCAGGCCTTCGGCAAGCTGTTGCGGGCGGCTGGCGCGATTCCCGGCCTCGAGCGCATCCGCTTCACCAGCCCCCATCCCGCCGCGTTCACCGACGACGTCATCGATGCGATGGCCGAAACGCCGTCCGTGATGCCGCAGCTGCACATGCCGTTGCAGTCCGGATCGGACCGCATCCTCAAGGCGATGCGTCGCAGCTATCGCTCCGAACGCTTCCTCGGCATCCTCGACCGCGTGCGCGCCAGGATTCCGAACGCCGCGATCAGTACCGACATCATCGTGGGCTTCCCCGGCGAGACCGAAGAGGACTTCCAAGAGACCCTGCGCGTCGTCGAGCAGGCTCGTTTCGCATCCGCCTTCACCTTCCAGTACTCGATCCGCGCTGGCACGCCGGCCGCGACGATGGAGGATCAGGTGCCGAAGGCGATTGTGCAGGAGCGCTACGAGCGACTCGTCGCCCTGCAGGACCGCATCTCCTGGGAAGAGAACCAGAAGCTCGTCGGAACCGAGGTCGAGGTGCTCGTCACGGTCGAGGGCAGAAAGGATGCGGACACGCACCGGCTCTCCGGTCGTGCCCGCGACAGCCGCCTCGTGCACTTCGACGTCACGCCGGGCAGCGATACGCCGAGGCCCGGAGACATGGTCACCGTAGCCATCTCCGATGCCAAACCCTTCCACCTCATCGCCGACTCGAGCACCGGGGCACCGCTGAAGGTGCGCCGCACGACCGCGGGAGACGCCTGGGATCGTGCCGAGGCCGCTTCCTGTGCGACGCCCGCACACTCCGCGACGGGCGGTTCGAGCGGCCGCGTCTCGCTCGGGCTGCCCACGCTGCGGGTCGCCACGGCACCGATCTATGACCTCGCGGACGGACAGCGCTAACCCTGTGCTCGTCGCGATCGTCGGCGCGACAGGCACCGGCAAATCCGAGCTCTCGCTCGATCTCGCCGAATCCCTTCTCGCGCGGGGAACACCCGCCGAGATCGTCAACGCGGATGCCATGCAGCTCTACCGCGGCATGGACATCGGCACGGCCAAGCTGGCGCCCGGGGAGCGGCGCGGCATTCCGCACCACCTGCTCGACGTGCTCTCGCCGAACGACGAGGCGAGCGTCGCCGACTACCAGACGGAGGCCCGCACGGCGATAGAGCAGATCCAGGCACGCGGAGCGGTGCCCATCCTCGTCGGAGGTTCCGGTCTCTACGTCTCCTCCGTGCTCTACGACTTCCAGTTCCCGGGCACGGACCCGGAGTTGCGGTCGCGGCTCGAGGCGGAGCTTGCCGAATCCGGGCCGGGCGTCATGTATCAGCGGCTGAAGGCCGTCGACCCGGCGGCGGCATCCGCGATCGGCCCGCACAACGGCCGGCGGCTCGTGCGCGCACTCGAGGTCGGTACCCTCACCGGCGAACCCTTCGGTGCGGGTCTTCCCAGCGAGGCGAGCTACTGGACACCGAGTATCGTCATCGGCCTGCGCGCTCCGCGCGCCGAGCTCGTCAAGCGCCTCGACACGCGCGTCGAACGCATGTGGTCTGCCGGGCTCGTCGAAGAGGCACGAAGCCTGCTGCCCGCGGGTTTCGGCGTCACCGCGGCCAGGGCGATCGGCTATGCGCAGGCGATCGCCCAGCTCAGGGGAGAACTCAGCGAAGAGCAGGCGATCGAGCAGACCGCCGCCTTCACGCGCAAGTACGCACGTCGGCAGGTCAGCTGGTTCAGACGGTATTCCCACATCAACTGGCTCGACTACGACGACCCTGCGCTGTGGGATTCCGCGCGGCAACTAACATTGCCGTATGCCTGAACTCCACTTCACCAAGGGTCACGGAACCGGTAACGACTTCGTGCTGTTTGCTGACCCCGATGGTGAGATCGATTTGACCACGGCGCAGTTGCAGGTGCTCGCCGACCGCCACTTCGGCGTGGGTGCCGACGGCGTCATCCGAGCGGTGCGATCGAGCAACCTTCCCGAGGGCGCCGCCGCCCTCGCCGAGGACGAGGCCGCCGAGTGGTTCATGGACTACCACAACGCGGATGGCTCGCCCTCCGAGATGTGTGGCAACGGCATCCGGGTGTACGTGAAGTTCCTGATCGATAACGGGCTCGCCACGCTGTCGAAGGGGGAGACCCTCACCATCGGAACCCGGGGAGGCGTGCGCGATGTGCAGCAGAACACCGCGGGATTCCAGGTCGACCTCGGCAGGTGGTCCCTCGACGGCGGCGAGCCGCTCGTGCGTGCCAAGAACCTCAAGGTCGCTCGGCCCGGCCTCGGCATCAACGTGGGGAACCCGCACGTGGTCGTGGCTCTCTCGAGCGAGAGCGAGCTCGAGTCAGCAGATCTCGAGTACATCCCGGTGCTCGATCCTGAGCCCGACGACGGGGCGAACGTTGAGTTCGTCGTGCCCCTCGAGCCGATGATCGTCGACGGTGTCGGCCACATTCGGATGCGCGTTCACGAGCGCGGGAGCGGCGAGACGCTGTCCTGCGGAACGGGCGCGGCCGCGGCGGCGCTTGCCTTCCGCTACTGGGCGGGCGATGGCGCACCGAACCAGTGGAAGGTCGAGGTGCCCGGCGGCACCCTGGGCGTGCGGATGTGGGCGGCAGAAGACGGCGAGCACGTCTCGCTGAGTGGCCCCGCCGAGCTGGTATACACGGGCGCGCTGGAGCTGTAGCGCCGACGCACGCTCCCTGAGCTTGTCTAAGGGTCACGCCGTTTCCCTGAGCGTCGGAAGGGGGCCTACCTCCGCCGCACCCGCAGCACCCGGTACCCCTTGTTCGTCGCCGAGCGAACCGTGGAGAACTCCGCGGGAAGCATCGCTTCGAGCCAGCGGTGGAGCGAGTCCGATCCAAGGTTCTTCTGCACGACGAGCCACGCATCCGACCCGGGCTCAAGCCGAGGCAGCCAGAACTGCAGCATGTTGTGCAGCTCGTCCTTACCCACCCGGATGGGCGGGTTCGATCGGATGGTCGTGAAGTGCAGTCCGTCGGGAACATCTCCCGGCGTCACGGCGTTGACATTGCTGAGGCCGATGGACGCAGCATTTCGGCGGACGAGGTCGAGCGCTCGTTCGTTCACGTCCACCGCCCACACGGTGGAGTGCGGCGACTGCAGCGCGAGGGTCAGGGCGATCGGTCCCCAGCCGCAGCCGAGATCGAGCAGGTTGCCGCCGGGAGGCGCGACGGGAGAGTGGGCGAGCAAGACCTGGGTACCGACGTCGATCCGCTCGGGACTGAAGATGCCGTTCGACGTCGTCAGCTCGTAGAACTGCCCGGCCAGCTGGGCGTGGATCTGTCGAAGCTTGAGCTCACTATCCGGAATTGAGGAGAAGTAATGCTCGCTGGCCATGCACAGAACCTACCGAAATATGAGGAGCTAGGGTTAACGAGATGACTGAGGGTGAAGCTGTGGAGCACGAGGGCGTGAGCGCGGAAGAGCGCCCCATGCTCGATCCCGTCGAGCGCATCATGGCCAACGCTGCCGCGCACTCGAGCGGATACACCCTGTTTTCCTCCGGTTCCGCGCAGGCGCTGCAGGACGGGGCAACGGCCGCCGGCGACGGCGCAAACGACGGCGAACAGTTGGACCGGGAAGATCGGCAGGCGCTGCGTCGCGTCGCGGGCCTCTCCACGGAGCTCGAAGACGTCACCGAGGTCGAGTACCGGCAGCTCCGCATCGAGCGCGTGGTTCTCATCGGTATCTACGCCCAGGGTGCACTCGAAGAGGCCGAGAACTCCATGCGTGAACTCTTCGCCCTGGCCGAGACCGCCGGGGCCGTGGTGCTCGACGGGCTGCTGCAGCGCCGCGCGACGCCCGACCCCAGCACCTACTTCGGCAAGGGCAAGGCGCAGGAGTTGCGCGATGTCGTGGCGGCCACGGGCGCCGACACCGTGATCGTGGACAGCGAGCTGGCCCCGAGCCAGAGGCGAGCTCTCGAAGACGTGGTGCGGGTGAAGGTCATCGACCGCACCGCGGTCATCCTCGACATCTTCAGCCAGCACGCCAAGAGCCGTGAGGGCAAGGCGCAGGTGGAGCTCGCGCAGCTCGAATATCTCCTTCCCAGGCTTCGCGGATGGGGCGAGTCTATGTCCCGCCAGGCCGGTGGTCAGGTGGGTGGCGCCGGTGCCGGCATGGGCAGCCGCGGCCCAGGTGAGACGAAGATCGAACTCGACCGCCGCCGCATCCACACCCGCATGTCGCGTCTGCGCAAGCAGATCCTCGGCTTCAAGCCCGCCCGCGAGGCCAAGCGCGCGAACCGCAATCGCAATGCGGTGCCGTCGGTGGCGATCACCGGGTACACGAACGCCGGAAAGTCGTCGCTGCTCAATCGCATCACGCGGGCCGGCGCGCTCGTGGAAAATGCGCTGTTCGCAACGCTCGACACCGCGGTGCGCAAGACCGAGACGGATGACGGGCGCCTGTACACGCTCACCGACACCGTTGGTTTCGTGCGCAACCTTCCCCATCAGCTGGTCGAGGCGTTCCGTTCGACGCTCGAGGAGGTCGCCGACGCGGACGTGATCCTGCACGTGGTCGACGCGTCGCATCCGGATCCGGGTAGCCAGCTCGCTACCGTACGCGACGTCATTGGCGAACTGGGAGCGAGGGACATTCCGGAGGTCGTCGCCTTCAATAAGGCCGACCTCGCCGACGAGGAACAGCGCCTCCTGCTGCGGTCGCTCGCGCCAGACGCGATCTTCGTCTCGGCGCGCACGGGCGAGGGCATCGAGGAGCTGCGCTCCGCCATCGGCGAACTCGTACCTCGGCCATCCGTGCGGGTGGAACTTCTGGTGCCGTATGACCGCGGCGAGGTGATCTCGTCGCTGCACGACCACAGCACAATCCTCAGTACGGACTACGAAGAGGGTGGCACGCGAGTGAGCGCCCTCGTCACGGAGGAGCAGGCGCCCGCGCTGCGCGCGTTCGCGGTGAACCCCGCGGTCTCCGCGTCTTAGGTCCTGCAGCCGGTATCGGTCCAGGCGCCCGGTCCCGGATTGCGGCTTCCTAGACGGCGCGCAGCACCGCCACGACCTTGCCGAGAAGCTCGGCATAGTCGCCCAGGATCGGCGCGAATGCGCTGTTGCGCGGGAGCAGCCAGGTGTGGCCGTCACGCTGCTGGAACACCTTGACCGTCGCCTCTTCGTCGAGCATCGCGGCGACGATATCGCCGTTCTCTGCCGTCTTCTGCTGGCGCACGACGATCCAGTCTCCGTCACAGATTGCCGCGTCGATCATCGAGTCGCCCACCACCTTGAGCATGAAGAGGTCGCCCTTGCCGACGAGCTGGCGCGGAATGGGGAAGACCTCGTCCACCTGCTGTTCTGCGGTGATCGGGATGCCTGCGGCGATGCGGCCGACGAGCGGCACCATCGCGGCGTCACCGACGGGCGTCGGATTGTCGGAAACAACGCCGCCAGACGGTTCGAGCTCGATCAGAACCTCGAGCGCCCGAGGTCGGTTCGGGTCACGTCGCAGGTAGCCGCTGAGTTCCAACTGGTTGAGCTGGTGAGTGACGCTTGAGAGCGAGGAGAGACCCACCGCGTCACCGATCTCCCGCATGCTCGGCGGGTATCCGTGCGTCGACACAGCGCGCTGAATGGTCTCCAGGATGGCGATCTGCTTGTCGCTGAGGCTCTTCCGCCTGCGAGTGCCGCCCTTCGCCTGACCGGGCACCTGGGCCGACCCCTCGGACTTTGATCGCTCCGTGTCGAGCTCGTCCATCTCAGGCCTGCTTTCCAATGTCGGTGGTGGCTGGTGTGCTGTCTCCAGACAATCGAAACTGTATCCGCAGATCGGGCGATAGACAAACATGTATTCGAGTGTGTCGCGGTTCTCAGGTAAGGGAGTTCGAAAGTAATGCTTGAATGTGGCGTAAATCGAATGTATGTTCGGAACATAGCTTCGTATCCGGCGCTCCCGGCCGAGCGTCGGATACGGAATCTCTCAGGAGGTAAGGCAATGAGCACAGCAACACTGCACGGATCCGCACTGCACGGATCCACACTGCACGGAACCGCACTGTACGGAACCGCACTGCACCGCACCGCGCCGTATGGCCAAGCCCGCGACCGTGATGCCCGCCAGACGGCGCCGCGGCTGCGTCTCACGCGACGTGGTCGCCGTGTGCTGGTGTTTCTCGTTGCCTTCCCCCTCGTCGCAGCGGCCATGGCCTTCGCGCTCAATGGAGGAATCGCCATCGCCACCGACACTGCGGGTGGTCAACTGCAGTACGTCACGGTGAGCGCGGGGGAGTCGCTGTGGCAGGTCGCTGAGACCGTTGCGCCGTCAGCAGACCCGCGCGATGTCGTCTCCGAGATCGTCCACCTGAACCAGCTCTCCAGCGCAGACGTGCAGGCAGGCGAACGCCTCGCGATTCCCGCGCGGTACTCGCGGTAGTCCGTCACACGTTCCTGCCGCGCAGTAATGGGCTAGTACAGTTCTGTGGTGGCTTCACTCTCCGACCTACCCCTTCGTGACGACCTTCGAGGAAAAGCGCCATACGGCGCGCCTCAGCAGCCCGTGCGCGTTGCGCTCAATGTCAACGAGAACAGCCACGGCATCCCGGAGCCGGTGGCGCGAGACGTCGTCGAAGCGGTGGCCGCCGCGACGCTGAAGCTGAACCGTTACCCGGATCGGGAGTTCGTCACGCTCCGAGAGAGTCTCGCCGCATACCTGGGTCACGGCCTCAGCCGCGACAACATCTGGGCCGCGAACGGTTCCAACGAGGTGCTGCAGCAACTGCTGCAGGCCTTCGGCGGACCCGGCCGCAGCATCCTCGGCTTCCCGCCCACCTACTCGATGTACCCGATCCTCGCGGCAGGTACCGGCACTGCCTGGGTAGAAGGCCAGCGTGACGCCGACTTTGAACTCTCTCCGGAGACGGTTGTGCGCAGCATCCGTGAGACCGACCCGGATCTGGTCATTCTCTGCTCGCCGAACAACCCGACCGGCACGCCGCTGTCGCTCGAGACGATCGAGGCCGCGTACGACGCCAGCCGCGGCATCGTCATCGTTGACGAGGCCTACGCGGAGTTCACTCCCGACCCGCAGCAGACCGCACTCACCCTCCTCGAGGGCCGCGAACGGCTGGTCGTCTCCCGCACGATGAGCAAGGCCTTTGCCTTCGCCGGTGCCAGGCTCGGTTACTTCGCCGCCGACCCGGCTGTGACGGATGCGGTCCGTCTCGTGCGCCTGCCCTATCACCTCTCAGCGCTCACGCAGGCCGCCGCGACCGCGGCGCTCGCGCACGCATCCGAGTTGCTCGCCGTGGTCGATGACATCAAGGCACAGCGCGACCGCCTGCTCGTCGAACTGCCGCGACTCGGGTACCCGGTGTGGCGCAGCTGGTCGAACTTCGTGCTGTTCGGCGGGGTCGACGATCCTCACGCACTCTTCGAGGCGCTTCTCGAGCAGGGAATTCTCATCCGAGACGTCGGCATTCCGAACTGCCTGCGCGTGAGCGCGGGCACGGAGGCCGAGACGACGGCGTTCCTCGACGCGCTGGCTAGGATTGAACGATGACCGCACAACGCGTTGCCCAGTTGAAGCGCGAGACGAGCGAGTCGAACATCGACCTCTCGATCAACCTCGATGGCACGGGCGTATCGAGCATCGATTCTTCGGTGCCTTTCTTCGATCACCTTCTCACCGCGTTCGCGAAGCACTCGCTGGTCGACCTCACGGTCAAGGCGAGCGGTGACACGGATATCGACGTGCACCACACGGTCGAAGACATCGGCATCGTGCTGGGCAAGGCGATTCGCGAGGCGCTCGGAGACAAGGCGGGTATTGCGCGGTTCGGCGATGCACTCGTGCCGCTCGATGAGGCTCTCGTGCAGGCCGTCGTCGACGTCTCCGGGAGGCCGTACCTCGTGCACACGGGAGAGCCCGACGGCTTTCAGTACCACCTCATCGGTGGCCACTTCACGGGGTCGATGGTTCGTCACGTGTTCGAGGCCATCACGTTCAATGCGGGACTCACGGTGCACGTCACGGTCCTGGGCGGTCGCGATCCGCACCACATCGCCGAGGCGGAGTTCAAGGCCTTCGCACGCGCGTTCCGTCAGGCCGTCGCTCCGGATGCTCGCGTCAGCGGCATCCCGTCGACCAAGGGTGCTCTGTAGTCGTGACCTCTCCATCCGTCGTGGTCCTCGACTACGGCAGCGGCAATGTTCACTCGGCAGCGAAGGCTCTCGAGGCCGCCGGTGCTCGCGTCGAGTTGAGCGCGGATCGTGCGCGCATCCTCGAGGCCGATGGTCTCGTGGTGCCCGGAGTCGGCGCCTTCGCGGCCGTCATGGAACGCCTCGCCCCGGTCGCCGCGGCGGAGCTCATCGACAGGCGACTGGCCGGGGGACGGCCCGTGCTCGGCATCTGTGCGGGCATGCAGGTCTTCTTCGAACGTGGCATTGAGGGTGGCGTGACGACGGAGGGCCTTGGTCAGTGGCCGGGAACCGTCACCGAGCTCGAGGCGCCCGTCCTGCCGCACATGGGATGGAACACGGTCGAAGCGCCGGAGGGTTCCGTCCTGTTCGACCGAATTGCGGACGAGCGGTTCTACTTCGTACACTCGTACGCTGCGCAGCAATGGAGCCTTGAGGCGAGTGGGACCTTCGCCCGGCCGAGCCTCACCTGGGCGACCCACGGATCGCGCTTCCTCGCGGCCGTCGAGAACGGACCCCTGGCTGCCACCCAGTTCCACCCGGAGAAATCCGGGGCCCCTGGCATCCGGTTGCTGGGCAACTGGATCGCAAGCCTGAGTAGCTATTGATTCCCACCTCACGAGAAAAGACACCCATGAGCGAGTTCAACAAGGCCCCCGCCCTCGTCCTCCTGCCCGCCGTGGATATTGCTGGCGGCAAGGCCGTTCGCCTCACGCAGGGCGAGGCGGGCAGCGAGACCAGCTACGGCGACCCGGTGGATGCCGCGGCCGACTGGGTAGACCAGGGTGCAGAGTGGATCCACCTCGTCGACCTCGATGCGGCTTTCGGGCGCGGAAACAACCAGGCGGTGATCAAGCGCGTCATCAAGCAGGCGCGGGGCGTCAATGTCGAACTGTCGGGTGGCATCCGCGACGACGAGACGCTTGAGGCTGCACTCGCGACCGGTGCGAAGCGCATCAACCTCGGCACCGCGGCGCTCGAGAACCCCGAGTGGGCGTCCCACGTCATCTCCGAATACGGCGAGGCCATCGCCGTCGGACTCGACGTTCGCGGCACGACACTGGCTGCGCGCGGCTGGACGAAGGATGGCGGCGACCTTTACCAGGTGATGGACCGGCTCGAGGCCGCCGGCTGCTGCCGTTACGTCGTCACCGACGTGACGAAGGACGGTACCCTGCAGGGACCGAACCTCCAGCTGCTCCGTGAGGTAGCCGACCGCACCGACAAGCCGGTGATCGCCTCCGGTGGCATCTCGAGCCTCGACGACATCGCCGAATTGCGCGAACTGGTGCGCTTCGGTGTCGAGGGCGCAATCGTCGGCAAGGCGCTCTACGCCAAGGCCTTCACGCTGCCCGAGGCGCTGGACGTCGCCAGCGACTGATGTCGGAGCATTCGCACGGCGGGCCCGACGGGGCCGCGCAGGTTCCACACCCTGGAACGGATTCGGCCGGTGTGCCGTGGGAGGGCCGCCACTTCGAGCAGGAGCACTCCTCCAACGATGATGGCTCGGCACCCGAAGCACTCATGCAGGCGATCGCACGATTCCGCGCGGGCGACGGGGGAGAGCAGTCGGTCATTGCCGCCCTCACTCAGTCCCGGCTTCTGATCCCGCTCGTCGCCGCCCTCGGAGAGTCGGGCATCGGTGCCCATGGACACGTCGTCGACAAGAGCGCGGAACTGTCGATCGTCACCGTCGCGGGGCCGGATGGCCGGGACGTACTCCCCGTGTTCAGCTCCGTAGCGGCTATGAGCACGTGGAATGCGAAGGCGAGGCCAGTACCGGCGGATGCCGCCCGCGTTGCCCTGGCCGCCGCGAGCGAGCAGACGGATGTCGTCGTGCTCGACCCGACGTCGGAGACGGAGTTCGTCATCCGCCGTCCCGCGCTGTGGGCGATCGCGCAGTCGCACGAGTGGATCCCGAGTTACCTGGACCCGGAAGTGCTCGACGCGTTCATGGCCTCTGCCGCGCAGGAGCCTGCCGTAGCCCGCATCGAATTGGCGCCGGGCGATCCGGATGCACGCATGGCCGGACCGGAACTCATCGTGACCCTGGCGCTCGCTCCTGGTCTTGACCAGCAGTCCCTGGATGCCCTGCTCGCCCGCCTGCAGCAGGGCTGGGCCGAGAGCACCCTGATAGCCGCCCGCGTAGACTCCCTGGCCCTGAAGCTCGTCCCCGCCTGACGGGGCGTCCTTTCGCTTTTCGCCCTTTAGCCGACGTAACTACCGTGCTGGGGACAATGGTGGCCGGGCGGGGGTGTGGTGGGCCTCCATGGGCGGAGCCCGGCCGCCATTGTCCCCAGTACCCCGAGCTAGTTAACCGGCCCCGTCCACTTTTCCCCCGCACCCTCCCCAGGCGCATCCGGGTACGGCGATGCCTCGCGGAAGGCGAGCTGCACCGAGCGCAGCCCGTCACGCAGGGCGCGGGCGTGGTGGTCTCCGAGGTCGGCGGCGCTCGCGGTCACGAGGCCGGCCATGGCGTTGATGAGCTTGCGTGCCTCATCGAGGTCGAGCTGGTTTTCTGGGTCGTCGGCGAGCCCGCACTTCACCGCGGCGGCGCTGAGCAGGTGCACGGCGACCGTGTTGATGACCTCCACGGCTGGCACGTCCGCGATGTCGCGAGCCGCCTCCGCATCCGAGTATCCCGTAACGGGCGATCCCGGTTCCTCGGGGTGATTATGACCGGTGTCGCTCATGGTTCTTCCTCTGTTAGACTTAGCGACGGCTTCGAGGCCTCATGGTCTCGAAACGAAAGTGGAGATTCTCCCACCCGCGCTTACCGCCGGTTGCAGCTGTTGTTTCAGCTCAATAAAAGGTTACCGGGTTGTTGGTGCCCCGCCCGCGGTCACGAAGGTGTCCGCGGGTAGTCAAGGGTGCCGTGCCGGTTATGGCGAAAGCACATGACCCGGCGCGTGATCTCCTCCTCTCGTCCCCGGCACGACATCCGTCGTCCGCTGGCTGCGACTGCTGAGTATTAGAGGAGAAACGCATCAGCGATCCCCGTACCAATGACCGTATCCGCGTGCCGGAGGTCCGACTTGTTGGCCCAGGCGGCGAGCAGGTCGGTGTCGTGCGCATTGAAGACGCCATCCGTCTCGCTCAGGAGGCCGACCTGGATTTGGTTGAGGTAGCTCCCAATTCCAAGCCTCCCGTGGCCAAGATCATGGATTTCGGCAAGTTCAAGTACGAGACTGCGCAGAAAGCCAAGGAGGCCAAGCGCAACCAGTCGAACACGATCCTCAAAGAGGTTCGCTTCCGTCTGAAGATCGATGTTCACGACTACGAGACCAAGCGCAAGCGCGCCGAGGGCTTCCTCAAGGGCGGCGACAAGGTCAAGGCCATGATCCTGTTCCGCGGTCGTGAGCAGTCACGTCCCGAGCAGGGCGTTCGCCTGCTGCAGCGCTTCGCAGAAGATGTGTCGGAGCTCGGCACTGTCGAGTCGACGCCTACCATCGACGGTCGCAACATGGTCATGGTCATCGGACCACTGAAGACCAAGGCCGAGGTCAAGGCCGAGACGGATGCGAAGCGTGCGTCGAGCAAGCCGCCGCGCGAGGAGCGCGAGCACGCATCGAGCGATGCTGCGGCGGATGCCCCTGCTGCGGCCACCGAGTCCGCTCCGGCCGCCGCGCAGGCCGCGCCGGCGCAGACGACACCGAAGGCGGCAGAGCCAGTCACCGAGGCGACGCCGGAGCTGGCCAAGGCCGAGGAACCCAAGGCCGAAGAGCCCGCGGCCGCTGCGCCGAAGGCTGCAGAGCCGAAGGCCGCAACGCCGAAGCCGCAGGCTGCAGCGAAGGCCCCCGCCACACCCAAGGCACCGGCCACGCCCAAGGCCCCGGCGCCGAAGGCACCAGCTGCCAAGGCTGCGCCGAAGCCGCGCGCCGCGACCACCAAAGATGTGACGACGGACTAGTCCGTCGGGCAACAGTAAGAACGTCAACAAGGAGAGATATGCCCAAGCAGAAGACCCACTCCGGGGCCAAGAAGCGATTCAAGGTCACCGGCAGCGGCAAGATCATGAAGCAGCAGGCTGGCATGCGCCACAACCTCGAGGTCAAGTCGGGCAAGCGCAAGCGCAGCCTGAACCAGGACGAAGCGGTGGCTCCCGCCAACGTGAAGACCATCAAGAAGCTTCTCGGCCTCTAAACCGCCGACCGAGACACAGAAGGAACCAGGAAGATGGCAAGAGTAAAGAGGGCGGTCAACGCCCACAAGAAGCGTCGCGTAATCCTCGACCGCGCGAGCGGTTACCGCGGTCAGCGTTCGCGCCTGTACCGCAAGGCCAAGGAGCAGGTCACCCACTCCCTCGTCTACGCATACCGTGACCGCCGCGCTCGCAAGGGTGACTTCCGTCGCCTGTGGATCCAGCGCATCAACGCCGCGTCGCGTGCCAACGGCCTCACCTACAACCGCTTCATCCAGGGCTTGAACCTGGCTGGCATCGAGGTCGACCGCCGCATCCTCGCCGACCTCGCGGTCACCGAGCCGACAACCTTCGCGGCGATCGTCGCCGCCGCCAAGGCAGCGCTTCCCGCGGACACCTCCGCGCCGAAGGTGAACGCAGCCTGACACTTGACTGGCTGAGCCGCGTCGGCGCGTCCCCTGAGGGCGCATCCGGCTAGCATTGAAGCCATGTTGGACAACCCGCGTTCCCCCAGGGTTCGAGCGGTGGCAAAACTTGCCAAGAGAGAAGCCCGGTCACAGACCGGGCTCTTTCTGTTGGAGGGGCCGCAGGCAGTGCGCGAGGCGTTGACCTTCCGGCCCGAATTGGTCGTGGATGTCTTCGCGACGCCCACCGCTTTCGAACGTCACGGCGACATCGCGCGGGCGGCGGCCGAGGCGAATGTCGAGGTCGAGTTCGTCACGGAGCACGTGCTTGATGCGATGGCCGACACGGTCACCCCGCAGGGGATCGTGGCCGTGTGCGAGCAGTTCCCCACCTCGGTCAAAGACATCCTCAGACCGGATGCCGACGGCCGGGCGCCGACGCTCGTCGCGATCCTCGAGGAGGTGCGCGATCCGGGCAATGCAGGCACGATCATCCGGGCCGCTGACGCCGCCGGAGCCGACGGCGTCATCTTCAGCGGCCGCAGCGTCGACTTGTACAACCCGAAGGTGGTGCGTTCCTCAACGGGATCCATCTTCCACGTTCGAGTCGCCGTCGGCGCGGAGCTCGAGCCGCTGCTGGAGCGCGTCCACGCGGCGGGGCTCCAGGTGCTCGCGGCCGACATCAAGGGCGACGATCTGCTCACCGCGCGCGAACGCGGCACTCTCGCGAAGCCGACGGCCTGGTTGTTCGGAAATGAGGCCAGGGGACTGTCCGACGAGCAGCTCGGCATGGCCGATGCCGCCATCACGGTGCCGATCTACGGCCACGCGGAGTCGATGAACCTGGCGACCGCGGCATCCGTATGCCTCTACGAATCTGCCTTCGCCCAGCGAACGAGACTCGGATAGCTCCGGCCTCTGTAAGCGCTTGTCACGCATCCATCACGATGCTCCGGCGGGTTTGCCCTTGCCCGGTCGGTGTGATTGTCTGAACGGATGGAGCCTTCACGCAGTGGTGAACCGCTGGTCGTCATCGATCACGTCAACAAGCACTTTGGTGAGCTTCACGTTCTGAAAGACATCTCGACCACGGTTGCCCGTGGCGAGGTCGTCGTCGTGATCGGCCCCAGCGGCTCCGGCAAGTCGACGCTCTGCCGAGCGATCAACCGCCTCGAGACGATCGACGACGGCACGATCACCGTCGACGGCCGTCCGCTTCCTGAAGAGGGCAAGGCTCTCGCACAGCTTCGTGCCGAGGTCGGCATGGTGTTTCAGTCGTTCAACCTCTTCGCGCACAAGACAGTGCTCGAGAACGTGACCCTCGGCCCGCGCAAGGTTCGCGGGCAGTCCAAGGCCGTCGCGGACAAGCGGGCGATGGAGCTGCTCGACCGCGTCGGCGTGGCCAACCAGGCGTCGAAGATGCCGTCGCAGCTCTCGGGCGGCCAGCAGCAGCGCGTCGCGATCGCACGCGTGCTCGCGATGGACCCGAAGCTCATCCTGCTCGACGAGCCGACATCCGCACTCGACCCGGAAATGATTGCCGAGGTCCTGGATGTCATGGTGCAACTTGCCAAAGACGGCATGACCATGGTCGTTGTGACCCACGAGATGGGTTTCGCCAGGAAGGCCGCCGATCGCGTGCTCTTCATGGCAGACGGGGAGATCGTCGAGGAGGCGACCCCCGAGCAATTCTTCACTAACCCGAAGAGTGCGAGAGCGAAGGACTTTCTCTCGAAAATACTTACCCACTAGATCAGTGGATAAGCAACACAGCTAGGAGACAACCATGAGACTCAAGAAAAGTCTGATGATTACCGCCATCGCCGCTGCCAGCATCCTCGGGCTTGGAGCATGCGCATCCGGAAGCGGCACCCCAACCGCTCCCGTGGCCAAGGCGCCGAAGTTCGAGGCGGGCACCACCATGGCGAAGCTCGCCAAGGCGGGCACCATCACGATCGGCACCAAGTTCGACCAGCCCCTGTTCGGTCTTAAGGGACCGGATGGCAACCCTGTCGGCTTCGACGTCGAGATCGGCAAGATCATCGCGGGCGAACTGGGCATCGCGCCGGACAAGATCAAGTGGGTCGAGACCGTGTCGGCCAACCGCGAGCAGTTCATCGAGAACAAGACGGATGACATCGTCATCGCCACGTACACGATCAATGACGCTCGCAAGGAGAAGATCTCCTTCGCTGGCCCGTACTACAACGCCGGCCAGGACATCCTGGTTCTGAAGGGCAACCCCGAGAAGATCAAGGGACCGGAAGACCTCAAGGGCAAGAACGTCTGCAGCGTCGCGGGTTCGACCTCCGAGAAGAACATCAACGAGTACGGCGTGAACCTGATCACGACGGACACCTACTCGAACTGCCTTGAGCCGCTGCGCAACGGCAAGGTTGTCGCGGTGACCACGGACAACGTGATCCTCGCCGGTCTCGCCGATCAGAATCAGGGCGAGTTCGAGGTGCTGGGCAACCCCTTCACCGAGGAGCCCTATGGCATCGGGCTTGCGCACGACGATGACGCCTTCCGTAACTTCATCAACGACGTGCTCGAGAAGTCATACAAGGACGGCGCGTGGAAGAAGGCCTGGGAGGCCACCGCGGGCAAGGTTCTGAAGACGCCGGAGCCGCCGGCCGTCGACCGCTACACGAACGGCTAGCTCACTGACCGTGAGCCCGTCCGCTCAGGCGGGCGGGCTCATGGCACGCACACAACAGGAAAGGGAGGTGAAGGGTGGACGCCATCATTGACGTGACCCCGATCTACCTCGCCGGCTTCCTCCAGACGCTCACGCTGCTGGTCATCTCGGGCATCGGTGCCTTCGTCGTCGGCGTGATCGTCGCCACGATGCGAATCTCTCCGGTGCCGTCACTCCGGGTGTTCGCCACGGTGTACACGGAGGTTCTCAGGAACGTGCCGCTGCTGCTCGTGCTGATGTTCTGCGCCTTCGTTCTTCCGATCCTGGGTTCCGGCCTCGACTACTTTCCGCTCGCGCTCATCGGACTCATCGCCTACACCTCGCCGTTCGTCGCGGAGGCGATCCGCTCGGGCTTCAACGGGGTGCCCGTCGGTCAGGCGGAGGCCGCGCGCGCCGTCGGCATGGGCTTCGTGCAGACCGTCGGTCTCGTGATCCTGCCGCAGGCCGCACGCATGGTCGTTCCGCCTCTCATCAACGTCTTCATCGCGCTCACCAAGAACACCTCGGTGGCCGGCATCTTCTTCGTCAACGAACTCTTCAAGCAGACCAACGCGGCCACTCGTGACAATCCGAGCTCGGTCATCCTGGTGCTGTTGTATGCGGCCGCGCTCTACCTCGTCATCACCGTGCCGCTTGGCCTCATCGCCGGTGCGATCGAGAAGAGAGTGGTGGTGGCCAGATGAGCGTCAGTGTTCTGTACGACGCGCCGGGCCCGAAGACCCGTCGTCGCTCGATGATCGCCTCGATCGTCGGCATCGTCGTGATCATCGCCTTCTTCTTCTGGATGTACGTCACGCTCGCCGCGCCGCGGGTCAACGCCAACGGTGCGACGACCCCCGGCATGTTCGACGCCTCGAGGTGGGACGTTCTGGCCCAACCGGTCGTGTGGACCTCGTTCGGCACGGCGACGCTCAACACGCTCCGGATGGCCGCGGCCGCAGCAGTCCTCGCCGTCGCCATCGGTATCGCGTTCTCCTTCGGTCGCACGGCGCGCCAACGGTGGATTCGGGTCGCGACGGGCATCATCCTGGAGTTCGTGCGCGGCATCCCGCTGCTGCTCATGATCTTCTTCGTGTTCCTCGTCTTTGCGGTTGGCTCCTACTGGTCTGGCGTCCTGGGACTGGCCATCTACAACGGTGCGATCATCGGTGAAGCACTGCGCGCCGGGGTTGTCTCACTGCCACGCGGCCAAAAGGAGGCCGGCCTTGCCGTCGGCCTCAGCCCGCTGAAAACGTGGAGGCTGATTGAGTTTCCGCAGGCGTTCCGGCAGATGTTGCCGATCATTCTGGCGCAACTCGTCGTTCTCCTGAAAGATACTTCGCTCGCCTATATCGTCGGCTATCCGGAACTTGCGAGGACGATCAAAAACGATACGAACTTCTTCGGCAGCCGGTACATTTTTACGCTCTTCATCGTCGGCCTGGTCATCTACCTCGCGCTCAATCTCACTCTCTCGTGGATCGCTCGCTTCGTCGCGAGGCGCAGCGGACCGAAGCTCGGCAAGGCGACGGCGGCCGTTACGCGGCAACCGGGCGAGGACGGCACGAGGGCCATCACGCTACCGCGGCAGAATTACGGGCCGCCCGATCCTCCGCACTAAACTTGGGCCTCGTGCCTGAGACTTCACCCATTACCGATCAGGCCGTCGAGTCGGCGGTGACCGCCGCTCTTGCAGCGGTCGCATCAGCGCCCGACCTCGCCGGCTTCACCCGCGTCAAGAGCGAGCACCTCGGCGAGGCATCCACGCTCGCGAGGCTGAACGCCTCGCTGCGCGACGTCGCGCCGGCAGATAAGGCCGCGGCAGGCAAGCTCGTCGGGCAGGCGAGGGCTCGAGTGAACCAGGCCTTTGCCGCCCGCGAGAGCGAGCTCCACACTGCAGAGGAGACGGCTCGGCTCGCGCAGGAATCGGTGGATGTGACCGCGGTCGCGAGCCGCTGGACGCCCGGTGCGCGCCATCCGCTCAGCCTGCTGATGGAACACATCGGCGACATCTTCGTCGGCATGGGGTGGGAACTTGCGGAGGGACCGGAGCTCGAGAACGAGTGGTTCAACTTCGACGCCCTGAACTTCGACGAGGATCACCCCGCTCGCGCGATGCAGGACACCTTCTTCGTCGAGCCGAAGGACTCGCACCTCGTGCTGCGCACCCACACGAGCCCGGTGCAGATTCGTTCGCTGCTCACCCGTGACCTGCCGGTGTACGTCATCGCTCCAGGCAAGGTCTACCGAACGGACGAACTCGACGCCACGCACACGCCCGTGTTCCACCAGGTCGAGGGCATCGCCATCGATAAGGGGCTCACGATGGCGCACCTGCGCGGCACGCTCGAGCACTTCGCGAGGATCATGTTCGGCGAGGCCGCGAAGATTCGCCTGCGCCCCAACTACTTCCCGTTCACTGAGCCGAGCGCCGAGATGGACGTCTGGCAGCCGAACGCCAAGGGCGGTGCGCGCTGGGTCGAGTGGGGCGGATGCGGCATGGTCAATCGCAACGTCCTTCGAGCGGCCGGCATCGATCCGGACGAGTACCAGGGCTTCGCCTTCGGCATGGGCATCGAGCGGACGCTGCAGTTCCGCAATGACCTGAACGACATGAGAGACATGGTCGAGGGCGACATCCGCTTCAGTCAGCAGTTCGGAATGGTGGTCTGATGCGCGTCCCGCTGAGTTGGCTTCGCGAGTTCGTCGACGTGCCCGTCGATGCGACGCCCGAGGATGTCCACGCTGACCTGGTGAAGGTCGGCCTGGAGGAGGAAGACATCCACCGCTTCGAGCTGAGCGGACCGATTGTGGTCGGCCAGGTGCTCGAGTTCACGCCCGAGCCGCAGAGCAACGGCAAGACCATCAACTGGTGCTCCGTGCGCGTTGCGCCCGAGGGCGAGACCGCCGCCGACGGGGGAGAGGATGTGCGCGGCATCGTCTGCGGCGCGCACAACTTTGTCGCCGGCGACAAGGTCGTCGTGACCCTGCCCGGCGCCGTGCTGCCCGGCCCGTTCCCCATCGCCGCACGCAAGACCTACGGTCACGTGTCCGACGGCATGATCGCCTCAGCGCGCGAGCTCGGTCTGGGGGAGGAGCACGACGGCATCCTTCTGCTCGCCTCCCTCGGTCTCGACCCGGAGGTAGGTACGGATGCTGTGGCACTGCTCGGCCTGGATGACACGGCCGTGGAGGTCAACGTCACCCCCGACCGCGGCTACGCCTTCTCGATCCGCGGGATTGCTCGCGAGTACTCCCACTCCACCGGAGCGGCCTTCCGTGATCCGGCACAGCGCGCCGATCTGCCGTTCCCGGAGGCCCCGTTCCCTGAGCCTGTCGAAGGGAACGCGTCGAGATTCCCCGTCGCCATCGACGACGTCTCGCCCATCCGGGGTCGTGTTGGCGCGAGCGTCTTCATCACGCGGGTGGTCAGGAACATCGACCCGACCCGTGCCACTCCACCGTGGATGGTGGCGCGACTCAAGCTCGTCGGCATCCGTTCGATCTCGCTCGTCGTCGACATCACCAACTACGTGATGTTCGAGCTCGGCCAGCCGATCCATGGCTATGACCTGAATCGGTTGCACGGCGGTATCGTCGTTCGCCGAGCCCTCCAGGGCGAGAAGCTTGTCACCCTCGATGAGCAGGTGCGCACGCTCGATGCGGAAGATCTCCTGATCACCGACGATTCCGGGCCGATCGGTCTCGCCGGCGTCATGGGCGGGGCGTCGACCGAGATCAACGACGGCACGACCGACGTCCTCATCGAGGCCGCGAACTTCGACCCGGTCTCCATTGCGCGGTCGGCGCGGCGCCACAAACTGCCGAGCGAGGCATCCAAGCGCTTCGAGCGCGGCGTCGATCCCGAGGTCGCGCAGGCGGCCGCCGCACGTGTCGTTCAGTTGCTCGTCGAATTGGCAGGCGGAACCGCCGATGCCCTCGGCTCGCGCTGGTTCGCGTCAGAGGCACCTCAGCCGATCGAACTGCCCACGGGTTACGTGGAGTCGATCGTGGGCGTGCGATACACCGATGATGAGACCCGGTCCTCGCTTCTGGCGATCGGCTGCTCGGTCGACGACGCAGCGACCGGATGGATTGTCACGCCGCCGAGCTGGCGTCCCGACCTCACGGACAAGGCCACGCTCGCGGAGGAGGTGGCGCGCATCGTCGGCTACGAGCGCATCCCCTCCGTGCTGCCCACGGCTCCTCCCGGTCGCGGTCTCACCCGCCCGCAGCGTCTTCGCCGCACGGTGTCGCAGATGCTCGCGGCAAATGGACTAACCGAGGTTCTGGCATATCCGTTCGTGTCGGAGGCGAGCAACGACACCTTCGGTTCGCCGACGGCGGGGTCTGTGCCGCAGCTGAAGCTCGCCAACCCGCTCGACGGGGAGGTGCCGTACCTGCGCACCTCGCTCATTCCGGGGCTGATCGAGGTGGCGAGACGCAACCTGTCGAGGGGGCTGACCGACCTCGCCATCTTCGAGTCGGGTTCGGTCTTCCTCCCCGAAGCGAATCGCACCTACGGCGGGGGACCGCTGCCGATCGGCAACGCGCAGCCGAGCGCCGACGTGCTCGACGCCCTCAACGCCGGCATTCCGCCACAGCCGCGCCACCTGGGCGCCCTCCTCCTGGGTGCGGCCGTGCAGAAGCAGCCCGAGCAGGCCGCCATCCGGCGCGGGCTCGGCGACGCTCTCACCGTCGTGCAGCAGCTCGGTGCCGCGCTTCGCGTGCGCATCGAACCACGTCAGGGTGCTCATCAGGTGCTGCATCCCGGGCGCACGGCCGAGCTCTTCGTGGGCGACCGAAGTGTGGGCTTCGCGGGCGAACTGCTCCCAGCGCTCGCGGAGGAGCTCGACCTGCCGCGCGTGGTCGCGGTGCTCGAGCTCGACCTCGATGTGCTGGTTTCCCTGGCAGACGAGGATGCGGCTCCCGCGGCGATCGCGACGCTGCCGGCGGCAACGCAGGACCTGTCTCTGGTCATCGCATCCGATATCCCCGCGGGCGACGTGCGCGCGGCCATCGTCGAGGGTGCCGGCTCGCTTCTCGAGGACGCGAGACTCGTTGACGACTACCGCGGCACGGGCGTGGAGGACGGCACGAAGTCGTTGACCTTCGCGCTGCGTTTCCGGGCTGCGGACCGCACCCTGACCGCAGCCGAGGCGAGTGACGCGAAACTTGCGGGACTCGCCCTCGCGACGCAAAGATTCGGCGCCAAGCTGCGCGAGTAGCGCGGGTCCGGCGGCACTTTCGCCCGGAATAGCGGCATTTTCCCCCGCGACACGGCGCAGGAATACTGCGTCCGATTCGTCGGCTGCAGCAGAGAGGAGGTATGGTCATTCACATGGACATCCGCGGAATGCGTCACGGCGAGCTTCGCCGTTCCGCCCGCGCGCGCCGATCGTGGGCGACGCCGCGCCGCTGAATCCTCAGCACGCTGGATGACCAGCACTGATCGCGCCGTCGCCGCCTAAGATCCCTGTCCGATCGATCACTAAGGTAGCGCTATGTCTTACTCCGTTGCCGTGGCTGGTGCCAGCGGCTACGCGGGTGCCGAGCTCTTACGGCTTCTCAGTCTCCATCCCGAGTTCGAGGTGACCACCGTCACCGCGCACCAGAACGCGGGTCAGCCGCTCGCCGCAGTGCACCCGCACCTGCGCTCGCTCGGCCACCTCGACCTCAACGCCACGACGACCGAGACGCTCACCGGTCATGATGTCGTCTTCCTCGCCCTTCCGCACGGCGCCTCGGGCGAACTGAGCGACGCCCTCGCGGCCACCCCGCTCGTCGTCGATTGCGGTGCGGATCACCGGCTCACCAGCGAGAGCGACTGGGCGCAGTTCTATGGCGGCGACCATCACGGGGCCTGGAGCTATGGGCTCCCGGAACTCGTGCTCGCGGGCGCAGGAAAGCAGCGCAATGCGCTCGTCGGCACCAAGCGCATTGCAGTACCCGGATGCAACGTCACGGCTGTGACGCTGGGGCTCGCTCCCGGAATCCGGGCAGGCGTCATCGAAGCGAGTGACCTCGTGGCGGTTCTCGCCGTGGGCACCTCGGGCGCCGGCAGGAGCCTCAAGACCTCACTGCTCGCGAGCGAGATCCTCGGCTCGGCTTCGGCGTATGCCGTGGGCGGCATCCACCGACACGTCCCGGAGATTCGGCAGAATCTCAGCGCCGCTGGTGGCGCCAACGTTTCGATCTCCTTCACCCCGGTACTCGTGCCGACATCGAGGGGCATCCTTGCCACCTCGACAGCGAGACTCGTTGACGGTGCGACCGCGAGCCAGGTGCGCTCGGCCTGGGAAGAGGCGTACGGGGATGAAACCTTCGTGCACCTGTTGCCCGAGGGCGAGTTCCCGAAGAGTGGCGACGTCACCGGCGCCAACATCGCGCTCGTCGGCCTGGCCGTCGATGAGGCGTCCGGCCGCGTCGTCACGATCACCGCGATCGACAACCTGGTCAAGGGCACGGCCGGAGCGGCCGTCCAGTCCGCAAACCTCGCACTCGGCCTGCCCGAGACCCTCGGCCTTCCCGTGGATGGAGTAGCACCGTGAGCGTCACCAGAGCACAGGGTTTCGAGGCCGCCGGCTTCGCGGCCGGACTCAAATCGAGCGGCAACAAAGACGTCGCTCTCGTCGTTAATCGCGGCCCGCGTCAGGCCGCCGCGGCAGTCTTCACGAGCAACCGTGCCAAGGCGAACCCCATCCTGTGGTCAGAGCAGGTGATCTCCGACGGCATCGTGTCGGCGATCGTGCTCAATTCCGGCGGAGCCAACTGCTACACCGGCAGCTTCGGCTTCCAGACCACGCACGCCACGGCCGAGGCCGTCGCCGACGCGCTCGACATCTCCTCCGGCGATGTTCTCGTCTGCTCCACCGGCCTCATCGGCAGCGGTGACCAGCGGTTCCGCGACCGGGTTCTCGCCGGCGTCGCCGGCGCCGTGCCGATCCTGTCCACGAGCGGTGGCGAAGATGCTGCACTCGCGATCATGACGACGGACACGCACAGCAAGCAGGCGGTCGTCGAGCGCCAGGGATGGTCGATCGGCGCGATGGCAAAGGGTGCAGGAATGCTGGCGCCAGGGCTCGCGACGATGCTCGTCGTCATCACCACCGATGTCGACCTCGGTTCCGCAGACCTCGATCGCGCCCTCAGGGCCGCGACTCGTGTCACGTTCGATCGCCTCGACTCCGATGGCTGCATGTCGACGAACGACCAGGTGACGCTCCTCGCCAGTGGGGCATCCGGAATCGTGCCGGACCTCGACGAGTTCCAGTCCGCGCTCACGCAGCTCTGCGACGACCTCGCGCTGCAGCTGCAGGGGGACGCCGAGGGCGCCAGCCACGACATCTCGATCCAGACCATCCACGCGGCGAGCGAGGACGATGCGGTCGAGGTGGGGCGTGCCGTTGCGAGAAACAACCTCTTCAAGGCCGCAGTGTTCGGCAACGATCCCAACTGGGGCCGCGTCCTCGCCGCGGTCGGCACGACCCGTGCGGAATTCGACCCCTACGACATCGACGTCTCGATCAACGGTGTGCGGGTCTGTCACTCCGGCGAGCCAGGCGAACCGCGCGAGGCCGTGGATCTGGCGCCGAGATCCGTGCACGTGCTCATCGATTTGAAGTCGGGCGAGGCCGAGGCGGTCATTCGCACGAACGACCTCACCCACGACTACGTCCACGAGAACAGCGCGTATTCCAGCTGATGGCCGACGACAGCACTGCGACCTCGGCGAAGGCCGAGGCGCTCATCGAGTCCCTGCCGTGGATCGCGCGGCTCCAGGGCAAGGCCGTTGTCGTGAAGTTTGGCGGCAACGCGATGGTCGACGAGTCTCTGAAACGCGCCTTCGCAGAAGACATGGTCTATCTCAGGCAGCTGGGCGTCCGTGTCGTCGTCGTGCACGGCGGTGGGCCGCAGATCTCCGCCGAGCTGACGCGCCGCGGGATCGCGAGTGAGTTTCGCGGCGGACTGCGAGTGACCACCCCGGAGGCGCTCGACGTGGTGCGTGAGGTGCTGACCCTCGGCGTGGCGCACGAGCTCGCCGGCTTGCTCAACGAGAGTTCGACGCCGGGAACAGTAGCGATCGCGCAGCCGTTATCCGGCGAAACCGACGGGCTGTTCCGGGCCGAGAAGCGCGGGGTCATCATCGACGGCGAGGCGGTCGACCTGGGGCAGGTGGGCGACGTAGCCGAAGTTAATCCCTCGGTCGTCCTCGCGCTGCTCGACGCGGGAAAGATTCCCGTCGTGTCGTCGATCGCACCGGATCGCGACGATCCGGCGCACTCCCTCAACGTCAACGCCGACTCCGCGGCTTCTGCGCTCGCCATCGCGCTCGCGGCAGAGCGCCTCGTCATCCTCACCGACGTCGCGGGGCTCTACCGCGACTGGCCGAACCGCGACTCGCTCGTGGATCGCATCACCGCCAGAGAGCTCGATGCGCTCATTCCCTCTCTCGAATCGGGCATGATTCCGAAGATGACGGCTTGCCTCGACGCCGTTCGTGGCGGGGTCGGTTCGGCCGCCGTCATCGACGGGCGCGTACCGCACTCCATCCTCCTCGAGGCCTTCAGCACGACTGTGCTCGGCACCGAGGTCATCGACCCTGATCGGTCCCAACCAGTGAAAGCAGAGAAGTGACAACCGAATCGCATGCCCCCGCCGTCGACACGGACGCGACGGAGAACTGGCGCGAGCGATTCAGTGACGCTCTGATGGGGTCCTACGGCAAGCCGCTCGCGCTGCTCGAACACGGCGAGGGTTGCGTCGTGTGGGACACCGACGGCAAGCGTTATCTGGACTTCCTCGCCGGAATCGCCGTGAACTCTCTCGGGCACGCGCATCCGGTGCTCGTGGATGCGGTGAGCAGGCAGATCGCCACGCTGGCACACGTGTCCAACTACTTCGCGACTCCGCCGCAGCTGGAGCTCGCCGAGCGACTGCTTCGCCTCAGCGGCGCGGGCAATGCCGGCCGCGTCTTCTTCGGTAACTCCGGAGCAGAGGCGATAGAGGCCGGCGTCAAGCTCGCGAGGCTCAATCGTCAGGGCGGTCACCGACCCCGCATTCTGAGCCTCAGAAATTCCTTCCACGGCCGCACCATGGGCGCGCTCTCGCTCACCGGCAAGCCCGTCCTGCGCGAAGCATTTGAGCCGCTGCTTCCCGGAGTCGAGCACATCGACAGCTCCATCGAGGCGCTCGAGGCGGCGATGGACGACACGGTCGCGGCGCTCTTCGTCGAGCCGATCAAGGGCGAGGCCGGCGTGCACGACCTGCCGGAGGGTTACCTCCAGCGCGCCCGCGAGCTCACCACTCAGCACGGCGCCCTGCTGATCCTCGACGAGATCCAGACCGGCGTCGGCCGCACGGGCAACTGGTTCGCGTTCCAGGGGCACGGCATAGTGCCGGATGCGCTGGCGCTGGCCAAGGGGATAGCCGGCGGTGTTCCCATCGGTGCGCTCGTCACCTTCGGCAGCGCTTCCGAGCTGTTCCTGCCCGGGCAGCACGGAAGCACCTTCGGCGGCAATCCTCTCGCCACAGCCGCGGGCAACGCGGTGCTCGGAGAGATCGAACGTGCCGGTCTCATCGAGAATGCCACGCTGCGCGGCCGGCAGCTGAGAGAGATGATCGCCGCGCTGGACGCACCGCTCATCACGGAGGTTCGGGGAGAGGGCCTACTGATCGGGCTCGGTCTTGCCAGGCCCGTTGGCCATCCGCTGGCCGAAGAGGCGCTGAAGCTCGGGCTGATCATCAACGCGCCCAACGATTCCAGCATCCGCATTGCCCCGCCGCTCATCGTCGGCGACGCAGAACTCGCCGAATTCCGCACCATCTTCATCAAGGCCCTGGAGGCTATCGCATGACCCGTCACTTTCTTCGCGACGACGATCTGAGCCCCGCAGAGCAGGCCGAGGTCCTCGACCTGGCGCTCGAGCTGAAGAAGGACCGCTGCGGTGCGCGTCCGCTCATCGGCCCGCAGACGGTCGCCGTGATCTTCGACAAGTCGTCGACTCGTACGAGGGTGTCGTTCGCGGTCGGCATCGCTGAGCTCGGCGGCATCCCGCTCATCATTAGCACGGCGAACAGCCAGCTGGGTGGCAAGGAGACGGCGCGCGACACGGCACGCGTGCTCGAGCGTCAGGTCGCCGCGATCGTCTGGCGCACCTTCGGCCAGGCGGGTCTCGAAGAGATGGCCGAGGGCACGAAGGTCCCCGTGGTCAACGGGCTCTCCGACGACTTCCACCCCTGCCAGTTGCTCGCCGACCTCCTCACCATTCGCGAGCACCGGGGTGCACTCGCGGGGCAGACGCTCACCTTCGTGGGGGACGGTGCAGACAACATGGTGCACTCGTATCTCCTCGCCGGCGCGACAGCGGGAATGCACGTGCGAATCGCGTGCCCGGTCGACTACCTGCCGAAGGACAGCGTGATCGCCGACGCCGACGCGATCGCCGAGGCAACCGGCGGATCCGTCGCCATCTACACCGATCCGATCGAGGCGGTCGCCGGCGCCGATGTCGTCGTCACCGACACCTGGGTGTCGATGGGCAAGGAGAGCGAGAAGGCGCAGCGACTCGTGGATTTGGCCCAGTACCGTGTGGATGCGGAGCTGATGTCGCTCGCCAAACCGGATGCGCTGTTCCTGCACTGTCTGCCGGCCGATCGCGGGTATGAGGTGACGGCCGAGGTCATCGACGGCCCGCAGAGCGTCATCTGGGACGAGGCGGAGAACCGGCTGCACGCGCAGAAGGCGCTGCTCGTCTGGCTGCTTCGGCAGCAGTAGGGTTGCCCGTGCGCCGAGCGAAGGAGACATCAGATGGCAGTTGAGAAGCAGGGAGCGGTCGGCGAGACGGCCCAGGGTGCCCTCTGGGGCGGACGGTTCAGCAGCGGTCCATCGCCGGAGCTGTCGCGGCTGAGCAAGTCCACCCAGTTCGACTGGCAGCTCGCGCCATACGACCTCGCCGGCTCGCGCGCACACGCCAAGGCGCTCGCCGAGGCCGGCTACCTCACCGATGATGAGCTCGCCGGCATGACCTCCGCACTGGAGCGCCTGCGCGGTGCTGTCGCAGATGGCAGCTTCGCGGCGCTGGAGTCCGACGAGGACGTTCACGCTGCGCTCGAGCGCGGCCTGATCGAGCTGGCGGGGCCCGAGCTCGGAGGAAAGCTGCGTGCCGGGCGTTCCCGTAACGATCAGATCGCCACGCTCATCCGCCTGTATCTGCTCGACCATTCGCGCGCGATCTCCAGCCTGGTCATCGACCTGATCGACGCGATCGCCGCCCAGGCCGAGGCGCACGGCGACGCCCCGATGCCGGGTCGAACCCATCTACAGCACGCGCAGCCGATCCTCTTGGCCCACCACCTGCTGGCTCATGCCTGGCCGCTCGTGCGCGACCTCGAACGCCTGCGCGACTGGGCTGCACGCGCCTCCGCCTCGCCCTATGGCGCGGGCGCCCTCGCGGGAAGTTCGCTCGGGCTCGACGTGGGTCTCGTTGCTCGAGAACTCGGCCTGGATCGTCCCACCGAAAACTCGATCGACGCGACCGCGAGCCGGGATGTCGTGGCAGAGTTCGCGTTCGTCGCCTCCCTCATCGGCGTCGACATGTCGAGACTCGCCGAAGACGTGATCATCTGGAACACCAGGGAGTTCGGCTTCGTCACGCTCGACGACGGCTACTCGACGGGATCGTCGATCATGCCCCAGAAGAAGAACCCCGACATCGCCGAGCTTGCGCGAGGCAAGGCCGGCCGGCTCATCGGCAACCTCACCGGGCTGCTCGCGACCCTCAAGGGCCTTCCGCTCGCATACAACCGTGACCTGCAGGAAGACAAGGAGCCGGTCTTTGACTCCGTGACCACCCTCGAGGTGCTCCTTCCCGCCTTCACCGGCATGATCGCTTCGCTTCGCTTCAACACCGAGCGGATGGCCGAGCTCGCACCGCAGGGCTTCTCCCTGGCCACGGACGTGGCAGAGTGGCTCGTCACCCAGCGCGTTCCCTTCCGCGAGGCGCACGAGATCAGTGGCGCGCTCGTGAGCTTCTGCGAGGAGCGAGGCATCGAGCTCAACGACCCATCGGATGCCGAGCTCGCCTCGATCTCGCCGCATCTCACGCCCGCGGTGCGTGACGTGCTCACGGTGGCCGGTTCGATCGCGAGCAGGCGCGGTGCCGGTGGCACAGCACCCGTGCGCGTCGCGGAGCAACTCGCGTCGCTCACCGCGCGAGTGCGCGAACTCTCCTCGGCGATCGGGGTGCTGTAGTCCTCGTGCTCGATCGTGCTCGTCTCCTCGCACCGTCGTACGAGTGTGCGCCGTTGCTGCTCGGTTCCATCCTCACCGCGACCTCGGAGGAGGGCGCGGTCAGCCTGCGCATCACCGAGGTCGAGGCGTACCACGGCTCGGAGGATCCTGGCTCGCACGCCTTTCGCGGCAAGACGAACCGCAACGCCGTGATGTTCGGCGAGCCCGGCCACCTGTACACCTACTTCACCTACGGCATGCACACCTGTGCCAACGTCGTCTGCGGTCCGGAGGGCCAGGCGTCCGGGCTTCTACTGCGGGCCGGCGAGGTGGTCGAGGGCGTTGAGCTGGCGAGGGCCCGGCGACTGACCTCGCGCAAGGATTCCGACCTCGCGCGCGGCCCCGCCCGGCTCACCGTCGCGCTCGGCATCCACCTCAGCGACGGGGGACTCGATCTCGCGAGCGATCGCATCCGTCTGGAGCTGGGCGCGGGGGAGTCGCGCTATTCGACGGGTCCTCGCACGGGTGTCTCCGGCGCGGGCGGCACCGAGGAATTTCCCTGGCGCTTCTGGTTGCCCGGCGACCCGACTGTCTCGCCCTACAAGCGGCACTCGCCCAAGAAGAGGGTCTGAGCGCGTCAGTTCAGCGCGATGACGAACACCGCCGCGCTCGCGCAGCCCCAGACGAGGCTGACGAGGCTGCCGATGATGAAGCGCTCGCGCGCTTCGGCCGCATCGAGTTCCGTGAACCTGCCGACGCCCTTGAGAGCCACGATCAGGGCGATGGCTTCCGGATGTCCCGCCACGATGGCCGCGGCCACAGCGAGTCGCTCCAGGATGCCGATGGTCGAGCCACCGCGCAGAACCTCGCGCTTCGCGGCCGTCTCGATCGCGGCAGTGTCAATTGCGGCCGTGTCGACTCCCGATGCCCGTACAAGGATCCCGCCGTGCCGTCCCGCCGGATTCTCACCTCCGGCAAGGCCGAGGGTCACGATCACGGCCGGGCTGCCTCCCACGATCGCCAGTGCGATGCAGAGCAGCGCGAGCAGAGCGGTGACTCCGAACGGTGGGTGGCTCGAACCAAGCGAGGCGAACACGATGGCCAGCACGAGCAGGCCCGCGGCGACCCAGGCGAAAAGACGTTTGCTTGCTGCCAGGGCCGCGAAGACGAGTGATGCCGTGGTGATCGCGAGCAGGAGCGACCAGTAGAGCCATGTGCCGAGGGGGAGTGCTTCGATGAGGGCGGTGGGGGATGTCATGCGCCGTGCTCGCTTCCCTGGTCGGCATCGAGGTTGTCCAGCACCCGCGCGAGCGCCGTATACGACGCGAGCTCCGTGCGGATGGCTGCAATCTTCCCACGGCTGCTCACGGCCTGAGGGGTGATCTTCAACTCGCGGGCGGCGTCGCGCTGGTTGAGTCCGCGCGCGGTCCGATCGAACAGCTCCCAGCCCTCCGTGGTGCGGCGGGAACGCAGCACGAGCAGGAGGTCGATGAGCGCCTCCGCCTCCGCTGCCGTCGTTGCCCTCGACCCGCCATCGTCTCTGGCCTCCTCCGCTGCGAAGTGTGTGCCGCGCTTCTTCGCTCGCCCAATCGCAGCGCGCGCAGCGATGAACGCCGAGCCGCTTGCCTCGCGCGTGGCGCGGGGGAGTGGCGTTCGGATCTCGCCGGCACCGAGGCCTACGCTCCAGTGCCCGGACCTCGTGAGCCCGAGAATGATCTGGAGCGCGACGTCGCCATCCGGCGCGATGACCTGGATCTCGTCACCGGCGTTCCGGTCGACGGGCAGCGTAAGCCTGTCACCGAACCGAGCGTTGAGGTCGTCGAGCACGAGGCCGGCACGGTCCTCGGTCGAACGGCTCTGGATCTGATCGGCCGTGATGACCAGCATCGGGCACTCTCCTTCGCACATCAAGCCGCTTGCATTGATTCCAATACTTATCAAGTCATATAGCTTTATCTAAGCCAAGTCAAGCCTGCACCATTGACACAAAATCCGCGCACAAGCCGCTGCTACCGTAATAGCCATGCCAGATTCCGCCGCACTCGCAGGCCAGCGCAACGACCCATCGTTCGCCGACGTCTGGGACGAGATCCTCTGGCGAGGCCTCGTGCACGTCTCGACCGACGCTCAGGAACTCAAGACCCTCCTCTCCGGTCCGCCGATCACCTACTACTGCGGCTTCGACCCCACCGCCCCGAGCCTTCACCTCGGCAATCTCGTGCAATTGCTGCTCCTTCGCCGCTTGCAACTCGCCGGTCACAAGCCGCTGGGGCTCGTCGGCGGATCCACCGGCCTGATTGGTGATCCGCGTCCGACGGCCGAGCGCACCCTCAACACGAAGGACACGGTGCAGGAGTGGGTCGGCTACCTGCAGGCGCAGGTGTCGCGCTTTCTGAGCTTCGACGGCGATAACGCCGCGCGGCTCGTCAACAACCTCGACTGGACGGCGCCGCTCAGTGCGATCGACTTTTTGCGGGACATCGGCAAGTACTTCAGGGTCGGCACGATGCTCAAGAAAGATGCCGTGAGCGCGCGGCTCAATTCGGACGCGGGCATCAGCTACACCGAGTTCAGCTACCAGATCCTGCAAGGAATGGACTTCCTGGAGCTGTACCGCAGCTACGACTGCGTGCTCCAGACCGGGGGATCGGACCAGTGGGGCAATCTCACGAGCGGCACCGACCTCATCCGCAGGGCAGAGGGGCAGAGCGCGCATGCGATCGGCACGCCGCTGATCACCAATTCCGACGGCACCAAGTTCGGCAAGAGCGAGGGCAACGCGGTCTGGCTCGATCCGGCGCTCACGAGTCCATACGCGTTCTACCAGTTCTGGTTGAACACGGACGACGGCGACGTCATAGCGCGGCTCAAGATCTTCACGTTCCTGTCGAGAGCCGACATAGACCGTCTCGCGGATGCCGTGACTACCGAGCCATTCAAGCGAGAGGCCCAACGCACACTCGCCTTCGAGGTCACGAGCCTCGTCCATGGAGAGGACGCCACCAATGCCGCCATTGCGGCGGCACAGGCGCTCTTCGGGCAGGGAGACCTGACCGAGCTCGACGAAGAGACCCTCGCAGCGGCCCTGCGAGAGCTCCCCAGCGCCACCGCGGGCGTCGAGACGGGCATTATGCAGCTGCTGGTCGACACGGGCCTGTGCACGAGCCTGGGTGAGGCGAGGCGCGCGGTCGACCAGGGAGGCGTGTACCTCAACAACGTCAAGGTCGCGGATGCCGCACTCACCCTCGAGGGAGCGCTGCTTCCGGGCGGTATGGCCGTACTGCGCCGGGGAAAGAAGACGCTCGCTGGCGTCTTTGTCGAGCGCTGACGCCGCGCGACACGCCCGGGATTGCACGTAATTTGCGCCGTCCCCCAGAGCACCGTAATCTTCTTACTTGTCACCCCAAAGGTTCGAAAAGCCGCAGAGCTTACGGCCTCAAGAGGGACACAATCCTAAGTCACATAGCGACTAGCCTCTTGTAGGAAGTCGTCTTCAGATCTTAGGATGGAAATCCACCTCGTGAGCTATCAGGTCCATTCGGCGCGCGCTTTTCAAGCAGCCCGGCGGATTTGACAAGCACTGCGAAGGTGGTAAGTTAGACAAGTTGCCCGGCGCGAGAGCGAGGGTGACAAACACTGAGGAATTAGCCCTGAGTAGAAGCCGTGATGGCTGAAATCAGGAGCGTCCGATCCTTGAGAACTCAACAGCGTGCACAATGTCAAATGCCAAAAACCTCGTGCATTGACGGTCGTTTCTAGCGACTGAAGATGCAGGAGATTCCTTTGGAAACAGATTAAAACAACAAAGCAAATGTCAGCAATGATGTTTGTTCTTGTCAGTTTCAAACTTGTGCCATGTCCGCCCATTCCGGCGGCTTGACACACTAGATGTGCCGGCGACCTCGGTCACCGTGCAATCAAACATTTACGGAGAGTTTGATCCTGGCTCAGGATGAACGCTGGCGGCGTGCTTAACACATGCAAGTCGAACGATGAAAGAGGAGCTTGCTCCTCTGGATTAGTGGCGAACGGGTGAGTAACACGTGAGTAACCTGCCCTTGACTCTGGGATAAGCACTGGAAACGGTGTCTAATACCGGATACGACCCTCGGAGGCATCTTCAGGGGGTGGAAAGAATTTCGGTCAAGGATGGACTCGCGGCCTATCAGCTAGTTGGTGAGGTAACGGCCCACCAAGGCGACGACGGGTAGCCGGCCTGAGAGGGTGACCGGCCACACTGGGACTGAGACACGGCCCAGACTCCTACGGGAGGCAGCAGTGGGGAATATTGCACAATGGGCGCAAGCCTGATGCAGCAACGCCGCGTGAGGGACGAAGGCCTTCGGGTTGTAAACCTCTTTTAGTAGGGAAGAAGCGAAAGTGACGGTACCTGCAGAAAAAGCACCGGCTAACTACGTGCCAGCAGCCGCGGTAATACGTAGGGTGCAAGCGTTATCCGGAATTATTGGGCGTAAAGAGCTCGTAGGCGGTTTGTCGCGTCTGCTGTGAAAACTGGGGGCTCAACCCCCAGCCTGCAGTGGGTACGGGCAGACTAGAGTGCGGTAGGGGAGATTGGAATTCCTGGTGTAGCGGTGGAATGCGCAGATATCAGGAGGAACACCGATGGCGAAGGCAGATCTCTGGGCCGTAACTGACGCTGAGGAGCGAAAGCATGGGGAGCGAACAGGATTAGATACCCTGGTAGTCCATGCCGTAAACGTTGGGAACTAGATGTAGGGTCCATTCCACGGATTCTGTGTCGCAGCTAACGCATTAAGTTCCCCGCCTGGGGAGTACGGCCGCAAGGCTAAAACTCAAAGGAATTGACGGGGGCCCGCACAAGCGGCGGAGCATGCGGATTAATTCGATGCAACGCGAAGAACCTTACCAAGGCTTGACATATACCGGAAAAGGCTGGAAACAGTCTCCCCGCAAGGTCGGTATACAGGTGGTGCATGGTTGTCGTCAGCTCGTGTCGTGAGATGTTGGGTTAAGTCCCGCAACGAGCGCAACCCTCGTTCTATGTTGCCAGCACGTAATGGTGGGAACTCATAGGAGACTGCCGGGGTCAACTCGGAGGAAGGTGGGGATGACGTCAAATCATCATGCCCCTTATGTCTTGGGCTTCACGCATGCTACAATGGCCGGTACAAAGGGCTGCAATACCGCAAGGTGGAGCGAATCCCAAAAAGCCGGTCTCAGTTCGGATTGAGGTCTGCAACTCGACCTCATGAAGTCGGAGTCGCTAGTAATCGCAGATCAGCAACGCTGCGGTGAATACGTTCCCGGGCCTTGTACACACCGCCCGTCAAGTCATGAAAGTCGGTAACACCCGAAGCCAGTGGCCCAACCGCAAGGAGGGAGCTGTCGAAGGTGGGATCGGTAATTAGGACTAAGTCGTAACAAGGTAGCCGTACCGGAAGGTGCGGCTGGATCACCTCCTTTCTAAGGAGCACTCGAGGATGCCTCTGTATACAGGGCTAGTAAACCTCGTAAGCCACTTCGGAGACACGCGTTCTCCGTGGCGCTCATGGGTGGAACATTGACATTGTGACCAGGTAAGAGTCTTGCCTCTTAGTACGTCTCCTTCGGGAGATTGGAACGGAAGCTCGAGTCGAGTCTGGTCTTCTGCACGCTGTTGGGTCCTGAGGGACCGGGCCGCTTCGAAAGAAGTGGAACCACCTCTGGACCAACCTTGACCGAGATCTTCGGATGTCGGTTGAGACGGTCTTCGGACCTTGATCCCTGGCGAACCGCCGGCCCACGATTACTCGTGACACGGTAGGCACAGGTTAGACAAGGTACCGCCCGTATTTTGAGAACTACACAGTGGACGCGAGCATCTTAGACACTCGCATGGAGAGCAGGCTTCGGCCGGCTCGATGTGCGTGATGTCTTCATTTAGATCTAGCAATGCGTTGTTTATTCAACGCAACGCTGATCTTTGTGTAATTTTGTCATCAAGTTTCTAAGTGCAAACGGTGGATGCCTTGGCATCTGGAGCCGAAGAAGGACGTATAAATCTGCGATAAGCCTCGGGGAGCTGATAATAGAGCTTTGATCCGAGGATCTCCGAATGGGGAAACCCCGCCAGGCGTAGCAATACGACCTGGTGACTCCCGCCTGAATATATAGGGCGGGTAGAGGGAACGTGGGGAAGTGAAACATCTCAGTACCCACAGGAAGAGAAAGCAAAAGCGATTCCGTAAGTAGTGGCGAGCGAAACCGGAAGAGGCCAAACCGATCATGTGTGATAGCCGGCAGGCGTTGCATGGTCGGGGTTGCGGGACCTTTCAGCAGTTACTGCCGTACTGCAACAGTTACAACGCGATATAGACGAAGTGGATTGAAAGTCACGTCACAGAGGGTGCCAACCCCGTAGTCGAAATGTCGCAATGGCTGGAGAGGTATCCCAAGTATCACGGGGCCCGAGAAATCCCGTGTGAATCTGTCAGGACCACCTGATAAGCCTAAATACTCCCAGATGACCGATAGCGGACAAGTACCGTGAGGGAAAGGTGAAAAGTACCCCGGGAGGGGAGTGAAATAGTACCTGAAACCGTTTGCATACAAACCGTTGGAGCCTCCTTAGTAGGGGTGACAGCGTGCCTTTTGAAGAATGAGCCTGCGAGTTAGTGATATGTGGCGAGGTTAACCCGAGTGGGGTAGCCGTAGCGAAAGCGAGTCTGAATAGGGCGATTTAGTCGCATGTCCTAGACCCGAAGCGAAGTGATCTATCCATGGCCAGGTTGAAGCGCGTGTAAGAGCGCGTGGAGGACCGAACCCACTTCAGTTGAAAATGGAGGGGATGAGCTGTGGATAGGGGTGAAAGGCCAATCAAACTTCGTGATAGCTGGTTCTCTCCGAAATGCATTTAGGTGCAGCGTTGCGTGTTTCTTGCCGGAGGTAGAGCTACTGGATAGCCGATGGGCCCCAAAAGGTTACTGACGTTAGCCAAACTCCGAATGCCGGTAAGTGAGAGCGCAGCAGTGAGACGGTGGGGGATAAGCTTCATCGTCGAGAGGGAAACAACCCAGACTACCAACTAAGGTCCCAAAGCGTGTGCTAAGTGGGAAAGGATGTGGAGTTGCAGAGACAACCAGGAGGTTGGCTTAGAAGCAGCCACCCTTGAAAGAGTGCGTAATAGCTCACTGGTCAAGTGATTCCGCGCCGACAATGTAACGGGGCTCAAGCACACCACCGAAGTTGTAGATTTCGTGTATTAGCCAGGCGGTCTTTTGGTCGTCCAGGCGCACGGAGTGGTAGGAGAGCGTCGTGTGGCGAGTGAAGCGGCGGTGTAAACCAGCCGTGGACGCCACACGAGTGAGAATGCAGGCATGAGTAGCGAAAGACGGGTGAGAAACCCGTCCTCCGAAAGAACAAGGGTTCCAGGGCCAGGCTAATCCGCCCTGGGTAAGTCGGGACCTAAGGCGAGGCCGACAGGCGTAGTCGATGGACAACGGGTTGATATTCCCGTACTGACGAAGAACCGCCCAAGCTAATCCAGTAATGCTAAGTGTCTGAATCCCATAGATGGATCCCTTCGGGGTGAAGCGTTGGGCCTAGCACACGACCCTATGCTGGTGCGGCTAGCGTATTAACAGGTGTGACGCAGGAAGGTAGCTGAGCCGGGCGATGGTTGTCCCGGTCTAAGGATGTAGGCCGAGAGATAGGCAAATCCGTCTCTCATTAAGGCTGAGACCCGATGGGTAGCTCTTACGAGCGAAATCAGTGATCCTATGCTGCCAAGAAAAGCATCGACGCGAGGTTCAAGTCACCCGTACCCCAAACCGACTCAGGTGTTCAGGTAGAGAATACCAAGGAGATCGAGAGAATCGTGGTTAAGGAACTCGGCAAAATGCCCCCGTAACTTCGGGAGAAGGGGGGCCTGAAGCGTGAAGGGATTTACTCCTGGAGCGCCGCAAGGCCGCAGAGACCAGTGGGAAGCGACTGTTTACTAAAAACACAGGTCCGTGCCAAGTCGCAAGACGATGTATACGGACTGACGCCTGCCCGGTGCTGGAAGGTTAAGAGGAACGGTTAGCCGCAAGGCGAAGCTGAGAATTTAAGCCCCAGTAAACGGCGGTGGTAACTATAACCATCCTAAGGTAGCGAAATTCCTTGTCGGGTAAGTTCCGACCTGCACGAATGGCGTAACGACTTCCCAGCTGTCTCAACCGCGAACTCGGCGAAATTGCACTACGAGTAAAGATGCTCGTTACGCGCAGAAGGACGGAAAGACCCCGTGACCTTTACTACAGCTTGGTATTGGTGTTCGGAGTGGCTTGTGTAGGATAGGTGGGAGACTGTGAAGCTTGGACGCTAGTTCAGGTGGAGTCATTGTTGAAATACCACTCTGGTCACTTTGGATATCTAACTACGAACCGTAATCCGGTTCTGGGACAGTGCCTGGTGGGTAGTTTAACTGGGGCGGTTGCCTCCTAAAAAGTAACGGAGGCGCCCAAAGGTTCCCTCAACCTGGTTGGCAATCAGGTGTCGAGTGTAAGTGCACAAGGGAGCTTGACTGTGAGACTGACAAGTCGAGCAGGGACGAAAGTCGGGACTAGTGATCCGGCAGTGGCTTGTGGAAGCGCTGTCGCTCAACGGATAAAAGGTACCTCGGGGATAACAGGCTGATCTTGCCCAAGAGTCCATATCGACGGCATGGTTTGGCACCTCGATGTCGGCTCGTCGCATCCTGGGGCTGGAGTAGGTCCCAAGGGTTGGGCTGTTCGCCCATTAAAGCGGTACGCGAGCTGGGTTTAGAACGTCGTGAGACAGTTCGGTCCCTATCCTCTGCGCGCGCAGGAAATTTGAGAAGATCTATCCCTAGTACGAGAGGACCGGGATGGACGAACCTCTGGTGTGTCAGTTGTTCCGCCAGGAGCACCGCTGATTAGCTACGTTCGGAATGGATAACCGCTGAAAGCATCTAAGCGGGAAGCCAGCTTCAAGATGAGATTTCCATCCCTTAGGGGGAGAGGCTCCCGGCTAGACTACCGGGTTGATAGGCAGGATGTGGAAGTGCGGACTAAAGACGCATGGAGCTGACCTGTACTAATAAGCCGATAACTTGATAACACTTTTGCTCGCGTCCACTTTGTGGTTCCCGATTTACGGTCGGGGATCATCCCAGAATTCTGGTTCTTTTGAACGAGGTTCTGGCTATGAACTGATACATAAATCAATAGTGTTTCGGCGGCCATAGCGAGAGGGAAACGCCCGGTTACATTCCGAACCCGGAAGCTAAGACTCTCTGCGCCGATGGTACTGCAGGGGGGACCCTGTGGGAGAGTAGGACACCGCCGGACTTCTTTGTAAGATGGCCACCCGCAAGGGTGGCCATTTTGCTTTAACCCGGTGCCGGTGGACGCCAGCGACATCGATAACAGGAGGCGCTCGTGAGCGAATCAGGAGACCGCGGCAGGCGGCCCGGCGGCAAGCCCGCAAGCGGCAGGCCCAGCAGCGGTAGACCCAGCAGCGGTAGACCCACGAGCGGGCGCCCCGAGCGCGGAACTCCGCGGGCAGGCCGCCCGGCTCAGGGTGCTGACGGACGCCCTCAGCGCTCGGGGAACGACGAGAAGCGGCTCTGGACCAGAGCGGGTGCGCCGGCGCGCGGAGACCGCTCGGCACGTGAGCGCGAGGCTCCCGTCGATCGAGACCCCTATGGAACACAGTCCGTTCGTTCGCGTCACGATGACCCCGTCATCGCGGAGGACGTGAAGCCGGGAGACCTGGATCGTGTCGCCCGCGCTCAGCTCAAAACCTTGAGTAAGGAGAATGCGGAGGGCGTGGCCAATCACCTGGTCATGGTCGCGCGCCTGATCGACAGCGATCCGCAGCTGGCGCACAAGCACGCCATCTCGGCTGCCAGACGTGCCGGACGCATCGCCGTGGTACGCGAGACGCTCGCGATCACGGCCTACACGATCGGCGATTACTCGCTGGCGCTTCGCGAATTGCGCACGTATCGCCGCATTTCCGGCAGGAACGACCAGCTTCCGATGATGGTGGACAGCGAACGCGGGCTGAATCGCCCCGACCGCGCACTCGAGCTCGGTAGGTCGGTTGAGCGCTCGACACTTCCGGTCGACGTGCAGGTGGAGCTTGCGATCGCGATGTCGGGCGCGCGTCTGGATCTCGGCCAGCCGGAACTCGCGCTCGGTGAACTCGAGATCGCACAGCTGGATCCGACGACGGCGTATTCCTATAGCCCGGGCCTCTTCGACGCCTACGCGACAGTACTCGAGGACCTCGGACGCTTGGAGGACGCAGAGCTCTGGTGGGAGCGCTCCAACCGCGCTTCCGAAGCCCTGTCGTCCGCGGCGACCGGCGACGACGATGTTGTTGAAGTAGTAGAGGAGGAAGTCGCTGACGGCGGCGCTCCGGCCGAGGCAACCGCTTCGGGGGACACGGATGTGGCCGGGCCCGACGTGGCGGCGCAGGACGGGGCGATCGAGCAGTGAGCAGCGTGCATCCGACCCCGCTCGATGGAGCCGACCTGCTGCTTGCGGACCTCGACGGAGTGATCTACAAGGGCGCGGAGGCGATCCCCTACGCGGTCGAGAGCATCAACCGCGCCGCCGAGGGCATGCGCGTGGGGTACGTGACGAATAATGCCTCGCGCACCGACGCATCCGTCGCCGAGCACCTTCGACAGCTGGGACTCGCGGTGGAGCCGAGTGACGTCGTCACCTCACCACAGGCCGCCGTACGCCTGCTGGCCGGACTCGTGCCCGAGGGCTCGACGGTTCTGACCGTCGGTGGCGAAGGCCTGACCTTTGAACTGGTGAAGGCCGGCTTCGTGCCCACGGCATCCGCCCTCGACAACCCCGCTGCGGTCATCCAGGGCTTCGCGACGGATGTGGGCTGGGAGCAGCTCGCCGAGGCGTCGTTTGCTTTGCACAGCGACGTGGAGGGTGGCGGCATCCCCTGGGTCGCCACGAACACCGACTGGACGATTCCTGTTGCGCGCGGCATAGCTCCGGGCAACGGCACCCTCGTGTCCGCTGTGCATTCTGCGGTCGGCCGGCTTCCCGTGGTGGCGGGCAAGCCGGAGGTTGCCATTTATCAGGAGGCCGTGCGGCGGTTCGATGCGTCGAGCCCGCTGTTCATCGGCGACAGGCTCGACACCGACATCCTGGGCTCGAACCGTGCAGGCATCCCCGCCGTCTTCGTGCTGACCGGCGTGGACGGTGCGAAGCAGCTGCTTGCGGCGGATGAGCGTTCGCGGCCCCGGTACATTCTCGATGACCTTCGTGGCCTTCACGAGGCGTACCCGGAGACAACTAGTGCCGATGGCCGCTTTCAGGTTGGCGGCGCGGTGGTGCGGATGCGGGAAAACCGGGTTGACCTCAAGAGCGCGGGTTCGCGTATCGATCTCGTTCGCGCTGCTACGGCCGCCATCTGGGGGTCCGGCCTGGCGATCTACGGCATCGACGTGTCGCCGGAGCTCATGGACGCTCTCGGTATCTCGCGATAACGTGCAGTCAGCGGAGCGGACGACCGGCAATGAAAGGGGAGAGCGTGGAAGAGAATGGCTCGTCGATGAACGACGGTGAACCAGAGACGAATGCGCTTCTTTCGCGCCTGCGCCTGATCGAAGATCAACCCCTCGACCAGCGTGCCGGAGCGTTCGCGCAGGTACACGATGAGTTGCAGGCCACTCTCGAAGGCGGAGACGCGCCCGCGCGCCATGCCTGAGGACGAAGACGTCACGAGTGCAGCCCCGCAGCCGCGGCTCGACGCCGCACTCGCCGAACGCGGCATCGCGCGCTCGCGCACTCATGCGGCCCGGCTGATCGCGGAAGGTGTGGTCACGATCGACGGGGTGACCGCATTTAAGGCCTCGGTGCGGGTGCGGGACGAGCAGGAACTCGCGCTGACCGCATCGGATCACTACGTCAGCCGCGCGGCTCATAAGCTCATCGCCGCGCTCGACGAGTTCGGTGTCGACCCCCGCGGACGCGTGGCCATCGACGCTGGCGCCTCGACCGGCGGGTTCAGTCAGGTGCTGCTCGAGCGCGGCGCGTCGCACGTGATCGCCATCGACGTGGGCCACGGCCAGCTGGCTTCGGAAATTCAGGACAATGGCGCGCTGACCGCTGTCGAGGGCTTCAACATCCGCGACATCACGCGGGAGTGGGTTCAGTCGCAGCTCCGAACTCCTGAATTTCCGAATCTCGTGGTGGGGGATCTGTCGTTCATCTCGCTGACTCTCGTGCTCGAGGGGTTGCGGAACGCCGTGGACCCCGGCGCGGACTTCGTGCTGCTCGTGAAGCCGCAGTTCGAGGTGGGGCGCACCGGCATTCGTGAGGGCATCGTGCACGAGCCGGGCCTGCGGGCGGACGCGATCAGCGGCGTGCTCTGGGCGGGCTGGGACCTCGGGCTGCGCACGGCGGGCGTCATGTCCTCACCAATCGCCGGAAACGCGGGAAACCTCGAGTATCTGGTCTGGATGAGCGCCGCTGTCGGTACCAATCCGACAGAATGGACTGACCGGGTGAACGCACTCGCGTACCCGACTGCACAGCGCTAGGAGCGATAGGTGGCCGCACGGCACATTCTCGTGGTGTCCCATACGGGGCGCGAGGAATCGCTGACCGCCGCCGTGCAGGTGTGCCGCCAGCTCGTTGCGGAGAACGTCGTGCCGGTGCTCAAACCGGACGAGCATGCGGACATCCTCGCCAAGGCGCCCGATCTCGACTCTCTCGCGATCCTCGGCGATCCCATCACGGTGGACGAACTCGAACTCGTCATCGTGCTGGGCGGAGACGGCACGATCCTCAGGGCCGCGGAGATGGCCCGCGGATCCTCCGCCCCCCTGCTCGGCGTCAATCTGGGCCATGTCGGTTTTCTGGCCGAGAGCGAGCGTGACAATCTCGCGGAGACCGTGCGACGCGCTCTCGCTCGCGACTACCTCGTCGAGGAGCGCATGACGCTGTCGGTGCGGGTGAAGGTCGACAACGAGGTCGTGTACGAGACCTGGGCACTCAACGAGGCCACGGTCGAGAAGGCGAGCCGCGAGCGGATGCTCGAGGTCGTGATCGAGGTCGATGGCCGGCCGCTCTCCTCCTTCGGCTGCGACGGCGTAGTCATGTCGACGCCCACCGGGTCGACCGCGTACTCGTTCTCGGCGGGTGGCCCCGTCGTCTGGCCGAGCCTCGACGCCATGCTCCTCGTGCCGCTCAGCGCGCACGCCCTGTTCGCCCGCCCGCTCGTGGTCGGGCCGGACTCGGTTTTCGCCGTCGAGGTTCTCGATCGCACCCAGGGAACGGGCGTGCTCTGGTGCGACGGCCGCAGAACCCACGAACTGGCCGCCGGCGCGCGCGTGATCGTGCGACGCTCATCCGTGCCCGTTCGGCTCGCGCGGCTACACCCGGGTCCATTCACCGACCGGCTCGTGCACAAGTTCGCGCTTCCCGTAGCCGGATGGCGGGGCCCGGAGGGTGAGGTCGCGGCGACGTGATCGAAGAGATCTCCATCCGCAACCTCGGAGTCATCGGCGAGGCGCGCCTTCCGCTCGGCCCCGGGTTTACGGCGCTCACCGGCGAGACCGGAGCCGGAAAGACCATGGTGGTCACCGCGCTCGGGCTGCTGCTGGGGGAGCGATCCGACAGTTCCGTGCTGCGTCAGGGCGAAGGTTCTGCGGTGGTCGAGGGGCACTGGCAGGTCGACGCCGACGGGCCCGTCGCCGAACGCGTGCGGGACGCCGGGGGAGAGCTCGATGAGTCCGGCACTCCCGGGCGCGCGCAGTTGATCCTCGGAAGATCCGTATCGCCCGAGGGCCGCAGCCGCGCCGTCGTGGGTGGGCGCACCGCACCGGTCGGCGTGCTGAACGAGATCGGGCAGCAACTCGTCGTCGTGCACGGGCAATCGGATCAGATCCGGCTGCGCTCCGCCACGGCACAGCGAGAGGCGCTCGACCGCTTTGCCGGCCAGGAACTCGCCACCGTGCTCGCCGACTATCAGGATGCGTACCGACGCTGGCAGTCGAACCAGGGCGAGCTCGACATCCTCGTAGCGGAGCGGGACCGTCGCTCCCGCGAGGCCGAAGACCTGCGGATCGCGATGGCCGAGATCGAGGATGCAGCGCCGCAACGTGGTGAAGACACCGAACTCGGCGAACGCGCCGAGCGCCTCGCCAACCTGGAAGACCTGCGACTCGCGGCCGCCCAGGCGCATGAACTCGTGTCCGCACAGGCAATGGACGACGTGCCGGACGTGCTGGGCATGCTGGACACCGCGAGGCGACAGCTCGAGCGGGTCGCTGACCACGATCCCGATCTCGTGCCGATCACGGAAGCGATAGCGAACGCATCCTTCGCCGTGTCCGAGGTCTCGGCGCAGCTGTCGAGCTATCTCGGGGGCCTGGACACGGATGGCGGCCGCGAACTCGAGGTGGTGCAAGAGCGCCGCGCGGAGCTCGCCGCGCTCACCCGCAAGTACGGACCAACGCTCGACGAGACGATCGACTACCTCGACACCGGCAGCGCGCGGCTGCTCGAACTCGACAACGACTCCGACCGCATCGAGTTGCTGCGTGGCGAGGTCGAGGCTGGGCTCGCCCGAGTGACGCAGCTGGCTGCAAGGCTGAGCGAACTGCGCCGCGACTACGCCATCCGCCTCTCGGAGCGCGTCACGGCCGAGCTGGGTGCTCTCGCCATGGCGGACGCTCGGCTGAGCGTCGAGGTGCAGGACCGACAGGAGTACGGTCTGAGCGGCAGGGACCAGGTGTCGATCCTGCTGCAGCCGCACTCGGGAGCGGAACCCAGGCCGCTCGGTCGGGGCGCATCCGGTGGTGAACTCTCGCGGGTCATGCTCGCGATCGAGGTAGTCATCGCGGCGAGCGACCCGGTGCCGACCTTCATCTTTGACGAGGTGGATGCTGGCGTCGGCGGTGCGTCCGCGATTGAGATCGGAAAGCGGCTGGCTCGCCTCGCGCGGACCGCCCAGGTGATCGTCGTAACTCACCTCGCGCAGGTCGCGGCCTTCTCGACCAATCACCTGCGAGTCGTCAAGGACAGCGCCGGCGCCGTCACGGCGAGTAGCGTGCAGCAGTTGCAGGGGGAGGAGCGCATCGCCGAAATGGCGAGGCTGCTCTCCGGCCTGGCCGACTCAGAGAGCGGGCTCGCCCATGCGAGGGAGCTCGTGGAGACGGCTCAGGCGCTGTCGGAATAGCCTGACTCGGCAGATCGGCGATGTCGCAGCCCGGGGCGGTGCGTCTCGCGGTGATAGGCTAAAACCCCGTGGTGGTTAATCAAAGCGCGGAGACAACAAAGCACATTTTCGTCACCGGGGGTGTTGTTTCCTCCCTCGGCAAAGGTCTGACCGCGGCTAGTCTCGGCAACCTTCTGACCGCCCGCGGGTTGCGCGTGGTTATGCAAAAGCTGGATCCGTATCTGAACGTGGATCCCGGCACCATGAACCCGTTCCAGCACGGCGAGGTCTTCGTGACCGACGACGGCGCCGAGACCGACCTCGACATCGGCCACTACGAGCGCTTCCTCGACATCAACCTGAGCCAGGCGGCGAACGTCACGACCGGCCAGATCTATTCGACGGTGATCGCCAAGGAGCGTCGCGGCGAGTATCTCGGCGACACGGTGCAGGTCATTCCGCACATCACGGACGAGATCAAGCGACGTATGCGCCTGCAGTCATACAACGACCCCAAGCCCGACGTGATCATCACCGAGATCGGTGGCACGGTCGGCGACATCGAGTCCCAGCCCTTCCTCGAGGCCGCGCGCCAGGTGCGCCACGAGATCGGTCGCGCCAATTGCTTCTTTGTGCACGTCTCGCTCGTGCCGTACCTCGGTGCTGCCGGCGAGCAGAAGACCAAGCCGACGCAGCACTCCGTGGCGGCGCTGCGCTCCATCGGTATCCAGCCGGATGCGATCGTGCTGCGTAGCGATCGCGCCGTTCCCGAGTCCATGAACCGCAAGATCGCGCTCATGTGTGACGTCGATCCGGAAGCGGTCGTGAACGCGGTCGATGTGCCGAGCATCTACGACATCCCCACCATGCTGAACGACCAGGGCCTCGACGGCTACATCATCGAGCACTTCGGGCTCGAGGCCGACGAGGTCGACTGGTCGCGGTGGTCGACCGTGCTGCAGGCGGTGCACGAGCCGAAGTACGAGGTGAACATCGGGCTCGTCGGCAAGTACATCAACCTGCCCGACGCCTACCTGTCGGTGACCGAGGCACTTCGTGCCGGCGGATTCGCGCAGCAGTCGAAGGTGAAGATCCACTGGATTCCCTCGGACGAGTGCGAGACGCCCGAGGGGGCGGCCAGGCTGCTCTCGGAACTCGACGGAATCTGCGTGCCCGGTGGGTTCGGCGTGCGCGGCATCGAGGGCAAGCTCGGCGCACTCAAGTTCGCCAGAGAGAATCAGATTCCCGTTCTTGGGCTGTGCCTGGGACTGCAGTGCATGGTTATCGAGTACGCACGCAACATCGCGGGACTCGAGGGCGCATCGTCTTCGGAGTTCGACCCGGATACCGAATTCCCCGTGATCGCCACTATGGCGGAGCAGGTGGAGATCATCGCCGGAGGTGACCTCGGTGGCACCATGCGCCTCGGCCTCTACCCGGCGAAGCTCGAGCCAGGCTCGGTCACAGCCGAGGCCTACGGAGCGAACGAGGTGTCCGAGCGTCACCGTCACCGCTACGAGGTCAACAACGCGTACCGCACTCGCATCGCGGACGCGGGACTCGTGTTCTCCGGCCTGTCGCCCGATGGCACCCTCGTGGAGAACGTCGAGCTCCCCCGCGAGGTGCACCCGTTCTACGTCGGCACTCAGGCGCATCCGGAACTCCGGTCGCGCCCGAACCGCGCACATCCGCTGTTCGCCGGTCTCATTGGCGCGGCGCTCGCCCGGCAGCAGGCCAGCCGACTGTTCGAAGTGAAGGATGCCTGAGACGGCGCCCGACGGCGCGGAGCTGCTCGACGAGCCCTTCGAGGCTCCGATCGTTTCTAGCGACGAGAAGTTCCACGGGCACGTCTGGGATGTGCGCAGGGACCGCTTCGAATACGGTCCCTCCGACGCGACCGAGACCATCACGCGCGAATACGTCGACCACACCGGTGCCGTCGCGATCCTCGCGCTCGACGACGAGGACCGGGCGATGCTCATTCGCCAGTACCGGCATCCGATTGCCACTCGTGACTGGGAGATCCCTGCGGGCCTGCTCGACGTGGAGGGCGAGAAGCCGCTCCACGCCGCCCAGCGTGAGCTCGCGGAGGAGGCCGACCTCGAGGCATCCGAGTGGGCGGTTCTCGCGGACTTCTTTACCTCTCCCGGTGGCAGCACGGAGGCGATTCGCGTCTACGTCGCTCGCGGCCTGCAGTCGACGCCGGCCTTCGAACGCACGGAGGAGGAGGCGGACCTCGAGACCCGTTGGGTGAGCCTGGAGGACATCGTCGACGCCGTGCTCGATCGACGCATCGGCAATTCGATCCTCAGCATCGCTGCGCTCGCGGCCCACACCTCGCGGGCGAGAGGGTGGTCGAGCCTCGGCGATGCAGACGCGCCCTGGCCACAGCAACCCCATCGTGGCGCACGGGGCTGAAGCCGAGATGGTCGAGGCGAGGCGGCCGACGGCACTGGAGCGATCGGTCGACCAGTATCTGCGCCATGTCGCCATCGAGCGCGGCCTCTCGGCCAACACGGTCGCCGCGTACCGCCGCGATCTTGCCGCCTACCTTGGCATCCTGGCCGCTCGCGGAATCGACTCCGCCGAAGCGATCGCTCAGGCGGATATCTCGGCCTTTGCGCAGGAGCTGAGGACTCGCGTGGACGCGCCGCTCACAGCATCCTCGATGGCGCGGATGCTGTCATCGATCCGCGGTTTCCATCGCTTTCTCCTCGACGAGGGCATCGTGCAGGAGGACGTGGCCTTAGAGGTCAAGCCACCGAAGCTCGCGAGCAGACTGCCGAAGGCCATCACCGTGGAGCAGATGGCGGCCGTGCTCGACGCCGCCGCCGGCGACGACCTCCAGTCGCTGCGGGACAGGGCACTGCTCGAACTGCTCTACGCGACGGGCGCGCGCATCTCCGAGGCCGTCGACCTCAACGTCGACGATGTGCTGAACACCGAGAGCGGTGGCGCCGGCGATGGTCTGCGCAGCGGCGATGTCGTGCGACTCTTTGGCAAGGGCGGCAAGGAACGCATCGTGCCGCTCGGCAGCTTCGCGCGGACGGCGATCGATGCCTACCTCGTGCGGGCCAGACCGAGCCTCTCGCTCCGCGGTGCGGCGACGCCGGCGCTCTTCCTCGGGTTGCGCGGCCAGCGCCTGTCGCGGCAGAACGCGTGGCTCATCATCCGGGCGCGAGCAGAGAAGGCGGGGATCGGCGTCGAGATCTCGCCGCACACCTTTCGGCACTCCTTTGCGACGCACCTGCTTGCCGGCGGAGCGGACGTGCGCGTCGTGCAGGAACTCCTCGGCCACTCCTCGGTGGCAACCACTCAGATCTACACACTGGTCACTGCGGACACCCTGCGAGACATGTACACGACGGCGCATCCGAGAGCCAGGTGAGCATTCGCGTGGCGATACGGAAACCGCGCTGTGGGCATCCCGGACCGCGGTTGCCGCACGGGTAGAATCGTGGAAATCGGCTCGGTCGGGCACTAAGAGTAAGGGAATGTCGGGATGACAGCGAAGCGGGACACCACGGCCGAACAGCTCAACGGAGTCGATGTCGTCGCGAATGGACCGACCGGTCGCCCGCTGCGTGAATTTCCCCAGCCTCCGGCGCTGAAGAGCCACGGCCCGGCACGCATCATCGCGCTCTGCAACCAAAAGGGTGGCGTCGGCAAGACCACGACCGCCATCAGTCTCGGCGCGTCTCTCGCGGGCTACGGCCGCAGAGTTCTCGCCATCGACTTCGATCCGCAGGGTGCGCTCTCCGCCGGACTCGGCGTGCCGATCCACGACGTGCCGAACATTTACGACCTCATGCTCGGCACGGTCAAAGACCCGCACGAGGCGATCCAGGCCACGACCACGCCAAACCTCGACGTGATCCCCGCGAACATCGACCTCTCGGCCGCCGAGGTGCACCTCGTCAACGAGGTCGCCCGGGAGCAGATTCTCGCGAGCGTGCTGCGCAAGGTGAGCGACGAGTACGACGTCATCCTCATCGACTGCCAGCCCTCGCTCGGCCTGCTCACGGTGAACGCGCTCACCGCGAGCCACGGCGTGCTCATCCCGCTCGAGTGTGAATTCTTCGCCCTCCGCGGCGTCGCGCTGCTCGTCGAGACGATCGACAAGGTCAAGGACCGGCTGAACCCGCGCCTCGAACTCGACGGCATCCTCGCGACCATGTATGACTCGCGCACGCTGCACTCGCGAGAGGTTCTCGAGCGCGTCGTGGAGACTTTCGGCGACCGCGTCTTCGAGACCGTCATCGGCCGCACCGTCAAGTTCCCGGATGCCAGCGTCGCCGGCGCGCCGATCACCGCCTTCGCTCCCGATCACCCCGCATCGGATGCCTACCGCCAGCTGGCCAGAGAGTTGATAGCCCGTGGCGCAGCGGCCTAGCGCCGCGGCGGTCGTGGCGGAGGCCGAGAGCGAGGCCGAGGTCTCTGGCTTCTCGGTGAGCCTGAGCAACTTCAGTGGGCCGTTCGACCTGCTTCTGTCGCTGATCGGCAAGCACGAACTCGACATCACCGAGATCTCACTCAGTCGCGTCACCGATGAATTCATTTCCTATCTGCGCAACCTGGATTCCCCGGAGGAGCTCGATCAGGCGAGCGAGTTCCTGGTGGTCGCGGCGACGCTGCTCGACCTCAAGGTCGCAGGCCTTCTGCCGCAGGGTGAACTCGTTGACGCCGAGGACGTCGCCCTGCTTGAGGCACGCGACCTTCTGTTCGCCAGGCTGCTGCAATACCGCGCCTTCAAGGAGTCGACGGCCTGGTTCAGCGAACGGTTCGACGCGGAATCGACCAGGCACGTCCGCTCCGTGCGTCTCGAGGAACGATTCCGCCAGCAGACGCCCGAGCTCGTCTGGACACTGACGGTAGACGACTTCGCGGCCATCGCGGCCCTCGCATTCGCGCCACGGGAACTGCCGACCGTGGGGCTGAACCATCTTCACGCACCCCTGGTCAGCATCCGGGAGCAGGCCGCGCACATCGTCGCCCTGCTCCGGCGCGGCGAGCCGATGACGTTCCGGCAGCTGATTGTCGGTGCCGAGCAGAAGGGTGTCGTGATCGCGCGCTTCCTCGCCGTGCTGGAGCTGTACCGCTCCGCATCTATTTCCTTCGACCAGCTCGAGCCACTCGGGGAGCTGACCGTGCGCTGGACGGCAGAGCAGTGGTCGGAAGAGAGCCTCGCCAACCTGGGAGCCGATTATGACAACTGATGAGATCACCGCGACACCGCTCGACCTCGATCGCAGCCTCGAAGCGATTTTCATGGTGGCCGACGAACCGCAGAGTGTCGTGGCGCTGGCGAGCTCGCTCGGCGTTCCGGTGCACTCAGTGCACGAGTCGATCGCACGCCTCGTGGCCGACTTCGATGGGGACGGCGGCGGTGCACGCCGAGGCTTCGAGCTTCGGGAGGTCGGCGGCGGCTGGCGCATCTACGTGCGCGGAGAGTTCGATGAGGTCGTTCGCGATTTCGTGCTCACCCAGAACCCGACGAAGCTGTCGCAGGCGGCCCTGGAGACACTTGCGGTCATCGCCTATAAGCAGCCGATCAGCCGCGGTGCGATCGCGTCGATCCGTGCGGTGAACGTCGACTCTGTGGTGCGCACGCTGCTCGGCCGTGGCCTGATCACGGAGGCATTCACCGACAGCGAGACGGGTGCGATCCACTATGAGACGACCGAGCTGCTGATGACGCAGCTCGGCATCAATTCGATCGATGAGCTGCCCAGGATTTCGCCGCTTCTCGCGGACGGTTCGGAGGGCTTCGATGACATCCGATAGCGAGGGCGTGCGGCTGCAGAAGCTCATGGCCGCGGCGGGCGTTGCCTCCAGACGCGTCTCCGAGGACCTCATCGCCGCTGGTCGGGTCGAGGTCAACGGCGAGGTCGTGATCGAGCCGGGTCGTCGGGTTACCGAGAGCGACCGAGTCTCCGTGGATGGCGTCGCGATTCAGCTCGACACCTCGCGGCGCTACTTGATGCTGAACAAACCCGTGGGCATCGTCAGCTCGCTGCAGGATGAGCGGGGTCGCCCGGATCTCCGCCGGTTCGTCTCGCAATTCGAGGAACGCCTGTTCAATGTGGGGCGCCTCGACGCGCAGACCTCGGGGCTGCTGATTCTCACCAACGATGGCGAACTCGCCCACGTGCTCGCGCATCCGTCGTTCGGGGTGATGAAGACGTACATCGCCAAGGTGCAGGGTCGGGTTTCGCCACAGACGATCGCGAGGTTGACGGCCGGCGTCGAGCTTGACGATGGGCCCATCGCGGCGGACAGGGCACGCATCGTAGGGCACGCCTCCGATCGCGAAACGATGGTGGAGGTCACGCTGCACTCCGGCCGCAATCGCATCGTTCGACGGATGCTCGACGAGGTCGGTCACCCCGTGGTCGACCTGGTGCGGCGCCAGTTCGGTCCGCTGCATCTCGGCACGCTTGCGCAGGGCGAGCTGCGCGATCTGACCAAGGCCGAGCTCGGCGAGCTGCTGACGATTTCGCGCAATGCGAAGGGCCAAGGCGCGGTCCCTGAGCCTGAGACGGTCGCTGAGCCTGTTGAAGGGCGGGGCGCTTCGCTCCCGACCGGCGCGGCCGCCCGATTCTCCGAATCGTCCGGAACCGGCGGCGTGGGCCCAGGCTCAGCGACCGGTCGCGGCTCAGCGGACGAACGAGAGGGCACGCAGTGAGTGGCAGCAGACTGGTCGGCCAGGTCAGGGTCGTGGGCGCGGGGCTCCTCGGCGCGAGCATCGGTCTGGGCCTGCGCGCGAAGGGCGTGGATGTCGTGCTTCACGACTCCTCGCCGGCGAACCTCAACCTCGCGATCGACTACGGCGCGGGCAGGGCCGAGCGCGACACCGATCTTCCTGCCCTCGTCGTGGTTGCGGTGCCACCCGACCTCATCGCCACGGTGGTCGCCGCCGAGCTCGAACGCTACCCGAACGCGCTCGTCACCGATGTCGCGAGCGTGAAGGCTGGGCCGCTGACCGAACTGCGGACGCTGGGCGCCGACATCAGCAGGTATGTGGGGTCGCATCCGCTTGCCGGTCGTGAGCGCGGGGGAGCGATTTCGGCGCGCGCGGACCTGTTCATCGGTCGACCCTGGGTGGTGGTGCCGCACGAGGGAGTGTCGACCGGGCAGAGGCGCATCGTCGAGGACCTCGTTCTCGATCTCGGGGCGGTGCCCGTGGAGATGGCGGCGGAGGAACACGATCGCAGTGTTGCGCTCGTCTCGCACGTGCCTCAGCTCGTCGCGTCGTTGCTCGCGAAACGCCTGATCGGTTCGAGTGAGGCCGCGGTGGGCCTCAGCGGACAGGGACTGCGAGACACCACGCGCATCGCCGGCAGCAACCCGGAGCTGTGGGTGCAGATCCTCGGATCGAACGCGGAATCGGTCGCGAGCATCCTCACGGCGTACCGTGACGATCTCGACGCGCTGCTCGGCATCCTGGCGAACCCGACGGCGCCCGGCGCCCGACGAGCCCTGGCCGAAACCCTCGCGGCCGGTAACGCCGGTGTCGCACGCATCCCGGGAAAGCACGGCCAGGATCGTCGGTTCAGCCAGCTCGTGGTGCTCGTCGATGACGTGCCAGGCGAACTGGCCCGCCTGCTCACCGAGATCGGTGAGGCGGGAGTCAACATGGAGGACCTGCGGCTGGAGCATTCGCCCGGCGCGCAGGTGGGCCTCGCCGAGATCTCGGTCGTGCCGGAGGTGGAGCGGCAACTGGTCGCCGAGCTCGAGAAACGTGGCTGGAGAATAGCGGAGGCGTGGCAGTGACGAGGATCGTGGTGGCCGTGGACGGGCCGGCAGGAAGTGGTAAGTCGAGCGTGAGCAAGGCTGCCGCGCGCGCCCTCGGCTTCGACTACCAGGACACCGGCGCCGCCTACCGGGCGCTCTCGTGGTACGCACTCGAGCGCGGCATCGATGTCGAGAACGCGGATGCGGTGGCCGCGTTGCTCGACGGCTTCGACTACGCGATCGGCGTCGACCCCGACTGCTACTTCGTGCGGGTGGGCGATACGGATGTGACCGAGGCGATCCGTGATCCTCGCGTTTCGACCGTGGTGAGTGCGATCGCCAGGGTGCCCGCGGTGCGCGCGCGCCTCACCTTGCTCTTCCGCAAGATCATCGCGAGCGGCTCGAAGCCGGGCGTGATTACGGAGGGCCGCGACATCACGACGGTGGTCGCTCCGGATGCCGATGTGCGGATTCTGCTGACCGCATCCGAAGAAGCTAGAATGGCTAGGCGTTCCGCCGAAGTTACGGGGCAATCCGCCCAGCTCGTCGGTCAGCAACTCAGCGCCAGGGACGCGCAGGATTCCCGCGTCGTTGACTTTCTCAACGCCGCCGAGGGTGTCACCACCCTCGATTCGACCCTTCTCGATTTCGACCAGACCGTCGCGGCGGTCGTCGACCTAGTGCACGAGAAAACAGGAGTCGAGTAGCGCGCAGCGCATCGAGACCACTTTAAGGACACACCATGGCCGAGAACATCGACGACGACAACTTTCCCGAACTCGACCCGCAGCTGGTCGAGAAACTGGGGGCGATCGACGAGGCGGATGCCGCGCAGCGTGCGAGCGCACTTCGCCAGGGCCTCAGCGACTACGAGCTCGATGAGGAAGACCTCGAACTCCTCGACGCCGCCACGGATGACCCGGACGCGATCGTCTACCTGCCGGCGCTGCCGGTGCTCGCGATCGTGGGCCGGCCGAACGTGGGCAAGTCCGCGCTCGTGAACCGCATCCTGGGCCGCCGCGAGGCGGTCGTGCAAGACACGCCCGGCGTCACCCGCGACCGCGTGACCTATAAGGCGGAGTGGAACGAGCGCCGCTTCACGCTGGTCGACACCGGCGGCTGGGAGCCGGACGCCAAGGGCATCAACGCGTCCGTTGCCGCCCAGGCCGAGATCGCCATCGACCTCGCCGACGCCGTGCTCTTCGTGGTGGACGCCAACGTCGGTGCGACCTCAACTGACGAGCATGTTGTGCGGATGCTGCGCGCAACGAAGAAGCCCGTCATCCTGGCCGCGAACAAGGTCGACGACGTGCGGCAGGAGCCCGAGGCGGCAGCACTCTGGAGCCTCGGTCTCGGTAACCCGTGGCCGGTCTCGGCCGTACACGGCAGGGGAGTGGCCGACCTGCTCGACCACGTTCTCACGATCCTCCCGGAGATCTCCGCGGTGGCGAAGGAAGAGGTGGGCGGCCCGCGTCGCGTCGCCATTCTCGGTCGCCCGAACGTGGGCAAGTCCTCGCTCCTCAACCGCGCCGCCGGCGAGGAGCGCGTGGTGGTCAACGATCTCGCGGGCACGACCCGCGATCCGGTCGACGAGCAGGTGGAGATTGCAGGCAAGGTGTGGCGCTTCGTCGACACCGCCGGCATCCGCCGTCGCATGAATCTCGCCCAGGGCGCCGACTTCTACGCATCGCTGCGCACGAGCGCGGCGCTGGAGAAGGCGGAGGTCGCGGTCGTCATGATCGACGTGAGCGAGGTGATCAGCGAACAGGATGTGCGCATCATCGACCTCGTGCTCGAGTCCGGTCGCGCGCTCGTGCTGGCCTTCAACAAGTGGGACCTCCTCGACGACGATCGCCGCCGGTATCTCGAGCGCGAGATCGAACAGGACCTCGCGCACGTCGCCTGGGCGCCGCGCGTCAACATCTCGGCCCGCACCGGCAGGCACATGGAGAAGCTGGTTCCCGCCCTCGAGCTCGCGCTGCAGTCATGGGACACCCGCATTCCGACGGGCAAGTTCAACGCGTTGCTCGCCGAACTCACCGCCGAGCACCCGCATCCCGTTCGCGGTGGCAAGCAGCCGCGCATCCTGTTCGGCACTCAGGCCTCGACGAGGCCGCCGACGTTCGTGCTGTTCACGACCGGATTCCTCGACCCGCAGTACCGCAGGTTCATCACGCGACGGTTGCGTGAGATCTTCGGCTTCGAGGGCAGCCCGATCAACGTGAACATGCGCGTGCGCGAGCGTCGCAAGCGCACCTAACTCCCGTCGCTACGTCGGTCGAGTAGCGAGGAACGAGCGTATCGAGACCCTCCCGCAGGTCGAGCTTGTCGAGACCTCCTCGCCGCGCTACCCGTGACTCCGCATCCTCCGCGAACTACGCTTGTCCGCAAGCAAAGGAGCTTGCGCATGACGACCACGATCACCCCGTTCCTCTGGTTCGATGACCAGGCAGAACAGGCGGCTGCTCTGTACACCTCGATTTTCAACGGCAGGATCGTGGGAGAGCACCGCTGGGGCGCCGGTGGACCCGCACCCGAGGGGAGCCTCATGTCCGTGACCTTCGACCTTGCCGGATGCCGGTACGAGGCTTTCAATGGCGGCCCCGGACATCCGTTCCACGATTCCTTCTCAATCTCAGTGACCGTCGACACCCAGAAAGAGGTGGATGACGCGTGGGATCGCCTGCTTGAGGGCGGCGGTCAACCCGTGGCGTGCGGCTGGCTCATCGACCGCTTCGGACTCTCGTGGCAGATCGTGCCGAAGGCGCTCGGCGAATTGCTCTCTGATCCTGACCCTGAGCGCTCTTCGCGCGCGATGCAGGCGATGCTTCGCATGGTCAAGATCGACGAGGCTGCTCTTCGCGCGGCTGCCGACGGCGCCGACCTCGCTCCCTGAGGTCGGTCTCGTTCCCTGCGGTCGGTCTCGTCCCCTGAGTTCGTCGAAGGGCACCGCGTCGTTCCCTGAGCTTGTCGAAGGGACCCTTCCGCACCCGTTACTATTAGGAGGTTGCTCGCGCGGAAACGTGCGGGCCAGCGGGCTGTAGCGCAGCTTGGTAGCGCACCTGACTGGGGGTCAGGGGGTCGCAGGTTCAAATCCTGTCAGCCCGACCGAAGGGTCGTACCAATAACCAAGCACTGGATCCCTCTCGGCTGATGTCGGGAGGGATTCTGTCGTCACTGGGGGCGCGTGACGTTCACCGTCCTTGAACCGTGCCGTCGCGGCGTCTGCCAAGACCGTCAGGGTTGTGAAAGCATGCACGACTCAGCGTTGCAAACGGCCTCAGACCGGGTAGTCAACGGGGCCGTGAACCTAGTGCCAGGTCACCGAGAACGGCCGAAAGGTCCAGCTCAACCTGTGCTAACCGTTCACGCATTTCCTCCCTTATGCTGACGAGATGCCAGACCGGGAACGGGCCGCCGTCGTATTCGACCCCGTCACAGCCGAGTCTCGATGCCGGTCCGCAGAGCGCGTTTCCAATATTCTGATGGGCGATGACCTCGAGGAAGGGGGCGCCCAGTGAGCGAGACCGCTAAGCGAGGGGCCACGAAGGCCGAGAACAGTGCGTTCCTTCGTGGTGCTGCTCGAGCCGGATATGCGGTGAACGGGATCGTGCACGGACTGATCGGGCTCACGGCCGTGAGCGTTGCCCTGGGCGTAGGGGGAGAAGCAGACCAATCCGGCGCCCTGAGTGAACTCGCACAGGCACCAGCCGGCATGCTTCTCCTCTGGGTTATTACCATCGCCCTGTTTGCGCTCGGTGTGTGGCAGGTGCTTCATTCGGCACTGACGTGGTCATCTGACACCAAACGAAAGTGGCTCGGTCGACTGGCCGGGATGGGCAAATCCCTGGCCTATTTCTTCGTGGGCGCGACCGCTCTAATCTTCGCTCGAGGGTCATCGACCAGCAACGCAAAATCCTCCCGGTCGCTCTCCGCGCAACTCATGACGACGCCGGGCGGCGAATTCATCATCATTGTCATCGGCGTCGTCGCCTTTGCCATCGGAGTGGGACTCATCGTGCGCGGCCTGAGCAGACGATTTCTGGAGAGAATCGAGCTCCCACGCGGGAGCCTTAGACGACCAGTGATCGCCCTCGGAGTCATCGGTTACACCCTGGAAGGCGTGGCACTGTGCGCGGTCGGCGTCTTGTTCTGGATCGCCGCGGCCACGGTCGACCCGAATAAGGCTGGCGGACTCGATGGCGCACTCAAGGCGCTTATTGCACTCCCGTTCGGCGAACTCATCGTCTTCATCATCGGTGCGGGTTTCATTGCCTTCGGGCTCTACAACGAGTTCCGCGCTCGGTTCGCTCGATTGTGACTGCGGAAAGTCGGCGAGGCGAAGCTAGGTTAGCCGGAAGAACTGAAGACCTGTGAAGTGAGGGCGAAGTACATGCGGCTGACTGATAAACATTCCTGGCGATCCAAATTCGTGACGGAGGAGCGGTATGTAAGCGCTGTCGCACGGCGCTGGCTTTACGTGAGCGCTGCCATTCTCGTTGCGCTCGGGGCGGTGTGCTTCACCATCGTCCTAACGGGAGTTCTCACCCATTCGGGTCTAGCCGACTGGGACAAGCCCGTGGCGCGGTGGATGGACGCTCACCGCTCGCCAGGTGTTACTGCCGTCATGATCGTGCTGACGATCGTCTTCGGACCGGTGTTGCTTCCGATCATCATCTTCATCATCACCGCTGTCTGGTTCATCTTTGCCACACACGCGTGGCGTCCTCTTCTCCTCGCCGGGGCGATGATCACGGGCGTCATCATCGCCACCACGCTCGCGCAGATTGTGCACCGCATAAGACCGCCGGCGGACTTCATGCTCATCGGGCACGACACCACGTTCTCCTTCCCGTCCGGCCATGTGCTCGGGGCAAGTGACTTCCTCATCCTCATGGCCTTTCTCATCGTCTCCCGCCGCCCCAAGGCCTGGGGTGCGGCACTCGGGTTAGGAATTGCCTGGCTGGGAGTGCTCGCCGAAATGTTCAGCAGGATGTATCTCGGCTACCACTGGCTCACCGACACGTTCGCGTCCCTGTCGATTTCCATGATCATCGTGGGTGCCGTGATCGCTATCGATACTCGGCGCACAACACGTCTGCGTGGTGAAGACGTTCATGGTCCGCTGTCGCAAGCTCAGCGGGACGGCACCTGATGCGTCGGGTGCGCGATGACCCTGGGAGCTGGTTTCTGAGTCGCGCCGAGCGGGGAAATCTGGCCACAGATGTCCATGCTGGTGGCGGGGCGCCGTCCTGGTCAGAGGGGAATCTCGTGCGGCCTCTCATCCATGGAGCGACCTACTTCGCCCGACTCCACGAGGAACTGACGGCTCTGCGCGCGGGAGACCGTGTGTGGTTCACCGACTGGCGTGGCGACGCTGACGAGCGGATGCTGGCAGACGGACCGGCGATCGGCGATCTGCTCGCAAACTTGGCCCGTACCGGAGTGGAAGTACGCGGCCTTGTCTGGAGATCTCACGGAGAGCGTGTGTCGTCACCGATCAGTGGTCGGTCCAACGAGCTTCTGGGGCGTGAGATCAACGAGGCGGGCGGAGAGGTGCTGCTGGATCAGCGAGTACGCCTGTTCGGCTCTCATCACCAGAAATTCTTCGTCATCCGCCATCGTGACGACCCGTCGCGTGACATCGCTTTCGTTGGCGGGATCGACCTCTGCCACAGCCGTCGGGACGACGCCGACCATGCGGGAGACCCGCAAGCCCTGAACATGGATCCCCGGTACGGCAAACGACCTCCGTGGCACGATGCCGCCCTCGAATTGCACGGGCCCGTGGTGGCAGACCTGCTGGCGGTTTTCGCTGAACGATGGAACGACCCTCACCCCCTCGACCGGCGCACTCCCTATCGGATGCTGTTGCAACGTCTTGCCCACACGCCGCGGCATCCCAAGCCACTGCCGGAGGCCGCGCCACCGCCACCGCCGGCGGGGCCCCATGCCGTCCAACTGCTGCGCACCTACGGCGTGAAACGTCCGCCATTCCCGTTCGCACCCGCCGGGGAGCGTAGCGTTGCCCGCGCCTACGCGAAAGCCTTCGCCCGCGCCCGCTCGCTGATCTACATCGAGGACCAGTACCTGTGGTCGACAGAGGTCGCGGCCGCCCTCGCCGCGGCCCTCGAACGGAACCCCGAACTGAGGGTGATCGCCGTCGTGCCGCGCTACCCCGCCTCTGACGGGCCCCTCGCAGGGGCGCCGAGCCGGATCGGGCAACTGCGTGCCATCGCCATGCTGCGCCGGGTTGCCTCAGACCGGATCGGTGTGTTCGACCTGGAGAACGACACCGGGACTCCGATTTGTGTCCACGCCAAGATCTGCATAGTCGACGACACGTGGGCCACCTGCGGTTCGGACAACTTCAACCGGCGATCATGGACCACGGATAGCGAGCTCACCTGCGCCGTCATCGACACCACTGCCGATGGCCGGGAGCCGTCCGGTATAGAGCCCCGCAGCGACGTGGCCCGAAGGCCGCCGCGCGATCTTCGCCTCCAGCTGTGGGCCGAACATCTGGCCCTCGACCCGAGCGATCCCCGACTCCACGACGAGGGGGCCGGGCTCGACCTGTGGAACGCCGCCGCCGATGCGCTCGACCATTGGCACGAAACTGACCGCCATACGCCCCGGCCCGCTGGACGCGTGCGCCACCATAATCCCGAACCTGTCTCGGCCCTCCAGCGACTCTGGGCAGTTCCGAGCAGCCGCCTCGTCCTCGACCCGGACGGTCGCCCCCGCGCACTGCGCGGCACCGCCCAGTTCTAGGCCGACGAGATCAGAACTGACTGAGCCGGAACGCAAGAACGAACCCAAGCGATTGCGGGGGCGATCGTGGCCACTGACCAGACCACCAGGATGTACCTCTTGGAGCGACCGTTCTTGCGCATTCCGGCTCCCTTCAGCGACCCGACCGGTCCGCGCCGCGTGTCCACGCCGCCAGCCGATCGCCGACCGTGCGGGTGTGTGCCAGCACAGGAGAGGTGACCATTGTGCGGCGGGGCAATCAGGGAGACGTGGGCTCACTGAGCCCAGGGCGGGCTCACGGCGGAGGTGTCACCCTCAACGACGAAGCGCATTCCCAAGGGAGTGACGATCCAAGCCGAGGCTGGTTCGTCGGTCTCGTTGCTCACCTGGAATCGGGAGCCGGCCGGGACCGTAACAACCCCTCCGGCAGAGACTTCGGCGTGCTCATCATCGACCGCGATGATCAGTCGGCCGCTCAGCACTCGAAAGACTTCTTCGACCGACATCCGATGGGGGACGCCCGGGGTGTGCGGTGCGAACTCGGCTTGCCAGGCGCCTAGCTGGTGGGCGCCCGTCGCCGTGCGCACGAATGAATGGAACGTCACGCCGTGGATCCTGAATTCGACGGCATCGTTGGTTGTGTTTATCGGCATTGCGTCTCTCCTTATAGTCAATCTCACTGACCATAAGGTCAACAAGATTGACTAGTCAAATTAGGATGGGAACGTGAGCGCAACAGTTCCGGACAATCTGATTCCCTTCCTCCTCATGGCCAGCTTTCGTGGGTTGATAGACACCCTTCACGCCCGGCTGGCCGAATGCGGCTTCGGCGATGTGCGAGCCATTCACGGGATGGCCATGCAGGCGATCGGCGAGGGGTGCACGTCGACGGAAGTGGCCAGGCGGCTCGGCGTTTCGAAACAGGCTGCCGCCGTCACGGTTCGAGCGCTGGCGGATCTGGGCCTCGCAGCCAGCGAGGCCAATCCTCACGACCGTCGCGAGCGACTCATAACGCCCTCGGATCGCGGATCGGACATGCTTGCTCAGTCCGGCCGCATCCTCACGGATGTGATTGGCACCTGGCGCGAGGAGCTGGGCGACGATGCGGTGAACGCGACCATACGAACGCTGGCCGCTGTCGATCACGGGCGACGGTCGATCACGGACGTGTCTGACTGGCTCTGAACCCGAGAACCACTACTGCGCTTCGACTTGACGCGCACGGCGATTGTCGAGGGTGTCCGGGCGTGCCCTTCGCGAATACGTTCCGAGGTTGCAGGGGTTAGCAGGCTGTGACGCAAAGCGCGTGAGGGCCGTCGACGCGCCGGGTAGCTTGATACCGACGCGGATGTCAGCACGCCGCCGTTGCGACCGGGGGTCAGGCGAGGCGCGTCTCGCAACCTTCTGGGGTTCGGCAATGCTTCCTTTGCGTGGCATCGCGCACTAATATGCAACATGGAGGTTGCCTATTATGAACTCAGCAACAGGATCAGAGTCGAACGCCGTCGTGAAACGCGTCGTGCTCGACGTTCCGCTCGAACGTGTCTGGGCCGCGATCACGGATTCGAGCCGGTTTGGGTATTGGTTCGGCGCGGAGTTTGACGGCCCTTTCGTCGCAGGCGAAGTGGCTACCGGCCGCATCCGCCCGACCCAGGTTGACCAGGAGACCGCTGCGCTGCAGGAACCGATGAGTGGCATGCCGGTGACGGTCTACGTCGACGCGATCGAGGCGATGGTGCGGTTCGCGTTCCGCTGGCACCCGGGTCCGGAAAGTGACGTACTCACGCGCGTGAGTTTTGAACTTGCGCCGACCGAGGCCGGCATCGCCGTTACGGTGACCGAGGAGGGCTTCGACGAGCTGCCCGACGACGTGAGGTCGCAGCGTCGCGAGAACAATGCCGAGGGCTGGGAACACCAGGGGCGGCTGCTAGCGCGCTACCTCGAACTGCCCGCGTGACCAGCGTGCTGCGGGACGCGGCTCCCGCGATCCTCGCCCTCGCTGATCCGGTTCGAGTGGGCCTGGTCGAGAGGCTCGGCGAGCGTGGCCCGGCCTCGCTCGCGCGCCTGGCGGCCGACACGACGATCACGCGGCAGGCGATCGCTCGGCATCTCGGAACCCTCGAGAGCGCCGGACTCGTCGCGAGCGAACGGCGGGGGAGGGAGCGCATCTGGCAGCTGCGGCCCGAGGCGCTCGAAGCGACCGGCAGGGCTCTCGTCGATGCCTCGCGCCGCTGGGACGACGCGCTCGAACGGCTGCGCCGCTACGTCGAGGACTAGCGTGCGATGCTCGAGGTGCCGGAGGTTCTGACTCGTCCGCTCGAGGCCCTATCGCTGCTGCATACTGATGATCGTCTTGCCGGTGCGCCGCTTCGTGGGGTTGAGTGCCGCGATGGCGTCGTCGAGACTTGCGATAGTGCCAATGTTCGACTGCAGACGTCCATCGCGCACCCGTTGAACGATCTCGGTGAGCTGTGCCGGATTCGATTCGACCACAAAGTCGATGGCCACGCCCTCGGCCGGACGCGACTCGACCGGGCCGACCACGCTCACCAGCGTTCCTCCAGGACGGATCAACCTCGCGGACCGCTTCTGGATGTCACCACCGACGACGTCGAACACCAGATCGACTGCGCCGACCTCGTCGAGTGAGTCACCGCCGAGGTCCACGAACTCGTGCGCACCAAGGTCGAGCACCTTCTGCCGGTCGTGCGCTCGACCCGTGCCAATGACGTGCGCACCCGCCTCGAGCGCCAACTGCACCACCATGGATCCGACAGCTCCGCCGGCGCCGTGCGCGAGCACCGTCTGCCCCGACTGAAGGTGACCGTGCACGAACAGCCCCTGCCATGCCGTGAGCCCCGAGATCGGCAGGCTTGCGCCCACAGTGAAGTCGATGTCGCCGGGCAGCGGTGCGAGGTTGCGCGCTTCGATGGCGACATACTCGGCGAGCGTCCCGTCCCGATGCCAGTCGGAGAGGCCGAACACCCGCTGCCCCACGGATAGTCCCGTCGTCCCGTAGCCGAGGGCCGCTACCACACCGGCAAGCTCGTGCCCCAGGACGGATGGCGTTCGATCGCGACCCGCTCGATCCGCCCAGGTCGATGGCCACTCGATCTCGGTCGGCACGTACCCGGCCGCGTGTATCTCGACGATTACATCGTTGATCGCGGGGGAGGGCTGAGGACGCTCCTCCAGCGTCATTCCCGCGGTTCCCGCCGCCTTATCCGTCACTACTACTGCCTTCATGAGGCACCTCCATCTGTGCGACCACCTGGCCGGATGCGACGGTCGCGGTCATCAATCCATGCTAATCACCGAGAAGTGCGGTGCGCTGGTCTCGCCCGGCGGACGTGACGGCCTCGTGCAGCCAGCTCTCCCAGCATCGCGATAGCCTTCCGTTCGTGCACCACTTGCCCCAGGCCTCGACATGATGGAACACCGCTCATCACGCCTCGCGCGTGCTGCACTCGTTGCCCTCGCCGTCATGGCGCTCGTTGGCTGCGCGAGCACCCTAACCGTGCGGGCGCATCCATTCGCCACCCCATCACCGACCCGCCAGGCGCCATCTGCGAACCCGCAGTTCCGCGCTTTGGAAGCTCAATTCGACGTGCGGCTGGGTGTCTACGCTCTCGACACCGGAAGCGGCCTCGCTCTTGGCTATCGCGGTGATGAGCGCTTCGCCTACGCCTCCACGATCAAGGTGCTCGCCGCCGCAATGCTGCTCAATCAGACCACGGAGCAGCAGTTGGACACACTCGTGCGCTTCGACAAGGCCGATCTGCTCGCGCATTCACCCATCACGACGCAGCGGCTGGGCAGTGGGATGACCCTGCGCGAACTGACGGATGCCGCCCTTCGGTATAGCGACAACACGGCGGCCAATCTGATCTTCGAACACATCGGGGGTCCGTCCGGTCTGGGCGCCTGGTTGAAGCGGGCGGGCGATGGCATCACACACGTCGACCGCAAGGAGCCCGAGCTCAACGAAGCCTCGCCCGGGGACATCCGCGACACCAGCACGCCGGAGGCGCTCGCGAGGGATCTGGAATCGCTGCTGATCGGTCGCGCCCTCGCGGCAGACGATCGGGCCGCACTCACGGCATGGATGATGGCCAACACGACCGGCGGTGGCCTGATTCGTGCCGGGGTGCAGTCGGGATGGAAGGTCGCAGACAAGAGCGGCTCGGGCGGCTACGGCACGCGCAACGACATCGCCGTGATCTGGCCAGCCACGGGCGCACCGATTGTGCTCGTCGTGATGTCGAGCAGCGCCGACCGCAATGCCCAGTACGACGATGCCCTCATCGTCCAAGCGACGGCGACAGCAATCGGCGCGCTTAGACCCTGATACTGCCCGCGCCGCCGGCGAGCTGCCGAGCACGAGTTGCCACGGTCTCGTCGAGGCACCTCGCTTGGAGTGAGCGCGATGACGCGCTAGCGTTTTAAGGAGGAAGGGGTGACGATGAGCGATCCGCATCTGGCCGCAGCTCTGGACGCTCTGGAGCGTTCGGCGCAGGAGCCTGCGAACTTCTACCAGCCGTTTCTCGCCCTGTTGCCGGTATCCGGCGCGGCGGTATCAACCGTTGGCAAACTGCTCGGAAGCGAGACCGTGTCGGCGAGCGACGACCTCGCACTGCGCGTCGACGAACTCCAGTTCGATCTGGGGGAGGGCCCCTGCTGGGACGCAATGAATCAGGGGCGCCCCGTCCTGATGCCCGACATCCGTGCCAGCCGAGGGAGATGGCCCGCGTTCTCCGCGGCCATTCTCGAGTGCGAGGTTGCGTCGCTGTTCGCCTTCCCGCTTGTGGTGGGCCCGCTCAAGATCGGTGCGGTCGACCTGTACTCGATCGGAGCCACGACTCTCGACACCGCGCAGACGGAACAGGCAGCGACGATGGCCAACGCCGTTGGACGCCACGTGCTTCGTCGCGCCCTCGACACCGTGGGCGGCGACTTCGACGACGTAGGGACCGCGCACTCTCGCAGGCTCATTCACCAGGCGACCGGCATGGTGCTTGCGCAACTGCGCATCCCAGGCGATGACGCGCGCCTGGTCATTCAGGGCCACGCTTTCGCGGCAGGGCGTCCGATGATGGAGGTCGCCCAGGAGATCATCGACGGAAAGCTCGAATTCACCCGCCGGGAGACCGGGATCGAGGTGTCCGAATGAAAGATCCCGCCCGCGAGGGTCAGCTCCTGGAGACCTTCGCCAAGCTCGCAGACACCCTCGTTGCGGACTACGACGTCGTGGACCTGCTCCAGTTGCTGGTCGACACGTGCAAGGATCTTCTCGACACCGAGGCCGCCGGAATCCTTCTCGCGGATTCCGCGGGCCAGCTCGAAGTCATCGCTTCGACGAGCGAGGCGAGCCGACTGGTCGAAACGATGCAGCTCGGGGCGGAGGCCGGACCCTGTATCGAGAGCTTTCACTCCGGACAGGTTGTATCGGTGCCAGACATCACGAGGGCGCCCGATCGATGGTCGCGTTTCCGTGACAGTGCCCTGCGACAGGGTTTTGCTTCCGTGCATGCCATTCCCCTCCGCCTCCGGGACACGACGATCGGCACACTGAACCTCTTGGGCGAGTCGATCGGCGAGTTGCAGCCCGAAGATGCGACCGCAGCGCAGGCTTTCGCTGACGTCGCGACCATCGGCATCCTGCATGAGCGAACGGTGCGTGAAAGCACTGTGCTCGCCGATCAGTTGCAGGCCGCACTTGACAGGCGCATCGTGATCGAACAGGCGAAGGGCGTGGTCGCGTTCACCCAGAAGGTTCCGATCGACGAGGCCTTCACCCTCATTCGCAACTACGCGAGGGCGCACCAGCTCCCGGTCAGCCATGTCGCCGCTCGGCTCGTCGACATGAGCCTGAGCATAGACGGTGAGAGCGACGCGAACCCGAAGCAATAGGGTGTGGCGCGCGTAGACTGAATGTCTCGCCCCTGACCCCGGTGACGCTCGAACCATAGTGCGACCGGAGGCGGACGTGAAGACTCTCACACTCCCTAACGCCGAGTACGTTACGGGTAGCGACATAGCGGATGGCGTGTTGAAGTACAGCCTGGCCCTGACGCGGAGGCAGGATGTCGACATCGTCGATGTTCCCTTCGTCGGAGACCATGGCGCTATTTGGCGCGTGCAACTGATCGTCGGCTGGCGCATGGGGCTGGCCGTGATTTCGTCTGACGAGCGAAGCGAGCCGGGTGAGCTCTTTGATGTCGAGGCAATGGGCGTGATCCGTGCCAAGTCTCATGCCCTGGGCGCACCGCAAGGCCACGCCTTCACTCCGGCCGAGCTCGAGGCACTGCAGCGGCCCAGCTACGAGCCGTATTACGCGTAGTGCTCAGTCGGCCCTGACTTCGCCGTCGAGGGCGACGTTCACATCCGGGTCGATCCGGGAGCGCTGGCGTCGCAGCGCGGCGAACACGGTCGCCAGCAGAAGAAGGGCGACGACCACGAGGATGCTGCCCGCGAGCGTGATCGCTCCGGTCACGCCCATCAGGCCGCCGAGAACGCCGATGACGATTCCGCTCCCCACACGGAATCCCATGCTGGTCATCGCATAGGCACCGATGAAGCTGCCGCGTCGGTCATCGGGTGCGGCGAGCTGCACGACGGTCAGGCTCGTGGAGTCCGACACGAGGCTGGCGAGCCCGGCGATGACGAGCACGACGAGGCTGAGTGCGTAATTGCGCGACTGCGCGAAGGTCACATAAGCGATCGCCATCACCAGGGTGCTGACGATCGCGAGACGCGTACTGGCGCGTACGCGACCGATGGCCTCGAGTGAGATTCCGCCGACCACCGCGCCAAACGACATCGCCACAATCAGGGCGCCGTAGCCGAGGCCGGAGTCATCCTGCCCGAGCAGCGCCCCGAATTCGGGAAACAACGGCATGAGCGCGGTGCCGATCAGCAGGCCTACCGCACCCTGCAGCACGATCACCACGAGGATCGACGGGTACTTGGGCAGGTCGCGCAGCACTCCCAGCACCGTAGAGAAGGAGATCCGCCGTGACGGCTGATCCTTCTGGCGGTGCCCGTCGACGGGCACGATGAAGAGGTAGATCATGAACGGCAGGTAAAGCGCGACGTTGATGAACATTCCCGTCGGAGCACCGACCACGAACAGCATGGCCGCTCCGAATGCCGGCCCGACGAACTGCCCGAGGCTGAGCCCGGTCGACATCAGTCGCACGCCGCTGGGCACAACATCGCGACCCACCAGATCGAAGATCATGACACCGTCTGCCTGCCGCCAGACTGCGCTTGCCAGGCCATGCAACAGGAGAAGCACGAGGCAGTGCCACGGTTGCAGCGTTTCGGTCAGCAGCAGGATGCCCCATCCGACGGAGGCGAGCATGAAGAGCCCACATCCGACCTGGATGATGCGCCTGCAGTCATAGCGATCGGCCAACGCCCCGAACGCGATCCCTCCCAGGAGGTGCGGGATCCAGTGGCTGATCACGGCGAACCCAGCCAGCAGGGGGGAGTGGAAGTACTGCCACATGGCCCAGTAGGTGATGGCGTGTTCGGCGTTGTCTCCGGCCATCAGGAAGGAGCCGCCCGCCAGATATCCCTTGTACCAGGGAGCGCGCAGCGCCGCGAACTTCATTCGTTTTCCAGCATGCTACAGAGATTCTTGCACACCGCACGGCGCCGACGGTGCGGCGACGCAGCGCCGCGACAGCTGCCAGTGGCCGCAGCGGCCTACTTCATCTCCTGGTGCGAGTTCTTGAAGAAGATCGAGTCCGCCGTCACGCCGACAAGCCCGAGGTTGACCCTGAGCAGTGTCGGCGGAAGCTCGTTGCCAGGCGGGGGAGTCGCCGCTCCGAGGGTGATGCCGGTGCCGTCCGGCAGTGTCGCTGTGGCCGAGTCGAGGTAGACCTGTACGTGCCCGTGCAGGGTCATCTGGTCCGCGGTCGACACGAGGGAGGGCCCTGTTGCCTTGCGCACGTCAAGCATGAAGCCCTTGATGACGATCTCGTCGGCGGCGAGCTTGATGACGGGTGTTCGCGAGCCGTCGATGAGCGGCACCGTCACGACGCTCACGGACTGCAACCCGGTGAACGAGATCGATGAACCACCGAGTTGTGCCGCCGGCAGCGTGAAGATCGGGGTGCCCTGATCCGGTTGCGCGGGCGTCGCTGGAGCCGTGGGTGCGGGAGTCGTTGGCGCCGCGGTCGACCCGCCCAGCGGATTCGGTACCGGCTTGGGAAGCGGAATCAGCGGCGAGGGGGAGGGCGAAGGAGACGGAGAAGGCGAAGGAGAGGAGCACGACATGAACAAGGGAATGCAGAGCGCCGCGGGCGCGGCCGCCGGCGCGGGAGTGGCGCCGATTCCGGTGAGTGCGAACGCGAGGCACGCCGCCGCGACCCCGCGAGACGTGAGGCGACGAGGCGTGCGCGTGTCGCTCACGATCCGTTCGTCCCCGTGGCAACCTGCTGCGCCACGATCGTCTCGTCGGAGACCTGTTCGCGGTTCTTCGGCATCCAGGCCACCGTCAGAATTCCGCCGATCGCTCCGAGCAGCATCCCGATGAAGAAGCCGCCCAGGTTCACACCGATGAGCGAATACACCGACACCACGAGCGCGATGACGCCGTAGAAGATGCGGTGAACGGGCATGAGCATCGCGAGGATGCCGAGCACCACGAGGAGGATCGGAATGACCGTCGCCTGCAGGCCCTCAATGCCCAACTGGACGTGGATGTTCCCTACGTCCAACTGGCCGGAGAAGAACATCTCGACACCGGCGAGAATGGTCAGCAAACCGCCGACGAAGGGGCGCTCGCGGCGCCAGGCAACGAATCGTGGCCAACGTGTGCTGCTCATGCGCTCTTCCCTTCTATCACCGTCGTGCGTCGCGCGCTCGGACGACGAAGTCAGAAGCACCCCTTCGACCCGTCGGTGAGCTGCACGTGCATCCCGTTCAGGGTGAAGACCGAGGCCTGGGTGCTCCATGCGGTCTGCTGCAGGCCGGTGATCTTGATCGTGTCCGCATCCTGTGCAAAGTCGCCCGCGGCGCCCTTTGCGCTCGTGTTCACCGTTGAGGCGTCGACACCGATACGAATGTTGCCGAAGCTGGAGTCACCCTTGAGGTCGGTCATGCCGATCTGCAGGTCGGATGCCTCGGCCGGCTTGTCCCCGCCGCCCGCGGTGATGAGCATGCCCACCTTGCCGAGCGGGGTGTCGGTGACGACCGACTGGCATAGGTTGCTGAGCTTCGCCGAGCGGATGTTGGCGATGGCCACCGGGTGCGCCTTGCCTGCCGTGTCATTGGTGACCCCGGCGTACTGCGAGAACCCCGAGCCATCCAGCAGCGAAGCACTGATCTGGAACTGGCTGCCGGAGACGGAGAACGACACCGGCACGGCACCGTTCGCGACGCCGCCCATGATCAGCGTCGCGGCGACCGCGACGGGAACGGCGGCGAGCACGATGCGGCCTGCGTGGGTGTTGGTGAGCTTTCGGAACTTCATCGGTCCTCCTACGTCGAGGTGGGAGCGGCGAACCCGGGCGAGCGCCTTGCCACTAACCACACTTCTCAGTCGAAACTAGGGCGCTACTGACCGTTCGTCAATAGGGTGGCGCAAGGGACAAAAAAGGTGTATATACCCCCTAATGGGGGTCGTGTCGACCCGCTCGGATGTCTGACCGTGGCCCGGTTATGCTCGCTTCATGGACACCGACCGCCGCGTCAGACTCAGCCCGGAGGCGCGTCGCGCACAGCTCGTGGCGCTCGGTGTCGCCGCGCTCGTCGATCGACCGCTCGAGTCGGTCACGATCGAGTACCTTTCGGAGCAGGCCGGTGTCTCGCGGGCTCTCCTGTTCCACTATTTCGGATCCAAGGACGGGCTGCACCGCGAACTCGTGCGCACGGCTCGTGACAGCATGCTCCACGCCACGGAGCCTTCGGCCGACCTGGCGCCGCTCGACCGGCTCCATGACACTCTCAGCAGGATCGTGCAGTTCGTGCGGGACCATCGCGGTACTTTCTATTCGCTCGTTCGCGGCACGGCGAGCGGAAGCCCGGAGGTGCGGGAGGTGGTCGAGCAGGCCCGCCGCGCCCAGGCGCAACGCCTCATCGAGGTGTTCCGCGAGCTCGGCGCGGGGGACTCCGAGCTCCTGCGCGTCGGGCTGCGATCGTGGGTTGTCTTCGCCGAGGAGGTTCTGGTGGAGAGCGCGGTCGACACCACGATGTCCGCCGACGACATCGTGGGATTTCTCGAGCGCAGCGCGCGCGCGATCGTCGCATCCGTCGGGTAGCGTGACCGCGAGCGGTGCACGAGAATCAACGGATGCCGATCCTGCCACGGGCGCTGCGCCCGGCCGTCGCGAAGTTCTCACGCACGCGCCTGTTTCGGCGCATCGGTCCCTCGATCATGCCCCCGCTCGAGCGCGTGACGGCGTGGGTCACCGGCGGCCGGGTGCAGCTCAGCGGGCTTCTCGTTCCCTCTCTCGTGCTGCACAGCGTCGGAGCGAAATCGGGCCTCGAACGCGACACACCACTCATGTACTACCCGGAGGCGGGCGGCACAATGCTCGTGACCGGCAGCAATTTTGCCCGCGGCTCCCATCCGGCATGGACGGTCAACCTCATGGCTAACCCCGATGCCGCAATCAGTCTCCACGGCAGGCGCCTGCCCGTGCGGGCGGAGCGGCTCGACCGCGAGGAAGTCGAGCGGGTGTGGCCGAAGATCGAGCAGCAGTGGCCCGGCTATCGCGAATACGAGCGTGCGGCGGGCAGAACCCTCCGCATCTTCAGGCTGCGGCCCTGAACCCCGAAGCCGGTCGTGCTCAGGCTTCGGCGGCGCGCAGATCTTTCCGCAGAATCTTGCCGGAGGACGACTTGGGAATGGAGTCGACGAATGCCACCCGCCGCACCTTCTCATGCGGTGCGACGCGGGCGGCGACGAAGTCCATTACGTCGCGGTCGCTGAGCGACGCGGCCTGCTGCAGCACGACGAAGGCCTTGGGAATCTCTTGGCCGTCGTCGTCCAGCACTCCGATCACGGCGGCATCCGCTATCTGCGGATGCGAAAGCAGGAGCGCCTCGAGCACGGCCGGCGCGACCTGGTAGCCCTTGTATTTGATGAGCTCCTTGAGTCGGTCGATGATCGTCACGACGCCGCGCGCGTTCGCGGTGGCGATGTCGCCGGTGTGCAAGAATCCGTCGGGTTCCAGTACTTCTGCGGTCGCCTTCTCGTTATTGAGGTAGCCGACCATGATATTTGGACCGCGGCACAGCAGCTCGCCGGGTGCACTCTCGCCCTCGGCGGGAATCTCGATCTCCTCGCCCGTGAGCGGATCGATGAGCTTGCTTTCGAGATTGGGGATGGCCGGGCCGACCGAGTCGAGTGGCACGTCATCCCAGTCGAGCGGAATGGCGTGGCTCACGGGACTCATTTCGGTCATCCCGTAGCCCTGCCGCATGCGCACGTGGATCCTGTCGGCCACGGCCTGCGCGAGTACGCCGTCGAGTGGCGCGGCTCCGGAGAACACCGTATCGAGGCTCGACAGGTCGTACTGGTCGATCAACGGATGCTTCGCGAGAGCCACGGCGATCGGCGGCGCGATGAAGACGTATGTACAGCGGTACTCCGCGATGCAGCGCAAAAAGTCTGCAAGGTCGAACCGCGGCATCGTCACGAGGGAGCAACGCTGCGCGAGGGCGAGATTGAGCAGCACGGTCATGCCGTAGATATGAAAGAACGGAAGCACGGCCAAGACCCGATCGCTCGGGACCACTCCGATATTGGGCACGCTCTGCGCGACGTTGGCGACGAGATTGCGGTGCGTGAGCATCACGCCTTTCGGATGCCCGGTGGTGCCGGAGGAGTACGGCAATACCGCGAGGTGCGTCGCCGGGTCGAAGGAGACCTCGGGCGCCGGTAGCCCCGCGGAGAGCAGATCTTGCAGGGAGGAGTACCCCTCCACGCCATCGAGCACGATCACGTCCGTGCGAGCGAGACCCGCCGCGGTTGCAGCCTCAAGGGCCTGCGCCAGCAGGGGCGAGACCGTGAACAACAACCGCGCTCCCGAGTCCCTGAGTTGGTTCGCGATTTCCGCGGCGGTGTACAGCGCATTGACTGTGGTAGCAACCGCACCGGCGCGCAGGATCCCGTGGAACACGGTTGCGAACGCGGGAACGTTGGGGGAGTGCAGTGCGACGACATCACCGACGGCAACACCTCGAGCGGCCAGGGCACCGGCGCACGCATCGATCTGAGCGCGGAGTTCGCCGTAGCTGGTTTCGGCACCCGAAGTGCCGTCGATGAGTGCAATCCGATCGAGATCATCCTCAGCAAGCGACGCAAACAGCGCGTCGTACACGCTCAGCTCGGGAATGATGACATCGGGTAGTGGGCTGCGGAACACGTTCATCTCCTTTGATGATGTGTTGCCAGAGTACGCTTGGCTGCCGCTCGCGGCCCCGATCAGCTGGGCGCCATCGCCTCTTCCGCAAGCGACGCCTTCCATCCGACGAGCGCCCGCACCGTGTCGCTGCTGTCGTTGGCCAGTCTCTCCATGACATCCGCCGGAACGAAATAGTTCACGGCGATCCAGCCGCGCACGGTCTCGGAGGAGTCGTCGGCGAGGGATCGCAGAACGTCGCAGGGTGTCGCCTCGTTGCGCGCCACACAGGAGCGCACCGATTCCTCCGGATCGGCTGCGAGCTTCACGAACAGGTCCTCGGGAGTGTTGTAACTGCTCGCGACGCTCTCGCGAATCTTCGGATTGCTGTTCTGCGCGAGCAATCGAAGCCGGCGGATCTTGCTCTCCGTCACCGGGGGAGCGGGATGCAGCGCCGCGGCCTCCTCCGCGGTGAGCATGGACGGCGCGTGGTCACGCATGGCCTGTCGCTGGGCTGGAGTATTGAATCGGATGCACGACATGCCATCCACGCTACCCCCGCTGACCGCGGCGAGTCGAAGACACCCGGGAGATCAGGCGAGAACGGGCCGCTCGCTTCGCGGCCACCACGGGATGAAGCCCGAAGTCGTCGCCTGGTAGTCGGCGTATTCGGGGTAGCGCGAGCGGGTGATGCTCTCGGTGAACCTGGTCGAGCCGATGAACAGTGTCGTGAGAAGGACCGCACCCAGCACCGTCCACTGCAGCAGCGAGCCCGCGGCGACCGCTCCCATGAAGAACAGCACCCACCACTGCGCCTGCTCGAAGAAGAAATTCGGATGCCGGCACACGCGAAAGAGTCCGGCCTGCAGAAAGCGCGGCTGCGGTTCCCGGCCCGCGGTGCGCTCGGCCGCCTTCCAGCTCTGGAACCGCCACTGCTGCTGGTCGGCGATGGTCTCACCCGCAAGCAGCGCGATGAAGAGTAGCGCGAGCAGGACATCTCCGATGCCCAATGCAGAACGGTTCTCGTACGCGGTGAGCGCGGGCAGGGTGATGAGCACGAGGATTGCGTTCTGGTAGATCACGATGAACAGCAGGTTGAACAGTTCGAACTGCCACCGCTTCATGCGCGTGCGCAACACCGCCCAGCGGTAATCCTCGACTCCGGTGTACCCGCCCTTTCTGGCGAAATTGAAGGTGAGCCTCGCGCCCCACAGCGTCACGAGCACGGCCATGAGGTCGAGCCGTGCGTCCTGCAGCCCGGCGAAGGCGGCGAATACCCACACGTATGCGACGGGGACCACCGACCAGAGTCGGTCGACCCAGGAGTGCTCGTGGGTGATGAGGGAGGCGATCCAGGCGAAGATACACGCGCCGATCGCGATGCTGATGACTACGGACAACGGTGCCATCCGCGCATCCTATCGGCGCAGGCCGCTCTGGATAAGCTTGACCCCTATGGGAGCCGAAACGCGGGGCGAAGTCAGCTCCAGAATCTTCACGATTCCGAACGTGCTCAGCCTCATCAGGCTCGCCCTTGTTCCGGTGTTTCTCGTGCTCATCATCCTCGGCTACGACGCGCTGGCGCTGCTCACGCTGATCGTCTCGAGCATCACCGACTACCTCGACGGCGTACTGGCGCGGCGCCTCAACCAGATCACGCGGCTGGGTCAGCTCCTCGATCCGGCTGCCGACCGCCTCTTCATCTTTGCCACCCTGCTCGGTCTCGCCATCCGCGGCATCATCCCGTGGTGGCTCGTGGTCATCATTGTCGGCCGGGATGTCATGCTCCTCGCGCTCGGCGTCGTCATGGCGAATTTCGGCTATGGCCCGCTTCCCGTGCATCACCTCGGCAAGGTCGCCACCTTCTGCCTGTTCTACGCGCTTCCGATCCTCATGATCGGGCAGGCCTTCCCGGCCATCGCCTGGATCACGATTCCCGTCGGATGGGCCTTCGCGCTCTGGGGCGCATTCCTGTATTGGTGGGCTGGCGTGATCTATCTGGTCGAATCCGCGAGGGTGATCAGAATGCGGCGCTAGCTCGGAATGACGGTGCTTCTGCGCTCCATGGCGTCAAGCCGGTACTCGGCTGGAGTGCGGCCGAAGCGTTCCTTGAATGCGCGTCCGAAGTGCGACGCGGTCCTGAAGCCCCAGCGAGCACCGATCGACACCACCGCCACGGTGAGCATCCGGGGGTCGGTGAGGTCGCGGCGGCAACGCTCCAGTCGGCGGCTCAGGATGTGTGCCGACACGGTCAGACCGGCGTCGCTGAATATGCCGTGCACGCGTCTCAGCGAGATGTAGTGGTTCATCGCGAGGGTTCCGGGCGAGAGATCCGGATCAGCCAGGTTCCGATCGATGAAATCGAGCATCTGCTCCAGCAGCGCAGCACTGGCGCGGCGCTGGGTGCCGTCGGGCAGTCCCAGCCTGCTCCCGAACAGCGTGGTCATCAGGTCGAGGGCATTGTGCGCGGCGAGTTGCCGACTCCTGCCCTGCAGGGTATCCGCCACGCGGTTGAGGGTGGTGAGCACTGCGCCGGCCGCCGGCGTCAGCCCGTCCTGCGCGTCGAAGCGGGTCGCGGTCAGCTGACTCATCTGCGATTGCGGGATGTCGAACAGCTGCTGGGGGAACTTCATGCAGAGATTGCGATAGTTTGCGCTGCTGATGACGGTGGTCGGCCTGGTCGTGTCGAAGAGTGTGATGTCACCTGGGTGGAGCACCGCGACCCGATCGTCCTGCAAGAACTCGCCGACTCCGGCGACCTGAAGGCACAGCAGGTAATTGGGCCTGTCATCCCTGCGGATGCTTGCGGCGTCACGCTGCGCGACGTGGCTTCCCGTCGACATCTCGATGAAGTCGATTCCGGCGATGCTGCGGATGCCCAGCGACCCGCGGAACTGCGCGGGCCGATCTGATTCCACGGTGAATCGCATGAACGATTTCGACAGCAGCGAGCTCCAGTCGCGCAGGTGACGGACGGGCGCCTCAGGGCGCACGGAAGGCAGTCGGGTCGGAACGCTGTCATTGCGCATGTGGCCACTCCTCGTTGAGCGGTGACGTGCTGTCGCGCGGCTTTCAAGGGTGCACGGAGCGGACAGCTTACTGCATCCTACGCTGATGTGCCGCCGACCCCGCGAGTCTTACATTGGCTGCGAAGCGTGAGGACCATGCCGCCCGAAGCTTCCGTCCCAGGCAACGACGCCTGGTCTAAAGAGGAGCAGACATGACTGAAAAGAACGTTCCAGTGCTCATCGCCGGAGGCAGCCTCGTCGGAATGACAACCGCCGTGCTGCTCGGACAGCACGGCATCCCGACGCTCGTCGTCGAGCGCCACCGTGGTACGGCGGTGCATCCGAGGGCGGCGCTGATCCTGCAGCGTTCGATGGAGATCCTGCGCAGCATCGGGCTCGAGGAGTCCGTCACGGTCAAATCCAGCGCGCAGTTCGACCAGGATGCGGCGATCATGGCCGTCGAGAGCCTCGCGGGCGAGGAGATCGCCTATTACCTCGCCAAACTGAACGACGGAGTGCGCGACCTCAGCCCCTCGGAGCGCCTATTTGCGACTCAGGTCGCCATCGAGCCCGTGCTCGGCGACCGCGCGAGGGAACTTGGTGCCGAGACGCTGTTCGGCACGGAACTCGTGAGCTTCGAGCAGGATGCGAGCGGGGTGACCGCCGAGATTCGCGATCGCGAGACGGGCGAGACCACCACCGTGCACGCCAAGTACATGATCGCCGCAGATGGAGCCCACAGCGGAATCCGCGAGCAACTCGGCATCGCGCAGAAGGGACGCGGGGTCTTCTCGAACAGCGTCACCATCTATTTCCACGCGGAGGTCGAAGAGCTTCTGCGTGGACGCAACCTCGGTGTGATCATGGTGGTCAACCCCACGCTGCAGGGATTCTTCCGCATCGAGAAGCCATACAAGTCCGGGTTCCTCGCGGTGCACGGCCTCGGGGATCCGAAAAATCCGAACAGCGACGTCTGGACGGATCTCACCGACGAGCGCTGCATCGAACTCGTTCGTTCGGGACTCGGCGCCCCCGACATCGACGTGAAGATCGACGATGTCATGCGCTGGCAGGCGAGCGCTGAGGTGTCCGACACCTTCCAGGCTGGACGCGTGCTGTTCGTCGGCGACGCGGCGCATGTGATGCCGCCGTATGGCGGTTACGGCGGCAACACCGGTATCCACGACGCCCACAACCTCGCCTGGAAACTGGCGGCCGTGCTCGGCGAGAGCGCCGGGAGCGACTTGCTCGAGACCTACGATGCAGAGCGTCGGCCGGTAGCGGCGTTCACCGTGGAGCAGGCCTATACCCGCTACGTGATGCGGGCGGCACCCTCCCGTGCGGTGCTCGGTATCGAGCCCGTGGTGGGTGACGCGATTATCGACCTCGGCTATCGCTACCGCTCGGCGTCCATCCTCTCGGAGGACGTCGAGCATGCCCTCCACGGCGACCCGCGCGAGGCTGCCGGCCTGCCCGGTACGCGCGCGCCGCACCTGTTCGTGGAACACAACGGCGAGCGGATGTCCACCCTCGATCTGTTTGGACACAACTTCTGCGTGCTCACCGGCAAGGGTGGCGCAGGCTGGAAGCCGTCGGTCGCGACGGCCGCGACGACCCTCGGAATCCCGGTCGACCTGCACATGATCGGCGCGGCCGACGGGCCCACCGATCCGGAAGGCAGCTTTGAATCGCTCTACGGGGTGACCTCTACCGGCGCAGTGCTCGTGCGGCCAGACGGTTTCGTCGCCTGGCGTTCGACCACGGATGCCGCGGCGACCGATCGCACCATCAGCGACGTGCTCACGGCGGTACTGCACCGCGAACGGCACGATTCTCCCGTCGCGCAGAACGCCGTTGCGGAGGCACTCCCGGCCTAAACCAGAGTCTGAACAAAATTTCGAGGGGAGCAGAGGCGTCCGAATCCGATACGCTGGAGCGCTAAGGGAGGTTCACGATGGTTGATTCCGAAAACCAGGATCCGGCCGCCGAGAACGCGCCTCGAATTACTGACACGACTGCTCACTTCACGGGCAAGTTCGAGGCTCAGTTGGCGGCCCTTGACGGGGAAGTTTCGGCGGAGGAGCAGGAAGCCATAGCGGCTCTGCCCTCGGGGTCCGCGCTTCTGGTCGTTCGTCGGGGACCGGATGTCGGGGCACGTTTTCTGCTGGATGCCGACGTCACCACGGCGGGCAGGCATCCGGATGCCGACATCTTTCCCGATGACGTCACGGTTTCGCGCCGCCACACCGAGTTCCTGCGCCACGGGACGGCGTTCGAGATCAAGGACCTGGGCTCGCTGAACGGAACCTATTTCGACGGCGTGAGAATCGATACTGCGCTTCTAGGCGATGGCGCCGAAGTGCAGATCGGCAAGTTCCGGTTGACCTTCTACGCGTCGCGAGCGGATCTCGCCAATGGGGCGGTCTCATAGTGGCACGCTCGAACGCCCAGGCAACGGAGCCTGGAGCATCGAACCTGTTAAGCATCGGGCAGGTGCTCGCGCGATTCACCGCGGAGTTTCCTGACCTCACGCCGTCGAAGCTCAGATTTCTCGAGGAGCGGCAGCTGATCTGTCCCGCTCGCACGGAGTCGGGATATCGCAAGTTTTCGCCAGCCGATCTCGAGCGGTTGCGGTTCGTGCTCACGATGCAGCGCGATCATTACCTGCCGCTCAAGGTCATCCGCGGCTATCTCGACGAGATCGATGCGGGCAGGCAGCCGGAACTTCCCGGTGGCGGAAGCCTGCCGTCACCGTCCATGCTGTCGAGCGAGCGCAAGCTGCAGCGCGACGAACTGGTGCGCGAGGCCGGCGCTACCCGGCAGCTGCTGAACGACGCGATCTCGTCGTCGCTCATCGTCGCCGCCGAGCTGTATGGCGAGGAGGTGCTCGCCGTCCTGCACTCGCTCGTCGAGCTACAGCGCTCCGGCATCGAGCCGCGCCACCTTCGCGGATTTCGTGCGGCGGCCGAGCGAGAACTGGGCCTCATCGAGAGTGCCCTGATCCCGGTCGCGCGGCGAAAAGATGCGTCGAGCCGGGCCAAGGCGAGCGAACTCGCGCGAGAAATTGCGGGGCAGCTGGAGATCGTGCGTGGCAGCCTGATTCGCACTGCGCTCTCGCGGCTCGACCCGTAAGCTGAGGGTGCTGGACAAGTTCTTGCCCGACACGCCGACCCGGTTTTGCGAATGTCACTGATCGACTCGCGCCGCTCGGTAGCTTGGATCCAGACAGAAGTATGAACCTGACGTTGAACGTTGAACTTGAGCTTTCGCGGCAGGCCAGAGGGTGGGAGGCAGTGGATGAGTGAACCAAGCAGCCGTAGCGAGGATTCTCGCTACGACCTGGGTCTGCTGTTCACCGACGGCCTGCCCGATCTCGACGATTCCGCGGGCTACCGCGGTGCGGTCGCCGCTCGCGCCGCGGGCATCAGCTACCGTCAGCTCGACTACTGGGCACGCACCGAACTCGTCGAACCGACCGTGCGCGGGGCGGCGGGTTCCGGCTCGCAGCGACTCTATGGCTTCCGCGACATTCTGGTGCTCAAGCTCGTCAAGCGACTGCTTGACACCGGGATCTCGCTCCAGCAGATTCGCACCGCGGTCAATCAGCTTCGCGAATCCGGCGTGAACGACCTCGCCCAGACCACGCTCATGAGCGATGGCGCCAGCGTTTACCTGTGCACCTCCAATGACGAGGTCATCGACCTCGTCAGCCGCGGCCAGGGCGTCTTCGGGATCGCCGTCGGCAAGGTGCTCCGCGAGGTCGAGAGCAGCCTGGTCGAGCTCGATTCAGAGCGACCGGATGTCATGGACGAGCTCGCGGCTCGCCGCGCCAGCCGCGCATCCTGAGCAACTAGCGCTCCAGAGCAGTCGCCGGAGGAGCTCAGTCGGTCTGGGCGTAGTCGCCGATTCTCGCCGTGCGCATGATGCGGTCGAGCAGCTGGTCGAAGTTGCGCGCCATCTCCTGTGCGCTCTCGCCCGGCCACACGTGCAGCGGCTTCGCCGCGCCCTGGGCCTGCTGCAGTGACGTTCGCTCGGGTAGCTGTGGGCTGAGTACGAGCGGGCCGAACATGTCACGAAGTTCCTTGATGCGGAACTGGTGCTCGAGGGACTGCACGCGAAGCCGGTTCACGATGATGCCGAGCGGCTGCAGTCTGGGGGAGAGGCCTCGGCGGATCTCCTCGATGGCGCGGAGCGCTCGGTCTGCCGCGGCGACGGAGAAGAGTCCGGGTTCGGTCACGACGGTGACCCGGTCACTCGCCGCCCACGCGGTCCTGGTGAGGGCGTTGAGCGATGGAGCGCAGTCAATGAGCACGAGGTCATAGTCGGCCTCGACGTTGGCGAGCGCCTCTTCGAGCTTCCAGATGTCACGGATGCTGGGGTGCGGCCCGTCGAAGTTGATCGCGGACGGACTGCCGATCATCACGTCGATCTTGCCGGCACGACCGCGCGTCCACCCGCTCGGAGCGATCGCGGCTCGCACGATCTTTTCCTTCGGCGAGGCGAGCACGTCCGCAACATTGAGGTGACCGGCGACGTTGATGTCCATGCCGGTCGAGACATCGGACTGGGGATCGAGGTCGACGACCAGTGTTCTGAGACCCTTGGCGAACGCAGCGGAGGCGAGGCCGAGGGTGACTGTGGTCTTGCCGACTCCTCCCTTGAGGGAGCTCACGCTGAGTACATGCACAAGCAACGACGATACCTTCACTAGTCTGAAAGCACCTAAACGTCGGCGGTGAGCCGGATCGACAGCGAAGGGTTTCATGTTTAAGAAGATTCTTGTAGCCAACCGTGGCGAAATCGCGATCAGGGCGTTCCGCGCCGCATACGAGCTGGGTGCTCAGACGGTCGCAGTGTTCCCGTACGAAGATCGCAACTCGATGCACCGCCTGAAGGCGGACGAGGCGTACCAGATTGGAACGCCCGGGCATCCGGTGCGTGCATACCTCGATGTGGCGGAGATTATCCGGGTCGCCCGCGAGTGCGGCGCCGACGCGATCTACCCGGGCTACGGTTTCCTCTCCGAGAATCCGGAACTCGCCGAAGCGGCGGCGGCCGCAGGCATCACGTTCATCGGCCCGGGCCAGCACGTGCTCGAGATGGCGGGCAACAAGGTCACGGCCAAGGAGCACGCGCGGGCCGCGGGCGTTCCGGTGCTGCAGTCCACGCCAGCATCCAGAGAGATCGAAGAACTCCTCGCCGGTGCGAAGGAAATCGGCTTCCCGATCTTCGCCAAGGCCGTTGCGGGTGGTGGCGGTCGAGGCATGCGCCGCGTCAACACGTTCGAGGAGTTGCGCCCGGCCCTCGAAGAAGCCATGCGCGAGGCCGACAGCGCCTTCGGCGACCCCACGATGTTCCTCGAGCAGGCCGTGGTGCGCCCCCGCCACATCGAGGTGCAGGTGCTGGCGGACGCCACCGGCGAGACCGTGCACCTGTTCGAGCGCGACTGCTCGGTGCAGCGCAGGCACCAGAAGGTCATCGAGATCGCGCCGGCGCCGAACCTTGACGACAGCATCCGGCAGGCGATGTACCGCGACGCTATCGCCTTCGCCAAGTCCATCGGCTACGTCAACGCGGGAACCGTGGAGTTCCTGCTCGACACCGCGGGGGAGCGCAAGGGCCAGCACGTCTTCATCGAGATGAACCCGCGCATTCAGGTGGAGCACACCGTCACCGAAGAGGTGACCGACATCGACCTCGTGCAGGCGCAGATGCGCATCGCCTTCGGGCAGTCGCTCGCCGAGCTGGGCCTGCACCAGGAGAACATCGTGCTGCGAGGAGCGGCGCTGCAGTGCCGCATCACCACGGAGGACCCGGCGGCCGGATTCAGGCCAGACACGGGCAAGATCACAACCTACCGCTCACCGGGCGGCGGCGGCATCCGCCTCGACGGCGGAACCGTCGCGGCAGGCACGCAGGTCAGCCCGCACTTCGATTCGATGCTCGTCAAGATGACCTGCCGCGGGCGCAACTTCCCGGCGGCGGTCGCACGTGCCAAGCGAGGTCTCGCCGAGTTCCGCATCCGTGGCGTCTCCACGAACATCCCGTTCCTGCAGGCGGTGCTCGACGATCCCTCGTTCGTCGCCGGTGACCTCAGCACCTCGTTCATTGAGGAGCGCCCGGACCTCGTCAACAGCAGGCCATCGAAAGACCGCGGCACAAAGATCCTCAACTGGCTCGCCGACGTGACGGTGAATCACCCGAACGGCGATGGCGACGGCATCATCTCGCCCGCCCTCAAGCTTCCGGATGTCGACCTCCACGTTCCGGCGCCGGCCGGCTCCCGGCAGCGACTGCTCGAGCTCGGCCCGGTCGGATTCGCCTCGGCCTTGCGCCAGCAGACCGCGCTTGCCGTCACCGAGACGACCTTCCGCGACGCACACCAGTCGCTGCTGGCCACCCGGGTGCGCACGAAGGACCTGCTCGAGGTAGCTCCCTACGTCGCGAGGCTCACGCCCGAGCTCCTCTCGGTCGAAGCCTGGGGCGGAGCGACCTACGACGTGGCGCTGCGCTTTCTCGGCGAGGACCCGTGGGAGCGGCTCGCCTCGCTGCGCGAAGCTATGCCCAACATCGCCATCCAGATGCTGCTGCGTGGTCGCAACACCGTGGGCTACACGCCGTACCCCACGGAGGTCACCGACGCATTCGTGCGAGAAGCCGCGGCGACCGGCGTCGACATCTTCCGCATCTTCGACGCGCTCAACGACGTCTCGCAGATGCGTCCGGCCATCGACTCGGTGCTGGCAACCGGCAGCGCGGTCGCGGAGGTGGCCTTCTGCTACACCGGCGACCTGCTCGATCCCAACGAGAAGCTCTACACCCTCGACTACTACTTGAAGCTTGCGGAGCAGATCGTCGATGCCGGAGCGCACATCCTCGCCATCAAGGACATGGCTGGCCTGTTGCGTGCCGGAGCGGCCGAGAAGCTCGTGGCCGCGCTGCGCGAGCGATTCGACCTGCCCGTGCACGTGCACACCCACGACACCGCCGGCGGCCAGCTGGCCACCCTGCTCGCGGCGAGCCGGGCCGAGGCCGACGCCGTTGACGTGGCGAGCGCTCCGATGGCGGGCACCACGAGCCAGCCCTCGGCATCCGCTCTCGTTGCAGCCCTCGCCCACACCGAGCGCGACACAGGCTTGTCGCTCTCCGCGGTCTCCGACCTGGAGCCGTACTGGGAGGCCGTGCGTCACGCCTACAAGCCCTTCGAATCCGGCCTGCCCGGACCAACGGGCCGCGTGTACAAGCACGAGATCCCGGGCGGCCAGCTCTCCAACCTGCGGCAGCAGGCGATCGCGCTCGGCCTGGCCGACCAGTTCGAGAAGATCGAGGATCTCTACGCCGCGGCCAACCGCATCCTCGGAAAGGTTCCGAAGGTCACGCCTTCGTCGAAGGTCGTGGGAGACCTCGCGCTCGCGCTCGTCGCGGCGGATGCCGACCCGACCGACTTCGAGGCGCATCCGGAGAAGTACGACATTCCAGACTCTGTCATCGGATTCATGGCCGGCGAACTCGGCGATCCTCCCGGAGGCTGGCCGGAGCCGTTCCGCAGCCGCGTTCTCGCGGGCCGCACGGTGAAGACCGGCACGACCGAGATCGCCGACGAGGACCGGGCGGCCTTGGAAGGCGACTCTGCATCGCGGCGTTCCACGCTCAATCGACTGCTGTTCGCGGCGCCCACAAGGCAGTTCGAGAAGGTGCGCGAGCAGTACGGCGACCTCTCCGTGGTCGACACGGTCGACTACCTCTACGGCCTCAAGCAGGGCTCGGAGCACATCGTCGAGATCGACACCGGCGTCAGCCTCTACTTCGGCCTGCAGGCCATCGGTGAGGCCGATGACAAGGGCATGCGCACCGTGATGGCCACCCTCAACGGGCAGTTGCGCCCGGTGTTCGTGCGCGATCGCGGCATCGCCGTCGAGACCACGGCGGCAGAGAAGGCGGATGCGTCGAATCCTGGGCACGTTGCGGCTCCGTTCTCCGGAGTGGTGACGCTCCAGGTGGAACAGGGCGCAACCGTCACGGCGGGGCAGAGCGTCGCATCGATCGAGGCCATGAAGATGGAGGCGGCGATCACCGCATCCGTTTCGGGCACGGTTCGCCGGCTCGCGATCCCGAAGACCCAGCAGGTCGACGCGGGCGATCTGCTCGTGGAGATCGATCCCTCCTGAGCGCGGCGGCGGGGCTGAAAGATGCCCCGCTGCAGCCCTCACGGCCGTCGAGGTAAACTAGAGGGTTGTTACATCAGGGAGAGGTGTTGTTTTGGTAGCCACCAAGCGCAAGAAGTTGGACCCACGTGGCCAACTTCTCGAGCGGCAGCCTGACCAGAGCATGCACGCGCTCGACACGGACGCCGACGACCTCGCGTCGACCCTGCCCGAGAGCCTCACCATCGACGTAAGCCTTCCCGCCACGGTGCACGACACGCCAGAAGACGAGCTTGCTGTTGCGATCGTCGAAGTGCCGGTTAACCCGGGAGGGGTCATCGGCGGTGGCGCGCCCATCACCACCTCGATCCCGGTGATTCCTGCCATCAACCTCGAGTTGGAGGACGGCGTCGAGGAGGATGCCGGCGAGCGACCGGTGTCGGCACTCCCGGTGCAGGAATCGATCCACAGCCGTCGCGAACGGCTGCGGGGTGACATCTCGTCGACCCCAGAATCCGCCGCGATGCTGACGGCCGACCGGTTGATCGACAGGAAGAACAAGCGCCTTCGCCCGGAGGGTCGCTGGAACACGTTCGTCTATGCCGTCACTTTCCATGCCGTGAACCTCGGCGACTCCGCGGCGGTGCGAGCGCGCAAGGCGCTCGAGCAGCGCATCGACAAGGCGTTCGAGGGCGGAGCGCGCTTCGTGCCGGTGCTGACCCGCAAGGGCGGAGTGGGTAAGACCACGGTGACCGCCCTGATGGGTATGGCGATGGCGGACGTGCGCGAGGACCGGGTCATCGCGATCGACGCGAACCCCGACCGCGGAACGCTGTCCGAACGGGTTAACAAGCAGACGCGATCCACGGTGCGTGACGTCGTGACGATGGCCGCCTCGATCTCGAGCTTCAGCGACTTCACGACCATGGTCTCGCGCGACGAGACGAGGCTCGACATCCTCGCCTCAGACACCGACCCGCTGCTGTCTGAAGCCTTCGACGAGAACGACTACAACGTCGTCGCCGACCTCTCGGCCCGCTTCTACTCGATCGTGCTCACCGACTGCGGCACCGGCATCGTCCACTCCGTCATGCGGGCGACCCTGCAGCGCGCCGACTCCGTCGTGATCGTCTCCGGCGGCAGCGTCGACGAGGCGCGGCTCGCATCCGAGACCCTGACCTGGCTCGAAGCCAACGGATACGGCGATCTCGTGCGCAACGCTGTGGTCGCGCTCAACACGGCGACGCAGGGTACCAACCTGGTCAAGCTCGAAGAGATCGAGGCCCACTTCAAGTCGCGCGTGCGCGACATCGTGCGCATCCCCTACGACCCTCAGCTTGCGGCCGGATCGGCCATCAGCTACAAGGACCTGAAGCCGCTGACCAAGAACGCGGCTCGTGAACTCGCAGCGCTGGTGATCGACGGTCTTCCCGTCCGTCGCGGCGCCTGAACAGACAGGCACCACCACGAATGACCGAACGGCAGATCCGTATCTTCGGTGACCCTGTGTTGAAGACCGTGTCCGACCCGATTGGCGCCGACGACGATGTGCGCGGGCTCATCGAGGACCTCATCGACACGGTGAAGCTCCCGGGTCGAGCGGGCGTCGCGGCGTCCCAGATCGGCGTGAACCAGCGCGCCTTCAGCTACAACGTCGACGGCGAGGTGGGCTACGTCATCAATCCCGTGCTCGTCGAGACCTCGGGCGAGCCAGAGCTCATGGACGAGGGCTGCCTCTCGGTGCCTGGCTTTTACTTCGAGCGGCTGCGCTATCCCTTCGCGCGGGTCACGGGAGTGGACCTCGAGGGCAACCCCGTCGAGCTGAGCGGCACGGGCCTCATGGCGCAGGCGCTGCAACACGAGACGGATCACCTCGATGGCAAGCTCTACCTTGAGGGGCTCAGCAAGGAATTGAAGCGCGAGGCGATGCGCCAGATTCGCGAAGCGCCCTGGTTCTAGGCCCGAAGCGGCAGCGCTCAGTGCAGCAGAGAGTGCCCCTGCGTCGCCGGGGCACTCTCGTACATGCCCTCGATGACCTCGGCGAAGTCCGACAGGATGACGTTGCGCTTGATGCTGAGCTTCGGCGTGAGGTGACCGCTGGCCTCCGTTAGCTCCACCGGCAGGATGACGAACTTGCGGATCGACTCTGCGCGGGAGACCGTGGAGTTCGCGGCGTCGACCGCCCGCTGCACCTCGGCGATCACCTTCGGATTGCTGGCGGCCTCTTCGAGGCTCTGCGTGGCATCCTCGCCGTTGTTGTTCAGCCAGACCGGCAGCATCTCGGTGTCGAGGGTGATGAGCGCACCGATGAACGGCTTCTGCTCGCCCACCACGACGACCTGACCGACGACTCCGTTGGCTCGGATGGGATCTTCGAGAGCGGCCGGCGACACGTTCTTGCCGCCGGCAGTCACGATGATCTCCTTCTTGCGCCCGGTGATGGAGACCTGCCCGTCCTCGTCGATCTCGCCGACGTCGCCGGTCTTGAACCAGCCGTCCTCGAAGGCGTCCGCCGTCGCGGCATCGTTCTTCCAATAACCGTCGAACACGCAGATGCCCTTGACCTGCAGTTCCCCGTCATCCGCGACGCGCACGGACACTCCGGGCAGCGGCGGGCCGACCTTGCCGATCTTGAAGTTGGACGGCCGATTGACCGTGACGGGGGCCGTCGTCTCCGTCAGGCCGTAACCCTCGAGAATGGTGAGGCCGAGGCTGCGGTAGAAGTGTCCGAGGTAGAGTCCGAGCGGGGCCGAACCCGAGACGGCGTACTTGACCCGGCCACCGAGCGCGGTGCGGATCTTGCTGAGCACGAGCCGGTCGAACAGTGCGAACTGGAGCTTCAGCCCCAGGGGCATGATTCCGGTGTCGAGCGCCTTGGAATGGGCGATGGCGACCTCGGCGGCCTTGCGGAAGATCTTTCCCTTGCCGCCGCCCTCTGCCTTCTGCTCTGAGGAGTTGTAAACCTTCTCGAACACGCGGGGGACCGCGAGGAGGAATGTCGGCTTGAAAGACGCCATCGACGGCAACAGCAGCTTGGTGTCGGGTTGGTGGCCGACCTTGACACCGCCCTCCACACCGAGCACCGCGATGAAGCGCGCGAAGATGTGCGCGGTCGTGATGAATAGCAGGGTGCTCGAATCCTCGTTCACGACCTCGGGGATCGCGGCGTGGGCATTGCGGCACAGTTCAACGAAGTTCGAGTGGGTGAGGATGCAGCCCTTGGGCCTGCCCGTCGTGCCCGAGGTGTAGATGAGTGTGGCGAGGTCGCTGCCCTTGGCCAACTGCCTGCGGCGCTCGACCTCATCGTCGCTCACCCCGACCCCTGCCTTGACGAGCTTGTCGAGGTCACCGAGGTCGATCTGCCATGAGGCACGCATGAGCGGCAGGTCGGCGCGCACTTCATCGAATCGCGCGAAGTGGTCGGCCGTTTCGGTGATCATCGCGATGGCGCCGGAGTCGCTGAGATTCCACTGCACCTGTCCGGGCGCGGAGGTCTCGTAGACCGGAACGAGCACGGCTCCCGTGAACCACGTCGCGAAGTCGATGAGGGTCCACTCGTATCGCGTCTTGCACATGATGCCGACCTTGTCGCCCGGCTCGATGCCCGAGGCGATGAACCCCTTGGCCAGGGCGACGACCTGGCGCAGGAACTCCGCCGCCGAGACGTCTTCCCAGCCGCCATCGGCGGTGGGGCGGGCAAAGAGCGCGCGATCGGGCGTCTTGGCCACTCGGCCGATCAGGAGGTCCGTCGCGTTTGCGTTCGGGTCGAGTTCGACGAGTAGGGGTGAGTCGTACTGTTTCACGGCAGCTCCTTTGACACCGATGTGGAAATTGCTTCCACTCTAACCGCAGTGCCTGTGCGGCGCCCCGGGGCTCGAGCGTCAAGCCAAATGGCCTTGCGAGCCGACCATCCCTAAACTCGTGGGTGCGCATCCGTGACGCGGGTCTCGGTCGGTGCGCCCATCCCGATCCAGAAGAGGTCCTCAGCCGTGCACGCAATTGGCATCGATATCGGAGGCACCAAGATTGCCGGTGCTGTGGTCAGCGAGACCGGCGAGATCGTCGCCGAGCAGCGCATCGTGACTCCCGCGGGCGATTCAGAGGGCCTCGTGGATGCGGTGGTCACGATGATCGAGTCGCTCGCCGAAGGTCACGAGGTGCGCGCGGCCGGCGTCGCCGCGCCGGGATTCATCGATGTCACGCAGTCGATCGTGTACTACACGCCGAACATCAGCTGGCGCCGGGAGCCGCTGCGCGAGCGACTGACGTCGCGCCTCGACCTCGAGATCACCGTCGACAACGACGCCAATGCCGCCGGATGGGCGGAGTTCCGCTTCGGTGCCGGGCGCGACGTGGACGACATGACGATGCTCACCATCGGCACCGGCGTCGGAGGCGCGATCGTCAATCGCGGACGACTGTTCCGCGGTGGCTTCGGTGCCGGCGCAGAGCTCGGCCACATGCGCGTCGTACCCGACGGACTGCCGTGCGGCTGCGGAGCCAAGGGCTGCATTGAACAGTACGGTTCGGGTCGAGCACTGCTGCGCATGGCGAACGCGATTGCGGACGTGCGCGGCATCGGCCTCGGCATCGCAACCGTGCGCGAGCAGAACGGCAAGCTCACCGGCCACGACCTCTCCGTGCTCATCGAAGCGGGAGATCCGGGTGCGCTGCAGGCCCTGCGCGAGCTCGGCAACTGGCTCGGCCAGGCGTGCGCCTCGCTGAGCGCGATCCTCGACCCACAGCTGTTCGTCTTCGGCGGCGGTGTCGCTCTGGCCGGAGAACTGCTGCTCGATCCCATCCGCGAGGCCTACCTGAACAACCTGCCTGCGCGCGGCTTCCACCCCGAGCCGGAATTTGTCATCGCCGAGTTGGTGAACGACGCGGGAGTGGTCGGCGCCGCAGATCTGGCGCGGCTGCATCTCGAGGCGGCGACCCGCTGAAATCGGCGGCGCACTAAGCTGGCAGAACGTTTCCGAAGGCGGGTGTCGATGTTCTACTGGTTCATGAAGAACCTGATTGTCGGTCCGCTTCTGCGCACAGCCTTCCGACCGTGGGTCACCGGGCACTCGAATATTCCGAAAACGGGTGGCGTCATCATGGCGAGCAACCACCTCTCCTTCATCGACTCGGTGTTCCTGCCGTTGATGATCGACCGCCAGATCAGCTTCCTGGCGAAGAGCGACTACTACACGGCGCGCGGCCTCAAGGGCTGGGCGATCAGGAACTTTCTCAAGGCCGCTGGCATGATTCCCATCGACCGCTCGGGGGGCAAGGCCTCAGAGGCCTCGCTGCAGACTGGGCTCGGCGTTCTCGCCAGGGGAGAGGTGCTCGGCATCTATCCGGAGGGCACACGCAGCCCAGACGGCAAGCTGTATCGGGGTCGCACCGGCGTTGCGCGCATGATCCTCGAGGGCAGCGTTCCGGTGGTGCCTGTCGCGATGATCGACACGGAGAAGGTCATGCCGGTGGGGCGCCGCATCCCCAAGGTGCGCCGGATCGGCATCGCTATAGGGGAGCCGCTCGACTTCAGTCGCTTTCAGGGCATGGAGGGGGACCGCTTCATCCTTCGTTCGATCACCGACGAGATCATGTACGAACTGTCGAGGTTGAGCAAGCAGGAATACGTCGACGTGTATGCGAGTTCGGTGAAGGAACGGGTCGGCTCACTGAGTCGATAGCGCCGCCAGCGGCGGTCAAGCGACCGGCGTCGGCCCGTTAAGGTAGTAGTGGCCGCCTATCTGGCCAGACGGGCGTTCGCCCGTGTCCGATCTCACTGAGGAATGTCCGTGGTTAATCCGTCCGAAGACGCTGTCGTGCTTGCTGATCCCGCAGTGATCGCAGGGCTCGACTATTGGCGGACGCTTCCCATCAAGCAGCAGCCCCAGTGGCCGGACGAGACTGCTGTTCACGCGGCATCCGCCGAGATCGCGAACATGCCGCCGCTGGTCTTCGCGGGTGAGGTCGACATCCTGCGCGAGCGCCTAGCCGCGGCCGCGAGCGGTCACGCCTTCCTGCTGCAGGGTGGAGACTGCGCCGAGACCTTCGCCGGCGCCAAGGCCGACCAGATCCGCAACCGTGTCAAGACGGTGCTGCAGATGGCCGTCGTCCTCACCTACGGGGCATCCATGCCGGTCATCAAGATGGGGCGCATGGCGGGGCAGTTCGCGAAGCCACGCTCGAGCGACAACGAGACGCGCGACGGAGTCACTCTTCCCGCGTACCGGGGCGACATCGTCAACGGCTACGACTTCACTCCGGAATCCCGGGAGGCCGACCCCGCGAGGCTGGTGCAGGGCTACCACACCGCTGCGTCCACGCTGAATCTCGTACGCGCCTTCACGCAGGGTGGTTTCGCCGACCTGCGTCAGGTGCACAGCTGGAACCAGGGCTTCGCGCGTAACCCTGCGAACGTCAAGTACGAGCAGATGGCCAAGCACATCGACAAGGCCGTGAAGTTCATGGAGGCGGCGGGCGCCGACTTCGACGAGCTCAAGCGCGTCGAGTTCTACACCGGCCACGAGGGTCTGCTCATGGACTACGAGCGCCCGATGACGCGCATCGACTCCCGCACGGGAACGCCGTACAACACCTCCGCCCACTTCCTCTGGGTGGGCGAGCGCACGCGGGATCTCGATGGAGCGCACATCGACTACTTCTCGCGGGTGCGCAACCCTATCGGCGTGAAGCTCGGCCCGACGACGACCCCCGAGGTCATGCGCGAGCTGATCGAGAAGCTCGATCCGAATCGCGAACCGGGGCGTCTCACCTTCATCACGCGCATGGGCGCTGGCAAGATCCGGGATGCGTTGCCGCCGCTGCTCGAAGCAATCAAAGAGACGGATGCGACGCCGCTGTGGGTCTCGGACCCGATGCACGGCAACGGGCTCACCACCCCGACCGGCTACAAGACGCGCCGGTTCGATGACGTCGTCGACGAGGTCAAGGGCTTCTTCGAGGCGCACCGCGCGGCGGGAACCTACCCCGGCGGCATCCACATCGAGCTCACCGGTGACGACGTCACCGAGTGCCTCGGCGGCTCGGAGCAGATCGATGAGGCAACACTCGCGACGCGCTATGAGTCACTGTGCGATCCGCGCCTGAACCACATGCAGTCGCTCGAGCTCGCATTCCTCGTTGCCGAGGAGCTTGGCGCCCGCTAGCTTCCGTTGAGGCCGAGACCGACAGTGACGGTTGACCCCTTGTCAACGGTGCTGCCCGGTTTGGGATCGAGGGAACTCACTGTTGCGATGTCGGGGAACCCTGAGGCCGCCCGACTGGGCGCGTTCTTGAACTGAATCGTGAATCCCGCTTCGGTCAACGCCTGCTTGGCCTTGGTCCAGGTCCACCCCCGGACATCCGGAACCTGCACCTGCTCCTTGCCGCGGGAGATCGTGAGGTTCACCCTGTCGCCGGGGTGCACGGCCACGGCGTTGCCGTCGCTGCCGGTGGGCAGTTCGATCCCGATGACCATGTCCTTCGGGATGGTGTCGCTATAGTCCTGCCTGCCGGCTACGGCGGTCAGATCCTTCTGCTTGAGGATCGCGGTCGCCTCGTCGAAGCTCTTGCCCGCGACATCCGGAATCGGCCCGGCACTCACGACCAGTCCGATCTGTTGCTTCTCGCCGTATTGCGTCGCGCCGGCGAGGCTCTTGCCGTCCGCACCGACAGCGGCCAGCACGGTGCCCTCCGCGACCTTCGCATCGAACTGCCTCGTCGAGCTGTCTTTGGAGTAGGTGAATCCGTCATCCGCGATCTTCTGGATGGCGTCGTTCTCTGGCATACCGGCAAGATCCGAGTACGGCAGCAGTTTCGGCCCCGTGGAGATGAGCAGCGTGACCTCGCTGTCCTTCACCACGGACGACCCGCTCTTCGGGGTCGTGCCGGCCACCGCACCCTTCGGCACGGTCGGCGAATCGATCGAGCCGTTGCTCGGATTCACGGTGAGGCCGAGTTGCTTGAGCGCCGCCGTCGCCGCAACCGGTGTCTGGCCCGCGAGCTCGGGGACGGTCACGTGCCCGCCGGGACCCGCACCGAAGTACCAGCCCGTGCCCCCGGCGGCGGCGGCGAGCAGGAGGACGAGCGCGAAGATCCAGAAGCCGCGAGCGCGCCGCTTCTCGGACTTCGTTGCGAGCGCCTGCGTGCTGTCGGCGAGTACGGGGCCCGTACGGTGGCGTGATCGCGGCTGCAGGATCTGCGTCTCGGCATCGTTGTTTGCCGCGACGGCAGAGGGAAGCACCATGGTGCGCTGCACGGCCGTGGCCGCTGTGGCCGGATCATCCGACTGCAGGATCGCCCTGGTTTCGAGCAATTGGTCGAGCATCACCCGGGCGTCGCGGGGGCGCTGGTCGGGGTCGCGCGCGGTGGCCCACAGCACGAGTTCGTCGAGCTCGATGGGCACCCGCGGATTCTTGCTGCTCGGCGTGGGCACCGTGTCGTTCGCGTGCTGCTGGGCGATCTGGAAGGCCTGCTCGCCCTTGAATGGCTGTTCGCCCGCGAGCATCTCGTAGAGCATGATGCCGACGGCGTAGATGTCGCTTCGCGTGTCGGCGACACCTCGAACCACGAGTTCGGGGGAGAGGTAGGCAATGGTTCCGAGCAGTGCGTTGCCGGTGGCCGTGTTCGCCGTCGCGGCGCGCGCGAGCCCGAAGTCCCCGATCTTGATGCGGCCGTCGTCGGCGAGCAGGACGTTTTCGGGCTTGAGGTCGCGGTGCACGATGCCGTTCTTATGCGCGGCCGCGAGCCCCGAGAGAATCGCCTCCATGATGTCGGTCGCCTGCGTCGTCGTGAGGACGTGGTGCTCCTGCAGCAGCTCCCGCAGCGTGATGCCCGGCAGGTACTCCATCACGAGGTATGCGGTGTCGCCATCCTGTCCCTGGTCGTAGACATTGACGACGTTCGGATGCGCAAGCCGGGCAGCGGAGCGAGCCTCCTGAATGAACCGCGCCTTGTATTCGTTGTCGTCGGCGAGGTGGCCGTGCATGACCTTGATCGCGACGCGCCGTTCGAGCCGCAGGTCGGTGGCGAGATAGACCGTCGCCATCCCGCCGCGCGCGATGCGTGAGCGCACCTGGTATCGACCATCGATCAGGCGCCCGATCAGCGGATCAGTGCTGTTGCTACTCACCGGAGAAGTCTAAAGTTCACGTGCTGCGCAATAGCGCTCAAAACACCGTGGAGCGGCAACGCGATGCAGGGTTGTTATCCGAGCAGGTCGAGCCATACCCAGGCAGACGCCTCCCACTTGGCATAGGCGTCGGGGTAGGCGGAACGCTGCACGGCCTGCGCGGCCTGCGTCACGGTCATGGACTGCCAGCCACTGATGTCGAGCAGCCCCTTCGTGTTGCCGAAGTTCGGGTTACTCGGGCCTCCGAAGAAGAGCTTGCTGGCGTGAGCCGGGTTCGTGATCTGCGCGGGCGTGCCCCAGCCAACACTGGGCCGCTGCTGGAAGAGTCCGAGTGAGTCGCGATCGCCGTAGTCGAGATTGCGAAGCCCCGACTCCTGCATAGCGGCGGCGAGCGCGATCACCAGGCCGTAGTCGCTCACGCCCAGGGATCGTCCCACCGAGAGGATCGTGCGCGCATTCTTCGACATCTCGGCGGTGAGCCCGCTCGGGGCGGAGGTCGCGGTGGTGAGCACCGCGGCACCGGGGATGGTGAGCGTGCGGCCCGTGTAGATGATGCTCGACCAGCCGAGCCCGTTCGCATTGAGGATGGCCTGGATGGTCACGCCGAACTTCGACGCGATCTTGCTGAGCGTGTCCCCGCTCGTGATCACGTAGGAGCTCGTGACGTTGGTCGTGCCCGCCGGAGGGGTGATCGGTGTCACGTGCGAGACCGGCGCAGGCGTGAACGAGGCCACACTCACGGTCGGGATCGCGAGCGTCTGGCCCGGGTAGATGATGCTCGAGTGGCTGAGTCCGTTGGCACTCAGCACGGCCTGCGTGCTCACGCCGAACTTCGAGGCGATCTTGCCGACGGTGTCACCCGAGGTGATTGTGTAGCGTCCGCTGCTCGGTGTCTGCGCTCGTGGCGGGGTCGGGGCGGCGCCGCTCTTGGTGAGCTTCAGCACCTGGCCGGGGAAGATCACCGACTTCCAGCCGAGGCCGTTGAGGGCGAGAACGGATGCCGTGGCGAGCCCGTACTTACCGGCGATGCTGCTCACGGTGTCGCCTGCCTGAACGCGGTAGGTGCCGGGAGCACTCGCCGCTGCCGTGGACGAGGCGCTCGTTGCGGCGGGCGCACTCACGGTGGACGCGGCCGAGCCCGCGAAGGCGTCGCGAATGGACTTGGCGAGCTCGGATGGCGTCGTCTTCGGCTTGTCGTTGCGCTTCGGGGTCGCCGCCTGGATGGGCGCGGTGAGGTTCAGGCTGAGGGCCATCGAGCCAACCAGAACGATGGGAATGGTATTCATCATTCCCTTGACGATGCGTGCGCGATCGCGCGCTACGCCGTCTTTGCGAGCCGAGTGGCGCGCTTCGTGTTCTGTTGTGCTGGTCATCCGTATTCCCGTCTTGCTCCCGGCCCCGAGAAGGCGACAGCGCCGCATCTCGTCAACGCTGACACACATATATGTCAGTGTCAATTATCGTGGCCAGTGTTACTGGAGTGAATTCGCGCCAAAGGCTCCGTGTCGTCTTTGTGCCGGGCGCGCACTCTGGCAGTCTTGACGTGTGAGTACCGTTCCGGAAGTGCGCTGGCTGACTATCCCCGACCTCGTCGAGTTGCTCGGCGTAGGCGTCAGCCGAATCCGCAGGCTGATCGAGGATCACAGCCTGCTTGCGGCCAGAATCGACGGCGTATGGAAGGTGCCGGAGCTGTTCCTCCGAGACGGCGAACCGCTGCCCGAGCTGCGGGGCACGCTCATCGTGCTCGCCGACAGCGGCTTCAACGACGAGCAGGCGATGCACTGGCTGCTGACCCAGGAAGACAGCCTCGGCGTCACGCCCATCGACGCTCTGCGAGCCGGCCGCAAGGCGGAAGTGCGACGGGTCGCCCAGGCGCTCGGCTTTTAGGCCTGCCGCACTCGATTCGGGCGGATGCGGTCAGGCCGCCCTGCGGATCACGCGATCCGCGAGCTGCACCAGTTCGTCCCGGGCGGAGGCCGCGAGCGGAGCCTCGGCGATCGCGCTCGTCGCGAGCCGCACGTTGTGGTCGATGATGCGCTCGACGTGTTCGACCGCCCCGCTGTCCCGGATCGACGCCTGCAGCATCGACACCTGCTGCGCCGTGAGTTCGGGGTCACCGAGCAGCTCGTCGAGCAGCCGTCGCGAGTTGTTCGGCAGCTTCGCGCGGGCGAGGGCGATGAGCACCGTGCGCTTGCCCTCGCGAAGGTCGTCTCCCGAAGGCTTGCCCGTTTTGTCCGAATCTCCGAAGACGCCGAGCAGGTCGTCTCGCAATTGGTAGGCGGTGCCGAGCGGCACACCGAATCCACGCAGGGCGTCGAGCTGCCCGAGGGAGCCGCCGCCGAGGCTCGCGCCGATGACGAGCGGGGCTTCCACGCTGTATTTGGCCGACTTGTACACGATCACCTTGTGCGCGCGGTTCAGATGCTCTGACTCCTCGTGGGTGTGCCAGGACTGCTCCTCCGCGATGTCGAGGTACTGGCCGACGGTGACCTCGGTGCGCATGGTGTTGAACTCGCGTCGGGCCGATGTGGCAGCACCCGGGTTCGAGAGCCGGCGCAGCCCGTTGTCGAACAGTTCGTCACTCCAGTCGAGCAAGAGATCGCCGAGGAGGAGGGCACCCGAGCGGCCGAAGCTCTCGGGCGAGCCTGACCAGCCGGCCGAGGAATGCAGCTCCTCGAAGCGCCGGTGTGCGGAGGGCTTGCCTCGGCGCGTGTCCGAATTGTCCATGATGTCGTCGTGCACGAGCGCCGCCGCGTGAAAAATCTCGAGTGCGCTTGCGGCATCGACGACCGCGGTGAAATCGGATGCGGCCGAGCCGATGCCGAGACCGTGAACGGACTGCCATCCCCAGTAGCAGAACAGCGCCCTGAACCTCTTGCCACCCGCGAGCAAATCACGCGAAAAGTCAACGAGCGGCGCGAGCTCAGGCGCTATCGCCCCGAGCTGGGACTGCCGCTCATCGAGGAAGGTATCGATGCCAGCCTGCACCAAGTCAACTAACCGCGCACTCTCAGCCACGTGCCTAGCCTAGCCACGCGGGGGAGCATACAATTGGGAGTTACCGTTCTACGGTCTCGAGCCCGAGAGGAGTCACCATGCCGTTGTCTGAGCAGGAGCAACGCCTCTTGGAAGAGATGGAGCGGAGCCTTTATCACAACGACGCAGATTTCGTCGGCGCCGTCAGTTCACGGGGTGGCAGGCGCAACTACACAACCATCGTCGTCGGCATCCTGGTCGGGATTCTCGGGGTGGCCGCCATCGTCACCGGTGTTGCCATCCGCCTTCCCATCATCGGCGTCGCGGGCTTCGTTGTCATGTTTGTCGGTGTCCTTGTGGCCATCTCGGCACCGCGCATCCGGGGCGGCGAAGCCGTGGATGAGCATGCTGGCGCCACGCCGGGTTCGCGCGCGCCCAAGCCGGACTTCATGCAGCGCATGAACGACCGCTGGGAGAAGCGGCAGGACGGCCGCGACTAGCGGGACGGTCGCGACCAGCACGCACGGCGGTCGGTAGCAACTCCGCTGCAGCCACCAACGGGAATTCAGGATCGGCCTCCCGGCCGGTCCTTTTTCTTTGCCCGCTCACGGGCGATTTCGGCGCTTTTAGCCCCATTTCCCTCCACCCGCTACTTCCCCTTAGTTGCGGGGCTCTTCCTGTGCGCCTACCCCCAATTCGGGCCAAATCCGTTGTCTTGTGGTGGGGAGTGGAGTAAAGTGGAGGTCACCTGAATCCAGGCCGGAGAGTGGGGGGTGATCGGCAGTGTTTCTTGGCACCTACGCACCCAAGCTCGACGACAAGGGCCGCATCATCCTGCCGGCGAAGTTCTGGGGCGAACTCGAGTCCGGCCTTGTCGTCACCCGCGGCCAGGAGCACTGCCTGTACGTCTTCAGCACGCGCGAGTTCGAAGACCTGCACGAGCGCATCCGCCAGGCATCGATCACCAGCAAAGAGGGCCGCGACTTCCTGCGCCTCTTCCTTTCGGGCGCCACCGCCGAGACCCCGGATGCGCAGCACCGGGTCACACTGCCCGCGGGGCTGCGCGCCTACGCAGGTCTCGACCGCGAACTCACCGTCATCGGCGTCGGTAACCGGGCCGAGATCTGGGACACCAAGGCCTGGGAGACGTACTACGCCGAGCAGGAAGCCGGCTTTGCAGACACTGCCGAGGAGGTGATCCCCGGACTCTTCTAGCGCCTTGCTTCTGACTCCCAGCCGCTCAGCGCCCTGCCACACTTCCCCGGTGGCAGGTCGGATCGGATGGGGATCAGGGGCCAGGAGCTGCTCCGGTAGCCATGGTCGACAACCCGATACACACCCCCGTCAAGCTCGGCCGCTCGGTCGAGCTGCTCGCTCCAGCACTCGAGCGCCCCGGCGCCGTGCTCGTGGATGCGACCCTCGGCATGGGCGGTCACTCCGAGGCATTCCTCACCCGCTTTCCCGACCTCGTCCTCGTGGGACTGGATCGGGACACAGACGCGATCGCCATAGCCCGTGAACGACTGGCCCCCTTTGGCGATCGCGTCCATCTCGTGCACACGGTGTACGACCACTTCGCCGAATCGCTCGATTCGCTCGGCATAGCCGAGGTCTCCGGCATCCTCTTCGACCTCGGCGTCTCCTCGCTGCAACTGGATCGCACCGAGCGCGGGTTCTCCTACTCGCAGGACGCGCCGCTCGACATGCGCATGGATTCGACCTCAGACCTCACCGCCGAGCGCGTGCTCGCCGAGTACAGCGAGGCCGAGCTGCGCCGCATCTTCTACGAATACGGCGAGGAGAAGCTCGCGCCTCGCTACGCACGCAGGATCGTGGAGGGTCGCGCCTCGACACCGCTCGTGCGCTCGGCCCAGCTCGTCGACATCATCACGGCGGCGACGCCGGCGGCGGTGCAGCGGACCGGTCATCCGGCGAAGCGCGTGTTCCAGGCACTGCGCATCGAGGTCAACCAGGAACTGTCGGTGCTCGAGCGTGCCATTCCCGAGGCCATCGACGCGCTCGAGGTCGGCGGACGCATCGTCGTGCTCGCGTACCAGTCGCTCGAGGACCGCATCGTCAAGCACGCGCTGGCCGCGGCATCCTCCTCGACGGCCCCGCGCGGGCTTCCCGTCGAGCTGCCGGAGCATCGGCCGGAACTGAAACTTCTCGTTCGCGGCGCCGAGCTCGCGAGCGACGAGGAAAAGGCAGAAAACCCCAGGGCCACGCCCGTGCGTCTGCGCGCGGCGGAACGAGTACGGAGAGCGGCATGACGAATTTGGCTTACTCGCTCCCGGAGCGTTCCCCCCGCATTCCGGTCGAATCGCCCGAGCGAGTGCGCCACGTCGAGATCGTCTCGAGCAGGTCGCAGCGCAAGGCCAGGCCGCGCACCGTCTACGCCCTCGTCACTGTCGTGGGCCTGTTCCTGATCCTCATGGCTCAGCTGCTGCTCAGCATCCTCCTCTCCGACGGCGCGTACCAGATCACCGCGCTGCAGTCGACGCAGACGGAACTCGCTCGTGACGCCCAGACCTACACGGAACAGCTGGATGTGCTCAAGTCGCCCCAGAACCTTTCCGCGCGGGCCGAGGCGCTCGGCATGGTCATGAGCACCGCACCCGCGGTCTACCTTCGGCTCTCCGATGGCGCCGTCATCGGCACCCCGACCGCGATGAAGGCTGCGGACGCCGCGGTGATCGGCACCAACGGTGTGCTCATCGCCAATTCCCTGCTTCCCACACTGCCGCCGGATCAGACAACCGCGGCCACGAGCACCACGACGGCGACCACGACGACGAGTACTGGCGCGCCTGACAGCACAGCGACGAACGGCTCTGTAGCGTCGAACGCGGGGGAATTGCCTTCGCCCGTCACGCACTAGTCGGCCATTCGGCCGCTCGCCAGAAGGAATGAGACCGTGAGGAAACCAGCGACCAATAGGAGGCGACTCGCCATCGCCCTGCTGCTGACCTTCGCCATCGTCGGGGTCTTCGTGGTGCGGCTGGTCGACATCCAGGTCGTGCGTGCCGACCAGCTCAACAAAGACTCCTTCAATAAGCGAGCGATCGCCGTGACGAGCTACGCGGCGCGCGGCAACATCGTCGACAGCAACGGAGAGGTGCTCGCGGCGAGCGTGCTGCGGTACGACATCACCGCATCTCCCCGCAATGTGCACGATTTCGATCGCAAGGTCGATGGAAAGACCATGCACGTCACAGTGCTCCAGGCCGCGGGCGAGATCGCCAAGGTCACGGGTCAGGACCAGAACGTCGTGTATCAGGCGCTCACGAAGGACCCCACCTCCGATTTTGCCTACGTGGCGAAGGGCGTCGACACGGCGAAGCTTCGTGCGGTCCGCAAACTCTCGATCCCGGGCATCTGGGATCAGAAGCACCCGGCTCGCACCTATCCGGATGGCGCGGTCGCGGGAAACCTGGTCGGCTTTGTCGGCACTGACGGTCCGCAGGTGGGCCTCGAGAAGACCGAGGACTCGTGCCTCGCCAGCACCGATGGCTCGTCCACCTACGAGCGTGGGGCGGACGGTGTGCGCATCCCCGGCAGCACCGTGACCACGAAGGAAGCGGTCAACGGCGGCACCCTCAAGCTCACGATCGACAGCGACCTGCAGTGGTTCGTGCAGCAGGCCATCGGTGAGCAGGCCACGGCCATCGGCGCGCAGTCGGCGACGGCGGTCGTCGTGCGGGTCAAGGACGCGCACATCATGGCGCTGGCCGACTGGCCGTCCGTCGACCCGAACAACGTCAACGGCACACCCTCCGCCAACTACGGCTCGCTCGCGTTCCGGGCATACTACGAGCCAGGTTCCACGATGAAGGCGCTGAGCGCCTCAATGCTCATCGACTCGGGCCTCGCCAACCCCGGCACGCCGGCGACGGTTCCCGCAGTGTGGACGACGCCGGAGGGCAGCAGGATCCACGACGCCACCGGTCATCCGACAGAACGCCTGACCCTGACGGGAGTGCTGCAGCAGTCCTCCAACGTGGGCATCTCGATGATCGGCATCCGGGTACCCGAGCAGCAACGATACGACTACATGCAGAAGTTCGGTCTCGGCCAGGAGACCGCCGTCGGGTTCCAGGGCGAACAGGGCCGCGGCATTCCACCGTTGAAGAACTGGGACGACCAGAAGAAGTACGACATGCTCTACGGCCAAGGCGTCGCGGTGACCGCGGTGCAGCTCGCGGGCGCATATCAGGCTCTCGCCAACGGCGGAGTCAGGCTCCCGTTGACACTCGTCGAGGGGTGCACGAAGCCCGACGGCACCGTGACCGACCTACCACCGACCGCGGGCACCCGGGTGATCTCGGAGGCATCGTCGAAGACGGTCGTGAACATGCTCGAGAGCGTCGTCACGGGCGGTGAACTCGGTCCGGTGCTGCGGATCCCCGGCTATCGTGTGGCCGCAAAGAGTGGAACTGCCGAGGTCGCCGGACCCAATGGAGTCGGCTACACGCGAGACCGAATCGTGTCGCTCGCGGGCATCGCGCCGGCCGAGAACCCGCAGTACGTCGTACTCGTGACCTATACCAAGCCAGCTATCATGAAGTCATCGGCTGCCGCTGCGCCGACCTTCCATAAGATCATGACCCAGGTGCTCAAGTACTACCGAGTTCCACCGTCTACGACTCCTTCGACGAGTCCGCCGGCCACCTGGTGAGAAAGAGGATGACTTGACCGCTCGGATCCCCCCGGTTCTCAGGCCGGAGCATCCGTTAGCAAGGCCGCTCTCGGCGCTCGTCGCTGAATTCGGACTGGACCACACAGGCTCGCTCGACGGAGTAGAGGTCACGGGCGTGACCCTGCGCAGCAGCGAGGTGGAGCCGGGCGACCTGTATGTGGGTATCCAGGGTGCGCACAGCCACGGCGCGAGCTTCGCCTCCGCAGCGGCCGAGGCGGGTGCCGTGGCGGTGCTGACGGATGCCGCCGGCGCCGAGCTCGCAGCGGACTCGGGCCTCCCGACGCTCATCGTCGATTCGCCGCGATCCGCTCTCGGAGATGTCTCGGCCTGGGTGTACCAGACCAACGATCATCCGCCGCTGCTGCTCGGTGTCACGGGCACAAACGGCAAGACCTCGGTCGCCTATCTCCTCGAGGCGATCCTCAAGCAGCTCGGTCTCGTGACCGGCCTCAGCTCGACCGCCGAGCGCCACATCGGAGACCTCACCGTCGTCAGCCGCCTCACCACGCCCGAGGCGAGCGAACTGCACGCGCTGCTCGCCAGGATGCGGGAGAGCGAGGTGCGCGCGGTCGCGGTGGAGGTGAGCGCACAGGCGCTCAGCAGCAACCGAGTGGATGGCATCGCCTTCGACGTCGTGGCCTTCACGAACCTCAGCCATGACCACCTCGATGATTACTCCGACATGGAGCACTACTTCGAGTCCAAGCTGTCGTTCTTCACTCCCGAGCACGGCAAGCGCGGCGTCGTGTCCCTCGACTCGCCCTGGGGCCATCGGGTCGTCGAGGGCTCGCGCATCCCGGTGACCACGGTCTCGGCGATCGCCGGTACCGAGGCCGAGTGGACCGTCGAGATTCTCGACGAGCGGGCCGCATACACGGAGTTCCGTCTCACCGGGCCCGAGGGCCGCTCGCTCGCCAGTCGGGTTCCGCTGATCGGATGGCACATGGCCTCCAACGCTGGCCTCGCGATTGTGATGCTGGTCGAGGCCGGCTTCGAACTCGAGGCCGTCGGCCAGGCCATCGGCGACGGCATCGAGGCCTACCTGCCGGGCAGGACCGAACTGGTGAGCGGTCAGACCGGACCGTCCGTCTACGTGGACTTCGGACACAGCCCGGATGCATTCCTCAACACCCTCGCCGCCGTGCGCAAGGTCACGAGCGGCAAGGTCATCATGGTCTTCGGCGCCGACGGCGACCGTGACGCGACCAAGCGGCACGATATGGCGCGCGTCGCCTCGGAAGGCTCGGACATCCTCGTCATCACCGACCACCACCCTCGATTCGAGGACCCGGCATCGATCAGGGCGACCCTCGTCGAGGGAGCGGGACTGGCCGAGCACCAGGCCAAGCTCTATGAGGTCAGCCCTCCCGAGAGTGCCATCCGCCACGCCGTCTCGTTGGCCGCGGAGGGTGACTCGATTCTCTGGGCAGGCCCCGGGCACCAGGACTATCGCGACATCCGCGGCGAGCGCACGCCCTATTCGGCTCGAGCCGAGGCCCGCGATGCCCTCCGTGAAGCTGGCTGGGTATAGGTGATCACTCTCACCCTGGCGGAGATTGCGGCCGCCGTAGACGGCGCGCTCGAACTCCGCGATAGTGCCTCGGCCTCCGACGCCGTTTCGGGAAGCGTGCAGACCGACTCGCGACTCGTCGTCGGCGGCTCGATTTTCTTCGCCCTGCGCGGTGAGACCACCGACGGCCACCTCTTCGCCGAGAAGGCGGTGACCGCGGGCGCCTCGCTGCTCGTCGTGGAGCGTCCCCTGGACCTCGCTGTGCCGCAGATCGTCGTCACCGACGGCGTCGTGGCGCTCGGCGCGCTGGCGAAGGAGGTCGTCACCCGCGTGCGAGCGGACGGTCACCTCCGAGTCGTGGGCGTGACCGGCTCGAACGGTAAGACCACCACGAAGAATCTCCTGAAGGCCGTGCTCGAGGCCGAGGGGCCGACGGTGGCTCCGCAGGGCTCGTACAACAACCAGGTCGGCGCACCGCTCTCGATGCTCCAGATCAACGGGCAGACGCGCTATCTCGTCGTGGAGATGGGGGCGGGTGGGCCCGGCGAGGTGGGCAATCTCGCCGCGATCGCCAAGCCGGATGTCGCCATCGTGCTCAAGGTCGGGCTCGCACACGCCGGGGTGTTCCGCACACTCGAAGCCACCCAGGCGGCGAAGGCCGAAATGGTCACCGGACTGCCGTCATCCGCCGTCGCCATTCTCAATGCCGACGACGGCCGCGTCGCCGCCATGGAGTCTCTCACGGCGGCTCGCGTCGTGTGGTTCGGACTCGACGAGCGCGCCGACCCGCGGGCGGAAGACCTGGTGGCCACCGCGAGCGGCACGACCTTCACGCTCCACAGCGGCAGCGAGCATCGGCAGGTGACGCTTCGCATCCTCGGCGAACACCACGTGATGAACGCTCTGGCGACGATCGCCGCGGTGCGCGAGCTCGGCGTCCCCGTCGATTCGGCCGTGCGAGCCATCGAATCCGTGGCGCGGGCCGAGCGCTGGCGGATGGAACTCCTGCATCCGGGCGGCGGGATCACGATCATCAACGACGCGTACAACGCGAGTCCCGATTCGACCGCGGCGGCGCTCAAGACTCTCGCCCAGGTGGTCGAACCCTCGCAGCGCTCCGTCGCGGTTCTCGGCGAGATGGCCGAGCTAGGGGAGGTCTCCGACGAGGAGCACGACCGCATCGGCAGATTGGTCGTCCGGCTCAACATCCAGAAGCTCGTCGTCGTGGGTCACGCCGCCAGACACATCCACAACGCGGCGGGCCTCGAGGGTTCGTGGGACGGGGAGTCGGTGCTCGTTGCTGATGCGGATGAGGCATACGATCTTCTGCGTGACGAATTGCGCGAGGGCGACATCGTGCTCGTGAAATCCTCGAAATCGGCCGAGTTGAGATTCCTCGGTGACCGCCTGGGAGGTGTCGAGGCATGATCGCCCTCCTCGTCGCGGCCGCGGTCTCGATGATCTTCACACTGCTGCTCACCCCGCTATTTGCGAGGGCATTTCGAAGGCTCAACCTCGGCCAGTTCATTCGCGCTGACACGCCGACGACCCACGTCGTCAAGCGCGGTACGCCGTCGATGGGCGGCGTCATTTTCATCTCCGCGTCCGTGATCGGCTACTTCCTCGGCAAGCTCGTCGCTCGAGAGCAACCGTCGATGTCTGCGCTCCTCGTCATCCTGATGATGGTGGGCCTCGGATTCGTCGGATTCATCGACGATTTCCTCAAGGTGCGCAGGAAGAACAGCCTCGGCCTTCGCGGGCCGTACAAGATCGTCGGCAGCACGATCGTGGCGATCATCTTCTCGGTGATCGCGCTGAACCATCGCGATGCTCACGACCAAACTGCGGCCTCCACCGCGATCTCGTTCGTGCGCGACATCCCCGGGCTCAATCCGGTCGCCGCTTTCGGCGCAGGCATCGGACTCGTGATCATCATCGCGTGGATCATCCTGATCACGACCTCCGTCTCGAATGCGGTCAATCTCGCCGACGGTCTCGATGGTCTCGCTGGAGGCTCATCCATCCTGGCCATCGGCTCCTACGTGGTCATCTGCTTCTGGCAGAACAAGCAATCCTGCTTTGGCATCCTCCCCGTAGCCGACCAGGCGAAGTGCTACGACGTGTCCAGGCCGCTGGAACTCGCGGTCATCGCGGCCGCAATCGTCGGCGCGGTCATCGGCTTCCTCTGGTGGAATACCTCGCCAGCTCAGATCACGATGGGCGACACGGGTTCCTTCGGCCTCGGCGGAGCGCTTGCGGCACTCGCGATCCTGTCTCGCACCGAACTGCTCCTGGTCCTGATCGGCGGCCTGTTCCTGGTCGTGACCGGCCAGGTCATCGTGCAGCGCCTGTACTTCAAGGCCACCAAGGGCAAGCGCATCTGGCGGGCTAGTCCGCTGCACCATCACTTCGAAATGAAGGGATGGCCAGAGGTCACGATCGTCGTGCGTTTCTGGATCATCTCCGGCCTCTTCGTCGCGGCGGCTGTGGGCATCTTCTATATCGAATGGGTGCTGCACTCCTGATGAAGAGTTCCGTCGAGGTAGCCGGCCTCAGTAGTTGGTACGACGACTGGACCGGGCTGCGCGTGGCGGTCCTCGGCCTCGGGGTCACGGGATTCGCCGTCGCGGATACTCTCGCCGAGCTCGGGTCCCGCTGTCAGGTCTTCGCCGACACCGCGGACGAGAAGACCGCCCAGTTGCTCGAGGTGATCGGTGTTCCTCTGATGGAGACGACGACGGCCGAGGCTCTCGAAGCGTTCGAACCGGAGCTGCTCGTCGTGTCACCCGGATTCCGCCCGTCCCATCCGATGGTCGACTGGGCCGCCACTCGAGGCGTGCCCGTCTGGGGCGATGTGGAACTGGCCTGGCGACTGCGCGACAAGACCGGTGAGCCTGCCGAATGGATCACGGTCACCGGAACCAATGGCAAGACGACCACTGTGCAGCTCGTCACCGCGATGCTCGCTGCGGCCGGCCAGCGGGTGATCGCCTGCGGCAATGTCGGCGTGCCGGTGCTCGATGCGATCCGCTACCCGGCCGGCTTCGACGCCCTGGTGGTCGAACTCTCGAGCTTCCAGCTGCACTACGCCGACAGCATCTCCGCGCATTCGAGCGCGTGCCTCAATCTGGCCGATGACCATCTCGACTGGCACGGTTCGGCCGAGGCGTATCGAGCGGCGAAGGCGAAGGTCTACACGGCGACCAAGCACGCCTGCGTCTTCAACGAACAGGATGCCGCAACCATCGCCATGGTCGAGGAGGCAGACGTCGTCGAGGGCTGTAGGGCGATCGGGTTCACACTCGGGGTGCCCGGACCCAGCGATCTCGGCATCGTCGACGGGATCCTGGTCGACCGGGCCTTCCTGCCCGATCGTCATCACTCCGCCCTGGAGGTGTCCACGGTCGCCGAACTGGCGAGCGCGGGTCTCGGCTCCTCGCACATGGTCGCGAACGTGCTTGCGGCATCCGCCCTGGCTCGTTCGTACGGTGTTGAGCCCGGCGTCATCCGCTCGGCTCTCGCGGACTTCAGGCTTGACCACCACCGCACCGAGCTCGTCGCGGTCGCGGAGGGCGTGCGCTGGTACAACGATTCGAAGGCCACCAATCCGCACGCCGCAGCCGCGGCACTGCGCTCATTCGAGAGCATCGTGTGGATCGTGGGGGGCTTGTTCAAAGGCGTGGATGTCGACGCACTGGTATCGGCGCAGGTCTCGCGGCTGCGCGCGGCCATCCTCATCGGCGAGGACCGCGAATCCCTGCTGGAGGCTTTCGCGCGACACGCGCCACAACTCCCGGTGTTCGAGGTCGCCACGACCGACACTAAAGGGGTAATGCCAGCGGCCGTAAGGCTGTCGGCCGCGGTCGCGCAGAGCGGGGATGTAGTGCTGCTCGCTCCGGCGGCCGCGTCAATGGACCAGTTCAGCAACTATGCCGATCGGGGTAATAGGTTCACCGCTGCAGTGCACGATTTGTTGGGAGATCAGTCGGATGACGACCAGCCTTCCTCGCGCTCCCCGCAATCCGGCACCTGAACCCGAGCCAAGACCCTCGCGGGCTCCGGCCGCGGTTGTCGCGGTGCGCAGGATCTTCGCGACCGAAACGAGAAACTACTTCCTGCTGCTCGGTGCGACGCTCTTCCTCGTCGTCTTCGGTCTCGTGATGGTGCTCTCCTCGTCGTCGGTCGAATCCTTCAAGGCGAGCGACGACTTCTTCAGCGGCTTCGCACGCCAGGGCCTGTTCGCCGTGCTCGGTGTTCCGCTCATGCTGATCGCCGCCCGGATGCGCGCGGCGTTTTGGAAGAGGTGGGCGGGCGTGGCGATGATCGCCGCCATCGCCCTGCAATTCCTCGTGGTGGCGACCCCGCTCGGCGTCGAGCACGGTGGAAACAAAAACTGGATCTCCATCGGCTGGTTCAATGCGCAGCCCTCCGAGGTCGCCAAGGTGGCCCTCGTGCTGTGGCTCGCCCTGATCCTGTCGAGGAAGCAGGACGTGCTCGAGGACTGGCGCGAGCTCGTCATGCCACTCGTGCCGGTCGCCGGAACCGCCGTCGGACTGGTGCTGCTCGGCGGCGACCTGGGCACCGTGATCATCCTCAGTTCGATCGTGCTCGGCAGCGTCTTCTTCGCCGGCGTGAGGCTGCGCTTCCTGGCCGTCCCCGTGCTGGTGGTCGGCCTGGCCGGACTCTTCTTCGCCTTCGGCACCAGTTCGCGGCAGGAACGCTGGCAGGCCTTCGCGAGCGGATGCGCGTCGAATGATGACTACTCCGGCAGCTGCTGGCAGACCGTACACGGCTGGTGGGCACTCGCCTCCGGCGGAGTCTTCGGAGTCGGGCTCGGCAATTCGAAAGCGAAGTGGTCGTGGCTCCCGGAGGCCGACAATGACTTCATCTTCGCCATCATCGGCGAGGAGCTCGGCCTTCTCGGCGCCATCGTCGTGCTCCTCCTCTTCATCGTCATCGCAATCTCGTTCGTCCGCATCATTCGCGCTAACCCCGACCCGTTTGCCAAGCTCGTGGTGAGCGCGGTGATGGTCTGGATCATCGGCCAGGCCTTCGTCAACATCGCCGTGGTGCTCGGCGTTCTGCCGGTGCTGGGTGTGCCGTTACCATTGATCTCTGCCGGAGGCTCTGCCCTCGTCACCACCCTGTTCGCCATCGGTATCGTGCTCTCGTTCGCGAGGCATCCGGCGGATGAGCTCGGTCGACAGCGATGACCCGGTACCTGCTGGCTGGCGGGGGAACCGCCGGTCACGTCAACCCGCTGCTCGCCGTGGCCGACCGCATCGTCGAGCGCGACCCGGACGCGGTCATCCGGGTTCTCGGAACGCAGGAAGGGCTCGAGTCCAGGCTCGTCCCGGCGCGCGGCTACGAACTCGTCGTGGTTCCCAAGGTTCCGTTTCCGCGCCGGCCGAATCGCGGCGCGCTGCGCTTTCCCAGTGCGTTCGCGCGCTCGGTCGCGCTCATTCGCGGAATCATTCGCGAGCTGGAGATCGACGTGGTCGTCGGGTTCGGTGGCTATGTCTCCGCGCCCGCCTACGTCGCGGCGAAGCGTGAGCGCGTGCCCATGGCGATTCACGAGGCGAACGCCAAGCCGGGCATCGCCAACCGGCTCGGGAGCCGGCTGAGCAGGTTCGTCGGTGTCGCGTTCCGCGGGACCAGGCTGCCGCACGCGCGCTTCGTCGGCATGCCTCTGCGGCGCGAGATCGAGCGACTCGATCGCCGCGCGCTGCGAGCCGAAGCCCTCGCCTTCTTTGGACTGGATGGCTCGAGGCCGGTACTGCTCGTGACAGGTGGATCACAGGGCGCGCAGCATCTCAACGAGACGGTTTTGGAGGGTGCGCCCGCGATCATCGGCGCGGGTTGGCAGATTCTGCACATCGCGGGGGAGCGCTTCGAGCGGCGCGAGATCGAGCTCCCGCACTACCTGCTGCTCGCCTATTGCGACCGCATGGACCTCGCCTTTGCCGCGACGGACCTCGCCGTCTCTCGCGCGGGATCCGCCACCGTCAGCGAACTCACCGCGCTCGGCGTGCCGGCCGTCTACGTGCCGCTCGCCTTCGGGAACGGCGAGCAGCGGTTGAACGCGGCGGAGGCCGTGCGCGCTGGCGCGGCACACATGATCGAGAACGCGGGGTTCACCCCCTCGTGGATCGTCGAGCACCTGGTTCCGATTCTCGACGATCGTGCCGGGCTTGCCGAGATGAGCGCACGGGCCATGTCAATCGGCGTCCTCGACGGCGCAGACCGCACCGTGGACCTCGTCGGGGATGCCCTCGCGAGCCGGGTACATTGGCAACGATGATCAAGTCCGACTTCTCCCAGGTCATGCCCGACAATCCGGGCTCCGTGCACTTCGTCGGCATCGGTGGTGCGGGCATGAGCGGCATCGCCCGGATGCTTCAGGCCGCCGGCCATACGGTGACGGGCTCCGACATCCGCGACACCGCGACGGTCAAGGGATTGCGCGACCGCGGGGTGGCGATCGCAATCGGCCACGACGCGGCGCACGTTGTCGGCGCCGACACGCTCGTGGTGACGGGTGCCATCGCCGAGGACAATCCCGAATACCTCGCGGCCCGCGCGGCCGGCATCCCGATCGTGCATCGAGCCCGCGCCCTCGCCTGGCTCACCGGCGGTCGCCGGCTCGTCGCCGTTGCCGGGGCGCACGGCAAGACCACGTCGACGGCCATGATCGTGACCGCTCTGCGGGTGCTCGGCGAAGACCCGAGCTTTGTCAACGGGGGAGTGATCCGCTCGCTCGGCCTCAGTGCCGCACCGGGCAAGGGAGAGCTCTTCGTTGTGGAGGCCGACGAGTCGGACGGCTCGTTCCTGCTCTACGATTCTGCCGTCGCGCTCGTCACGAACGTCGACCCGGACCATCTCGACCACTATGGCTCCGAGGAAGCGTTCGAAGACGCCTTCATCGCCTTCGCGGAGAAGGCGAGTGAACGCGTCGTCATATCGAGCGATGACCCGCGCTCGGTGAGCATCACGTCGAGGTTGCGCTCAGACGCCGTAACGACCTTCGGCCAGGCGGCCGGGGCAGACGTGCGACTCCACTCTGTGCACGCAGCCGAGACGATCGAGTTCGATCTGGCCTGGCGCGGTGTCGACTATCACGCGAGTCTCAGGGTCGCGGGCCTGCACAACGCCACCAACGCGGCGGGTGCGTTCGGTGTGCTCGTCGGCCTTGGATTCGAGCCCAGGGTGGCGCTCGACGCGATCGCCGCCTTTGAAGGCACGGAGCGCCGATTCGAGCTTCGCGGTGAAGTCTCCGGCGTCAAGGTCTTCGACGATTTCGCCCATCACCCCACCGAGGTCAGGGCCGCACTCTCGGGCGCGCGCGACGTCGTGGGTGCGGGCAGGCTCATCCCGATCTTCCAGCCGCACCTGTACAGCAGAACCCGGATGCTCGCCGCCGAGTTCGCCGACACCTTCGAAAGCCTCGCGGACCACACGATCATCGTTCCGATCTACGGAGCGCGCGAGGAGCCGGAACCCGGCGTCACGGGTGAACTGATCAGCGCACGATTCAGCGATCCGAGCAGGGTCACCTACATGGACGACTGGCAGCGTGCGGTCGACTATGCAGCCTCGATAGTGCGCCCCGGCGACTTCGTCATTCCGATGGGCGGGGGCGATGTCTACCAGCTCATCCCTCAGCTGATCTCGGCGCTGGAACGCGCCGCGGGCAGCACGGAGGGGTAGCGGGCACGAGATGAAGAGACCGGAAGGATTCGATCCCCGCCCGCCGCAACCGCAGGTGCCGCCCACCGGTGAGTCGGACTCGCGCGGTGCCCGCGGGAAGAGCGAGAAGCAGACGAGGAAGAAGTCCGCATCTCGGAAATCGTCCACCACCGCGCGCGCGCCCAAGGTCGCAACCACGTCGCAGGCCGCACCAGCATCAGAGGCCGCAGCAGCGCCCAAGGCGACGAAGACGTCGCGAGCGCGAAACGGCGAGGCTCGAGACTCCACCACCGCGCGACGCGCCGCTGCCGAGGCGAGGAAGGCCGCGCGAATAAGGCGCCGCTACGAACGCAGCGAAGTGCGCCGCTTCACCCGTCGCAGCCGTCATCGCCGCCTGGCCTGGCTCACCGCGGGTGGCGCCATTTTCGTGCTGTGCGCACTGGTTGCCATCGCGGTGTACTCGCCGCTGCTCGCGCTGAAGACCATCAGGATCGAAGGGGCCTCGCGAGTGAGCGCGGCCGATATCCGTGCCTCGCTCAAGGACCAGCTCGGCACACCGCTCGCCCTCCTCGATTTCGCCGAGATCAAAACGGACCTCGCGAAGTTTCCACTGATCCGCAGCTACGTGACCGAAGCCGTTCCACCGAACACGCTCATCGTGCACATCCTCGAGCGTTCACCCATCGGCGTGCTCGAATCGCCCTCTGGCTACACCGTGGTTGACGCGGCGGGGGTCACGATCTCCCACTCGACCGAGCGCCCGCAGGGCTTGCCGATCATCGATTCCGGCTCGCTCAAGGGCGATTCGACGGCGTTCAAGGCCGCGGTCGCGGTGCTGCTCGCCCTGCCCGATTCGGTAGCGAAGCGGGTCGGCATGGTCACCGCGCGCACGAACGACGATGTCACACTCGTGCTCGATGGGGTGGGCCAGCGCGTGGTGTGGGGGAGCGCGGATCGATCCGCGATGAAGGGCAGGGTCCTCGCCGATCTGATCGCGCACCAGGACCCGAACACCGTCGTCGAATACGACGTCTCGGCTCCGAACAACGCCGTCGTCCGCACCGGATAAGCGTGCTGCTTCGACGGATGTCGCGGCAGTTTCCGACACGCTGGCTATCTTGACCGCACCACGGTCGCCTCGCGCTTAGCTTCGAATCAGTAAAGCTATACTGAGCATAACTTTAAGCCTCTAGCAGAGGTTTAATGTTCCCCGTCGGAGGCCGGACGTGACATCAAACCAGAACTACCTCGCCGTGATCAAGGTCGTCGGCATCGGAGGCGGCGGCGTGAACGCCGTCAACCGAATGATCGAACTCGGGCTGCGCGGGGTGGAGTTCATCGCGATCAACACCGACGCTCAGGCGCTGCTCATGAGCGACGCGGACGTGAAACTTGACGTCGGTCGCGAGATCACCCGCGGTCTCGGTGCGGGTGCCGATCCCGAGGTCGGTCGTCGTGCCGCCGAGGATCACGCGGAGGAGATCGAAGAGGCGCTGGCCGGCGCCGACATGGTATTCGTCACCGCCGGCGAGGGCGGCGGAACAGGCACCGGTGGCGCTCCCGTCGTGGCGCGCATCGCGAAGTCCATCGGCGCGCTGACCATCGGAGTCGTGACGCGGCCGTTCGGCTTCGAGGGCAAGCGCAGGGCCGCCCAGGCCGAGGTTGGAGTCACCGCGCTCAAGAGCGAGGTCGACACCCTCATCGTCGTGCCGAACGACCGCCTGCTCGAAATCAGCGACCGTGGCATCAGCTTCCTCGAGGCATTCGCAACGGCCGACCAGGTACTTCTCGCCGGCGTGCAGGGCATCACCGACCTCATCACGACGCCTGGCCTCATCAACCTCGACTTCGCGGACGTCAAGTCCGTCATGCAGGGTGCCGGATCGGCCCTCATGGGCATCGGATCCTCCCGCGGGGCGGACCGGGCCATCAAGGCCGCGGAGCTGGCCGTGGCATCTCCACTGCTCGAGGCCAGCATCGACGGTGCGCACGGCGTGCTGCTCTCGATCCAGGGCGGGTCGAACCTCGGAATCTTCGAGATCAACGACGCGGCCAGACTCGTTCAGGAGGCCGTGCATCCGGAGGCGAACATCATCTTCGGTGCCGTCATCGACGACACGCTTGGCGATGAGGTACGCGTCACGGTCATCGCCGCCGGTTTTGACGGCGGCGAACCGGTCGTGAAGAAGGTGGGACACCGCTCCAACTTCGTGGATGCTCCAGAGGGCGCTGAATCCGAGCGCGCGACCGAGGAGACGCCCACGGACGAGGGCGTGCGCTCCGTGCCGATCTGGCAGGGTGAACCCGAGCTTCCGACCTCGCAGAGCGATCCCGTCTTCGGCGACGACGATGACGATCTGGACGTTCCAGACTTCCTCAAGTAGCGGGAATCCGGCGGCGGGTGATGGCGGAGCAGTTCGACGCCGAGCTGGGCTCGCGTTTGCGGCTTGTGCTGGATTCTGTCGACGAAGCCGCGCGGATCGCCGGGCGTGAGCCCTCGGCGATCACGACGATCGTCGTGACGAAGTTCCACCCGGCCGGACTCGTTCGTCGCCTGCACGAACTCGGGGTACGCGACTTCGGTGAAAACCGGCACCAGGAGGCCATGGCGAAGGCCACGGAACTCGCCGATCTCGACCTGGACTGGCACTTCGTGGGACAACTGCAGAGCAAGAAGGCGCGACAGGTGCGCACCTATGCCTCGGTCATCCACTCGCTGGATCGACCCTCGGTGGTTGACGCCCTCTCCTCTGAGGATGGTTCGGTCGACTGCTTCGTGCAGCTCAACCTCACCGACGACCCAGGCAGGGGCGGGGTGCAGGATGTGGAGCTCGAGCAGCTGACCGCTCGCGTTCTCGAGACGGCCGGCCTCCGTCTCCTCGGAGTGATGGCCGTCGCACCGCTCGACGAAGAACCGCGGCGGGCCTTCGCGCGGGTGCGAAGTGCGTCCGAACGCGTGCGCACGCTCGCCCCGGATGCCACATTCATCTCCGCCGGTATGTCGGCCGATTTTCGGGACGCGATCCTCGAAGGCGCGACACACCTACGGATCGGCACGGCAATCACGGGAAAGCGGCCGGCCGACGGTTAATCTCGAATGAGCAGTTCCACCACAGGAGGCAAGAAGATGGCTAACCCGTTGCGCAAGACCATGGTTTACCTGGGTCTGGCAGATGAAGAGTTCGACTATGAGGACGCAGCGCCGTCCGCACCCGTCGCGCCGGTAGCGCAGGCGGTTCCTCAGCCCTCGGGCACTCGCGCCCCCGTGACACCACTGCGTCGACCCACCAACACCAGAAATGCTGCCCCCGTGGAAATGAACGAAATTCTGACCGTGCATCCGCGCCAGTACAAGGATGCCCAGGTGATTGCGGAGAGCTTCCGTGACGGCATCCCGGTGATCATCAACCTTTCGCAGATGAGCGAGCCGGAGGCGCGTCGCCTTGTGGACTTCGCCAGCGGACTGTCGCAGGGCCTGTATGGCAAGATCGAGCGGGTCACCAGCAAGGTGTTCCTGCTGTCGCCCGCGCACGTCGCCGTGAGCGGCGAGCAGGCCGAGGTCGAGCCCGACGTCGACGCCTCGTTCTTCGCACAGGCCTAGCGCGAATCCGGCAGGGTCGCTGCTACACCTATGAGTACCGTGTCGCTCGTCGCGACCATCATCTACTATCTTCTGCTTCTCTATTTCCTTGCACTGTGGGTGAGGTTCGTTCTCGACCTCGTGCGCAGCTTCGCGCGCTACTGGCGGCCCAAGGGCGTTGTACTCGTGATCGCCGAGTTCGTCTTCGTCATCACGGATCCGCCGATCAAGGCGGCGCGGCGCGTTCTGCCGCCGCTGCGATTCGGCGGGATCGCGCTCGATTTCGCCTGGAGTGCCGTGATGCTGCTGGTCATTGTGCTGCTGTACATCGCGATGGCATTCCGCTTTCAGTGAGCCTGTGTACTCTTGAACGGTGACGCAACCCGAGGCAATCTTCGAATGCCCTGCGGCGCGTTATTTTGCTACCGTTAGCTGAACGTTATACGCGATGTTCCGATGAGTTTTTTGAGGTGATTCCCCATGGCCTTAACGCCTGAAGATGTGGTCAACAAGCGGTTCCAGCCGACGAAGTTTCGCGAGGGCTACGACCAGGATGAGGTCGACGACTTTCTCGACGAGGTCGTTGTTGAACTTCGCCGCCTCAATCAGGAGAACGAGGAACTGCGTCAGCGCCTGATCGCCGGCGAGTCTCGCATCAACGAGCTGCAGCGCAGCTCGTCACAGTCTCCCGCACCGGCCGCCGGATTCGGCGAGCAGCAGCAGCAGGCTCCGGCGCCCGCAGTGGCACCAGCTCCCGCCGTCGTACCCGCGCCCGCCTACGGCAATGCGGCGATGGACCCGAGCCTCGACCCGAACAACACCAATAACCTGCTGCAGCTCGCGAGGCGACTTCACGAGGAGCACGTGCGAGAGGGCATCGAGAAGCGCGACGCACTCATCGCCGAGGGCCAGGCCACTGCCGCCAGAGTCGTGAGCGAGGCAGAAGCAACCCAGCGCACCCAGCTGGCGGCTCTCGAGCAGGAGCGCACGCAGCTCGAGGAGAGCATCGAGGGCCTTCGCAACTTCGAGCGTGAGTACCGCCAGAAGCTCAAGGGCTACATCGAGGGCCAGCTTCGCGACCTGGAGTCCTCCAACTCCGTAGGCGGGTCCCAGTCAGCCGAGCCGGCCAACTACGGCGCAGGCAACCCGGCACCGTCCACGAGCTACCAGGGCTTTGGCGGCAACTGAACCAGAGGCGAAGACCCGTGCCGGGAAGGTAAGCGTTAGAGCGCTTGTCGCGCTCGTCGTCGTCGCCCTGGTTGTCTACGGCTTCGATCAGTTCGCGAAGTATCTCATCGTCTCTTCCCTCGTCGAGGGCGAGCAGGTCGATGTCATCGGCAACCTCCTGCAGTTCCACTTCGTCAAGAACTCTGGCGCCGCGTTCTCGCTCGCGAGCGGATCGACCTGGATCTTCTCGCTCGCGGCCTCCGCGGTCACGATTTTCATCATCCTGTTTGCCAGGCGAATCCGGTCGCTCGGCTGGGCAATCCTGTTCGGGATGCTGCTGGGCGGCACGGCGGGCAACCTCACCGACCGCCTGTTCCGGGAGCCGAGTTTCGGACTCGGGCACGTCGTGGATTTCATCCAGGTGTACGGGTTTCCGGCGATCTTCAACGTGGCCGATTCGTTCATCGTCGCGAGTATGGGGTTGTTCATCATCCTGACGCTCCGAGGGATCAACCTTGACGGCCGCAGGGTCGGCAGGGCCGAGCAGCCCCGGGGCGAGCAGGAGAGTGTCGTGGACGACGCGGCCTCGGACCCGAGGTAGTCGTGGAGTCCCGAATCCTTCCCGTGCCCGAGGGCCTGGTCGGCGAGCGCGTCGATGCAGCACTGGCGAAACTGCTCGGTTTCTCGCGCACCTTCGCCGCCGAGGTGGCGGAGAGCGGTGGCGTCGTCTCAGACGGCGTTGTGCTCCGCAAGTCCGACCGGGTGCAGGCTGAGCACTGGCTCGAGGTGAGGTGGGAGCCGAAGCAGCCACCGACCGTCGTGCCGATCATCGTCCCCGACCTCACCGTCGTGTACGACGACGACGACATCGTCGTGATCGACAAGCCCGTGGGAGTGGCGGCGCATCCATCCATCGGCTGGACCGGACCGACGGTGCTCGGCGCACTGGCCGGTGCCGGGTTCCGGATCTCGACCTCCGGTGCGGCCGAACGCGCGGGAATCGTGCACCGCCTCGACGCCGGGACGAGCGGACTCATGGTCGTCGCGAAGAGCGAGCGCGCGTACACGGAACTTAAGCGTCAGTTCCACGACCGTGAGGTCAAGAAGATCTATCACTCCGTCGTGCAGGGACACCCCGATCCGCTGAGGGGCACGATCGATGCGCCGATCGGCAGGCATCCCGGGTCCAGTTGGAAGTTCGCCGTCACCTCGGACGGCAAGCCGTCGGTGACCCACTACGAGACGCTCGAAGCGTTTCCGAGTGCTTCGCTGCTCGAGATCCACCTCGAGACGGGCAGAACACATCAGATCCGTGTGCACATGGCCGCCCAGCGGCACCCCTGCGTCGGCGACGCGATGTACGGGGCCGATCCCACGATCTCGGCCAGGCTCGGTCTCACTCGGCAGTGGCTACACGCCGTTCAACTGGGATTTCGTCACCCCGGCAGCGGCGAGGACGTGGTGTTTCACACCGAGTACCCGAAGGATCTGCAACACGCGCTCGACGTCCTGCGCGCCGAGTGACGCCCGCCCCGAGGGGCAGGCTTAAGCTTTTCATCACAACCCTGTAGTCGGAGATGTAGTGCCTGCCAGCGATGATTCTTTCGTGCATCTGCACGTGCACAGCGAATATTCCATGCTCGACGGCGCGGCACGCGTCGCCCCGCTCATGGCCGCTGCGGCAGAGCAGGGGATGCCCGCCATCGCCGTCACCGACCACGGCAACATGTTCGGCGCGTACGACTTCTGGAAGCAGGCCACGGCGGCCGGCCTGAAGCCGATCATCGGCACCGAGGCCTACATCACGCCGGGTACCGCGCGGCAGGACAAGACCCGGGTGCGCTGGGGCGGCGGCACGCAGAACCAGGACGATGTCGGTGGATCCGGCGCCTACACGCACATGACCATGCTCTCCCAGAACAACGAGGGTATGCACAACCTGTTCCGGCTCTCGTCGCTCGCCTCCATCGAGGGCTTCTACTTCAAGCCGCGCATGGACAGGGAACTGCTCAGCCGGTATTCGAAAGGCATCATTGCGACCACCGGATGCGTCGGTGGCGAGGTGCAGACTCGATTGCGCCTGGGGCAGTACAAGGAGGCGCGAGACGCCGCCGCCGAGCTGCGTGACATCTTCGGTCCGGGCAATTTCTATGCCGAGATCATGGACCACGGCATCGACATCGAGCGGCGCACGGTCACCGAACTTCTCGCACTCGCGAAGGATCTCGATCTTCCGCTCGTGGCCACGAACGACCTGCACTACACGCACGCGCACGACGCGACCGCGCACGCGGCTCTGCTGTGCGTTCAATCCGCCTCGACGCTCGATGACCCCAACCGCTTCAAGTTCGACTCGAACGAGTTCTACCTCAAGTCGGCGGCAGAGATGCGCCGTCTCTTTCCGGATCACCCGGAGGCCTGCGACAACACGCTGCTCATCGCCGAGCGCTGCGAGGTCAATTTCGAGCATCGCGATCTCATGCCACGGTTCCCCGTTCCCGAGGGCGAGACCGAGGCGACCTGGTTCGAGAAGGAGGTGACCGCCGGGATGCTGCGTCGCTTCAACAACGCGCCATCCGAGGCTCATCTCGCCCAGGCGCAGTACGAAGTCGATGTCATCAAACAGATGGGCTTCCCCGGCTACTTCCTCGTGGTCGCAGACTTCATCGGCTGGGCCAAGAGCCAGGGCATCAGGGTCGGTCCCGGTCGAGGCTCGGCCGCCGGATCCATGGTCGCATATGCCATGGGGATCACGGAGCTCGATCCGCTGGCTCACGGTCTGATCTTCGAGCGCTTCCTTAACCCGGAACGCGTCTCCATGCCCGACATCGACGTCGACTTCGACGACCGCCGTCGCCCCGAGGTCATCCGCTACGTCACCGACAAGTACGGCGATGACCGGGTGGCCCAGATCGTCACCTACGGCACGATCAAGGCCAAGCAGGCCCTCAAGGACTCCGCGCGCGTGCTCGGCATGCCGTATTCGGTGGGGGAGAAGCTCACCAAAGCCATGCCTCCGGCGATCATGGGCAAGGACATTGGCCTCGGCGACGTGCTCAATCGGGACGCCCCGAGATACAAGGAGGCGGGCGACTTCCGCACCGTGCTCGAGACCGACCCAGAGGCAGCAAAGGTCTTCGAGACGGCCATCGGCATCGAGAACCTCAAGCGCCAGTGGGGCGTGCACGCGGCGGGCGTCATCATGTCTGCCGAGCCGCTCATCGACGTGCTCCCGATCATGAAGCGCGAGGACGACGGCGCGATCATCACACAGTTCGACCAGCCACCGCTGGAGTCGCTCGGCCTCATCAAGATGGACTTCCTGGGCCTGCGCAACCTCACCATCATCGAAGACGCGCTCAGGATGATCGAGAAGAACACGGGCTCCAAACTCGTGATCGAAGACCTCGATCTCGATGCCGACGAGAAGACCTACGAGTTGCTGGCCCACGGCGACACGCTCGGGGTGTTCCAGCTCGACGGTGGTGCGATGCGTGCGCTCCTCAGGCAACTGAAGCCCACCAACTTCGAAGACATCTCGGCCGTCATCGCGCTGTATCGGCCCGGCCCGATGGGCATGAATTCGCACACCAACTACGCGCTGCGCAAGAACGGCCTGCAGAAGATCGAGGCCATTCATCCGGAGCTCGAAGAGCCCCTGCGGGAGAGCCTCGGCATCACCTACGGCCTCATCGTGTACCAGGAGCAGGTGATGTCCGTCGCGCAGAAGGTGGCGGGATTCACGCTCGGTCAGGCCGACGTGCTGCGCCGCGCGATGGGCAAGAAGAAGAAGTCGGAGCTCGACAAGCAGTACGCCGGCTTCGAGGCCGGGATGCGCGAGAACGGCTACAGCCCGGAGGCCGTCAAAGTGCTCTGGGACACGCTCATGCCGTTCGCGGACTACGCCTTCAACAAGGCGCACAGTGCAGGGTACGGCGTGCTCAGCTATTGGACCGCGTACCTCAAGGCGAACCATCCGGCGGAGTACATGGCGGCGCTCCTCACGAGCGTTGGGGACTCCAAGGACAAGCTCGCGCTGTACCTCAGCGAGTGCAGGCGAATGGGCATTCACGTGCTCGCCCCGGATGTCAACGAGTCCAGCGGAGACTTCACGGCGGTCGCCGGCGACATCCGCTTCGGTCTCGGCGCCATCCGCAACGTCGGCGCGAACGTCGTCGAGGCGATTCGTTTGAGCCGCGAAGAGAAGGGACGCTTCACCTCCTTCCACGACTTCCTGCGCAAGGTGCCGATCCAGGTGGCCAATAAGCGCACGGTGGAGTCACTCATCAAGGCCGGCGCCTTCGACCAGATGGAGGGCACCCGCCGCGCGCTCCTGGAGATTCACGAGGACGCCGTCGAATCGGCCGTGAGCCTCAAGCGCAACGAGGCGAACGGGCAGGTCGACCTGTTCGGCGGCATCTTCGATTTCGAAGAGGAGGGCGAGAAGATCCCCGTGAGGCCGGAGTGGGCGAAGCGCGACAAGCTCGCCTTCGAACGCGAGATGCTGGGTCTCTACGTCTCCGACCATCCGCTCGCCGGCCTCGAGACGCAACTCGCCAAGCACGCGAGCGCGACGATCTCCGACATTCTCGCGGGCGAGGTCGCGCACGACGGCGACACCGTCACCATCGCAGGCCTCATCACCGGGGTGCAGCACCGCATCGCCCGCAGTTCGGGCAACCAGTACGGCATGATCACGGTCGAGGACTTCGGGGCAGAGGTCACCGTCATGTTCATGGGCAAGACCTACCAGGAGTTCTCCCCGGCGCTCAGCAACGACTCCGTCGTCGTGGTGCGCGGACGAGTGAGCGTGCGCGACGACGGCATGAATCTTCACGCCGTGAGCATGTTCACGCCAGACCTCGGCCAGAGCCTAGGCTCGGGTCCGCTCATGATCTCGATGCCGGAGTTTCGTGCCACCACGGACGTCGTGACCTCGCTTAACGACGTGCTCATTCGCCATTCGGGGGATACCGAGGTGCGGCTCAAGCTCGTCAAGGGCGAGTCTGCCCGCATGTTCGAGATACCGTATCCGGTGAAGGTTAGCGCGGATCTCTACGGTGAGTTGAAGTCGTTGCTCGGGCCTGCCTGCCTGGGCTGAGCCCGCGCCACTTGCCCGGGCGATCAGACCGGATCGCCTGGACGCCGATAGGTTCGCTCGTGGTAGAGCAGCGCCTCATCCGGTTCGCCGACGCCGCCCTCTTCGATCTGCACGACGATGACCGCGTTGTTTGCGACCGGCAGTCGTTCGACGATGCGTCCGATCATCCAGGCCGTGACTCCCTTGAGCATCGGCAGGCCGTGCGGACCGGCGATCCAGTGGTCTCCCACAAATCGAAGCTCGTGGTCACCCGAGAGCTTGTCTGCGAGATCCCGATTGCGCGCCCCCAGCGTCTGGATCACCACGTAGTCCGTGTCGCTGATCGCGGGCCACGCGCTCGCCACCCTCGCCATGTTGAAGGTGGCCAGCGGCGGCACCGCGGCGAGTGAAGCGAGCGAGGTCGCCGTGAATCCCACCGGCTTTCCCTCCGGGGTGAGCGCCGTGATGGCAACGACCCCGGCCGCGTGCCGACGGAAGACGTGTTTGAAGGCCGAGATGTCATCCGGCTCTTCGGGTGGCAGCAATGGTGAACTCTGCATGTCGCGGTTAACTCTCTGGTAAAAGCCCAAGGTTCGGGTCGTGCGTAGGCAGACAACCACACGTCGCGCGCGGAACGACTGTTCCGGCAACAACTAAGGTGGAAACGCCATGATGCAGACTATTGACCTTCGAGGCCTCAAGCCTACTCGCGCCGAACTTCTCGCTCTCGTTCCCCGGGCACAGACGGATGTCGCGGCGGCCACCGAGATCGCCGCGCAGCTGATCGCCGACGTGCGCGCCGGGGGAGAGGCAGCCCTTCTCGAGCAGGCGGAGCGCCTCGACCACGTGCGACCGCCGCGGGTGCGACTCGGCGCGGCCGAGATCGAGGCGGGCATCGCAGGCCTCGCGCCCGAGGTGCGCGCCGCACTCGAGGAAGCCATTGATCGCGTTCGCCTGGCGACGAAGGCTCAGCTGCCCACGACATCCGTGACGACCTTGGGACCCGGTGCCGACGTGGTGCAGCGCTGGAGTCCGGTAAGCCGGGTCGGTCTGTATGTGCCGGGCGGCAAGGCCGCGCTGGCATCGAGTGTCGTCATGAACGTGGTGCCGGCGCAGGTGGCCGGAGTCACCTCGATCGCGCTCGCATCACCGGCCCAGAAGAACTTCGACGGCTCCATCCACCCCACGATCCTCGGGGCTGCCGGCCTCCTCGGTGTCGACGAGGTTTATGCGATGGGCGGCGCGGGTGCAATCGGTGCCTTCGCGTTCGGCGTGCCCTCGCTCGATCTCGATCCGGTGCAGGTGATCACCGGACCCGGAAACGTCTTCGTTGCCGCGGCCAAGCGGCTCGTGCGCGGCGCCGTGGGCATCGACGCGGAAGCCGGACCAACGGAGATTCTCGTGATTGCGGATGCCTCCGCCGACGCTTTCCTTGTCGCGAGCGACCTGCTGAGCCAGGCGGAACACGACGAGCTGGCCTCCGCGGTGCTCGTGACCGACTCGCTCGATCTCGCCGAGCGCGTGCAGCTCGAGGTGGAGCGGCTCGCGAATGATGCCGCTCACCGCGAGCGCGTCGCCGAGGCCCTCGCGGGCAGGCAATCTGCCGTGGTCCTCGTCGATGACCTCAACGACGCCGCAGACTTCAGCAACGTCTACGGTCCCGAGCACCTCGAGATCCAGACCGCCGATCCGGATGCGGTGCTGGCACGCATCGAGAACGCCGGTGCGATCTTCCTGGGCGACAGCTCCCCGGTGAGCCTGGGCGACTACCTGGCCGGGTCCAACCACGTTCTGCCGACGGGCGGCCAGGCGCGGTTTGCTGCCGGTCTCGGTGCCTACACCTTCCTGCGTTCGCAGCAGGTCATCCGCTACGACCGTCAGGCGCTTGCCGCGGTCGAGTCGAGGATTGTGGCGCTGGCCAATGCTGAGGATCTGCCGGGGCACGCCGCCGCCGTCAGCGCTCGATTCGCCGAGCGGTAGAGACCCGCACGGCTTTAGCCTCGCCGTGACGTATCGTTGAGCCACTATGTTCTGCCCTTTCTGCCGGCATCCGGATTCCCGAGTCGTCGACTCACGCACGAGTGACGACGGCCTCTCGATCCGCAGGCGCAGGCAGTGCCCGGAGTGCGGCAGGCGATTCAGCACGACGGAGACGGCGAGCCTCAACGTCGTCAAACGCAACGGCGTGCTCGAACCGTTCAGCCGCGAGAAGATCGTCTCCGGCGTGCGGAAGGCCTGCCAGGGCAGACCCGTGACGGATGCCGACCTTGCGGTGCTCGCCCAGCGAGTGGAGGAGACCATTCGGGCGACCGGGGCATCGCAGGTCGACGCGAACGACATCGGTCTCGCCATCCTTGCGCCTCTGCGCGAGCTCGACGAGGTCGCGTACCTCAGATTCGCCAGTGTCTACCAGGCGTTCGATTCGCTGGAGGACTTCGAGTCGGCCATCACACAGCTGCGAGTCGAGCACGACCCTGCCGGCGCCGCGGAGTAGGCACGCAGGCGTAAGCACCGCGTGACTGCCGCTACTCTGGCTACGGCATGTATCGCATTCTCTTCTCCCTCTTCCTGTCCAGGCTGGACCCGGAGACCGCGCATCACCTCGCCTTCGTGGTGATCAGGTGGCTGCCGCGACTCGGCGTAGGCGCGATCGCGCGCGCCATGACCCGGCCGCATCCGTCGCTCGCAGTCGACTCCCTCGGCCTGCATTTCGAATCGCCGTTCGGTGTGGCGGCTGGCTTCGACAAGGACGGCGACGCCGTGCGCGGCCTCTGGCAGCTGGGCTTCGGCCACATCGAGGTGGGCACGATCACCGCGAAGGCACAGCCCGGCAATCCTCGTCCGAGGCTGTTCAGGCTCATCGCGGATCGTGCCGTCATCAACCGCATGGGCTTCAATAATCGTGGCGCAGAGGACGCCGCGCCACGACTTCGCGAGCTGGCCGCTCGCTCCTCCCGACCGGTCATCGGCGTCAACATCGGCAAGAGCCGAGTCGTCGACGTCGCGGATGCCGTGGACGACTACCTGAAGAGCACGGCACTTCTCGCGCCTGCGGCAGACTATCTCGCGGTCAACGTCAGTTCGCCCAATACTCCGGGTCTTCGCGGGCTCCAGGCCACGGAGAGGCTCACCCCGCTGTTGACCGCCGTGCGCGACGCCGCGGGCGAGACTCCCGTTCTCGTGAAGATCGCGCCGGATCTCGACGACACGGAGATCGTCGCCATCGCGCGGCTCGCCGTCGACCTCGGGCTCGCCGGCATCATCGCAACGAACACGACGATCTCGCGCGGAGGCCTCACCGTATCCGCCGACGCCGTGCGGGCGATGGGCGACGGTGGTCTCTCCGGCGCTCCGCTGGCAAAGCGATCCCTCGACGTGCTGCGGCTCATTCGCGGAGTCGTTCCGGCGGAGCTGTGCGTGATCTCGGTCGGGGGAGTGGATTCGAGCGACGACGTCATCGAGCGTCTCGACAGCGGAGCAACGCTCGTGCAGGGCTACACCGCGTTTCTGTACCGTGGGCCCCTCTGGGCTTGGCAGATCAATCGCGGACTGCGCAGGCGGGCACGACAGGCGGGCTGAACGTGCCGGTGGATGCGGACGCGACCATGCGGAACGCGACCATGCGGACGCGCCTAATCGGACGCGCCTAATCGAATCGGACGCGACTAAGCGGGGAACTGGCCGCGCTTGACCTGCGGCTTCGGCAGGCGCATGAGACGCATCTGCATCGCTCGCATCGCCGCGTACCAGCGGTTGCCGCGCTGCACCCGATCCTCGCCGAACTTCTCCCTGAGCTTGCGGTTGACCCTGAAACCCACGAAGAGGCAGTCGACGACCGCGAGGAGGAAGAAGCCCCACAGTGCGAAGAACGACACGAGCTGGAACAGCGCGCTGTCGATGAAGCTCAGAATGATGATGACGAACAGGATGGGGATCATCACCTCGCCCACGCTGAACCGGGCGTCCACGTAGTCACGGATGTAGCGGCGCTGCGGACCCTTATCGCGCGGCGTCAGGAACTTCTCCTCGCCGTTCGCCATGCCGACCCTGGCTCGCTCGCGGGCCTCGGCCATCCGGGCGCGGGCGGCCTTGTTGCCCGCGCGGCGGTCTCCGGAGACGAGCGGTCGCTGGTTCGCGGCCTCGCGCTCCTTACGGGTCGGCGTCGGGCGCCCCTTTCCCGCGGAAAGGCTGTCGGTGTTGAGTTCGTACCCGGCGGCTTCGTCGGACTTGCTCGTCGTTGGCTTGGCCACAATGGTCCCTCGCAGTAGATGTCTGCTTAAGATTACCTCCATGACTTCAACGCATTCCACACGCCCGGATCTGCTGCAGACGCTGCGCGAGGCGGTACAGGCGGGCTTTCCCGCCGCCGTGGCAGACCTGTCGCGTCTCGTGCGCATCCCGTCGGTGTCATGGGAGGCGTTCGACGCCCGGCATGTTGCCGAGAGTGCGGATGCCGTGGCCGGCCTCGTTCGCGAGCTGGGAGTCTTCGACGATGTGACCGTCGCTCGCGCCGCAATCGGAGACTCCGACCAGCTCGGGCAGCCCGCCGTGCTCGCGACGCGGAAGGCCCGAAATGGCAAGCCGACGATCCTGCTCTACGCCCACCACGACGTGCAGCCGCCCGGAGCAGACGCAGACTGGGACTCGCTGCCCTTCGAGCCGACCGTACGAGGTGACCGCATCTACGGTCGCGGCGCCGCGGACGACAAGGCGGGCGTGGTCGCGCACATCGCAGCCATCCGCGCCTTCGTCGAATCCGTCGGTGAGGGCTTCGATCTCGGCCTGGCCCTCTTCATCGAGGGGGAGGAGGAGTTCGGCTCGCGTTCATTCACCAGCTTCCTCACCGAGCACAGGGAGCAGCTCGCCGCCGATGTGATCGTCGTCGCCGACTCAGACAACTGGGACACGGAGACACCGGCACTGACCGTCGGGCTGCGCGGCAATGTGACGTTCAAACTCACCGTGCGCACCCTGAAGCACGCCTCACACTCCGGCATGTTCGGGGGAGCGGTGCCGGACGCCATGCTCGCCATGGTCAGGCTGCTCGCCACCCTGCACTCCGATGACGGCTCGGTCGCCGTCGAGGGACTCACGTCGACCGACGTCGAGACACCCGACTACGACGAGGCCCGACTGCGCGACGAGGCGGCGCTCGTCGACGGCGTGACGTCCATCGGCAGCGGCAGCATTCTGGGCCGCATCTGGTCCAAGCCCGCGATCACGGTCACGGGGATCGACGCGCCGAGCGTCGCGAACGCGTCGAACACGCTCACGCCGGTGACCTCGGTGCGCATCAGTGCGCGCATCGCACCGGGGCAGGGCGCCGACGAGGCATTCGCCGCGATCGAACGGCACCTGCGGGCGCACGCTCCGTTCGGAGCGCAGGTCGAGATCACCGACGTCGATCAGGGCAACGGCTTCTCCGTGGACACGAGCGGCTGGGGCGTCGCCGAGGTCGAAGCCGCAATGACGGATGCCTGGGGCGTAGCGCCGGTCGAGATGGGAATCGGAGGCTCCATTCCCTTCATCGCCGACCTGGTGCAGCTGTTCCCCGCAGCGCAGATCCTCGTCACCGGAGTGGAAGACCCGGATTCGCGAGCGCACAGTCCCAACGAATCACTGCACCTCGGGGTCTTCCATCGGGCGATTCTCACGGAGGCGGTCTTGCTTGCACGCCTCACCGAACGCGGAGCCGAGATCTCCTGAGGAGATTCGGCGATCGAGGCGGCAATGTGCCCCGATCCTGCTTAGACTGAGGCAGAGACTCACGCGGCTCGGCCGCTGATGACACCAGAAGGAGTGGCCATGACCGACACGACGACACTTGAGAGCGCGACCGCCGCACACGGCGTCGGGCTGAGTGATGCTGCAGCGAGCAAGGTGCGCAGCCTGTATGAGCTCGAGGGTCGCGACGATCTGAGACTGCGAGTCGCCGTACAGCCGGGTGGCTGCTCCGGCCTCGTCTACCAGCTCTACTTCGACGAGCGACTGCTCGAGGGCGACGCCACCGTCGACTTCGACGGCGTCGAGGTTGTCGTCGACAAGATGAGCGTTCCCTACCTCGACGGTGCCACGATCGACTTCGAAGACACGATTCAGAAGCAGGGATTCACGATCGACAACCCGAACGCCAGCGGTAGCTGCGCCTGCGGGGACTCCTTCCACTAGCACCTGTCCACACGATGGTGTGATCGAAAGGGGAATCGCTGCGGCGGTTCCCCTTTTTTCTCGACTGGGCCCATTTTCGGTCGGCGGGAGCGCCTCCGGCGGCTAGGCTGGGAGCAACAAATAGACTGTGCTTCGTAACAGTCCGTGTCATCCGAGAGGTCACAGGTGCGTTCTTACCGCCGTCTTCGATGGGCTGCCATCCCGACTGCCGCTCTGCTTATTGCGACAATGGCTGGCTGCACGCAGGAGCAACTTAGAGGCTTTTTGCCGGGCACGCCCGGTATCACCAATCACACCGATGGCATCACCGGTCTATGGGTCACGTCATGGCTCGTGCTGCTCATCGTGGGTCTGATCACCTGGGGTCTCATCATCTGGGCGATCGTGGTGTACCGCCGCCGCAAGGGCCAGACCGGCCTCCCGGTGCAGTTGCGCTACAACATGCCGATCGAGATCTTCTACACGGTCGTTCCGCTGATCATGATCATCGGCTTCTTCGCGTTCACCGCGAAGGAGCAGGCGTCGATCGAGCAGCCGACCAAGAATCCGGATGTGCAGATCGAGGTCTACGCGAAGCGCTGGGCCTGGGACTTCAACTACCTCAACGTCGGTCCTTCGAAGGAGGGTGTCTACTCTGCCGGCATCCAGGCGCAGGAGCTCGAGAAGGAGAAGTCAATCGACTACTCCCAGCTCAACACCCTGTACCTGCCGGTCAACAAGACGGTCGAGATCAAGCTGGAGAGTCGGGACGTTGCCCACTCCTTCTGGGTCGTCGACTTCCTTTACAAGAAAGACAACATCCCTGGCAAGGACAACTACATGTACTTCACTCCGACGAAGGTCGGAACATACGCCGGTAAGTGCGCTGAGCTGTGTGGTGACTACCACTCGCTCATGCTCTTCGAGGTGAAGGTCGTGCCGCAGGACGAGTACGACGCGTATATCCAGAGCCAGGCTGATAAGGGCTTCACGGGCGCACTGGATGAGAAGTACGACACGAACACGAATCAGCCTGACAACAAAGCTCCGAAGAGCAACGAGTAGGTCGACATGAGTACAGCAACACCCACCCGCCCCACAGTGCGCGGCACCAGCTCCGGGCAGGACTTCGGCGCATCGAAGGTCGGCCGCAAGGGCAACGTTCTGGTCAGTTGGATCACCTCCACCGACCACAAGACCATCGGGTACATGTACCTGATCACCTCCTTCATCTACTTCATGCTCGGTGGTGTGATGGCGCTCGTCATGCGGGCACAGCTGTTCGAGCCCGGCCTGCACCTCTTGCAGACCAAGGAGCAGTACAACCAGCTGTTCACGATGCACGGCACGATCATGCTGCTCATGTTCGCGACGCCGCTGTTCGCAGGATTCGTGAACGTGATCATGCCGCTCCAGATCGGGGCCCCTGACGTCGCGTTCCCGCGTCTGAACGCCTTCGCTTACTGGCTCTACAGCTTCGGAAGCCTCATCGCTGTCGGCGGCTTCCTCACGCCGCAGGGTGCTGCGTCCTTCGGTTGGTTCGCGTACGTCCCGCTCTCAACGACGACCTTCTCGCCATCCCTGGGTGGCAACCTCTGGGTGTTCGGACTAGGCATGAGCGGATTCGGCACCATCCTCGGTGCGGTCAACTTCATCACGACCATCATCACGATGCGCGCGCCGGGCATGACCATGTTCCGGATGCCGATCTTCACCTGGAACGCCCTCGTCACGTCCATCCTCGTGCTCATGGCCTTCCCGGTGCTTGCCGCGGCAATGCTCGCGCTCGGCTCCGACAGGGTGTTCGGCTCTCAGCTCTATAACGTTCAAGCCGGTGGTGCGATCCTCTGGCAACACCTGTTCTGGTTCTTCGGGCATCCCGAGGTCTACATCATCGCACTGCCCTTCTTCGGCATAGTGTCAGAGGTGTTCCCCGTCTTCAGCAGGAAGCCGGTCTTCGGTTACAAGACCCTCGTCTACGCCACAATCAGCATCGCCGCTCTGTCGGTGACGGTATGGGCGCACCACATGTACGTGACCGGCTCGGTGCTGTTGCCGTTCTTCTCGCTCATGACGATGCTCATCGCTGTTCCTACCGGCCTTAAGATCTTCAACTGGCTGGGAACGATGTGGCGAGGGTCCGTGACCTTCGAGGCGGCAATGCTCTGGGCAATCGGCTTCCTCGTAACCTTCACCTTCGGTGGTCTCACGGGCGTCATCCTCGCCTCGCCGCCGCTCGACTTCCACGTCTCCGACACGTACTTCGTCGTCGCACACTTCCACTACGTGGTCTTCGGCACCGTCGTCTTCGCGATGTTCAGCGGCTTCTACTTCTGGTGGCCGAAGTGGACCGGCAAGATGCTCAACGAGCGACTCGGCAAGATCCACTTCTGGCTGCTGTTCATCGGATTCCACACGACCTTCCTCGTGCAGCACTGGCTCGGCGTCATCGGCTTCCCTCGTCGCTATGCGACCTACCAGCCGGAAGACAACTACACCTGGCTCAACCAGGTCTCCACTATCGGCGCGATGATCCTCGGAATCTCGATGATCCCGTTCCTGTACAACGTCTACATCACGGCTCGCAACGCGCCCAAGGTGACGGTGAATGACCCATGGGGTTACGGCCGCTCGCTCGAATGGGCGACCTCGTGCCCGCCGCCGCGTCACAACTTCACCTCCATCCCGCGCATCCGGTCGGAGTCGCCGGCGTTCGACCTGAACCACCCGGAAGCAGGCGTCCCACTGGGCGTCGGACCGGGCAAGGATGCTCCGGAGGCCGACGTGTACGACCGCAACGACGGAAAGGTCAAGTAGCGCAATGACAATCAACGTCAGGGTCTTTTGGGTGCTGTGCGCGTTCTTCGCGGCAGCCACCGTCGAGTACACGGTGTGGGGCTTGCTCGATCCGTTCCACTACCGCGTGGAGTGGGTTGGCACGATCGCCCTGGGGCTCTGCTCGGCGCTGTTCGCGCTCATTGCCTTCTACCTTGCACGTGTTCGCAACAGCCTTGAGGGTCGCATCCTCCCCGAGGACGCGGCTGACGCCAACGTCGACGACGGTGATCCCGAGCAGGGATTCTTCAGCCCGTGGAGCTGGTGGCCCGTGAGCCTGGCATTCGGTGCCGGTCTCGTGTTCCTCGGTATCGCCGCCGGCTTCTGGATCGCCTTCATCGGTGCCGTCCTGGCTGTCATCGCACTGGTCGGATGGATCTATGAGTACTACCGCGGAAACTTCGCGCATTAGCGGCACGACCATCCGTCTCGCGTCTGCTGACGACGCGGACGCGATCTTTGGGCTGCTCGAGCAACTGCCGTCCAGCTATAACCCGCCCCGGGCGTCGTTCGACGAGGCGTTCGGCGATGTGGTTCGCGATCAAGAAGATCGCTTTCTCTACGTGGCGGAATTCGGCGGCTCCGTCGTCGGCTACGCGCTGACCACTGTCGTGAGGCCGCTTTACACTGACGGCCTCTCTGCGGAGCTCCAGGAGCTCGTGGTCGACGTTGCGGCGCGCAGTCGCGGCATAGGTAGCCAGCTTGTTACCGCCGTCGAGGCGGAGTGCCGCCGCAGGGGAGCTCGTCAGCTCACCGTGGCCAGCAGCCGTGGCGCCGCCTTCTACGAGCGGCTCGACTACCGCTCCACCGCAGACTTCCTCAAGAAGGTCCTCAGCGACTGACGCTGGTGGGACTGCGGCGGCAGCGCGGCCATTCGTGCTCCTGTGTCGACTCGTTCTGTGCCGCACGAGCGCAACTCGGTGGCTTCCGTGCGCCCTCTCGGGCCTCGCTGGTGCGGAGCATGTCAACGTGCGCGTTGCTCCCAGGCGAAGATCCCGCGACGGCTCGTGCCGTGTCAGTGGCTGCGTGCGCGTCGCCTTCGATAGGTCCCGCCGGCATCGACACCTGCGTTGACGGGCACCCTCCGGCGCAACACAAGTAGGTGCGCCCGATCGAAAGATCGGGCGCACCTAGGTTGTTGTGCTGAGCGCCTAGTGGTGCTCGCTTGACTCGAGCTCGTGGCGGGTGACGGGTGAGATCCGGTCCTCGAAGAACCACCGCGAGAAGCCGGCCCGCAGTCGCTGACCGAACGTGATGCGGCCGCGCGCATCCGGACGGATCATCAGGGGCTTGTAGTCGAGGAAGCTCACGAGCCTCCAGCGCTCGTACTCGCTGAGCTGCTCGTGCACCTCGATGTACTCGCCTCCCGGCAAGCGCACGATGCGGCCGGACTCGAAGCCGTGGAGCGCGATCTCGCGATCCTTCTTCTGCAGTCCGATCGCGATGCGCTTGGCCAGGTGATAGGCCACGAATGGACCGACGAAGAGCAGGGCCTGGAGGGTGTGCGTGACTCCCTCGATCGTGAGCTTGAAGTGGGTGGCGATCAGGTCGGAACCCGCAGCAGCCCAGAGCACGCAGTAGAAGGTGACTCCCGCTGCGCCGATCGCGGTGCGCACGGGGGCATTGCGCGGACGTGCAATGTGGTGCTCACGCTTGTCGCCGGTGATCCACGCCTCGATGAAGGGGTAGATGGCCACCGTGACGATGAACAGACCGAGTACCAGCACCGGGATGATGATGTTGAACGACCAGGTGTGGTCGAGCCAGACGAACTCCAGCCCCGGCGGCATCAGTCGTAGCGCGCCGTCGGCGAATCCGATGTACCAGTCGGGCTGGGTGCCGGCCGATACGGGGGAGGGGTCGTACGGCCCGTAGTTCCAGATGGGGTTGATCGTGAAGAACGAGGCGATCAGGACGATCACACCGAAGATGACGAAGAAGAACCCTCCGGCCTTGGCTGCGAACACCGGCAGGATCGGAACACCCACGACGTTGTCGTTCGTGCGACCGGGACCGGCGAACTGCGTGTGCTTGTTGATGACCATCAGCAGGAGGTGCAGGCCGAGTGCCGCCACGAGAATCGCGGGCAGCAGCAGAATATGCAGACTGAACAATCGCCCGACGATGTCGGTTCCGGGGAACTCTCCTCCGAAGAGGAGGTACGAGATCCAGGTGCCGACCACGGGGAGGCCCTTGACCATGCCGTCGATGATGCGCAGGCCGTTGCCGGAGAGCAGGTCATCGGGCAGCGAGTAGCCGGTGAAACCCTCGGCCAAGGCCAGGATGAACAGCACGAAGCCGATGACCCAGTTGATCTCGCGCGGCTTGCGGAACGCACCGGTGAAGAACACGCGCACCATGTGCAGGCCGATCGCGGCGATGAACAGCAGCGCCGCCCAGTGGTGGATCTGGCGGAAGAGCAGGCCCCCACGGATGTCGAATGACAGGTTGAGCGACGATGCGTACGCCGCCGACATGTCCATGCCCTTGAGCGGTACGTACGAGCCGTGATAGACGACCTCGGTCATAGCGGGCTGGAAGAAGAACGTGAGGAACGTACCCGACAGCAGGATGACGACGAAGCTGTAGAGGGCCACCTCGCCGAGCATGAACGACCAGTGGTCGGGGAAGATCTTGCGACCCAGCTCCTTGACGAAGCCCGAGATGCTCGTGCGCTCATCGATGTAGTTCGCGGCGGCCGTCGTGAAGCGCGACGCCTGATTGGGTGGCGAGGTGACGGTGCTCATGAACGCTCCCAGAAGCTTGGTCCGACTGGCTCGTGGAAGCCACTCTGTGCGATGAGGTATCCCTCCGAGTCCACCGCGATGGGCAGCTGGGGGAGAGGCCGCTTGGCCGGTCCGAAGACCACCTCGCAGTGGTTGGTGACGTCGAAGGTCGACTGGTGGCACGGGCAAAGGAGGTGATGAGTCTGCTGCTCGTAGAGGGCGACCGGGCATCCGACGTGGGTGCAGATCTTGGAGTAGGCGACGATGCCGTCGTATGACCAACCCTTGCGGGAGGGCATCTCGTGCAGGTCTTCGGGCTTGAGGCGCATCAGTAGCACCGCGGCCTTGGCCTTCTGCTCGAGCTTGTCTTCAACGTCGTTGAGTCCCTCGGGGATGACATGGAAGACGGAGCCGAGGGTGACCTCCGAGGCCTTGATGGGGGTACCGGACGGGTCCTGTGTGAGGCGAGTGCCGGTCTTCCACATGGTCTTGTCGAGCAGCTTGACGGGGTCTTCCGCTGGACCCAGGTCGCGGAACAGCACGACCGCGGGCAGCGGAGTGGCGACCAGCGCGCCGATCAGGGTGTTGCGGATGAGTGTGCGTCGTCCGAATCCGGACTCCTCGTTGGCCTGCTTGAAGATCTCCACGGCACGCTCGCGCGTGGGCTCCGAGCCACGCGTGAGGTGGCGGGACTCGGTCAGGTCGTGACCGCTCATGAGGTTCTTGGCCCAGTAGATGGCGCCGACGCCGATACCGAGCATGCCGAGCGTGATGCCGATGCCCAGGAACATTGTGTTGAGGCGAACCGACTCGGTGTTACCCGGGATGATCGGGAACGCGATGTACGCGACGATGGCGAAGATGCTGCCCACGATGGAGACCGCGAACAGCGTGTACACGCGACGCTCGGCCTGCTTTTCTTTGACGGGATCGAGATCGGTTACCCGTGGGCGCTCTGGCGGCAAGCCGGGGTTCGTGAAACCGTCAGCCGTGGCGACCGCGGTTCCGGGCGATGCCAGGGGCGGCTCGCTCTTCTCGATGGCCGAGCCAACAGCGGCGTTCGTGCCACCGTCGTCGTCGTGTGCCATTCTCTTCCCTTCGTTTGGTGCAGGTAGTTGCGTGAAGCGCTGTGAGCAGCCGCTCTAGTTTGCCTTCGCGGCGATCCAGATCGTGACACCGACGACAGCACCGAGCCCGAAGATCCAGATGAAGAGTCCTTCAGACACCGGACCGAGGCTGCCGAGATCGAATCCGCCCGGGGACGGGTTCTTCTCGAGGTACTTCAGGTAGGTGATGATGTCGGCCTTCTGCGTGGGCGTGAGGTTCGCATCGTTGAACACGGGCATGTTCTGCGGGCCGGTGACCATCGCTTCGTAGACGTGCTCCGCGCTGACGCCGGCAAGGGCCGGAGCAAACTTGCCATCCGTCAGTGCGCCGCCGGCGCCGGCCACGTTGTGGCACATGGCGCAGTTGATGCGGAAGAGCTGGGCGCCGGTGGCGGCATTGCCGTCAGCCTGCAGGTACTTGGAATCGGGGATACCGGGCCCGGGAGCGAGCGAGGCGACGTATGCCGCGAGGTCAGCAACCTGCTCATCGGTGAACTGCGGCGGCTTCTGCTCGGCCTGCGGTCCCTGCTGCGCGAGCGGCATGCGACCGGTGCCGACCTGGAAGCTGACGGATGCTGCGCCGACGCCGTAGAGGCTCGGGCCGTCCTTGGTGCCCTGGGCGTTCATGCCGTGGCAGGTCGCACAGTTCGCAGCGAAGATCTTCTGCCCCTCCTGAACGGAGGACTGTGACGCGGCGGTCGGCGTCTGGGCCGAGGCCGCGGTGGTGAAGAGAGCGTAGGCGCCACCGGTGGCGACCAGCCCGATCATCATCAGGGCGACGGTGGCCAGCGGATGCCGTCGATTGGCCGGTCGACCCCTGCGGGTCTTGAGTGCTGAATTCGCCATGCGAGTGACTTTCCTGATTCCCATCGGTGGAGCGACTATTTCAAAACGTAAATGACCAGGAACAGCCCGATCCACACGACGTCAACGAAGTGCCAGTAGTAGGAGACGACAATCGCGCTGGTCGCCTCCTTGTGACCGAAGTTCTTGACACTGTATCCACGGCCGATGATGAGCAGGAATGCGATGAGGCCGCAGGTGACGTGAATCGCGTGGAAGCCCGTGGTGAGGTAGAACGCGGAACCGTAGGGGTCTGAGGAGAGAGTCACGTGCTCCGACACCAGCGTCGCGTACTCGAAGATCTGGCCGGTGACGAAGACGGCGCCGAGAGCGTAGGACAGGAAGAACCACCTGGTCAGGCCCCACTCGCTGAACTTCCATCCGGTGGAGCGGGGCTGCAGCCGCTCCGCGGCGAATACGCCGAACTGGCAGGTCACCGATGACAGCACCAGGATGAGCGTGTTGACGAGCGCGTATGGCACGTTGAGGTGCTCGGTCTGCGCGGCCCACAGCTGTGGAGACGTGGAGCGCAGGGTGAAGTAGATCGCGAACAGGCCGGCGAAGAACATCACCTCGCTCCCGAGCCAGACGATCGTACCCACGGCTACCGGGTTCGGTCTGTTGACGGAGGGAGCCCCGACTGAAGAAGAAAGAGAGGTGCTGGTCACGCTTCCCATTATGGTCGATATCGAGGGTGACATTTCTCATTCCTGCGGCCTGTCTGCCCGTTCGGGGCGCCGAATCCGCGTCGGGGGAGTCGATATGATCGCAGCTATGCCCTCGGAACTCACCTGGCCGGCCCTGCTCACTTCTCTCCTGAGGGGAGAGGATCTCAGTATCAGCGAAGCCTCCTGGGCGATGCGCAGCGTCATGCTCGGCGAAGCGAGCCAGGCCCAGCTGGCCGGATTCCTCGTCGCACTGAGCGCGAAGGGTGAAACGGTCGACGAGATCGTCGGTTTTCGCGATGCCGTGCTCGAGCACGCGCTTCCGCTCGCCGTCGACCCGATGGCCCTCGATATCGTCGGGACTGGTGGCGATCGCTTCGGCACCGTCAATGTGTCGACCATGGCCTCGATCGTCGTCGCGGCATCCGGGGTACCCGTCGTGAAGCACGGCAATCGCGCGGCCAGTTCCAAGTCCGGCGCCTCGGATGTGCTCGCCGCCCTCGGGGTGAATCTCGAACTGCCTCCGGAGCGCGTTGCTGAGGTGTTCGGGGAGGTCGGGATCACGTTCGCGTTCGCGGCGCTGTTCCACCCCGGCTTCAGGCATGCGGGCCCGACGCGCGGCGAGCTCGGCATTCCCACCGTGTTCAATTTCCTCGGACCGCTCGTCAATCCGGCCCGGCCGGAGGCGAGCGCGGTCGGTGTGAGCAGCCTGGACAAGGTGCCGCTCATCGTCGGCGTCTTCCAAACCAGGGGAGCGACCGCCCTCGTGTTCCGCGGCGACGACGGGCTCGACGAACTCACGACCACTGGTCACAGCCACATCTGGGAGGTGTCGCGCGGCGCGGTCACCGAGCACGACCTCGATCCGCTCGACCTCGGCATCAAGCGAGTGGACGTCTCCGCGCTGCTCGGCGGGGACCCCGCGAACAACGCCGCGGTCGTGCGATCCACGCTCGCGGGCGAGACGGGCGCCGTGCGCGACATCGTGCTGCTGAACGCAGCCGCCGGCATCGTCTCCTACGACCTCGCGCTGCATCCGGGGCACGTGCAGGAGTCGATCGTCGACCGCTTCGCGAGTGCGATGGCCACGGCCGCGGAGACCGTCGACTCGGGTGCGGCCGCCGCCAAGCTCGAGGCCTGGGTCGCCGCGACGAATGCGCACACCTAACCCCGCGCTATCGCTGGGCATCGCTCACTTGTAGCCTGAGCCGATGAGCACCTTTTTCTATCTCCCGTTCCTGATCTACCTCCTGCTGGTGGTCATTACGCTCTGGATCCTCTGGGCGATCATCCGGTCTGCCGTACGAAGGGCCCTGCGCGACCACCAGGAATGGCTCGAGGGCCGGGGGATGCGCTGATTCCGGGTGAGACCTAGGCCTGGCCCAGGTACAGCCAGCGGCCGCCTTCTCGCACGAAGCTGCTCGACTCGTGCTGCTCGCCGCTGCCGGCGGGGGAGCGGTAGTGAGCGCGGAACTCCACAGTGCCCACCGAGTCGAGCATCCGTCCGCCGGAGGTGGCGAGGATGTCGAGCCGATACCAGCGCAGCGAGGGGTCGAGTTCCAGCTCGCGCGGCCGCGTGTTCTGATGCCAGCTGGCGAGCAGATAGGCGGCATCGCCGACCGCGAACGCGGAGTACCGCGACCGCATGAGCTGTTCAGCCGTCGCAGCCTGTCGCTCGCCCCGGTGGAGGGGGCCGCAGCACTCCTCATAGGGGAGACCGCCCAGGCAGGGGCAGTGCGAGGGGTTAATCGGAGTGCCTCACCATCGTTGACCTGGTCATTCCTCTGCTAGCGCGCGGCATCCGTCATCATGGTGCCATGAGGCTCAATGATTTCACCGTTCCGGATAGCCAGGCTGCGCGAGCCGCACTGGTCATCGCGACCGAGTATCACACGCCGTCGCTGCTGAATCATGTGCAGCGCTCCTGGCTGTGGGCGGAAGCCTTCGCTCGCGCTCGCGAAGTCAAGCCCGATCACGAACTGCTCTACGTCGCCGCGCTCCTGCACGACATCGGCATCGCACCCGAATTCGATAACGTCGCGCTCGCCTACGAGGATGCCGGTGGCCACGTTGCGGTGGCACTGACCGCCGGTGCCGGGTGGTCGGCGGAGCGCCGCATCCGTGTCCACGAGGTGATTGTGCGACACAACTGGCCCCAGGTCGATCCGGAGCTCGACGTCGAGGGGCATCTGCTCGAGATTGCGACGGCGCTCGACATCTCTGGCGCCAGACCGGACGAGCTTCCCGCGACCTTCCTGCGCGACGTTCTCGACCGCTATCCGCGGCTCGAGCTCGCCGCGGAATTCACCGCGTGCGTCGTCGATCAGGCCTCACGGAAGCCGAATACCGCCGCCCATCGTCTCGTCGACGGAGGCTTGGGAGCGAAGCTTCTGGGCAATCCACTCGAGCGCGTCTAGCGGGCCGAGGCAGGGCAGCGGAGAGCGCTACACGCGAATGACGAGTTTCTGCGCGGAGACTCCGCGCCGCAGCCGCGTGAGCGCGGCAGGAATCTGCTCGAGACCTTCGCCGATGACGAGTGCCTCCGGAGTTGCCCGATATGTCCCCTCGGCCAGTGCGGCGGGCAGATACTCCGCGTAGATGCCGGGACCGACCTCGTTGCTGCGCAGGGTTCCGCCCCAGACCGGCGTGACGCGCACGCCGTGGCGACGACGGCCGAGGAGATCGAAGCGCACCGCGACGGAGGGTTGCGCCGTGGCGATCCGTCGAGAACCGGGCACGCTCGCGACAACGTCGAGCGTTGGGCGCAGCGAGCGCCTGCCAATGGCGTAACTACCCGCGAGCGTTCTGCCGTCGAGAGCCGTGACGATGTCGTCGGCCGCCGTGCGGCTACGGCGGTCGATCGTCGACTCCGCTCCGAGGGACCGCAGATAGTCGAAATTTTGAGGCGAGGAGGTAGCGATGACGCGGTAGCCGGCGCCGCGGGCCAGCTGGACCGCATTGCTGCCGACGCTCGTCGAAGCGCCCCAGACCAGCACGGTTTCGTCGCGCGGCGGCGGCGCGACGGTCGGCAGTGGCAGGCCCAGATGATCGGATTGGAAGAGTCCTGTCGCGGCGGTCGAGAGCGCGAGCGGCAGCACGCACGCTTGCTCGAAACTGAGGGCGTCGGGAATCGGCGAGACGAGTGTCTGCGGCAGAACCGCGTAGTGCTGGAACGCGCCCTCGGCAGCTCGATTGCGGTCGCGCTCGACTCCGACGGCCATCCCGAGCACCCTGTCGCCGACGTGCAGTCGCGTAACGCCCGCACCCAGCTGCACGATCTCGCCCGCGACGTCGCTCCCGATGACGGCGGGGAAGGTGAGCCAGGGCACCATCATCCGGTAGAAGATGCCCGGAAACGCGTCGACCGGATTGACGGCCACCGCGCGCACGCGCACGACGACCTGGTCGGGAGCGGGCGCCGTGTACGGAGCGGCCCTGACCTCGAACGTGGCGCCGGGTCGCGGCAGCCACAGCGCGGCGTTGTCGGGGGTCACTTCACCACTCCCGCGAGAAGGTATTCACCGCCGCAGGCCTCGGCGAACGACGAACCGAACAGCGCGGCCGGCGTGTACGCGCCCGGCCTGCCCTCGGCGGCCAGCAGACGTCTCGCGGTCTCCGCGGCCACCGTGGAGGTGAACTCGCTCGCGTTCGGCAGCTTCAGCCAGCCCTCGCGGTGCCTGCCGTCGTACCACTCGACCTCCGCATGTCCCCAGGAGTGCTCTCTGGGCTGTGGTCGGGCGGACGTCTTCACCGCGGCGAGGCGCCTGGTGACGAAGCGCCGCAGAGGCGCTATGTGCAGGAGCGGGAGAGTCGCGGGCAGGAGCGCGCTGAGCAGCGACCCGGATGGCGCCTCACTCGATGCGGTCTCGATGTAGGGAGCGTGCGAGGCGCGCTCGGCCGCAAGAAGCTCACCGAGCGGCATGACGGCGGTGACGACCTCGTCGCCATCCGGGGTGGTGAGTGTCCTGGCGAGGCTGCCGAGTGTGGCCTTCGCAAGCCGGCCGTCCGTGATCCTCCGGCCTTGAAAGCGTCCCCCTCCGGCTATTCCGGGCAGGCCTTCGACGATGGATGCCGCGAGCGCCTCGCCGACGACACCCTCGGTGAACGCCACGGAGGGAATCATGTTCACGCGGACCCGCCGCGCGTTCGGCTGACCCTCCAGCAGCCTGGTCAGTACGCTCTCGGTCGCCGTGACGCCGAAGCCCGCGCCCGTGACGATGGTCGTGCCTGCGGTACGTGCGGCATCGTCTCGAGCGAACAGCTGGGTGAAAGTGGAGATGTCGTTCGCGATATCCACGTAGTGTCCTGACAGCAGCGCCGCGTCGGCGATGACGGCCGCAGTCGACTGGAATGGTCCGACGGTATTGACCACGACGGCGGGTCGCTCTCGCAGAATCGCGCTGGCCATCGCGGCGGGCGAGGCGGCGGCCACGGTTCGCGCCCCGAGCGGGGCCGCGGCTCTGTTCAACCTCGCGGCATCCCGGCCGACCAGAACCGGAACCGTGCCTCGAGCCGCGAGCTTCTGCGCGATTGCCGCACCCGCTCGGCCCGTAGCACCGAGCACCCAGATCTCCTCTGACATGTCTTTCCCTTCCGATACGCGCCTGATGACACGCAATGTCATGGCGACGCTATCACGGATGACACGGCGTGTCATGAGGTAGCCTTGCGACATGGGCAGATGGGATCCGGATGCGCGCGAGCGCCTCGAGCGAGCGGCATTGGAGCTGTTTGCCGAGCAGGGCTTCGCGGCAACGACGGTGCCGCAGATCACCGGGCGCGCGGGGCTGACCACGCGCACCTTCTTCCGCTATTTCGCCGATAAGCGCGAGGTGCTGTTCTCGGGGGAAGCGGAGATGCGGTCGCAGTTTGCGGACGTCATCCGGGGAGCGCCGTCGGACCTGAGCGCGATGGACCTCGTGCAGTACGCGCTCGAAGCGGCGGCGGCGACCATCTTCGAACCACGCTTCGCGGACCTGCGCAATTGGCGCACCGTCGTCGCGAGCGACGAGGGACTGCGTGAGCGTGCGCTGCGGAAACAGCAACTGTCGACCGAAACGGCGATAGTCGCGCTGCGGGAACGCGGCCTCGATGGGCAGACGGCAGCGGTGCTCGCCGGTCTCGCGAGCGTGCTGCTGCAGAGCGCGGTCGGGGCCTGGGTCGAGCAAGCCGTGGTCGAGAAGAGTCTGACCGCGTACATCCGCGAGTCGGTAGAACAGTTGCGGTCGCTCGTCGCCTAGCGCTCCGGCGCCGACCGCGCGACATTCGTCACTGCATCTCCAAGGTGGCGGGCGCGGAGGTCGTCCATGAGCCGCTCAAGCTGTGCCAGCTCCTCAGCGGGTGAGCCGCTGCGAGGCGGCGCATCCGCATCGCCGCGCCAATCGAGTCCCCAGGTGCCCAGGGCATGGAGGATCGGTACGGTCCGGATGCCGGCCTCGGTGAGGCTGTAGCGGGCGCGCTGCCCCCTGGCGGCGGTGCCGCGGCGGAGGATGCCGGCCTCCACGAGCCGAACGAGGCGGTCGGCGAGGATGTTCGATGCGATTCCCGCGTCGGACCCGGTGAGCAATGCGCGGAAGTGGCGACGGTCGGAGAGGATCACGTCGCGCAGGATGAGAAGGGTCCAGCGATCGGCGAGCACGTCGGTTGCCGCGCTGATCGCGTCTCCGGGGAGTGGCCGCACGATTCCTCCTTTCCTGAACTTCAAACCTTGACAAGGCTCGACACCTCAATATAGTAGTTGCAAAGCGCAACCACTCTGGGAAAGAGGAGCTGATGGGCCGTTTCGTGTACTGGATGAACGTCTCGGTCGACCTGCGCATCGAGCAGGTTCCGGGCGACGATGGCGCAGGGGAGTGGTTGCACATCGGGGAGTCGCTGCACCGCGAATTCAACGCGCGGGCGCGGCAGCTCGACGCGATGGTGCAGGGCCGGGTCATCTACGAAACGATGGAGGAATTCTGGCCTGCTGCACGTACCGACGACTCGCTGCCGGAGTTTCTGCGCGAGTACGGAGAGATCTGGACCGATGCGCCGAAGGTGCTCGTGTCTCGCACGCGAACCAGCGCCGACTACAACACCCGGATCTTCGGGGGAGACGACGCGATCGAGCAACTGGCGCAGTTCCGTGCCGAGACCGACGGTCGCATCGGCGTGGGCGGTGCCACCATCGCCACCCAACTGCTGCGAGCTGACCTGCTCGATGAACTGATGCTCTTCACGCATCCGTCGATCCTCGGCTTCGGTCGGCCGCTGTTTGACGACTACGACCGGCCGATCGACCTCGAACTGCTCGAGCAGGGATCATTCGAGGCGGGCGTCACCCTGCATCGCTACGCGATTCGACACTGAGCGGAGTGCGGATGCTGACCCGGGTCGCCGACGATGTCTTCGTCCACGAGAGTGACTTTCTGAAGAGCAACGCCGTCGTTGTTCGCGGCGCCTCGGGAGTCGTGCTGATCGATGCCGGGATCAGCCGCGACGAGCTCGCGACTATCGCGAGCGATCTGCGCGAAGCGGGGGACACCGTCGTCGCGGGCTTTTCGACCCACCCGCACTGGGATCATCTCCTGTGGCATCCCGAGCTGGGTGATGCGCCTCGCTACGGCACTGCTCGCTGCGCCGCGGCCATTCGGGGGCGGCTCTCGACGCCTGGGTGGGAGGCCATGGTCGCGGGGATGCTTCCGCCGGATATCGCGGATGAGATTCCGGTGGACGCGCTGTTCGGCCGCATCACCGCGCTGGATGCCGGTGCCGATCGGATCCCGTGGGACGGCCCCGGCATCCGGATCATTGAGCACGAGGCGCACGCTCCCGGGCACGCGGCGCTGCTGGTCGAGGAGCACGGCGTGCTCGTGGCGGGGGACATGCTCTCGGATGTCCTCATTCCCATGCTCAACGGCATGGCCGAGAATCCGATCGAGGATTACCTGACCGCGCTGGAGCGGCTCGAGGGCGTTGCGGACGCCGTCGACATCGTGATCCCGGGCCACGGATCGGTTGTGGGAGGCGCGGAGTACCGGAAACGCATTGCGCTGGACCGGGCCTATGTGCTTGCGCTGCGCGACGGTGTGGAACCCGCCGACCCGCGAATCGGGCCCCACGCACAGCCCGGGTGGGAATGGGTGGGAGAGGCGCACGCCAGGCAGCGGGAGTATCTCGCTCGGCTGACCTGACATAATGTGCATTATCAGCGATTGAGATTATGCCGGACGGGGCTGCCCGGACCCGTCGCGCTGGAGCCGCCCGCTTGCGGCCGGCACACGGCCATTGCTCACTTGCCATAGCCGGAGCGCCGCATCGGTAATATATGGAACGATCGTCCACTTACCAAAGGGTCGGAATGGCTGGAAGACCGAACGGCGGCTCGCGGCCCACCGCGCGAATTCTCAACTCGGTGCGCGTCGCGGGCGACGGCCACGGGGTCAATGAACTCGAACTCTTCTTCGACCTCATCCTCGTGTTCGCCTTCACCCAGGTCACCCAGACCATGGCACACCACCACGATGCACCGGGGATCCTTCGCGGGCTGATCATTCTGGGATTGCTCTGGTGGTCGTGGATCGCCTACGCATGGCTGGGTAACCAGGCGTATGCGGATCGGGGCCTGATGCCCATCGGACTCGGGCTCGCTGCGGCCCTGATGTTCGTCATCGCCTTCGCCGTCCCTGAGGCGTTCGCGGACGACTACGGTCCGCGGTTGGAGCCGTTCGTTCTTGTCATCGCCTATGTCTTGGTCCGACTGATTCACTTCGGGCTGTACCTGATCGCTGCACGCGACGATCCAGGATTGAAGCGGCAGCTCATTCTCACCAATTCCATTGCCGTCGCACCCATGGCCGTGCTTCTCGCTGCCGGCGCGTGGTTGGGCGGCCCCGCTCAGACGTGGCTGTGGCTTGCAGCTCTCGTCTACGACGCGGCCGCCGTCTTCTTCAGTTCCAGTCGTGGAGACTTCCGGGTGAACTCCACGGCGCACGCGGCAGAGCGCTTTGGGCTGGTGGTGATTCTCGCCCTGGGGGAATCGGTGGTCTCCATGGGGACGGGTCTGCGGGGTGTTGAGATCGGCGGAGCGCTCATTGCCGGTGTCTTCCTCGCGGTAGCCGGCAACATCGTGGTCTGGTGGCTCTACTTCCACCGTTTTTCGAACGCCGTCAAGGACGCGCTCCAGACGCGCTCGGCGAAGCGGCTCGAAGATGCCACGCTCATCTATACCTTCGCCCACTTCCCCATCGTCGCCGGAATCTTGCTCACCGCGGCAGGTATCGAGTCAGCGATGCCGCACATCGCAGAGTGGCAGGGCATCGGCTTGTTTGGTGCGATCGCCATCGGAACCGGTGGGTCTCTCATCCTGCTCGCCACGGTGGCCATCTGGCACCGCGTGACCGGACGCATCTTGATTTTCCGCATCGCGGTGGCGATCGCGTTCATTCCTGCGGCGATGCTTGCTGCGCAGCTCCCGCCGATCGCTTACTTCAGCGTTTTCGTGCTTGCCGGCGCCGCGCTGGTGTTCGTGGAGTCACGGACGCGCCAGCTTCGCGTCGCCGACCAGGCTCAGGCGCCGATGTAGGTCGCGAGATGCTTGCCGGTGAGCGTTGAGCGATCCGCGACAAGATCCGCAGGCGTTCCCTCGAACACGATTCGTCCGCCGTCGTGACCGGCTCCGGGCCCCAGGTCGATGATCCAGTCGGCGTGAGCCATCACCGCCTGGTGGTGCTCGATGAGGATGACCGACCTGCCAGAGTCCACGAGCCGGTCGAGCAGGCCGAGCAGGTTCTCGACATCCGCCAGATGCAGGCCCGTCGTCGGCTCGTCGAGCACGTAGACGTTGCCCTTCTCCCCCATGTGGGTCGCCAGCTTGAGTCGCTGGCGTTCGCCGCCGGACAGGGTCGTCAGCGGCTGTCCGAGGCTCAGGTAACCGAGTCCAACGTCCGCGAGCCGTTCCAGGATGGCGTGGGCCGCCGGGATGCGCGACTCCCCCGCGCCAAAGAATTCCTCGGCTTCGGTGACCGGCATCGCCAGCACCTCCGCGATGTTGCGACCGCCGAAGCGGTACTCGAGCACTGCGGCCTGGAACCGCTTGCCCTCGCACACCTCGCAGGTCGTGGCCACCCCCGCCATCACGCCGAGGTCGGTGTAGATGACACCCGCGCCGTTGCAGTTCGGGCAGGCGCCCTCCGAGTTCGCGCTGAAGAGTGCCGGCTTGACACCGTTCGCCTTGGCGAAGGCCTTGCGGATTGGCTCGAGCAACCCCGTGTACGTCGCCGGATTGCTGCGTCGGGAACCGCGGATGGCGCCCTGGTCGATCGACACCACGCCATCCCGACCCGACACCGAACCGCGGATCAGCGAACTCTTGCCCGACCCCGCGACCCCCGTCACCACGGTCAGCACTCCGAGCGGGATGTCCACGTCGACATTCTGAAGATTGTGGGCGTTCGCACCGCGAACTTCGAGCGCACCGGATGACGTGCGCACGTCGCCCTTGACGCTGACTTTGTCGTCGAGATGCCGGCCGGTCAGCGTTGAGCTCGCCCGCAGCCCCTCTACCGTCCCCTCGTAGACGACCTCTCCCCCGGCCGTTCCGGCACCGGGCCCGAGGTCGACGACGTGGTCGGCGATCCCGATCGTCTCCGGTTTGTGCTCCACCACGAGCACCGTGTTGCCCTTGTCCCGCAGCTGCAGCAGGAGCTCGTTCATCTGCTGGATGTCGTGCGGGTGAAGGCCGATGGTCGGTTCGTCGAAGACATAGGTCACGTCGGTGAGCGACGAGCCGAGATGGCGGATCATCTTGGTGCGCTGCGCCTCGCCGCCCGAGAGCGTTCCCGCCGGCCGATCGAGGCTGAGGTAACCGAGCCCAATCCGCACGAAGGAGTCGAGCGTCTCCCCCAGCGATGTGAGCAGCGGGGCGAGCGAGGGCTCGTCGAGGCCGCGCACCCACTCGGCGAGGTCGCTGATCTGCATGGCACAGGCATCCGCAATGCTGATGCCGTTGATCTTTGAGGACCGTGCGCCCTCGTTGAGGCGGGTTCCGCCGCACTCCGGGCAGGTCGCGAAGGTGATCACGCGGTCCACGAAGGCCCGAACGTGCGGCTGCATCGCCTCCCTGTCCTTGGAGAGGTACGACTTCTGAATCTTCGGGATCAGACCCTCGTAGGTGAGGTTGATGCCCTCGACCTTGATCTTGGTCGGTTCCTTATAAAGAAGGTCGTCAAGTTCCTTCTTGCTGAACTTGCTGATCGGCTTGTCCATGTCGAAGAAGCCGCTGCCGCCGAAGATCCGGCCGTACCAGCCCTCCATGCTGTAGCCCGGCACCGTGAGCGCACCCTCGCTGAGCGACTTGCTGTCGTCGTACAGCTCGCCGAGGTCGAAGTCGTTGACCGTCCCCATGCCCTCGCAGCGCGGGCACATTCCACCGGTGATGCTGAAGTCGCGACGTTCCTTGACGGTCTCGCCGCCGCGCTCGAACTTGATGGCGCCCGCGCCGCTGACCGAGGCGACATTGAACGAGAAGGCCTGCGGCGAGCCGATGTTCGGCTGACCGAGCCTGCTGAACAGGATGCGCAGGAATGCGTTGGCGTCGGTGGCCGTGCCGACGGTGGAGCGCACATTCGCACCCATCCGCTCCTGGTCCACGATGATCGCCGTCGTCAGTCCCTCCAGCAGGTCGACATCCGGGCGGGCGAGCGTGGGCATGAAGCCCTGCACGAAGGAACTGTAGGTCTCGTTGATCATGCGCTGCGACTCGGCCGCGATGGTACCGAAGACGAGCGAACTCTTGCCCGACCCCGAGACCCCCGTGAAGACCGTGAGCCTGCGCTTCGGAAGCTCGAGGTGCACGTTCTTGAGGTTGTTCTCCCGGGCGCCGTGCACGCGGATGAGGTCGTGGCTGTCGGCGGCGTGCCGTGCGTTCGCGGTCACGGCGTGCTCGATTCGCGGGCGAGGAATACCTCGATCGCCTCGACGACGAGCGCGTGGTCATCCGCCTGGGCGAGGCCCGAGACGGTGACGGTGCCGATCACGCCGCTGTCCCTGATCGCGATGGGGAAGCATCCGCCGTGGGCCGCGTAGAGAGTGTTCTCGGCCCAGGGCCTCGTCTCGAACGGCGTTCCGGATGAGCGGTGCCGCAGTCCGACGAGGAAGGAACTGACGCCGTACCTGCGCACGGTGCGAGTCTTGCGCGCGACCCAGTCGTCGTTGTTCGCGGCGGTTCCGGCGAGGGCCGCGTGGAAGAGCTGCTGGTCGCCGCGGGTGATGTCGATGGTGATCGGCAGGCTGCGCTCCGTGCCGAAGCCGACGAGGATGCTGCCGAGGGCCCACGCGTCCTCGTGGCTGAAGCGAGTGAAGACCAACCGCTTCTCCTGCGCTTCGATCTCTGCCATCAGCGCCTCGGCATCCTCGTTCACTGCGTCGTTCGACACCACGTTCTCCATTCTGCGCCAGGGACGGGTTACCGCCGGATCAGTATTTATCGGATGACCGCAGGCCTCAGGCGAAATTGCTGACGTCTCCGACATACCTGGTGTGGTCGGTGGCCACGGGTTCGACCGCGGCGAGGGCGACCTCCGCGGCGAACTCGCCGACGTTGTACAGCCGTCCTGCCGCCTCCTTGCGGGCCTCGATGGCGCCCGGATTCGCGCGCTCCAGCAGGGTTGCCGTGATCGTGCCCTCGATCATGTCGCCGGAGACGACGACGAACTCGATGCCCGCCTCCTCCAGACGCGGGAGCTGATCGCGCAGCGCGTCTTCGCCCGCTCGCTTGCTCAGCGCCACCGGGAGGTACTCCGGCATCGTCTCGACCGTCTTGATGAAGTGCGCCTGGTGGCTCGTGACGAAGACGACGCGCGAGCCCGGAGCGAGCAGCGGGATCGCGGTCTCGAGCAGGTTCACCTGCGCGTCGCGATTGAGCTTCATCGCGTAGTCCTCGGCCATCCCGGCTTCCATGCCGCCCGAGGCATTCAAAACGAGGATGTCGAGGCCGCCCCAGGCCTGGGCAACGGTGTCGAACATCCCGGAAACGGACTGGGGATCGGTGAGGTCTGCCCCGACGGCGATGGCCGTGCCGCCATCGGCCTCGATCTTCTCGACCAGCTGGAGGGCGCGCTTCTCCTTGTTGCGGAAGTTGATGACGACGCTCGCCCCGGCGCCGGCGAGATAGGTGGCGGTGTCGGCTCCGATGCCGCGCGAGGATCCCGTGACGAGCGCACGCTTGCCGTCGAGTGAGCCTGCGGCAAGTGGATTGGTCACGTGATTCAACTCCTGAGTTTCGGTCCTGAGCGGGCGGCGGCCGGCTCCATCCCGAGAATAGCAAGAACGCTCACTACCGATCGGGTCGTGATGATAGTTTCAGTGTGACTCAAGAGGAGCCCGCCATGGTCGAATTCATCGTCAGTTACTCCTGGCTGCTGTGGCTCGGGCTCGTGCTCGTCTTTGTGATCATTGAGGTCAGCACCGTCGACTTCACCTTCCTGATGCTCGCCATCGGCAGTCTTGGCGGTCTCGCCTCCGGCCTTCTGGGTCTTCCCGTGTCGGGCCAGATCATCGTCGCCGCCGTGCTATCCGTGCTCCTGTTGTTCCTCGTGCGGCCGTGGCTGAAGCGCGTGTTGGAGCGCGGCAGCGACCGCACACCCAGCAACGTGGATGCCCTCCTCGGTCTCACGGGCGTCGTCACCACGGAGTTCGTCGATGGCCAGGGGCACGCCAAGCTCGCCAACGGTGAGGTGTGGACCGCGAGGCTTTCACAGAGCAGCGCCCAGCGCGTTGTCGAGGTCGGCGAGAACGTCATAGTCACCGCAATCGAGGGGGCGACCGCCATGGTCGTCCCGTCCGAAAGGATCGCACAATGAACGAGGGCCAGATCTTTGGGCAGGTGATCCTCGTGATCCTGCTCATCATCGTCGCGATTTTCGTGCTGGTGATCCTGTTCCGCTCCATCCGGATCGTGCCGCAGGCCACCGCGGGCATCGTGGAGCGACTCGGCAAGTACCACAAGACGCTCTCGCCGGGGCTCAACATCCTCATTCCCTTCATCGACCGACTGCGCCCGCTCATCGATATGCGTGAGCAGGTGGTCTCGTTCCCACCCCAGCCCGTGATCACCGAGGACAACCTCGTGGTGTCGATCGATACGGTCGTCTACTTCCAGGTGACGGATGCGCGCGCCGCGACCTACGAGATTGCCAACTATCTCGGCGCCGTCGAGCAGCTGACCACCACCACGCTGCGTAACGTCGTGGGTGGGCTCAACCTCGAGCAGGCGCTCACCAGCCGCGACAACATTAACGGGCAGCTGCGCATCGTGCTCGACGAGGCAACGGGCAAGTGGGGCATTCGCGTGGGCCGGGTCGAGCTCAAGGCCATCGACCCGCCGCTCTCGATCCAGGACTCGATGGAGAAGCAGATGCGCGCCGAGCGTGACAAGCGCGCCGCCATCCTCACCGCCGAGGGAACCAAGCAGGCCGCCATCTTGCAGGCCGAGGGTGCCAGGCAGGCCGCCATCCTCGAGGCAGAGGGCGACGCGAAGGCGACCGTGCTGCGTGCCGAGGGCGAGGGGCAGGCCATCACGACGGTCTTCAAGGCGATTCACGACGGTGACGCCGATCCGAAGCTCCTCGCGTACCAATACCTCCTCACGCTGCCGAAGCTCGCGGAGGGCGAGTCGAACAAGCTGTGGATCATCCCGTCTGAGTTCACGGATGCCATGCAGAACATCGGCGCCGGCTTCCTGGGTAATAAGGGTGCAGCCCCGCCCACCGCGTAGCCCCGGCTTCTTCACCGCCGCTCCCCCGCGCGTGCTCGCTCACCGGGGGCTGGCGATCGGCGCACCGGAAAACACGCTGCTCGCGTTTGCGAAGGCGGTCGCGGTGGGCGTCACGCACATCGAGACCGACGTGCACGCGAGCAGCGACGGTATCGCCGTGATCAGCCACGATCCGGATCTCTCCCGGCTGCTGGGGCGTGACACCCGCGTGAGCGAACTCACGATGGCGCAGCTCGGCCGCCTCGAACTCGGCAACGGGCAGGTGTTCTCGAGCCTTGCGGAGGCACTCGACGGCTTTCCCGAGACGCGCTTCAACATCGACGTGAAATCGGCGGATGCGGTGGAACCGACGATCAGGGCGATCCGGGCCGCGAACGCGACCTCTCGGGTTCTCGTCACCTCGTTCAGCGAGCGGAGGAGGGCCGCCGCCGTTCGAGACCTTCCCGGCGTCGCGAGCTCGGCATCCGCTCCCCTGTTCGGCGTCGCGCTCGTCGCGGGAAAACTCGGGCTCTCTTCGCTGCTGCGTCTCGCGCTCAGGAACGTGGATGCCGTGCAGATTCCCGAGCGCGCGGCCGGAATGAACACGGTGACGCCCCGTCAACTGCGACTGGTGCATGCCGCCGGGATCGAGGTGCACGTCTGGACCGTCAATGACGTGCCCACGATGACGAGATTGCTGGATCTCGGGGTCGACGGACTCGTTACCGACCGTGCAGACCTCGCGATGGAACTCCTCCGCTCCGGTATCTGATCCCCCTCAGTCTGTGAAGGGGCTGGGAATGGCGCGGGGCGGAAAGGTTCTACCCAGCTTGGGGGTTTATAACTTTGAATGCATCGCGAGAAGGGACCACACAATGGCGGATCGCAGTTTGCGCGGAATGAGGCTCGGATCCCAGAGCCTCCAGAGCGAAGAGGGCGTCACCTTTTCCCCGCGGAAGAAGAGTACTTACCAAGCCGCCGACGGCTCGACGTTCGAGGTCATGTTCTCTGCTGAGGCGGATGTACCGACCGAGTGGGAGTCGCCGAAGAGCGGCCAGTCGGGTCGACTCCTCGATGACAACGGTCATCAGGTCGAGTTTGACGAGGCAGACGTAAAGGTGCCTCGCAGCCACTGGGACATGCTGCTCGAGCGTCGTACGCGGCCCGAGCTTGAAGAGTTGCTTCAGGAGCGACTCGACTACCTTCGTGCGCGTCGCGGCCAGCACAAGATCGGCGCCTGAGCGGCTCTGAGGGTCGCATCGTTTAACTAGTTTCGGCGCGCCCGAACGGCGAGGCCCCACAGGGTGACCCTGAATAACGCCTCCGCAACGATGCCGAGGTGCATCTTGGAGCGCCCGGCCGCGCGTTCGGTGAAGACGATGGGATGCTCCACGACGGCGCTCCCCGCGCGCTCGATGCGCCACGCCATCTCGACCTGGAAGCAATAGCCCTGGGACGAGACGGCGGAGAGATCGAGCGAACGCAGCGCATCCGCCCTGAACACCCGGTAGCCCGAGGTGAGGTCGCGCACGCGCGACCGGAGCATCCGCCTGGCGTAGGCGTTGCCCACGCGCGAAATCGCCTGGCGCAGCCACGGCCAGTGCAGCACGCGACCGCCGGGAACCCACCGCGAGCCGATCACGAGGTCGGCGCCGTCGCGGGCGGACTCGAGCATGGGCAACAACTCGACCGGATCGTGGGAGCCGTCGGCATCCATCTCGACGACAAAGCGATATCCGGCCGCCTCCGCGCGCGCGAATCCGGCCCGATACGCGACCCCCAGCCCCTCTTTGCCGCGCCGGTGCAGCACGGAGACCGAGGCATCGCCCGCCGCGAGCTCGTCGGCCAACGCACCGGTGCCGTCGGGGCTCGCGTCGTCGACGATGAGCACGTCCGCGTCGGGCACAGCCTGACGCAGCCGGCCGAGAAGCGACGGCAGGCTCTCCGCCTCGTTGTAGGTGGGCACGATCACGAGAACGTCAGCCACGGCGCGTCCTTCGCGCGAGCGTCAGCAGGAGACCGAGCACCAGGCCGGATACCCCGATGCCGCAGGCCAGCCACTCGACGGCCGGACCGATCGCCATTGCCGGCGTCACGGTAGACGACAGCGGCACGTTCTCGAGCATCGCCCCCGCCCTGTAGTCGGGCAGTTGGGCGATGACGCGTCCATCGGGAGCGAACATGCCGCTCATGCCCACCGTCGAGATGTTGACCACGCTGCGACCGGTCTCGATCGCGCGGAGTCTGGCGATCGCGATCTGCTGGCGCGACTCGTCGCTGTGGCCGAAGTCGGCGTTGTTTGTCGGGGCCAGGATGAGCTGCGCTCCCCCGCTGATCATCTGCCGCACGAGCGAGTCGTCGACGATGTCGAAGCAGATCGCCACCCCGGCCTTGATGCCGTTGATGTCGAAGACGTTCGAGCGCTGGCCGAAGGAGTAGTCGCGCGGCACCATGTCGAGCAGATCCGGTGCCAGCGGGTACCAGAAGGCGCGATCCGGCAGATATTCGGCAAACGGCACGGGATGGATCTTGTCGTACTGCTGTACGGAGCCCTTGCCCGACTTCCAGAGCAGCAGGCTGTTGAACACGCGACCCTTGTCGTCTTCGGTGATCGTGCCCGTGACGAGCGGGGCGCCCATGCGCTGGGTGACGAAGTCGAGCACCTGGGCCGACTGCGGGTTACGGAGCGGGTCGACGTCGGCCGCGTTCTCTGGCCAGACCACGACATCCGCCTTCTTGCCGAACAGCGGCACGGTCGCCTGCAGGTGGTCGTCGAGCGTCGTGCCGGGCGGATGCTGTGCGAAGAGGCCGGCATCCGCGTTTCCCTGCACCGCGGCCACCCGCATCGTGCCGGAGGACTGCACGGGCCACGCCGGGATCGCCACCAGCGCGAGCGCCGCAGCGGTGGCGACGATCCCCCGCACGGGCCAGTCGAAACCGACCTCGAGCAGCAACTGCAGCGCGAGGGCGCTCACCCACGCGAGGAGGAAGCTCAGCCCCGAGACTCCGACCCAGGTGACGAGCGTCGCAAACGGACTGTCGGACTGCGAGAAGGCGAGCCTGCCCCAGGAGAAGCCGCCGTAGGGCCAGACGCTCGTGACGGCCTCGCGCAGGGTCCACAGTCCCGCGAGCACGAGCGGGATGCCGGCGATGCGTGAGGCGCGGGTTGTCCAGATGAGGGGCGCCCACCGCCAGGCCAGCGACATCAGCATCGCTCCGAGCGCGAAAAAGATTGCCTCGAGGCCCGCCAGCGCCAGCCAGGGAATCGGGCCCAGGTACACGGTGAGCCACAGGATGTGGCAGCCGAAGAACGCGAAGCCGGCGATGAGCCCGATGAGGAGGGAGCCCGCGACGCTGCGACCGCGCAGCGACCAGAGGATCATGCCGGTGCCGAGGAAGATCAGCGGCCACCAGCCCAGCACGGGAAACGCTCCGGCATTCACTCCCCCACCGAGAGCGGCTGCGGCTGCGGCCCAGGCCAGCGACAGCGGCGGTCTCGGTCTGGGGTGCACTAGGACAGCCTAGATTGTCGCGACGGGGAGAGTTCTGGCACCGCGGGTCTTACGCGACGCTCGAGTACGCGACGATGCCGCGCCTGATCGCTTCCAGCGCCGCGCGCGCGTTTCGCGCGACCGTGGCGCTCGCGACGAGCGAGATCTGGTCGAGAAGGTCGATCGTCTGCTTGCACATCCGCACGAAGTCGCCCGCCGCGAGGTCTGCGTCGCTCAGCACGGAATCGAGGTGTGCGCCCTGCGCCCAGCGATTCATCGCGAGCGCGAGCCCGGTGGAGAGCGGGTTGCTGCCCGGCAGCCTGTGCTCCTGCTCGAGGTCGTCGAGCCTGCTCCAGAGCTCAGTGGTTTTCTCGAGCGCCGGTCGGAACGCACCCTTCGGCAGGTAACGATCGGATGGCTGTCCCTCGTCGCGTCGCGGCTCGTACACGAGCGTCGCGGCCATCGCGGCGAGAGCGGCCGGGTCGAGGTCGTTCCAGACATTGCGACGCAGGCACTCCGCGACGAGCAGGTCGCGCTCGCCGTAGATGCGGCGCAGGATTCTGCCGTGCGGCCCGACGGTGACGGTGCCGTCGGAGTCCCGCACGAGATAGCCGAGCTCGAGCAGCACCTCGCTGACGCGATCGAAGACCTTGGCTACGGCGCCGGTGCGGGACCTGATCTGCCGGCTGAGATCATCCGTCTGCTTCTTCAGCTTCCACCAGCGCTCCGCCCACCTGGCGTGGGACTCGCGATCCCGACAGCCGTTGCACGGATGCTGCTTGAGGCGCCTGCGGAGTTCGGCGAGTTTGCGCTGACGCTTCTCCCGAGCGGCGCGAGACTGCTGCTGGTCCCCCCGCAGCGCGCCCTTGCGTTCGAGGTCGGTGAGTTCCCGCCGGATGCCGGAGTACTCGGCGAAGTCGCCCAGGTGGCACTGCATCGACTTCGCATATCCGGCGAGCGATTCCTCCTGGCTGCGCACCTTGCGGGCGAGGTCGACGACGGCGCGATCCGCCTGGAACTGGGCGAAGGATGACTCCAGCACCTCCCGAGTGCGGTCACGACCGAACTGCTCGATCAGGTTGACGGCCATGTTGTAGGTGGGGCTGAAACTCGAGTTGAGCGGATAGGTGCGCCGGGATGCGAGGGAGGCGACGGCCTGCGGGTCGAGACCCTCCTGCCACTGGATGACCGAGTGTCCCTCCACGTCGATGCCGCGGCGGCCTGCCCGGCCGGTGAGCTGGGTGTACTCCCCCGGCGTGATCGGCACCCTCGCCTCGCCGTTGAACTTCTCGAGCTTCTCGAGCACGACGGTGCGCGCGGGCATGTTCATGCCGAGCGAGAGCGTCTCGGTGGCGAAGACGACCTTGACGAGCTTGCGCTGGAAGAGCTCCTCGACGACCTCCTTGAAGGCGGGCAGCATGCCCGCGTGGTGGGCCGCGACGCCGCGCTCGAGCCCCCCGAGCCAGTCCCAGTAGCCGAGCACGGCCAGGTCTTCGTCGCGAAGGGTGCGGCAGCGCTCCTCGACGATCTCCCGGATCTCGTCGCGTTCGGTGGTGGTCGTGAGCCGCACGCCGGCCCGGAGTACCTGGCTGACGGCTCCGTCGCATCCGGCGCGGCTGAAGATGAAGAACACCGCGGGCAACAGGTTCTGGGAGTCGAGGAGCTCGACGAGTGCGGCCCGGTCCATCCGCCCGCTCTCGCGCGCCTGCCTCGCGTGGTACCGACCCAGTTCGCTCTGCCGCCTGCCGCCCATCGATCGGCCGCTCGAGGCGGCGAGTCGCACCAGTTCGGGATTGACGCGCGGCATCGTCGCCGGCGCATGGTGTGTGTCGGTTGCTGTGGCATCGAACAGGTTGAGGAGCTTACTGCGCACCAGCACGTGCTGGTCGAGCGGCACGGGGCGCTCCTCGGAGACGACCACCGCGGTGTCTCCGCGCACGGCCTGCAGCCAGTCGCCGAACTCCTCGGCGTTCGACACCGTCGCGCTGAGCGAGACCAGGCGCACGTGCTGGGGAAGGTGGATGATGACCTCCTCCCACACGGCGCCGCGGAAGCGGTCTGCGAGATAGTGCACCTCGTCCATCACCACGAAGGCGAGTTCGCCGAGGAGGTCGGAGTCCGCGTAGAGCATGTTGCGCAGGACCTCGGTCGTCATCACCACGATGCGGGCCTGCGAGTTGATGTTGGTGTCGCCCGTGAGCAGGCCCACCTCATCCGGCCCGTATTCGGCGAGGAACTCCTGGTACTTCTGGTTGCTCAGCGCCTTCATCGGCGCGGTGTAGAACACCTTTGCCCGGGGCCGCTGCATGGCCAGGTAGACCGCGAACTCGGCAACGATCGTCTTGCCGGCGCCGGTGGGCGCGGCGACGAGCACGCTCTTGCCCTCCTCGAGAGAGCCGCAGGCGCTCAGCTGGAAGGCGTCAAGGTCGAACGCAAGCCTGCTGCGAAAGTCCTCAAGCTGCGGCAGCGAACTGCGGTTACGGGACGCTGCATAGCGCTCTGCGGGTGAGAGCTCCTGCGTCATGCGGCGGCTGTGTCGTACTCGTTTTCGAGCGCTGCCGCGCGTTTAGCCGCTGCCCGGTCGTGCAGGAAGGCGATGCCGACGGCGATGAAGTACAGCATGATGATCGGGATCGCCAGGAGGAACATCGAGATGACGTCGGCCGAGGGCGTGGCGATTGCACAGAAGACGATGATGACGAGGATGGCCCAGCGCCACGCCTTGAGGATCGCCTTGGCGGACAGGATGCTCATGAAGTTCAGGAGCACGAGGAACACCGGGAGGATGAAGGCGAGGCCCACGGCAAGGATGAGCTTGACCGCGAATCCGAAGTAGTCCTTGGCGTCGAGGAAGTTCGCGTCCTGGCTGGAGACGAAGGAGTTCAGGAGCAGGAACATGTGCGGCAGCACGAGCCAGCCGGCCGCGCATCCGGCGAGGAACAGCGGAACCGTCGAGAAGAAGAAGCCGAAGGTGTACTTCTTCTCGCGCCCGGTGAGGCCGGGGACCAGGAAGGCGAAGATCTGGTAGAGCCAGATGGGGCTCGATGCGATGATGCCCACGAAGAACGCGATCTGAAGGTGAAGATCGAACGCTGCCGTCGCGCCCGAGTAGTTGAGCAGCGTCTTGACGCCGTGTTCCTTGCTTGCGGCGAGGATCGGTTGGCGAAGCGCATCGAGCACATAGTCGCCCACGAAAAATCCGCCGACGGAAAACAGGAGAATCGCGCCCGCAGAGCGAAAGAGTCTCTTGCGAAGCTCAACCAGATGCTGGCGGAGCGACATGCGGCCTTCGCTTTGTGCGCCTCGCTTGGTGCGCGCAGCCACGGAAACTACGACTTGGGCTTGGACTCTGCGGAGTCCGCATGAGCTGCGTCGGTGCTCGCGGTGCTTGCCTCGGCGTCAGTGGGAAGCTTCTTGCCGTTTTCGTCGGTCTTCATCTCATTCTTGAAGACCTTCATCGACTGGCCAACGCCCTTGGCTAGCGCGGGAAGTCTCGTTGCACCGAACAGCAACAGGATAATCAGCGCAATGATCAGAAAGTGCCATCCGGTCAAACCAGCCACGGTGCTACGTCCTTAGGATCGGGAACAACAATTCGAATCAGTTTACCGTGCTTTTCAGGGACCCGGTGTCACGAACGAGGAACGTTTGCCGCGCCTGAAACTAGCTCTCGTAGCGGGCAGCGCCGGCGGCCGCCCACTCCGCCACCATCCGTCGTGCCTCGGGTGGTTCGACCACGCTGACGAGGCCCGGGAGCGCCGCAACGAGCCGCTTGAGCCCGTGGTAGTGCGATACGCGGACGGTGGTGCGCACGCGTCCGTCCCGCTCGACAGAACTCGCGGCCTCGGGAATGTAGTCGGCGAGCAGGGGCAGCGCTCCGGGCGCGACGTCGATCGTCACCATGCGGTCGTCAGCCGAGCCCTCGAAGAGCTTCTCGGAGAGCTTCACCTCGTCGGCGTGATAGCTGATCGGCTCGCTCGTGGTCTGCGGGTTGCTGATGCGGTCGAGCCGGAAGGTGCGCACGGCCTCGCGCAGGTGGCACCACGCGCGCAGGTACCAGTCGGCATCCAGAGACTCGATGCGCAGCGGATCGACCCTGCGGTGCTCGTGCTCCCCGCGGGAATCGAGGTAGTCGAACTCGAGCTGCACACCCGCCGCGACGGACTCTCGGATGATCGCGAGGGTCGCATCCGTCTCGGAGTCTTCGACAGCGAGCTGGCTCGGCGGCGCCGATGCCCCGCGAGAGAGCTTGGCCATGAGCGAGGCGATCGCGGCGCGGTCCGCGTGCTCCGGCAGCGCGGAAAGGTACTGGAGGCCCGCGATGAGCGCGGCGGCCTCGCGACCCGAAAAGCGGGGCGAATCATCGATCGCGACCAGGTGGGTGAGCACGATCTGGTCGTTGTCTTCGAAGTCATCCCAGGCGAGGTCGAAGAGGTCGCCGTGCTGGTACTGGCCCGTCTCGCCTGGTATGCCGGAGACGGCAATCAGCCTGACCGCCTCGCGCACCTCCTCCTCGGGAACCGAGAAGTGACTGGCGACCTCGCCAACGCTGATGCGCTCGTGGTCCATGAGGAAGGGAACGAGCGAGAGCAGGAAGGCGAGCTTGTCCTGCGCCTGCAGTGGTCCACGCCGCTCAGCCATTGCTGCCGCCCTCCGACATGTGCTCCTGCGCGACGAGACGCAGTCGTGCGCTCACCGCGAGCCGCAGCTCCGGCGGCGAGAGCACGAGCACCTCAGGGCCGTAACCCGCCAGTTCGTCGGCGACGATGTTCGCGTCCGAATAGTGCAGCAGCAGGGTGCCGGATGCCGTCGTGCGGGTGCCGCGACGCTTGCGAAGCCTGGCCGCGGCATCCGAGTCTGGAGTGACCTCGACCTCGGCCGTGTGCGAGTTCCACACCTGTTCGAGCTCCGCGAGGGCCGCGCTCGACTGGTCCGTGTCGTCGGGCACGAAGGTCTTGCCCGTCGTGGTCACCTGGCTCACGATGCGGCGCAGAAGGAAGGTCTTGGTGACCCGAGTGTCGGGCTCCAGGGCGTGGAGGTGCCAGCGACCCTGGTGCTGCACGAGCGCGAGCGGCGCGACGGTGCGCACCCGTGCATCCGCCTCGCCTGGCTTGAGATAGGAGAATCGCACGATCTGGTGCTTCTCGAGCGCCGATCGCAGGGGCTCGAACGCGGCATCGCGCACGCGAAGGCTGGGCACGTAACCGAGCACCGGCTCCCCCGTGCCGCCGCCGAGGGAGCGCAGCTTGACGATGGCCCTGCGTGACTCCGCGGAGAGTGAGCCCTCGCGCCAGACCATCGCGGCGAGGCTGAGCAGCGCCGTCTCCTCCGCCGAGAAGGAGATGTCGCTCGGCAACTCGTAGGCTCCGCGCGGGATGCGGTAGCGAAGGTTCTGATTGTTGCCCGCCTGCCCGGGCGCATCGATCGTTTCGAGCGGCACACCGAGCTCGCGAATGTCGTCTTTGTCGCGCTCGAACTGGCGCTCGAGATTGGAGTTGTCGCCCGAGGCGGAGTAGCGCTGGCGATACCCCTGCACCGTGGAGAGGATCTCGTTCTTGCTCAGGCCGGTTTCGGTCGCCAGCAAGGCCAGGACGAGGCTGAAGAGACGCTCCTCGACCGGGACCCTGGGAGAACTGGACTGAGCCACGACAAGATTCTAGTTAGTTGGAGATTCCCAGGATGTCGACGACGAAGATGATCGTGGCATTCGCGGGCACCTCGCCCTGCCCCTTGGCGCCGTAGCCCTCCTTCGGAGGGATGACCAGCAGCACCTGGGAGCCGACCTTCTGGCCGACGAGTCCCTTGACGAAGCCCGCGACGACGGTGTCTTTCGCCACCTTGATCATGACAGCCTGGTTCTTCGTCCAGGTCGAATCGAAGACGCTGCTGGCGTCATCCCAGACCACACCGGTGTACTTCATGACGACCGTGTCGCCCTCGGTGATCTTCTTACCATCGCCCGCCTTGAGCACGTTGACCTTGAGCTTCTTGGGCGCGCTGTGCTGCGGGACGGTGATGCCGGGGCGGCCGTTTGGAGCCAGCACGACCTCGGGCATGCCGGACTGGGACGCCTGTGGGGCACCGTTGGCCTTGGTCAGGAAGGCCTTGGTGATGTCGGCGACGAAGATGACGGAGCCGGGCTTGCCGTCCGCCTTCACGCCACCCGTCTTGGCGCCCGCCTTGTCTGAGGTGGCGATGACGACGCGCGAGCCGACGCGCGAGCACTCGAGTCCGTGGCTGAGGGCCGAGAGGTCGGGCTGGCCGAGGGTGAGCAGGTTCTTGGCGCCCTCGGTGTAGCCGGTCTTGTCGATGACCTTGCCGTCGGCACCATTCAGCAGCGTGGCCTCGAACAGGACCGGCTGGCCGGGCTGCAGCTCGGCGCCCTTGCCCTTGATCAGCTCGGTCTTCTGCGTGGTTTTGGAGGTGATCGGAGTCGGAAAGTCGATCTTGGGCGCGGAGCCGACGGCACCCGTCGCCTTCACGACTGATGAGGCGGCGCCGGAGACCATGGGGTTGTCGCAGCCTTGCGCTCCCCCGCCGGAGCAGGCGGTCAGAGCGGTCAGAACACCGAGGGTTGCGATCAGCGCGAGTGTCTTGCGCACGAATCCTTCTTTCAGTCAGGTCGTGAAGTTTTCCAATTCTAGGCGGACGGTGCGTCCTCGCCCGCCTCCGCACGCATGGCGTGCTCCGCCGCAGACTGGGCCTCTCGAGCGGCCTTGCGCACGCGCTTGGGCGACGCGGTGCGGTCGCCGAGGGCTCCCGGGGTCCAGGCGTCGACATCCGCATCGCTGAAATCGCTCTTCGAGGCGCGGCGCTTGAGTTGCGGCAGGATGACGTCCGGTGCGAGCCTTCTGGCGGTGAGCAGGAAGCCCGTGTGGGCGACCATCCGGTGATCCGGGCGCACCGCGAGCCCCTCGACGTGCCAGCCGCGCACCATGGTCTCCGAGGAGTCTGGTTCGGTGAATAGGCCGCTGTGGCGGATGGCTTCGGCCACCCTCGACAGCTGCGTCACGGTGGCGATGTAGCAGACCAGCACGCCGCCGGGCGTGAGGGCCTCGGCGCAGGCCTCGATGCACTCCCAGGGTGCGAGCATGTCGAGCAGGATGCGGTCGACCGAGCCAGCGGTGACGGATGTCGGCAGCGCCTCCACGAGGTCGCCGACGACGACAGACCAGTTCTGCGGTTCGGCACCGAGGAAGCTCGCGACGTTGCCCTTGGCGACGGCGGCGAACTCCTCCCGCCGCTCGAAGGAGAGGAGCGTGCCTTCGTCGCCTATCGCGCGCAGCAGCCAGAGCGACAGCGCTCCGGAGCCGACGCCGGCCTCGACCACGGTCGCGCCGGGGAAGATGTCGCCGAGCGCGAGGATCTGCGCGGCATCCTTCGGGTAGATGATGGCTGCCCCGCGCGGCATCGACATGACGAAGTCGTTGAGCAGCGGTCGAAGCGCGAGGTATTCGTCATCCGTGGTGCTCGTGACGACGGAGGCGTCGGGCAGGCCGACGAGGGCGTCGTGCTCGATCATGCCGCGGTGAGTGTGGAAGACCTTGCCCGCCTCGAGCGTGATGGTGTTGAGCCTGCCCTTGGGTCCAGTGAGCTGCACCTTGTCGCCGAGTCGGAACGGTCCGCTCTGCCTGCGTTGGGCACCGGCGCTCACGCCGTCACTCCGAGCGAGTCGCGGTACACGGCGAGGAGGTCGTTGAGGGTGCTGCCCTCGAGGGTGTGCCAGATCGTGTGGCCCGGGCCCTCTTCGAGCGGCACGTGGAGGGGCACGCCGATGACGGTCGTGCCCGCGGCGAGGGCCGAGGTGAGGCCCGGAGCAGAGTCTTCGAGCGCGACACATTGCGCGGGGTCGACACCCAGCAGCTCCGCCGCCTTGAGGTACGGCTCCGGATGCGGCTTGCTGTGCGTCACGGTGTCGCCCGCGACGACCGCGTCGAAGGCTTCGAACCCGACGGCGGAGACGACATACTCGGCCATCCGGCGAACCGACATGGTGACGAGTGCGGTGGGAATGCCGGCATCACGCACCGCCTTGAGCAGTTCCCTCGATCCCGGGCGCCACGGCACCTCGGCCTCGATCTGTTCGAGCACCCGGTCGGTGAGGCGCGACACGATCTCGTCGGCGTCGAGCGCGACGCCGCGCTCCTGAAAGATTGCGGCGGACTCCCAGAGACCGTTGCCCACGAGTTGGAGGCCATCCTCGTGGGACCAGGTTCCGCCGAAGGACAGCACCAGCTCCCGCTCGGCGCTCAGCCAGTACGGCTCGGTGTCGATGAGGGTGCCATCCATGTCCCACAGGACGGCGGCCGGATGCTGTTGAGTCACCGCCTGATTCTAGTTGGACGGGCAGCACGTTCTATCCTTGACGGGAGGGTTGAGCCGCCACGGCTTGGGCCAGTGAGGGTATGCGGTGAGCACTAGCGCGGGAATCCTGAGCGGACGGCTGCTCGTCGTCGCGTTCGAGGGGTGGAACGACGCGGGCGAGGCGGCCAGCGGTGTCGTGCGCAGCCTGAAGGACCAGCTTGACCTGTATCCGATCGCGGAGGTGGACGCCGAGGAGTACTTCGACTTCCAGTTCAATCGGCCGACCACGACTCAGGATGAAGACGGCAACCGCATGCTCGTCTGGCCGAACGTGACCATGTACGGTCCAACCTCGCAGCGCCGCAAGAAGGTGCGGCGGCTCGCCGAAGACGCGCAGCTCGACATGAGCGCGGACAACGGCTCGAACATCTACCTCCTCCTCGGCACCGAGCCCTCTCGTGGCTGGCGCACCTTCACAGCCGAGATCATGGCGACCCTGCACGACACGCGCATCAGCGGCATCGTGTTCCTCGGTGCAATGCTCGCCGATGTTCCCCACACGAGGCCGATCTCGGTCTTCGTGACGAGCGAGAACGCGGCCGTGCGCAAGCAGCTCGGGGTGGAGCGCAGCAGCTATGAGGGGCCGGTCGGCATCCTCTCGGTGCTGGGTGAGGCGGCCGAGGCCGCGGGGATTCCGACGGTCTCGATCTGGGCGTCGGTGCCGCACTACGTGCACAACGCTCCCTCTCCCAAGGCCACGCTCGCGATCATCGACAAGCTCGAGGAGATCATCGATGTCGTGATCCCTCGCGGAGATCTGGTGACTGAGTCCGCCGCCTGGGAGAGCGGGATCGACGCGCTCGCCGCGGAGGACGACGACATGGCGACATACATCGCCCAGCTCGAGGCGGCGAGAGACACGGTGGACTCCCCCGAGGCGAGCGGTGAGGCGATCGCCCAAGAGTTCGAGCGCTACCTGCGCAAGCGCGACGGCGGCAAGGGCGACGGCAAGCCCGACGAGCCGTGGCGGCCGTAGCTCGCGTTCCCTGAGCTTGTCGCGTTCCCTGAGCTTGTCGAAGGGCGCTTCGCTCCCCGCCGGCGCGGCCGCCCGATTCTTCGAATCGTTCGGAACCGGCGGCGTGGGCCCAAGCTCAGCGACCGTCGTCAGCGCGGCCCGAGCCCCGTCGCGCCGTCGAGGAGCTCGCGCGCGGCATCGAGGTGCCCGGCGTGCCTCGCCGTCTCCTCGATGAGGTGCAGGGCGATCCAGCGAAGGCTGTCGATGTCCTCCCCCGGCCACTCCCGGTTGTGCTGGCCGACCGGTGCGGTGTCGAGCGACGTGCTCTCCAGTACCTCGTTCGAGATCTCGCACTGTCGACGATAGAAGGCGATGACCGCATCGCTACTGTGCCGGGTCGCGAACGGCGCATCCGGATCGTACGGATCCTCGACCTCATCCGGCCAGCTGTACTCCTCCGACAGTTGGCCGAGGGCGACATCCTGGAACCAGTGCTGCTCGGCGCCGCCCAGGTGCTCGATCATACCGATCGGGGTCCATCCGGAGGGCAGCACCGCGGATCGCAGCTGGGCCTCGTCGAGGCCCTCGATGATCGCCAGTACAGCGTTGCGCTGCTCATCGAGGAAGTGCTGGAGAGTCGTCTTTTCTGACATGCGGACACGCTATCGCGCGGTCCCTGAGCTTGTCGAAGGGGCGCATCGGATGGGCGCTTCGACAGGCTCGCTTCGACAGGCTCAGCGAACGAGTTAGAGGCGGATGCCGAGCAGCGCGTTGATCGCCGCGATGGCCGCGGCGGAGGCCGGCGTCCCCGAGGTGATGGCGTCGTCGATCAGGCGCAGCGCGCCCGGTGCGTCGAGGTCCTCGGCGAGCGTCGTGCGCAGTGTGCCCAGCAGGTCCGTGTCAGCCGTTTCGTCGGCGGACCCAGCCCATGCCTCCCAGCGCGCGAGTCGCTCCTCGGCGTCGGCGAGCTTCGCGTCCGTCCACTCCCAGTCGCTGCGGTAGTGCTCCGCGAGCAGGGCGAGGCGGATGGCCCGCGGGTCGACACCCCGCGCCGTCAGCTGCGAGACGAGCACGAGGTTGCCGAGCGATTTGCTCATCTTCTCGCCCTGGTAGCCGACCATTCCGGTGTGCAGGTAGCTGTCGGCGAGCGGGTGCCCGCTGAGCGCCGCGGCGTGGGCGGCGCTGAACTCGTGGTGCGGGAAGAGCAGGTCTGAGCCGCCGCCGTTGACGGTCAGCGGCGTGGGAAGGAACTCGAGCGCGATGACGGCACATTCGATGTGCCAGCCGGGGCGGCCGCGGCCGACGACAGACTCCCAGGCCGGCTCGCCCATCCGTTCGGCGCGCCAGAGCAGTGGGTCGAGGGCGTCGCGCTTGCCCGCCCGCTCCGGGTCTCCCCCGCGCTCCGCGGAGAGCTGCAGCATCGTCGCGCGGTCGAGATTGCTCTCGGCGCCGAGGTGCCAGGGCGAGCTCGCGGTCGCGGCGGCGTTGTCGAAGTAGAGGTCGGCTGCGGCATCCGGACTGTCGACCGGGTAGGCGATTGCGGCGTCGCGGAGCGTTCGCACGGCATCCGCGACCTGCGGAATCACCTCGGTTACCCCGAGGTAGTACTGCGGCGGCACGATCGACAGCTGCTGCATGTCTGAGCGGAACAGGTCGATCTGGCCGGCCGCGAGCTCGCGCCAGTCCACGCGGGTAGCGGTGGCGCGCTCGAGGAGCGGGTCGTCGACATCCGTGACGTTCTGCGCGTAGCGCACCTCATAGCCGGCATCGAGCCAGAGCCGCACGAGGGTGTCGAAGGCCAGGTACGTCGCGGCGTGCCCGAGGTGGGTGGCGTCGTAGGGCGTGATGCCGCACACGTAGAGCGACGCGACGGGGCTGTCGCCCCGCCCCGCGGATGCCGTGGCCGGCTTGAGCGAGCGGCTCGCGCTGTCGAAAATGCGCGGCACAGGTCCCGTTCCTGGCAGCGCCGGAATGTCGGGCGCGCTCCAGGACTTCACCCTCCGAGCCTAATTGACCGACAGGTGCGTCGCCGACGCCTCCGGCTTCGCATACCGCTGGAAGTCGCGGGCGGCCCTCGGTAGCATGCAGCATGCCCATCGCACTTGAGAATGTCGGGATCGCCGTTCGTGACCTGGAAGCGACGATCTCGTTCTTCACCGACCTTGGTCTTACGGTGGTGGGTCGCGACACGGTCAGTGGCGATTGGGCCGACACCGCTGTCGGCCTTGACGGCAACCACGCGAAGATCGCCATGCTTCAGACGCCGGACGGACATGGACGTCTCGAGCTCTTCGAGTACATCCACCCCGAAGCGATCGAGACGGAACCGACGCTTCCCCATGAGATCGGAATGCACCGGGTCGCTTTCTCAGTCGATGACATAGACGAAGCCATCGCGACAGCGGCGAAGCACGGATGTCACCCACTGCGTGGCGTGGCCGACTATCAGGGCCTCTACAAGCTCTCCTACCTCCGCGGGCCGAGCGGGATCATCGTGATGCTCGCCCAGCAGTTGAAGAAGAGCTGACCTCCGACTTTAGTAGGCCTGAAGCACGCCCGTGAGTAGGAGTACGGCGAGGACGACGCCGACCAGCAGCCGGTAGATCACGAACGGCAGGAACGACCGCTTCGAGATGTAACTCATGAAGAAGGCGATGACCAGAAGGCCGACGACGAACGCGACCGCCGTGGCCACGGCCGTCTCGACACCGTTGAAGACCTCGGGCGTGCAGTGTGCGGCCGCCGAGACGCACGGCTCCTTGATGGACTTGTACAGCTGGTAGAAACCGCTGCCGAGCACCGCGGGGATGGCGAGAAGGAACGAGTATCGCGCCGCTGCCTTGCGCTCGTAGCCCATGAAGAGACCGGCGGTAATGGTGCCGCCCGAGCGTGAGACGCCGGGGATGAGCGCGAGCGACTGGGCGAAGCCGTAGACGGTGGCGTGCGGAATGGTGAGGTCCTTGAGCCTGCGTTTCTTGGCTCCGACGTAGTCGGCGAACCCGAGCAGGATGCCGAAGATGATCATCGTCGCTGCGATGACCCACAGGGAGCGCAGCACGGTTTCGATCTGCGTTTGGAACAGCAGCCCGAGCACGACGATCGGGATGCTGCCGAAGATGATGAACCAGCCGAGCTTCGCGTTGGGATCGTTGCGTGGCACCCGCCCGAACAGCGACCGGAACCAGGTGGAGATGATGCGCACGATGTCGTGCCAGAAGTAGACGACGACTGCGGCCTCGGTGCCTATCTGGATGATCGCGGTGAAGGCGGCTCCCGGGTCTGCGCCAGTGCCGAGTAATTCGCCGATGATACGGATGTGCGCGCTCGACGAGATCGGCAGGAACTCGGTGAGCCCCTGGACGAGGCCGAGGATGATCGCGTTGATGAGGTCCACGGCGGTCCGTTCTGCGAGCTAATAGGTGAGCAGCAGGTCGGTGAGAACCCGCCTGCCAAAGACTAATGCGTCGAGCGGCACGCGCTCGTCAACACCATGGAACATCGCGGGAAAGTCGAGCTCTGCCGGCAGTTTGAGCGGCGCGAACCCGTAGCCCTTGATGCCGAGCTTGCTGAGCGCCTTGTTGTCTGTGCCGCCGCTCAACAGGTACGGCAGCACCGGCGCACCCGGGTCGTGCGCGTTGAGGGTCGCGGTGATGGCGTCGACGAGGGGTCCGTCGAAGGAGGTCTCGAGCCCGATGTCGCGGTGCATGGTGACGATCTCGATGTCTGGACCGATCAGGTCGGCAAGTTCGGCGAGCACGGCATCCTCTTCGCCCGCGAGTGTGCGGATGTCGATCAGGGCCTCGGCCGTGTCGGGGATGACGTTGTGCTTGTACCCGGCGGTGAGCATCGTGGGGTTGGTTGTGGTGCGCAGCGTGGCCTGGATGAAGCCGGCGGCCGTTCCCGTGGCGATGGCCAGCTCATCCGGCCCGACCTTCTGTGGGTCGACGCCGAGGATGCGTGCAATCTCGCCGAGCAGTTCGGTTGTCGTGTCGGTGAGCCGGATGGGCCATTGCCTGTGCCCCACCTTGGCGACGGCCTCGGCGAGGCGGGTGACGGCATTGTCGTGGATGAGGCGCGAGCCGTGGGCGGCCTGCCCGCGCGCGATGAGTTTGGCCCAGACGAGCGACTTCTCGCCCGTCTGCAGCAGGTACGCGCGCTGGTTGTTGAAGGTGATCGAGTAGCCGCCCACCTCGCTGATCGCCTCAGTGGCACCGGCAAAGAGTTCTGGATGCGTATCGACGAGGTGGTGGGAGCCGAGCACTCCCCCGGCTTCTTCGTCGGCAAAGAATGCGATGACGAGGTCTCGCGCGGGCTGGCGGCCGGAACCGAGGATGTCCTGCAGCGCCGTGATCATCATCGCATCCATGTTCTTCATGTCCACCGCCCCGCGACCCCAGAGCATGCCGTCTTTGACGACGCCCTCGAAGGGGTCGACCGACCAGTTGTCGGGCTGGGCGGGAACGACGTCGCTGTGGCCGTGCACGACGAGGGCTGGCTTGCGTTCGTTGGTTGAGCCTGCCGAAACCCCTTCCACCCGCGCGACGACGCTCGTGCGTCCGGGCTCCGAGTCGAAGAGCTGGGGTTTCAGGCCCATCTTCTCGAGGTGCGCTGCCAGGTATTCGGCGGCATCCGTCTCGCCGTTCGATCTGCCTTCGCCGTAATTCGTGGTGTCGAAACGGATGAGATCGCGCGCGATCTGCGCAGTGGCGTCGAGTTCCGGATTTTCTGCGCTGGAGGACATTGCTCCACGGTACCGGTGCGCGGCGCCGCTGTCCCCGCCCCGCCCGCACCGATGGCTGCCGTTTGTCGCCGCGGCGGTCGTTCGCGCGGCAGCCCTCGAGCCAAACGGCAGCCGTCGCGCTCGCCGCACTGTGATCGGCGTGAACCCCCGCCCCGCTCATGCTATTCTCGTACGCGGTCGTCCAAGCGGATGGCTACTGCGCGCGGATGGCGGAAATGGCAGACGCGCTAGCTTGAGGTGCTAGTGCCCGTATAGGGCGTGGGGGTTCAAGTCCCCCTTCGCGCACACATGTCCATACCTCAGGACATCGAGAACCGCTGGGCCCACGGGTCCAGCGGTTCTTGTCGTTTTCGGTCGCCGGTCGCGCTCTCGATCGCATCGAAGATCGCTCGCGCGGTGCGCGGGCGTATGAGGTGGTCGCCGCCGATGATGCGATGCACGGTCACGTTCGGATGTGCTTCGGCGAGCCGGATGCCGGCGGGCAGGATGAACGGATCCGCGGTTCCGAACACGATGTCGATCGGCACTGTCGTCGCCGCGATGTCGTCGATCGTCGACTGGACCTCGATCGCGTGGGCCAGGGACATTTCGAACGCGTTCCAGTTGCTCTCCGTCAGCTCCAACACATCTCGCAGCTGGGGCAGCCGCTCGAGCTCGCGCGCCAACTCCAGCGTGCGGCGCCGGTTGCTTCGAAGTGACTCGTAGATGCGCATCCGCAGGGATCGAACGACGCGGTCGGCTCGCTTGCTCAGCAATTCTGCGGCCGGATAGATCGGAGGGCTCACGAGGATGAGTCGAGCGATTGCCGGATGCCGCGTGGCCGCGTAGCGAGCGGCGATGAGTGCGCCCATTGAATGCCCGACGAGCACGAAGGGGCGTCTGAGGCGCAGTCGCTTCAGCGTGTGCGCGAGGGCGCGAACGTGATCGTCGAGGCTGAAATCGGCCGTGGCATCCGCCGCGGACTTCCCGAAACCGAGGAGGTCGATGGCAACTACCCTGTGCTCGGCGACGAGGAGCGGCATCAGCGCGGCGAAGGTCGTGGACGAGGAGGCGATTCCGTGAAGAAGTACCACGGCGGGTCCGGTTCCTTCGTCGATCGTGACGTGCAGCGGTGCATTCCGGCGACCCCAAGCGGGCAGGACTCGATCAAGAAGCCTTGGCCGCTCTGAACGGCGCGGCGGAGCGAAGTTGATCACATTCAGACTGCAGCCCACCCGCCGTCGTCGGCAAGGATGGCGCCGGATACGTTCGAGGAGTCGTCGCTCAGCAGCCAGGTGATCGCTGCTGCGAGTTCTTCCGGTCGTGCCACCGGCGGAACGGTCGTCTGCAGGAAGGGGCCGAGGCGCTCGCCGGCCCACGCGGACGTGAATGGCGCCTCGATGTTGGTCGCCACCGCTCCAGGGGCCACCGCATTGCAGCGCACACCCTTCGTCGTGTAAAAGAAAGCGGTGCTCTTGGTGAAGCCGTTCACCGCGTGCTTCGACGTCGTGTAGGTGGTGCCCGCTGCGGAGCCGCGCAATCCGGCCTCCGAACTCACGTTGACGATGCTTCCATGCCCGGCGTCCAGCATGAGCGGCAGCACCGCGCGGGTCAAGCGCATCATGGCGGTGAGGTTGACGGCAAGAACGCGATCCCAGGTGTCATCGTCGATCTCGGCGGTGGGCAGGAACCCATCCATGATGCCAGCGACGTTGGCGAGACCGTCGACCTTTCCATGGGCGGCGTCAAGGATTTGCTCGATCACCGCGGAATCCGCGATGTCTCCGGCGACGGTGGTGACTCCGGCGCCCAGCTCAGTCGCCAACGCGGCAAGGCGTGCCTCGACGACGTCGGTGGCGACAACGTGAGCGCCTTCGGCAGCGAGGCGCACGGCCGTCGCGCGCCCGATTCCTGAGCCAGCACCGGTGACGATGACGGTCTTGTTGCTGAAACGGTCTGAGGTTGCCATGGGAGTTCCTTCGGTCTGCCTAGTTCGGGTTTCCTCAACTCTGGCTGGCGAACCGCGTGCTCAGTAGGGTCTAACGACCCAGGCGCGGAGGGAGGATCAATGGCGCTACCGCGTTACTGGTTCAGCTGAGACGCTGACGATGGTGCCGTGAACGTTGCAGACTGCGGCGAGCGTGTTGTAGACCGTGCCGTATTGGCTCAGGTTCCGGTGGAGGAGGTCGATGCGCCGTTCGCTTTCATCCGTGACGATGCGAATGTCGTACTCGATCTCGACAAACTTGGGCGGCCTGTCTTGCCGACGGGCTTGCACGTCAATGTCGGCGCTCACGTAGTTGAACTTCAGGATGGCGCGAGAGCGCTCGAGATTCTTCAGCAGGCAGGCAGTGAAGGCGGCAGCGAGCAACTCGGCCGGGCCAGGCGCCCCGGATGGTCGGTCTGAACCCCAGGTGGAGTCGATCGGCATCACCTGATTGCCGAGCTCGATGGATGCTTCGCCGCCCGATACCCCTTTACCGCGCACTCGGTAGGTCTGAGGTGAGTTGCTCATTGGCTCCCCTGTCTGTCGTGTGGTGCTGCCGGAGCCTGCGGCCGGTAGCTGAAGCGTGCGCCCCTTGATTCCACACAGCAAGGGCCTTTGGACCCTGGGCTCGAACCCCGATGGGTTTTAGCGTGAAGGAGCACGATAGCGGGCTCGCGGCTTAGCGCATATATGCAAATGCATGGAATTTACCCCTGGTGCTCAGGGTTGTAGAGAGAGACGATCAGAACTGACTGGTCGGCACGATAATCGGCGGGACGTCGTCTCGCGAAAGAGAGGGACATCATGGCTAATTTCGAAGGCAAGGTTGCTCTGGTCACCGGAGGCGGATCCGGACTCGGCGAGGCGATCAGCAAGGATCTCGCACAGAACGGTGCGAAGGTCGTCGTGACCGACATCAACCTGGATGCGGCGACACGCGTCGCAGACGAGATCACCGCCGCGGGTGGGCAGGCCGCTCCGTTCCGCGCGAACACCATGGTCGCCGAAGACAGCAAGAAGTCCGTCGACTTCGCCGTCGAGACCTACGGCGCACTCAACTACGCCGTGAACAACGCCGGCATCGGCGGCGCGAGCGCACCGATCGGTGACATCGACCTGGAGGACTGGGACCGCGTCATCGACATCAACCTGAATGGCGTGCTGTATGGGATGCGCTACCAGATTCCGGAGATTCTGAAGGCCGGTGCCGCCGAGGGAGCCATCGTCAACATGGCCTCCATCCACGGAACTGTTGCAGCGCCGGGCAACGCCGCGTACACCGCAGCGAAGCATGCGGTCGTGGGGCTCACCAAGAACGCCGCGGCCGAGTACGGAGCCCAGGGCCTGCGCGTGAACGCTGTGGGACCGGGCTACATTGCGACGCCGCTGCTGGACGCTGCACCCAAGGAGCTCATCGACGGACTCGCGGCGAAGCATCCGCTCGGACGCCTGGGACAGGCACAGGAAGTCGCCAACCTGACGACCTTCCTGCTCTCAGACAAGGCCAGCTTCATGACCGGCTCGTACGTGATCGTCGACGGCGGCTACACCGCCGTCTGAGTCTCGTCCCGGACCGCCACGGCGGTCCGGGACGCTGCTTACGCTTCGCGGGTCTTCGGTGAAGACTGCAGGGTGAGCGCGGGATCGCGCAGCACGACGTCGCCGAGCGCCTCGTCGATCCGGGCCATGAGTTCGGCCGGAATCGTCACATCCGAGGCGACGACGTTCTCCTTGACCTGCTCGGGCCGCGAAGCACCGATGATGGCCGAAGCGATGTTCTCGTTCTGAAGCACCCAGGCGACGGCGAGCTGCGCGAGCGTGAGGTTCAGCTCGGCCGCGATCGGTGCCAGGTTCTGCACGCGAGTGAGGATGTCATCCTGCATCCAGCGAGAGATCATCTCGGCGCCACCCTTCTCATCCGTGGCGCGCGAACCCTCGGGGATTGCTGCGCCCGGCTTGTACTTGCCGGTGAGCACGCCCTGAGCGATGGGCGACCAGACGATTTGCGAGATGCCGAGTTCCTTCGACGTCGGCACGACCTCCGCCTCGATCACCCGGTACAGCGCCGAATACTGCGGCTGGTTGGAGATGAGCTGCACGTTCAGTTCCTTCGCCAGCGCGGCGCCCGCCCGGAGCTGGTCAGCCGTCCACTCGCTGACGCCGATGTACAGCGCCTTGCCCGCACGGACGACATCCGCGAAGGCCTGGAAGGTCTCTTCGAGAGGTGTCTCGTAGTCGAAACGGTGAGCTTGGTAGAGATCGACGTAGTCGGTCTGCAGACGACTCAGGGATCCGTCGATCGACTCGAGAATGTGCTTGCGCGACAAGCCGACATCGTTGTGGCCCTTCGGCCCTGTTGGTCCGAACACCTTGGTGAAGATCTCGAGCGATTGGCGACGCTCGCCCTTGAGGGCTTCCCCGAGAACGGTTTCCGCGGCGGTATTCGCGTAGACGTCAGCGGTGTCGAAGGTGGTGATGCCGTTCTCGATCGCCGCCTTCACGCACTGGGTAGCCGTGTCGTTCTCGACTTGTGAGCCGTGAGTCAGCCAGTTGCCGTAGGTGATTTCGGAGATCTTGAGACCGGAGTTGCCGAGGTATCGAAATTTCATGGCTTCACTCTACGAGCGTGTGCCGAACGAGGGCTGCATGTTCGTGCCCGACAAGGACCTTGGACCCTATGCGCCGGTCGCGGCGAGCTTTACCGTGTGGGAGAGCATTCTGTGAGGAAAGGGAAGACATGTACGAGCGCATTGTGGTTGCGGTAGATGGATCGCCGTTCTCGGAGGAGGTCATCCCCTACGCGTTGGGGATCGCGAAGGCGACCGGTGCAAAGGTCACCCTGCTGCGCATCGCGGAGAAGGGCACTCTCGCCGAGGCCGAAGAGTACCTGCAGATGCTCGCCGCGCTGAACCCGGTCGAAACTCGTGTTGTCGAGAGCCAGCGCAGTGTGCCGGAGGACATTCTTCGGGAAGCGAACAGCACCCCGAACAGCCTCGTAGCGGTAACCTCCCATGGCCGCGGCGGAGTCCTCATCGCGGTGCTCGGCAGCGTTGCCCGCGAGATCGTGCAGGTCAGCCACAACCCCGTGCTCGTCTATCGACCGGAGGAAGAGTCGATCGGTCACGACCCCATCCGCATCACGTCGGTGCTCTTGCCACTCGACGGCAGCGCCCTGTCCGAGAGCATGAAGCCGCAGGCGGCCGAATGGGCGCGTGCCCTCGGCGTGCCTCTGACCGTGGTGCAGGTGCTTCCGTCGACCAAGCGGATGGATTCCCTGCTCGCTTCGTATGACGCGCTCGACAGTTCGTACGTGACGTCGCATGCGACCGACATCGCGAGGGAGTACGGCGTGCAGACGGACTGGGAGGTGCTGCATGGCGACCCGGCGGATGCGATCGCTCGCTACCTCGACGGTCGCCGCGACGTCCTCGCGGTCATGGCGACGCGGGAGCAGAACGTCGTCAAAGCGGCGGTGCTGGGAAGCGTCACCTCCGGAATGGTGCACAAGGCAGGCATACCGATCGTCGTGCAGGCGCCCGCGAGGGCGATGCAGGATGCGGTGTCGAACGTGCGCGCCGAGCGCCGCTAGCCCGCATCCGGCTTCGTCGCAGCTATCAGGAACGCAGCGGCTTCGGGCTGCTGAAACGTGCCGCTCGACGATTCACGTGGTGCGCGGCGCTACGCCTGCGCGCGCCCTGCGGCCGCTCGGCGAGGTGTGCGAAGAACCACTTCTTGGCGGCTTCGACCAGCACGAGATACACCACGGTCAGGCCGATCAGCGTCAGGAAGAATGGCACGGGCAGCGGGTCGAAGCCCAGCACTCCCGCCAGCGGTGAGAGTGGCAGGTAGATGCCCACAGCGACCACCCCCAGAGACGCGACGAGCAGTCCGAGGGATGGCCGGCTGTGCAGGAACGGGACCTTGCGCGTTCGAATGGCGAAGATGATCAGCGTCTGAGTGGCGATGGATTCGACGAACCAGCCGGCACGGAACTCGCCGGGCAGCGCGTGAAAGGCGAAGATCATGAGCGCGAAGGTTGCGAAGTCGAAGAGTGAACTGATCGGACCGAAGACGAGCATGAACCGCCGGATGAAGCCGATGTCCCAGTGCGATGGCGCGACGATCTGTTCCTCATCGACCCGATCGCCGGGGATAGCGAGCTGGCCCGTGTCGTAGAGCAGGTTGTTGAGCAGGATCTGGCCCGGTAGCATCGGGAGGAAGCTCAGCGCCACCGAGGCTGCTGCCGCGCTGAACATGTTGCCGAAATTGCTCGACGTGCCCATCAGCACGTACTTCATCGTGTTGGCGAAGATGCGGCGGCCACCGACCACCCCGTCCGCGAGCACGCCGAGATCTTTGTCGAGCAGCACGATGTCTGCGGCGTCCTTGGCCACGTCGGTCGCGCTGTCCACCGAGATCCCGAGGTCGGCCCGGTGCAGTGCGAGGGCGTCATTGACGCCGTCACCCAGGAACCCGACCGCGCGCCCGCTCGTGCGGAGCGCCGTGATGAGTCTGCCCTTCTGTTCGGGAGAGACGCGGGCGAAGATGCTCGATTGTCGTGCCGCAACCACGAGTTCCTCGTCCGACATCGCGTCAATCTGCGTGCCGCTCAGGGTTCCACCGCTCACGATGCCGAGATCGGTGCAGACCTTCTCGGCGACCCGTGCGTTGTCGCCTGTGGCGATCTTCACGGTGATCCCGAGCGCGGCGAGACGATCCAGCGACTCCTTCGCATCCGCCTTCGGCTGGTCGAGGAACACGATGAACCCTGCGAGGCTGAGCTCCCGCTCATCCGAGACGTTTAGCGTGGTCTGCCCGTTCATCCGGCGGGTGGCCACCGCGACCACGCGCCCTCCCCGATCGAATTCCTGGTCGAGCATGGAGTGCGCCGTCGCAGGCACGTCGCGACAGAGCCGCATGACATCCTCGGGTGCACCCTTCGTGATGAGCATCGCCGGTGCCCCATCGCGGCTGACGAGCGCGCTCGTCATGCGCCTGCGGTGATCGAACGGGATGAGCGCGAGCCGCCGGTAGCTGCCAGCCTGGAAGCTTCGTGCCGCAGGGCACTCCCACAGTGCGGAATCGAGAGGGTTCTGACCCACCGCCGAGACGTGCGCGTCGTAGTCGAGTTCCGTGCACAGCAGGCCGAGGGTGGTCACTTCGTCCGCGGTGGTTGCGGCATCCACCGGAATCGCCTCGGAGAAGCTGATGCTGCCGGCGGTCAGCGTGCCGGTCTTGTCTGTCACGAGCACATCCATGTCGCCCAGGTCTTCGATGCAGACGAGACGCTTCACCAGCACCTTTTGCTTCGCGAGCTGCCGCGTGCCCGTCGCGAGGCAGGTGCTGACAACCGCGGGAAGCAACTGCGGCGTGATGCCGACCGCGATCGCGAGCGAGAACAGCAGGGATTCGAGCGGTGGTCGCTGCAGCAGCAGGTTCGCGATGAAGATCAGGGTCGTGAGCACGATGGCCACCTGGAGCAGGAGGAACGAGAAGCGGCCCAGCCCGTTCTGGAACTCGGTCTGCGGTTGCCGCTCCCCCAGGCCCAGCGCGATCCTGCCGAATTCCGCGCGACTGCCCGTGGCGACGACGACGCCGACTCCGGCACCGCTCTGCACTACGGTGCCCATGAACGCGCACGATGTCAGCTCCGCGAGCGAGGCGCCCGCGGCAACCGCAGCAGGGTCCTTCTCCACCGGCAGTGACTCACCGGTGAGGATGCTCTCGTCGCACAGGAGGTCGTTGCTACTGAGCAGCCGCAGGTCGGCCGGCACCACCGAACCGAGTGCGAGGTGGACGATGTCGCCCGGGACGAGGTCGACCACATCGATCTCGGTGAGCGTTGCATGTCGGGTCACGATAGTGCGATGACTGACCCTCGAGTGCAGTGCCTCGGCGGCGCGTTCGGCACGGAACTCGTTGCCGAAGCCGAGGCCAACGCTCACCACGAGGATCACGCCGATGACGATCGAGTTGGTGGTGTCGTGCAGAAAGAGCGAAGCAATCGCCGTGACGATCAGGAGGATCAGGATGGGGCTTTTCAGCTGCCTGCCGAGCACCGCCCAGGCACCTACCCTGTGGGTGCGAAGGGCGTTCGGTCCCACTGAAGCGAGCCGCTCCCGCGCCTCGTCCTCGGTCAGACCGGCCTCGCGGGATCCCAGCCGAGCGAGCACGTCATCCGGTGGCTCGCTGCCCGCGGCGACAGTCGCGCTCTCACCGCGCGCGGCCGTGTGTGGTGGGGCAGCCTCAGCGCTCACGTGTCACCGCCGTCATGTCCGGCGATACTCATCGTCAGAGCGGCTTCTGGGTGCCGAGTCGCAGCACAGCGGCCTGCGTGCGACGCTGCAGTCCGAGCTTGCTCAGGAGGCTCGAGACATAGTTCTTCACGGTCTTCTCGGCGAGGGCGAGGGTCTCGCCGATCTGCCGATTCGTCATGCCTTCGGCGATCAGGGCGAGCACCTCGTTCTCTCGCTCGCTCAGCGCCTCGAGGCGCGGATCGCCCTCGTGGTCGCTGCGAATGCGCTCGACCACCCTGTGGCCGATCACCGGGCTGATCAGCGATCGACCCGCCGCCACAGCGCGCACGTTCTCGATCAGCCGGTTTCCCCGCACCTCCTTGAGCACATACCCCGAGGCGCCGGCGAGCACGGCGGCGTTGATGGCCTCGTCGTCGTCGTAGGCGGTCAGGATGATGCAACGGATGTCCGGGTCTGCAGAGCGCACGTCCCTGCAGACATCGATGCCGTTGCCATCGGGCAGTCTCATGTCGAGGAGCACGACATCCGGGCGCGTGGCCGCGATGCGGGCCCTGGCCTGCGTGGCGGTGCCCGCCTCGCCGACTACCTCGATATCCGGCTCTGCGGTGCACAGGTCGATCACCCCGCGCCGAACGATCTCCTGATCGTCCACGACGAAGATTCTCATGGCAGATTCTCCCCTCGCTGCTGCTCAGCTGTGTCGTTCACGGGTACGCTCCACAGGATTCGAGTGCGGCCGGGACGCGAGTCGACGGAGCAGTCTCCCCCGCGGTGGAGAGCGCGCTGCTGCAGGTTCGCCAGGCCGCTGCGCCTGCTCGACTCCCCGAGGCCCACGCCGTCATCGGTGACCTCGAGCCTCGCGCGATCCTCCGAGACCGACAGCGTCAGCGACACGTGGTGCGCGGCGGCATGCTTGACGACGTTGGTGAGGGCCTCGCGGGCGACCGCCACCACATCGTCGGCAAGCGCATCCGCGATCACCAGGTCGACGGGGCCGGCGAACTGGATCTGGGGTTCCGGGGGCAGCGCGTGGCCCAGTTCCTCCGCAAGGTCGATGATGCGGTGGCGGACCGTGGGAGTCTCATCCCGCGTTCTCGACAGGGCGAAGATCACGGTGCGGATGCGCGCGATCGTCGAGTCGAGAGTGTCGATCGAGCGATTGACCCGGTCGGCACTCGCTCCGGGTGGCAGCGAACCGGCAACGTTCTGAAGTTCGAGACCCGTAGCGAAGAGCTGCTGGATGACGTGGTCGTGCAGGTCGCGCGCGATGCGTGCCCGCTCCTCGAACAGGAAGACCCGTTGCTGATCGGCGCGCGCCTCGGCGAGCTGCATCGCCACACTGATGCGACCGGCGAAATCGGCAGCCATCTCAAGATCCACGATGGTGAACCGTCCCCCGCCGGGAGCGCGCGAGACGATGAGAGCACCCTGTGCCATTCCCGAGACCATGAGCGGGATGGCCATGGTGGGCCCGGTGGTGCGGCCGGGAGTTGGCGCGAGTGCCGCCGCCTCCGCCTCATCGATGAGTCGCGGCTGTCCCGCTTCGATCACGCTCGCGGCGACAGACCCCGCTGCGGGAAAGACGGTGCCTTCCGGCCCGTCGCCCTCTCGGCTGCGTGCCGTTTCGACGACGAGCTGTTCCGCCGTCTCCGTGGGCCGGATGACGCAGACGAGCTCCGCATCCGCCAGCGCGAGCGTGCGCGACGTGAGCAGGTCGATGAAGATGCCGTGCTCGCTCGACAGCAGCGAAGCCGTGATCTCGGCGGACGCCGCCGCCCATTCCTGCCGCCGCTGCGAATCGGCGAACAGTCGCGCGTTGTCGATCGCAAACCCGGCGGTGGCCGCCAGCGCCGTGATGAGTTGCTCGTCCTCGGTGCTGAACTCCCCCGTGGCGCTGTTGCTCAGGTACAGGTTTCCGTAGACCTCATCCCGCACGCGCACCGGAACGCCGAGAAAGCTGTCCATCGGAGGATGCCCCGCGGGAAGCCCCCGGGAGCGCGAATCCTCGCCGAGGTGCCGAAGCCGAATCGGTCGTCGCTCCTCGGTCAGCGCGCCGATGAGGCCGATGCCCTGCGGTAGCCGGCCGATCGCCGCCACCTCCTCCGCGGACATCCCCACCTGGATGAGCTGTTCGAGGCTTCCGTCCGGCGCGAGAACGCCGAGCGCGCCATACTGGGCGCTCACGAGCTCCACCGCGGTTTCCACGATCCGGCGCAATACGGTCGCGAGGTCAAGGTGTTCGACGACCGCCTGATTCGCCCTGAGGAGCGCGCGCAGGCGACCCTGCGTTGCGGTGACCTGCTTCGCGAGGTCCACGAGCGTGCCCAGGGCCTGATCCAGTTCTCCGCGCGGTGCGTCGGGAAAGGTGAGAATCTCATCCTCGGTCATGCCGTCGTTCCTGTTCCAACCATCCAGACGCTGCGCGCACGTGAGCGGGGTCGCATAGCCAGAGTGTAGCCGCGACGCGTGCGGGATCGCCCTCGCCGTAGGCCGTCACTCAGCATGCCGCTTTAGGTCCGCGGGTGCACCACGAGTACGGGGCAGTGCGCGTGTTCGGCGCAGACCGCGCTCACGGAGCCGAGCAGGAGGCCCATGAATCCGCCGTGGCCTCGAGAGCCCACGACGAGCATCTCGGCGCCGACGCTTTCTTCGATGAGCACGCGCGCGGCGGAACCGCGTTTCGCCGCGGTGCTGAACCAGGAGGGGCGTTCGTTTCCGAACACCTCTTGTGTCACGGCGCTGAGCACCTCGCGTGCGTCCGCTTCGGGCGACCAGTCGGCGAGGAGAGCCACTTCGGCGCCCGCGGGATAGGTCCAGACCGCGATGGCCTCCACGGAGGTGCCGAAGGCCTGTGCGGTGCGCACCGCCAGACGCAGCGCTTCGATCGACGACTGCGAACCGTCGACGCCCACAACGATGCGGCCGTGTCGCCTCCCGTGCTCCGAATCGCTCGATGAATTCGCGGATGTCGTGGCGCCGGTCGACGCCTTGTTCTCGGTCATGACTACAGGTTCGCGGACGCCGCACCGGTCGGATAGGGCCGAAGGTCACATGCCCGCGGTCGACTACCAGTCGTCCCCGGCGTGAACGACGATCGTGGGCGCGGTCAGGTTCATGAGCACGTCGTGGCTGACCGAGCCGATCATCGCGTCCTCTGCGGAGTCTGCGCCGGAATCCCCGATCACCAGAAGCGCGGCCGTGGCGGCGGCGTCGACGAGCGCTTCTGCGGCCGGGCGCCTCACCGTTCGAACCTTCACGTCGGCTGCGGGCGCCGTGCTGCCGGCGACTGCGACCGCGTCGGCGAGCGTTGCAGCGGCGACCGCTTCGCCGTGCTTGATCACGGCGCTCTGGAGGTCCTCATCCGTCGTCGGCAGTTCGGGCGTGGTGTACGCCCGCAGCAGGGTGAGCGTCTCTGTGCTGAGCTCGGCCTCCTGGGTCGCGAGCCGCACGGCGCGCTGGGAGGCCGGTGAACCGTCGACGCCCGCGACGACGCCGCGTCCGGTTCGTGGTGAGCCCTGCGGGATGACGGCAACCGGCGCGTGGGCCAGTGAGGCCAGTCGCAGGCTCCGGGATCCGAACACCCGGCCGTTGATGAAGCCCGTCTTGTGGGTGCCGACGACGACGAGTCGTGCATCCGTGGATGCGGCCGTCAGCTCTTCTATCACGTCGCCATGGAGCACGCGGGTGCGTACGGCAATATCCGGTGCGAGGGATCGCGCATAGTCGGCCTCGCGCTCCAGGAGTCCCTCCGCGTCGCTGTCGAGTTCGCTCATCATGCGTGCGCTGATCGTCGTCCATTCGTCGTCGACGACGCGGAGGAGTTCGATGTCGGCGCCGTGCGAGGTCGCGTATCGCGTAGCCCAGCGCAGCGCCGCACGACCCGACTCCGTACCGTCGACGCCGACCAGAATGGTTCCGGCTGCGCCGTTTTCGACTGCACTGTTCACGCTCATGATGTTTCCTCCCTCGCGAGTGCCGTGATGGACCACGGAACACACTTCATGCTGACTCGCGGAGCGACATTTTCGTAGAGCCGAAAGTCCCGCTGCGGATGCGCTTCGGCGCGGCGTCGCCCCTTCGCGTTCCGATCGCGCGCAGCGCGTTCGCGATCGTGACCAGGTCGACGAACTCCTGGATGAGCGCACCGAGCGTGGCAGGAATCACGCCGAACGCGGCGATGACCATGAGCACGAGGCTGAGGCCTATGCCCAGCCACATGCTCTGCACGGCGATGCGCACGGTGTCGGCGCCGATGTCGAGAGCCCGCACTGTGCGGGAGAGATCATCGACCAGGATGACGGCGGCGGCCGATTCGCTTGCCGCGGTCGCGCCCTTGGCTCCCATGGCGATTCCGACCTCGGCGGCCGCCAGCACCGGGGCATCGTTGACGCCGTCGCCCACCATCAGCACCGGACGAGCGGTCAGCTGCTGCACGGCCCGCAGTTTGTCGGCGGGAAGACAGTCTGACCGCACCGAGGTGATGCCGACGGCGTGGGCGACATGGTCCGCGGTGGCGTGCGCGTCTCCCGTGAGCATGAGCACCTCGCGCACACCGCGGCTGCGGAGCGCGGCTACGGTCTCATACGCGTTGTCGCGGATGGGATCGGAGGCGATGATGCTGCCGGCGTACCGGCCGTCGATGACCACATAGATCGCGAGTTCGCCGCCCGCTGTCGGGGCTCGGGGAATGTCAGGCACGAGTTCCCTGCAGAATGCCAGCGTGCCGAGACTGACCTGCCGCTCCCGTATCCTCGCCGTGATTCCCTGCGCCGCGTCCTCGGAGGAGCTGTCGACGTCGAGCAGAACCAGCCTCCGGTTTCGAGCCTCGGCCACGATCGACGTCGCCAGCACGTGGGAAGAGAACTGCTCGGCCGAGGCGACCAGGGTGAGCAGGGCATCCTCATCGAAGGGTGCGAGCGGGCGGATGCGCGCGATCGTCGGAGTGCCGTGGGTCAGTGTTCCGGTCTTGTCGAAGACCGCCGTCTGGATGCGGGCGAGCGACTCGAGCACGCTGCCGCCCTTCACGATCACGCCGTTTCGAGCCGCGCGGCTCATCCCTCCCATGAAGGCGATGGGTGCCGCGAGAAGAAGGGGGCACGGCGTGGCCAGCACGAGAACTTCCGCGAACCGGTGCGGATCCCCCGCGACGATCCACGCGCCAACCCCCAGCGCCAGGGACACGATCGTGAACGGTACGGCATACCGGTCGGCGAGCCGCACCACGGGCGCCCGATTCTCTTGCGCCTGTCGAACCAGCGCGATGATCCCCTGGAACTGGCTGTCCGCAGCGGTGGCGCTGGCCGTGATGGTCACCGTATTCAGCCCGTTGAGAGAGCCGCTGAGAACGCTCTCCCCCGCGAACTTGCGCACCGGCATGCTCTCGCCCGTGAGAGAGGACTCATCGAAGCTCGCGTCCGCGGCGAGCAGGACGCCGTCGACGGGCACGACCTCGCCCGACTTCACCAGGATGATATCGCCGGGCAGCACCTCGCCGAGCTCGACGTCCGTGGCGATCTGGCTCGATTGGTCGACCCGATGCGCCACCTGCGGTTCACGCGCGAGCAGCGCGCTCAGTTCCCGCTGCGCCCGCGATTCCGCGAAGTCCTCAAGCGCTCTCCCGCCGGAAACCATGAGCACGATCACCATGCTCGCGACATACTCGCCGACAACGACGGTGGCCACAATCGCGATCACGGCGAGAACGTCCACCCCGAAGTGGCCGTGTCTGAGTTGGCGGATCATCTGCCAGGCGAGCATCGCTGCGACGGCCAGCGCGAACCCGCTGAACAGGATCTGGATGGCGACAAGGTGCGAGAAGGCCCAGAGGATGGCGCCGAGCGCGCCGACGAGCGCGGTCATCGCGACGAGCCGGTAGAGAAGGACTGCCCTCAGGATCTTCTTCACGAGTGCTCTCGGCGCTAGGTCGCGGGAAAGGTGCGTCCGGTGACCGTGTCGGGGATGACTCTGACGAAGTTGAACTTGTCCCCCGCCTGCGTCGATGCGAGATCGAGCACACCCGAGTGCTCGATCTCGTCATCGAACTCCAGCCGCGCCGCCTCGCCCTTGAGCACCACGCTGAACCAGTTGCCACCTGCGAGGCGCTCCACCTGAACGGCGACTTTCGGATGCCGCACGATGCTCGTCAGTTTGACGCCCGGTGCGCTTCTGAAATAGAGCCGACGCTCGTCGATCCGATAGTTGATGGGCATGATGTCGACGCCGGCCGGGTCGGTCTGAAACGCGAGACGGGCGATTCCCGAGTCACCCAGCACGCTCCAGCACTCGGCGTCGCCGAGCTCACGAGTGCGAGGATCCGGTTGGCTCGCATGATTGGCCGGCCCGCCGCTCGGCTCGTGGCGTCGGTCGTCTGCGGAGCGCTCCATATGACTATGCTGCTCCCTCGCGCGCCTCCGGGTCAGGGCCGAAAGTCCCGTCGTCAGACGTTGTCGCTGCCGGTGTCGTCGTTGCGGAAGTTTCCGTGCTCGGTGCCGGGCCAGGTCCACGCCGCGACCTCGGGAGTGTCTTCCCCGTGCTCACGGGTGTAGTCCCGAGCGCGAAGTCTCGCGTCCTGCATCTCCTGGCGCAGGGTCGCCGTCGTCGCACCCAGCGACGGAACGCGGTCGATGACATCCATGACCAGGTGGTACCGGTCGAGGTTGTTCATCATGACCATGTCGAATGGCGTCGTGGTCGTGCCCTCTTCGATGTAGCCCCGCACGTGAAGATTGTCGTGTCCGTGGCGGCGATAGGTCAGCCGATGGATCAGCCACGGGTAGCCGTGATACGCGAACAGCACGGGCTTGTCCGCGGTGAAGATGGCGTCGTATTCACCGTCGCCGAGACCGTGCGGATGCTCCCCCTCGCTCTGCAGACGCATGAGGTCCACGACGTTGACGACGCGGATCTTCAGCGACGGCACCCGCTCGCGCAGGATCGAGACCGCTGCCAGCACCTCGAGTGTCGGCACGTCCCCCGCGGCCGCGAGCACGACATCCGGTTCTGTGCCCTCCTGCTCGGTGCCAGCCCATTCGAGGATGCCGAGCCCCCTCGTGCAGTGCTCGATCGCCTGCTCCATGGTCAGCCAGTTCGCCGCGGGCTGCTTACCCGCGACGACGACGTTGACGTAGCCGACCGAGCGCAAGCAGTGGTCATAGGTGGACAGCAGGGTGTTCGCGTCGAACGGCAGGTAGACGCGCACCACGTCTGCCTTCTTGTTCACGACGTGGTCGATGAAGCCCGGATCCTGGTGCGAGAGGCCGTTGTTGTCCTGACGCCAGACGTGCGAGCTCAGCAGGTAGTTGAGCGAGGAGATGGGGCGACGCCAGGGGATCTTTCGGGTCGTCTTCAACCACTTCGCGTGCTGGTTGAACATGGAATCGACGATGTGGATGAAGGCCTCGTAGGAGTTCAGAACCCCGTGACGCCCGGTGAGGAGGTAGCCCTCGAGCCAGCCCTGGCACTGGTGCTCGCTCAGCATCTCGACGACTCGGCCGGCCCGCGCGAGGTGGTTGTCGTCATCGATGGGCCACAGCTCCGCGTTCCACTGCTTGTCTGTCACGTCGAAGACCGCGTTGAGCCGGTTGGATGCCGTTTCATCCGGTCCGAAGATGCGGAAGTTGTGCGGGTTGGCGGCAATCACGTCGCGCAACCATTCGCCGAGCACGCGGGTTGCCTCGTTCACGGAGCCGCCCGGGGACGGCACCTCGACCGCGTAGTCGCGGAAGTCGGGCAGCCTCAGATCCTGGCGCAGGAGGCCGCCGTTGGCGACGGGATTCGCGCTCATGCGCAACTCGCCGTCTGGCGCCAGCGCCGTCGCGAGAGGAACCACGGCGCCCTGCTCGTCGAACAGCTCTTCCGGGCGGTACGACCGCATCCAGTCTTCGAGCAGTCGCGTGTGCTCTTCCGTATCGCGGGCGTCGAGCAGCGGAACCTGGTGGGAACGCCAGTTGTTTTCGGCCGGATGACCGTCGATCTCGGCCGGACAGGTCCACCCCTTCGGAGTGCGCAGGATGATCATCGGCCAGGCCGGGCGATCCTCGAGCGTGCCCGCCGCTGCATCGGCCTTGATCCTCGAGATGTGGTTGAGCACCTCGTCGAGGGTCGTCGCGAAGCGTTTGTGCACCTCGATGGGATCCTCACCGTCGAAGCCGCCGGAGACGAGATAGGGCGTGTGCCCATAGCCGCGCATGAGCTCCAGCAGCTCCTCCTCCGGGATGCGGGCGAGCACCGTGGGGTTCGCGATCTTGTACCCGTTGAGGTGCAGGATCGGCAGAACCACTCCGTCGTGCAGCGGGTCGACGAACTTGTTCGAATGCCAGCTCGTCGCGAGGGGACCGGTTTCGGCTTCACCATCGCCGACGACCGCGGCGACGAGCAGGTCCGGGTTGTCGAATGCCGCACCGTAGGCGTGGGACAGCGAGTAGCCGAGTTCACCGCCCTCATGGATGGACCCCGGCGTCTCGGGTGCGACGTGGCTTGGAATGCCGCCGGGAAACGAGAACTGCCGAAACAGCTTTCGCAGGCCGTCCTCGCTGTGGTCGATCGTGTTGTACACCTCGCTGTAGGTGCCATCGAGGTAGGCGTTGGCCACCATGCCGGGCCCGCCATGACCGGGTCCCGCAATGTAGATGGTGCTGAGCGAACGCTCCCGGATGACGCGGTTCAGGTGCGCGTAGATGAAGTTGAGACCCGGCGTGGTGCCCCAGTGCCCGAGCAGTCGAGGTTTGATGTGGTCCCTGCTGAGGGGTTCGCGAAGGAGCGGATTGTCGAGCAGGTAGATCTGCCCCACCGAGAGGTAGTTCGCCGCCCGCCACCACGCGTTCAACTCGTCGAGAGCGGCCGAGGGCAGTTCTCGATTCTCAACGTAGGGCCAGGCGCCGGTCTGATTCCGGTCGAGTTCGGGCTTGTTGTCGCTTGGTGAATTCGCGCTCGTCACCAAGCCATTCCAGCAGGTTCGCGCACTGGTCTCTAGTGCCGAAGGTCCCTTCGCCTAATGGATGAGGACCTTCAGCGCATCGTGCTCCGCGGCGTTGCCGAACACCTCGTAGGCCTCGAGGATCTGGTCGAACGAGAACTCGTGGGTCACGAACTTCTCTGCAGGCAGCTTGTGCTGGGCGACCAGCTTCAGCAGCATCCCGAGCGTGTTCGTGTTGACGAGGCCCATGGCGATGTCGATGTTCTTGATCCAGAGTTCGTTGAGCGCGAGTTCGGCCGGTTTTCCGTGCACTCCGATGTTCGCCACGTGACCGCCTGGGCGCACGATCTGAGTGGCCATCGTGAAGGTCTGCGGAACGCCCACGGCCTCGATCGCCACGTCGACGCCGTGACCATCGGTCAGCGCCATGACCTGTTCCTTCCAGTCCCCTGCGCCGGAATTGACCGTGTCCGTGGCGCCGAAGTCGTGTGCGCGCGCGAGTCGGGCGTCATCGAGGTCGATGGCGATGACCCTCGACGGGCCATACAGTCCCGCCGTCATGACCGCGGCGAGACCCACCGGTCCCGCTCCGATGACCGCGACAACGTCGCCCGGGGTGACGTGGCCGTACTGCACGCCGATCTCGAATCCGGTGGGCAGGATGTCAGACAGCAGGATGCCTTCGGAATCGCTGACGCCTTCCGGCACGGGGTACACCGAGTTCTCGGCGAACGGCACTCGCACGTATTCGGCCTGGGTTCCGTCGATCATGTAGCCGAAGATCCAACCGATTCCGGGCGTGCCCTCGGGATCGAGGCAGTGGCTGTACAGCCCCTTCCGGCAGTTGGGGCAGCGTCCGCACGAGCTCACGCAGGCCAGGATGACGCGATCGCCGACGTGCAACCGCGTGACGCCCGAGCCCACCTCCGTGACGATCCCGATTCCCTCGTGCCCGAGGATGCGGCCGACCTCAACCTCGGGCACGTCGCCCTTGAGAATGTGGAGATCGGTGCCGCAGATGGTCGTGGCAACCATCTTCACGATGACATCCGTGGACTGCTGGATGACGGGCTGGGGAACGTCCTCCCAGCTCTTGAGTCCTGGACCGTTGTAGACAAGCGCTTTCATGACTGCTCCTCATGGACCGAGCGATGAGACAGGTGCGTCTCTTTCGCTCAGTCAAACCCCGTGGTGCAGGTCGCTTACAGAGTCGAAGGTCCCACGCGCGATGCGCCCGTCAGCCGCCAACGAGGGTCGCGAAACGTTCGCGGGTCTGCTCGTCGGAGGGAGTCATGAAGACCAGTCGTGTTCCCAGCCTCGGCGCGAGCCAGGTCGTCGACAGGTCGAATCGCATGAGGCCGACCTGCGGATTGCGGATCTGCTTCCACTCTGGCACCGCTTCGGACACGTCGTGCGAGTTCCACAGCCGGGCGAACTCTGGCGAGGCGGCGAGAAGTCGGTTCACGAGCGACTGCCATGACGGGTCATCGCTGTGCGTGGGCCACTGTGCGCGCAGGCGCCCCACCGAGCGACGAGCGAGCCCGTGCCATTCAACGATCGCCCGGCGCCATTCCGGGTCGGTGAAGGTCAGCCACAGGCTGTTGCGCTCCATCTGCGGCACCTCGTCGAGATCGCCAATGAGCCGTGCGTAGCCGCGGTTGTAGGCGAGGATGTCGAACCGGGCATTCTGCACGTATGCGGGCCACGGGTCCACGGCCTCCAGCACGCGGAGCATCGCCGCGTCGACCGCATGATCCCGCTCGATCGCGGGTGGCGTGGAGCCGACGAGACTGAAGACGTATGACCGTTCGTGGCGGTCGAGACGCAGGGTGCGCGCCACCGCTTCCAGCACCTGTTCCGATATCCGGATGTCGCGACCCTGCTCGAGCCAGGTGTACCAGGTGACGCCGATGCCGGCGAGGGCTGCGACCTCCTCCCGGCGAAGCCCCGGCGTGCGCCTGCGCCCGCCCGGGGGCAGACCAACATCGTCCGGCATGATTCTCGCGCGCCGGGAGCGAAGGAACTCGGCGAGTTCGGTGCGCCGATCGGTGGACGACGCACCCGCCGACTGGGGGGTGGCCGCAGTACTAGGATAAACACGCTCTTGGTACCCGGTTGTCATGCATTGACTATAGCTTCATGACCACCATTACAGACAGTCCAGCGCACCTCCGACCGCTCTCCCGCCTCGGCGTACTCGTCATGCTCACCGCGCCGTTTCTGGCGGGTCTCGACTTCTTCATCACGAACGTCGCGCTGCCGACGATCGAGCGCTCGCTCGGCGCATCCGCGGGCTCGCTCGCGCTCATCGTCGCCGGCTACGGAATCGCCTATGCGGTGTTCCTCGTGCTTGGCGGTCGGCTGGGCGACGAATACGGCAGGCGACGGCTGTTCGTGATCGGGCTCGCGTCGTTCGTCCTCGCGTCACTGCTTGCCGGGCTCGCGCCCACGCTGCCCATACTGATCGCCGCTCGCGTGGCGCAGGGAACCGCATCGGCGCTCATGACGCCGCAGACGCTCGCGACCTTCCAGAGCACCTTGGCGGGCACCGCGAGGGGTCGCGCCATCGCGAGTTATGCCGCTGCGGGCGGGCTCGCGGCCGCCGTCGGGCAGCTCCTCGGCGGCATCCTCGTGTCGGCGTTCGGCTGGCGATCGATCTTTCTGGTGAACGTGCCGGTCGGACTGTGTGCGCTGCTGCTCGTGCGGTTCTGTGTTCCCGCCTCGCGATCACAGGCGCGGGTGGGCGTCGATGCCGTGGGCACCGTGCTGCTCGGCTGCTCGCTTGCCCTCTTGCTCATCCCGCTGACGGAGGGGCCGGCAGCGGGATGGCCGTGGTGGACCTTCGCGTCCCTCGGGGCATTCGTCGGCCTGGCCGCTGTGTTCGTCCGCTGGTCGCTTACCGCCGCGAGCCGAGGCGTAACCCCGCTGCTCCCCCTCTCTCTCGTGCTGGGCGCCCCGTCGATGCGGCGTGGCCTGCCCGTGCTGGTCGTGTTCTTCGCCGTCTTTGGAGCGTTCATGTTCGTGTTCGCGCTCGTGGCGCAGGACGGCCTCGGACTGTCGTCGCTTGCGGCCGGGCTTGCCATCACGCCGGTCTGCGTGGCGTACTTCATCACGTCGTTTCGAGTGCCCCGGCTCGTGGAGCGGTTCGGCAAGCGAGTGCTGATTGCCGGACTCGTGCTCGAGGGCGTCGGGTTCGCCGGTGCGGTGGCGGTCGTTGTCGCGTGGTGGAGCGTTCTCGGTGGAGCTCTCGCACGCTCGTGGGCACCCGTCGCGCTCGTTGTCATCGCGCTCATCATCGTGGGAATCGGACAGGCACTCGGGGTGGGCGCACTATTCCGGCTGGTGCTCTCGCAGGTGCCGGTATCATCCGCGGGCGTGGGAGGAGGGGTGCTCGTCACCACTCAGCAGGGGGCGCTCGCTCTCGGTGTGGCCGCGCTCGGCTCCGGGTTCGCTGCGCTGGCGGCAGGCCCAGGCGTGGTCACGGGCACGCTCGTTGTGGGCGGCATCCTGGTGGTGGTGACCCTCACTCTGTCCATCGCGGCGCGCGTCCTGCCCAGCGACGAGGCGTGAGGCTGCGTTCAGCAGACCGGGCCGTATGGTACGCGGCGTCGTTGCCGGGTGCCAGGCCTTCCACCCTGCCGCCCGCGAGCGTTGACTGGAGGAGAGATATCTAAGGAGACACGATGGCAGTGAAACTGAATGATGAAGCACTCACCCACGCTCGCGACCTGGTCAAGAAGGGCAAGGTCGTGCACGACGAACGTGGCGACTGGAGCGAGGATGCCCCCTCCACCGACCAGCAGAACGAGTTCATCGAGCGCGAGGGCTGGCACGAGTACGGGCTCTGGCACCTGGGAATCGATACGGATGAGAGCGAAGAGACCAAGGGTCGCTACAGCTTTCCCTTCGGCGACTTCTCCAGGGTGCATCGCTGTGCGGTGATCTCGCTCGAATCGCGCGCCGCCCAGAACGACCACGACGACATCTCGACCTCGACGAAGAACCTGCTGAAGCTCATCGATTCATGAGGCGGGTGCGCACGCCGAGCGTGCGGCGCAGTTGTACCGCTGGCGGGAAGGCCTAGTGCGCGCGGAGCATGGCGGAGAACGCCATGATGGTGAGGACCACGACGATCACTCCGGTGACGATCATGCTGGCGATGACGACTGTTTCCATGCCGCCATTCTCCCCTAGATCGTGTCGACGATGTTGACACGGGACACAACGCACGCTCATCCGAGGGATGTACCGTGTGGAGGTGTCGAGGTCTTCGATGACCCATTCCCGAAAAGCGGAGGACGAGCATGAGCAATTCAACGAGTGACGGACGGGGCGGCTCGTATCGCCGCGGTTTCGAGCGGTCGGGCTTCGAGCGGGCCGGCTTCGAGCTGTGGGAGGCGGCCGGTAGGGTGCGCGCCGCGTTCGAGGACGGTTTCGACAGGCACGTCGCGCCGAAGTTCGGCCAGGGTGACGTGCGTGCCGTCATCCTGACGCTCCTTGCGGAGGAGCCGATGCACGGCTACCAGCTCATTCGCGAGATCGAGACCCGTAGCGATGGTGCGTGGAAGCCCACGCCGGGCTCCGTCTACCCCACCCTTCAGTTGCTTGCAGACGAGGGTCTCGTCACCGCGCAGGAGGCCGAGGGGAAGAAGCGTTACTCGCTCACGGAGAGTGGAAGGACGGAGGCAGCGGCTGCGGGACCCGCACCGTGGGAGACGCCGTCGGTGCACGACGCGGCCCTGCTGCCGAAGGCCGGCGCGAAGCTCGCCCACGCCGCCTCCCAGGTGGCCCACAGCGGCACCCCCGAGCAAATTCGCGAGGCGGTTGCCGCGATCGACGAAGCCAGACGAACGCTGTACTCGATCCTCGCCAAGGACTGACCGGATGCCGCCTCGGGGCGGGCCGGGACGCGCGATGACCGGCCAGGCACATCCGCGCGCCCGCTATCGCCGCATCCTGCGCTTCGCCGCGCGCTACATCGTGCGCGAGTGGTGGTTCGAACTGTTCCTGCCCCGGATCGGACTCGCGCGCATCGGACGGCGCGGAAGGATTGAGCGAGCCCGCGGGATCGCTCGAAACTTCCATTCCCTCGCGATCGAACTCGGCGGCCTCATGATCAAGGTCGGCCAGTTCATGTCGTCGCGGCTGGACGTGCTGCCACCCGAGATCACGAGCGAGCTCGAGGGTTTGCAGGACGAGGTGCCGCCGGTCGACTTCGAGCTCGTGCGCGAGCTCGCCGAAGCCGAACTCGGCATGCCGCTGGCACGCGCGTTCTCGTATGTGGATCCGACACCGGTCGCCGCGGCCTCGCTCGGACAGGTGCACCGGGCGAGACTCGTGCCAGCGGATGCGGCGGACGTGGGCTTCGAGAACGTCGTGGTTAAGGTACAGCGCCCCGGCATCGACGCGATCGTGCGAATCGACATCGCGGCGCTCCGCAGGATCGCCGGCTGGCTCGACCGGGTGCGGTTCATCTCGCGCCGCGTGGACCTGCCCGCGCTGCTCGACGAGTTCGCCGCCACCAGCATCCAGGAGATCGACTACCTGGGCGAGGGCGCCAATGCCGAGCGGTTCGCCGGGCATCCGCGGGTGCGCACCCCCGCGATCGTGTGGGAGCGCACGACGCGTCGAGTGCTGACACTGTCGGACGTGACCGCCATCAAGATCAACGATCGGGATGCGCTGCGAGCGGCCGGCATCGACCCGTCGGCGGTCGCGGACGAGCTTGCGAGCGCGATGTTCGACCAGCTCTTCGTGCACAGCTTCTTTCACGCGGACCCGCATCCGGGCAACATCTTCGTCACGCCCGGCCGCGACGCGGATGCGAGCGACTGGGCGCTCACCTTCGTCGACTTCGGGATGATGGGCGAGGTTCCCGATGTGCTGAGGAATGGGCTGCAGCGACTCATTGTGGCCGTAGCCTCCAGAGACTCCAAGGCCCTGATCGCGAGCATCCGTGACATGGGAGTGCTGCTGCCCTCTGCCGAAAGCGCGCCGCTCGAGCACGCCATGAACGAACTGTTCGACCGCTTCGGAGGCATGGGATTCGCCGAACTGCAGAAGGTTGACCCGGACGAGTTCAGGGACTTCGCCGACAAGTTCGGCAGGGTCATGCGCACGATGCCCTTCCAGCTTCCCGAGAACTTCCTGCTCATCATCCGCGCTGTGTCGGTGACCTCGGGCGTGTGCACGGCGCTCAATCCGGCGTTCAACGTGTGGACGGCCATCGAGCCATACGCGAGGCGGCTCACGCGCACGGAGGGCGCACGCACGGTGCGCAACCTGGCCCAGCAGGCGGTCGACACGGCGGGAGTGATCGCGCGACTGCCCCGGCAGCTCGACGAACTCGCGTCGCTGATCCAGCGCGGCCAGCTCTCGGTGGAGACCCCGGGCGTCGATCGCCGCCTCAAGGCGCTCGAAGTGCTGGTCAAACGAGCGGGCGCATCGATTGTCTTCACGGCGCTCCTGATCGGCGGCATCCTCCTCAGGGAGAGCGATCCGATCCTGGGTGGTGTGCTCATGTGGGCATCCGTGGTTCCGCTCGTCTACTCCCTGCTCGCGGGCGTCTCCGGTCGCGACCGCTCCTGAATCGGCGGGGCGGGGCCGCGCGGCCGAGTAGCGTTGACGGCATGACGACTTCTGAAGCGACCGCAACGACCTTCTCCGAACTCGGGCTGAGTGATGCGGTGCTGAAGGCGGTCGCCGACGTCGGCTACGAGACGCCCTCCGCCATTCAGGCCGCGACGATTCCGCACCTGCTCGCCGGCCGCGACGTGGTGGGGCTCGCCCAGACCGGTACGGGCAAGACCGCCGCGTTTGCGCTGCCCATCCTGTCCCGCCTCGACGTGACGCAGAAGAGCCCGCAGGCGCTCGTGCTCTCCCCCACTCGCGAACTCGCCCTGCAGGTCTGCGAGGCGTTCGAGCAGTACGCGGCCCACCTGCGCGGCGTGCACGTGCTGCCCGTCTACGGCGGACAGGCCTATGGCGTGCAGCTCTCGGCGCTGCGCCGCGGGGTGCACGTCGTCGTCGGCACTCCCGGGCGCATCATGGACCACCTCGCCAAGGGCACGCTCGATCTGTCCGAGCTCAAGTACCTCGTGCTCGACGAGGCGGACGAAATGCTCAAGATGGGCTTTGCCGAGGACGTCGAAACGATCCTTGCCGACACCCCCGACGACAAGCAGGTCGCCCTGTTCTCGGCGACCATGCCCGCCCAGATCCGCCGAATCTCGAAGAAATACCTGAGAGACGCGGAAGAGATCACGGTCAAGAACAAGACCACGACCTCGGCGAACACGACCCAGCGCTACCTCATGGTCTCCTACCCGCAGAAGGTGGATGCCCTCACCCGCATCCTCGAGGTCGAGAACTTCGAGGGAATGATCGTCTTCGTTCGCACCAAGAACGAGACCGAGACGCTCGCCGAGAAGCTGCGCGCCCGCGGCTACTCTGCTGCGGCGATCAGCGGCGACGTGGCTCAAGCCCAGCGCGAGCGCACCGTGAACCAGTTGAAGACCGGCAAGCTCGACATTCTGGTGGCAACGGATGTCGCGGCCCGCGGCCTCGACGTCGACCGCATCAGCCACGTCATCAACTACGACATCCCGATCGATACCGAATCGTATGTGCACCGCATCGGACGCACGGGCCGCGCCGGACGCAGCGGAGCCGCGATCAGCTTCGTCACCCCGCGCGAACGCCGCCTGCTCGACGCGATCGAAAGAGCCACCCGGCAGCCGCTGACACAGATGCAGCTCCCCTCGGTCGACGACGTGAACGTGACGCGACTCGCGCGATTCGACGATGCCATCACCGAGGCCCTCGGCCAGCAGGAGCGCATCGCGGCCTTCCGCGACATCGTCGGTCATTACGTCGCGCATCACGATGTGCCCGAGGCGGATGTCGCTGCCGCTCTCGCCGTCGTCGCCCAGGGCGACACTCCCCTGCTGCTCGAGCCCGAGGATCCGCGGGCCAGGCGCGACGAGCGCTACGGTCGCGGCGAGGCGGATGCACGGCCCGAGAGGGAGCATCGCGAGGAGCGGCGTGCCCGGTCGACCAAGCCGATGGCGCCGTATCGCATCGAGGTCGGCAAGCGGCAGCGGGTGGAACCGCGACAGATCGTAGGAGCGCTCGCCAACGAGGGCGGCCTGAGCCGCGATGACTTCGGCCACATCCAGATCCGCCCGGACTTCTCCATCGTCGAGCTGCCGGCCGACCTTCCGCGTGATGTGCTCGGCAGGCTTCGGGACACCCGCATCAGCGGAAAGCTCATCGAGATCAAGCCGGATCGTCGCGGCGGGCCCCGGCGCGATGACCGGGGCGAGCGCGGTGATCGGGGCGATCGCCCTGCGCGCAAGCCACGCTATTGACGCGAGCGGTGCGGAATAGCTCGCTGCGCGCGCGGGTTGTCAGGCTTATGGACCTCAAGGACATTCCCCTGACCACCATCGACGGTGAGTCAACATCTCTCGCCGCGTACGACGGGCAGGTCAAGCTCATCGTGAACGTCGCATCGCGCTGCGGCCTCGCCCCGCAGTACGAAAAGCTCGAGGCGCTGCATAAGCAGTACGCCGACCGCGGCTTCACCGTGCTCGGCTTCCCGAGCAACCAGTTTCTTCAGGAGCTGAGCGACTCCGAGAAGATCAAGGCGTACTGTTCGGCCACGTGGGGAGTCACATTCCCCATGTTCGAGACGATCAAAGTGAATGGCAAGTCCCAGCATCCGCTCTACGCAGAGCTGACCAAGACGGCGGATGCCCATGGCAAGGCGGGCAAGGTCAAGTGGAACTTTGAGAAGTTCGTCGTTACAGCGGATGGAGCGGTGCACCGCTTCCGCCCCACCACGGAACCCGATGACCCGGCCATCGTTGGTCTGATCGAATCCTCGCTCTCCCCCGCATCCGCCTGATCGTGCCCGTCGCGCGAGCTAGTCGTACGCTCGCGCAACCCGCCAGTGGCGATCCTCAAAGCGCAACTCGAACATGTGAGTGACGCCATCGTCGGTGGTCCCCTGCAGCCGCCAGCCCGACGAGGATGCTCTGGATGGGAGATGGGTGAGTCCGAAGAAGTCCTCCCCCAGTACCGTGGGCGTGTCGCTCACCCGATAGCGCCGACCCTGCCAGACCAGCCGTTCAGGAACGCCGTTTTGCCACCACACCGACACGGCGTCTGCGGTTCTCATGACATTCATCGTGACTCTCCCAACGATCGAACCTATGTTCGAATTAGTAGAGCCTAAGCCCGTCGCGGATGACACGCCAAGCCCCGAGATGACGACGGCGCGGAATCGCTCTCCCCATCTTGACTCGAACGGCATTCGAACCTATGTTCGAGCAAAACCGGTGCGAGATGAGGGGAGCCGAGATGCCGCAACCGAAGTCCGATCGTGCTGCCTTCGCCCCCCGCTCCTGGACGCGGCTCGACCACCGGCTGCAGGAGGTGAGCCCCGGCACGTTCCAGGTGCGGGACCGAGGCGGTCGCCAGCTCGGCTGGATCACCACGCTCGGCCCGCGTTTTCGCGCGCACGGCGACGCGCAGTCGCTCGAACAGTCCGCGGTGCTCGGCACCTTCCTCTCGGGAACGGCGGCGCTGCGACTCGTGATCGGCAACTACGACATGACGGTGCTGCGGGCGACGGTGCTGCGGGAGGTGCAGGAACTGGAGCGCGAGTTCGAGGCTAAGCGGCATCCGTCAGCTGGGGACCATCGTCCTTCGAGCCGAACGGGCGCACCTCACGAAAATCGAGGGACTCGGCCACCGGAACGGACGCAGCGACCGCAGCGTCCATGAGCGACTGGTCACCGGCCTGCTGCGGGTCGAGCCAGTCCTCCCAGAACTCCCTGGGCAGCACCACGGGGTTGCGGTCGTGGATCGATCGCAGGTGCGGTGCGGCATCCGTGGTGATGTGTGCGGCCGTGAGCACCCAGGCGCCGGGATGCTCCTCGGGCACCGCGAGGTCACGCCACCACCAGAACAGGCTCGCGAACGCAAGCGCGCCATCCTCCGAGTGGATGAAGTACGGCACCTTCTTGCCCGCGCGCAACTGCCACTCGAAGTAGCCGCTCGCGGGCATGAGGCCCCGGTGCGCCTTGAGCGCGTAGCCGAACTTCTGCCCGGCCGATTCCGCGCGGATGTTGATCTGCGGTCGGCCGGCGAGCGATCCCTGCCTCGGGCGCGCGAGGTTCCACACGGCACTGTCGAGGTGCCGCAGCCCATCGTTCGACGACTGCCGCACGAACTGCACCCGGTCGGTCGGATGCACGTGCCACGACGGCACGGGAATCGGATCGCCGATCACCGTGGTGTCGAAGATCTCACCGAGCTCCTCGTTGCCGAGGCTGGAAACAAAGCGTCCGCACATGAGACCACGCTAGTTGCGATCAGGGTCGAGCGGGAGGCGCATCGAGGCCGCCCATGCGTTCGAGCGCCGCCTGCACGAGCGCGGTAGCGGCATCCGGAATCACGTGCTCGTTGAGGTAGGTGCCCTCGAGCCAGGACAGCACCTCGTCTGCCGGCAGGCCCACCGCCTGCCAGTCGATGCCCGGGATCGCCATGGTCACCGGCTCGCCCGCGGGGTTCAACCAGGCTTTCGCGATCGGCTTGGGCTCCTCGGCGGAATCGCTCCAGAACAGGGCGACCGGATGATTGTCGCCCTCGACGTGCTCCTGGTTCACCTCGCCGGCGCCGAGCCACGGCAGGGTGAGGATCTCGCCCTCGATCTCCACCTCGAGGAGATCGAGCTGGGCGGGCTCGGTGGAACAGGCGTACAGGGTGTAACCGGCTTCGAGCCAAGCCACGGCCTCCTCGATGTCCTCGAGGAGATCGGGCATCACCGAGTGTGCCCCGGTGATGAGCGCCGAAGCCCACTCGACGAGCGCCGCCGTGTCGCGGCCGGGCCATGGGCTCTTGTCCCGGTGCTCGCCATCCTCCCCGTGGAAGTGGTGCTGCACACCGTCTCCCCCGGTCGTCAGGTGGAGTTCGCCGCCGGGTGCGGCGATGTAGAGGGCCGTCTCGCGTTCCTCGTCATCCCAGTCCAGGTCGAGCTCCGGGCGGGCGAATCGTGCGGGAAGGAGAAGTCTCGAGGCCGGCTTGTCGCCGAGTTTCAGCACGGCACCGAACGTGCGGTTCGGCAGGCGGAGGCTCATGTCTGTCACGGGTGCTGTTCTCCTTGAACTCTGTCTATCGAGGATAGGGGCATTTGCAGAGCCTCGTTGAAGGGTCGTCGAGCACGGCTGGGCTACGATTCATCGAGCGGTACCGGCCGAGTCGAACAGAGGTGATCCCATTACTGCGTCGCTGATCCTCGACCTGCTCTTACTGCTTGCCCTCGTCGGATACGCGGTCTATGGCTACCGGGTCGGCCTGGTGGTGAGCCTCGCCGGCATCCTCGGCATCGCGGTGGGTGCCATCGCCGCCTTCATCGCCATCCCGCTCGTCGCCGGCTGGGTGAACGACAACGTCTGGCGGATTCCCGCCGTGCTGATCTCGATGCTCGTGCTGCTCGCGCTCGGCCAGGTGCTCGGTCTCGCGGTGGGTCGCGTGATCCGTCGCGGTCTCTACCGCACGCCGTTGAAGATCGTTGACCGGCTTCTCGGTTCCGCGCTCGACCTCGTCGTTGCCGCCCTGCTCATGTCGATGCTCGCGTTCAGTATCAACGCGCTCGGCGTGCCCTTCCTCTCCCAGGCGATCGGTTCCTCCCGGGTCATCTCGACGGTCAATGCCCTGACACCCGATCCGGCCGAGGCCTGGCTCGCCCAACTGCGCTCGCTCGCGGTAGAGGATGGGCTGCCGGTGATCGTCGACGCGCTCGCGCCGCACAGCGCTCCGCCCGCGCCGAAGGTCGTGCCGGACAGCAAGGCTCTTGCCGCCGCAGCGAACTCCGTCGTCAAGATCACGGGGAACGCGTTCCAGTGTGGTCAGAACCAGTCCGGCTCCGGCTTCGTCGTCTCTCCCGGCCGCGTCGTCACCAACGCGCACGTCGTCGCCGGCGTGACCGCTCCCGTCGTCGAGCCGCGCGGTGGCGGAGCCTTCGCGGGCCGCGTGGTCTACTTCGACCCGGCTCACGACCTCGCCGTGATCTCGGTCAAGGGACTGCCGACGGCTTCGATCCCGCTCGGCAGCAACCTCGCGCCGGGCGCCGCGGCCGCTTTTGACGGCTACCCCCTCGGCGGCCCGTTCCAGACCGGTGCGGCAACCGTTCAGAGCGTCCCCACCGTGGAGATGCGCGACATCTACGGGGACAATCCGCAACCGGTGGAACTGTATTACCTGTCCGCCACCGTGCAGGAGGGCAACTCGGGTGGCCCGCTGCTGAACGAGGCCGGGCAGATCACGGGGGTCGTGTTCGCGAAGTCGACGACCTCGGCATCCGTCGGCTACGCGCTCACGATGAAGGAACTCTCCCCCGTGGCGAGCCGCGCCGCCGCCTTGTCGACGCCGGTCGGATCCGGACACTGCATCAAGCGTTAGCTGTCAGACTTGCTGCACACCCCACGGAAAGCTCTCGACAGCGCAGAAGGAGATTCGCCGCGTGCTGAATGACTGGCCACTCGATCAACTGCAGCAGTACCGACCAGAGATTGCCGAACCGCCCGGTCTGTCCGACTTCTGGGACGGCACGCTCGCCGAGACCCGCGCGCACGACCTGAACGCGCGGTTCGAGCTCGTCGATACGGGGCTCACCCTCGTGGACACCTACGACGTCACTTTCGCCGGGTACGGCGGACACCCGGTGCGCGGATGGTTGCGGGTGCCCGCGGGTGCCACGAGCGCTCTGCCCACCATCGTCGAATACCTCGGCTACGGCGGCGGCCGCGGGCTCGCCCACGAGCCGGTGCTCTGGCCGCTCGCAGGTTACGCCCACTTCCTCATGGACACCCGCGGTCAGGGCTCGGTGTGGAAGGTCGGCGCCACCCCGGATGCCGAGCCCGGCTCGAACCCGGAACAGCCCGGTTTCATGACGCGCGGCATTCTCTCGCCAGAGACGTACTACTACCGCAGGCTCATGACCGACGCCGTTCGCGCCGTCGAGGCCGCGGCAACGCATCCGTCTGTCGATGCGGAGCGCATCGTCGTCAGCGGCACGAGCCAGGGCGGCGGCCTCGCGCTCGCCGTCTCCTCACTCGTGCCGGGGCTCGTGGGCGTCATGGCCGACGTGCCGTTCCTCTCGCACTTCGAGCGGGCGATCGTGATCACCGACAACAACCCGTACGCGGAGATCACGCGCTACCTCTCGATCCATCGCGACCGCATCGAACAGGTGATGGCGACGCTCTCGCACTTCGACGTCGCGGGGCTCGTGCGTCGATCGAGCGCGCCCGCGCTGTTCTCGGTGGCGCTGATGGACACCACCTGTCCGGCATCGACCGTCTACGCCGCGTACAACAACTACGCGGGCCCGAAGGAGATCAGGGTCTACCCGTTCAACAACCACGAGGGTGGACAACTCGACCAGGACAGGGAGAAGCTGGCGTGGTTGCGAAAGGTGCACAGTCTATGAGTGACAAGTCCATGAGCGAGACCATCCCTCCCCTCGGCCTGATGCTCGACCTGGACGGACCGATCTCGAGCCCGGAGGAACGCAGAATCGCGATCCCCAGCATCCGGGAGAACCTGGTTCTGCTGGCCGGCGCGGGTGTGCCGATCGCCTTCATCACCGGTCGCTCCGATACCTTCGTGCGGGAGCAGATCGTTGAGCCGCTGCGGTCCGACGGACTCTCGCCCGATGCCCGGATGTTCGCGGTGTGCGAGAAGGGTGCGGTCTGGGCGCCGATCGTGGCCGACGGCATGGCCGAGCTGACCATCGACCGCGAGATCGCCCTGCCCGCCGCGTTCGCCGACGACATCCGGGAACTGACGCAGCGAGACTTCGCCGACACCATGTTCTTCGACGAGACGAAGCACGCCATGATCACGCTCGAACAGCGCAGGGACGTCTCGAGCGAGCGCTATCAGGAGGCGCAGCAGCGCATGAACGAGGCCGCGTTCGACGCTCTCGTGCGGCACGGGCTCGGTGCGCGTCTCGGCGATCGAGAGACTCCGGATGCCGAGGGCCGCGTGCCATTCCGGGTCGATCCCACGATCATCTCCACCGATATCGAATCGGTGACCCTCAACAAGGACATCGGTGCCGGACGCGCCCTCGACTACTTCTCGCAGAACGGACCGCTCCCCCGCACCTGGCGCACCGTCGGCGACTCGCGCAGCGACTACCTCATGGCCGACCACCTGCATGCGAACGGCTTCGAGGTCGCCCACGTCGACGTGCGGCCCTCGGAGGGCATCCTGGAACGGCCATACCGGATCATCACCGAGGGGGATGCGATCAACGACGAGGCCGGGGCGGCCTTCCTCGAGCACTGGGTCGGCACCCTGGGGCTGCGCGGCTGAAGGCCGTGGCATGACCGGCACACGAATCCTGATCGTCGAGGACGACCCCGAGATGGGTCGTCTGATCGAGCGCGGCCTGCGGGCCGAGGGCTACGACGTGGTCTCCGCGGCGAACGGTGTCGACGCGCTCATCGCCGCGAGCAGGGAGGACTTCGCGCTCGCCGCCGTCGATGTCATGCTGCCGCACATGTCGGGATTCGAGGTGTGCAGGCGCATCCGCGACTCCGGCAGCACCATGCCGCTGCTGCTGCTCACCGCGCGCAATGCTGTCGAGGACCGGGTGTTCGGTCTCGACTCCGGTGCCGATGACTACCTCACCAAGCCCTTCGCCTTCGCGGAACTCGCCGCGAGGATTCGTGCACTGCTCCGGCGGGATGCGAACGGCGGCAAGCTCAGCCTGACGGTCGGAAACATCGTTCTCGACTCCGCATCCATGCGCGTCACCGTCGGCGAGAGGCAAGTGGCGATGAGTCCCAAGGAGTTCGCCCTGCTGCGCCTGCTGGCGACGCGGCTGAACGCGACCGTCAGCCGAGTCGCGATCCTCGAGGAGGTCTGGGGTTCGGCCGAGAACATCGACCCCAACATCGTCGAGCAGTATGTGAGCTACCTGCGACGCAAGCTCGACCCGCTGGCATCCGGTGTGCGGATCATCACGGTGCGTGGCAGCGGCTACCAGTTGGGACTCGCGGAGTGACACTCCTCTCCCGCCTGTCGATCCGCTGGCGGATCACCCTCGGTAGCCTCCTGATCGCCGCGGTGTTCTTCGGCGGAGCTGGAGCCGTCTTTCGGCTGCAGGTCGACTCGATCCTGCACCGCACCGCATCGACGCTCCTGGCGAACGATGCGGAGCAGTTCGAGAACTCACTCCTGAAGAATGGCGGCGCGGCCGTGGATGAGCCGGGACGAGGCCAGCTCGTCGCCGTCGTGAGCCCCACGGGCGTCGTCGAGGTCGACACGCTGCCGCGCATGCTGGCCGTCCGCCTCGACTCACTGCTGAACTTCGACACGACCGTGCACACCATCGAGGGAAAAGACGACAGCTACCTCGTGCGGAACGCCGCGGTGAAGACCAAAGTCGGCACCTGGCACGTCGTGACCGCCCGCAACCAGGAGGCGTTCACCATCCTGCTCGACCAGCTCAGCATCGCGCTGCTGGTGGCGGCGGGGCTGCTGCTCGTCGGCTTCGGGGTGGCCTCCTGGCTGCTCACCGCGGCCGCGCTCAGACCGGTCACGAGGATGCGCAGGCAGGCGGAGGTGCTGAGCGCCCGCGGCTCCACAGAGCCTCTCGCAACCGGACCAGCCAGGGACGAGCTCTCCGCCCTGGCCACGACACTCAACGAGTTCATCCTGCAGTTGCGCCTGGCAGCGGAGCGCGAGCGCCAGATGGTCTCGGACGCCAGCCACGAACTGCGCACGCCCATCGCCATTCTGAAGACCCAGCTCGAACTCGCGCACCTGGCCGCGGGCGACGCCGTGGCGCTCGAGGCGGAGATCTCGGCGGCGGAGCACTCCGTGGAGCGGCTCGCGCGCCTGGCGAACGGCCTGCTCGAACTCTCCCAGGTGCAGGCGGGCTCTCCGGATGTGGCGAGCCCGTTCGAGACACTGGCGGCGGAACTTGCGAGCTCGGTGGATCGCGCACGGCTGCTTGCCGCATCCACGAACATCACGGTGGACTTCGAGATCACCGGCGACGTGGAACCGCTCGACTATCCGCTCGCCACGGAGAACTTCGGGCGGTTGGTGCGCAACCTCACCGCGAACGCGATCACCGCGCTCGGTGAGCTGGGTTCGGTGCGGGTCGGCCTCAGCCAGAGCGGCACGGCGCTCGTTCTCACCGTGAGCGACGACGGCCCCGGAATGCCTCCCGACTTCATCCCGGCGGCATTCGACCGCTTCTCCCGACCCGATGAGGCGCGCAATGCCGAGGCGGGTGGAGGCCTCGGTCTCGCGATAGTGCACAGCATCGTGACGGCCGCTGGTGGCACGGTGGTGCTGGAGAACCAGGCGGCGGGCGGCCTCCGGGTCACCGTCACGGTGCCGGCAGTAACCCCGCAGTGAACTTTTCGTACCACCCAGTGCTTTCTGTGTGAACTCTCATCGCCCGGCTGCCCAATCCGGGAGCTATCTCAGGCAGCGGTGACGAGTATGGAAGAACAGGGCGAGCGATCGGTGTCGCCCACGTTCTGACCGTCGGGAGGCTGCTGCGATGACCGCAACGAGCACTCCCGTCCGGCCCACGGCCGAGGTTGCCGGCAGCAACACGGATGCCGTGGTCGGCAGGCAGACTCAGCCGCGCATCCGGGGCATCGCGATCGTGTTCGGCCTGCTGGCCGCCGTCGTCTCCGTCGCCGGGTCCTGGATCCCGTCGTTCTGGGGCGACGAGGCCGCGAGCATCATGTCGGCCGAGCGTCCGCTCGACACGCTGTTCCCGATGCTCGGGCGCGTCGATGCGGTGCACGGGTTCTACTACCTGTTCCTGCACGGCTGGATCACCCTGTTCGGCGCATCCGAATTCTCGGTTCGACTACCGAGCGCGGTCGGCGTTGGCCTCGCCGCCGCGGGAACCGTCGTGCTCGCCGCGAAGTTCTTCGACCGCAGAATCGCGATCATCGCCGGGCTCGTCTTCGCGGTGCTGCCGCGCGTCACGTACATGGGCGCCGAGGCACGCTCCTACGCCCTCGGCACCGCCATCGCGGTCTGGCTCACCGTGTGGTTCGTGCTGCTGCTGCGCCGCCGCACGACGCGCATCCTGCCATGGCTTCTCTACTCGGCCGGGCTTGCCCTCGCGGTCTACTCCTTCCTCTACCTCGTGCTGCTCGTGCTCGTGCACGCGGCGATGCTGGTCTCGGTCAGGCGCTCACGAGACGTGCTGCGACGCTGGCTCGGCTTCGCGGCACTCGGAGTGCTTCTGGCACTGCCCCTCATCGCCTTCGCGCTCGGTGAGCACGGCCAGATCTCCTTCCTGGGCAAGCGGCCGAAGTTCAGCGCGAACCACATCTTCGTCACCCAGTGGTTCGGCAACGGCTGGCTCGCGGCACTGTGCTGGGCGATCATCCTCGTCGCGATCACCGTCGCGGTCCGCTCCTGGTGGAGGAGTCGGCCGCGCGTGCTGCCGACCGGCATGGTGCTCATGGTCGCCTGGCTCGTGCTGCCCACCCTCCTGCTCGAACTGGGCAACATCTTCGTCGCTCCGATGTACACGACCCGCTACCTGTCGTTCTGCACGCCGGCCGTCGCCATCCTGATCGCCGCTGGCATCGCCGTGCTCGCACGCAACTGGATGAGGACCGCTGCGGTCGTACTTCTTCTCGTGCTCGCCGCTCCCGGCTATCTCGCCCAGCGCGGGCCGTACGCCAAGAACGGTGGGAGTGACTGGCGACAGGCATCCGCCCTCATTGCACAGCACGCCCGCCCGGGGGACGCCATCGTCTTCGACGCCGGAACGAAACCATCGCAACGGCCGCGCCTGGCCATGCGCCTCTATCCGAAGGACTACGTCGGGCTCGACGACGTCGGACTCATGACGCCCTACGCGCAGACGACCTCGCTCTGGGACACGGTGGCGCCCGTCGAGCGCGTGGCCGACGGCCTCGCGAGCACCAACACCGTGTGGGCGATGGAGCTGAAGCCGGGAGCGTCCACTCCGACGGACGTTGCCGAACTCCAGGATCTCGGCTTTCAGGTGCGTGACCAGTACCGCGTGCACCGCACCGTCGTCTACGAACTCAGCAGGGAGACATCATGAACCGCACCCTCGTCATCATCCCGACCTATAACGAGCGGGAGAACCTGGAATCCATGACGGAGCGGGTGCTGCTGAGCGCAACCGACATCGATCTGCTCATCGTGGACGACAACTCCCCGGATGGCACGGGGGCACTCGCGGAAGACCTCGCCTGGCGAGAACCGCGCGTGCACGTGCTGCACAGGCCGGGCAAGCAGGGACTCGGTGCCGCCTATCAGGCGGGCTTCAGCTGGGGGCTCGAGCGTGACTTCGAGGTGCTCGTGGAGATGGACGGGGACGGCTCACACAGGCCGGAGGAACTGCATCGGCTGCTCGAGGCCCTCGATCACGCGGATCTGGCCATCGGCTCGCGCTGGGTGGACGGCGGCCGGGTGGAGAACTGGCCACTGCGCCGGATGGTGCTCTCGCGTGCCGGGAGCCTGTATGCGCGGATCGCGCTTGGACTCCCCTTCCACGACATCACCGGTGGGTACCGTGCCTTTCGCGCCTCGACGCTTCGGGCGCTGGGCCTCGGCGACGTCGCCAGCCAGGGTTATTGCTTCCAGATCGACATGCTGTGGCACGCTTATCGAATGAGGCAGCGCATCGTGGAGGTACCCATCACCTTCGTCGAGCGCCGCTTCGGTGTGTCGAAGATGGATTCCGGCATCGTGCGCGAAGCCATCCTGCGGGTGACACAGTGGGGGCTCGCAGCGCTCCCGGCCAGACTGCTGCGGACGGCGGGACAGCCGGCTCGGCCCGTTACCTCAGAGCTTCCCGCCGGGGAGGTCGCGCATGTCTCGAGAGTCTAGATCCGCGTTCCTTCGGGAACTGATCAGCTTCGGGCTGGTCGGCGGCGTCGGCCTCGTGGTCGACATCGTGGTGTTCAACGCGCTGAGGACGACCGTGCTCTCCCCCACCGTCATGCACGGGGGCCCCATACTGGCGAAGGTCATCTCCACCTCGCTCGCGATCACCTGCAACTGGGTGGGCAACCGGCTCTGGACCTATCGGGATCGCAGGCGCAGTGACGTGGTGCGAGAGGGAATCGAGTTCGCGGTGGTCAGCGGTGCGGGCATGGCGATCGCCGTGGGCTGCCTGTGGATCTCCCACTATCTGCTCGGCTACACCTCCCTGCTCGCCGACAATGTCGCGACCAATGTGGTCGGTCTCGCGCTCGGCACGGCCTTCCGTTTCGCGCTCTATCGCTGGTGGGTATTCGGGGCCTCTCGCACGAAGGGAATGGCTCGCCCGGTTGCGACCCAGCCCCTGACGACCGGGTCTCTCGTGCTCGATAAGGACACTGTCAGCGGCAATTGACATACTCGAACATATGTTCGAACATGGGGGGATGTCCTCCGCCACCGCTGTCGCCTCGGGCGCTCCCGCGTCCAGCGCTCCTGCCTCCAGCGCTCTTGCCTCCAGCGCTCTTGCCTCCACGGGCGAGCGCGTGCGCGAGCTGCAGGAGCGCATCCGTAGCATGCAGGCGACGAAGCTTGACACCCGCAGCATTCCCACCCATCCGGCGTTCGCGGAGCTGCTGCCCGGTGGGTCCCTCCTGGCCGGGGCGAGCTATTCCGTCGAGAACTCGCTGACCCTGCTCATGGCGCTCCTGGCCGGTCCCTCTGCCGCCGGGTCGTGGTGCGGGGTGGTTGGCATCCCCGAGTTCGGCATCGAGGCCGCGGCAGGCTTCGGGATCGATCTCGATCGCCTGGCGCTCGTGCCGCATCCGGGTGAGCACTGGCTCACGGTGGCTGCCGCGCTCGCCGACGTGCTCACCGTCGTGGTGGTGAGGCCGTCGAAGCGGGCGAGCGATGGCGCCGTGGCGAGGCTCGCCGCCCGCATCCGTCAGCGCGGGGCGACCCTGATCGTGCTCGGCACCTGGCCGCAGAGCGAGGCGATGCTGAGCCTCAGCGAGAGCCGATGGGGTGGCATAGGTTCCGGCCACGGCTATCTCGCCGAGCGGCAGGCCACGGTCACCGTGACGAGTCGTGCGGGCGGGCGTCCGCGCAGCGGGCGGCTCTGGTTGCCGGATGCCCGGCAGCAGTTCCGAGCGGAGCAATCGAGCCGTTCCCTGCTTCACCAGGTCGCAGGATGAACCGCGCCATGGTGCTGTGGTGCCCGGACTGGCCGATCACGGCCACCATGCTCCATCGCAGACTCCCCGCGGATGCCCCGGTCGCGCTGATCGACCGAGGTCTCGTCTTCGCCTGCTCGGCCGCGGCTCGCAGCGAGGGGGTTCGTCGCGGGCTGCGCGTGAGGGAGGCGCAGGCGCGCTGCACGAGGCTTCTCGTCTTCCCCTATGACGCGGCCCTCGACAGCAGGGCGTTCGAGCCCGTGCTCGCCGCGATCGAAGAGACCATGCCCGGTGTGCAGCTGGTTCGTCCAGGCAGCTGTGTGCTACGCGCGAGGGGGCCAGCGCGCTACTACGGTGGCGAGGAGGAGGCGGCGCTCTGGCTGCTCGACCGGCTCGACGGCATCCAGGTGCACGGCGCCCGGGTGGGCATCGCCGACGGTCCGTTCACCGCGGAGCGGGCGGTGCGCCAGCAGAAGCGCCAGCGCATCCAGATCGTGCCAGAGGGCGAGTCGGCCGCGTTCCTCTCGCCCCTGCCTATCGAGCACCTCGGCGACGCCAGGCTGGTCGACCTCGTGCGTCGTCTCGGCATCCGCACCCTCGGTGACTTCGCCGCCCTGGATGTCGTGTCGGTTCGTGATCGCTTTGGCGAGTCCGGCGCGTGGCTGCACGCCCTCGCCGGGGGCCGGGACAGCCGGGCGATTGTGCCGAGGAAGCCGCCCGAGCAGTTGGACAGCACGATCGAGTTCTGGCCGCCCCTGGAGCGCATCGACCAGGTGGCCTTCGGGTTTCGCGCCTCGGCTGATCGCTTCATTCAGGGGCTCGTCGAGGCGAAGCTCGTGTGCACCGCGCTGCGAGTGGAGGTGGAGTCGGAGTCCGGTGAGATCTCGGAACGCGGCTGGCTGCATCCGAGGTCCTTCACCGCGGCGGATGTCGTGGACAGGGTGCGCTGGCAGCTTCAGGGCAGCGGCGGCGACAGCGGTCTCGCCTCTGGGATCACCAGGGTGCGGGTGGTGCCCGAGAGCGTCGACGCGATCGGCAACCACGAGGAAGGCCTGTGGGGAACCGGGCAGGATGAACGCATCCACCACGGGCTCTCCCGGGTGCAGAGCATGCTCGGGCACGGGGCCGTCGTCACCGCCACGGTGGGCGGGGGCCGCCTTCTCGCCGACCGGCAGCGTGCGGCCGCCTGGGGCGATCCGCTGCTCGCCGCCCGGCCGCAGGCCAGGCCCTGGCCGGGCTCGCTTCCCGCGCCCTATCCCGCGACGGTGTTTCCCCTTCCCCGGCTGGTCTCCGTGCTGACGATCACGGGAGAGCAGCTCGGGGTGGATGCCCGCGGCACGCTCACGGGCGAGCCGGTGAGGTTCTCCCCCACCAACTCCACGAGTGACCTGCGCGCGCTCACCGCCTGGGCGGGCCCCTGGCCGCTCGAGGAGCGGTGGTGGGACTCGAAACGCACGGGCCGTGGCATGATCAACCGATTCCAGCTGGTGGATGCCGACGGCATCGCCTGGCTCCTCGTACTGCAGGATGATCGCTGGTGGGCGGAAGCCAGGTACGACTGATGGGCCCGTGCTGATGGGCCTGTGCTGATGGGCCCGTGCTGATGGGCTGGAACAATCCGCCGATCCCCTGGTCCGAACTCGAGCGCGGCCTCTCGGGACGACCTCCCCTGGCCACCTCCGCGGAGAGCGAGAGCGAGGGCCCGTGGTCGCGCAAGCGTTCGGCTTACGAGCCACTCCCCCTGCCGGAGCCTGTCTCGGGCGTCCCCTATGCGGAGCTGCACGCCCACTCGAACTTCAGCTTCCTGGATGGCGCGAGCTCCCCGGAGGAGCTGCTCGAAGAGGCGGCCAGGCTCGGCCTGCACGCGCTCGCCCTCACCGATCATGACGGCTTCTACGGCGCGGTGCGGCTGGCCGAAGCCGCGGCGAGCTATGAGCGGGTCGGCACCGTCTTCGGTGCAGAGCTCTCCCTGGGCCTCGGCGCGCCGCAGAACGGATCGGCCGATCCGGAGGGTAGTCACCTCTTGGTGCTGGCGAGACGGGAGGAGGGCTACCACCGGCTCGCGGGAGCCATCACCTCCGCGCAGCTGGCGGGCGGCGAAAAGGGGCGCCCACTCTACGACCTCGACGAGCTCTCCCGGCGAGCCGATGGCCACTGGGTCATCCTCACCGGATGCCGCAAGGGCCGGGTGCGCCAGGCCATGATCGAGGGTGGCAGACATGATGGCGGCACGGCTGCAGCGCGTGAACTCGATCGGCTCGTGGAGCGATTCGGTCGCGACAACGTGGTGGTCGAGCTCATCGATCACGGCGGCCCGCTCGACAGCAGCTACAACGACGTGCTTGCGGCCCTCGCCGTGCAGCGCGGACTTCGCATCGTCGCGACGGGCAATGTCCACTACGCGACACCCGAGCGTCGTCACCTGGCCTCCGCGCTGGCGGCGGTGCGCGCCCGCAGGAGCCTCGAGGAACTCGATGGCTGGCTGCCGGCATCCGGGGTGGCGCACCTGCGCTCCGGGGCGGAGATGGCGGCGCGCTTCGCCAGGTATCCGGGGGCCATCGAGACCACGGTCGAACTGGCGGACGAACTCGCCTTCAGACTGCGCACGGCGAGGCCGGGCCTGCCGAGACAGGAGGTGCCGGCCGGGCACACCCCCATGAGCTGGCTGCGGCACCTCGTGATGGAGGCGATCCCGACCAGGATGCCGGGCCTCGACGAGGCGGGCCGGGAACGCATCGAGCGGGAACTCGAGGTCATAGAGCAGAAGGACTTCCCCGGCTACTTCCTCATCGTGCATGACATCGTGAGGTTCGCGCGCGGCCGCGGCATCCTCTGCCAGGGGCGCGGTTCCGCCGCGAACTCCGTCGTCTGCTACCTGCTCGACATCACCGCGGTCGACCCGATCTTCTACCGACTGCCCTTCGAACGATTCCTCTCCAGCACTCGCGACGAGGAACCCGACATCGACGTCGACTTCGACTCCGACCGTCGGGAGGAGGTCATCCAGTACGTCTACGGCAGATACGGGCGCGAGAACGCCGCCCAGGTGGCCAACCTCATCCAGTACCGTCCCAAGTTCGCCGTGCGCGACATGGCCAAGGCGCTCGGCTACAGCCCCGGCCAGCAGGATGCCTGGTCGAAGCAGGTGGAGCGCTGGGGCGGCGTCGTCTCGAGCGACGACCACGACATCCCGCCGGATGTGGTGGGCCTCGCAGCACAGGTCATCAAGGCTCCCAGACACCTCGGCATCCATTCCGGCGGCATGGTGCTCACCGACCGCCCGATCGGCGAGGTCTGCCCGATCGAACACGGCCGCATGAAGGATCGCACCGTGCTGCAGTGGGACAAGGACGACTGCGCCTGGATGGGGCTCGTCAAATTCGACCTGCTCGGGCTCGGCATGCTCTCCGCGGTGCAGCACTGCTTCGACCTCGTGCGAGACGGGCTCGGCGAGGAGTGGACTCTCGATCGCATCCCCAAGGAGGAGCAGGGGGTCTACGACCAGCTCTGCCTGGCCGACGCCGTCGGGGTGTTCCAGGTCGAGAGCCGCGCCCAGATGGGCATGCTGCCCCGGCTGCAGCCGCGAGAGTTCTACCACCTCGTCGTCGAGATCGCCGTCGTGCGACCCGGGCCGATCCAGGGCGGCGCCGTACACCCCTACGTGCGGCGCAAGCGGGGTGACGAGCCGATCAGCTACCCCCATCCGCTGCTCGAAGACGTGCTCGAGCGCACGCTCGGCGTTCCCCTGTTCCAGGAGCAGCTCATGCAGATCGCGGTGGCGGTGGGTGGCTGCAGCCTCGAAGACGCGGACCTGCTGCGCCGTGCCATGGGCTCCAAGCGTGGCCAGGAGAAGATCGAGTCACTGAGGCTGCGGCTCTACGAGGGCATGGCGAGCAACGGCATCGTGGGCCGGGATGCCGACGAGATCTATGCGAGGATCCAGTCCTTCGCGAGCTTCGGCTTCGCCGAGAGCCATGCGCTCAGCTTCGCCCTGATCGTCTATGCGAGCGCCTGGCTCAAGCTGCACTATCCGGCGGCCTTTCTCGCCGCCCTCCTGCGGGCCCAACCCATGGGCTTCTACTCGCCACAGACCCTTGTGGCCGATGCGCGCAGGCACGGCGTGGAGGTGTTGCGGCCCGATATCCTTCGCTCCGGAGTGAAGGCCGGGCTTGAGGCGCTTCGCCCGGGCGAGGCCCTGCCGACGGGCGACAAGGCATGCCTGCGGCGCGAGCAGCCGCCGATCGGTCCCTTCGACCGTGGGGCACATTTCGATGCGACCGAACACAGGCGCGACGGGGCTCTCGCGGTGCGACTGGGCCTCGCCGAGGTCACCGGAATCGGTGAGAATCTTGCCGCCCGCATCGTCGCCGAGCGCGAGGTGAACGGCGGGTACGCGAGCATGGGCGAACTGGTGCGGCGCGTCGGCCTGCAGACGGCGCAGCTCGAGGCCCTCGCCACCGCCGGTGCCTTCGAATCGCTGGGCCTGTCGATGCGGGAGGCGATGTGGGCGGCGGGTGACGCGGCCCAGGACCGAGCCGAATACCTGCCGGGCAGCATGGTCTCCGTGCAGCCGCCGCTGTTCTCGATGCCCTCTGCGGTGGAACAGCTCTACTCAGACCTCTGGGCCACCGGCATCTCCCCCAGCGATCATCCGCTGCGGCACCTTCGCCTCGATCTCGACCGCCGCGGGGTGATCAGCGCGACTGGCCTCGCGAAGACCGAGCCCGGCAGAAGAGTCGAGGTCGGCGGCATCGTCACCCACCGGCAGCGACCGCAGACCGCGAGCGGCATCACCTTCATGAACCTCGAGGATGAGACGGGCCTCGTCAACGTGGTGTGCAGCGTCGGCGTGTGGTCGCGCTACCGTCGCGTGGCCAGGGATTCCGCGGCGCTCATCGTGCGCGGCATGCTGGAGCGATCCCCCGAGGGAGTCACCAACATCCTCGCCGACCGCTTCGAACCGCTCTCGGTGCCGCTGAACAGCACCTCGCGAGACTTTCGCTAGGCGCTGAGCCCCTTCTCGGCCCGGGCCAGCAGCACGCAGGTGCAGAGCCCGTCGATCGCCGCCCGCACGTCCTTCAGCGAGGCGAAGCTCGGCGCGATGCGGATGTTCGAGTCGCGAGGGTCGTCATGGTACGGGAAGGTGGCGCCCGCAGCGGTCACCGCGATGCCTGCCTGCTTCGCGAGTTCGACGGCGCGGCTGGCGCAGCCCTCTCCCGCTTCGAGGCTCACGAAGTATCCGCCGGTGGGAACCGACCACTCCGCCGCGTTCCCCAGCCGCTCGGACAGGATCTGCTGCACGGCGTCGAACCTGGGGGCGAGAATGGCGCGATGCTTCTGCATGAGCGCCCGCACGCCATCCGCACTCTTCAGGAAGCGCAGATGGCGCAGCTGGTTGAGCTTGTCCGGTCCGATCGTCTGGGCCGAGAGGTGCCCGCGCAGCCAGGCCACGTTCGCCGGCGACGCGCCGAAGAATCCGACGCCCCCGCCGGGGAAGGTGATCTTCGACGTCGAGGCGAACACCAGCGGGCGGTTCGCGTTGCCCGACTGCTCCGCGAGGCCAAGCACGTCGATCACCGGCTCCTCGTCGTCGCTCAGATGATGCACGGCGTAGGCGTTATCCCACATCAGGCGGAAATCTGGTGCCGCGGTCTGCATCGAGACGAGCTGGCGCACCTCGTCCTCGCTATAGGTCACACCGGTGGGGTTTGAGTACATCGGAACACACCACATGCCCCGGATGCTCGCGTCGGAACCGGCGAGTTCGGCGATGGTCTCGAGGTCGAGGCGTCCGTTCACGAACGGGACCGGGATCATCCGGATGCCGAGCGCCTCGCAGATGGTGAAGTGGCGGTCGTACCCGGGCACGGGACACAGGAAGGCCACGTCGCGCCACGGCCCATCGCCATCCGGCACGCCGTGCAGCACCGCGTTCGCGAGCACGTCGTACATGATCGGCAGGCTCGTCGTGTTGGGTGCGATGAGCTGGTCGACCGTGATCTTCAGTAGCTCACCGAAGAGGGCGCGTAGCTCGGGCAACCCGTCGAGTCCGCCGTAGTTGCGCAGGTCGGTACCGGAGGCGTCCCGGAAGTCGCCCTCACCGGGCAGGGACAGCAGCGCGTTCGAGAGGTCGAGCTGTTCGGGCGACGGCTTGCCGCGCGTGAGGTCGAGGGTCAGCTTCTTGGCCTGGAGTTCTCGGTAGCTCTGCTCGAGCGTGGTGTCGGTCACGCGCTTAACGTTACCGGCCAGAACCCGCTCGTTTGCGCAGCAGATCGATCCTCGCCTGCAATTGCGTGACGCTCGCCTGGGCCACCGCGGGTCCCCCGCAGATGCGCCGCAGTTCCGCGTGGATGAGCGCGTGTGGTTCGCCGCTCAGCTTCGCTCGCATGCCCACGAGACTGTTGAGCAGGGTGCGCTGCTCCTTGAGCGTGCGGTACAGCGGAGGAGGCGGCTCCTCGCCCGCCGCGATGCGCGCTCGCCTGCGATCCTCGCTGCGACGGGACTGCCTCGCCTGCCGCGCCTTGAGGATCTCGCTCACCTGCTCGGGTTCGAGCAGGCCGGGAATACCGATGAAGTCCTCCTCCTCGAGGCTCCCGGGCTCGGCACTGAAGCCGAATTCGGTTCCCTCGTAGAGCACCCGGTCGAAGTTCGCCTGCGATTCGAGGGCCTTGAAATCGAACTCGTAGAGGTTCTCGGCCGACGCCGACTCGGAGCTGTTCGCCTCGGCGACGAGGTCGTCGTCGACGGCGAGCAGCAGGTCACCCGTGTCCCGATCGAGAGCATGGTCACGCTCGAGCTCCATCTGGCTGGCGAGGGCAAGGATGCTCGGCACGCTCGGCACGAAGATCGATGCGGTCTCGCCGCGCCGCCTGGTGCGCACGAAGCGCCCGATGGCCTGGGCGAAGTAGAGCGGTGTCGACGCGGAGGTCGCGTACACCCCCACGCCGAGCCTCGGGATGTCGACGCCCTCGGAGACCATGCGCACGGCGACAATCCAGCGCTCGCTCGACTTGGAGAAGGTCGCGATCCGATCGCTCGCCGCCTTTTCGTCCGAGAGCACGACGGTGGGCTCTCGACCGGTGATCGACTTGAGGATGCCCGCGTACGCGCGCGCGGCGAAGTGATCGGTCGCAATGACGAGGCCGCCGGCATCCGGAACGGCGTTGCGCACCTCGCTCAGTCGACGGTCCGCGGCGCGCAGCACCGACGGCATCCACTCGCCCTCGGGGTCGAGAGCGGTGCGCCACGCCTGCGCGGTGACGTCCTTCGTGTCGCCTTCGCCGAGGCTCGCCTCCATCTCGTCGCCCGTGCGGGTGCGCCAGCGCATCTTGCCCGCGTAGGCCATGAACATCACCGGGCGCACGACGCCGTCCTTGAGCGCCCTGCCGTAGCCATAAGAATAGTCGGCGTGCGAGGTGCGGATGCCGTGCTCATCCGGGTAGTAGGTCACGAAGGGAATCGGCGAGGTGTCGGAGCGGAACGGTGTGCCGGTCAGCGAGAGGCGCCTCGCCGCCGGCTCGAACGCCTCCCGAATCGCGTCGCCCCAGCTGAGCGCGTCGCCGCCGTGGTGCACCTCATCGAGGATCACGAGGCTGCGAGCACCCTCGGTGAGCTTGCGGTGCACGGCGGGGCGCGTGGCGACCTGCGCGTAGCTCACGGCGACGCCGTGATAGTGCCTGGCCTGCCTGCCGTGACTGTTCTTGAAGCCGGGATCCAGCCGGATGCCCACCCGGTGAGCCGCGTCGGCCCACTGCCGCTTGAGGTGCTCCGTCGGCGCAACCACGGTGATGCGATCGATGGTCTTGCGGGCGAGGAGTTCCGCGGCGAGCCTGAGCGCGAAGGTCGTCTTGCCTGCGCCGGGCGTTGCCGCGGCGAGAAAGTCCCGCGGTTCCCTCTCGAAGTAGGCGTCGAGCGCCTCCTCCTGCCAGGCTCGCAGCTTGTCTGCGGTTCCCCTGGCCGCGCGCTCCGGGAAGGCCGGAGAGAGATGCTCGGCTGCCGAGGTGCCGACCTGGTGGCCGAAGGGAAGCGGAGTACTCACTTGAGAAGACATTACCCGTCCACACCGACATGCTCCTGTTCGCCGGGTTGGCACCTCACCGCAGCTTGATGCATCGTTGACTGCATGACACAGCAACACCCGTGGTCTCGCTACGTCGCCATCGGAGATTCCTTCACCGAGGGCATCGGTGACCCCGAGCCGAAGAGCCCCGGCGGCTATCGCGGCTGGGCCGACCGCGTGGCCGAGGTGTTGGGCGAAGGCACGGACGATTTCGCCTACGCGAACCTCGCCATCCGTGGTCGGCTGCTGCAGCAGATCCTCGACGAGCAGATGGAGCCGGCCATCGAGTTGCGGCCAGACCTCATCACGATCTCGGCGGGCGGCAACGACATCATCAGGCCCAACACCGATCCGGATGACGTCGCCGAGCGGCTGGAGACGGGCCTCGCACGGCTCCGTTCAGACGGCGCAACCGTCGTGCTGTTCAACGGTCCGGATATCGGTATGACGCCGGTGCTCGGTCGTGTGCGCGGCAAGGTCGCGATCTACAACGAGAACCTGCGCGCGATCGCAGCTCGACACGACCTGGTCGTGGCCGACATGTGGGCCCTGCGTGAGCTCAAGGATCCACGGATGTGGGCACCGGACCGCCTGCACTTCTCCCCCATCGGCCACAACACGATCGCGAGGATGGTGCTCAACGCGCTGGGCGTCGAGAACGCGCTCGAACCGTATTCACCGGAGCCGCTGCCGCCGAGACCGTGGCGTCAAGCGAGGGTCGAAGACATCGGCTGGGCGCGCGAATACCTCGTGCCGTGGGTGATTAGGCGAATCCGCCACCAGTCTTCGGGCGACGGAATCAGCCCGAAACGTCCCGGTGAGGGTGACGCGTGGGGCGCCGGGCGCTGAGGCGCTAGCGCTCGCGCACTAGCGCTCGCGCACTAGCGCTCGGGGCCTTGCGCTCGGGGCCTAGCGACCGAACTGCGTCGCCGCGGGGCAATCGAAGGGGTCGCCGCCGGCGGACAGCCCGACCCGGTTGAGGTACTGCACGACCAGACCGTACGACTGCGTGAGCGTGGTCTCGGTGTAGAGAACCTTGTGCGTTGCGCAGTACTCCTTGGCGATCTGCTGCGCCTTCGAGAGATGCGGCCTCGGCATGTTCGGGAACAGGTGGTGCTCGATCTGGTAGTTGAGTCCGCCCATGAAGGTGTCCATCAGCCAGTTGCCCTTGATGTTGCGCGAGGTGAGAACCTGGCGGCGAAGGAAGTCGACCTTGCTGTCGTGGGCGAGGATCGGCATCCCCTTATGGTTCGGTGCGAACGTCGCGCCCATGTAGACGCCGAAGACCGCGACCTGCACGCCGATGAAGGCGAACGCCATACCGAGCGGCAGGAACAGGAAGATCACGGCGAGGTAGGCGCTGATGCGTGTGAGGAGCATTGTGATCTCGAGCCAGCGCTTGTCGACCTTGCCGCTGCCGAAGACGGTCTTGAACCCGAGGATGTGCAGGTTGATGCCCTCGAGCATGAGCGCCGGGAAGAAGAGGTAACCCTGGCGCTTGGTGGCCCAGGCGTATAGGCCCCGCGCCCTGGCGGCGTCCTCCGGAGTGAACGAGACGAAGTCGCGCTCGATGTCGGGATCCTTGCCGAGGATGTTCGGGTTCGCGTGGTGCCTCGAGTGCTTCGTCATCCACCACGAGTAGCTGATGCCGACGAAGAGATTGGCGAGCATGCGGCCCGCGAGATCGTTGGCCTTGCCGGAGGTGAACACCTGCCGATGGGCCGCCTCATGGGCGAGGAACGCGAACTGGGTGAGGATGATGCCGAGCGCGCCCGCGATGAGCAGCTGGTACCAGCTGTCGCCCAGCAGCACGAAGCCGGTGATAGCGCCGACGAGCGCGAGGCACAGGATGCTGAAGGTCGTCAGGTAGAAGCCGGTCCTGCGCCGCAGCAGCCCCGCGTCGCGCACCGTGCGCAGCAGTGCGGAGTATTCGGTAGTGGGATTGACCGAGTTGCCGCCCGGGCGCGTTCGCGTGAGAGTGATAACGGGAGCGGCAGAATCAGCCACGGTGCCTCGATTCGGAGGGTGACTTCCCAGCCGAAGATATGAAGCGGACGCTCCTGGATAGTGCAGACTCTACCGACGCTGGCTGTGAATGGCGTGAAGGTTATACGTTTTCTGTACACATTCCTGAAAAGGAATGTTAACCCAGCAGAGCGACCGGATTGCCAAGCCGCCACAGGGCGCCGGGGTCGTCAAGGCCCTTGTCGAGCTTCAGCGGCACCGAGATCTTCTTGCCCCGCACCGAGAAATCGACCGACCCCACGGTCGCTCCGGCACGGGTGAGCGAGATCGGTTCGCTGGTCACGGTGGCCGTGATCGGCGTATTGGCCCAGACGAGCACAGAGCGACTCGCGCTCGCGATCGCGCGGACCTTCGTCTTCCACGCTGTCGAGTAGGAGGCGAAGCTCTGGCCCTTCTTCGACAGCGACACGTCGTGGAATCCCCTTTTCGCTGTCGCGATCAGAGAGCGCACCGCGGTATCGAGAGACGGATGATCGGCGCCGCCGAGCGCGACACCCACCATCGTGACCCTGTGGCTCCCCACGGTGAACTCCGTCGAGAAGAGCAGGCAGGCTCCTGCCGCGTCGAGCGTTCCCGTCTTGATGCCGTCCACGCCGCCGTGTCCCAGGAGCCGGTTGGAGTTCTTGATGTCGCCGACCCCCGGCACGGAGACGCTCTTGGTCGCGACGATCATGGCAACGACCGGGTCAGCCAGCGCCAGCTTGCCGAGTGTCACCAGGTCGGCTGCGGTGCTGCGATTGCCGGGGTTCATGCCCGAGCTGTCGAGGAGTGTCGTGTCGTTCATGCCGTGTGCCGTGAGCCAGGCCGCCGCGGCGTCGAGGAATTTCTCCTGCGATCCGAACGCCCAGGTCGAATACGACTCGGCGTAGTTGTTGGCCGAGGCGATGAGCATCACCTCGTTCACCTGCAACTGACTGAGCACCATTCCGGCCCGCACCGGCTTGGTGGTGCCGTCTCGGTCACGGTATGCCTTGACGAGGGCGGCATCCTGTTCGGTGAACTGGATCGCCGGCCCGGAGTCGCCGAGCGCGAGCGGCCTGACGCTCAGCACCACGAGGCTCGTGATGACCTTGGTGATGCTGGCGATCGATCGCGGCTGTGTGCTTCCACTCGCGGCGAGCGTGCCGGGAAATCCGACGGCCCCGATCGCACTCGCTGCGACGCCGGGCCAGCTGAGCTGCGCGGCGGGCTGCGTCTCCGAGCCGGAGTGCTGCACCTCGGCCGCGACGGGTGCGATGGGCGCGAGCAGCGTCAGCGGCAGGTAGATCCCGGTCGCGAGCAGCACCGTGACGCCCGCGACGGCAGTGACCCGTCTCAGGGCATACTTCAGTCGTGGTCGCGGCTTCACGAGCCCATGATAGGCGGGCGCCGCGCGGCCTATCGCACGCGCAACGCCCAGAGCGCCACCGCGCTTGCCGACGCCACATTGAGCGAGTCCACCCCGTGCAGCATCGGAATGGTCACCACGGTGTCGGCACCATCGAGCGCTCGGCGCGTCAGCCCGTCACCCTCGGTGCCGAAGAGAATCGCGAGTTTCTCCGGCGGATGCTCGGCGAACTCGTCGAGACCGACCGCGTCATCCGATAGCGCCAATGCCGCGAGGTGGAGGCCCTCTGCCCTGAGGATGTCCGCGCCCTCCGGCCAGTCGGGCAGCCTCGTCCACGGCACCTGGAGCACCGTGCCCATGCTCACGCGCACGCTGCGGCGATACAGCGGATCCGCGCAACGCGGGGTGATGAGCACGGCATCGGCACCGAGGCCAGCGACGGCGCGGAAGATTGCGCCGACGTTGGTGTGGTCGACGATGTCCTCAAGCACGACGATGCGCCTGGCACCCGCGATCAGGGTCTCCACTGGGGCGAGCGTGGGGCGATGCATTGCGGCCAGCGCGCCACGGTGCAGGTTGAATCCGGTGAGCGACTCGAGCAGCTCCGGCGGTCCCACGTACACCGGCACGTCGTGGTCGGCGAGCAGGCGCTCCATGTCTGGTAGCCACTGCTCGAGCACAAGCACCGAGCGTGGGCGGTGCCCGGCGGCCAGGGCGCGGGAAATCACCTTGCTCGACTCCGCGATGTACAGGCCGCCTGCAGGCTCCGAGAGTCGCCGCAGCACCACGTCGGTGAGCTGGGAATAGTCGGCCAGGCCCTCATCGTTGAGATCTGTGATGCGGATGACCTGCACGAACACTCCCCTTCTCACTGGCCTGTCGGCTGCGGCGGCGACTCACGCTGCCAGCATTCGGAAACATAGCGGAAAACTGGAGTGTCTAGTGTGTGAGTCAGGCCGTGGTCGAGGAAGGGACGGATGGTGACGATGGAATTCGCCTCGAACGTCGTTTCCGCGCTGCCGGCATCCCAGTCGGCCGCTCTCGATGTCGCCGTAGAGTTGCTCGACGGCCGCACGACCGCGGTACTGACCGGCGCGGGCGTCAGCACCGATTCCGGCATTCCCGACTATCGCGGCGAGGGCGCACCGGTGCGCACTCCGATGACCTTTGCACAGTTCCTCTCCGGCCCCGAGTTCCGCCAGCGCTATTGGGCGGGCAGCCACCTCGGCTGGAAGCGCTTCGACGGCGCCGCGCCGAACGCGGGGCATCGCGCGCTGGTCAGGCTCGAAGAACGGGGCATCACGAACGGCGTCATCACGCAGAACGTCGACGGACTCCACCTGCGGGCTGGCTCGCAGCACGTCGTCGACCTCCACGGCACCATGGATACGGTGCACTGCCTGAACTGCGGGCAGGTCTTCGCACGCACGGACATCGCGAAGCGCATCGCCGCCTCCAACTCCTGGCTCGACGAGCCCGATTCGGTCGAGCTGGGCCCGGATGGCGACGTCGCGATCGCGCGCACCGCGGAGTTCGTCGTGCCCGAGTGCTCCGTCTGCGGCGGGATACTGAAGCCGAACGTGGTGTTCTTCGGCGAATTCGTGCCCACGGAGAAGTTTCACGAGGCGCTCTCGCTCGTGCAGGCGGCGGACGCGCTCCTCATCGCGGGCTCATCCCTCGCTGTCAATTCAGGCGTCCGGCTGCTCGATCGTGCGGCGAAGCGCCGCATCCCGATCGTGATCGTGAACCGTGGCGTCACCAAGGGCGACGCGCGAGCCGACGTTAAGCTGGATGCGGGTACCTCCGAGGTGTTCACCGCGATGGTGGAGCGGCTCGCTCCTTGATCTAGCCGCCCGCGTGGTGGGCCGCCCATGGCCACGAGTGCGAAGGACGGCAGCGATGACTTTTCTCTACCTCGTTCGGCACGGCGAGACCGACTGGAATCGCCAGCGGCGCATCCAGGGCAGCACCGACATCCCGCTCAATGCGACGGGGCGCCTCCAGGCCGAGCGCACCGGCAGGCTTCTGGCCCGCAGGTACTGGGACGGCATCTTCAGCAGTCCGCTCTCGCGCGCCTACGAGACGGCCGCGATCATTGCGGACGAACTCGGTCTGGGCGAACCGACCAGATTCGATGAGATCGTTGAGCGGGCCTATGGGGATGCCGAGGGACTCAACCACGAGGAACTGTCCCGGCTGTATCCCAGGGGCTCGTCGGTGCCCGGCCGCGAGAGCAGGGAGGATGTCGCCGCGCGCGTCGTGCCGGCTCTCGTGCGCCTCGCCGAGGAGCACCCGCGCCAGCACCTCATCGTCACCACCCACGGCGGGGTGATCCGCAGCGTCCTCAACACCATCGCGCCCGGTTCCCCCACTCATCGCGGTGTGCCGATCAGCAACGGATCCATCCACAGCTTCCGGCTGCGGGATGGCGAACTCGAACTGGTCGCCTTCGACGACCCGATCGAAGAGGCATCCGTGGAGCCGGGCTCCGCCGACCTCTCCGAGCAGAACGCGCTGGAACAGCGAGAGTCTGCGGAGGGCTAGCCCCCGATCGCCTCGCGCGGCACCGCGGATGAGCCCCGGTCGTGCTCGCTCGTGAGCGAGCTCAGCAGGGAGTAAAGGGTGCGAGCACCCACGTCCCAGTTGAACACCGCGCCCTGCTCGCGCGCGAGCGCTGTCAATCGGTTCCAGTCCTCGGCATTGTCGATTGCGAGCACGGCATCCGCGAAGGCGCGTGGGTCCTCCTGGTCGAAGAAGGTGGCGGCGTTTCCGCCCACCTCACGGAACACTGGGATGTCGCTGATCACGAGTGGCGTGCCGACGATCAGCGCCTCGATCAGCGGGATGCCGAAGCCCTCGTCGCGGCACGCCGAGACCATGGCGACCGCGTCGCGCAGCCGCTCCTGGTACTGCTCGTCTGTCACGCCGTTCTCGAAGACGATCGACCCCTCCGGGGCCAGGGCGCTCAGGCGTTCCCGCGCCTCGTCGCTGATGCGGCTGAGCAGGTGCAGCGTGTAGCCCGGCAGAAAGTGCATGCCCTTCGCGAGGGTCTCGACGTTCTTATTGGGCATGAAGGTGCCCATGTACACAAGCATCTTGGAGTCAGGATGGCTGCGCACCGGCGCTCCGACATCGGGCACGCCCGGCCGGATCACGGTGATCGGGCGCTTGGTGAGCTTCGCCTCCGCCATCTCGCGTTCGCAATTGTATGAACCGGTGACCACGGCGTCGCCCCGGTTGAGCGTGATGCGCTGCGGCCAGTAGAACAGGTGATACGCCCACCAGCCCCCCCGAATGGCCCAGTTGAACTCCCGGGGTGGGGTGCGGGTGCGGTAGAACACCATGTCGTGCAGCGTCAACACGAGCTTGAAGCGACGGCCCACCGAACCGATCGTCTGCATGGGGCTGAAGACGACATCCGGATGCTCGCGGTTGAGCGTGAGCAGCGGGATCCAGGGCTCGAGCAGGCTCGTTCCCGGGCGTGACTTGATCCACGGCAGGTCGGGCAGCATCTTCAGCTGCCGAGTGTCGCTGATCAGCATCGTCACGGGATGCAGCCTGGAGAATGCCTCGACGAGTCCCGCGGTGTAGCGACTTATTCCGTCGTGCCGCTCGAATCGGGTGTAGCGGCAGTCGAAGATGACTTTCACCGCTCGCTGGGCTCCGCCAGGAATTCGCGGATCGCGTCTGCGGCAAGCGCGGGCACCTCATAGTGGATGAGGTGGCCGACCCCCTGCAGCACCGTGAGGCTCGCGTGCGGGAAGAGTTTCTCCAGTTCGAACTGGGCGGATACCGGCGTGATGTCGTCCAGTTCGGCCGCGACGAGGAGCGTCGGAACCTCGATCGCGGCGGCGAAATCGCTCACGTCGGCGCTGATCGACGCCTCGAAGGCCTCGACCACGACATCCCTGCTGGCGAAGCGGTTGAAGTAGGTGTGGTGCTCGGCGTGGATCCAGCGGCGGAGCGCTCTGTCTTTCGTCTTGGCGAGCGTCACACTCATGAAGTGCACGATGAGCCAGCGCTTGAGCAGGAAGCTGCCGACCTTTTCCGGCAGTCTGCCGGCGAGCCGGTAGTAGAGCACCGTGAGCTTGGTGGCGAGCGGCTTCGGGCCATCGAGACCCGAGATCGCGATCGGGTTGATCAGGATGAGCCGCGGCGTATCGAGACCGAGCACGATCGCCTGCGAGGAGATGATCGAGCCAAATGAGTGCCCGAGCGCCACGGCATTGCCGCTGAGCCCCAGCGCGTCGAAGAAGGCGATGAGCCAGCGGGCGTAGCCCTCGATGCTGTGTGGCACCTCTGTCAGCGGCGTGGACTCACCGAAGCCCGGAAGGTCGGGGCTGATCCAGCGCACTCCCGGCAACTGAGCGATCACGGGCTCGAGTCCGTGATGCTCACCCCGATAGCCGTGCGAGACCACCACGGTCGTCGCGGCGTGCGGATCGCCATAGATCCAGTACCGGGTTGTGCTTCCGAGCACGGACACCTCGTGTCGCTCGACGGGGATGTCAGCGAGCAGGGCAGCGAAGGGAGATTCGACGATCATTTGTGCCAAGTCTACGGATGTCGCACAGCACAAGCGCTTGCACAGCCCATCTAGACTCGAAGAAGTCCAAGTGCGACCAGGAAACGCCCCGAGAGGAGTGCCGTGAGCTTCACCGCACCCATTCAACTGCCCGGTTTGACGCTCGATCCCCGGTGGTACAGGCGATCGGTGTTCTACGAGGTCATGGTGCGCTCGTTCGTCGACAGTAACGGCGACGGGGCCGGTGACATCCAGGGACTCATCTCCCGGCTTGACTACCTGCAGTGGCTCGGCATCGATGCGCTCTGGTTGCCGCCGTTCTTCCAGTCACCGCTGCGCGATGGCGGATACGACGTCTCGGACTTCCACTCGATCCTGCCCGAGTTCGGCACGCTCGACGAGTTCAAAGACCTCGTCACCAAGGCCCACGAGCGCAACATGCGCATCATCATCGACTACCCGCTCAACCACACCTCGGACCAGCACGAGTGGTTTCAGCAGTCGCGCACCGACCCCGAGGGACCGTACGGCGATTTCTATGTCTGGAGCGGCACGGACGAGAAGTATCCGAACATCCGCATCATCTTCGTCGACACCGAGGAATCGAACTGGGCGTTCGACTCGGTGCGCCGCCAGTTCTACTTTCACCGCTTCTTCTCTCACCAGCCCGACCTGAACTTCGAGAACCCTGCGGTGCGGGAGGCAGTGGCCGAGGTCATCCGCTACTGGATGGATCTCGGCGTCGACGGCATGCGGCTCGACGCGATCCCCTACCTCTTCGAGTCGGAGGACGGCAACGGCGAGGGGGAACCGCCGACGCACGACTTCATCAAGGGACTGCGCGAGATGGTGGACCGGGACTACCCCGGTCGCATCCTCGTCGCCGAGGCAAACCAGTGGCCCCGCGAGGTCGCCGCGTTCTTCGGAACCGAAGAGGAGCCGGAGTGCCACATGGCGTTCGACTTCCCCGTCATGCCGCGCATCTTCTACTCCCTGCGGTCGCAGCAGGCCGGCGAACTCGTGCGCGTGCTCTCCGAGACTACGGACATTCCGGAGGGCGCGGGCTGGGGCGTCTTCCTACGTAACCACGACGAGCTGACGCTCGAGATGGTCTCCGAGGAATACCGACAGGCCATGTACGGCTGGTACGCCTACGACCCGCGGATGCGCTCGAACATCGGCATTCGGCGCAGGCTCGCTCCCCTGCTCGACAACTCGAGGGCAGAGCTCGAACTGGCGCACGCCCTGCTGTTCTCGCTCCCCGGCAGCCCGTTCCTCTACTACGGCGACGAGATCGGGATGGGCGACAACATCTGGCTGCCCGACCGCGACAGCTCGCGCACCCCGATGCAATGGACACCCGACCGCAATGCAGGCTTCTCGTCCGCAGACCCGGGCAAGCTCTACCTGCCCGTCGTGCAGTCCCTCGTCTACAACTACACGCTCATCAACGTCGAGTCCCAGCTCGCCCAGTCGCGCTCGCTGCTGCACTGGGTGCGCAACGTGATCCATGTGCGCAAGGCGCATCCGACCTTCGGTCTCGGCAGCCTCACGGTGCTCGAGACCGATCACGAGTCAGTGCTCGCGTTCGTGCGCTCCTACGCCGGTTCCGGCACCCAGTTCGGGGACTCGAGCGAGGACGTGCTCTGCGTGTTCAGCTTCGCGCACAATCCCGTCTCCGCCACCATCCGGGCGGAACAGTTCGCGGGTTCAGCGCTCTTCGACCTGTTCGGCGGCAGCGAATTTCCCTCCTTCGGTGACGACGGATCGCTCACTCTCACCCTCGGCACGCAGAGCTTCTATTGGCTGCACATCGGGACGCCAAGCACTGTCGGTGGTCGCCCCTAGGCTTGCAGCGTGACTACGACATGGTGTGACGAACTCGGTGTATTCGACCTCGAAACGACGGGCATTGACGTTGAGGCGAGTCGCATCGTCTCGGCGCACGTCGGCGTGATCAATACGCACGGCGAATGTATAGAACGATTCGACTGGCTAGCGGATCCGGGAATCGAGATTCCGCTGCAGGCCAGCGCCGTGCACGGGATCACGACCGAACGCGCTCGTGCGGAGGGTCGCATAGCGGCGGAGGTCGTGTCCGAGATCGTTGACGCGCTGCGTGGCCTGTTCGCTCGCGGGCTTGCCGTGACGATCTACAACGCGCCGTATGACCTCACCCTGCTCAATCGAGAGGCCATCCGCTACGGAATCGCGCCGCTCGACACGCCCTCTCCGATCATCGACCCGCTCGTGATCGACAAGGCGCTCGACAGGTACCGCAAGGGCAAGCGCACCCTGGAGGCGGCCGCGCTCCTATACGGCGTCGAACTGCTCGACGCGCACGATGCCGGTGCGGATGCGATAGCCGCGGGCAGAGTGGCCCAGGCGATCGCCCGCGCGTACCCCGATGGCCTCGGAGCAGACGTGACCGAGCTTCACGGCCTGCAGGTCGGTTGGTGTGCCGAGCAGGCCGCGAGCTTCCAGGAGTACATGCGCCGCACCAGGCCCGACTTCACGACCTCTGGCGGCTGGCCAGAGCGCTAGCACCGGCGCTAGCGCTGGCGCCAGTACCAGCGCTTAAGCGAAGAAGGCGACCCGCGGTGCGGGTCGCCTTCCGTGAAGAGCTGTGTGTTGTCGATTAGACGCCGAAGCCCTTGTAGCGGGAGTTGAACTTCTCCACGCGGCCGGCGCTGTCGAGGATGCGCTGCTTGCCCGTGTAGAACGGGTGCGAAGCCGACGAGATCTCGACGTCGATCACGGGGTAGCTGTTGCCGTCTTCCCACTCGATCGTCTTGTCGCTGCTCGCGGTCGAGCGGGTCAGGAAGGTCGCACCCGACGCGAGATCGCGGAAAACGATCGGGGCATAAGTGGGGTGGATGTCAGACTTCATGGTTGTTCCTTGGATTGACGTCGGTGTGGATGCGCGCATACTCGCCGCGCACAAGCTGCAAAAGACTTGGCAGAGCAGGCCAGCTATCTACGATATCAGAACTACGCGGCCCTCGCGGTGAAGCGGCCGTTGTTGTGCTCGACCGTGAGCTCGAGACCGAAGGTCGCACTGAGATTCTCCGAGGTCAGCACCTCGTCGATCGGACCGGCAGCCTGCACCGCTCCGCCCCGCAGCAGCAGCGCGTTGCCGAAGCCGCGCGGGATCTCTTCGACGTGGTGGGTGACCATGATGATCGCCGGCGCCTCGGGTGCGCTGGCATAACCGCCAAGCAACTGCAGGAGCTCTTCACGAGCGCCGAGGTCGAGGCTTGCGGCAGGCTCGTCGAGCAGCAGCAGTTCAGGGTCCGTCATCACGGAACGAGCGATCTGCACGCGCTTTTGTTCGCCATCGCTGAGATCGCCGAATCGGCGCTGTTCGAGCGCGTCGAGCCTCCATTCGGCGAGCACTCGCTGCGCCCTGCGTACGTCAATCTCCTCGTAGGCCTCGTTCCAGCGACCCGTGACGGAGTATGCGGCGGTCAGGACGACGTTCAGCACGGTCTCGCTCGGCGGGATCCTGCGCGCGAGTGCCGTGGAAGCGAAGCCGATGCGGGGTCGCAGCTCGAAGACATCCGTGGCACCGAGGCGGTCATCGAGGATGTGAGCGGTACCCGAGGTGGGGTGCATCATCGCGGCGGCCACCTGCAGCAGCGTGGTTTTGCCCGCACCATTGGGTCCGAGCACGACCCAGCGCTCGTCTCCATCGATCGTCAGAGTCACTGAATTGAGGATCGGATTTCCATCGCGAACGACGGTGACGTCGGAGAGCTCGAGAACGCTGGCCATGCCTCAACCCTAACGCGAGACGGCAGTGAGCCGACGCCGCCACGAGGCTGTCTTCGGGCTGCGTCTCAGAGGAGCGAGCGGTAGATCTCCTGGGTCCTGCGGCTGATCCTGTCCCAGCCGAACTCGCGTTCTGCGCGGGCACGACCGGCCTCGCCCATACGCTCGGCGACCTCTGGGTCCGACACGACCTCGGCGAGAGCCCTCGCCAGGTCCTGCACGAAGCGTTCCGCATCCACGGGGGTCCCGGTTCCGTCCTGCAGCTGCTCGATCGGCACGAGTCGCCCGGTGACGCCATCCTCGACGACCTCGGGAATTCCGCCAGTGGCGGTTCCCACGACGGGTGCGCCGCAGGCCATCGCCTCAAGGTTCACGATTCCGAGTGGCTCATAAATCGAGGGGCAGACGAATGTCGTGGCCGCCGTGAGCACGGCAGACAGCTCGTGCTGGCTCAGTAGACGCTCGATCCACACCACACCGCTGCGGTTCGCCTGCAGGCTCGCCACGCCCGCGCGCACCTCCTCGAGGATCTCAGCCGTATCCGGGGCTCCGGCGCAGAGCACAAGCTGCACCTCGGGCGGGAGCAGTGCCGCCGCCCTGAGCAGGTACGGCAGACCCTTCTGCCTCGTGATCCGACCGACGAAGACCACGGATGGTCGCGAGGGATCGATGCCGAGGGAGCCGAGCAGGTCGTCATCCGACACCGGGTGCCAGCGCTCGAGGTCGATTCCGTTGTGCACCACGTGCACCCTCTGTTCGTCGAGGGTCGGGTACGAGCGAAGGATGTCGGCGCGCATTCCATGGCTCACGGCGATGACCGCATCGGCCTCTGTGAAGGCACCGCGCTCGAGCCAGCTTGAGACGCGGTATCCGCCGCCGAGCTGCTCCGCCTTCCACGGCCTGAGCGGCTCGAGGCTGTGCGCGGTGACCACGTGGGGAATGCCGTGCAGCAGCTTGGCGAGGTGTCCCGCACCGTTGGCGTACCAGGTGTGCGAGTGCACGAGATCTGCGCCGGCCACGTCCTGTGCCATTTGCAGGTCGACGCCGATGGTGGCGATCGAGGGATTGGCGCCGGTCAGTTCGGCCGGGACGAGGTAGTTCTGCACACCGGGCTCGTCGCGCGGCCTGCCGAAGCAGCGCACGACAACATCGAGATCGGCACGCAGGGAGCGCACGAGCTCGGCAACATGCACACCTGCTCCCCCGTAGACCTCCGGCGGATATTCACGGGTAACGACGTCGACTCTCACATCAGGAACGCTAGTACACGAGGCGCCCCACCCTTACTCTGGGAGCATGGCGACCAAGAAGATTTTCGGGATTGTGCTGGCCGGCGGCGAAGGCAAGCGGCTCATGCCGCTCACGGCAGACAGGGCAAAACCGGGTGTGCCCTTCGGCGGCAACTACCGACTGATCGACTTCGCGCTCTCCAACCTGATCAACTCGGGCCTGCGGCAGATCGTCGTCCTGACCCAGTACAAGTCGCACAGCCTCGACCGTCACGTCTCGCAGACCTGGCGCCTGTCCGGGCTTACGAACTCGTACGTGGCTTCCGTTCCCGCGCAGCAGCGCCTCGGCAAGCGCTGGTTCGCAGGCTCCGCGGATGCCATCCTGCAGAGCCTGAATCTGCTGAGAGACGAGAAGCCCGACATCGTCGTCGTGGTCGGTGCCGACCACGTCTACCGCATGGACTTCAGCCAGATGATCGACGCGCACATCCAGTCCGGTGCCGGCGTGACCGTCGCGGCCATCCGTCAGCCGATCGGTCTCGCCGACCAGTTCGGTGTCATCGAAACGAGTGCAGACGACCCGACCAGGATCGCCGCCTTCCACGAGAAGCCGAAGAACCCGATCGGGCTCACCGACTCCCCCGGCGAGGTTCTCGCCTCCATGGGCAACTACGTGTTCGACGCGAAGGTGCTGATCGACGCGGTACTCCGCGACGGTGAATCACCGGAGTCGAACCACGACATGGGCGGCGACATCGTCCCTGACTTCGTCGCTCGAGGCGACGCGGCCGTGTATGACCTCAATCGCAACGAGGTGCCGGGCGCGACCGACCGCGACCGCTACTACTGGCGCGACGTGGGAACCATCGACTCGTTCTTCGACGCGCATCAGGACCTCATCTCGGCGCTGCCGATCTTCAACCTGTACAACACCGAGTGGCCGATCCACAGCCAGCAGTTGAACTCACCGCCGGCGAAGTTCGTGCGGGATGCGCATGGAAACGTCGGCACGACCATCGATTCGATCGTCTCGCTCGGTTCGCTGCTCTCCGGTGCGCACATCGAGCGGAGCGTGCTCGGACCGTGGGCCACGATCGAGTCCGGCGCGAAGGTCACGGATTCGATCGTCTTCGACCGGGTGCGTATCGGGCCGAACGCCGTCGTGCGGAGGGCTATTCTGGACAAGGAAGTCGTGGTTAACGAAGGCGCGACTGTCGGTGTCGATCCGGAAGCCGACAAGGCGCGCGGGTTCACCGTCACGGACTCCGGCATCACCATTGTCGGCAAGGGTGTCCACGTCGTTTAGATCCTCCTCGCGCTGACCTTTCCCGGTGCGCGACCGCACAGGAATGGCCACACGAATACATGGCACAGACCCTCCTGCCCGGGTTTCTCGTCGTCCTTGACGTCGATTCGACCCTCATCGAGAACGAGGTCATCGAACTTCTCGCCGAAGCCGCCGGTTCCCTCAGCCGCGTGGCCGACATCACCTTCCGCGCGATGAACGGCGAACTCGACTTCGAGCGGTCTCTTCGCGAACGCGTCGCGACCCTCGCCGGCCTCGATGACGGCGTTTTCGAGCGCGTGGCCGCACAGATCCGGGTGACCGCCGGTGTCGCCGAGATGATCGACGGCGTGCACGCGGCGGGCGGCAAGGTTGCCGTCGTCTCCGGCGGCTTCCACGAGCTCGTGGATGACCTCGCCGAGCGCCTCGGGCTCGACTACTGGCGTGCCAACCGGCTCGAGGTCGTCGACGGCAGGCTCACCGGTGGGCTCCACGGCCCCATCATCGACGCCGCCGCGAAGGCAGCGACTCTGCACGAATGGGCTTTGGATGCCGGCGTCCCGATGCGTCAGACGGTCGCGGTGGGCGATGGTGCGAACGACCTGCCCATGATGGCCGCAGCTGGCCTCTCGGTGGCGTTCGATGCCAAGGCTCCGGTGCGCGACGAGGCAGACCTGATCATGGATCGCCGCGACCTCGGACAGTTGCTGCCACTGCTCGCGCTGCGGGGCTAGTGCCCCATTCCGAGGCCGCCGTCGACAGGGATGACGGCACCGGAGATATACCCGGCGTCGTCTCCGGCGAGCCATGCGATGACCTTCGCCACCTCGGCGGGAGTGGCAAAGCGACCGATGGGAATCGACTTCAGGTACTCGGCCTGCTGTGCCTCGGGCAGCTCTGCCGTCATGTCCGTCTCAATGAATCCGGGAGCCACGACGTTCGTCGTGATGTTGCGTGAGCCGAGTTCCCGCGTGAGCGACCGCGCCATGCCGATGAGTCCGCTCTTCGACGCCGAGTAGTTGACCTGACCGGCCGAGCCCAGCATTCCCACGACGCTCGAGACGAGTACGATACGACCGAATCGTGCCTTGAGCATTCCCTTCGAGGCGCGCTTCACCACCCGGAAGGCCCCGGAGAGGTTGGTGTCGATCACCGACGTGAAGTCCTCCTCGCTCATCCGCAGCAGGAGCGTATCCCTCGTGATCCCCGCGTTCGCGACGAGCACCTCGACTGGGCCGAGCTCACGCTCGATCTCGGTGAAGGCCTCATCGACCGATGCGGCATCCGTCACATCCGCTCGAACGGTGAGCGCGCCGACCGGCCCGCTGCCCGAACGCGCGGTCACGGCGACGCGGTGACCGGCGGCGATGAATTCTTCGGCGATGGCGAAGCCAATGCCCCTGTTTCCTCCGGTGATCAGTACGGTCCTGGGCGTGGTCATAGCTCTCACTTTCGCGGGGATCGGCACTTTCGCCGAATGGGATTCAGCCACCGGAGGAACGACACCGGCACTACCGGCGAACTTCCACAATCTTAGTCTTAGGCTTGGGGTGAACCCATGGCCAAGCAACAGTCGATCACCTCCCTCCCGCGGTCCCCAGAAGACGACCGTCGCAGCCGCATGCTCAAGTACTCCCTGACCATGGGCATCCGCCTGGTCTGCATCGTGCTGTGCCTGTTCGTGCAGGGGTGGTGGCTACTGGTCTGCGCCGCCGGAGCCATCGTTCTGCCGTACATCGCGGTCGTACTCGCGAACAGCGTCAGCCGGCCATCGACCACTCCGGTGATGCGGCCCGGCACGGTCGTGCCCGTGCGTCCCACCGACCCGCCCAAGCAGTGACCCTATGACGAACGCCGAATCCCCGGGCGAGCAGGTGTGCTCGCGCGCCGGCTGCACGAACCCGGCCCTCTGGAACGTCAACTGGCGCAACCCCAAAATCCATACGCCCGACCGGGTGAAGGTCTGGCTCGCCTGCGACGAGCATCGAAATTTCCTGTTCCACTATCTCGCGACGAGGTCGTTTCCCGTCGTGGTGACTCCGCTCGACGAGCACGTGGACCGCGTGCCCGATGCACCGGTCGATGCGCCGTGAGCGGTTGGCGCATCCTCCTCACGCGACGCTGGCTCGGTTATCTCGCGTTTGCGATCGCCTTCGCCATCGCGTGCGCGTTTCTGTCATCGTGGCAGTTGGCCAGGGGCAAGCAGGCGGTGGCGGCGAACGCGGTTGTCACAGCCAACTTCGATGCTCCGCCCATCGCGCTCGACGAGGCGCTTCCGAGCCTCACGTCGTTCCGAGCGGAGCAGGAATGGCGTCGAGTGCGTGCGACGGGGCATTACCTGCCGGATGAGCAACTACTCGTGCGCAACAGGCCGACGAATGCCGGGCCCGGTTTCGAGGTACTCACTCCCCTGCGCCTCGCCGACGGTTCGATCTTCATCGTTGACCGCGGCTGGGTGCCGACGGGCGATCGGCAGGACGCCCCGGATTCCGTGCCCGCGCCACCGGATGGCGAGGTCACGGTGACCGCGAGGCTCAAGCCCGCCGAGCCGAAGTCGGATTCGCGCGGCGGCAGCGGCAATCAGATCGCCACTATCGACCTGAAGCAGGTCAGCGCGCGCGTCCACGGCCGGGTGTACACGGGAGCGTATGGACTGCTCGCCTCGCAGACGCCCGCGGGAAGCCCGATCACGCCCGTGCAGGCCACGGCACCGGTGCAGGACGAGGGTCTGCACTGGTCATACATGATCCAGTGGGTCATCTTCGCCCTCATCGGGTTCTTCGGTCTCGGCTACGCCGTTCGGCAGGAGTATCGCCTCCGCAACGCCGAGGACCCCGCCGAGCGCGAGCGTGCGGAGGAACGGGCGCGCAGGCGCGCTGCGAAGAAGAGCGATGCGGATGTCGAGGACGAGATCCTCGACGGAGCCCTGCGCTAGCCGCGCCGCTGCCGATCAGGCCAGCGACACCAGTTCCGCGTAATCCCGGTTCCACATGTCCTCGACGCCATCGGGCAGGATGAGCACGCGCTCGGGGTTCAGCGCCTCCACAGCGCCCTCGTCGTGGCTCACCAGCACGACCGCGCCCGCATAGTTCGCGAGCGCATCCAGGATCTCCGTCCTCGACGCGGGGTCGAGGTTGTTGGTCGGCTCGTCGAGAAGTAGCACATTGGCACCGGAGACGACGATCATCGCCAGCGCGAGACGCGTCTTCTCGCCTCCCGACAGCACGCCGGCGGGCTTGTGCGAGTCGTCTCCTGTGAACAGGAAGGAGCCGAGCACGCGCCTCGCCTCGGTCTCGGTGATGTTCGGTGACGATGACACCATGTTCTGCAGCACGGTGCGCTTCACATCGATCGTCTCGTGTTCCTGCGCGTAGTAGCCGATGCGCAGTCCATGGCCGGGTTCCACCTGGCCGGTGTCGGGCTCATCGACGCCCGCGAGGATGCGCAGCAGCGTCGTCTTGCCCGCTCCGTTGAAGCCGAGCACCACGACCTTCGTTCCGCGATCGATCGCGAGGTCGACGGCCGTGAAGATCTCCAGCGAACCGTAGCTCTTGCTGAGGTTGCTCGCCATGAGCGGGGTGCGGCCGCAGGGCGCGGGTTCGGGGAAGCGCAGCTTGGCCACGCGGTCCGCAACGCGCACGTCTTCGAGACCGGAGAGCATCTTTTCGGCGCGCCGCACCATCTGGTGCGCGGCGGCCGCCTTCGAGGCCTTCGCGCCGAACTTGGCCGCCTGCAACTGCAGCACTGAGGCCTTCTTCTCGACGTTTGCGCGTTCCTTCTTGCGACGCTCCTCGTCCGCGGCGCGCTGGCGCAGGTAGTGCTTCCAGCCCATGTTGTAGATGTCGATCACCTGGCGGTTCGCGTCGAGGTAGAACACGCGGTTCACGGTCTCTTCGACGAGCGCGATGTCGTGGCTGATCACGATGAGCCCGCCCTGGAAGGCCTTGAGGAACTCCCTGAGCCACACGACGGAGTCGGCATCCAGGTGGTTCGTCGGCTCGTCGAGCAGCATCGTCTCGGCACCCGAGAACAGGATGCGCGCGAGTTCGATCCGGCGACGCTGCCCGCCCGACAGGGTCGAGAGCGGCTGGTCGAGAATGCGGTCCGGCAGGCTGAGGTTGCTCGCGATGGATGCCGCCTCCGCCTCGGCCGCATACCCGCCGAGGGCGAGGAATCGGTCTTCGAGCTTGCCATAGCGGTCCATGGCGGCGGAGCTCACCGCGGTGTCACCGCTGCCCATCGCATGCTGGGCCTCCTGCATACCGAGCACGATCTGCCCGAGGCCACGGGCATCCAGGATGCGCGTTCTCGCGAGATCTTCGGGGTTGCCACTGCGCGGATCCTGCGGCAGGTAGCCCACCTCGCCGACGCGATCGATGGTGCCGCCGGTGGGCTGGCCTTCTCCGGCGAGGATCTTCGTCAAAGTGGTCTTACCCGCTCCGTTGCGGCCGACCAGGCCGACTTTATCGCCGCGTTCGATGCGAAAGGTGACGTCCTCCATGAGCACCCGGGCACCAACCCGCAGTTCGACGTCGTGCACGCTGAGCACAGGCAAAGTCCATTTCTTTGTGTTGCCGCGACAACGGAAGCCAAGGGGGTAGGCACCTAGTATATTTCGTGAGCGGTGCATGAATGCCCGCACTCGAAGGAGAACGAATGTCCAACCTGACTCTTGCCATCGGCCGCCCGACCATCGCCGACCGTGTTTTCGCACGCGGCCTTCCCATGGATATAGCCCTCATCGCTGCAGGCGCCGGGCTCACGGCGATAGCAGCTCAGGTAAGCATTCCGATCTGGCCGGTGCCGATTACGGGCCAGACGCTCGCCGTCCTGCTCGTCGGCAGCACGCTGGGCGCGCTTCGCGGCACGCTCTCGATGGTGCTCTACGCTGTCCTCGGAATCGTCGGACTGCCGGTCTTCAGCGATGCAACCCATGGCATCAACGTCATTCTCGGCCCGACAGGTGGCTACATCGTCGGCTTCGTCCTCGCGGCAGCGCTCACCGGATGGCTCGCACAGCGCGCCTGGGATCACCGCATCGTCGGTGCGATCCTGTCCTTCTCCGCGGGAACCGTCGTGACGTTCGCGATCGGACTCCCCTGGCTCGCCGCGACTCTCCACCTGAACCTCGAGCAGACGCTGGAGGCCGGCCTCTACCCGTTCATCCTCGGCGGCGCCGTGAAGGCGCTCATCGCGGCGGCCATCGTGCGGTTCTCCTGGCACCAGATCGCGGCGGCAGACGATCGCGACGAGCGGGACCGCGGCTTCTAGAACCAGATTAGAACCAGAAAGGGTCGCCGACGCGGCTGCTCACATGGCGAAGCCGAGGGCTCGCATCATGTCGCGGCCGTCGTCGGTGATCTTGTCCGGTCCCCACGGCGGCATCCAGACCCAGTTGATCCTGAACTGGTCGACGACGCCGTGCAGCGACTCGGCTGTCTGCTCCTCGATCACGTCGGTGAGCGGGCAGCCAGCAGACGTCAGCGTCATGCTGATGATGAGCGCGTCGTTCTCGTCGTCCCAACTGAGGTCGTAGATCAGGCCGAGGTCGACGATGTTGACCCCGAGTTCAGGGTCCATAACATCCTTGAGCGCCTCTTCGACCTGGTCGAAGACGGCGGGAGCCAATGCGACAGCCATAGAACTAACCTACTTTCGACTCTGCGAGATAGCGATCATAGCCCTCGTTCTCGAGAGTATCCGCGAGCTCGGGGCCGCCACGCTCGGCCACGCGGCCGTTGACGAAGACGTGCACGAAGTCTGGCTTGATGTAGCGCAGGATGCGCGTGTAGTGGGTGATGAGCAGGATGCCGAGGCCGGTGTTCTCCTTCGCGCGGTTCACACCCTCCGACACGATCTTGAGCGCATCGACATCGAGCCCGGAGTCGGTCTCATCGAGAATTGCGAAGCGCGGCTTGAGAACTTCCAGCTGCAGGATCTCGTGGCGCTTCTTCTCGCCACCCGAGAAGCCCTCGTTGACGCTGCGATCCGCGAACGACGGGTCCATGCGCAGGTTCTTCATGGACTCCTTGATCTCCTTCATCCACCCGCGGATGGCCGGCGCTTCACCATCGAGCGCGGTCTTGGCGGTGCGGAGGAAGTTCGACACGGCGACTCCGGGGATCTCCACCGGGTACTGCATGGCGAGGAAGAGACCGGCGCGTGCCCGAGCGTCCACGGTGAGCGAGAGCAGGTCGACGCCATCGAGCGTCACGCTGCCGCTCTCGACGTGGTACTTCGGATGCCCCGCGATCGTGTACGCGAGCGTGGACTTTCCGGAGCCGTTGGGTCCCATCACGGCGTGGGTCTCGCCGTCGCGCACGGTGAGGTCGACGCCCTTGAGGATCTGCTTCGCTCCCTGCTCGGTCTCAACGCTGACGTGCAGGTCTTTGATGTCAAGTACAGACATGGTCTGGCTGCTTTCCTTGGGTTAGTTGTTGAGGACGGGCGTCGGGTCGATATAGACGTCGCCATCCTGAATCGATACGGAGAAAACGGGTACCGGCTCGAAGGCCGGAAGAGTGAGTGCCTTGCCCGTAAGGAGCGAGAACTTGGAGCCGTGCGCCCAGCACTCGATGGTCTCGCCCTCGACGAAACCCTCCGCGAGCGAAATGTCCCCGTGAGTGCAGGTGTCTCCGATGGCGTGCACGACGCCGGCGGAGTCCCTGACCACGGCAATGGGAACGTCATCGATGACGACGCGCACCGCGGCTCCCACCTCGATTTCGGACTCGGCACAGATCTTGACGGGCATGGATCAGACCGCCTTGCTGTTCAGCAGTTCCGCCTCGATGGCGTCCTGCAGTCGAGACTCGAGCTCGGGGAAGCCGATCTTCTGCACGATCTCGGAGAGGAATCCGCGCACGACCAGACGGCGCGCCTCGTCCTCCGGGATGCCTCGCGCCTGCAGATAGAAGAGCTGCTCGTCGTCGAAGCGGCCCGACGCACTCGCGTGGCCAGCGCCGAAGATGTCGCCGGTCTCGATCTCCAGGTTCGGAATGGAATCGGCACGCGCACCCTCTGTCAGCAGCAGGTTGCGGTTCTGCTCATAGCTGTCTGTGCCGGGAGCACTGGGGCGGATGAGTACGTCCCCGACCCACACCGTTCGTGCCCCGTCGCCCTGAAGCGCGCCCTTGTAGCTGACTCTGGACTTCGTGCTCGGTGCATCGTGGTTGACGAACACCTGCTGCTCGAGGTGCTGACCGCCGTCGGCGAAGTAGACGCCGTACAGCTCGGTGTCGCCGCCCTCGCCGCCGAGGTGGACGGAGGGATTGATGCGCAGTACCTTGCCGCCGAGCGACACGAGTACGTGCTTGAGGTGTGCGTCGCGCTGCACCTCGGCGAAGTGGCTTGCCAGGTGCACGGCGCCGGAATCCCACTCCTGTACCGAGACGACAGTGAGGTTCGCGCCCTCCTCCACGAGGATTTCGACGTTCTCGGTCAGTTGGGCCGAGCCACTGTTGTCGATGATGACGAGACCATTGCTGTGCTTCTTGGCGGTGATCACGAGGTGGGCGGCGCGAGCAGCGGGACCGAAGGAACTGCGGGCGATCGTGACGCGCGACGGCTCTTCACCGTCGATGGTCACGGCAAGCGCGCGCGTGAAACTGCTCCAGGCGTTGGCGGATGCGCGCTCCTCCGGCGTGCCCACCCCGCCGATGCGAGGATCGTCGCGGTCGATCCAGTCGACGGAGACGTTGCCCGCGGACGTGAGGTCGAACTCGTATTCGCCGCCGTCGGGCGTTTCGGTGAGGAGGGTGCGGAGCAGCGCAACGGGCGTGTGCTTCCACTCGGCCTCGAGCCCCGTCACCTGTTCGAAGTCAGAAACGTCGAACGAGCTGTAGCGCGCCGATCGCGTCTGCACGGGGATGAGACCCCAGCCACCGTCGGTGTGCTGCTTGGAACCGAGACGCGAGTGGTCGATCTGGGCTGAGTCTGTGGGCAAGGTCGTAGGAATCGCGTTGGCTGACATCTAGCCGACGGATCCTTCCATGCCCATTTCGATGAGTTTGTTCAACTCGAGCGCGTACTCCATCGGGAGTTCTCGAGCGATCGGTTCGATGAACCCTCGAACGATCATCGCCATGGCTTCGTCCTCCGGCATTCCGCGCGACTGCAGGTAGAAGAGCTGCTCTGCGCTGACCCTGGAGACCGTGGCCTCGTGACCCATCTGCACGTCGTCCTCGCGGATGTCGACCGTCGGATACGTGTCGGAGCGGGAGATCGTGTCGACGAGCAGCGCGTCGCAGCGCACGGTGTTCGCCGAGTGGTGAGCACCCTTGGCGATGCGCACCTCCCCGCGGTAACCGGAACGTCCGCCGCCTCGAGCGATCGACTTCGAGACGATCGAGGACTGCGTGTACGGGGCCATGTGGATCATCTTGGCGCCGGCATCCTGATGCTGGCCGGGGCCGGCGAATGCCACGGAGAGGGTCTCTCCCTTGGCGTGCTCACCCATCAGATAGATCGAGGGGTACTTCATGGTGACCTTCGAGCCGATATTGCCGTCGACCCATTCCATCGTCGCGCCCTCGTAGGCCATGGCCCGCTTCGTGACCAGGTTGTAGACGTTGTTCGACCAGTTCTGGATCGTCGTGTACCGAACGCGCGCGTTCTTCTTCACGATGATCTCGACAACCGCCGAGTGCAGCGAGTCTGAGGAGTACACGGGCGCCGTGCAGCCCTCGATGTAGTGGACGTAGCTGCCCTCATCGGCGATGATCAGCGTGCGTTCGAACTGGCCCATGTTCTCGGTGTTGATGCGGAAGTAGGCCTGTAGCGGGATCTTCACGTGCACGCCCGGCGGCACGTAGACGAAGGAACCGCCCGACCAGACTGCGGTGTTCAGCGCGGCGAACTTGTTGTCGCCGGCGGGAATGGCGGTACCGAAGTACTCCGTGAAGAACTCCGGGTGCTCGCGCAGTGCGGTGTCGGTGTCGAGGAAGATGACGCCCTGCGCCTTGAGGTCCTCATTGATGGTCTGGTAGACGACCTCGGACTCGTACTGAGCGGCGACGCCGCTCACGAGCTGCTGCCGTTCGGCCTCGGGGATACCGATTCGCTCGTAGGTGGTCTTGATGTCGTCCGGGAGTTCCTCCCAGCTCATCGCCTGCTTCTCGGTCGAGCGAACGAAGTACTTGATGTTGTCGAAGTCGATGCCGGAGAGATCAGCACCCCAGGCAGGCATCGGCTTCTTGAAGAAGATCGACAGCGCCTTGAGGCGATTCTTGAGCATCCACTCCGGTTCGCTCTTATGAGCCGAGATGTCGGCGACGACCTCGGGCGAGATGCCACGTTTCGCGGATGCGCCAGCGACGTCGGAATCCGACCAGCCGAATTCATAGATCCCCAAGCTTTCGAGCTCGGGCCGGTCGATTAGGACGTCTGACATGACTCTCCTCTTTTCCTGCTGTTGCAAACCCCGCTGGCCTGACCAGTATTCCTCGCGCAGTGCGACGAGGGCTCGGGTGATGGTGCCGTGGTGGCGGGCGCTCCTGTGTGGTGAACGCCACGGTGTGGTGGTCGCCTGTGATGAGCGCCGACGTTATGAGCGGATCGAGTCATCGCAACGACATTCGACCAGCTATGGGATTAACCCTGACTTCGGCGTCAACAGTCACGCGGTGATGCCCCTGCAACTGAACCAGTACCCCAATCTTACAGGCTCAGGGCCTCTTGTGGCAGGAATTGCTCCCGCGCCGGCGCGCGGAACAGCGCAGGGTTGACCTCCAGGAGCACCCGCAGCGCGCCGACCCAGACGAGTGCGGCACCGAGCAGATGGATCGCCACGAGCAGCGCGGGAAGCGAGTCGAGCGCCTGCGTGACCCCGATTGCGCCCTGCACCACGACGACGACGACGAAGACCACGGTCCTGAAGCGGGCGAGAGCAGCACGAGGTTCGCGGCGCAGAACAAGCCACAGCACGATGGCGAGAAGGAGCACCGTCGCGCCGAGCACACCGTGCGCGATGGTCACGGCGATCCAGTCGAGCGGCATCCGCTTGACCTCGGCGGAGTCGCCGGAGTGCGGGCCGGAGCCGGTCACGAGGGTACCGACGACGATGAGCACGAGTGTGAGGAGCACGAGCGCCCAGCTCAGCCCGCGTGCGCGAGGGGCCGCGGGCAGCGGCGCTGCCTGCTCACGCTCGTGCACGCGATGCCAGGTCAGGGTGGTGGTGGTCAGGAGCGCGATCGCAAGGACGAAGTGCATGGCGACGATCCAGGGGTTGAGCCCGGCGAGCACCGTGAAGCCGCCGGCGACCGCGTTCGCGACGACGAGCCAGAACTGCGACCAGGCGAGGCGGGTGAGCGAGCGCTGCCTCGGCTTCTGGAGTCTGGCGGCGATGATCACCCAGGCGACGGGCACGGCGATGAACGCACTGAACAGGCGGTTCGCGAACTCGATGATGCCGTGAATGCCCATGACGCCGGTCGGGGCGAGCGAGTCGGTGTTGCAGTTCGGCCAGGTGGGGCAGCCGAGACCGGAGCCGGTGACACGAACCACGCCGCCCGTGAGGATGATCAGGATGCTCACCACCAGCGCGGCGGTGGACGACCAGCGTAACGCGCGTGAGGTCAGGGTGAAGCGATCGGCCAGCAGGTCGAATGGGGTGCGCATGGCGATCAGAGGGCGAACAGCGTGAAGTGAAGCAGCGGGTCGAGTCCCACGGCGACGAACAGCACGGTCAGGTAGCTGATCGAGCTGTGGAAGACGCGCATCGGCTTGACGTCATCGTGCCGGATCGCCGTGGCGTACAGGCGATGGGATTCGAAGATGAACCAGGCACCCGACGTTGCGGCGATCGCCGTGTATAGCACACCCATGTTCGCGACCGGTACGAGCAGCAGCGAGCAGGCCACCGTCGCCCAGGCGTACAGGATGACCTGCAGGCCGACCTGGGTGCGGCCGCGAACGACGGCGAGCATCGGGACGTTTGCGGTCGCGTAATCGGTGCGATATTTCATCGACAGCGGCCAGTAGTGCGGCGGCGTCCACAGGAAGATCACGACGAAGAGGATGAACGGGGTCCAGCTGAGCGAGTTCGTCACGGCGCTCCAGCCGATCAAGACCGGGAAGCACCCGGCGATGCCGCCCCAGATGATGTTCTGCGAGGTGCGGCGCTTGAGTACGAGCGTGTACAGCAGCACATAGAACAGCAGTGCAACGAGCGAGAGCACGGCGGAGAGCCAGTTGACGAGAAGGCCGAGCCAGACGACGGATGCCGCCCCGATCGCCCAGGAGAACACGAGGGCCTCGCGGTCCGAGAGTTCGCCGGTCACGAGCGGACGCTTGCTCGTGCGCTTCATCACGCGATCAATGTCGCGGTCGATGTAACAGTTGAACGCCCCAGCGGAGCCGGCGCTCAGCGCGCCGCCGACGAGAGTGGCGAGCACGAGCCACAGGTTCGGGATGCCGCCCTGAGCGAGGATCATCACGGGCGCGGTGGTCACGAGCAGGAGCTCGATGATGCGCGGTTTCGTCAACGCAACATAGGCGCGAAGTTTCCGCGAGAATCCGATGCTCTCGCGCTCGGCGCGAGTCTGTACAGCTACGTCCATCACTCCTCTTATGGGGTCTCCCCCCGCATCGATTCTAGGCGGTAGTCGTAGCGGGCGAGTGCGCGAGGATTTCGGTGCGCGCAAGCGACCGACCCCGGCTTTTCTCTATACTTGGAAGTGCTTGCCAGCCGCGGACCTTCTTATCCCCGACCTCCCACCCAGTGGTGCGGTTCATCGGGTTGCCTGTGGCAGTGCCGATGACGTCCGGGCGAGTGCACACTCAGAGTGATCGATCCCGCCACGGGCGGTCGCCGTCAACGAAGGGTCATCAAGCACGTGACAACTTTCCAATGGGATCCCATCGACAACAAGGCAGTGGACACCGCACGCGTGCTCGCCGCGGACGCCGTGGAGAAGGTGGGCAACGGCCACCCCGGCACCGCGATGAGCCTCGCTCCCGCCGCCTACCTGCTCTTCCAGAAGGTCATGCGCTCCGACCCGAGCGACCCACAGTGGGTCGGCCGCGACCGCTTCGTGCTCTCCTGCGGCCACAGCTCGCTCACCCAGTACGTGCAGCTCTACCTCGGCGGATACGGTCTCGAGTTGAGTGACCTCGAGGCCTATCGCACCTGGGGCTCGAGGACCCCCGGCCACCCGGAGTACGGCCACACCGCGGGCGTCGAGATCACGACGGGCCCGCTCGGCCAGGGCCTCTCATCCGCCGTCGGCTTCGCCTACGCCGCTCGCTACGAGCGCGGCCTGTTCGACCCGGAGGCTGAAGAGGGCACGAGCCCGTTCGACCATCACATCTATGTCATCGCCAGTGACGGCGACCTCGAAGAGGGCGTGACGAGCGAGGCCTCCTCGCTCGCAGGTCACCAGAAGCTCGGCAACCTGGTCGTCATCTACGACGACAACCAGATCTCGATCGAGGGCGACACCAACATCGCGTTCACCGAAGATGTGCGTGCGCGGTACGAGGCGTACCACTGGCACACCCAGGTCGTCGACTGGAAGAAGACCGGCGTCTACAAGGAAGACGTCGCGGAACTCTTCGCGGCGATCGAGGCCGCGAAGGCCGTGACCGACCAGCCATCGCTGATCGTGCTGCGCACCATCATCGGCTGGCCTTCGCCCGGCAAGCAGAACACGGGCAAGATCCACGGATCCGCGCTGGGCGGCGACGAGGTCGCCGCGGTCAAGGAGGTGCTCGGTTTCGACCCGAAGCAGTCGTTCAACGTCGACTCCGAGGTCATCGAGCACACCCGCAAGCTTCTCGAGCGCGGCAAGGCGGCTCGCGCCGAGTGGCAGAAGAGCTTCGACGCCTGGTCCAACGCGAACCCGGAGAAGCGCGCACTGTTCGATCGCGTCGAGTCCGGCGCACTGCCTGACGGTGTCGAGGATGCGCTCCCGGTCTTCGAGCCGGGCAAGGACGTCTCCACGCGGGCCGCATCCGGCAAGGTGCTGACGGCTCTCGGCGCCGTCGTTCCCGAGCTCTGGGGCGGATCCGCCGACCTCGCGGAGTCCAACAACACGACCATCGAGGGCGCAGAGTCCTTCGTGCCGAAGACACACTCCACCCACGAGTGGGACGGCGACCCTTACGGCCGTGTGCTGCACTTCGGTATCCGCGAGCACGCGATGGCGGCGATCGTCAACGGCATCGTGCTGCACGGCAAGACGCGTGCGTTTGGCGGTACGTTCCTGATCTTCAGCGACTACATGCGCCCGGCGGTCCGACTGGCCGCGCTCATGCGTGCGCCATCCATTTACGTCTGGACCCACGACTCGGTCGCCCTCGGCGAAGACGGACCGACCCACCAGCCGATCGAGCAGCTCGCGGCGCTTCGCGCCATCCCGCAGCTCGACGTGGTGCGTCCCGGTGACGCAAACGAGGTCGCCTGGGCCTGGAAGACCATGCTCGAGCGCCGCAACGGCCCGGCGGGCATCGCGCTGACGCGACAGAACATCCCCGTGTTCGAGCGTGGTGATGACCTCGCCAGCGGCGACACGCTCGCTTCCGCGAAGCACGTGGCACGTGGTGCATACGTGCTCGCCGAGGCGGCCAACGGCACGCCGGACGTGATCTTCATGGCTACCGGCTCCGAGGTGCAGATCGCACTCGATGCACGTGAGCAGCTCAAGGCCGATGGCGTGGGCGCCCGCGTGGTCTCGGTTCCGTGCCTCGAGTGGTTCGAGGAACAGGATGCCGACTACCGCGAGTCGGTGCTCCCGGCCTCGGTGAAGGCGCGCGTCTCGATCGAGGCGGGCACCGACCTCACCTGGCGCGGCTATCTCGGCGACGCCGGACGTAGCGTCTCGATCGAGCACTTCGGCGCATCCGCCGACTACAAGACGCTGTTCAAGGAGTTCGGAATGACGACGGAACACGCAGTCGCCGCAGCCAAGGACTCGCTGGCCGCCCTCTAGGCGCCGGCTACTTAGAGGAAAGAGACACCATGACAGGCACCACTTCATCCCTCGACGCTCTCACCGCAACCGGCGTGAGCATCTGGCTCGACGACCTTTCCCGTGATCGCATTGTCTCCGGAGGGCTGCAGAAGCTCATCGATGAGCGGCACGTCGTCGGCGTGACGACCAACCCGACGATCTTCGCCACCGCCCTCGCCAAGGGTGAGAGCTACGACGCGCAGGTCGCCGAGCTCGCCGCAGCGGGCACTTCGGTGACGGATGCTGTCTTCGAGATCACCACGCACGACGTGGCCACCGCGAGCGACATCTTCCGTCCGACCTGGGAGGCGAGCGGTCACGTCGACGGCCGTGTCTCGATCGAGGTCGAGCCGAGCCTCGCCTACGACACCGAGGGCACCGTTGCGCAGGCGAAGCAGCTCTGGGCCAAGGTCGATCGCCCGAACGCGATGATCAAGATCCCGGCCACTCAGGCGGGTCTCGAGGCCATCACGGAGGCGACTGCGGCGGGTATCAGCGTCAATGTGACGCTGATCTTCAGCCTCGAACGTCACCGCGAGGTGATCAACGCCTACCTCAGCGGTCTGGAGAAGGCGAAGGCCGCGGGCATCGACCTCTCGACCATCGAGTCCGTCGCATCCTTCTTCGTCTCCCGCGTCGACACAGAGGTCAACAAGCGCCTCGACGCGATCGGCACCGAGGAGGCCACCGCGCTCAAGAGCAAGGCGGGCATCGCGAACGCTCGACTCGCCTACCAGGTGTATGAGCAGGCGTTCTCGAGCGAGCGGGCGAAGCTGCTGCTCGAGGCCGGCGCCAATAAGCAGCGGCCGCTGTGGGCATCCACCGGCGTCAAGGATGCCTCGCTGCCGGACACGCTCTACGTGACCGAGCTCGCCGTGGCGGACGTCGTGAACACCATGCCGGAGAAGACGCTCGAGGCGACCTTCGATCACGGTGTGATCCAGGGTGACCGCGTCACCGGGTTCTACGACGACGCGAACGCGGTGCTCGACCAGCTCGCTGCCCAGGGCATCTCCTACGACGAGGTCACTCAACTGCTCGAGAAGGAGGGCGTCGACAAGTTCATCGTCTCCTGGAACGAGTTGCTCGATACGGTCACGGCCGCACTCGAGGCGGCGGGAGCTCAGAAATGAGCTTCGACATCACGGTCAGCGGCGCGGCGGCCGAGGCCGTAGAGCGGGTCGTGCCGCAGCTCGTGAGCGACCTCGTCGCCTCCCGTATCATCGGGCAGGACGCGACCCTGTGGGGTGCGGATGCCGAGGAAGAGTCGGCCAAGCGGCTCGGCTGGACCGAGGCCGTCGTGGTTTCGGAACCGCTCGTGGACGACATCATCGCCCTGCGTGACAAGCTGCACGCCGCCGGCGTCAACCACGTCGTGCTCGCGGGAATGGGCGGCTCATCGCTCGCGCCCGAGGTCATCACGCGCACCGCCGGCGTCGAACTGACCGTGCTCGACTCGACCGCCCCCGGCCAGGTTCTCGCGGCCCTCGGCGACCGGCTCGCCACGAGCGTGCTCGTCGTCTCCTCGAAGTCGGGGTCCACGGTCGAGACCGACAGCCAGCGCAGAGTATTCGAGGCGGCGTTCCGTGACGCGGGCGTAGATCCGCTCGAGCGCATCGTCATCGTGACTGATCCGGGCTCGCCACTCGACGTCTCGGCCCGCGAGGGCGGGTTCCGCGTGTTCAACGCGGATCCGAACGTCGGTGGTCGCTACTCCGCGCTCACCGCATTCGGACTCGTTCCGTCCGGGCTCGCCGGCGTCGACATCGCCGCGCTCCTCGACGAGGCCTCGGTCGTGTCCGGTCGCCTCGCGATCGACCGCGCAGACAACCCCGGACTCATTCTCGGCGCCGCCATCGCGGGCACTCGCCCGCTCAAGGACAAGCTCGGCATCGTCTCCGACGGAACGTACATCGTCGGATTCGCCGACTGGGCTGAGCAGCTCATCGCGGAGTCGACGGGCAAGCTCGGCAAGGGTATCCTGCCGGTCGTTCTCGACACCCACTCCCCCGAGCTTTCCGAGAATCTTCCAGACCTGCAGATCGTGCGCCTGGTCGAGAGCGCCAGGGCGACGGAAGACGTCGCGGACGGGGAGATCGAGATCAGCGGCACCCTCGGAGCCCAGATCCTGGTCTGGGAGTTCGCCATCGCGGTCGCAGGACGACTGCTCGGCATCAACCCCTTCGACCAGCCGGACGTGGAGTCGGCCAAGACGGCCACTCGCGGCCTGCTCGACTCCCGCCCGGAACCGGCAGCACCGGCCTTCGTCGAGAACGGCATCGAGGTGCGCGGCACCGCGGATGTCGTCGACGGCGTTGACAGCCTCGCTGCCGCGGTCGAGTCACTGCTCTCGAAGCTCGGAGACGACGGCTACGTGTCGATCCAGGCCTACGTTGATCGCGTCGCACATCCGCAACTCGCGCGCCTGCGCGACCTCGTGGCCGCGCGCTGTGGCCGGCCGGTCACCTTCGGCTGGGGTCCGCGATTCCTGCACTCGACCGGCCAGTTCCACAAGGGTGGACCCGCGGTCGGCGTGTTCCTGCAGATCACGGAGACCTCGGACGTCGATCTGACGATCCCGGATCGCCCCTTCAGCTTCGGTCAGCTCATCGAGGCCCAGGCGAACGGTGACGCGAGCGTGCTCGCTGATCACGGTCGGCCTGTGCTCACGCTGACCCTCACCGAGGCGTCGGGCAACATCGCCGCGCTGCAGGCACTCTTCAGCTGAGCACCCGCTCTCGCTGACAGCACTCCCCCTAACAGAATCCAAGGAGTCGAATGTCGCCGGTGGAAATCACCCCGGAATTCAACCCGCTGCGGTTGCCCTCCGATCGTCGACTCAACCGCATCGCTGGGCCGAGCAGTCTCATCATCTTCGGCGTCACGGGAGACCTGTCGCGCAAGAAGCTGATGCCGGCCGTGTACGACCTGGCGAACCGCGGGCTACTGCCCCCGGGCTTCGCGCTCGTCGGTTTCGCCAGGCGCGACTGGGAAGATCAGGACTTCGCGCAGGTCGTACACGACGCGGTCAAGCAGTACGCGCGCACGCCGTTCGATGAGGATGTCTGGGCCCAGCTGTCCCAGGGCATCCGCTTCGTGCAGGGCGAGTTCGACGACGATGCGGCGTTCGAGAACCTGAAGCGCACGCTCGACGAGCTGGACCACACCCGTGGAACGATGGGCAACCACGCGTTCTACCTCTCGATTCCGCCGAAGTCGTTCCCCCAGGTCACGGAGCAGCTGCGCCGCTCCGGCCTCGCCGAGCAGGTGGATGGTCAATGGCGCCGCGTCGTGATCGAGAAGCCGTTCGGCAGCGACCTGAAGACCGCTCGTGAGTTGAACGCGGTCGTCGAGTCGGTGTTCCCGCCGGATTCGGTGTTCCGCATCGACCACTACCTCGGCAAGGAGACGGTGCAGAACATCCTGGCTCTGCGCTTCGCGAACCAGCTGTACGAACCCATCTGGAATGCCAACTACGTCGACCACGTGCAGATCACCATGGCCGAGGACATCGGCGTCGGCGGTCGAGCGGGGTACTACGACGGCATCGGCGCGGCTCGGGACGTCATCCAGAACCACCTGCTGCAGTTGCTCGCCCTCACGGCGATGGAGGAGCCGGTCTCGTTCAACGCGGCGGACCTGCGAGCGGAGAAGGAGAAGGTGCTCTCGGCGGTGCGTCTTCCGAACGACCTCTCCACCGCCACGGCGAGGGGCCAGTACTCGAGCGGGTGGCAGGGCGGCGAACGCGTTGTGGGCTTCCTCGACGAAGACGGCATGAACCCCGAGTCGCTCACCGAGACCTTCGCGGCCATTCGCCTCGACATCGGTACGCGCCGCTGGGCCGGCGTTCCGTTCTACCTCCGCGCGGGCAAGCGACTCGGCCGCAGGGTGACCGAGATCGCCGTCGTGTTCAAGCGCGCGCCGCAGTACCTCTTCGCAGACAGCCAGACCTCGGCACTCGGCCAGAACGCGCTCGTGATCCGGGTGCAGCCCGACGAGGGCGTGACCATCCGCTTTGGTTCCAAGGTGCCGGGCACGAGCATGCAGGTACGCGACGTGACGATGGATTTCGGCTACGGTCACGCGTTCACCGAGGCGAGTCCTGAGGCGTATGAACGGCTCATTCTCGACGTGCTCCTCGGCGATCCGCCGCTCTTCCCGCGTCACCAGGAGGTCGAGCTCAGTTGGAAGATCCTCGATCCGATCGAGGAATACTGGGCGACGCTCGGACAACCGGAGCAGTACCGTCCCGGAACGTGGGGGCCGAGTTCCGCAGACGAACTCCTCGCTCGCGACGGCCGAAATTGGAGGCGCCCATGATCGTCGATCTGCCTGATACCACGAGCAGCCACATCTCCAAGGCTCTCGTCAAGATTCGCGAGGAGGGCGGCGCTGTCGCTCTGGGCCGCGTGCTCACGCTCGTCATCTCGACCGAGCTCGGCCACGAGGAAGAGGCCATCGAGGCGGCGAACGACGCGTCTCGCGAGCATCCGATGCGCGTCATCGTGATCTCGACCGCCCCGGAATCGCAGCGAGACCGTGACGCTGCCCGACTCGACGCCCAGATTCGCGTGGGCGGCGACGCCGGCGCGAGCGAGGTCATCGTGCTCAAGGCCTACGGAGACACCGCCTCGGACGAGGAGGGCCTCGTCACCGGCCTGCTGCTGCCGGATGCCCCCGTTGTGGCCTGGTGGCCCGGCGAGGCGCCGCCCGTGGCCTCCGAATCCCCGCTCGGTCGCATCTCCCAGCGCAGAATCACGGATGCCGCGGCTCAGAGCAATCCGCGCGAGTTCCTCGATCACCTGGCCTCGACCTATCGGCCCGGCGACACCGACTTCTCCTGGACCAGGCTGACACTGTGGCGCGCACAGCTCGCCGCGGTGCTGGACCAGCCGCCGTACGAGGCGATCACGCAGGCGGAGGTGCACGGCGCATCCGATTCGCCGTCGACCTCGCTTCTCGCGGCCTGGCTGCAACTGCAACTGCAGGTGCCGGTGCGCCACGAGTTGCTCACACCGTCTGCGGGATCGAGCGGCATCCAGGGTGTGAAGCTGCACCGCGCCTCCGGCGTGATCGAGCTCGAGCGCACCCACGTCAGCATTGTCACGCTGGTTCAACCGAACCAGCCCGTGCATGACATCTCTTTGCCGCGACGCAATTTGCGTGACTGCCTCGCCGAGGAACTGCGCCGCCTCGACCCCGATGACCTCTTCGGCGAGGTCATCCAGCGAGGACTCAATCAGCTCGACCAGCCCTCGACGATCTCACCCGACGAAATCACAGTCGGAGACGTTACGGTGACGCATACATGAGTAACGAACGCAGAGTCATTGTGCATCACGACCGTCAGGCGCTCACGGGCGCCGTGGCGGCACGGTTCATCACCAAGGTGGTCGACCTGCTCGACGAGAAGCCCGAGGTGAACATCGTGCTGACCGGCGGCACCGTCGGCATTGGTGTGCTCGAGGCGATCAACGCCTCGCCGGCGCGGGACACCATCGACTGGTCTCGCGTACACCTCTGGTGGGGCGACGAGCGCTGGCTTCCGAGCGGCGATGCCGAGCGCAATGATGAGCAGGCGCGCGGGGCGCTGCTTGAGCACGTCGCCCTGCGCGAGGAGAACATCCATCGCTTCGCCGCCGCCGATGGGGCTCTCGACCTTGACGCCGCTGCCGCAGCCTACGAGAGCGAACTCGCCTCGGCCGGCGGTGAGAACGGACTGCCGCTCTTCGACATCCTGTTTCTTGGCGTCGGGCCCGATGGCCACATCGCTTCGCTGTTTCCCGGCCTGGAGGGCATGCGGGTCACCGATCGTCCCGTGGTCAGCGTGCGCAACTCCCCCAAACCGCCTCCCGAGCGACTGAGCCTGACGATCGGCACCATCAATAGCGCCGATCGCATCTGGCTCGTGATGGCGGGCACGGACAAGGCATCCGCACTCGGCCTCGCGCTCGCCGGCGTCAGCGTATTCGAGGTGCCCGCGGCGGCGGCCGAGGGTCGCAAGCGCACGGTCTTCTTTGTCGATCAGGATGCTGCCGCGGAGGTTCCCGAAGACCTCATCGCCACGGACTACTGAGCCCGCACAGCACGCGCTGCCGCGCACTGAAGGTGTTGGCCCACCCGAAGGTGGAGTCCGCGCCCGCGTCGCCGCGGGGAACCGCTACTGGGCGGTCAGTTTGCCGCGCCGAGCGCGCAGCTGGTTGAGGGCTTCGTCGAGGAGCGTGACCGCTTCTTCCTCGGTGCGGCGCTCCTTCACGTAGGCCAGGTGCGTCTTGTAGGGCTCGAGCTTGGCGACGGACGGAGGATTCTCCTTGTCGCGACCGGCGGGAGTGCCGCAGTTCGGGCAGTCGATCTGCTCGGGGATCTCTTCGGCCTCGATGCTCGCCAGGAAGTAGGGGCTCAACTCGTGGCCATTGGCGCACCAGTAGAACACCTGCACGCGCTCAGCGTGAAACCCACGATCCTGCTCACCCATGGGGCCCGCACCTACGCGTGACCCACGGATAGCGCTACCACCCGATGCCATTGTTTCTCCTATCCGGCTGTGTCGAACTTAGTGATGAGTCCGAGCACAATAATGCACGCAATCCAGATGACGCCGAGCAGCACCGTGATGCGATTGAGGTTGCGCTCGGCCACACCCGACGCGCCCAGGTTGGAGGTGACTCCACCGCCGAACATGTCGGAGAGGCCGCCACCGTGACCACGGTGCAGCAGGATCAGGAGGGTCAGCAGGAGGCTCGTGATTCCGAGCACGACCTGCAGGATGACCTGGAGAATTTCCACAACGTGCCTTTCTGGGATGCGTCATCGCGATTCGGACGCACCAAGCGGCTCTGTGACAAGCCGCTGTTCAGTATAACCGGGATGTGATCAGGTTCCGACGTGCTTCTGGAAGCGCGCGATGCTGGAGAACTCCGCCTGATCGAGACTGGCTCCTCCGACGAGAGCGCCGTCGACGTTCGGCTGCCGCATGAATCCGGCGATGTTGCCCGACTTCACGGATCCGCCGTAGAGAATGCGAGTTGCCGCAGCGGCATCGGCACCGAGTGATTCGTCGACGACGGTACGCAGCTGGGCCGCGACCTGTTCGGCCTGCTCCGGCGTCGCGGGCTGGCCCGAGCCGATCGCCCACACCGGCTCGTATGCAACGACGATGTTCGAGCCCGCCTTCACACCGGCCAGTGCTGCGCGCAGTTGCGCGACGGGCACGGCGCTGGGTCCATGCGTCTCGAGGTCTTCTGCGGTTTCGCCGACACAGATGACGGGGACAAGCGAGTGAGACAGCGCCGCAGCGACCTTGGCAGCGACGACCTCGTCGGACTCACCGTGCAGGGTGCGTCGTTCCGAGTGGCCAATGATGACGTACTCGCACTCGAGCGCCTTGAGGAACGCCGCCGAGATCTCTCCCGTGTATGCGCCAGACTCGTGCGCCGAGACATCCTGTGCACCGAACTTGAGCGGCAACCGGTCGGCCGAGACCAGGGTCTGCACCGAGCGAAGATCGGTGAACGGCGGAAATACGGCTACCTCCACCGAAGCGAAGTCGTGGTGTGCGTCCTTCAGGCTCCAGGCGAGCTTCTGCACGAAGGCGATCGACTGCAGGTGATCGAGGTTCATCTTCCAGTTGCCGGCGATGAGGGGAACGCGCCCCTGCGCCGAGGAATTCACTGCCATCCAAGTACCTCCAGGCCTGGCAAGTGCTTGCCCTCGAGGAACTCGAGGCTTGCACCGCCACCGGTTGAAATGTGTCCGAACTGGTCATCCTCGAAGCCGAGTGCTCGCACTGCGGCGGCGGAATCGCCTCCGCCGACGACCGAGAGTCCCTTTACCTCGGTGAGCGCCTGCGCAACCGCGCGGGTGCCTGCCGCAAACGGGGCAAGTTCGAAGACGCCCATCGGGCCGTTCCAGAACACGGTGTGTGATCCGCGAACGACCTCCGCGAAAGCGGCAGCCGTGTCGGGGCCGATGTCCAGCCCGATCCCGGATTCTCCCCATGGGCTGCCCTCGATGGAGTCGGCCGGGCGGACCTGGTGCTCTGCGTCGGCGCCGAACTTCGAGGCGACCACGACATCCGTGGGCAAGACGATGTCGACGCCGAGCTTGCGAGCTTCGTCGAGGTAGCCTCGCACGGTCTCGATCTGATCCTGTTCGAGGAGGCTCGCGCCGACCTTATAACCGAGCGCGGCGAGGAAGGTGAAGAGCATGCCTCCGCCGATGAGCAGCGAGTCGACGCGCGGCAGCAGGTGCCCGATCACGCCGAGCTTGTCGGAGACCTTCGAGCCGCCGAGCACCACAGCATAGGGCTTCGCAGGATTTTCGGTCAGCTTATGGAGCACATCGAGCTCGGCGGCGATGAGCAGGCCCGCGGCACTCGGAAGCGCCTGGGCCAACTCGTACACGCTCGCCTGCTTACGGTGGACGACACCGAATCCGTCCGACACGAAGGCGTCTCCGAACGCGGCGAGGCGGCCAGCGAACGCCGCGCGCTCCTCGTCGTTCTTCGACGTCTCCCCCGCATTGAAGCGGAGGTTTTCGAGCAGTGCAACGTCGCCGTCGCCGAGGGCCTCGACGGCCTCCTTCGCCGCGGTACCCACGGTATCCGCGGCGAAGGTGACCGGCTTGCCGAGCAGTTCGCACAGCCGCTGCGCCACGGGGGCGAGGCTGTACTTCGCGTCGGGCGCGCCGTCTGGTCTTCCGAGGTGGGAGATCACGACGACTCGAGCGCCCGCATGGATCAACTCATTGAGGGTCGCAAGCGAGGCGCGAATCCGGCCGTCATCCGTGATCTCGCCGTCCTTCAAGGGGACGTTGAGGTCGCAACGGACGATGACCCTTTTGCCCTCGAGCGAGCCGAGGCTTTCGATGGTCCGAAGTGGCATAGCTGTGTCGTTCCGCCGAGGCAGTCCGGCTTAGGAGAGGCGCTCGGCGACGTATTCGGTGAAGTCCACGAGGCGGTTGGAGTATCCCCACTCGTTGTCGTACCAGCCCGCGACCTTGACCTGGTTGCCGATGACCTTGGTGAGGCCGGCATCGAAGATGCAGGAGTGCGGGTCGCCCTGGATGTCGCTCGAGACGATCGGGTCTTCGGTGTAGCTGAGGAAGCCGGCGAGCTGTCCGCTCTCGGCAGCCTTCTTGTACGCGGCATTGACCTCGGCGACGGTGACGTTGCGGCTGGCCTCGATCGTGAGGTCGGTGATCGAACCGGTGGGAACCGGAACGCGCAGCGCGTAACCGTCGAGCTTGCCGAGAACCTCGGGAACGACGAGGCCGAGGGCCTTCGCCGCGCCGGTGCTCGTCGGGATGATGTTGATCGCGGCGGCGCGGGCACGGCGGAGGTCGCTGTGCGGGCCATCCTGCAGGTTCTGGTCTGCGGTATAGGCGTGGACCGTGGTCATGAGACCGCGCTCGATACCGAACTCCTCAAGGAAGACCTTGACGAGCGGTGCGAGACAGTTCGTGGTGCAGGACGCGTTCGAGACGATGTTCTGGGTGGCGGGGTCGTAGTCGTGCTCGTTGACGCCCATAACGAATGTGCCGTCCTCGCCGGTGGCGGGCGCGGAGATGATGACCTTCTTCGCGCCGGCGTCGATGTGCTTCTGCGCATCCTTGGCGTTGGTGAAGCGGCCAGTGGACTCGATGACGATGTCGACGCCGAGGTCGCCCCAGCCGAGTGCCGCGGGGTCGCGCTCCGCGAGAACCTTGATGCGCTTGCTACCGACGACGATGTAGTCACCGTCGACCGAGACATCCTCCGACAGGCGTCCGGCTACGGAGTCGTACTTGAGCAGGTGTGCGAGCGACTTCGGGTCGGTGAGGTCGTTGACGGCGACGACCTCGAGGTCTGCGCCCTGTGCGAGTGCGGCGCGAAGGTAATTACGGCCGATGCGGCCGAAGCCGTTGATCCCGATCTTGACGGTCAAGAGAACTCCTGATGCTGAGGCGCAGTGAAGCGCGACTTGGGTTGGGGATGGTTGTGGGTCAACGCTGGCCCTGGTGCGGCGCCCGGAACGATCGGCTCCGGGCACGCCGCCGCTATGACAGTACCAGCAGGCCGTTCGTCTTTTCGCGCGCGGCTTCGAAGCGCTGCTGGACGTTGGCCCAGTTGGCGATGTTCCAGAAGGCCTTGATGTAGTCGGCCTTGACGTTCACGTAGTCGAGGTAGAACGCGTGCTCCCACATGTCGAGCAACAGCAGCGGCACCGTGCCGGTGGCAAAGTTGCCCTGGTGGTCGTAGTACTGCTGGATGAGGAGCTTCTGTCCGAGGGAGTCCCAGACGAGAGCGCCCCAACCGGAACCCTGGATGCCGGCCGCGGCCGCGCCGAAGTGCGCGACGAACTTGTCGAAGGAACCGAAGTTGTCGTCGATCGCAGCGGCGAGCTCACCGGTGGGCTTGTCTCCCCCGTCTGGCGACAGGTTGGTCCAGAAGATCGTGTGGTTGACGTGACCGGCGAGGTTGAAGGCCAGGTCTTTCTCGAGCTTGTTGACGTTCGTGAAGTCGCCGTTGTCGCGGGCGGCCGCAAGCTGCGTGAGTGCGGTATTGGCACCGGTGACGTACGCCTGGTGGTGCTTGTCGTGGTGCAACTGCATGATCTTGCCGCTGATGTGCGGCTCGAGTGCTGCGTAGTCGTAGCCCAGCTCTGGAAGAGTGTATTCAGCCATTGATGTTCTCCTTGCCTGATGTCCCGGCGCGCGAAACAGCGCGGATGGCGGGTATTTCCAGTCTAGTGGCGTCTCCGCGTGGGCCACCGAGAGGATGCGTAACGGAGGGTAAAGGCTCAGGCCTCGTCGTAGTCCGGCGGGAGATTCGCGTCGGTACCAGGAATCCCGAGGTCGCCCGCCCGCTTATCAGCCATCGCGAGAAGCCGGCGGATGCGGCCGGCGACGGCATCCTTGGTCATGGGCGGGTCGGCGTGGTGGCCGAGTTCGTCGAGGCTCGAGTCACGGAACCTCAGGCGCAACTCCCCCGCGTACTTCAGGTGGTCCGGCAGCTTGCCGTCGAGGATCTCGAGAGCTCGTTCCACGCGGGCGCAGGCTGCAACAGCTGCCTGCGCGGAGCGACGGAGATTCGCGTCATCGAAATTGACGAGGCGATTCGCGGTGGCGCGCACCTCGCGGCGCTGGCGAAGCTCCTCCCAGTTGAGCAGGGTGGCGTGGGCGCCCATGTGCACGAGCATGGCGCCGATGGCCTCGCCGTCGCGGATGACGACGCGGTGGACGCCGCGGACCTCGCGCGCCTTCGCCGAGATTTTGAGTCGGCCCGCCGCGCCGACGAGGGCCATGGCCGACTCGTTGCCTGGGCAGGTGATCTCGAGCGCGGCGGAGCGGCCAGGGTCGGTCAGGGAACCGTGGGCCAGGAAGGCCCCGCGCCAGACGGCGGCCAGTTCCTCGCGCGAACCGGTGGTGAGCTTATTGGGGAGGCCGCGGATGGGCCGGCGCCGGGCATCCAGAAGCCCGGTCTGGCGTGCCAGTGTCTCGCCACCGTCGAGAACGCGCACCAGGTAGTGACTGGTCCTGCGCAGGCCGGACGCCGAAATCACGGCGATCTCGCTTCGAACGCCGTAGAGCTCGGTCAGGTCCTTGCGCACGCGGCGAGCGAGTTGTGCGGTGTCGAGTTCGGACTCGACCGCGATGCGACCCGAGATCAGGTGCAGACCACCGGAAAACCGCAGGATTGTCGCGAGTTCGGCCGCGCGAACCGTGGTCTTGCTCACCTCGACTCGAGCGAGTTCGTCTTTGACATCGGCGGTGAGAGCCAATCGAATCTTCCTTCTGTTTGTGGGGTCGCGACGCTATTCGCGACCGAGGTCGCGGTGTTTGACACTGACGGCGACGCCGTCCTGCGCGCGAAGGATGCCAGCGAGTTGCTCCGCAACCGCCACTGAACGGTGCTTCCCCCCGGTGCATCCAATGGCGATCGTAGCGTGTCTCTTGTTCTCCCGCTGATAGCCGGCGAGAACCGGCTTGAGCGCCTGCGCATAGTCGTTGATGAAGTCCGTCGCGCCCTCCTGGGCGAGGACGAAATCGCGCACTTCGCGGTCGAGGCCGTTGAGCATCCGCAGTTCCGGAATCCAGAACGGGTTCGGCAGGAACCTCATGTCTGCAACGAGATCCGCGTCGGCGGGCAGGCCGTACTTGAAGCCGAAACTGAGCACGGTCAGCTGCAGACCCGGCGTCTCGTCGGAGGCGAAGATCTCGATGGTCTTCGTGGCCAGCTGGTGGATGTTCAGGTCGCTCGTGTCTATGACGATGTCGCTGTCTTCACGAATCGAGAGCATGGCCGCACGTTCCGCAGCGATTCCATCGAGGAGGGTCCCGTCGCCCTGCAGGGGGTGTGGACGCCGCACCTGCTCGAAGCGCCTGACCAGTTCCGCATCCGTCGCCTCGAGAAAGATCACCCGCACGGCTGTGGTGCCGCGGAGCGTGTGAACAGTCTCCTGCAGGTCGGCGAACAGGCGCCCCCCGCGCACATCGACGATCGCCGCGATCTTCGGCAGGGTGTCGCCGGCGCGACCGGCGAGTTCGACGAGCGGCCTCAGCATCTGCGGGGGAAGGTTATCGACGACGTACCAGCCGAGATCCTCGAGCGCATTCCCGACCGTCGACCGCCCCGCACCCGACATGCCGGTGACGATCAGCACTTCCTGCCTGTGACTATCGTCGATCATCCGAATGTCTGCCTTCGTTGGGTGCTGTCGGGCCTCAACCCAAGCCTAGCCAACGCGGGCGCCCGACTCACTCGCGAAGCTGCCGCGCGATCACCGCAGCGATCGTCGGGCCGATTCCGCTGACCTCGGCGATGGCCGACGGTTCCGCGGCACGCAGCCGCGTGACGGAACCGAAGTGGCGCAACAGTTCGCGCACTCTCGCCGGGCCGAGCCCGGGAACTTCGAGGAGCACGGAGGTGACGTCCTTCTTGCGACGTTGCCGCTGGTAGGTGATGGCGAAGCGGTGAGCCTCGTCCCTGATCCTTTGGAACAGGAACAGCGCATCGCTGTTGCGGGGAAGGATCACCGGGTAGTCGGCGTCGGGAAGCCAGATCTCCTCGAGGCGCTTGGCGATGCCGCAGAGCTGGATGCCCGTGACCCCGGCGTCGTCGAGCGCACGCTGTGCCGCCGCCACCTGGGGCTGTCCGCCGTCGACGATGAGCAGGTTCGGGCGATACGCGAATTTCTTCGAGCGGGCATCGTCCTCTTCGTCCGGCCGATCATCGTCGATGCGCGAGAGCCGACGGCTGAGCGTCTGATAGATCGACTCCGTGTCATCGGTGGACTCCGGAATGCTGAACCTGCGGTACTGGTCTTTGCGGGGCAGGCCGTCTTCGAACACGACCATGGATGCGACGATGTTGGTGCCGCTCAGGTGGGAGACGTCGTAGCACTCCATGCGCAGCGGCGCCTCGTCCATCCCGAGCGCCTCCTGGATGTCAGCAAGCGCCTGCGACCTGGCCACGAAGTCACCGCTGCGCCGCGTCTTGTACAGGATGAGCGCGTTCTTGGCGTTCGTGCTCACTGTCTGCACCAGCGCGGCGAGATCGCCACGGTGAGCGACACGCAGGGTCACCCTGCCCGCGCGCGCATTCTCGGCCGTTCTGAGTTCGCTGAGCCACTGCTCGAGCTGGCTGCCGTCGGCCGGGAGCTCGGGAACCACGATCTGTCGCGGCGGTACGGCATCCGCATACGCGTTCTGCAGCACGGTCTCGACCAGTTCGGCGAGCTCAAGGTCGAGTTCCTTGTCGACGACCCACGCGCGCACACCCCTGATGCGCCCGCCGCGCACGATGAACTGCTGTACCGCCGCCGCGAGCTCGTCGTGGGCGATGCCGAAGATGTCCGCATCCACGTCCTCCGCGAGTACCACTGTGCTCTTCGAGAGCGCGGTCTCGAGTGCGACGATGCGGTCGCGCACCTTGGCGGCATGCTCATAGTCCTGCGACTCGGCAGCGGCCTTCATCTCGCGTGAGAGTTCGCCGAGATACTTCGAATCGTTCCCGGCCATGAACGAGGCGAAGTCGAGGGCGATCGACTTGTGCTCCTCTTTGGTCACCCTTCCCACGCACGGTGCCGCACACTTTCCGATGTCGCCGAGCAGGCAGGGTCGCCCCGTCTGTTCCGCGCGCTTATAGGTCGCGTCGGAACAGCTGCGCATCGGGAATGCCTTCAGCATGAGGTCGACGGTCTCTCGGATGGCCCAGACCTTCGTATACGGACCGAAATACCGGGCGCCCGGAATCTTGCGGTTGCGGGTCACGAGCACCCGTGGCACGGAGTCACCGAGCGTGATGGCGAGGTAGGGGTAGGACTTGTCGTCCTTGAACTGCACGTTGAATGGCGGATTGAACTCCTTGATCCAGGTGAACTCCAGCTGGAGCGCCTCGAATTCGGTGCCGACGACGGTCCATTCGACGGAACTCGCGCTGAGCACCATCCGTCTCGTGCGCTCGTGCAGGCTCGCGAGGGGTGCGAAGTAGTTGCTGAGACGCGCGCGCAGGTTCTTCGCCTTGCCCACGTAGAGCACGCGTCGATTCTCGTCGCGGAACCGATAGACGCCCGGCTGGGTGGGGATCTCCCCCGCCTTGGGGCGATAACTGACGGTATCGACCATGGATTAGCCGGTTGCGCGCAGTTCGGCGTCGAGAATCTCGGCGAGGAAATGCCCCGTGTGGCTCTTCTTCACGCGCGCGAGTTGCTCGGGCGTGCCTGTCGCGAGCACCTGGCCTCCCCCGGCGCCGCCCTCGGGTCCCAGGTCGATGAGCCAGTCGGCCGACTTGATGACGTCGAGGTTGTGCTCGATCACGACGACGGTATTACCCTTGTCGACCAGACCGTTCAAGACGAGCAATAGTTTGCGCACGTCCTCGAAGTGCAGCCCGGTGGTCGGCTCGTCGAGCACGTAAATGCTGCGGCCCATGGATCGCTTCTGCAGCTCGGTGGCGAGCTTCACTCGCTGTGCTTCGCCGCCGGACAGGGTGGTCGCGCTCTGGCCGAGCCTCACGTAGCCGAGGCCGACGTCGACGAGGGTGTGCAGGTAGCGGCTGATGGAGCCGATCGCCTCGAAGAATTCCGCCGCCTCGCTGATCGGCATGTCGAGTACTTCGGCGATGTTCTTGCCCTTGTAGCGCACCGCGAGCGTGTCGCGGTTGTACCGGGCGCCGCCGCAGACCTCGCAGGCCACGTACACATCCGGCAGGAAGTTCATCTCGATCTTGATCGTGCCGTCGCCGGAGCAGTTCTCGCAGCGCCCGCCCTTGACGTTGAAGCTGAACCGGCCGGGAAGGTAACCGCGGACCTTGGCATCCGCGGTTTCGGCGAAGAGATTGCGGATCTTGTCGAACACGCCGGTGTAGGTCGCGGGGTTCGACCTCGGCGTGCGGCCGATCGGGTTCTGGTCGACGTGGATGACCTTGTCGAGGTTGTCGAGACCGGTGACCCGGGTGTGCTTGGCGGGAATCTGCCGCGCACCGTTGAGTTCGTTCGCGAGCACCCGGTACAGGATGTCGTTGACGAGCGACGACTTGCCCGACCCGCTCACGCCCGTGACACCGATGAACGTACCCAGCGGAAAGTCCACCGTGACGTTCTTGAGATTGTTTGCGCGCGCTCCCTCGACCGTCACCATGCGCTTCTTGTCGACGGGGCGGCGGCTCGCGGGAACCGGGATCGACTTTCGGCCGGAGAGATAGTCCCCGGTGATCGATGCCGTGTTCGCGATGAGGGCCTCGTAAGACCCCGAGTGCACGACGGTGCCGCCGTGCTCCCCGGCGCCAGGACCGATGTCGACGATCCAGTCCGCGGTGCGGATGGTGTCTTCGTCGTGTTCGACCACGATGAGGGTGTTGCCGAGGTCCTTGAGCTTCACGAGGGTCTCGATGAGCCTGCGGTTGTCCCGCTGATGCAGGCCGATGCTCGGTTCGTCGAGCACGTAGAGCACGCCGGTGAGGCCTGAGCCGATCTGGGTGGCCAGGCGGATGCGCTGGGCCTCGCCGCCCGAGAGCGAGCCGGCGGCACGCGCGAGGTTGAGGTAGCTCAGACCGACCTCGATGAGGAACTCCAGCCGCAGGCGGATCTCCCGCAGCACCTGCGCGGCGATCTTGGCCTCGCGCTCCGAGAGCTCGAGCAGCTGCATGAACTCGTAGGCGTCAACGAGGCTCAGCTCGGTGACATCCGCGATGTTGTGCTCGTGCACGGTGACCGCGAGCACCTCGGGCTTCAACCGTTTGCCGTCGCAGACCGGGCAGTTGACCTCGCGCAGGTAACTTGCATAGCGCTGGCGGGCCGAATCGCTCTCGGCTTCGAGGTACTTGCGCTCGATGTACGGGATCACGCCCTCGAACCCGGTCGAGTACTTCATCTCGCGACCGAATCGGTTCTTCCACTTCACCGTCACCTTGAAGTCGTTGCCGCGAAGCACGGCCTCGCGCACCTCGTCGGGAAGTTCACCCCAGGGGGTTTTGAGCGAGAAGTCCAGGTCGCTAGCGAGCCCCTCGAGCAGTCGCTGGAAGTAGTTGAACAGTCCCTTGCCCGACTGCGTCCACGGCAGGATCACGCCGTCGGCGAGGCTGAGGGCCGGGTCGCCGAGGAGCAGCTCTGCATCGACGGACATGCGAGTGCCGAGGCCGGAGCACTCCGGGCACGCGCCGAAGGGAGCGTTGAACGAGAACGTCCTCGGCTCGATTTCGGTGAGCTGCACGGGGTGCCCGTTCGGGCAGGAGAGCTTCTCGGAGAAATTGCGCCAGGCGGCGTCTCCGGTCTCGTCGACGAAGTTGATGGCGACCACGCCATCCGTCAGTCGCAGCGCGGTCTCGAGCGAGTCGGTGAGCCTGGTGAGGATGTCGTCGCCGGCGACGAGGCGGTCGACGACCACCGAGATGTCGTGCTTGTACTGCTTCTTGAGGGTCGGCGGAGAGCTGAGCTGGATCGCCTCGCCATCGACCAGAGCCCGCGAGTAGCCGCTGGCCGCGAGGTCGCGGAACAGGTCGACGAACTCACCCTTCTTCTGCGAGACGACGGGGCTGACGACCTGGTAGCGCGTGCCCTCCTCGAGAGTCATCAGCTGATCGGCAATCTGCTGCACGGACTGGCGGGAAATGCGCTCCCCACACATGGCGCAGTGTGGGACGCCGATTCTCGCCCACAGGAGGCGCATGTAGTCGTAGATCTCGGTGATCGTGCCGACGGTCGAACGCGGGTTGCGGTTCGTTGACTTCTGGTCGATGGAGACGGCGGGGCTCAGCCCGTCGATGAAGTCGACATCCGGGCGATCGACCTGCCCGAGAAACTGTCGAGCGTAGGCGGAGAGCGATTCGACGTAGCGGCGCTGGCCCTCGGCGAAGATCGTGTCGAAGGCGAGGGAAGACTTGCCGGAGCCCGAAAGACCGGTGAAGACAACGAGGGAATCGCGCGGGATGTCGAGGTCTACGTTGCGGAGGTTGTGGACGCGCGCGCCATGAACACTGAGTTTCGAAGGGGATTCCACACGCGAGATAGACACTCTATAGATTCTATCCAAGCCACTGACATTGGCTCCGGCCCGTTCGCTGATCGCGCACTCCGTCAGCGGCCGACCGTTCCGCGACCGAGCACGGCGAAGGTCGTCTGCCGAAGTGGCCGCCCCTTTTCTCCGGTGAGCGCACGACGCAGTGCGCTCAACACGTCATTGCGGCGCCCAGGTTCGAGTGACTCGACGATCGGCCAGTACGGGGTGCCGCCGATACCCGCCGCCGCTTCCTCACCGGAGGGCCACTCAAGCTCGAGCTCCTGCACCGCGACGTCGACATCGATGAATCCAGCGGCCGACAGTACCTCGCGCATCTCAGCTTCGGACATCGACATTGCGCCACTGGCCGAACCGCGGATGAACGGAGTGTCGAAACCTGCGGCGACAAGGACTTCGCCGTAACTGTCGAAGGGCTCGAGGCGTCGTCCAGCCGCCCACACTGCGACGCCGATCGTTCCGCCCGGACGAAGCACCCGACGCATCTCGCGGGCCGCGGCAACCCGATCCGGGATGAAGGGGAAGCCCTGTTGGCAGAGTGCGACGTCGACGGTGTCATCCGGTAGGGCGATTGCTGTGGCCGGCGATTCCAGCACTTCGATGGCGGCGCCATCCGGGTCGGCACCGAGTTGAACGTGCGAGAGCATTCCCGTGCTGATGTCGCTCGCGATAACCCGGCCGCTCGACCCGACTGCACCGGCGGCCGCTCGAGCGACGGCACCCGTTCCCGAAGCGACATCCAGAACGGTCTGTCCCGCTTCGAGTCCGACGAAGGCAACCAGCCGTGCGGCCCACGGCTCGAAGATCACCGGTTGCAGATGCGTGCGATACGAATCGGGTATCGACCTCGACTCGAAAGGGCCGCCCGTGTCTGATTGCATGTGAACATGCTCACACTCGGCAGGTTCGGCCGATAGCTTCGCAGGAAGTTACATCAGCTGATGTGTCCGGCCGCAGCCATCTGCCTGAGCTCCTTCTTCAGGTCGGACACCTCGTCGCGGAGGCGTGCGGCGAGTTCGAACTTCAACTCACCAGCGGCGGCGAGCATCTGGTCGTTGAGATCACGGATGATCGACTCCAGATCGTTGGCGCCCGCAGCAGCGAGACCCTCGCGCCGCAGTCCGGGCGTTGGCGACCTCTTGCGCCCGTCACGACCGGCGAGTAGCTGGGCCGTGTCGGCATCCTCGCGAGTGAGTGCGTCGGTGATGTCGGCGATCTTCTTGCGCAGGGGCTGCGGATCGACGCCGCGCTCCTTGTTGTAGGCGATCTGCTTGTCTCGCCGACGATTGGTCTCGTCGATGGCGATCTTCATCGAATCGGTGAGCACGTCGGCGTACATGTGAACGGCGCCCGAGACGTTTCTGGCTGCACGCCCGATGGTCTGGATGAGGGACGTCGATGAGCGCAGGAATCCCTCCTTATCGGCATCGAGGATGGCAACGAGGGAGACCTCTGGCAGGTCGAGACCCTCTCGCAGCAGGTTGATGCCGACCAGCACGTCGTAGACGCCCTGCCGCAGTTCGGTGAGCAACTCGACGCGACGCAGGGTGTCGACATCCGAGTGCAGGTAGCGAACTCGAACGCCTGCCTCGCCGAGGAACTCGGTGAGCTCCTCCGCCATCTTCTTGGTGAGGGTGGTGACGAGCACCCTCTCGTCTTTCTCGGTGCGCTGGCGGATCTCTTCGAGCAGGTCGTCGATCTGGCCCTTCGTGGGCTTCACGACGATCTGCGGGTCGACGAGCCCGGTGGGTCGGATGATCTGCTCGACGACGCTATCGGTGATGCCGAGCTCGTATTTGCCCGGCGTGGCCGAGAGATAGACCTTCTGACCTACCCGGTCGAGGAACTCGGAGAACTTGAGCGGCCGATTGTCGAGGGCGCTCGGCAGCCGGAATCCGTGCTCGACGAGCGTGCGCTTGCGGGAGGCGTCACCCTCGTACATGGCCCCGATCTGCGGCACGGTCACGTGTGACTCGTCGATGACGACGAGAAAGTCCTCGGGGAAGTAGTCGATGAGGCAGTGCGGGGCCTCCCCCGGTTGGCGCTGGTCGATGTGCCGCGAATAGTTCTCGATGCCGCTGCAGAAGCCGATCTGCTCCATCATCTCGAGGTCGAAGGTGGTGCGCATGCGCAGCCGCTGGGCCTCGAGCAGCTTTCCCTCGCGCTCGAGCTCTTCGAGTCGCTCGGCGAGCTCGACCTTGATCGTCTTGATGGCGGCGTGCATGCGGTCGGTGCCTGCGACGTAGTGCGACCCGGGGAAGACGGAGACAGCATCCAGGGTCTTCACCACGTCTCCCGTGAGCGGGTGCAGGCTGTACAGCGCCTCGATCTCGTCACCGAACATCTCGATGCGGATCGCGAGCTCCTCGTACATCGGGATGATCTCGATCGTGTCGCCGCGCACCCTGAAGTTTCCGCGCGAGAAGTCCACGTCGTTGCGCTGGTACTGCATGGAGACGAACTTGCGGATGAGCGCCTCGCGATTGATCTTCATGCCCACCTGCAGCGCGATCATGGCGTCCAGATATTCCTCGGAACTGCCGAGGCCGTAGATGCAGGACACCGTGGAGACGACGACGACATCCCTGCGGCTCAGGAGCGAGTTGGTTGTGGAGTGCCGAAGCCGCTCCACCTCGGCGTTGATCGAGGAGTCCTTCTCGATGAAGGTGTCGGTCTGCGGAACGTAGGCCTCGGGCTGGTAGTAGTCGTAATAGGAGACGAAGTACTCGACCGCGTTGTTCGGCATGAGTTCCCGGAACTCGTTGGCGAGCTGGGCCGCGAGGGTCTTGTTGTGCGCGAGCACAAGGGTGGGGCGCTGCACCTGTTCGATGAGCCAGGCCGTGGTCGCTGACTTGCCGGTTCCCGTCGCGCCGAGGAGCACGACATCCGTCTCCCCCGCGTTGATGCGCCCGGCGAGCTCCGCGATCGCGGCAGGCTGATCGCCGCTTGGCGTGTACTCGCTGATGACCTCGAAGGGGCGAACGGAACGGGTGGGTTGCATGTTTCGATTCTAGATTCGGCCCCTGACACGCGGCCGGAGCATCGCTCTCAGCGTATGCGGTGCCAGAGCGCGTCCACCTGCGCCAGGGTCTCTTCGATCGTTCCGTTGTTGTCGATGACGACGTCGGCAATCGCGAGGCGCTCGGTGTCGGTGGCTTGTGAGTGCAGCCGGTGCTGTGCCTCCTCACGGTTGAGTCCACGAAGCTCGACCAGGCGCCTGAGTCGTGTCTCCGTCTCCGCGTGCACGACCACGGTGAGGTCGAAATCGGCTGCCCTGGAGTTGCCGGACTCGGCCAGAAGCGGAACATCGTAGACGACGATCGCATCCGGGTCGGCGCGCCCGGCCTCGGCGATCAGTTCGCGGGTGCGCTTCCAGATGGCCGGGTGCGTGATCGCGTTGAGTTTCTCCCGGGCCCCGGAGTCCTGAAAGATGATGGAGCCGAGTACCGGTCGATCAAGCGACCCGTCGTCCTGGATCACCCGGGCACCGAACGTCTCGGCGATCTCTGCCAGCGCCGGCGAGCCAGGTTCGACCACCTGCCTGGCCAGCACATCCGCATCGATGATCACGGCCCCGAGCTGCGCGAGCCGTTCACTGACCAGAGACTTGCCGGATGCGATCCCCCCGGTGAGCGCTATGAGGTACACGGGCGTTCGATCTGCTGCACGCGCACCATGCTACCGGCGGCGGCCGGGCCCGCGAAAACGGCTGGGCACGCGAAAACGGCCGGGCCCGCGAGGACCCGGCCGTTATCGACAGGTGATCAGGAGTTGCTGGACAGCTTCTCGCGAAGGGCTGCAAGCGACTCGTCGTCTGCGAGCGTTCCGGTCGAGCCGGAGTCGCTCGAGAACGAGGACCCGGCGGACGGTACGTCCGACAGGGTCTCGTTGGCTGCGGCGGCAACCTGCTTCTTGTGCGCCTCCCAGCGAGCCTGGGCTGCAGCGTAGTCCTGCTCCCACTTCTCGCGCTGGGTCTCGAAGCCTTCGCGCCACTCGTTAGTCTCGGGGTCGAAGCCCTCGGGGTACTTGTAGTTGCCCTGCTCGTCGTACTCGGTGAGCATTCCGTAGAGTGCCGGGTCGAACTCGGTACCCTCGGGGTCAACGCCCTCGTTGGCCTGCTTGAGGCTCAGCGAGATGCGGCGACGCTCGAGGTCGATGTCGATGACCTTGACGAAGACCTCGTCACCCACGGACACGACCTGCTCCGCGAGCTCGACGTGCTTGCCCGAGAGCTCGGAGATGTGGACGAGGCCCTCGATGCCGTCTGCGACGCGAACGAACGCACCGAACGGAACGAGCTTGGTGACCTTGCCGGGCGCAACCTGCCCGATCGCGTGGGTGCGGGCGAATACCTGCCACGGGTCTTCCTGCGTCGCCTTGAGCGACAGGGAGACGCGCTCGCGCTCGAGGTCGACCTCGAGGATCTCGACGGTGACCTCCTGGCCAACCTCGACGACCTCCGAAGCGTGCTCGATGTGCTTCCAGGACAGCTCGGAGACGTGCACGAGGCCGTCAACACCGCCGAGGTCGACGAACGCACCGAAGTTGACGATCGACGAGACGACACCCTTGCGAACCTGGCCCTTGGCGAGGTTGTTGAGGAAGGTCGTACGGCTCTCGGACTGGGTCTGCTCGAGGAGTGCACGGCGCGAGAGCACCACGTTGTTGCGGTTCTTGTCGAGCTCGAGGATCTTGGCCTCGATCTCCTGGCCGAGGTACGGCGTGAGGTCGCGGACGCGGCGAAGCTCGATGAGCGATGCGGGAAGGAAGCCTCGGAGTCCGATGTCGACGATCAGGCCGCCCTTGACGACCTCGATGACCGAACCGGTCACGACGCCATCGGCATCCTTGATCTTCTCGACGTCGCCCCATGCGCGCTCGTACTGTGCGCGCTTCTTGGACAGGATGAGACGGCCTTCTTTGTCTTCCTTCTGGAGGACGAGGGCCTCGACGCTGTCGCCGACCTGGACGACCTCTGAGGGGTCGACGTCGTGCTTGATGGAGAGCTCGCGCGAGGGGATGACACCCTCGGTCTTGTAACCGACGTCGAGGAGAACCTCGTCACGGTCGATCTTGACGACGACACCCTCGATGAGGTCTCCGTCGTTGAAAAACTTCAGTGTCTTTTCGACCGCGGCGAGAAAGTCTTCAGCAGATCCGATGTCGTTGATGGCGACCTGCTTGGGTGCCCTGTCGGTCGTTACGATTGTCATGTAGTAGTTGCTCCAGGATGTGGACATGCCCCTGCGGGCACAATTCAGGCCACTGTCGAGATGGTGCTGTTGATGGTTTCGCCAGTGGCAGACGGATAGAACATCGCAGACTGCGACTCTCTAGCTTATCGTGTCGGGCAGGACGCTGCCAAGCCGGTGAAGTGGCACGGCTGGCGGCATCCTTCGAGGCCCGATCCCGGTACTACTCGAGCAAGGCCACCCGCAGGGTGTCGAGGCCGACGCCGCCGATGTCGAGCGCCTTCTTGTGGAACGCGCGAATATCGAAGGCCGCGCCCTCGCGACGGCGGTACTCGTCGCGCAGCTGCTCCCAGATGCGCTGACCGACCTTGTACGACGGAGCCTGGCCGGGCCATCCGAGGTAGCGGTTCACCTCGAAGCGCACGAACGGCGCGTTCATATTCACGTTCCGGGCGAGGAACTCGAACGCGAACTCGCCCGTCCACGGGCCAGAGCCGTCGGGCAGCGTCTTCTCGAGGTGTACGCCGATGTCGAGCACGACGCGCGCCGCCCGCATGCGCTGGCCGTCGAGCATCCCGAGTCGGTCTGCGGGGTCGTCGAGGTAGCCGAGCTGCTCCATGAGTCGCTCCGCGTAGAGCGCCCATCCCTCCGCGTGCCCCGACGTTCCGGCATTGCGGCGCCAGCTGTTGAGCATGGCCTTGTTGTAGGTGGCCTGCCCGATCTGGAGATGGTGCCCTGGGACGCCCTCGTGGTACACGGTCGTGAGTTCGCGCCAGGTGTCGAACTCCGTGACGCCCTCCGGCACGCTCCACCACATGCGACCCGCCCTGGAGAAGTCATCGCTCGGGCCGGTGTAGTAGATGCCACCCTCCTGCGTCGGTGCGATCATGCACTCGAGCCGACGCACCTCGGCGGGGATGTCGAAGTGGCTTTTGCCGAGTTCCTCAACCGCGCGGTCGCTCGTCTCCTGCATCCAGCGCTGGAGCGCGTCTGTACCGTGCAGTTTGCGGCTCGGATCGCCGTCGAGAAACTCGATCGCTTCGTGTACCGAGGCGCCGGTCTTGATCTCGCGGGCGATGTGCTCCTGCTCTGCGGTCATGCGAGCCAGCTCGCCGATGCCCCACTCGTAGGTCTCGTCCAGGTCGATCGTGGCGCCGAGGAAGTCGCGCGACGCCAATTCGTAGATCTCGCGGCCAACGGCATCCTTCTCGGGAGCGTGCGGAGCAAGCTCCGACCCGAGGAAGTCTGCGAGTGCGCCGTAGGCCGCGGCCGCCTCGGCCGCTCCGGCCGAGAGATCGCGCGCGAGCGAATCCGGCAACTCGCCCGTCTCCGGACGCGCGTTGCCTGCGAGCTGATAGAAGAATCCGGAGTCCTGCACCTGCTTGTGAGCCTGGGTAATGATTTCTCTCAGCTGGCGGATGGCGGGCACGTTGCCGGAACTGATGCCCGAGCGCAGCGTCTCGATGTAGCCGTTCATGGCGGTCGGGAGGTTGTGCAGGCGCAGGGCGATGCTGCGCCAGTCTTCCTCGGTCGCTGTGGGAACGAGATCGAAGATGTCGCGCAGTTCCTGCGCGGGCGACGCGATGACGTTGAGGTCCCGCTGGTCGAACCCTGCCTCGTGCTTGTCGATCGCCAGCTGCAATTCGCGGGACAGGTCCATGACCGTGATGCGGTCAACATCGTCCTGCGGAACGGCCTCGGTGATGCGCCTCAGCGTCTTCCGGGCTTCGGCGATGGCGCGCTCGGCGCCAGCGGGTGAGTAGTCGGAGTACTCACCTTCGCGCCCCGGCCTGCCCAGGTACACGTGCATTTCCGGATGCAGTTCGAGTTCGGTGTCCACCCACTCCTCGGCGATGGCGTCTACCGGGGTGGGAGCCCTGTGCTCCGTCGCGCCGCTCATGCCTTGTCCAGATCGGTCGAGAGGAGAGCGGCGAGCGAATCGAGCGCCTCGTCGGCGCCATCACCTTCGGCGGTGAGAACGACCTCGTCACCGTGGGCGATCCCGAGGCCGAGCACGCCAAGAATGCTTGCCGCGTTCACCGGCTGCGCATCCGGTCTGCTCAGTGTCACCGTGACACCCGCCTGGGCCGCGGCCTGACTGAACAGCGCGGCCGGACGTGCGTGCAATCCGACAGCCGAAGCCACCACCACTCTTCGTTCAGCCATGATCTTCTCCCCTGTGCTTTCGGTTTCGTCGTGCAGCGTCAATGCGCGGCCGCATCCCAGTTTCGGCCCGTTCCAACCTGAACGTCCAGTGGCACCCGCAATTCCTTGGCGTCGGCGGCGTGACCCATGCGGTTCCGCACGATCTTCGTCATCGTCTCCAGCTCGCCATCCGCGATCTCAAAGACGAGTTCGTCGTGCACCTGAAGCAGCATTCTCGAGTCGAGGTGCTGCTCGCGCAGGTCATCGGCGATGCCAAGCATGGCGATCTTGAGGATGTCGGCCGCAGAGCCCTGGATCGGTGCGTTCAGAGCCGCGCGCTCCGCATTGTCGCGCAGCACGCGGTTGGAGGACTTGAGATCACCGAAGGGCCGTCGCCGACCGAAGATCGTCTCGGTGTAGCCGTCTTCCCGCGCCTGTTCGACGACGCCGCGCAGGTAATCCCGCACCGCGCCGAAGCGTTCGAAGTAGTCGGCCATGAGTTGCTTCGCCTCCGCGGTGTCGATGCGCAGCTGCTTCGAAAGACCGAAGGCGCTGAGGCCGTAGGCGAGGCCATACGACATGGCCTTGACCTTGGTGCGCATCTGCGCCGTGACATCGCCCGGCTCAACCCCGAAGATGCGGGAGCCGACGAAGCGGTGGAGGTCTTCCCCGGAGTTGAACGCTTCGATGAGTCCGGCGTCACCGGAGAGATGCGCCATAATCCGCATCTCGATCTGGGAATAGTCGGCGGTGAGCAGGGTGCTGAATTCCGGTCCACACTCGAACGCCGAACGAATCTGCCTGCCCACCTCGGTCTTGATCGGGATGTTCTGCAGGTTGGGGTCGGTCGAGGAGATCCGTCCCGTGCTCGTACCCGTCTGGTCGTAGCGGGTGTGCACCCGGTTATCGGCGGCGATCGACTTGGCGAGCGTGTCGACGATCTGGCCGAGCTTGGTGGCGTCGCGGTGCTGAAGCAGCAGGTCCAGGAAGGGATGTGGGTTCTGTTCCTGCAGATCGGCGAGGGAGGCGGCGTCGGTGGAGAACCCCGTCTTGTTCGCCCGGGTCTTCGGCATGCCGAGATCTTCGAACAGCACCTGCTGAAGCTGTTTCGGCGAGCCGAGATTGACCTCGCGCCCGAGTTCCGCATACGCACGCTGGGCGAGATCGGATGCCCGCTCCCCCAGTTCACCGGCGAGCCTGCCGAGGATGTCGCCGCTCACCGTGATGCCCGTGAGCTCCATCGTTGCGAGCACCGGCAGGAGCGGAAGTTCGATCTCGTCGAGCACCGCGCGGGAGCCGGGATCGAGTCGTTCGGCCAGGTAATCCGCGAGCTGGAGGATGTACCACGCCTCTGTCGCAGCGCTGACGGCCTCGACATCCGGCACGAGCTGATTCGGGTCGGCCTGGGGAATGCGGACGCCGAGAAGGTCGTAGGCCTGGGTGGCGAGGTCCTGCGCGCGACCGCCCGGCTTGATCAACCATGCGGCCAGGGTGACATCGAATGCGATTCCCCTGAGCTCCATGCCCGCCGCTCGCAGCGCCTTGAGCTGTGGCTTGGAGTCGAACAGGAACTTCGGAGCGTCGCTTGCGAGCCATTCTTCGAGGGCACGGTAGTCGGGGCGCCCAGGAGCCCACGGCACATAGGCAGAGTCGTTCTCGCTCGCGAGACCGAATCCGGCGATTCCGTCCGGGCCGAAATCCAGCTGCACCGCGAGCGGCACGACGCCGCTGTCCGTGGCCTTCGTGAGCCAGAATCCGAGCTCCTCGTCGACGAGCGTGCGCACGGGCGGGATCTCGGCTGTGGGGGTGCCGGGCTCACCATCGATTTCGGCGACGGCGGTCGAGACCTCATCGCCGGCGGCGGCCGCGATTTTGAGCACGCGGTCGAGCAGTGTGCGGAACTGAAGCTTGTCGAACACCTCGCGCACCGCCGCCTCGTTGATCGACCGTCGCTCGAGATCGGCTGGACCGATGGGAAGCGGAATGTCGGTGAGCAGGTGGTTGAGCTTGCGATTGCGAATCGCATTCTCCTTCTGCTCGCGAAGCTTCTCGCCGACGACGCCCTTGATCTCGTGCGCGTGCGCCAGGATCTCATCGAGGCTGCCGTACTGGTTGATCCACTTCACGGCGGTCTTTTCACCGACCTTGTCGATGCCGATGAGGTTGTCGCTTGTCTCGCCGACGAGGGCGGCGACGTCCGGATACTGGGCCGGTTCGATGCCGTAGCGCTCGAACACCGCGTCGCGGTCGTATCGCTTCAGCTCGGAGACGCCGCGCGCGTTCGGGTAGAGAAGCGTCACGTCGTCGTTGACCATCTGGATGGCATCGCGGTCGCCCGAGACCACGAGCACCCGGTATCCCTGCTCTGCACCCTGGGTCGCGAGGGTGGCGAGGATGTCGTCCGCCTCGTAGTCCTCCTTCGTGACGGTGATGATGTTCATCGCCTTCAGTGCCTCTTCGAGAAGCGGAATCTGCCCGATGAATTCCGGCGGCGTCTCGCCTCTCGTGCCCTTGTACTCGGGGTATTCACGCGTGCGGAACGAGTACCTCGAGATGTCGAATGCGACGGCGAGGTGGCTCGGCTTCTCCTTCTGCAGGAGGTTGATGAGCATGGCGATGAAGCCATGGATGGCGTTCGTGTGCTGGCCCTCGCGGTTCTGAAAACTGTCGACCGGAAGGGCGTAAAAGGCACGAAACGCGAGCGAATGGCCGTCGATTATGAGAAGGGTAGGCTTTTCGTTGTCCGACACGCAGCAAGCCTAGCCGCGGCTGCCGACAGGCCAGCGTGCCGCCCGAAGGAACCCCATGACGATCTTCCACGACGACCTCGACCCGACCCTCGTGAAGCGATTGGTCGAGTCGGGCGGCGGCACCCTCACGAGGAAGCTCGGCATCGAGTTCCTCGAACTCTCAGCGGATCATTCCGTGGCGACCATGCCGGTCGACGGAAACACGCAGGTGATCGGGATTCTGCACGGCGGTGCTCACGTCGTGCTCGGTGAGTCGCTCGGGTCGATCTCCGCCGCGATCCATGCCGGTCCGGGACGAGTCGCCATGGGCATCGAGATCAACGCGACGCACAGTCGTTCCGTCGCATCCGGAATCGTCACGGGAACGTGCACGGCGCTGAGCCTCGGGCGCACGCTCACGACGCACGAGATCGTCGTTCGCGACGAGGAGGGTCGCAGGCTCTCGACCGTGCGGATCACGAACTTTCTCCGGGACAAGTAATCCGGAGTCGCCGCGGCGCTGAGCTACTTCTTGGCGCTACTTCTTGGCGGAGAGCTGCTCGATGATCGCCTGCGCGACATCGTGCATGGTGAGTCGTCGATCCATGGATGCCTTCTGGATCCAGCGGAACGCCTCGGGTTCCGACAGTCCCATCTTCTCGTTCAGCAGACCCTTGGCGCGGTCGACCAGTTTGCGGGTCTCAAAGCGCTCGACCAGGTCGGACACCTCAGCCTCAAGCGTGATGATCTGCGCGTATCGCGCGAGAGCTATCTCGATGGCGGGAAGGAGGTCATTCGGCGTGAAGGGCTTCACCACGTAGGCGAGCGCGCCGGCCTCCGTCGCGCGCTCGACCAGTTCTTTCTGGCTGAACGCGGTCAGCAGGACTACCGGCGCGATGTGGTTCTTGGTGAGCCGCTCGGCGGCGGAGATGCCGTCGAGAAGGGGCATCTTGACGTCCATGATCACAAGATCGGGACGCAGCTCGGTTGCGAGAGCCACTGCGGCCTCACCGTCGCCGGCTTCGCCGACGACCTCGAAGCCGTTGTCACGCAGCGTCTCGACGATGTCGAGACGGATGAGCGACTCGTCTTCTGCCACGACAACGCGGCGTGGAGCTTGAGCAGTGGTTTCCTCGTCAGTCACGCGCTAAAGCCTACGGTATTCTTGCAGCGGTTACTGTGCGCCGGTGTGGCGGAATGGCAGACGCGGAGCACTCAAAATGCTTTGCTCGAAAGGGCGTGTGGGTTCGAGTCCCACCACCGGCACAGCGAAAGGACGCGGGAAGCAACGTCACCCAGCTCTTCGACTCGGCCAACCTGAACGACAACCAGACTCGCTGTGGCGCGTTCTCGCCGACGGGCTGCTGGCCGCTGTGCTGTTGGGAGATCTGGAACTTCACCGGCAGCGCGAATACGATCGGTGTCGCTACAGGCACGCGAGCGGGTGACGGCGGGGCACGACGGAAGCGGGAGCCCAAGGGACGCCATACTCGTGGATCGAGATTTTCGAGCACACGTTCGCGATCACAACAAGCGGCATGACGGTGGCTATTGGAGAGCGCCTGCGGCGATCTCCTGGCGGTAGGGCATGAGTGCGGCCTGCATTCCGAGCCCGACGACGCCGATCATCCGGCCCGCTCTGTAGTAGCCCACGACGCAGTCGCCCGAGAGCTCGCCTTGGAGCACGCGCACCTCGTCAGCCAGGGCCGGGAGTCCGTAGGCGCGCAGGTCGATCTCGAACTGCACTGACCAGAACGTGGGCATCGGCGTGAACGGTTTGGACACCGTCTCGGCGAAGGAACCGTCGTCGGCGAGCCACGACGCAAGAACCGCGCCGACGCGCTTGCCCGTGTCCGTGGGAATGTTCCAGTGCTCGATGCGTCGGGGTACGTCGTCGAAGCCGAGGTGCGGAAAGCGCGCTATGTCGCCCACGACGTAGACGTCATCGTGAATGGTGCCGTCGATGGAAATGGCACGCATCGCGGTGTCGGCGAGCACGCCGTCCGAGACGTCGAGCCCCGTCTCCCCCAGCCACTCGTCATTGCACTCCGATCCGATTGCCTCAACGAGCACGTCTGCGTCGAGCCGTTCGCCGTCGCTCAGGACGACGCCGGTCAAGCGCGAATCGCCGACAAGCGCCGTGACGGTTGTTCGCATGCGGAAGTGCACGCCGTGTGCCACGTGGCGCCTCTGGATTTCTGCCGCGAGCTCGCGCCCGAGCGGTCGGATGATCGGCAGTTCGCTGGGCGAGACCACTGTGACCTCGCAGCCGAGCTTCCGCGCCGTGGCGGCCACCTCGCAGCCGAGGAATCCGGAGCCGAGGACGACGAGGCGGCATCCCTCGGTCAGGGTCTCGCGCAGCGCGATTGCGTCGTCGAGCGTCCGGATGGCGTGCCGACCCGGTAACTGTGGCAGATCCAGGCGCCGCGCACGCAGTCCCGTCGCGATGACGAGTGCGCGCCAGGGGTGCACCACGCCGTCCTCCGTGGTCAGCGTGTGAGCCTCCAGGTCCGCGGACGCGACGGAGACGCCCCGAACCCACGCCACGTCTTCCGTTGCGGCGCGCTGCGGGAAAGCCACGGCCTCGTGGGTGACGACGCTGGACAGCACCTCCTTGGACAGCGGTGGCCGGTTATAGGGCGCGTGCACCTCGGCGCCGATGACCTTGAGCGGCCCCGCATAGCCGGACTTGCGCAGGGCCTCTGCCGCGCGCAGACCGCCCATCGCACCGCCGACGACGATGACGGGCGTGGCGGTATCCGGCAGTACGGGCACTACTCGACGATTCGGATGGCCTGCATCGGGCAGACGTCGACCGCGGCCTCGACCTGGTCGCGTTCGTCATCATTCGCCTCGGCGAGGTATTCGAGTTTGTCGTCCTCGTTGAGATGGAAGATCCTGGGCGCCTCGAAGACACACTGCCCGTAGTGCTGGCAGAGGTTCATGTCGACTTCGACCTTGATCATGGTGCTTCCTTTGCTGCTGTTTCCTGCACCGTGGATGGATACAGGTCTCGAGATGGGGTGCGGATGCCGCGGAACTCCCAGTCGCCGCCGAGAGCCGTGGAGATGACCTCTTCGCTCTCGCTCGGCTGCGCGCCGACATCCGAGCGGATCGCGGTCGGCCCGCTGACGATGTGGTTGCGCAGGGTGCCGAGTCCCTCGACCTCAACCTCAACGACATCGCCCGGCTCGACCGGTCGCGAGAAGGCGGGGGTGCCGGTGAACAGCAGGTCGCCCGGGCTCAGGGTGATGGTTCTCGCGATGTCGGCCACGAGGTAGTTCATATCCCACTCCATGTTCGCGGTGCTGTCGTCCTGACGCACGACTCCGTTCACGATGGTGCGGATGCGCTTGTCGTGGAAGTCCCAGTCGGTCACGAGCCCTGGGCCGACCGGGGCGAGCGTGTCGCTGCCCTTCACCCGGAGCATCGAGCCGGCATCCGTGTCTCTGAAGTCGTGCAGCCCGTAGTCGTTGCCGACGGTGTACCCCGCGATGTAGTCGCCGGCCTCCGCGGGTGAGACGTTGCGGCAGGTGCGGCCGATGACGATGACGATCTCGCCCTCGAAGTTCAGGTATTTGCAGCCCTCCGGCCGCACCACGGCGCCGTCGTGGCTGTTCAGCGCCGTCACCGGTTTGTGGAAGTACGTCGGTGCCGACGGGAGCTTCGTCATGAACTCCTGCGTGCGGCTCGCATAGTTGAGGTGCACGGCAACGATCTTGCTCGGGACGCTCGGGGGCAGATGAATGGCCTCGTCGACGGCGACCTCGCGCCCGTCGCCTGCCACCAGGGTCTCTCCCCGGCGCACGACCTCCGTGGCGAAACCATCGAGCAGGATCCGTCTGTACTCAGTCACGCGAGAGAACCAGGTCTTTCGGTGCAGGGAAGCCACCCTCTGGCCGGGGGAACCACACGTGCACCTGGCCGGTGCCCACCGAGTTCTCGTAATCGCTGTACTGGATGCCCCGCGCCGTGCAGGCCTCCTCGCCGATGGCTCCGGCCGTGAGCAGCCAGTGACCGAACATCGCTTCGGGGCGCACCCGGTGGAACGCCGGCATGGTTTCGAGCACCTTGGCGTGGTCGCCGGCCTTGAACCAGTCGAGCCGCTCGTAGTCGGCGGCAAGCGCCTCCTTCGAGAAGATGTGGCTCGGGTCGGCCATTTCGTGCTTGCGCAGGTCGCGGAGCTTGTAGAAGGTGTGCGACAGTGCGCCCGAGGCAAGGATGATGACTTTGCGGTCGCTCGCGGCGATCGCCTCACCGATGGCGCGGCCCGCCCGAAGGAAGTCCTCGTCGGTCGCGGTCTGGCACACGCTGACGCTCACCCACTTCTTGTCGGGCAGTCCCTCGCCGAGGTATTTCCAGAGGTTGATCGTCGCGTACATCACGGGCAGGTCCGGGTCGTCGATGGGCGTGATCCAGGTGCCGTTCTTCTCGGCTGCAGCCTCCATCGCCTGTGCGAGCTCCGGGTCTCCCTGATAGTCGTAGGGCACTCCGTGCATGCCGCGCGGCAACTCCTCCGAGGTGAAGAGGCCGTGACGCCGAGCCTGGGATGCCACGACGAACTCGACCGTGGTGGCCCAGTGGCTGTCCATGACGATGACGGTGTCGTAGTCCTCGGTGTCGAAGACGTCTTTGCGCAGCTTCTCGAGCGCGGCGACGAGGGTTGAATCTTTGCCCTCGTTGAGCTCCATGCGCTCCTCTTTCGGCAGCATGATCGTGGGAACGTGGGCGATGAGCCCGACCCCTACAACTTCACCCATTGCTTGTTCCTTTCATCGATGCAGGCTTCCATCCGTGTGGCGCGACGACCGTATTCTTCACGTCCGCGTAGAAGTCGAATGACCAGTTGCCACCCTCTCGCCCAATGCCCGATTTCTTCGAGCCGCCGAACGGTGCGCGCAGGTCTCGCACGAAAAAGCAGTTCACCCAGATGGTGCCCGCCACGAGACGGGTGGTGATCGAGTCGGCGTGAGCCCGGTCCCCCGCGACGACCACCGCCGCGAGGCCGAATTCCGTGCCGTTTGCAACCTCGACGACCTCGTCATCCGTGGAGAACGTCTGCATGGTCAGCACCGGGCCGAAGACTTCCTGGCTGACGATCTCGCTGCCCGGCCTCGGCTGGTTCACGAGGGTCGGCCGAAAATAGAGGCCGCCCAGTTCGGTGTTCGGCGTGCCACCCCAGACGATGTCAGCCCCCTCGGCGGTGGCGCGGTCGACGAAACCCTTGACCCGATCGAAGTGCTTCTGGTGCACCTGGGGTCCGATGTCGGTCGTCAGCTCCCTCGGGTCGCCCTGGGTGAGTGCGGCCGCCTTCGCTCGGAAGGCCGCCGAAAATGCATCCGCAATGCTCTCGTGCACAAGGATGCGGGTGCCGGAGAGGCAGACCTGACCGGCATTGTCGTATTGTTCGACGGCGAGTTCAGCAGCGAGTTCGAGGTCCGCGTCGGCGAGCACGATGAAGGGACTCTTGCCGCCCAGTTCGAAGCTGCAGGGGGTCAGATTGTCTGCCGCGGACCTGGCAATGGTCTTCGCCGTGGGCACGGAGCCCGTGAACGAGATGCGCCGGACTCCCGGATGCGCGACGAGAGCGGCGCCGGCCTCGGCGCCGTAGCCCTGCACCACGTTGAATGCGCCATCGGGCAGCCCGGCCTGCTGGGCGAGGTCGGCGAAGAGCGACGCCGTCAGTGGCGTCCATTCCGCGGGCTTCAGCACCACGGTGTCACCGGCGGCGAGGGCGGGCGCGATCTTCCAGGTGGCAAGCATGAGCGGCGCGTTCCAGGGAGTGATGAGACCGGCAACGCCCGAGGGGTCCCAGGACACGTGATTCGTGTGACCACGCGTCTCGAAGTCCGGATGGCCGAGGTGGTTCACGAGCCAGTCCGCGAAGAAGCGGAAGTTGTGTGCGACCCGCGGCATGACGCCGCGGAGATGACTGCGCAGGAGCGCGCCGTTGTCCATGGTCTCAACGATGGAGAGCTGCTCGAGGTTCTCTTCGACGAGGTCTGCGATGCGATTCATGACCGCGGCACGCTCGAGCGGCGGCATCGACCCCCAGACCGGGAACGCGCGGTTGGCGGCGGCGACGGCGAGATCGACCTCGCGGCTGGTGCCACGGGCGATGTCACCCAGAAAGCTGCCGTCGATCGGAGATGTGTTGCGGAAGGTGGCATCCGATTCGACACGCGCGCCACCGATGAAGTGTCGGGTGTCGACGCTCACGCCGGCGACATCGATACTGGTCATGGACACCGCTTCCCGTCTCGAATGGCTCGTCATTAAATCATTCGGATGCTAATGAGTTACCCTAACCGATAGGCAGTTGCACTACAACTTTGCGCCGGAGTTTCGCGGCACACAGACACCCGTTCCGGAGCCAGGATGAACCAGCCCTACCGCCCGAAGATCGCCATCGTGGGACGCTGCGCCGCGACGACGTCTGCACTGCGCTATCGGGCCGTCGTCACCGCGCGGGCCCTGCTCGAAGCGGTGTGGGATGCGGGCGGCGATCCGGTCACCCTGCTGCCGGTCGCGAACGCCGACTGGGAGGAGCGACTGCGCCGTGTCGACGGGCTACTGCTCCCCGGCGGTGGCGACATCGATCCTCGCCGCTATGGGCAGGATGAGCGCGCGGAGGGCATCTACGACGTCGACGAACTGCAGGATGCGGCCGACCTGCAGTCCGCCGAGTACGCGCTGGAGAGCGGGATGCCCGTGCTGGCGATCTGCCGCGGCCTGCACGTCGTCAATGTGCTGCGCGGCGGCACCCTCGTGCAAGACCTCCCGCAGCGGCACCGGGACCTCAGACATGACGTGACGATCGAGCGAGACGGCGCCCGATTCGGGTTCTCCTCGGATCGGCTCTCCGTCTCGTGCTACCACCACCAGGCGCTGGATCGGCTGGGTAAGGGAATCGATGTCGTCGCGCGATCTGCGGATGGCGTGGCCGAGGCCGCGACGATCGAGGCGTCCGGGTGGGCGGTCGGGGTGCAATGGCATCCGGAGGACACGGCGACCGATGATGCGCAGCAGGCCGCGCTGTTCGCCGAGTTGGTGGCCCAGGCCCGCAGAGGACGCTAACCTGCCTACTTCTCGACGTTGGCCGTGACGAGCCGCAGCAGTTCCGCGAACTCTCCGCGTTTGCCGCTCGGCACGGGACTCGCGACGTGGCGTTCCTGCTCGTTAAAGGCGGGAAAGAGCTTGGTCATGAGCTCGCGGCCGGCGGCGGTCATACGCACGAGCACGAGCCGCCCGTCGGTTTCGCTCTTCTCCCTGACGACCCAGCCGCGGTTCTCGAGCGTCGAGAGCACGCCCGTGAGCGTTGCCTTCGAGAAGCCGCCCTCGAGGGCGATCTGCCTGGTCTCGATCGGCTCCCAGATCCAGGTGACCCAGAGCACAACGAATGCGGTCCAGGAAAGATCGTTCTCCGACAGCACCGTGCGCTCAAGGTGGTTGCGAACGGCGTTCGCGGCGCGAAAGAGGTTCGATGCGACCGCCATCGAGGTGTAGTCGATCGGCAGCTTGCCGAGGCGCTTCTCGACCTCGCGCTCCGTCTCAGCGAGGGTGTGGGGTCCTGGCATGAGGTCTCCTTGATGTAGCCCGGTCGCAACTCTAGTTCAGAAGTTCAGTGGCACACGGTGGGGCACTCTCGCGGGTCGAAAGAAGTCGACTAGGGGTGTAGATTGTTCGCACCCAAACAATATCCCCGGAGGATGAGTTGAGTTCAATGACGAACGTGACCCTTGCTGATCTGGATCTGTTCGAGAGTGGCCAGCCCTGGGCCGTCTTCGACGCGTTGCGCGCGAACGCCCCCGTGCACTGGGACGAGGAGGAAGCGCCCAACTCCGGCTTCTGGTCGCTGACGCGGTACCACGACATCGTCGGCGTCCTGCGCGACACCGAGACCTTCTCAAGCGAGCGCGGCGGAGTGAGCACCGAGGAACTCGACGCCGATCAGATCGAAGCGCGCAAGTCCATGCTCGAGACCGATGGCGTGCGTCATCGGGCGCTCCGCCGCCTCATGCAGGGCGAGTTCACGCCCAAGGCGGTCGCCGGCTACGAGACCTTCCTGCGCGGGCTAACAGCGAGCACGCTCGACGCCGCCTTCGCGAAGAAGGAATTCGACTTCGTGGCCGAGGTCGCAGCCGACTTCCCCATCCGGGTTCTGGCCCGAATGCTCGACGTGCCCGACGCCGACATCTACAAGCTCATCGACTGGGGCAATCGGATGATCGGCAACACCGACCCCGAGCACGCCGACGTGCTCGCGTCCTCGGAGGAGAGCGAGAAGTATCGGCTGCTGCCGTTCCGCTCCCCCGCCGCGCAGGAGGTGTTCTACTACGGACACGAGCTCGAGCGCCAGCGACTCGGCGGCGACGGCACTGACCTGGTTTCGAGGCTCATCAACCAGGAGCCGATGGATGGCGTCCCGCTCTCGGAGCGGGACTTCAACAGCTACTTCCTGCTGCTCGTGGTCGCGGGCAATGAGACCACGCGTCACACGATCACCCACTCGATGAACCACCTCATGCAGAATCCCGACCAGCTCGCGCTCCTGCAGGAGCGCCCGGAGCTCATCCCCTGGGCGGTGGAGGAGCTGCTTCGCCTCGCCAGCCCCGTGTACCACTTCAGGCGCACCGCCACGAAGGACACCGAGATCAACGGGCAGGCGATCAAGGAGGGCGACAAGGTCGTGACCTGGTTCGCGGCGGGCAATCGCGACCCAGAGGTCTTCGTCGATCCCTACCGAATGGACGTCACCCGCAATCCCAACGAGCACATGGCCTTCGGTCGCGGTGGCCCGCACATGTGCATGGGCAACGCGCTCGCGCGGCTCGAGATCCGCATCATGTTCGAAACACTCCTGCCGAGAATTGCGGGCATGGAGCAGATCGGCACCCTCGACCACCTGCGCAGCAACTTCGTCAATGGAATCAAGAGGTTTCCCGTGCGGGTGGAGCTTGCGGGCTAGAGGCGCGCAATCCGTTCGAGATACGCGTCGAGCAGCGCCACGGTGCGCGCCGCGGCCGCGCCCTCCTCTGCACGGGTGTGCTCGAGCAGCGCATCCGGATCCTGGCCGTCGTCGCGCACCTGCTGTCGGCCGCTCTCGTTCAACCAGCCCTCGAGGCCGCTCGGCGTGAGTTCGGGGTGGAACTGCAGGGCCAAGCTGCGGCCGTACACGAAGGCCTGGGATGCCGTGGAATTGCGAGCGAGTTCGCTGGCGCCCGCCGGCACCGTCCAGCTGTCGTAGTGGAACTGGAACCACGGACCGGAGGGGACGATCGAGGTGTCGTCGCTGTGGATCGCCGTCCATCCGATCTCGGGCCTGCGAGCTCGCGCGACCGTGCCACCGAGCGCCCTGGCCATGAGCTGGCCTCCGAAGCAGATGCCCAGCACCGGGATGTCCCCGATGACGGCGTCCCGGACCCACGCGATCTCGGGCAGCAGCCAGTGGCCGATGCGGTCGTCGTCCCACGCGCCCCAGGGTGCCCCCATCGGCACGATGAGGTCGTACTCAGCCGCATCAGGGAACGCGAAGGGTACGTTCGGTGTGTGGAAGTTTGCCTCGTCGACCACGAGGATCTCGTCGACGGCGAAGCCGCGACCGCGAAGGTGTTCGGAGACGGGGCCGGTGGGGCTGAGGTGGTCGTGCATCACGAACAGGGCTCTCACGCTGCCCCTTTCACTGGTGGTCGATCGCGCGCCGGATGACCCGCACTCTCGGCGATGTGGCTTAGTATCTCACTAATCGTTTCTATCCGAACGATCTACCGGCAAAGGAGCTGGATATACAGATGAGCATCGACGTAGCTGCTCTGCAGGACGAGTTGGAGGCCAGGGGCATTGATGTGCTCCGGCTGATCTTCCCCGACGTGCTGGGAATCACGAGGTCGAAGGACCTGCTTGTCAGCCAGTTCTCGCACTCGGTTGCGAAGGGCGCAACCTTCTGCCAGGGAGTGTGGATCACCACGACGCGAGGCGGCGTGCTCGACGGCGACGACATCATGTCAAGCGGTCTGCCGGACCTCGTCGCGGCCGTTGATCCGTCCACGCTCACGGCGATGCCGTGGGAACCCGGCGTCGCGCTGATCCTTGCCGACGCGTACAACCCCGACGGTTCCGAAAGCCAGGTCGCACCGCGGGCCGTGCTCAAGCGGGTGATCGCCCGCTACGCGGAACTCGGACTCACTCCGATCGTGGGTCCGGAGCTCGAGTTCTACATCGCGGAGCGGGGTGAGACTGGATGGCGCAGGGCCATCGAGCACACGGGACGTGTCTACACCACCGGCGCCTGGGTCGACCCGGAGGGACTCTTCCTGAACCTCATGCGCCAGCTCGACAAGATGGACATCGGCGTGTTCGCGGGCAACCACGAGTTCAGCCCATCGCAATACGAGATCAACCTCTGGCACAGCGAGGCACTGCTTGCCGCCGATCGCACGTTCCTGTTCAAGACCGCGGTGAAGGACATCATCGCCCGCTCGGGCAAGCTCGCGACCTTCGTCGGGCGCCCCTGGACCGACGAGGGCGGGAGCGGATTCCACCTGCATTTCTCGGTCGTCGACAGCGCGGGAAAGAACCTGATGTGCACGGCGGACGGAGAGCTCTCCGAAACGGCGAACCAGCTCATTGCCGGAATACTGGAGAACGCGCCGGCGCTCGTCTCCCTCACCAACCCGACGATCAACGCCTATAAGCGACTCGGTCCCGACACGCTCGCTCCCTATCGGGCGAACTGGGGCCACGACAACCGCAGCACGATGCTGAGGGTGCCTCCCGAGCGCGGCGAGGGAACGCGGCTGGAGATCCGGGTGGGCGATGGAACGGCTAACCCGTACCTGATCATCGCCTCCATCCTCGCGGCAGGCCTCGACGGGCTCATCAGAAAGCTGCAGGTTCCGCCGGCGGCAGACGGCTGGGCGTACCAGAACGAGGCCGCCGCGGTGCTCCCGGAATCGCTCTCGGCTGCACTCGATGCGCTCGATGCGAACACCGTGCTGCGCGAGGCACTCGGCGAGGCCTTCATCGACGTGTTCACGGTGCTCAAGCGCGACGAAGTTCAGCGCTACGAGTCGGAGGTCGAGGACCCCACGACCCGAGTTGTCACGCCGTGGGAACTCGACGAGTATCTCGAGGACTACTAGGCCCGCACCTCACACCGCTCGCGAGCGATCGAGCATCAGCACTCCCCCGTCGAAGGTCGTGCCGACCTCGCGGTAGTAGCCGCCGATGACCTCGGCGACGGGCAGGATGGAGTGCAGCTCGTCCCAGGGCGAGTCGGCCAGCGACAGTTCCGCGTCGCCGCTCCACGCCTGTCCGAGGTCAAGGTCGACGCCACCCATGGAAACGAGCTGGTCGAGCGAGAGGCCCTGGTCCTTGGCGATGGAGGGCATGAAGCGGCTGTGCAGCATCCGATGCCCATTGACGAAGCCATTCGTCTCCGATGGCTCTCGAAGCGTGACGACGGCGGATGCGAGGCGGTGGTCGTAGGCGGCCAGCGACGCGCCGAGCTGTGCCCCGGGTTCGAGCCGCGGCGTAGCCTTGCCGCGATTGAAGATGCGGGTGACCTGGATCGAGCCCATCTTCTTCGGGTAGCCCTGGAACCATCCCCGGCCGATCGCGAAGTCCTTGGTCACCCAGATCGCGACGCAGCGGCTGTAGATCGTGCCCTGGTAGGAGCACCGCACGACCACGAACGCCTCCAGATACTGCGAACGGATGGGGTCGAGCAGTTCGAGGCCGCCCTCACTGCAGGACTGCCAGTCGGCCCAGATGAGAGCGACGGCTCCGGCGTCATCCGGAGCCAGTTCGAGATCGGCCGGCAGGATGGCGCGGATGTTGGCCGGATCGGTCCTGTATTCGACGGTCAACAGGGTGCCCGAGTAGTGCCACGGCGGCGGGGGAACGAGCGAGCTCGTGCCGCGCGGGGTCAATGGCGGCAGAAATCCTGTGAGTTCAGTCATAGCGCCAGAGTGTAGCCCAGTCAGCCGGATGGTTCGTATCCAAATGAATCCCGAGGAATGTCGGCGCGCCCCTTGACGGCCGTTCCGTCGTTCGCCAAGGTATAGCTAACTCGTTCGGATACGGACGATCTGTGCACCGATGAACTCAATGAGGAGTATCTCCATGGCGCTTACCGAAAAAATAGCCGATGAGTCCCGAACCTCCCTGCAGAAGGGTCGCCTCGGCACCATCGGCATCGTCTTCTTCGTCGTAGCAGCAGCCGCACCGCTCGTCGGCATGACCGGAGCCGTGCCCGTGGCGGTTGTGGCGGGCAACGGTGCCGCGGCCCCCGGTGCCTACCTTGTCGTCGGAATCACCCTGCTCCTGTTCAGCGTCGGCTACGCAGCGATGAGCCAGCGGGTGACCAATGCCGGGGCGTTCTTCGCCTACATCGGCCGCGGTCTCGGCCGGAACGCGGGAATCGCCTCGGCCTTTGTGTCGATCCTGGCGTACCTCGCCGTGCAGCTGGCGATCTTCGGCTTCTTCGGCGGGGTCATCTCCGGGCAGTTGGGCATCATGCCCTGGTGGGCCTGGTCGCTCGTCGCCTGGATCGTCGTCACGGTGCTGTCGCTGTTGCGCGTCGACGTCGGTGCGAAGGTGCTCGGCGTACTGATGCTGTGCGAACTCGCCGCGCTCGTCGTTACGGCGGTCATCATCCTTGCCAGCGGCGGCCCCGACGGAATCGACGTGTGGGCCTCGTTCAACCCGGCCGCGATTCTGGCCGGCGGCCTGGCCGGTTCCGCCGGTATCGCCTTCGCCTTTGCCTTCGCCTCTTTCATCGGCTTCGAGGCCACCGCGATCTACGGCGAGGAGTCGAAGAACCCGAAGAAGGTCGTGCCCCGCGCCACCTACCTCGCGGTCGCCGCAATCACGGTGCTGTTCGCCCTGACCGCCTTTGCGATGGTCACGGGCATGGGCGCGTCCCATGTGGTCGAGGAGACGGCGAAGCGCTCGAGCGACCTCGCCGATCCCGCATCGGTGCTCTTCTCGCTCGCGACGCAGTACGTCGGACAGTGGATGGCGACGATCATGAGCATCCTCGTGCTGTCCAGCCTGTTCGCGGGACTGCTCGCGTTCCAGAACGCGGCCAGCCGCTACCTCTTCGCGATGGGTCGCGGCGGCGTGCTGCCGGCGAGGCTCGGCAGGGTCAACGGTCGCGGTGCGCCGAGCAATGCATCGATGGTCACCTCGATCATCAGTGGCCTCGTGATCGTGATCTTCGCGATCTTCCAGCTCGATCCCGTACTCAACCTGTTCTATTGGTTCAGTGGCCTCGCGGTGGTCGCGATCGTCCTCATCGAGATCATGGTCTGCATCGCGGTGATCGCGTACTTCCGCAAGAACCGGGCCGAGGAGAACGTCTTCCAGACGATGATCGCGCCGGTGGTGGCCATCATCGGCCTCGCGCTCGGCGAGTACCTGCTGATGTCGCGATTCGGCCTGCTTGCAGGCACGGTCGCCGAGGGGGTCGATCCGTCCGTCACGCCCTGGGGACTCAGCCCCATGGGCTGGGTGCTGATCCTGCTGCCCTTCGCACTGCTCCTCGTCGGGTTCCTGATCTCGCGCGCACGTCGTGCCGTGAATCCCGAATTCCTGCGCGACGTGCTCTCCTAGTACCAAACGGCAGTGGGCGCCTCCCTCGATGAGGGAGGCGCCCACGAGCGCGTTCAGCTTCGACTACTCGGTCTTCCAGACCGGCGCCTCGGCATTGACCGCGTCGCCCACGCGGTGCACGCGCAGGTCGTTGGTCGAGCCGGAGATTCCGGGAGGGGATCCGGAGATGACGACGACCTTATCGCCCACCTCGGCGAGGTTGCTGCCCAGGAGGATTTCGTCGACCTGGTGGAACATCGCGTCGGTGTGGGTGACGCGGTCGACCAGGAAGGACTCGATGCCCCAGGTCAGCGCCATCCGACGTCGGATCGCCTGGTCGGGCGTGAACGCCTTCATCGGGATCTTCACACGCAAGCGTGACATCCGTCGTGCGGAATCGCCGCTCTCGGTGAACACGCAGACGTACTTGGCATCGACAAAGTCCGCGACCTCGGCCGCCGCAAGCGTGAGCGCGCCGCCCTGGGTGCGCGGCTTCGTGCCGAGGTCGGCGATGCGTTCGAGCCCGTGGTCCTCGGTCGACTCGATGATCTTGGCCATCGTCTGCACGGTGATCACCGGATACTCGCCGACGCTGGTCTCGCCGCTCAGCATCACAGCATCGGCGCCATCGAGCACGGCGTTCGCGACGTCGGAGGTCTCCGCGCGCGTCGGAACCGGGCTTGAGATCATCGATTCGAGCATCTGCGTCGCGACGATGACGGGCTTCGCCATCCTTCGAGCGAGCTCCACCGCGCGCTTCTGCACGATCGGCACTGCCTCGAGCGGCAACTCGACGCCCAGGTCGCCGCGGGCGACCATGATCGCGTCGAACGCGTCGATGATCTCCTCGAGGTGATCGACCGCCTGGGGCTTTTCGATCTTGGCGATGACGGGAAGTCTGCGGCCCTCCTCGGCCATGATTTCGTGGACGCGGGTGACGTCATCCGCGTTGCGCACGAAGGAGAGGGCGATCAGATCGGCACCGAGGCGCAGGCCCCAGCGCAGGTCGGCCTCGTCCTTCTCGGAGAGGGCGGGCACGTTGACGGCAACGCCGGGCAGGTTGATGCCCTTGTTGTTCGAGACCGGTCCACCGACGATGACCTTGGTCGTCACGACCGTGCCGTCGGTCTCGACGACCTGAACCTTCACCTTGCCGTCGTCAATCAGCAGGAAGTCGCCAGGCGACACATCCTGCGGCAGTCCCTTGAAGGTCGTGCCAGACAGCTCCCTGGTGCCGACGACCTCCTCGGTGGTGATCTTGAAGACGTCTCCCACCGCGAGTTCGTAAGGGCCGGCCTCGAACTTGCCGAGACGAATCTTGGGTCCCTGGAGGTCGACGAGCACGGCGACCGGCTTGTCGGCATCCTCGGCGGCCTTGCGCACGTTCGCGTAGACCTCCTCGTGCACGTCATAGCTTCCGTGACTGAGGTTCATGCGCGCGACGTCAACGCCCGCGTCGATGATCGCCCTGATGTTTTCGTAACTCGACGTGGCCGGGCCAAGCGTCGCGACGATTTTGGCTCGTCTCATAACTTCCTTCTGTGTGGGACCTGCAATGGTGGTGATTGCGCGCTTGGCGCACAAAATCTAAAGCGCGATGGCCTTATCGGTCGGCTTGACCGGGAAGGGCAGGAGCGTTTCCCCCTCAAGATACCGATCAACCATAGACGCAGCTGCACGTCCTTCGGCAATCGCCCAGACGATGAGAGACTGACCGCGACCGGCATCACCCGCCACGAAGACGCCCGATTGGCTCGTCTGGTAGTCGGCGCCGCGCTCGATGTTCCCGGATACGAGGGGAACATTGAGCTGCCCCTCGACCTCGGTGCTGTCCGTTCCGCTGAAGCCCAGTGCTAGCAGCACGAGGTCGGCCGGGATCTCGCGCTCGGTGCCCGCCTTGGGAACCCGACGACCGTCGAGGTACTCGGTCTCGGCCACCCGGATGGCGCGCACTTCACCCACCTCGTTGGCGAGGAATTCCACCGTTGAGGCGAGGTAGACGCGCTCACCACCCTCTTCGTGGGCGGACGACACCTCGAAGAGCGTTGGCGACATCGGCCATGGCTGGTGCTCGGGGCGCTCGCTCGGCGGGCGGACGCCGATGGCCAGGTTGGTGACGGAGAGCGCGTTCTGCCTGTGCGCCGTACCGATGCAGTCCGAGCCGGTGTCGCCACCGCCGAGGACGACGACGTGCTTCCCCTCCGCGGTGATCTGGTCGAGCACGGTGTCGCCAGCGCCCACCCGATTCTGTTCGGTCAGGTACTCCATGGCGAAGTGCACGCCGGGAAGGTCTCGCCCGGGGATGGGGAGGTCTCTCGGCTGCAGGGCACCGGTCGCGATCACGACGGCGTCGTAGCGGGCCCGAAGGTCGCTCCAGGAGATGTCGACACCGATGTTGACGCCCGCGCGGAAACGGGTGCCCTCAGCCTGCATCTGGCGCAGCCGGTTCTCGATCGACTTCTTCTCGAGCTTGAAGTCCGGGATGCCGTAGCGCAGCAGTCCGCCGATCCGATCGTCACGCTCGAAGACCGCCACGGTGTGACCGGCGCGTGTGAGCTGCTGCGCGGCGGCGAGGCCGGCTGGTCCCGAGCCGACGACGGCCACGGTCTTTCCGGTGAGGCGCTCGGGCGGATGCGGCTGCACCCAGTCGTTCGCCCAGGCCTCATCCACGATCGACTGCTCGACGAGCTTGATCGTGACGGGCTCCTGGTTGATTCCGAGCACGCAGGCCGTCTCACAGGGCGCGGGGCACAGCCTGCCGGTGAACTCGGGGAAGTTGTTCGTGGCGTGCAGGCGCTCGCTCGCCTCTCGCATCTCACCGCGACGCACGAGGTCGTTCCACTCGGGAATCAGGTTGCCGAGCGGACATCCCTGGTGACAGAACGGAACACCGCAGTCCATGCAGCGGCTCGCCTGACGCCTCAGCGTCGCGGCGTCGCCCTCTTCATAGACCTCTTTCCAGTCCATGAGGCGGATGGCGACGGGTCGCCTCGGGGGCAGCTCGCGCTTTCGGGTCTTGAGAAATCCCTTGGGGTCAGCCACCGGTCACCTCCATGATGCGCTCCCAGACGACTTCGCCGTCGGGGTCGAGCCCCTGGTCGATGGCCGTCGCCCTGGTCTCCAGAACCGCGGCGTAATCGCGCGGCAATACCTTGACGAATTTGGCCACCGTGGCGTCAAGGTCGTCCAGCATCCGCGAGGCGACGGCCGATCCCGTCTCCGCCTGATGCTTCGTCAACAGGTCGACGATGATCTCCCGGTCGGCACTGCCGAGCGGGAGCAGCTCGAGCTCGCCAGCGGCAAGCGCGTCGGCGTTCACCCGCTCTGGCCGAAGGTCATAGACGTACGCCGTGCCGCCGGACATGCCGGCTCCGAGGTTTCGTCCGGTGGCGCCGAGGATGAGGGCGAGACCGCCCGTCATGTACTCGAGAGCGTGGTCTCCCACTCCCTCGACCACCGCGGTCGCTCCGGAGTTACGAACCAGGAACCGCTCGCCGACGATGCCGCGGATGAACATGCTCCCTCGCGTGGCACCGTAGCCGATGACGTTGCCGGCAATCACGTTGCGTTCGGCCGCGAAGACGCTGCGACGATCCGGGCGCAGGATGATCTGCCCTCCGGAGAGTCCCTTGCCCACGTAGTCGTTGCTGTCGCCCTCGAGCCGCAGGGTGATGCCCGCGGGCATGAAGGCGCCGAGCGACTGCCCGGCCGAACCGGTGAGGTTGATCTCGATGGTGTCGTTCGGCAGCCCGTTCTCGCCGTAGCGGAGGGTCACCTCGTGACCGAGCATCGTTGCCACGGCGCGTTCCGTGTTACGGATCGGCAGCGAGATCGACACGTGCTCGCCGCTTTGCAGTGCAGCGTCGCTGAGTGCGATGAGCTCGACGTCGAAGTGGCGCTCGAGTTCGTGGTCCTGCTGCCTGCGGTGAGCGCGCGGGGCGTCATCTGCAAACGTCGGCCCCTGCAGAATCGGAGAGAGGTCGAGACCGTCCGCCTTCCAGTGCTCGATGGCACCGTTGACGTCGAGCAGCTCGCTGCGGCCGATCGCCTCCTCGAGAGTGTGGAAGCCCAGCTCTGCCAGGTATTCGCGCACCTCCTGCGCGAGGAACTCGAAGAAGTTCACGACGAACTCGGGCTTGCCGTTGAAGCGACCGCGCAACTCGGGGTTCTGGGTCGCGACGCCGACCGGGCAGGTGTCGAGGTGACACTTTCGCATCATGATGCAGCCAGAGACGATGAGCGGCGCCGTCGCGAATCCGAATTCCTCCGCGCCCAGAAGGGCGGCGACGATCACGTCTCGGCCCGTCTTGAGCTGGCCGTCGGCCTGCACGACGACACGATCGCGCATGCCGTTGAGCATGAGCGTCTGCTGCGTCTCAGCGAGGCCGAGCTCCCACGGCGTGCCGGCGTGCTTGAGCGAATTGAGCGGGCTTGCACCCGTGCCGCCGTCGTGACCAGAGACGAGCACGACATCCGCGAGCGCCTTCGTGACGCCGGCAGCAACCGCGCCGATGCCCGACTGGCTGACGAGCTTGACGTGCACCCGCGCGTCGGGGTTCGCGCGCTTGAGATCGAAGATGAGCTGCTTGAGATCTTCGATCGAGTAGATGTCGTGATGCGGCGGCGGGCTGATGAGTCCGACACCCGCCGTGGCGTGCCTCGTGCGCGCGATCCACGGGTAGACCTTGGCGGGGGGCAGCTGTCCGCCCTCCCCCGGCTTGGCGCCCTGCGCCATCTTGATCTGGATGTCGCTCGCGTGGGTGAGGTACATGCTCGTGACGCCGAACCGGCCCGAGGCAACCTGCTTGATGGCGCTGCGGCGCTCCGGGTCGAGCAGACGCTCGACGTCTTCCCCGCCCTCTCCCGTGTTGCTCTTGGCGCCCAGGCTGTTCATGGCGATCGCCAGGGTCTGGTGCGCTTCGGCGCTGATCGAGCCGTAGCTCATCGCGCCGGTGGAGAATCGCTTGACGATGGACGACACGGGCTCTACCGAGTCGATCGGCACCGGTGGGCGTACGCCATCGCGCAGCTTGAACAGGCCTCGAAGCGTCATCAGGTTGCTCGCCTGTTCGTCCACGAGTTTCGTGTAGTCGCGGAAGATGTCGTAACGGCGGGTGCGCGTGGAGTGCTGCAGGCGGAAGACCGTGTCCGGGTTGAACAGGTGCGGCGGTCCGCCCCTGCGCCACTGGTACTCGCCGCCGGTGGCAAGGCGCTCGTGCGCGGTCGTCGAGGCGTCATCCGGATACGCGCTGCGATGCCGGGCGAGGTTCTCGACCGCGATGACGTCGATACCGACGCCGCCGAGCTTGCTCGTGGTGCCGGTGAAGTACCGATCGACGAATGACTGGTTGAGCCCGACCGCCTCGAAGGCCTGGGCGCCAGAGTACGAGGAGACGACGGAGATGCCCATCTTGGACATGATCTTGAGTACGCCCTTGCCGAGCGCCTTGATCACATTCGCGACGGCCTTCTCGGGGCTGATGCCGGTCACGGTGCCGTTGCGCACAAGCTCCTCGGCGCTCTCCATGGCGAGATACGGGTTGATGGCGGATGCGCCATAGCCGACGAGCAGCGCGACGTGGTGCACCTCGCGCACGTCCCCGGCCTCGACGATGAGTCCGACCTTCAGGCGGTTCTCGTTGCGGATGAGGTGGTGGTGAATCGCGGACACCATGAGCAGCGACGGCACCGGCGCGAGGTCCTTATTGGAGTCGCGGTCGGAGAGCACGATGTACTTCGCGCCCTGCTCGATGGCCTCATCAACCTCGACGCACATCGCATCGATGCGGTTCTGCATGGCCTGCGGGCCCTCATCGAAGCGATAGAGGCCGCGGATGGTGGTTGTCGTCCTGCTACCGGGAGAGGCATCGATGTGCTGGATCTTCGCGAGCTCGTCGTTGTTGATGACGGGGAAGTCGAGGATGATCTGGTAGGCGTGCTCCGGGGTCGCCGTGAGGAGGTTGCGCTCCGGACCGAGGCCGAGCTGCATCGAGGTGACAACCGACTCACGGATGCTGTCGAGCGGCGGGTTGGTGACCTGGGCGAACTGCTGGGTGAAGTAATCGAACAGCAGCCGCGGCCGGTCGGCGAGCACGGCGATGGGAGTGTCCGACCCCATGGCGCCGATCGGCTCCGCGCCGTTCTGGGCCATCGGAGCCAGGAGGACCTGAAGCTCCTCCTCGGTGTAGCCGAAGGTGCGCTGGCGTCGCGTGACGGACGCCGGCGTGTGCATGATGTGCTCGCGCTCGGGCAGGTCGTGCAGATTGATGCGGCCGGCCTTCAGCCACTCCCCCCACGGTTCTGCTGCCGCGAGCTCGCCCTTGATCTCCTCGTCTTCGATGAGGCGTCCCGCCTCGGTGTCGACAAGGAACATCTTGCCCGGGCGCAGGCGACCTTTGCGCACGACGAGGCTCGGATCGATGTCGAGCACGCCAATCTCGCTCGCGAGCACGACGAGCCCGTCGCTCGTGACGATGTAGCGACCCGGCCGCAGGCCGTTGCGGTCGAGGGTCGCGCCGACGAGCGTTCCGTCGGTGAACACCAGGGCCGCCGGACCGTCCCATGGCTCCATGAGCATCGAGTGGTACTCGTAGAAGGCGCGGCGGTCGGGGTCGATGTCGGTCTGGTTCTCGTACGCCTCCGGGATGGTCATCATCATCGCGTGCGGCAAAGAGCGACCACCGAGGGTGAGCAGCTCGACCGTCTCGTCGAGGGAGGCCGAGTCACTGGCCCCCGGCGTGAGGATCGGGAAGATCGGAGAAAGGTCACCGAGCACGTCCGAGGCGAGCTGCGACTGGCGCGCGCGCATCCAGTTGCGGTTGCCCTGAACGGTGTTGATCTCGCCGTTGTGCGCGAGCATGCGGAACGGCTGGGCGAGCGGCCAGGACGGGAAGGTGTTGGTGGAGTAGCGCGAGTGCACGAGCGCGAGCCTGGACGCGAATCGTTCGTCGGACAGGTCGGGATAGAACGGCTCGAGCTGGAGGGTGGTGACCATACCCTTGTACACCAGCGTGCGGCAGCTCAGCGAGGGGAAGTACACCTCGATCTCGCGCTCGGCGCGCTTGCGCAGGCGGAAGGTCTGCCGATCGAGCTCGATTCCCGATAGTGAGGAGCCCGTCTCATTCGAGCGGGCACTGGCGAGGAAGAGCTGCTCGAAGTGGGGCATCGCCTCTCGAGCGAGCGTGCCGAGTCCGTCGGGGCGCACGGGAACGTCGCGCCAGCCGAGAACGGTGAGGTGTTCCTGAGTGGCGAGTGCTTCGATGCCGCTCTTGGCCTTCGCCCGTTCGCTGGCATCCGTCGGAAGGAACGCCATGCCGACCGCGTACCGGCCCTGCTGGGGAAGCTCGAAGTCGACGACCGCGCGCAGGAAGGCATCCGGAATCTGGGTGATGATGCCGGCACCGTCGCCGGTGCCCGCGTCGGAGCCGATCGCCCCGCGGTGTTCCAGGTTGCGGAGAGCGCCGAGTGCGGCATCGATGATGTCGTGACCTGCGGTGCCGCGCAGTGTCGCGACCATGGCGAGTCCGCAGGCGTCGCGCTCTTCGCGGGGGTCGTACAGTCCGACCGCTGAAGGCAGGGTACTGAAGCGTGAAAATGTGGGCGTGACAGCCATTGAAGTTCCGTCCTCACGAGATGAACAGGATGGGTGCGGGACTTCGGCGGCCCTGGAAGGAATGCGCGGGCGGGTCTGAGATTCGACCCTGGCTGCCCCGGCGGTGTTGGACCACGGGGCGTGCTGCCCAAAGACTCGCTAACGGCCTCGCTTGTGACGGGCTTGCTGCCTCGACCGATCCGGATGCTGCTGTGGTTTCGAGTGCGGCGTCATTGCCATCGGAGTCCGAATAGGTGTTCTCAGAGTGTAGCGCAGCCCGGGACTATCGCTTACGCGACGCGACCCGAGCCTCGAGAAGTGCCGGCGGCGAGTGCAGCCGCGGTACGCCCCGCGGCCTCTGGGCCACCATCGGCCAGTGCCTTAACCAGCGCGGATCCGACGATCGCGCCGTCCGCGTAGTCGAGAACCTCGCTGACCTGCTGTGCCGTGGAAATGCCGAGCCCGACGCAGGTGCTTGTCGAACCCGCGTCGCGGAGTCGCGCAACCAGTGTGCGTGCCGCCGCATCGACGCCCGAGCGAGCACCGGTGACGCCCATGGTCGACACCGCGTAGACAAAACCGCGGCTGAGCGAGATGGCCTGATCGAGTCGAGCATCCGTGGATGACGGGGCAGCGAGGAAGACACGGTCGAGTCCCGTGCGGTCCGACACCCGCAGCCACTCCTCCGCCTCATCCGGAATGAGGTCCGGGGTGATGAGCCCGGCCCCGCCCGCAGCGAGAAGTTCGTCTGCGAAGCGATCGACGCCGAATTGCACGACGGGGTTCCAGTAGGTCATGAGCAGTACCGGCGCGTCCACGCGCGAACGGATGGCGGACACCGCCTCGAAGGCATGGCGGAGCTTGAAGCCCCCGGCCAGAGCCGCCTGCGTCGCCTTCTGGATGACGGCGCCGTCCATGACCGGGTCGGAGTACGGGAGCCCGAGCTCGAGCACGTCGACGCCGTTCTCGACGAGCGCGACCGCGGCCTCGATGCTCGTGGCCAGGTCGGGGAAGCCGACCGGCAGGTATCCGATGAGAGCGCCGCTACCCGCGGCGGTGCGTGCGGCGATGGCCGCTTCGACCTGGCTCACTTCGCGGTGTCCAGAAGATCGAAGTACGCTCCCGCGGTCTCCATGTCTTTGTCACCGCGACCGCTGAGGTTCACCAGGATGACCGCGTCGGGGCCCAGCTCGCGACCGAGTCGCAACGCGCCCGCGAGGGCGTGCGATGACTCGATGGCGGGAATGATCCCTTCGGTGCGGCTCAGCAGCCGGAGTGCCTCCATCGCTTCGCTGTCGGAGGCGGGAAGGTAGGTGGCCCGGCCGATGTCGGAGAGCCATGCGTGTTCCGGTCCGACACCCGGATAGTCGAGGCCGGCGGAGATCGAGTGCGACTCGATGGTCTGGCCGTCGTCGTCCTGCAGGAGATAGGTTCTCGCACCGTGCAGGATGCCGGGGCGTCCGCGCTCAATGGATGCCGCGTGTCGCTCGGTGTCGATGCCGTCGCCTGCCGCCTCGAAGCCGTAGAGGCGCACATCCGGGTCGTCGAGGAAGGCGTGGAAGATCCCGATCGCGTTCGATCCGCCGCCGACGCAGGCCGCCACGGCATCCGGAAGCCGCCCGACGAGCTCGAGCACCTGCTGCCTGGCCTCTTCACCGATGATCTTCTGGAAGTTGCGCACCATCTCGGGGAAAGGGTGCGGGCCAGCCGCCGTTCCGAAGATGTAGTTGGTGGTCTCGACCGACGTCACCCACTCGCGATAGGCCTCGTTGATTGCGTCCTTGAGCGTGCGTGCGCCGGTCGTGACGGGAACGACCTCGGCGCCGAGGAGGCGCATGCGGGCAACGTTGAGAGCCTGGCGCTCCGTGTCCACCTCGCCCATGAAGATGGTGCACTCGAATCCGAAGAGCGCGGCGGCGGTGGCGGTGGCCACGCCGTGCTGCCCAGCACCCGTCTCGGCGATCACCCGGGTCTTGCCGAGCTTTCTGGTGAGCAGCGCCTGGCCGAGCACGTTGTTGATCTTGTGTGAGCCGGTGTGGTTGAGGTCTTCGCGCTTGAGGATGATGCGCGCGCCGCCGGCGTGTTCGGCGAAGCGCGGCACCTCGGTGATGATCGACGGGCGCCCGGTGTAGCTGCGGTGGAGTTCTGCGAGCTCGGCCTGGAACGCGGGGTCGGTCTTCGATGCCTCGTAGGCCGCGGTGATCTCGTCGATGGCCGCGACGAGCGGCTCGGGCATGTGTCTGCCGCCGTATTCGCCGAAGTACGGACCGAGTTCGTCTCTCAGCGCCATCAGGCGGCCAGGAACTGCTGAAGGGTGGTCACGGGGTCTCCCTGGGTTACGAGGGCTTCACCCACCAGTACGACGTCGGCGCCGCCCTGGCGGTAGTGGGCGACATCCGCGGGCGAGGTCACTGCTGACTCCGCCACCCGGATGACGCCGGAGGGAATGCTGTCGGCGAGACTGCCGAAGAGATTCTGGTCGAGTTCGAAGGTGCTCAGGTTGCGAGCGTTGACGCCGACGAGGCTCGCGCCGATGTCGAGGGCACGGGATATTTCGTCGCCGCTGTGGGTTTCGACGAGAGCCGCCATGCCGAGCGACGTGACGAGGTCGTGGAGCTCGGCGAGCCTCGACTGCTCGAGGGCCGCGACGATGAGCAGCACGATGTCTGCACCGGCCGCCCTCGCCTCGAACACCTGATAGGGCTCGGCGATGAAGTCCTTGCGCAGCACCGGCAGCTCAACGGCCGCCCTGACCGCTTCGAGGTCGGCAAGCGAGCCGCCGAATCGCCTGCCTTCGGTGAGCACGCTGATGGCACTCGCGCCCCCGGTCTCGTACGACACCGCAAGGGCCGCCGGATCGGGAATGTCTGCCAGTGGCCCGCGTGACGGACTCGCGCGCTTGACCTCGGCGATGATCTTGACGCGATCCGCGGGGGCGAGCCAACTCAGAGCATCGCGCGGCGCCTCACGGGCGAGCGCTTCGGCCTCGACTGTCTCGAGCGTGCGCAGCGAGCGACGGGCCGAAGCATCTTCGACGGCGCCGGCTACCAGTTCGGCGAGCACTCTGCTAGTGCTCTTTGGGGACGTAGCGGGACCCGCCCACTCCGTAACCGAGCCTCGCGAGGATCCAGCCGACGATGAGGCCGACGATCAACAGGCCCGCGCACACCCACACGAGAACGGGGAGATCGAGGAAGAACGCGACCGTACCGGCCGCGAAGGCTGCCAACATGATGATCACAGCGGTCCACGCAGCCGGCGAGTTGCCGTGGCCGGGATCTGATGTGTCGTCGCTCACTGTGCTCCTTCAGGGATGTTGAATCCAAAGTCTAGCGTGAGGTCGGGTCCTCGCCGCCGCTCAAGCTGTCCCAGTCGGAAACTGGGCCGGAGGAACGCATCGAACGAGCATCCGGTGAAGCCTCATAGCGTCGGGCGGAACCTGGCCAGCGCCGCCAGGTGATGATCGTGAACAGCCCGACGAGCGCCGTGAGGCAGCCCAGGACGACGGCGATCACCGGCCAGACCGAGGGTTCGGTCGATGCGACCAGGCGGGCGACGGATGCCGTGCCAGACACGCCCGTCGCCTTGGTCACGGCCGCCGTTGATGCCGCCACCGGTGACGCCATGGCGGCAATGCTCGACACGGCGACACCCGCACCGATCGCTATTTCTATGGCTCCGAACACGATCCGCAGCGCGGGCCCGGAGATCGCGAGCGCGGCGACGAGTGCGAGTCCCGCAAGGCTCAGCGCGGACAGGTCGGGCGCGGCGACGCTGCCCGCGACCGAGATGCGTGCGCGCGCGGCATCGGTCGTCGACACGTCGAGCGTGAACCACGACTGCGTCCACGCCAGCAGCGTGAGCCCGCTCGTCAGGATGCCCCCGATGAGCGCGATGGACTTCAGGCGCCTGGCGGACAAGTTCAACTCAACCTTCGCATCGAGTTGGCGACCGCGACCGCCCGCAGGGGTGCGGCGGCCTTGTTCTGGGCCTCGCGGTGCTCGGTCTCAGGGTCGGAATCGGCCACGAGTCCCGCACCGGCCTGCACGCGAGCCATGCCTCCGGCGATCGTCGTTGTGCGGATGGCGATCGCGAGATCGAGGTCGCCGGAGAACCCGAAGTAGCCTACGACGCCGCCGTAGAGGCCGCGCTGCGAGACCTCGAGTTCGTCGATGATTTCGAGCGCTCGGGGCTTCGGCGCGCCCGAAAGCGTGCCGGCCGGGAAGGTGGCGGTGAAGACATCGAGCGAGTGGGCATTCGGTCGCAGGTCACCCTCGACGGAGGAGACCAGGTGCATGATGTGGCTGAAGCGCTCGACCTGCATGAACTCGCTCACCTCGACGGTGCCCGGAACGCAGACCTTGAGAAGGTCGTTTCGGGCCAGGTCGACGAGCATGAGGTGCTCCGCGCGCTCCTTGGGGTCGGCCAAGAGCTCCTCCGCCAGCGCGAGGTCCTCCTCGGGGCCACCGCCGCGCGGTCGCGAGCCGGCGATCGGATGCATGTAGACGCGACGGCGGTCCACCTTGACGAGGGCCTCGGGCGAGGAGCCCACGATCCAGTACGGCTCCCCCGAGTCGTCGAGGAGCGACATCAGGTACATGTACGGACTCGGATTGAGGGTGCGCAGCACGCGATACACGTCGATCGGATGCGCGGTGATCTCGTGGTCGAAGCGCTGCGAGATCACGACCTGAAAGACGTCGCCGTCCCGGATATGCTGCTTCGCACGTTCGACGAGTCCGTGGAACTCGCTCGCCTGCATCCGAGGCACGGGTGTCGCCTGCACCGAGAGATCGACCTCGGCCAGCCACGCCTCCGAGGGCATCGAGAGCCGCTCCTGCATCGAGTCGAGCCTGCTCTGCGCCTCGGCCCACAGGGCTTCGCAGTCGGCCTCACCGTCGTTGAGCGCGGTTGCGATCAGCAGAACGTTGCCGGTGGCATGGTCGACGACCACGAGTTCCGCTACGAAGCTGAAGGCCTGTCCCGGAATCGAGAAGTCAGACTGCGGGGGGTTAGGCAGTCGCTCGATCTGTCGGATGGCCTCCCAGCCGACAAAGCCGACGAGTCCGCCCGTGAGTGGCGGATGCCCGGGCACCGGAGGCGTTGTCCACCGCTCGTAGAGATGCGCGAGCGCCTCGAGCGGCGCGGACGGGCACTCGGAACCGAGCGCGCGCTCGGCGGACAGTCCGTAGTCGAGCCAGACCGCGGCATCCGCGCGCTGGGTCAGCACGCCGAAGGAGGACACACCGATGAACGAGTAACGGGACCAGATTCCGCCCTGCTCCGCTGATTCGAGCAGGAAGGTGCCGGGTGCTCCGCCGGCGAGCTTGCGATAGATGCCCACCGGCGTCTCGCCGTCGGCGAAGAGCTCGCGGATGACCGGGACGACCCGGTGATCGCCCAGCAGCGCGGCGAACTGATCGAAGCTCGTGGTCTCACTCATCGGGACCTCGCTCGGTCATCGGGTCGAGCGGGTCGACGTCGAAGCAGCGCCTCGCGCCCGTGTGGCAGGCGGCACCGATCTGGTCCACGGAGACAAGGAGTGTGTCGGCATCGCAGTCAAACGCTGCGCCCCGAACGTACTGCACGTGACCCGAGGTGTCGCCCTTGCGCCAGTACTCCTTGCGTGAGCGACTCCAGAAGGTGACCCTGCCCTCGGTGAGGGTGCGGCGCAGTGCCTCGGCATCCATCCAGCCGAGCATCAGCACCTCGAGGCTGTCGTGCTGTTGGATGATGGCGGGCAGCAGCCCGTCGGAGTTGAATACCGCGCGATCGACGACGGCCTCTAGCGTTGCGTTGTCCATGTCTCTACCTCACCAGCATTCCCGCGGCCGCGAGCCCGCGCTTGACGTCACCCACGGTCATGTCTCCGTCGTGGAATACGGATGCGGCGAGCACGGCGTCCGCGCCAGACGCGATGGCGGGCGCGAAGTGCTCCACGGCGCCCGCTCCCCCGCTGGCGATCACGGGCACCGAACTGAGCTCCCGCATGGCCGAGATGAGTTCCAGGTCGAAGCCGGCGCGCGTGCCGTCGGCGTCGATCGAGTTCACGAGCAACTCGCCCACGCCGCGGTCGATCGCCTCCGCGGCCCAGTCGAGCGCGTTCAGCGCCGTCTCGGTGCGCCCACCGTGGGTCGTCACGATGAACGACCCATGGGACCGCTTGACGTCGAGGGAGAGCACGAGAACCTGCGAGCCGAATCGGTCGGCGATCTCGCCGATGAGCTCCGGCCGGGCGATTGCCGCGCTGTTGACCCCGACCTTATCCGCGCCGCTCGCCAGGAGTCTCGCCACATCCTCGGCAGAACGGATGCCTCCGCCGACAGTGAGAGGTATGAAGACCTGTTCAGCGGTCGCGCGGACGACATCGTAGGTCGTCGATCGCTCATCCACCGTCGCCGTGACATCGAGGAAGGTGAGCTCGTCGGCGCCCTGCTCGTAATAGCGGGCGGCCAACTCGACGGGATCACCCGCGTCGCGCAGGTTCTGGAAATTGACACCCTTGACCACACGCCCGGCAGCGACGTCCAGGCACGGGATGACGCGCACCGCGACGGTCATCGTCAGATCCGCGCCGCGTGGATCGGGCTCACCAGGATGGCCCTAGCTCCGAGGTCGTAGAGCGCGTCCATGATCGAGTTGGTTTCGGCGCGCGGAACCATCACTCGCACTGCCACCCAATCGCGATCGCGCAGCGGCGACACCGTCGGCGATTCGAGGCCGGGCGTGATGGCCGAGGCGCGCTCGATCAGGTCGGCGGGAAGGTCGTAGTCCATGAGCACGTACTGCCGCGCCACGAGCACGCCCTGCAGGCGGCGCTGGAACGTCGAGAGTCCCGCGAGATCTTCGCGTGCGCTGATCAACACCGCGGTGGATTCGAGGATGACGGGGCCGAAGATCTCGAGGCCCTGCTGCCGGAGCGTCGTGCCGGTGGAGACGACGTCGGCAACGGCATCCGCCACACCGAGGCGCACCGCCGACTCGACGGCGCCGTCGAGTCGAACGAGTTCGGCCGAGATGCCGTTCGCCGCGAGGAAACCTCCGACGAGCCCGGGATAGCTCGTGGCCACGCGGATGCCGTCGAGTTCGGACAGCTCAGCGAAGCGACCTGCGGGGCCGGCGAAGCGGAATGTCGACCCGCCGAAGTCGAGGTGGGCGATCTCCACGGCGGCGCTGCCAGAGTCGAGCAGCAGGTCGCGACCGGTGATGCCCACGTCGAGGGCGCCGGAACCGACGTAGGTCGCGATGTCACGCGGCCTCAGGTAGAAGAACTCGACCTCGTTGCGAGGGTCGGAGACGATGAGTTCCTTCGGATCGCGACGGATGACGTACCCCGCCTCGAACAACATCTGGATGGCGGTGTCGGACAGCGAACCCTTATTGGGAACTGCAATGCGCAGCATGGTGGCTTCTCTTTACGTGTCGGGTGAATGATGCGGGTCGGTGGAGACTGGCGCATCACAGATGTCGGTAGACATCCGCCGTCGTCAAGCCCTTCGCGAGCATCAGTACCTGCAGGTGATACAGCAGCTGGGAGATCTCCATCGCCGTCTCATCGTCACTCTGGAACTCCGCGGCCATCCAGACCTCTGCGGCCTCTTCCACGATCTTCTTGCCGATCGCGTGCACTCCGGCATCCAGCTCGGCAACCGTACCGGAACCGGCTGGGCGGGTGGCGGCGCGCTCGCCCAGCTCCTGAAAGAGGTCGTCGAACGTTTTCACAGGGTCAACGTTACCGGTCGCGAGGGTCAGCTGACGCCCAGCAGATCGATGACGAAGATCAGGGTGCGCCCGGAGAGCTGGTGTCCGCCGCCGGCGGGACCATAGGCGAGCTGCGGCGGAACGACGAGCTGGCGCCTGCCGCCGACGCGCATTCCGGGGATTCCCTCCTGCCAGCCCGCAATGAGGCTCCTCAGTGGGAAGTTCACCGACTGGCCGCGGCTCCACGACGAGTCGAACTCCTCGCCCGTCTCGAGGTCGACGCCGAGATAGTGCACATCCACGGTCGCTCCGGGCGTCGCCTCCGCGCCGTCACCCACCTCGATATCGATGCTCACCAGTTCATCGGGCGCTTCGCCCTCGTAGAACTCGATCTCCGGCTTGGTCTTATTGAACTCGCTCATAGGACCATCCAAGCAGATCGTGCAGTGCGGATGCGCGAGCGGGTGATCGCCTAGTGCGAATGTGCCGTCGCGGCGGCGCGGAGGAGTTCGATCTGGGCCGCGGGATCAACGGCGTTGAACACACTGGAACCGGCGACGAAGGTGTCCGCACCCGCCTCCGCGGCGATGCCGATCGTCTTCTCGTTGACTCCGCCGTCCACCTGGAGCCAGACATCCAGGCCGGTTCGCTGTGCAGCCGCGCGAAGCTGCGCGAGCTTCGGCATGGTCTCCTCCATGAACGACTGCCCGCCGAAGCCGGGCTCGACCGTCATGACGAGCACCTGGTCGAATTCGCCGAGCAGGTCGAGGTACGCCTCGGCCGGTGTCGCGGGCTTCAGCGCGATGCCGGCGCGAGCGCCTATCTGGCGGAGGCGCCGCGCGAGTGCTACGGCATCCGTCGTCGCCTCGGCGTGGAAGGTAACCGAGTAGGCGCCGAGCTCGGCGTACCCCGGAGCCCAGCGGTCCGCGTCGTCGATCATCAGGTGCACGTCGAGCGGCTTCGGCGTCACGGCCTGCAGGCTCTCGACCATCCGCGGCCCGAAGGTCAGGTTCGGCACGAAGTGATTGTCCATGACATCGACGTGGATGAGGTCGGAGTTCGCGATGCGTCCCAGTTCTTGCTCGAGGTTCGCGAAATCCGCCGTCAGGATGCTCGGGTTGATGCGCACTGCCATGCGATTACCCTAACCGGGACGCGCTCACTCGTGCTTCTGGAACAGGCAGATGAACATGGCGTCCGTGCCGTGGCGATGCGGCCACAGCTGCACGTGACCATCGGTCTCCGGAAGGTCGAGCGGATGCGTCGTCACGGTGTCGAGCACGGCCGAGGTGTCAAGCCGGGTCACCTTCTCACCCCGCCTTGCCAGCGCCTCGGCGACGACGCTCCGGGTCTCGCCGAGGTGCGGCGAGCAGGTGACGTAGGCGAGTATTCCGCCGGGCTTCAAGGCGGTGAGGGCGGAATCGAGCAGCGCGGACTGGAGCCTCGACAGCTCGGCGACATCGGCCGGTCGCTTGCGCCAGCGCGCTTCGGGGCGTCGCCGCAGCGCGCCGAGTCCCGTGCATGGCGCGTCGAGAAGGACGCGATCGAACTGGCCCGGGAGTTGCTTGCCGAGTTGTACGCCGTCCTGTACGAGCACCTGTGGCGGGTCAGGCAACGCGGCAAGGGCCTTCTCCACGAGCTTTGCCCGTGCCGGGGCGACCTCGTTGGCGACGAGAGTCGCTCCCCCGGCGATCGCCTCCGCGGCGAGAAGCGCCGCCTTACCGCCTGGACCGGCGCACATATCCAGCCAGCGCTCCCCTGGCGCGATCGGTCGAGCCCGGCTCAGGGCAAGCGCGGCGAGCTGGGACCCCTCGTCCTGCACTCGAGCGCGACCCTCTCGCACGGCCGCGAAGTCCGAGGGGTCTCCCCCGTCGATCGTCGCGCCCACGGGCGAATAGATCGCGTCATGCGCTCCGTCGAGTTCCGCGACCGAGGCGATTGCCGGAAGGGCGACAAGACTCACGCGCGGCGCCACGTTGTCGGCCGTGAGGAGGTCGGCCAACTCGTCGGCACGCCCCTCAGCGGTCAGGGCCTGCCGAAACGCCCTGACGATCCAGACCGGATGCGAGTGCTCGACCGACAGCCGCTCGTCCTGGCCGCGGGCGGACGTGAGCACCCTGTGCTGCCACTCCTCGCTGGAACTGCGAGTGATGGTGCGCAGAACGGCGTTGACGAACCCGGATGCGGAGCGAGACGCGACCTCGCGCGCGAGCGACACCGATTCGTTGACGGCGGCGTGCGAGGCGACCCGCATCGAGAGCAACTGGTGGGCGCCGAGCCGGAGCACGTCGAGCACCTGTGCGTCGATGCTGTCGATGGAGCGCCCGGCGGCAATCTCGATCACCGCGTCGTAGTAGCCCTGGCGGCGCAGCGTGCCGTAGCTGAGTTCGGTCGCGAAGGCTGCATCCTGGCTGTTCAGGCGCGCGCGCTGGAGCTTGACGGGCAGCAGAAGGTTCGCGTAGGCATCCGACTCGCGCACCGCAGTGATGATCTCGAAGGCGATGCGGCGAGCCTGCTGCACGTGCCCGGCGGGGGCCGGCCGCGCGTTCATTCGGCCACCGACCCGGATTTCGCGCTGCGCCCACGCCACCAGTCGATCGCGGGCATGGGCTTCTTGCCCGCCGGCTGCACGGTGAACAACTCGAGTGGACTCGTGCCGGTTCCGACGAGCACGCTGCGTCCCTCCGCTGCCAGCGCGCCGGGTTGGAGCGGCGCGGCGCTCTGCGCCGGCGCAGCCCGCAGCACCTTGAATCGTGCGCCGTCTATGGTCGTGAATGCCCCGGGCTCCGGCGTCACGCCCCGGATCAGGCGATCGATCGTGCCGACATCCGCCGCCCAGTCGATGCGGCCGTCGTCGAGCGTCAGCTTGGGAGCGAGGGTCACGTCACCCTGCTGTGCCTCCGCTCGCGCGGTGCCGTCGGCGATGGCATCGACCACGCGCAGCAGCAGTTCGGCACCGGCTTCGGCGAGCGAGTCGAGCAATTCGCCTGAGGTCTCGTGGGCTCCGATCGACTGCGTCAGCTGACCGTAGACGTCACCCGCGTCGAGTTCCTCGACGAGACGAAAGACGGATGCTCCGGTCAGGTCGTCACCGGCCATGATGGCGTGCTGCACCGGTGCCGCGCCTCGCCAGCGCGGGAGGAGCGAGAAGTGCAGATTGATCCAGCCCAGTCGCGGCGCGCTCAACAGCGGTTCACGCACGAGGCCGCCGTACGCGACGATGACGCCGAGATCCGCGTTCAGCTCCGAGATCTGCTCGGTGGCACTGCCGGTGAGTCGGTTCGCCTTGATGGCCGGGAGGCCGAGCGCGCCCGCGGCATCCGCCACCGCCGTCGGGGTCACGGTGCGGCGTCGGCCCTGCGCCGAATCCTCGCGGGTGACGACCGCCGCAATCCGGTGGCCACTCGCATGGAGCGCGACGAGGCTCGGGACGGCGACGGCGGGACTGCCGGCGAAGACAAGGGAGAGAGCTGGCACAGGAACCGTTCCTCACGGTCGGCACCGTGATCAATCAGCGAATGGCTCCGTGTCGTCGAAGCGCACTTTAAGTGTAGGCATCGGCGGCTGCCCGGCGGCACCGGCGGCACGTTTGCGGCGGCTCGTGGCATTGCGGATGACCTCGGCCCTCAGCGCAGCGGCGACCCTGGCGCCCGCGGCATAGTCAAATCTCGCGATGGCGCGCACTCCCCCGCTCGGGATTGCCACCGGACCCAGCACATCGATCGATGCTTCGTCTTCCGGATGCTCCGCCTGCGGAATGCTCGCCAGCGCTGTCTCGACCGCCGTCGCCGATCCGGTGATCGTGACGACCCGTACCGCGGGCGGGAAACGCAGTGCGCGCCGGTCGGCGAGTTCCTGACGCACGTACTCGGGTAGCTGCCAGGTCGCTAGCGCCGATGCGAGAGCGCCCCCGACACCCACCAGCACGGTCGTTGCACCGCGTGCGGCCAGTGCGGTGGCGTTGGACCACCAGCGCAGACAGTCTTCGGCGACTCGCAGACTCTCTCGCGCAACCATCCGCTCGCCATCGAGCAACAGAACCGCCCTGTAGCCACCGGCCGCCACGGGTTCGGCGCCCCTCGTTGCGATCACGAGCGCCGGCGCGGGGCCGACGGTGAGCAGCGGTCGGTCACCGTCGGCGATGATCACCCTCACACCGGGAAACGCGCGGCCCAGGTCTTCTGCGGTACGCGTCGCGCCCTGTCCGACGAGCCGCAGGCGGCGCCCCTCACAGTTCTCGCAGTGCCACTCCGCAGCGAGTGCGCCGCACCAGGTGCACGCGGGCGCCGATCGGGCGGTCTTCAGTCCGAGCGGGCCTTGGCAGCGCAGACATCGGGCGGCCTGGCCGCAATCCTGGCAGGCCAGGCGGGGTGCGTAACCCGGGCGGGCGACCTGCACGAGCACTGGTCCGTGCTCGAGGGCGGCCCGCGCCTCCTTCCACGCCGTCGTGGGAATGCGCGCCCGTGCTGCGAGCGGGTCCTGCGCCGCCTGCTGTGATGTGGGGATGACCTTCGGCGCGTAACCGCGCAGCGGCCGCAGCGTATCGAGCCACCGGAGTTCCACGAGGCGTTGCACCTCCGCGCTGCGCGAATGAGCGAAGAAGAACAGCGCGCAGCCCTGCTGTTCCTGGCGCACGAGCGCTGCGTCGCGCGAGTGCACGTAGGGGCTCAGCGGCTCGGCGTGTAAGGGATCACCGTCGTCCCAGAGCGCGATGAGTCCCAGGCGCCCCGCCGGTGCGTAGACGACCGAGCGGTTGCCCACGACGACGAGTGCGCGATCGTCGAGGCAGGCGAGCGTCGCGCGGTAGCGATCCGGATTGGACTGGCGCGCATCCAGCCTCACGATCCGTTCGGGAGGGAGCACCGCGGCCAGCGCCGCCAGCAATTGCTCCTGATCCCGATAGTCGGGTACACACAGGATGGCGGTCTGGTCGAGGGCGATCGATTCGCTCGCCGCCGCGGCCATGGCTATCGCCCACTCGCCCACCCAGGCGCCGCCCGGCAACTCCGCAACGAGTGGTGTCACTTCCACCGCGAGCCGCTTGCGGGAGGCGATCGCCTGCTCGAAGGCCTCAGGCGCGTAGCCGGGGGCCTTGGTGGGCTGGACCGGACGAAGCACCGCCGGCGGTCTCTCCTCCGAGGGCTCGGCGAGCCATGCTTTCTCGACCCGCACCTGGCGCTTCGGAACGGCGAGCCTCACGACGTCGTTCGCTGTTCCCGCGGCGCGATCCGCGACCCTCCTGGCCAGTGCCCACACCTCCGGCGCAAGGATGGGCACCGGCGAAACCACTGCGTCGAGCTCGTTCAGCGTGCCGGAGTATTCGACGGTGGAGACCAGCTCGATGATGATGCCGTCGGCGATGCGGTCAGCGGACCGCAGCGGTACGCGCACGCGAACCCCCGGCTTCGCATCCGATGCGAACTGTGCGGGCACCCGGTAGTCGAACAGGCGATCGAGTTGTGGCAGGGATGAGTCGATCAGCACCCGCGCGATGGATGCCGCTGCCATCGCTAGAGCTTTGCTGCGGTGCGCAGAGCCTCCACGCGGTCGAGTCGCTCCCAGGTGAAATCGGGAAGCTCCCGTCCGAAGTGGCCGTAACTGGCGGTCTGCGCGTAGATCGGCCTCAACAGGTCCAGCTCGCGGATGATCGCGCCCGGTCGCAGGTCGAACACCTCGCGAATGGCCGCGATGATCGTCTCGTCGTTCACACGCCCCGTGCCGAAGCTCTCGACGTACAGGCCGACCGGGGCCGCCTTGCCGATGGCGTACGCCACCTGGACCTCGAGGCGATCCGCAAGGCCTGCGGCGACCGCGTTCTTGGCCACCCACCGCAGGGCGTATGCCGCGGAACGATCGACCTTCGACGGGTCCTTGCCGCTGAACGCGCCGCCGCCGTGGCGGGCCGCTCCGCCGTAGGTGTCGACGATGATCTTGCGCCCGGTGAGCCCGGCGTCACCCTGCGGTCCGCCGATGTGGAAGACGCCGGTGGGATTGATGAGGATGCGCGTGTCGCTCGAGTCGAGGTCGATCGTCTCGAGCACGGGACGGATGACGAGCTCTTCGATGCTGTTGCGGAGTTCGGCCGTGCTGATGGATGGCGAGTGCTGGGCCGAGACGACGACGGTCTCGACGGTGCGCGGGATAGCTCCGTCGTAGCCGATGGTCACCTGGGTCTTGCCATCGGGACGCAGGAAGTCGACGACTCCGTCCTTGCGCACGGCGGCTAGTCGCTCCGACAGGCGGTGGGCGAGCCAGATCGGCAGCGGCATGAGCTCGCGCGTCTCGGTGGTCGCGTAGCCGAACATGATGCCCTGGTCTCCCGCACCCTGCAGATCGCCCGCATCGGTGCTCGATTCCTCGCGATTCTCGATCGCGTGGTCGACGCCCTGAGCAATATCCGGTGATTGAGCACCGATCGAGATGGACACTCCGCAGGAACGACCGTCAAACCAGACCTCGGACGAGTTGTACCCGATTTCCGAAATTCTGGCCCGCACGATGGCAGGAATGTCGACGTAGCCGCTCGTCGTGACTTCACCCGCGACGTGCACGAGACCCGTGGTGACGAGCGTTTCAACCGCGACCCTGGAGTGCGGGTCCTCCGTGAGCAGAGCATCGAGGATGCTGTCCGAGATCTGATCGCAGATCTTGTCGGGATGGCCCTCCGTCACGCTTTCCGAGGTGAAAAGTCGCAGTGCAGTGCTCATGTGTTGTGCCTCGCGGGGTGGTATTCGAGTGACTCAGGACAGCAGATCGAGAATACGATCGGCCACCGTCAACTTGCTCCCGGCGGCCTCGCCAACTATATCGCCGGCCCCATTGAGAACGATGACGGCGTTGTCTTCGGTCGAGAAGCCCTCGGCCCATCCGACCCTGTTGAGGACCAGCAGGTCGACGCCCTTGCGCTTCGCCTTCGCGCGACCGAGCGCAAGGAATGAGTCGGGGTCAGACTCGGTCTCCGCACCGAATCCGACGATCACCTGGCCCGCGCGTCTCGCATCAACGAGGCAGCGCAGTATGTCGGGATTCTTCACGAGGTGCAGGTCGAGCGTCTCGCCCTGCTGCTCTTTCTTGATCTTCTCGCCCTCCACGCGCTCCGGACGGTAGTCGGCGACGGCCGCGGCCATGATGATCACGTCGGCCGCATCCGCGTGTGTGTTCATGGCATCGGCCAGTTCGAGGGCACTGCCCACGGCGACGACGTTGAGGTGATCCGGTACTGCGCTCTCGAGATTCGCTCCGACGAGCGTGACCTCTGCACCCCTGGCCGCGGCGGCCTGAGCGATCGAGACGCCCTGCCTGCCGCTCGAGCGATTGCCGATGAAGCGCACCGGATCGAGCGGCTCCCGTGTGCCGCCGGCGGAGACGAGGATGCGCCTGCCCGCCAGGTCTTTCGGGCCGGCTGCCGCCAGCGCGGCGGCCAGGATGTGCTCGGGTTCCGACATTCTGCCCGCGCCGGAATCGGTGCCGGTGAGCTGGCCGGATTCCGGTCCGACGATGATGACTCCGCGCGACCTGAGGAGCGCGATGTTTGCGACTGTTGCGGGGTTGCGCCACATCTCGGTGTGCATGGCGGGCGCGATCACGAGCGGTGCCGTGCTCGCGAGGATCGTGTTGCCGAGCAGGTCATCGGCGAGACCTGCGGCCAGTTTGGCGATGCTGTTCGCCGTGGCGGGGGCGACCACGATCAGGTCGGCCGCCTGCCCGATGGCCACGTGCCGCACCTGGGCGACCCCGTCGTACAGGTCGGTGTGAACGGTGTTGCGACTGATCGCTTCGAGCGTGGGTCTGCCCACGAAGCGGAGCGCGGCATCCGTGGCGACGACGTGGACGTCGTGGCCGGCCAGAACCAGCAGCCGGATGACGCCGACCGCCTTGTACGCTGCAATACCGCCGGTGACTCCGACCACAACGTTCAGGCGACGGCCCATGCAGAGCTCCTTGCGGTTACCGCGGATTGGACGTTCTAGACAGCCGTCTCTGCGAGCGGCTTGACGACGAGCTTGTCTTCGTTGATCTCGTGCATGGCGACCGAGAGCGGCTTGTCGTCGATGGTCGAGTCCACGAGCGGGCCGACGTTGTCGAAGAGGCTTCCCTCGTGCAGGTCGGCGTAGTAGTCGTTGATCTGGCGGGCCCGCTTGGAGGCGAAGATCACCAGGGCGTACTTGGAATCGACCTTCGACAGAAGTTCGTCGATCGGCGGGTCGATGATTCCCTTGGCGCGTTCAACCATGTCGTGTACTCCTCGTGCTTCGTGAATCGATGCTGCCATCCGAGTGGAAATCGGCGCACGCATACTCAAGTCTTTTGTGGGATTGCCATCAAGTCTACGACTTCCTGCGCCGCCTGGCTGACTTCGGTGTTGACGACCTTGTAATCGAACTCGTCCTGAGCGGCCAATTCGACCTTCGCCGTCTCGAGCCTGCGCTGCTGTTCGAGCGTCTCCTCGGTGCCTCGACCGATGAGCCTGCGCACCAATTCCTCCCAGCTGGGCGGGAGCAGGAAGACCAGAACGGCGTCGGGCATCTCCGCACGCACGGAGCGAGCGCCCTGCAGGTCGATCTCGAGCAGAACACTCTTCCCCTCGGCCAGGGCCGCCTCGATGGGGGCACGCGGCGTGCCGTAGCGGTAGGCGTTGTGCACCGTGGCGGTCTCGAGCATCTGCCCGGTGGCGATGAGTCTGTCGAACTCCTCGTCGTCCACGAAGTAGTAGTTCACGCCGTCGACCTCGCCGGGTCGAGGCGCACGCGTCGTCGCCGACACGGAAAGGTGCACCTGCGGATAGTTCTCGCGAATGTAGGTCGAGACGGTGCCCTTGCCCACTGCCGTCGGCCCCGCGAGCACGACGAGCCTCGATGGTTCCGGTCCCTCCGGCCTGTGCTCCCGTTCAACGAGCCAGTCGTACAGGCTCGCTCTCTGCCTGCTACCGAGACCGGCAACCCTCTTGGATTCAGCGATCCCGAGCTCCGCCATGATCCTCCGGGCTCGGGTGGGGCCGACACCGGGGATGCTGGTGAGCAGTTCCCGCACCCGGAGACTTCCCTCGGGGCTGGGTGCGATCGCCGACCATGCGGTCTCGACGACGTCTACTGCCGTGCGCTGGCGGTGACCGATGGCGGACTTCACTGCCGCCCTGCCGCGCCGCGCAGCAACCGCTGCGCGCGAGGCGGCAATGCGGTCCACTTCTGGTGGATCTATCCGCGCCACCGCGCCACCTCTGCAGCCTGGGAACGTACCGCTGCGGCGATTCCGCCAGGACCGGCGGAGAGGATGCTGCGTGACGCGCTCACGACCACGTGGGCTGCGGCGGGGCCGAATCGGGTGCCCAACTGTTCGAAGCTCGCGCCCTGATGGCCGAAGCCGGGCGCGAGAACGGGGGTAGCGACCGCGCCGCACAGCCGCTCTAGGGCGATGCCGTAGCTGTCGAGGTTCACTGTCGCACCGAGCACGAGTCCGATCGAGCCGAGTTGCCCAAGGCGGTCTCGCTCGTTGATGGTCGCCACCTCTTCGACGATACTCGCCGCGACCGTCGCTCCGGCAGTGGGCCCGCTCTGCACGATGGAGCGCTGCAGCTCGAACGACTCCGGGTTGGAGGTGGCAGCGAGCACGAACAGGCCCTTGCCTTCCGCGTGGGCGAGTGCGATCGGAGCGCCGAGCGAGTCGACGCCCTGGTAGGCGGATACCGTCATCGCGTCGACCTCGAGGGAACTGCCGGGGGCCAGCCAGGCCTGCGCGTACGCCTCGACCGTGCTGCCCACGTCACCGCGCTTCACGTCGGCGATCACGAGGAGTCCTGCCGCGCGAGCGGAGGTGATGACCTCCTCCAGCACGAGATAGCCGGCCGCTCCGTGCCGCTCGAAGAACGCGACCTGGGGCTTGACGATCGCGACCTGTGCGGCAGCGGCATCCACGACCTTCAGCGCGAATTCTCGGAGCCCGGCCGGCGTGTTCTGGAGGCCCCAGTCCTCAAGCAGGAACGGGTGTGGGTCGATGCCGACACACAGCTGCCCTCGAGCGTCGAACGCCTCGGCCAGTCGGGCCCCGAAACTCGTGCTCACGCCAGCTGTTCCAGTCGGGCCGCACGATCCGTCGCGTAGTCCTGCAGGGACTTCACCGCGAAGCCCTCGCGCAACGACTCGATGGAGGCCACGGCGGCTCCCACCTGGGCGATCGTCGTGTACAGCGGAAGGTCGGCCGCCACCGCTGCGGCGCGGATCTCATAGCCGTCGGCTCGCGCGCTGCGGCCGCTCGGGGTGTTGATGACCATGTCGACCTCCGCGTTGTTGATCAGGTCGACGATCGACGGCTCGTTCTGCCGCGATGCCTCACCCTGGTCATACTTGCGCACGAGCTCGGCGGCGATGCCGTTGCGGCTGAGCACCTCGGCGGTGCCGAGCGTGGCGAGGATGCGGAACCCGAGCTGCTGCAGGCGCAGTACCGGCAGCACGATGGCGCGCTTGTCGCGGTCGGCGACGGACACGAACACGCTGCCGCTCTGTGGGAGCCGCACGGCCGCGGCCTGCTGACTCTTCGCGAAGGCGCGCGGAAAGTCCGCATCGATGCCCATGACCTCGCCGGTCGAGCGCATCTCCGGGCCGAGGATCGAGTCGATGATCTTGCCCTCCTTGGTGCGGAAGCGCTTGAACGGCAGCACGGCCTCCTTGACAGCCACGGGCGAATCCATCGGCACGATCGCACCGTCGTGGCGCGGCAGCATCCCCTCGTCCATGAGTTCGGCGATGCTGGCACCGGCCATGACGCGCGCGGCCGCCTTCGCGATCTGCGTTCCGGTCGCCTTCGCGACGAACGGCACCGTCCTCGACGCGCGCGGGTTCGCCTCGAGCACGTAGAGCACTCCCGCGCCGATCGCGAACTGCACGTTGAGCAGGCCGCGCACTCCGATTCCGTCGGCGATCGCCCTGGTCGCCCTGCGCACGCGTTCCAGCTGCTCCCTGCCGAGGGTCACCGGAGGAAGGGTGCAGCTCGAGTCACCCGAGTGGATTCCGGCCTCCTCGATGTGCTCCATGATCCCGCCGACGTAGAGCTGCTCGCCGTCGAAGAGGGCGTCGACGTCGATCTCGATCGCGTCGTCGAGGAAGCGGTCGACGAGAAGCGGATGCGACGGGCCGATGATTCCCTGGCCGTCCATCCTGCGGAAGTAGTCCTCAAGGGATGGCCCGTCGTAGACGATCTCCATGCCGCGACCGCCGAGCACGTAAGACGGCCGCACGAGCACTGGATAGCCGATCTCCTCGGCCACCTCGAGGGCTCGGGCGAAGTCGGTGGCCGTGCCGTTGCGCGGCGCGGTGAGGCCGGCGAGGTCCAGGATGCCCTGGAAGAGCCCACGCTCCTCCGCGAGATCGATCGCCTCGGGCGTCGTGCCCAGGATGGGGACTCCCGCCGCCTTCAGGCCCTTGGCGAGCCCGAGCGCGGTCTGTCCGCCGAGTTGCACGATCACCCCGACGAGTTCGCCGCTCTGGCTCTCGGCGTGGATGATCTCGAGCACGTCCTCGAGCGTCAGTGGCTCGAAGTACAGGCGGTCCGAGGTGTCATAGTCGGTCGACACGGTCTCGGGATTGCAGTTGACCATGATCGTCTCGTACCCGGCATCCGAGAGGGCGAAGGACGCGTGGACGCACGAGTAGTCGAACTCGATGCCCTGCCCGATGCGGTTGGGACCGGACCCGAGGATGACGATCTTGCGGCGATCGCTCGGCGCGACCTCGGTCTCCTCGTCGTAGCTCGAGTAGTGGTACGGCGTGAGGGCGGGAAACTCCCCCGCGCACGTGTCGACCGTCTTGTACACGGGACGCACGCCGAAGGAATGCCGGATCGACCTGATCTCCTCCTCCTCCATCCCGCGAAGCTCGGCGATCTGCGCGTCGCTGAATCCGTGGTCCTTCGCGAGCCTCAACAGCTGGGCGTCGAGCGGCGCGAACGAGGCGACCGTGTCGGCGACCTCGTTGATGAGCACGACCTGGTCGATGAACCAGGGGTCGATCGCGGTCGCGTCGAAGACCTCTTCCACCGTGGCGCCCGCACGCAGCGCCTGCTGCACGGTGACCATGCGCCCGTCGGTCGGGGTCTTTGCCAGTTCCAGCAGCGCATCCTTGTCGCCCGGGATGCCCGTCCAGTGAAAGCTGGATCCGCGCTTCTCGAGCGAACGCAGTGCCTTCTGCAGCGCGGTGGAGTAGTTGCGTCCGATCGCCATGGCCTCGCCGACCGACTTCATGGTGGTCGTGAGCGTCGGGTCTGCGGCGGGGAACTTCTCGAAGGCGAAGCGGGGAACCTTGACGACGACGTAGTCGAGCGTCGGCTCGAAGCTCGCCGGGGTGACCTTCGTGATGTCGTTCGGGATCTCGTCGAGGCGGTAGCCGATCGCGAGCTTGGCCGCGATCTTCGCGATCGGGAAGCCCGTGGCCTTCGAGGCGAGAGCGCTAGAACGCGACACTCGCGGGTTCATCTCGATCACGATGACGCGACCGTCCACCGGGTCGATCGCGAACTGGATGTTGCACCCACCGGTGTCGACGCCGACCGCGCGGATGATGTCGATTCCGATATCGCGCAGCTTCTGGTACTCGCGGTCGGTGAGGGTGAGCGCCGGTGCGACGGTGATCGAGTCGCCCGTGTGCACTCCGACCGGGTCGACGTTTTCGATCGAGCAGACGACAACGGTGTTGTCGGCGTTGTCGCGCATGAGCTCGAGCTCGTATTCCTTCCAGCCAAGGATCGACTCCTCGAGGAGCACCTCGGTGGTCGGACTCTGGTGCAGGCCGTCGCCGACCATGCGGATGAGGTCCTCCGGCGTGTAGGCGAAGCCAGACCCGAGCCCACCCATGGTGAACGAGGGGCGGATGACGAGCGGATACCCGAGGTCCTCCGCGAAGCCGAGCGCCTCGTCCACGGTGTGCGCGATGTGCGAGCGCGCGACCTCCGCGCCGCACTCGATGACGAGTTCCTTGAAGACCTGCCGGTCCTCGCCGCGGTGGATGGCGTCGAAGTCGGCGCCGATGAGTTCCACGCCGTACTTCTCGAGAATGCCGTGCTCGTGCAGCTCGATGGCCGCGTTCAGCGCAGTCTGGCCGCCGAGGGTCGGCAGGATCGCGTCCGGCTTCTCCTTCTGGATGATCGACTCGATCACCTGCCAGGTGATCGGCTCCACGTAGGTCGCGTCGGCGAAGTCGGGATCGGTCATGATCGTCGCCGGGTTGGAGTTGATCAGGATGACGCGCACGCCCTCTGCGCGCAGCACGCGGCAGGCCTGGGTTCCCGAGTAGTCGAATTCACAGGCCTGTCCGATGACGATCGGACCGGAGCCGATGACCAGGACGGAATTGATGTCTTCGCGTTTCGGCATTACTTGTCACTTTCGCTGGTCGGGTTCGAATTCGTTTCCGCGCGCTGAGCGAGCACCAGGTCGCGGAACCGGTCGAAGAGGTAGTTCGCATCGTGTGGTCCGGCAGCGGCCTCAGGGTGGTACTGCACGGAGAACGCGGGGATGTCGAGGGCATTGAGTCCCTCGACCACGTTGTCGTTGAGGTTGACGTGGCTCACCTCGACCCGCCCGAAACCGGCGGGCGACTCCGTGACGCCGTCGATCGGAGCGTCGACCGCGAAGCCGTGATTGTGGGAGGTGATCTCCACCCGGCCCGTCGCCCTGTCGACCACCGGCTGGTTAATTCCGCGGTGACCGAACGGGAGCTTGTATGTACCGAAGCCGAGCGCGCGCCCGAGCAGCTGGTTGCCGAAGCAGATGCCGAAGAAGGGGAGCCCGCGTCGAAGTACCGCCTGCAGCAGTTCCACATGGGCATCGGATGCGCCGGGGTCGCCCGGTCCGTTCGAATAGAAGACGGCGCTCGGTTCGATCGCGAGCAGCTCGTCGATCGTGACCTTCTGCGGGAGGACATGCACGTCGAAGCCACGCGCCGAGAGGTAGTTGAGTGTGGATGCCTTCACACCCAGGTCGAGCACGGCGACCGACCCGATCCGCTCGCCCTCTGCGGGAATCGTGAAGGCCTGCGCGGTGGAGACCTGTGCGGACAGGTTGAGGCCCGTCATCTCGGCCGAGCCGCGGACGATCGCAAGCTGCTCGTCTGCCGCAAGCGCGGCATCCGCACCGGAGAAGATGCCTGCGCGCATCGCGCCGCTGTCCCTCAGCCGGCGCGTGACCGCCCTGGTGTCGATGCCGCTGATCCCGACGATGTTCTGCTCGACCAGGTCGGCATCGAGGCTGTTGGTGGCGCGGAAGTTCGACACGACCCTGGAGGGGTCGCGCACGACGAAGCCGGCAACCCAGATCCTCGACGACTCCCTGTCGACCTCGTTGACGCCCGTGTTGCCGATGTGCGGCGCCGTCATCAGCACGATCTGCCCCGCGTAGGAGGGGTCGGTGATGGTCTCCTGGTAGCCGGTCATGCCGGTCGCGAACACTGCTTCACCCAGCGTTCGACCGCGCGCTCCGTATGCTCGGCCGCCGTATCGGCTGCCATCCTCGAGAACGAGTACGGCTGGGTCTGTGGTGAGCACTAGAGACTTCCTTCCTGGTCGGCCGGGCCGACGATCGTGTCGATGGCCGCGATGAGGGCCGAGGGGTCTGGCGGCTGGACTACGCGCAGGTAACTGTCGACCGCGGTGTCTCCGAGCATCCAGGTCAGGCAGACGAGTCCGCCGGTCTCGACTACTCGGTCAATGGTCCAGGTGGCGCGCTCGACGCCGCGAAGTTCGCTCCTGGGAATGAACGCATCGGGCTCGCCCGCAAGCGACAGCACGATGCCGGCCGTTGCCACGGTCACGGATGCGCGGGCCCGATAGCCGAGACCCGACACGGTCACCCGGTTCAGCGGCTCCCCAGAGATCGTGGTCGCGACGTAGAGAAGGTCGAGGCTGATCAGTTCGTCGCCGATGTCGCGCGGCACGGGCAACGCCCGAACGAGCGAGGCCTGCCTGCGCTGCCTGGCGCGCCAGCCGAAGAACATCCCCGCAAAGATCAGCAGGATCAGTACGACGACGACAACGGTGGGAAAGACCTTATCCATGCTGTGCTCCTGCCTCACGCGCCACCCGTTCCGGGTCGAGCAGTTCGCCGTCGAGCACGGTGGGACTGCCGTTGTGGATCGTGGCGATCACGCGCCCGGGGAGCGTCCTGCCGATGTATGGCGAATTACTGCTCTTTCCCCTCAGATCAGCCACACCAAAGACGCGGGATGCTGTCGCGTCGTAGAGCGTGAAGTTCGCCGGGGCGCCCACGACGATCCCGTCGGCGTAACCACCGAGGAGACCGATCTCAGCGGGAACCCTCGAGAGCACTCTCGCGACATCCGACCAGTCGAGCAGGCCGGTGTCGACGACCGAGGCCTGCACGACCGACAGTGCCGACTCGAGCCCGACCATGCCGAACGCGGCGGCGTCCCACTCACAATCCTTCGATTCGACCGGATGCGGCGCGTGGTCGGTCGCCACGATGTCGATGGTGCCATCGGCCAGGCCGTCGCGCAGCGCCTGCACGTCTTCGGCGCGCCGAAGCGGCGGATTCACCTTGAATCGCGAGTCGTAGCCGCTCGCCAGCTGCTCGGTGAGCAGCAGGTGGTGCGGCGTCACCTCCGCCGTCACCCGGATGCCCCGGGCCTTCGCCCAGCGCACGACGTCGACGGAGCCGGCGGTCGACAGGTGGCAGATGTGCAGTCTCGCCCCGACGTGCTCGGCAAGCAGCACGTCGCGCGCGATGATGGCCTCCTCCGCGACGGAGGGCCAGCCCGCCAGTCCGAGTTCGCCCGACAGGGTGCCCTCGTTCATCTGGGCGCCCTCGGTGAGCCTCGGCTCCTGCGCGTGCTGGGCGATCACCCCGCCGAAGGTCGTGACGTATTCGAGTGCGCGGCGCATGAGCAGCGCATCCGAGACGCACTTGCCGTCGTCGGAGAAGACCCGCACGCCGGCGCGACTGCGCGCCATCGCGCCTATTTCCGCGAGCCGCTCCCCCGCCAGTCCCGCGGTGACCGCTCCGATCGGCCGAACCGTGACGTAGCCTGCCGCGTCGCCCAGCGACTTCACCTGTTCAACGACGCCGGCTGTGTCTGCCACCGGCGAGGTGTTGGCCATCGCGTGCACCGCGGTGAAGCCGCCGATAGCGGCGGCGCGCGATCCGCCCAGCACCGTCTCGCTCTGCTCGAATCCAGGTTCGCGGAGGTGGGTGTGCAGGTCGACGAGACCGGGCAGGGCGATGAGCCCGTCGGCGTCGATGACCGTTGCCCCGGATGCGGACAGGCCGGTTCCGATCGCGCCGATGACGCCGTGGTCGACGAGGATGTCGGCGGCAGACCCGTCGACGCCTGCCGCACCCCTAACGAGAATCGCAGTCATGGCTAGTTCTCCTTCGCGTCGGTCGATGCTGGGGTCGCGGGTTCGCTTCGCGATCCGCCCAGCTCCGCAGCGCCGGAGAGCAGGAGGTACAGCACGGCCATCCTTACCGAGACACCGTTGGCGACCTGCTCCAGCACGGTCGACCGGTCAGAGTCGGCGGCCGCGGAGGAGATCTCCAGGCCGCGATTCATCGGGCCGGGGTGCATCACCATGCTAGCGGCGCCGAGGCGTGCGGCCCGTTCGTCGTCGAGGCCCCACTGCCTCGCGTACTCGCGGGCGTTCGGGAAGTAGGCGGCGTGCATCCGTTCGCTCTGGATGCGCAGCATCATCACGACGTCGGGATTCGCGGCGATGGCCGTATCGAGGTCGTACTCTGTGCTGACCGGCCATTCGGCACAGCCGAGGGGCAACAGGGTTGCCGGCGCAACGAGGGTCACGGTGGCACCGAGCGTCGCGAGCAGCCAGGTGTTCGAGCGAGCGACCCTCGAGTGCAGGATGTCGCCCACGATCGTGACCGACACCCCGTCGAGCGCCTTGCCCCGGGAAGCCGGGCCGTGCAGCCTGCGGCGCATCGTGAAGGCGTCGAGCAGGGCCTGGGTCGGGTGCTCATGCATGCCGTCGCCCGCGTTGACGATCCCGGCGTCGATCCAGCCGCTCTCGGCGAGCACGGCGGGTGCACCGGAGGCCGGGTGCCGCACGACGACCGCATCCGCGCCGATCGCCGCGAGGGTCTGAGCGGTGTCTTTCAGGCTCTCGCCCTTCGAGACACTCGAGCCCTTAGCGCTGAAGTTGATGACATCCGCGCTCAGTCGCTTCGCGGCCGCCTCGAAGGAGATGCGCGTGCGGGTCGAGTCCTCGAAGAAGAGGTTCACGACGGTCTTGCCGCGCAGCGTCGGCAGTTTCCTGACCTCGCGCTGGGAGACGTCGGCCATGTCCTCGGCGATGTCCAGGATGGCGACAGCCTGCTCGCGGCTGAGGTCTCGGGTGCTCAGCAGGTGCCTCACGATGCGCTCCCCTCGTCAATGCTCACGTATTCCTCGCCGTCGATCTCGTGCAGTCGCACGTTGATGCGCTCGTGCTGCGCGGATGGCAGGTTCTTACCCACGAAATCGGGTCGGATCGGGAGTTCGCGATGCCCGCGGTCGACGAGCGCCGCCAGCCGCACGATTCCCGGCCGACCGATGTCTCCGAGGGCGTCGAGCGCAGCGCGAATGGTGCGGCCCGAATAGAGCACGTCGTCGACGAGCACGACGGTCTTTCCGTCGATGCCGCCGGCCGGCACGGATGTGGGCGCCGGCGTGCGGGTGGGATTCCGGTGCAGGTCGTCCCGATAGAGCGTCACGTCGAGGGATCCGACGAGGACGGGCGATCCGGATATCGCGGTGAGCTGTTCGGCGACGCGGTTGGCGAGAATCACGCCGCGCGTGGGAATACCGAGGATGACGAGGCCGTCCGAACCGCGATTGGACTCAAGGATCTCGTGGGAGATGCGAGTCAGCGCGCGGGTGATATCAGCTTGCTGCAGCACGATGCGTGCGGGCAATCTGACCTCCTTCCCCGCCTCTCTGGACGGAAATTAAAGGATGTCGTGTGCGGCTAGCTTAGCGGACTGTCAGGACCGCGTCTGCGCGACCCGGCCGAGAAGCCCGTTCACGAAGCCGGCAGAATCCTCGGTGCTGAAGGACTTCGCCGCCTCGACGGCCTCCGAAATCGCCACGCCGGCGGGGACCTCGTCGTTGAACAGGATCTCCCACATGCCGATCCGCACGATCGCGCGATCGATCACGGGCATCCGGTTGATCGTCCAGCCCTGCGCGTAGGTCTCGATCAGTTCATCGATCTCGTCGCCGTGCTCAGCAATTCCCTCGACGATCTGTCGCGCGTACTGCCACGACGACGAGCGCTTCGGGTCCTCGCGGTCGCGCTCCGCCTCAGTGGCTATCGCGGCGTTGAGCGAGATCTCGCGCACGTCGGCTCCGTAGAGCAGGTCGAGCGCGCGCTTGCGCGCCTTGGTTCGTGCACTCATCTGGGTATTCCCGCTCGCCTGAGGGGGCTCAGTCGTTCACGCGACCGAGGTAGTCCCCGGTGCGGGTGTCGACCTTGACCTTCGTGCCCTGCTCAAGAAACAGCGGCACCTGGATCTGGTAGCCGGTCTCGACCGTCGCGGGCTTGGTGCCTCCGGTCGAGCGGTCCCCCTGCAGACCGGGCTCGGTGTAGGTGATCTCCAGCACGACGGATGCGGGCAGCTCGACGTAGAGCGGCTCGCCGTTGTGCAGCGCGATGGTCACGTTCTGGTTCTCGAGCATGAAGTTTGCTGCGTCGCCGACCTGCGCCTCGGTGAGGGTGATCTGGTCGTAGTCGCTGACGTCCATGAACACGAAGCCGTCGCCATCCTTGTACAGGTACTGGAAGTCGCTGCGGTCGACGGTCTCGGTCTCGATCTTCGCGCCCGCGTTGAAGGTGCGGTCGACCGTCTTGCCGGTGCGCACGTTCTTGACTTTGGTGCGCACGAAGGCGCCGCCCTTGCCCGGCTTGACGTGCTGGAACTCGATAACGGTCCAGAGGCCGCCGTCCATGTTGAGAACTACGCCGTTCCTGATGTCAGCGGTTGAAGCCATACGAGTACAGATCCGTTCATGTGGGGATTGATCGAACGCCTGCCGTGAATCGGCGCGTCGAGGAGCCAAGTTTACCGGTTCAACCCAGTTTTCTATTAATGGCGTCGAGCGCGAGGCTGTACGAGTCGAATCCGAAGCCCGCGATGACGCCCGTGGCTACCGCCGAGATGACGCTCGTATGACGGAACTCCTCGCGGACGTGCGGGTTGGAAATGTGCACCTCGATCAGCACCAGACCGGCCTTGGTGACGAGGGCCGCGGCATCCCGAAGTGCGTAGGAGTAGTGCGTGAACGCGGCGGGGTTCAGGATGACCGGCGTCGCCGAATCGACGGCCTCATACAGCCACTGGATCAGTTCGGCTTCGTCGTTGGTCTGCCTCAGGTCAATCGTGACACCGGGTGCGGCATCACGCTCGAGCTGCAGGAGCAGGTCCTCCAGCGTGCCGCTGCCGTAGACGTCCGGCTCGCGCGAGCCCAGTCGGCCGAGGTTCGGTCCATTGAGGACGAGGATGCTGCTCATGACTGTCGAGCCTATAGCTCCCGCGCCCGAGGGCACCTCAGGCGCCGATCTCCTGGTACGCAGCGAACAGCAGGCTCTGATCGGGCCCGGCCAGCACCGTCGGTCTCGCCAGGTCGTCGAGCACGATGAACCTGAGCATGCCGCCCCTCGTCTTCTTGTCCCGCTGCATGACGCCGTGGAGGGTCTCCCACCTGCCGAGCGGATACGTGGTCGGCAACTGCAGCGATTCGAGGATGCTGCGGTGGCGATCCACGATCGTGTCAGAGAGCCGTCCGGCGAGCCGTGCGAGTTCCGCGGCGTACATCATGCCGATGCCGACGGCGGCTCCGTGCCTCCACAGGTAGCGCTCGGCGTATTCGACGGCGTGACCGAGGGTGTGTCCGTAGTTGAGGATCTCCCTCAGGCCAGATTCCTTGAAGTCCTCTCCCACGACGCGCGCCTTGATCTGCACCGAGAGCTCCACGATGCGTCGGAACTCCTCGCTCGCGGGATTCGTCGCGGTCGCGACATCCTTCTCGATGATGTCGAGGATCTCGGGCCGTTCGATGAAGCCGTACTTCACGACCTCACCGAACCCGGCGAGGATCTCCATCTGGCCGAGGTCCTCGAGGGTGTCCAGGTCAGCGAGGACCACGGCGGGCGCGTGGAACGCACCGACGAGGTTCTTGCCCTGTGCCGTGTTCACGCCGGTCTTGCCGCCGATCGCGGCGTCGACCATTCCGACGAGTGAGGTCGGCAGCTGCAAGACGCGCACGCCGCGCAGCCAGCTCGCGGCGACGAAGCCGGCGAGGTCGGTCGTTGCCCCTCCGCCGAAGCCGATCACGACGTCCGTCCTGGTGAAGTCGGAGAGTCCCATGACCTGCCAGCAGAACGCGGCGACCTCGATGCGCTTGGCCGGCTCGCCGTCGGGAATCTCGGCCATGAGCACCTCGTAGTCGCCCTTGAGGCTCTCCCGCAGCGCACTCGCCCTGGCACCGAGCGTCGGCGGGTGCACGATCAGCACCTTCTTCGCATCCGTGCCGATCAGGCTGGGTAGTGTGCCGAGGATGTCCCTGCCGATCACGACGTCGTATGGGTCGTTCCCGGGTACCGTGATCGTCGTTGTCGTCACTCTGACTGCTCCTTTTGCTCGTGCTGTTGCTGCTCGTGCTCTTCGTGCTCGCGCTGTGCCGCGTCCAGCTCCTGCCGCACCCAGTCCGCGATCTCCACGGCGATGTCATCGATGGAACCGGATGAGGTATCCCAAGTGCGGCTCGCGAGGCGGTCGTAGGTCTCACGGCGACTGTCGACGAGCTGCATCCAAGCGGCGATGCCGTCTCTGAGCAAGGGACGCTTTGCGCCGCCGATGCGCTTCTCCACGGCATCCGGCGACACCGTGAGCTGCACGACGCGGGCTCCGGCGAGATCGGCCTGGGTGTCCGGGTCGAGCACGGCGCCGCCGCCGAGCGCCACGACCGCGGTCCGCTCGAGTGAGCGCGCGACGGCATCGCGTTCCAGCATGCGGAAGTGAGCTTCACCGTGGCGTTCGAAGATGTCACTGATCGCGCCATGTTCGGCCACGATCAGCTTGTCGGTGTCAACGAATTCCGTGTCGAGCAAGCGCGCAACCCGCTTTCCCAGCCGGGTCTTGCCCGCGCCGGGTGCCCCGATGAGCACGAGCCTGGCGCGAACCTGTCTGTCACCCGGCATCTAATCCAGCGACCCTGATGCGGATGCCGTCTTCAGCCGATCCGGAATCGCGGCAACGTAGCCGTCGAGATTGCGTTTCGTCTCGACAATCGAGTCTCCCCCGAACTTCTCGAGCACCGAGTTGGCGAGTACGAGAGCGACCATGGCCTCGGCGACGACGCCCGCGGCGGGCACCGCGCAGACATCCGAGCGCTGGTGGTGCGCCTCGGCAGCCGCACCCGTGGCGACGTCGACCGTGCGCAGCGCGTGCGGAACCGTGGAGATGGGTTTCATGCCCGCGCGGACGCGCAGCACCGTGCCGGTGCTCATGCCGCCCTCCGTGCCGCCGGCACGGTCACTCGCCCTCGTTATGCCATCCGACGCCTCGAACAGCTCGTCGTGCGCCTCTGAGCCGCGCCTCGCCGTGGTGAGGAATCCGTCGCCGAGTTCGACGCCCTTGATCGCCTGGATGCCCATGAGGGCGGCGGCGAGCTGCGAGTCGAGCCTGCGGTCCCAGTGCGTGTATGACCCGAGCCCAGGTGGCAGACCGTAGGCCAGCACCTCAACAACACCGCCGAGCGTGTCGCCGTCGTCGTGTGCCCTGTCGACCTCGGCGACCATGAGAGCCGAGGTGGCGGCGTCGAGGCAGCGCAGCGGGTCAGCGTCGAGTCGTTCGACATCCGTCGGCTCGGGAAGCGCTGCACCCTCGGGAACGCGAACGGTTCCGATCGACAGGGTGTGGCTCACGAGCGTGATGCCCAGTTCGGCGAGGAAGGCGCGGGCTATGGCGCCGAGCGCCACGCGGGCGGCGGTCTCACGGGCACTGGCTCGCTCGAGCACGTTGCGCGCCTCCTCGAAGCCGTATTTCTGCATGCCGACGAGATCGGCGTGGCCGGGCCGGGGCCGGGTCAGGGCGGCTCCACGTCCCTTGGGAAGGGTCTCCAGGTCAACGGGCTCCGCGCTCATCACGTCGACCCAGCGCGGCCATTCCGTGTTGCCGATGCGCAGGGCGATCGGGCTGCCCATGCTCAGCCCGAAGCGCACGCCCCCCGAGAAGTTCAGCTCGTCTTCCTCGAACTTCATCCGCGCGCCGCGACCGTAGCCGAGCTTGCGCCGCGCGAGGTCTTCCCGAACGCCATCGAGCGATACCGGGACGCCCGCGGGCAGTCCCTCAAGGATCGCTACGAGTTCGGGGCCGTGTGATTCTCCTGCGGTCAACCATCGAAGCATGTAAGAATCCTCCCACAGCGCGAGGGGCACGGATCGCTCACAGCGGAGGGCGGCTCAGTGCGCGGCGATACTGGCGCGCATTGCTTCGAGTACCCGAACATCGTTGTCGAGTGGGACCTCCGGGTCTCCGCCGACAAAGATTCGCACCTGGCCGAGAGCCTGATGCATCAGCATCTCGAGGCCCCAGACGACGCGTCCACCGACGCTCTGCCACGCGGATGCGAGATGCGTGGGCCAGGGGTCGTAGGTCACCTCGAACAGGAGGCTGCCCTGCATGGTCTCCTCGCTGAAGCTGACCGAGGATGGCGCGCCGCGCGGAATGGTGCTGATGACGGCTTCGCCCTGTGCCTCAATGCGCCCGGACCCGAGCTGCTCGACGCGCACCCGCACCCCGAGCTGTTCGCCCAGTCGCTCGAGCGGAGCGGCCCGCGACGGTGTGCGAGCCGAGATGTCGACCTGGCGGGCGCCGAGTCGCGACACCGCAAGCAGGGCGGATGTGGCCGTCGCCCCCGAGCCGAGCAGCCGAACAGAAGTCAGTTCATGAACGCCCGCAGCACGAAACGCCTCGACGATGCCGTTCACGTCGGTGTTGAACCCGCGCAGGGCTCTTTCGCCGGCCACGTCGTCGAAGAGCACCGTGTTGGCCGCCCCTGTTGCGGCTGCCGTGGCGTCCACACTGTCGAGGAGGGGAATGACGGCGCGTTTGAGCGGCATAGTGAGAGAGAGTCCGCGCCAGTCGCTGGTCCGCGACGCCAGGAACTGGGGCAGAGCATCCTCGGTGAGGTCGATCGCGTCATAGACCCATGGAAGCCCGAGCGCCGCGTACGCTGCCCGGTGCAACAGCGGCGACCGGGAGTGCGAGATCGGCGAGCCGAGCACGCCGAGGCGGTTGCCGGTAGCGCTCACTTGTCGAATCCGGGGTGCGCGCGCAGCCAGCTCTGCCACTGCTTGACCGCGACCTCGTGGTCGGCGCCCGTCGTCGAGAACACGGTCTCCCCCGTCTCGCCATTGACGAGCACGAAGTACAACCACGGGCCATCGGCCGGATGCAGGGTTGCGTCGATCGCCTTCTGCCCAGGGTTGGAGATGGGGCCGATCGGCAGTCCCGGGTTGGCGTAGGTGTTGTACGGATTGCTCTTGTCGGCGCGCTCGGCCGCGGTGGTGGAGATGGTCGTTCCACCGGAACCGTAGCTCACGGTCGCGTCTGACTGCAGGTGCATTCCCTGTGCGATGCGGTTGTCCCACACCCGTGCGACCTTGTAGAAGTCCTGAGTGCTGCCGCCTTCTTTCTGGGTGAGAGCGGCGAGCGTGAGCACCCGATGGCGATCGTCGGGAGCGACGCCGGCCGCGTCGAGCTGCTTGAACATCTCATCGACCATCATCTGGAACACCTGGTGCGCGGAGAGGCCAGGGTCGAGGGAGTACGTGGCAGGGAAGAGGTATCCCTCGAGGCTCGGCGCCTGGGGCGGAAGGCCGTAGCTCTTGTAGTCGGCTGCGGCCGCCGCGACCTCGTCCTTGGTGATGCCGGTCGCCTCGCTGAGGTCTGAGAGCCTCGCAATGACGCCCTTGAGAGTGATGCCTTCGGGCAGCGTCAGCCGGGTCACAACCTTGTTCTTGGGGTCCTGGATGGCCGCCAGGGCCGCCTTGGCGCTCATCTCCTTCTTGAGCGCGTAGCTGCCCGGATGGAAGGCCACCTGAGGGTTCTGCTTCAGCAGCAGCTCGTAGAACGCCGAGACGGATTTCGTCACTCCCGCATCCTTCAGACTGCGTGCGACATCCGCCCCGATCTCGCCATTCTTGACCGTGACGACGACCTTCCCGGTGCCCGAACCCGTGAAGTCGTTCGGCTCTTCCCAGCCGAGCACGTGCCTGATCTGCGGCTGGAAAGTGAACCACACGTAGGTCGAGCCGGCAGCGATGAGAACGAGTATGGACAGGAGCACCCACAGCCAGATCAGTCGTCGGCGCGGTGGTTTCGGACGGCGAGGGTCTGCTTGCGCGACGCTCGCGCGCTCCCTGAGCTGGCGACGGGTCTGCGGACCCGGATCGCCCGCAGCGGACGGCTCCTCCGGTTGGGAGGTGAAGATGTCGTCCCAGCTCGGCTCATTCGCCACGATTCGAACCTTCTTCGGAGTGGACCAGGACGCCGGGCGGATTTCCAGCGCCGCGCTCGAAATCCAGCGCGTGTTGCAAAATTATAACGGCGGCCACCTGGTCGACCACCGAGCGGGAGTTGCGAGAGTTTCGGCCGGAGGATCTCAGCGCCTGGTGCGCGGATACCGTCGAGAGCCGTTCGTCCACGAGTCGTACGGGAACGGTCGAAGCGGCAGCGAGTGCGGCCGCGAAATCGCTCGCGTCGTTCGTCGAGGCGGTGTGCGCGCCAGACAGGGCGAGCGGCAGGCCGACGATGATCTCGACGACCTCGAGTTCGGCGCACAGTCGCAGGAGTTCAGCGAGATCTCCAGTGCCGCGCGCAACCGTGGACACCGGCGTCGCGAGCATCCCGTGGGGATCACTCCGTGCGACGCCGATGCGCACCTTGCCGACGTCTACGCCGAGCCGAACGCCAGGGCGCACGAATCAGCCCGCGACGGCGGAACGGATGGCGTCGATCGCCGCGGGGATGGCATCGAGACGGGAACCGCCGCCCTGGGCGAGATCATCCTTGCCGCCGCCTCCTCCGCCGAGGATCGCAGCCGCGGTCTTCGCGAGAGCACCAGCCCGGATGCCGCGATCGCGTGAGGCCTGGTTGGTCGCGACGATCACCGCGGGCTTCCCCGCAACGTCAGCCGCCAGCGCGATCACCGCAGCATCGCTGCCGAGGCGCGACCGCGTCGTGGTCACCAGCGCCCGCAACTCGTCCGAAGACTTGAGGGTACCCAGGTGCGTTCCGAGGAACACCACATCGCCGACCCTCGTCGCCTGGCCGATCAGCGCAGGAACGCGCTCGGCGAGGGCCGCGGTCTCGAACTCCGCAATGCGCTTCTCGGCTGCCTTGAGGCTTGCCACGAGTTCGGTGATGCGCTCCGGAAGCTGGTCGCGGGGTGTCTTGAGATTGCTCGTCAACTGGGAGACGATCGCACGCTCCGTCGCGAGCTCGCGGAATGCCTCCATGCCGACGAGCGACTCGATGCGCCGGTTCGTCGACCCGACCGAGGTCTCGCTGACGAGGCTGATGACGCCGACCTCGGAGCTGCGACCGACATGGGTACCCGCGCACAGTTCCCTCGACCAGGGTCCGCCGATGTCCACGACCCGCACCGTCTCACCGTACTTCTCCCCGAAGAGCGCCATCGCGCCGAGCGCCCTGGCCTCATCGAGCGGCATGATCCGGGTGTCCACCTCGAGGTTCTCTCGGATGGCACCGTTTGCGATGTCTTCGATCTCGGTGCGCGTTTCGGGCGACAGCGGCTTGTTCCAGTTGAAGTCGAGCCGCATGTAGCCGGCCTTGTTGTACGACCCTGCCTGGTGCGCCTCCGGACCCAGCACCTGACGGAGCGCGGCGTGGATGAGATGCGTGGCGGAGTGTGCCTGGGTGGCACCCCGGCGCCAATCCGGGTCGACGAGACTCGTCGCGGCGTCACCGACTCCGACCTCACCGGAGCGCACCTGCACGCGGTGGCTGATGAGGCCCTTCACTGGACGCTGCACGTCGAGCACCTCGAGTTCGAAGCCCTTGCCCACGATGCTGCCCGCGTCGGCCTCCTGGCCGCCAGACTCTGGATAGAGCGCCGTCTCCGCGAGGATGACCTCGGCGATGTCTCCCACGCTCGCACGATCGACCGAGACGCCGTCGACGATGATGCCGAGCACCTTCGAGTCCGTCGTGAGGTAGTCGTATCCGGTGAAGGATGTCTCGCCCGCCGCACGGAAGGCGCTGTACACGGAAAGGTCCGCGAGGAGTGTCTTCTTTGCCTTCGCATCGGCCTTCGCCATCCGGCGCTGTTCGGCCATGAGCGAGTCGAATGCGCTGCGGTTCACGGTGAGACCAGCTTCTTCGGCCATCTCGAGCGTGAGGTCGATGGGGAAGCCGAAGGTGTCGTGCAGGAGGAACGCGGTCTCGCCCGCGAGCTGAACGGATCCCTGCTTCTTCGTCTTGTCGACGGCCGTGTCAAGGATGACCGTGCCGCTCGCGAGAGTGCGCAGGAAGGTCTCCTCTTCCGCGTATGCCAGGCGGCCGATTCTGTCGAAGTCGGTCTCGACCTCGGGGTAGGCGGACTTCATGGCGTCCCTGGATGCCGGGAAGAGTTCGCCGAAGGTCGCCTCCTCCACGCCCAGGAGTCGCATCGAGCGCACGGTGCGCCGCAGGAGCCTGCGCAGGATGTAGCCACGCCCCTCGTTCGACGGCGTCACACCGTCGGACATGAGCATGAGCGCCGAGCGCACGTGGTCGGCGACCACGCGCATCCGCACGTCGTCTTCGTGCACGGCACCGTAGCGCTTGCCCGCCAACTCGGCGGCTCGGTCGAGCACGGGGCGCACCTGGTCGATCTCGTACAGGTTCTCGACGCCCTGCTTGAGGAACGCGACCCGTTCGAGTCCCATGCCGGTGTCAATGTTCTTCTTCGGCAGATCACCGAGGATCTCGAAGTTCTTGCCCGCTCCTTCGCCGCGCAGGTACTGCATGAAGACGAGGTTCCAGATCTCGACATAGCGGTCGTCATCCGTGGCCGGGCCGCCGTCGCGACCGTACTCCGGGCCACGATCAAAGAAGATCTCGGAGCAGGGACCGGCGGGGCCGGGAAGCCCCGTCGACCAATAGTTTGTATCCATGTCGAGTCGCTGGATGCGTTCCTCAGGCAGCCCCGCGATCTTGCGCCACAGCGCAAAGGCCTCGTCGTCGTCCTTGTAGACGGTGACCCAGAGGTCCTTCTCGGCAAAGCCGTAGCCGCCCGACGACTCGGGCGAGGTCAACAACTCCCAGGCGTATTCGATCGCCTGCTCCTTGAAGTAGTCGCCAAACGAGAAGTTGCCGTTCATCTGGAAGAAGGTGCCGTGACGTGGCGTCTTTCCGACCTCTTCGATGTCGAGCGTTCGGATGCACTTCTGCACACTCGTGGCGCGAGGGTACGGCGCCGGAACGAGCCCGGTGAGGTAGGGGACGAACGGGACCATGCCTGCAACAGTGAACAACAGCGTCGGGTCGTCGCTCACCAGCGAGGCCGACGGTACGACCGTGTGGCCGCGGTCCGCGAAGAAGTCGAGCCAGCGTTGACGGATTTCAGCGGTTTGCATGTGGTCCTGAGTGTGAGTGATGAATGGGCCGCCGCGCGACGTCCCGTCGAGAATGGGGTGGTTTACGCGTCGCCGCGCCTGCTGAGGTCTGCGATGACGCCCTCGGCCTCTGCGACCGCACTGCGGAGCTCCGCCTCGCGCGCCTTGTAGCCCTCGATGACGGCGTCACCGAACTCGCGGGCCTTGCTGTCCACATCCGCGAAGAAGGCGCGACCCTGCGGGGTCTTGTTGACCTGATGCGCCGCGTAGAACCCGATTCCGACGCCGACGACCAGCCACAGGATGTTCTTCATGTCAACTGCTCCTTGAGTGAGTGTGTTGTGTACGAATAGCGGAATTCAAGCTTACTTCGTGACGGCGTGGCGTCCCGAAGAGTCAGACGCCTCGCACCGAACGCAAAGAGCGGGCCGCCCGAGGGCGACCCGCTCTAAAACTACCCGTTTGCCGGGTGGTGCCGCAGGGCACCGCTCCGACTAGCGAGCTGCGTAGTACTCGACGACGAGCTGGACTTCACAGGTCACCGGAACCTCGGCGCGCTTGGGGCGACGCACGAGCCGGGCCTGCAGCTTGTCGATCTCGACCTCGAGGTAACCCGGGGTCTTCGGCAGAACGTCGACGTGACCGCCGGCCGCGGCGACCTGGAATGGCTCCATGCCCTCGCTCTTGGCGTGCACGTGAACGAGCTGGCCTGGCTTCACGCGGAACGACGGGCGGTCAACGCGCTGGCCGTCGACGAGGATGTGGCGGTGCACGATCATCTGGCGAGCCTGTGCCGTGGTGCGAGCGATGGCCGAACGCACGAGAATGGCGTCGAGACGCATCTCGAGCAGCTCCACCAGGTTCTCACCGGTCAGGCCCTCGGCGCGGCGCGCCTCCTGGAAGATGATCTTCAGCTGCGCCTCGCGGATGCCGTACTGGGCACGCAGACGCTGCTTCTCGCGAAGTCGCACGGCGTAGTCGCTGTCGGTCTTGCGCTTGGTGCGGCCGTGCTCCCCTGGTGGGTACGGACGCTTTTCGAATCCCTTTGCCGCCTTCGGGGTGAGCGGAATGCCCAACGCCCGCGACAGGCGGGTCTTGCTACGTGTACGTGACTTGGTAGACACGGTTTCCTTTCGGTACAAAATCATCGGTCTTCGGCAGTGTGTCGGCACAGCTGTGCTGAAACGGAGAAGAGGGATGCGCCGCGGGTACCGTTCGGCTAAAGAACGCTTCCCATCCATCGGGACTTTCGCAGCAGCCGCGCGCAAAAGACCCGTGTAGGCCTGTCAATGCTAACAGAAAGCGCGCGGATCACTCACCGCGGATGATTCGTCGCAGCTTCTCGAGTCGCGCACTGATCTCGCGCTCGTTGCCATGCTCGGTCGGCGAGTAATAGGTCGTGCCGCTCAGCGCATCCGGAAGATACTGCTGCTTCACGACACCAAGCTCGGAATCGTGCGAATAGCGGTAGCCCTTGCCATGCCCGAGCCGTTTCGCTCCGGCGTAGTGTGCGTCACGCAGGTGCTTCGGCACGCGACCGATCTTGCCCGCACGCACGTCGGCGAGGGCCGCATCGATACCCATGTAGGCCGCATTGGACTTCGGCGCTGTTGCGAGGTAGACGACGGCTTCGGCAAGCGGGATGCGCCCCTCCGGCATACCGATGTACTGCACCGCGTCGGCCGCGGCGATGGCCACGAGCAGCGCCTGGGGATCGGCCATCCCCACGTCTTCCGACGCGGAGACGATGATGCGCCTGGCGATGAAGCGCGGATCCTCCCCCGCCTCGATCATTCGTGCCAGGTAGTGGAGTGCGGCATCCACATCGGAGCCGCGCACCGACTTGATGAAGGCGCTGATGACGTCGTAGTGCTCGTCTCCGTTGCGGTCGTAGCGCAGCAGCGCCCGGTCCACCGCGAGGGCCACGGTCTCGGCGAGCACCACGGGTTTGCCATCCGTGCTGGTCGACGTCGCAGACAGCGCGGCGGCCTCGAGCGCGGTCAGCGCCCGGCGCGCGTCTCCAGAGGCGAGCCGGATGATGGCGGCGCGAGCCTCCGGATCGAGCACGATGCGGTCGTCGAGGCCGCGCGGATCGGTTACGGCGCGATCGATGAGGATGCCAAGGTCGTCGTCGCTCAGGGCCTCGAGCGTGAGCAGCAGCGAGCGAGACAGCAGTGGCGAGATGACGGAGAAGGAGGGGTTCTCGGTGGTCGCGGCGACGAGGATGACCCAGCCGTTCTCGACCCCGGGCAGGAGCGCGTCCTGCTGCGCCTTGGAGAAGCGGTGGATCTCGTCGAGAAAGAGGACGGTTGAGACACCGTAGAGGTCGCGCGAGGACATCGCGGCCTCCATCACCTCGCGCACGTCCTTGACGCCGGCGTTGACGGCCGAGAGCTCGACGAACTTGCGGCCCGAGCTGTGCGCGATCGCCTGGGCGAGTGTCGTCTTGCCCGTGCCGGGCGGCCCCCAGAGGATGACCGAGGCCGAGCCCTGCTCGCCACTCTTGTCCGACGCGAGGCTCACGAGCGGCGATCCGGGGGTCAGCAGATGGCGCTGTCCGGCCACTTCGTCGAGGCTTCGAGGGCGCATGCGCACCGCGAGCGGCGTCGCGCCGGCGCGCAGGCCGAGCTGGGCATCCACCATAGAATCAATGCTAGTTGCCGGTGCTGACAGCGCCGCGCTGCTGCCCAGACTAAGACGACACCCGACGGAGGATTCGTGGCACCGAGCAAGAATGCCGAGCGAGAGGCACGCGAGGCACGCGATCGGCTGCGACGGTACAACGCCCGTCAGACCGTCCACGCTCGACAGGTCCGCAGGCGCCGTCGCGACAACGTCTTCGCCGTGGCCGGCATCATCATCATCGCCGCTCTCGCCACCGTCACCCAGGTCGCATACTTCAGCACCGGGCCGGGCAGGGCTGCCGCGAAACCGACTCCATCCGCCACTGCCAGTCCGTCCGCGAGCAGCACCCCGGCGGCCGGCAGCAACGTGGGAAAGGTCCCGGCCTCCACGATCGCCGAGGGCCGCACGTGGACAGGCGAACTCGAACTCAACAGCGTCAAGCTCGGCATCGAACTCTTCGGAGATCGGGCGCCCCAGGCGACCTCCGTCTTCATTTCACTCGCGCGTGACGGGTTTTACACGACCAAGGGCAGCGCCTGCCACCGGCTGACGACGAGCGAAACTGCGAAACTCATCCAGTGCGGATCGGCCAATGGCGACGGCACGGGAGACGTGGGCTTTAGTTTCGGTCCGCTCGAGAACGTTCCTGCCGACGGCGTCTATCCCGCGGGTACCATCGCCATGGCTCGCAGCACCGACCCATACAGCCAGAGCAGCCAGTTCTTCATCACCTATGGAACCACCACCCTCGATGCCTCGACGGGCGGCTACACCGTCTTCGGCAGGGTCACCACGGGGCTCGACTCTCTCATCTCCGAGATCGCCCAGAAGGGCGTCGCGGCGAACTCATCGGCGACGAGCAATCCGAGCGATGGTGCACCCGTGGTCGCTACCAGGATTACGGCGGTGACCGTAAAGTAGTCGGTTCGATGGGCCGCGGCGTCTCAGCCGGGGTGCAATAGGCTGGTCCCCGGTCATGGACAGGTGTGGCCCGAGCAGCAAGGTGAGACACGTGGCAGCGAACGAGCAGGCTCCTTGGGGCCGCGTTGATGAGACGAGAACCGTCTTCGTGCGCGAGGCGGACGGCGAACGTGCGGTCGGGCAGTTCCCCGATGGAACGGCGGAAGAGGCGCTCGCGTATTACGAGCGCAAGTTCACCGAACTCGCGGGTCAGGTGACGCTGCTCGAGCAGCGCATCAAACGAGGAACGGCCGCGGCAGATGTCGCGAAGACCATCGCTTCGCTCAAGGCCACGATCTCCACGGCGAACGCCGTGGGCGATCTCGCTTCACTCCAGGCACGTCTCGATGCGCTCGGTGGAGCGGTCGGAGAACTCACCGAGAAGCAGACCGCGGAGGCACGCGCTGCCATGGATGCGGCGCTTGCCGAGCGTGAGGCCCTCGTGGTTGAGGCGGAGAAGCTCGCCGCACAGGACCCGGCCAAGGCGCAGTGGAAGCAGCTCAGTGCGAGCCTCGACGACATCTTTGCGCGGTGGCAGAAGCACCAGGCCGAGGGCCCGCGGCTCCCGAAGAGTGAGGGCAACGAGCTCTGGAAGCGCTTCCGCGCAGCGCGCACCGTCATCGAGACCAACCGCAAGACTTTCTTCGCCGAACTCGACTCGGTGCATCGGGACGCGAGGGCCAAGAAGCAGGAACTCGTTCAGAAGGCCGAGGCACTCGCCTCCCAGGGAGTCGCGGGCATTCCTGCCTATCGCGCGCTGCTTGAGGAGTGGAAGTCGGCCGGCCGCGCCGGTAAGAAGTTCGACGACACCCTGTGGGCCAAGTTCAAGCTCGCGGGCGACGCGCTCTACGCCGCCAAGTCCGAGCTTGATGCGCGCGACAACGAAGAATTCGCGGCGAACCTCGAACTCAAGCTCGCGTTGCTCAGCGAAGCAGAACCGCTGCTCACGGCGACCGACCGGATCAAGGCCAGGGAGACCCTGCTCTCGATCCAGCAGCGCTGGGACAAGATTGGCAAGGTTCCGCGCGACAAGGTTCGTACGGTGGAAGATCGCCTGCGCAAGGTCGAGGCCGCGGTGCGCAAACTGGATGATGAGCACTGGCAGAAGAGTAACCCCGAGCGCATCGCGCGCTCCGAGGGGCTCGCCAGCCAGCTGCAGGATGCCATCGCCAAGCTCGAGAGAGAACTAGCCGAGGCGAAGGCCAGCGGCGACGAGCGCAAGGCTCGTGAAGCACAGGAAGCCCTAGACGCCCGCAAGGTGTGGTTGGACGCGCTCGGCTAGTGCCCGGTAGCTCCTCCACAGGGGCATTCCTCTGCACAACTTCGTGCGGGCAGAGCCGGGGAGCCACGAGTTCCTGCACGATGGTCGAGTGCCACCCCGATCCCGCGCCCTCTCCCCCACGCTCTCCTGCAACGACCTTCCGCTCGCGGAGTTGCATGCGGCACGTCTCGATGGCGAGCTCGTCGTCGTCGCCGAGTGCTTCAGTCCGATCGATGAGCCTGACGATGCGTTCCACCGCGCGGGTGCTCTCGCACTGAGCGTTCAACCGAGGCTCATCGCGGAGCGCTTCTCGGCGGCGTGGGTACTCGGAGCCTGCGCGCTGCCGCCGGGCAGGCATCAGTTCTGCGTGGACTCCGGCGCGCGAGTCTGTCTGCCGGGGTCGAGCCGCCACGAGCTGCGCGAAGTCGTCATAAACGACGCAGAGGTCATCACCCTCGCCGGACTTCGGCTGACGACGCCGCTGAGGGCCGCGGTGGACATCGCACGCTCGAGTCCCGAGTTCGGGCAGTTCGAGGCTGGCGTAGTGAGAGCACTCATGGCTCTCGGCGATTTTGGAGCGAGTGACTGCGCCGCAGCGATGAACCGGAGGCGCAACCTGCCCGGTAAGCATCTGGCCGTTGCGCGTCTGCGTGCGTGCGAGACGCTCGCCGCGTGAGCTAGCCCCCGGTCACCCTGTAGACGTCGTAGACAGCATCGATGCGCCGCACGGCATTGAGCACTCGGTCGAGGTGGGTGGTGTCGCCCATCTCGAAGACGAAGCGGCTAAGCGCCAGCCGATCGCTTGAGGTCGACACGGTCGCCGAGAGGATGTTCACGTGACTCTCCGACAGCACCCGGGTCACGTCCGAGAGCAGTCCCGATCGGTCGAGCGCCTCGACCTGGATCTGCACGAGGAAGAGGCTCGATGATGACGGCGCCCATTCAACGTCGATCATCCGCTCCGGTTCGGTCAGCAGCGAGGCGACGTTGTGGCAATCCGCCTGATGCACGGACACTCCGGAGCCGCGCGTGACGAAACCGACGATCGCGTCGCCGGGCACAGGCGTGCAGCACTTCGCGAGCTTGACGAGGATGTCGGGGGCGCCACGCACGAGCACACCGGAGTCGCTGTTGCGCAGCTGGCGGCCGCGACCCTTGGTGGGGAACAGTGTCTCCGGATCTTCGGTCTCGGCTTCGGTGTGCAGCGATGCGAGCACTTTCTCGATCACCGACTGTGTCGAAACGTGACCCTCACCCACCGCGGCGTACAGAGCCGACACGTCGTCGTAGCGCATTTGCGCGGCGACCTCGCCGAAGGAGTTCTGGTTCATCAGCTTCTGCAGCGGAAGGTTCTGCTTGCGCATGGCGCGCGCGATGGCATCCTTGCCCTGCTCGATCGCCTCGTCGCGCCGCTCCTTGGTGAACCACTGCTTGATCTTGTTGCGAGCCCGGGGGCTCTGCACGAAGTTCAGCCAGTCCTTGCTGGGCCCGGCGTCAGGATTCTTCGAGGTGAAGACCTCGACGACATCGCCGCTGTTCAGGGCGGTCTCGAGCGGCACGAGCCTGCCGTTGACCTTCGATCCCATCGTTCGATGCCCGACCTCGGTGTGCACCGCGTAGGCGAAGTCCACCGGCGTCGCCCCCGCCGGCAGGCCGATCACCTTGCCCTGCGGCGTGAAGACGTACACCTCCTTGGCACCGATTTCGAAGCGCAGCGAGTCGAGGAACTCGTTCGGATCGGAGGTCTCGGCCTGCCAATCGGTGATGTGCGCCAGCCACGCCATGTCGGTGTCGCCGCTGAATCCCCCGCCGGTGCTCTTGCCGTTAACCCGCTCCTTGTACTTCCAGTGCGCGGCAACACCGAACTCCGCGCGCTGGTGCATTTCCTCGGTGCGGATCTGGATCTCGACCGCGCGACCCTGCGGGCCGATCACGGTCGTGTGCAGGGACTGATAGAGGTTGAACTTGGGCGTCGCGATGTAGTCCTTGAAGCGGCCGGGGATCGGGTTCCACCTCGCGTGGATCGAGCCGAGCACCGCGTAGCAATCGCGAACCGAACCGACGAGCACGCGGATCCCGACGAGGTCGTAGATCTCGTCGAATTCGCGGCCGCGCACGATCATCTTCTGATAGATCGAGTAGTACTGTTTGGGCCGGCCGACGACCTTGCCCTTGATCTTCGACGACTTGAGGTCGTCGCTCACCGCGTCGATCACCTGCTGCACGAACTCTTCGCGCTGAGGCGTTCTCTGCTTCACCAGGCTCTCGATCTCCACGTAGAGCTTGGGGTAGAGCACGGCGAAGGAGAGGTCTTCGAGCTCCCACTTGATCGCCTGGATGCCGAGGCGGTGAGCGAGCGGCGCGTAGATCTCGAGGGTCTCCTGCGCCTTGCGCGTGGCGGAGGCGGCGGGCACGAATCCCCAGGTGCGCGCGTTGTGGAGCCGATCGGCGAGCTTGATCACGAGCACGCGGATGTCCTTGGACATTGCGACAACCATCTTGCGCACGGTCTCGGCCTGCGCGCTGTCACCGTACTTGAGCTTGTCGAGCTTGGTCACGCCGTCGACGAGCATGGCGATCTCATCGCCGAAGTCGTTGCGCAGCCTGTCGAGCGTGTAGTCGGTGTCTTCGACGGTGTCGTGCAACAGGGCGGCAGCGAGCGTCTTTGGGCCGATCCCGAGGTCTGCGAGGATCTGGGCGACGGCCACCGGGTGCGTGATGTACGGCTCACCGCTCCTGCGCAACTGCCCGCGGTGCGCGAGTTCGGCTGCCGCATAGGCCCGCTCGATCACGCCGACATCCGCCTTGGGATGGTGGGAACGCACCGTCTTGATCAGTCGATCAACGGCGCCCGTGGGCTGCGCCTTCGAGAAGATTCGCGGCAACAGCGTGCGCAGCGACGCGGTGTTCTGGCCCTCGCGCGACTGGCCGCCGTCGTGCGTGGCGGGATTCTGTGTTGCGGTTCCCGTCATCGCCACTCCTCCCAGCCGGTCAACACAGACAAGCTAACACTCGCGACTGCGGCTGCGCCGTTCGTTCGCTCACGGCGCGTGGAGGAGTATGCGTCTCGCACCTACTCGACGATGCTGGCCTGACGAGCGGAGAGCACGCGCTTGTCCCTCTTCTTCACCGCTTCGTCGTAACCTCGCAACTGCGCATACAGCGGTGCCGCGATGAAGATTGTGGAATAGGTTCCGACGAGGATGCCGATGAACAGTGCGAGCGAGATGTCGCGAAGCGTACCCGCCCCGAGCAGGAGTGCACCAATGAAGAGGATGCCCGCAACGGGGAGGATGGCGACGACCGAGGTGTTGATCGACCTGACGAGCGTCTGGTTGACCGCATAGTTCACCGATTCACCGAATGTTCTGTGCGTCTCCGCGCCTTCCTCCATGGTGTTCTCACGGATCTTGTCGAAGACGACGACCGTGTCATAGAGCGAGTATCCGAGGATCGTCAAGAATCCGATCACGGCCGCCGGCGTTACCTCGAAGCCCAGAATGCCGTAGAAGCCCGCGGTGATGACGAGGTCGTGAAGCAGCGCCACGATGGCGGACAGCGACATCTTCCAGGTTCGGAAGTACAACGCCATCACGACGCCGGCGAGCAGCACGAACACGATCAGACCGGTGATGGCCTGCCGCGTGATGTCCTGTCCCCATGTCGCACCGATGAATGAGGTCGTCACCTTGGAGTTCTTGACGTCGTACGCCTTTGCGAGGGCGTCCTTGATCTCGACCGTCTGCGCGTCGGTCAGCTGATCCGTCTGGATGCGCACCGAGTGGTCACCGATGATGGTGACCTTCGGGTTGGCGTCCGCGACGACGCTCTTCACCGTGTCGCTCGCCAATGACTGCTTGAGGTTCGTCGTCTGCGAGACCTGGAACTGCGAGCCACCGCGGAATTCGATTCCGAAGACGAAACCGCCCCGGATGATCGGGACGATGATCGCCGTGAGGATGAGTAGCGCCGCTACGACGTACCAGACCTTGCGCTTGCCGACGATGTCGTAGGAGCGCTCGCCCGTATAGAGGTCGTTACCGAAGTTGGAGAAGCTGGCCATCAGGAATCCTTCCCCTTGCCGCCGATACTGGCCTGTTCGGCCGCCTTGCGCTCAGCAATCGTCTGCCGCTTGGCCGCCTCCCTGCTACTGCTCGACCGCTTCGCCGCCGACACACCGGCCGGCTCGCGGAACGTCGCACGCCCGCGGTAAACGGCACCCAGCGCCTTCGGGTCGAGCCCGCTGAAGCGGTGACCCTCGGAGAAGAACTTCGTGCGGGAGAGCAGCTGCAGCACCGGGTGGGTGAACAGAGCCACCACGACGATGTCGATGATCGTGGTGATACCGAGCGTCAGGGCGAATCCCTTGACATTGCCGACGGCGACGATGAAGAGGATGCCCGCGGCGAGGAAGTTGACCGTGTCGGACGCGAGGACGGTGCGGATTGCACGCTTCCAACCCGCCTCAACGGCCCCTGGCAGTGCCCGGCCATCTCGCAACTCATCACGTATTCGTTCGAAGTAGACGATGAACGAGTCTGCGGTGATGCCGATGGCGACGATGAGGCCGGCGACGCCGGCGAGCGACAGTCGATACCCCTCGCGCCAGGACAGGAGGGTGACGAAGAGGTAGGTGATCGTCGCGGCTACGACAAGCGAGGCGACGGTAACGAGCCCGAGCAGGCGGTACTGCAGGAGTGAGTAGATCACGACGAGGATGAGACCGATGAGGCCGGCAAGAAGCCCGCTCTGCAGCTGACTGCTACCGAGCGTGGCCGAGATCTGGTTCTTGCTCTGTACCTGGAACCCGATCGGAAGAGCACCGAACTTGAGCTGGTCGGCGAGCGTCTTCGCGGTCGCCTGGGTGAAGTTTCCGGTGATCTGCGGCTTGCCGTTGGTGATCACGGCATTCGTCGTCGGCGCCGAGATGACACTGCCGTCGAGCACGATCGCAAATTGGTGCCGCGCACCGGTCAGCGAATACAGCCGCGTCGTGACCGCACCGAACTCCTTGGCCCCCTTCGAGTTGAAGACGATGTTCACCGCCCACTGGTTGGTGACGGCACCCTGGCTGTTGCTCACCTGGCCGGCGGAGGCATCGGAGATGGTCTCTCCTGCCACCTCGACGGGACCGAGGATGTACTTCGTCTGCTGTTGACCCTTGTCGAGCGATGCAGGATCGTCACAGGTGATGAGAGGTTTCTTCGGGTCGGCGATGTTGGCGCCGGACTTCTCGACGCTCTTGCAGTCGAAACTCGCGAACTTCTTAGCAAGCTCCGGTGTCACCCAGGCGAGGTCGCTCGCATTCGTGGGAGTCGCGGTGCTGGTCGGCTGTGTTGAGTCCGGTGTGGATGATGCGCTCGGGTTTGCTGTGGCACCCGCGGAAGGCGTGGCGCCGGGCGTGGGAGTCGCATCGGCCTGCGAATTGGCCGCGGCATCCGTCTGCAGAACGGCGCGGAACTCGAGCTTCGCCGAGGATTCGATGCGGTCGATCGTTGCCTGATCAGCCACACCGGGGATCGAGACGACGACGTTCTGGCCACCCTGTGTGTTGATCTCGGCCTCGGAGACGCCCGAGGCGTCGATGCGCTGCCGGATGATCGACACGGCCTGGTCGAGCTGATCGGCGCTCGGCTGCGCCGCGCCCTCGGCGATCTTCGGCGCGAGGATGATCTCCGTACCGCCCTCGAGGTCGAGCGCCAGCTTCGGCGTAGGTGCTGCCCCATCGAAGAGCATGCCCGCCCCGTTGAGCCCGGCGAGAAGCGCCACTATGACGATCAGCCAGGTCAGGGAACGCCACGCTTTTCGTACCGGGGTGTTACGTGCTGCCAACGGGAACTCAGCTTTCTACGCGTGCGAGGCGTTATGTGACTACGGACGCAGCTCAAACCTCTCCCGCGCGAGTAGTGCGCGGGCACACATCAGGTTAGTGGTTAGTCAACGGCCTTTTTGCTGCTGCCACGAGCGGGCTTCTTCGGCGCCGGCTCGATACGCTCGCCGAACTCCGGCTCGCCGGCTGCGATCGCGTGGTCGGTGTTCAGCTCTGCTTCAGGCGCAGCGTCGCTTGCGTCGCCTGCCACGGCATCCGGCGTCTCGTCGTCTACGGCCTTGAGGATCGTCTGGCGGTGAATCCGCAGCACGGTGCCAGGGGTCGTCTCGATCAGCGCGATATTGCTCTCTTCGTCGAGGTCGATGAGCGTGCCGTAGAGGCCGTAGTTCGTCATGATCTCGGCGCCGGGAACGATCGTCGCCTGACGCTCTTCGGCCTGCTTCGCACGCTTACGCGAACTGCGGAACTGGAAGAAGATGAAAACGGCCAGCGCAACCGCGATAAGTATGAATTCTGTGGGCATGGTGCGAACGAGCCTTCCGAGATGGTTGGTATAGAGAGCCTGAAGTCTAGGCGCGGGTGCTGTTAAGCCAGCTTGAATTATAGGTCATCGCCGAAGAGCGCCTCGCTCGGCTTGCTCAGCCCGAAGTGCGACCACGCCCTTCTGCTGGCGACGCGGCCCCTCGGTGTGCGGGTGAGCAGCCCGATCCGCACGAGGAAGGGCTCGACCACCGACTCGATCGTCTCGGCTTCCTCGCCGACGGAAACCGCGAGTGTTCCGAGCCCCACGGGACCACCGTCGAAGCGCGTGAGGATCACGTCCATGACGGCGCGGTCGAGCCGGTCGAGTCCCAACTCGTCCACGTCATAGAGTTCCAGAGCGGCGTGAACAGCCTCCAGGCCGGAGGTGTTGTGCACGAGCGAGTAGTCGCGTACGCGTCGCAGCAGGCGGTTCGCGATGCGCGGCGTGCCCCGGCAGCGCCCCGCGATCTCGGCAAGGGCCGAGCGGTCGACCGTGAGTCCGAGTAGCGTCGCGGCGCGCGTGAGCACCTGCTCCAGCTCGTCTTCCGCATAGAACTCGAGGTGCGCGGTGAACCCAAACCTGTCGCGGAGCGGGTTGGGAAGCAGTCCAGAGCGAGTGGTCGCGCCGACCAGCGTGAACGGTGCGAGATCCAGCGGGATGGAGGTCGCGCCGGCGCCCTTGCCCACCATGATGTCGATGCGGAAATCCTCCATCGCGAGGTAGAGCATCTCCTCGGCAGACCGCGCCATGCGGTGGATCTCGTCGATGAAGAGGATCTCCCCCGGCACGAGCGAGGAGAGAACTGCGGCGAGGTCACCGGCGTGCTGGATGGCGGGGCCGCTCGACATCCGCAGGGAGCGCCCGCTCTCTTCGGCGACGATCATGGCCAGCGTGGTCTTGCCGAGCCCGGGGGGTCCGGCCAGGAGGATGTGATCGGGGGTGCGATTCTGCAGGCCGGCGGCTTGCAGCAGCAGCTGCAGCTGCGCGCGCACCTTTGCCTGCCCGACGAACTCGGCGAGAGTCTTGGGGCGCAGAGCACCCTCGAAGGCGAGCTCGGCCTCCGACTCCGGGGTCGGGCGCACGATCGCCACGGAAGGGTCATCCGAGAGCTCGGAATTCATGAGGCCTCCCCGACGCTCGACGTCTGCTGCGGTCCGAGCGCGGCAAGCGAGAGCCTGAGCAGTGCCGGCACCTCGAACGCGGCGCCGTTCGAGCCGGCAATCGCGTCGTCGAGAGCCTGCGCTGCCACCCGCTCCGACCAGCCGAGTCCCACGAGTGCCACCAGCACGCTGTCTTTCACGGCGACCTGCACGCTCGGCGTGGCGCGCTCTGCCGAGGCCGAGACGTGCATCTTGCCGGCGAGTGAGAGGACGATGAGCTTGGCGGTCTTCGGTCCGATGCCGGACACCTTGCGGAAGGCGGCATCATTCTCGGTCGCGACGGCCGCGGCGACATCGGCCGGGGCCATCACGGCGAGCACGCCCATCGCGGACTTCGGACCGACACCGGTGACCCCGCGCAGCAGGTCGAATACGGCCAGCTGTTCGGCATCCGAGAACCCGAAGAGGGCGAGGTCGTCTTCGCGCACGACGAGGGCGGTGTGCACGGCGGCCTCGGCGCCGACCCGCAGCGACAGTGCGTGCTGCGGCGTGACGGTGACGGCGAGTCCCACTCCCCCGACCTCGATGACAGCACTCGTGCCAGCCGCAGACAGGACTGTGCCACGCACCGAAGAGATCATGGTGCCAGCCTACGTTTGACCGCCGACTTCCCCGCGGAACGCTCCGCGGCGAGCCACGCCTGCTGCGCCGGTGTCGGCGTCGCTGCTTCTCCATCACCTCGCCCGCTCGAGCCGGTCAGCAACCCCGGGGTGCGCCAGGCGTGGCACAGAGCAATGGCCAGGGCGTCGGATGCGTCGGCGGGGCTCGGCAGTTCGGCAAGACCGAGCACCCGCGCCACCATCGTCGCCACCTGTTTCTTGTCCGCCGAACCGTAACCCGTGATGGACGCCTTGACCTCCGACGGCGTGTGCAGTCCTGCCGTGAGCCCATGACGCGCGGCGATGAGAAGCGCGACCCCGCTGATCTGGGCGGTGCCCATCACGGTGCGCAGGTTGTGCTGCGCGAAGACGCGCTCGATCGCAAAGGCCTGCGGTTGGTACTCGTCGAAGAGGCGTTCGATCTCGGTGCCCACGGTGAGAAGGCGCTGTTCGAGGGGCAGTTCGTGCGGCGTCCGGATGACCTCGACGCTCACCAGTTTCGCCGTGCGGGTGGCCGCGACATCGACGATGCCGACCCCGCAGCGAGTGAGGCCCGGGTCGATACCGAGGACCCGGATGGTCACAGGGTGGCCTACTCCTCCTCGTCGAGGACGGCCTGGACCTCGGCGGGGATGTCGAAGTTGCCGTAGACGTTCTGCACGTCATCGTTGTCGTCGAGCGCGTCGATGAGGCGGAAGATCTTGCGCGCGGTCTCGACATCCACCTCGATGGTGAGCCCGGGCACGAACTCGACGTCCGCCGAGTCGTAGTCGATTCCCGCCTCCTGCAGCGCGGTGCGCGCCGCCACGAGGTCGTGCGGCTCCGACACGATTTCAAAGCCCGCGCCTCGGTCGTTGACCTCCTCGGCACCGGCATCGAGTACGGCCGCGAGGATGTCGTCCTCGGTGACGCTGTCTGTCTTCGTGACCGAGATGACGCCCTTGCGGCTGAAGTTGTATGCGACGCTCCCCGGGTCACCCATCGTGCCACCGTTGCGGGTCATGATGGTGCGCACATCCGCTGCGGCGCGGTTCTTGTTGTCGGTGAGGCACTCGATGAGCAGAGCGACACCGCCGGCCGCGTAGCCCTCGTAGATGATCGTCTGGTAGTCGACGGCCTCGCCGAGCTGGCCCGATCCGCGCTTGATCGCGGAATCGATGTTGGAGTTCGGGACCGAGGTCTTCTTCGCCTTCTGCACGGCGTCGACGAGCGTGGGGTTGCCTGCCAGGTCGGCGCCGCCGAGCTTCGCGGCGACTTCGATGTTCTTGATGAGCTTGGCGAACGACTTGGCACGGCGCGAGTCCTTAACGGCCTTCTGGTGCTTCGTGGTTGCCCATTTGGAGTGACCTGACATGCTGAACATTCTAGCCAGCCGCTCGACGCCTCCCGGCCGCGCCGTGCAGGGTCAGCGGTGACTGGCGCCGAATCCCACGCTCTCGACACGGTCGAGGAAGTACTGGTGAAAACGCGTGTCGCCCGTCATCTCCGGGTGGAACGAGGTGCCGAGCAGGTTGCCCTGCTCAACAGCCACGACCCGGCCATCGTCCAGTGCAGAGACGACGGTCACATCGTCGCCCACCCGCTCGACTACGGGCGCCCGGATGAAGACCGCGTGCATCGGAACGTCGCCGACCACGGGAATGTCGAGGTCGACCTCGAAGGACGAGGTCTGCGAACCGAAGGCATTCCTGCGCACGTCGATGTCGAGACCGCCGAGGCTCTGCTGACCCTCGATCGCGTCGAGCACGGTGTTCGAGAGCATGATGAGGCCGGCGCAGGTGCCGTACACCGGCAGGCCGGATGCAATGTCCGCCTTCAGCGGTTCCGCGAGCCCGAAGAGGCGGCTGAGTTTGTCCATCACGCTGGACTCGCCGCCCGGGATGACGAGCCCGGCCACCTTGTCCAGGTCCTCTTCGCGCCGAACCGGGATGACATCCGCACCGAGGAAGCGCAGCACGGCAATGTGCTCGCGGAAGTCGCCCTGCAGCGCGAGCACACCGATCGGCGCCGTCATGCCGTGATCTTTCGGTTGCGTGAGTTACCAGCCACGTTCGGAGAGGCGGTGCGGTGCAGCGAGGTCAGCGACATTGATGCCCACCATTGCCTCGCCGAGCCCTCGGGAGGCCTCGGCGACGACCGAGGCGTCATCGAAGAAGGTCGTGGCCTTCACGATGGCCGCGGCACGCTTCGCGGGATCGCCCGACTTGAAGATGCCGGAACCGACGAACACGCCGTCAGCACCGAGCTGCATCATGAGTGCGGCGTCCGCGGGGGTTGCGACGCCGCCGGCGGTGAACAGCACGACGGGAAGCTTGCCGGTGCGCGCAATTTCGAGCACAAGCTCGTAGGGCGCCTGCAGTTCCTTGGCCGCGACGTAGAGCTCGTCTTCGCTCTTCGCCGTGAGCGCCGCGATCTCCGACTTGATGGTGCGGATGTGCTTGGTGGCCTCGGAGACGTCGCCCGTGCCTGCCTCGCCCTTCGAGCGAATCATCGCCGCGCCCTCGTTGATGCGCCGCAGCGCCTCGCCCAGGTTGGTTGCGCCGCAGACGAAGGGAACGGTGAACTTCCACTTGTCGATGTGGTTCACGTAGTCGGCCGGGCTGAGAACCTCGGACTCGTCGATGTAGTCGACCTTGAGCGCCTCGAGGATCTGCGCCTCGACGAAGTGGCCGATGCGGGCCTTCGCCATGACCGGGATCGACACGGCCTCGATGATGCCGTCGATGAGGTCGGGGTCGCTCATGCGAGCGACACCGCCCTGCGAACGGATGTCTGCGGGCACCCGTTCGAGCGCCATGACTGCGACGGCCCCGGCATCCTCGGCGATCTTCGCCTGCTCGGCGTTCACCACGTCCATGATGACGCCGCCCTTGAGCATTTCGGCGAGTCCGCGCTTGACGCGGCTCGTGCCCAGTTCTCCTGCGTTGCTGCTGTCGCTCACTATTGCCTTCCCTTTGGGCTGCCGATCGGCGCCCCGTAGCTGTGCCATCCAGTCTCAGCGGCGCGATCGTGCTGCCTTCGCGGCGTGGGGATGTGCCCCTATTCTACTGCGACTAGGGCTTCGGCCAGGCCGCGGCGACATCCGCCCGAACGCCCCCCAGGAGCTGCGGCACGGCCTTCGTTTTGGCGATGATCGGAAAGAAGTTCGAGTCGAGCGCCCAGCGCGGAACGATGTGCTGGTGCAGGTGGTCGGCGATGCCCGCGCCGGCGATCCTGCCCTGGTTCATTCCGAGGTTGAAGCCATCGCAGTGCGCGACCTCGCTGAGCACGCGCATCGCCGTCTGGGTGAGGCTACCCATCTCGGCAACCTCCTCGGCGTTGGCCTGGTCGTAGCTCGCGATGTGCCGGTACGGGCACACCAGCAGATGGCCGGTGTTGTACGGAAACAGGTTCAGCAGCACGTAGCAGTGCTCGCCGCGGGCAACGATGAGCGCCTTCTCGTCGTCGAGCGCGGGGGCGGTGCAGAAGGGGCATGCGTGCGCCTCCGGCTGCTGTCCCTCTTGGATGTAGACGAGACGGTGAGGCGTCCATAACCGCTGGAACGAGTCCGGCACGGCCGCGAAGTCGCTCGAGTTCTCGATCGGCACGTCGCCGAACTCTCCTGGCTCGTATGGACCCATGGGCTACACCTGCGCCTTCGTCGCGATCGCGGTCGTGATTCTCTCGATCGCGTCGGCGATGGGGATGCCGTTCTCCTGCGTGCCGTCACGGAAGCGGAAGCTGACCGCACCCGCCGCCCTGTCCTCTTCGCCGGCAATGAGCTGGAAGGGCACCTTGGCCTTGGTGTGCGTGCGGATCTTCTTCGGCATCCGATCGCTCGAATGGTCGACCTCTGCGCGCACTCCCCTGGCCTTGAGCTGCGCAATCACGCCGTCGAGGTAGTCGCCATATTCGTCCGCCACCGGGATGCCGACCACCTGCACCGGGGACAGCCACACCGGGAAAGCGCCGGCATAGTGCTCGAGCAGGATCGCGAAGAAACGCTCGATCGATCCGAGGAGCGCGCGGTGGATCATCACCGGCTGCTGCCTCGTGCCATCCGCCGCGGTGTATTCGAGGTCGAAAAGTTCGGGCTGGTTGAAGTCGAGCTGCACCGTGGAGAGTTGCCAGGTGCGGCCGATGGCGTCCCTCGCCTGCACCGAGATCTTCGGCCCGTAGAACGCGGCTCCGCCCGGGTCATCGACGAGTTCGAGCCCGGATTCGACGGCGACCTGTCGCAGGGTCTCTGTCGCCTCGTCCCACTGCTCGTTGCTTCCCACGGACTTCTCCGGGTCCCTGGTCGAGAGCTCGAGGTAGAAGTCGGTGAGTCCGTAGCCGCGCAGGGTTTCGAGCACGAATTCGAGCTGGCGGGTGAGTTCCGGCTTCACCTGTTCGGGCGTGACGTAGATATGTGCGTCATCCTGGGTGAGGCCGCGAACGCGGGTGAGGCCGGAGAGCGTTCCGCTCTTCTCGTAGCGGTAGACCGTGCCGAACTCCGCGAGTCGCAGCGGGAGCTCGCGATAGCTGCGGCCGCGCGCCCGGTAGATCAGGTTGTGCATCGGGCAGTTCATGGGCTTGAGGTAGTAGTCCTGCCCCTGCCGGGTGATGTTGCCCTCGTCGTCGCGCTCCTCATCGAGGTGCATGGGCGGGAACATGCCGTCCTTGTACCAGCTGAGGTGCTGGCTGACCTCGTAGAGGTGCGCCTTGGTGATGTGCGGCGTGTTGACGAGCTCGTAGTCGTTGGCGAGCAGCCGCTCGCGCATGTAGTTCTCGATCTCGGCGCGGATGATTCCGCCCCGGGGGTGGAACACCGCGAGTCCCGAGCCGATCTCCTCGGGGAACGAGAACAGGTCGAGTTCCGCGCCGAGCTTGCGGTGGTCGCGCTTCGCCGCCTCTTCCATCCGGGCCTGATACGCCCTCAACTCCTCCTTGGTCGGCCACGCCGTGCCGTACAGGCGCTGCAACTGCTTGTTCTTCTCCGAGCCGCGCCAGTAGGCGGCGGCGGTGCGGGTGAGCGCGTATCCGTTGCCGATCATGCGCGTGTTCGGCAGGTGCGGGCCCCGGCACAGGTCGCGCCACACGGTCTCGCCGGTCTTGGGATCGACGTTGTCGTAGATGGTCAGCTCGGCACCGCCGACCTCCACGGATTCGTTGTCATCCGTGCCGCCCGCACCCTCGGTGGGGTGGCCCTTCAGACCAATGAGCTCGAGCTTGTACGGCTCGCCAGCGAGTGCCGCGCGTGCCTCATCCTCGGTGACAACGCGGCGCACAAAGCGCTGGCCCTGCTTGATGATCCGTTCCATGGCCTTGTCGATGGCCTTGAGATCCTCGGGCGTGAACGGCACCTCGACGTCGAAGTCGTAGTAGAAACCGTCGGTGATGGGCGGTCCGATGCCGAGTTTCGCCTCCGGATTGATCGACTGCACGGCCTGCGCGGCGACGTGTGCTGCCGAGTGCCGGAGGATGCTGAGACCGTCCGCCGACGAGATCAGTACCGGTTCGACCACGTCGCCGGCCTTCACCGCGGCGGCGAGGTCGCGCAGCTGCCCGTCGACCCTCACCGCGACGACGCTGCGGTCGGTGAACAGCTCGAACCCCGTCGTGTCTGTCTCGGCCGTCACTGCCTCAATCGGGGACGCGGCGCTGGCGGAGGATTCAGACACTGGTGAGGTGCTCCTTACTGGGAAAAGTGGTCAGAACAACTGTAGCGTCGCAGCATGACCGTCCCCGCGAGCCCCGCCTTCGAACCCCACGACGAGCCCCACGACGCGCACCTCGCATCGCGCTTGAATTGGCTGAGAGCCGGAGTGCTCGGCGCCAACGACGGAATCGTCTCAACGGCGGGCCTCGTTGTGGGCGTCGCGGGCGCCACGGCGAACGTCGCGGCCATCCTCATCGCGGGGCTCGCCGGACTCGTAGCCGGCGCGCTGTCGATGGCCGGTGGCGAGTACACCTCGGTGAGCGCGCAGCGCGACACCGAGCGCGCCGCGCTGGCAAAGGAGCGATACGAACTCGAGCACATGCCCGATGAGGAGCTCGCCGAACTCGCCGAACTCTACGAGGCGCAGGGGCTGTCGAAAGACACAGCGTCGCGGGTCGCGACGGAGTTGACCGCTCATGACGCGCTCCGGGCCCACGCGCAGATCGAACTGGGCATCGACCCGGACCATCACGCCAATCCGTGGGCCGCCGCCCTCGCATCGATGGTGTCGTTCGCGCTCGGGTCGGTACTCCCGCTGCTCGCGATCGCATTGCCGCCGGTGAGTGTGCGCATACCGATCACCTTCGTCGCCGTGATCGCGTCGCTGTCGATCACCGGATGGGTTGCCGCACGACTCGGAGGCGCTGCACCCGGTCGAGCGATCATCCGCAATGTGTTGGTCAGCGTGGTGACCATGGTCGTGACCTTCGCCATCGGCAGCCTGGTGGGCACCCACATCGGTTGATGACGTAACGCCCCGACAAGAGTTTTCGGAGCCTTCCTAAAGTGCGCGGCACTGGGATCGAACCAGGACGGCCGCCTTCGAGCGGTCGCGGAGCGTTCGCGGTGGTCGTCGGTCGCCGGCTCGATCCTGAAATGACATAGGGCCCCGAAACGAGTTTCGGGGCCCTACTGAAGTGGGCGGTACTGGGATCGAACCAGGACGACCGCCTTGGAGTGGACGCGGAGCGTTCGCGGTGGTCGTCAGGTCGCCGGCTCGATCCAGAAAAGACGTAAGGCTCCGAAACACAGTTTCGGAGCCTTACTTGTGTGGGCGGTACTGGGATCGAACCAGCGACCTCTTCCGTGTCAGGGAAGCGCGCTACCGCTGCGCCAACCGCCCGGGATGTCGTACTGAGTGGTTTTGTTCTGAGTGTTGCTGAGTGGAGGTGGCGACGGGATTTGAACCCGTGTGGACGGCTTTGCAGGCCGCTGCCTCGCCTCTCGGCCACGCCACCATGGTGGGTTCTCACACGTTGTTGAGTTCTCAGCGTGAGACTTCACTCGAGCGGATGACGAGATTCGAACTCGCGACCCTCACCTTGGCAAGGTGATGCGCTACCACTGCGCCACATCCGCATGCCCGCATTTCTGCGTGCTCAGTGACTCTATACGAAAGCCGGAGCGTTAGCCAAACGCAGCGCGGTGTGTGTCGCGGCGCGCTCGAATAGGTGCTCCGCCTTCGTGTCGGCTAGGATCGTGTCTCGCAGAAAGAGCCGCTTCGGAGGCTTTCAGCGGGCGATTGGCGCAGTTGGTAGCGCGCTTCCTTCACACGGAAGAGGTCATCGGTTCGAGTCCGGTATCGCCCACCACAGCGCGTCACGCGGGCTCTCGCCTCGGCCGGTATCGCATGGCGACCGCGCCAGACTGAAGCTCGGCGCGGCCCACGAGATCGAGTTGGATGCGCTTGCGCAACCCAGAGAGCAACGTCGGCCCGTGTCCGGCAAGCACCGGCTGCACGAGGAACTCGTACTCGTCGATCAGGTCTGCGTCCGCCAACGCACCAGGAAGCGTGACACCACCGACCCACAGCCCTTCGCCGGGCTCCTGTGTGAGCCGATGGACCGCCTGCACCACGTCACCTCGCAGCAGCTCTGCATTCCAGTCGACTGCGGCAAGCGTGCTCGAGACGACGTACTTCTTCGCGCGATCGATGGTCTCGGCGAAGGGGATCTGACACTCCTGCACCCAGTCGGGCCATGATCCCGAGGCAGGCTTGCGCCACGCGGATTCCATCATTTCGTAGGTCACCCGGCCGAACAGCAGGGCGTCGGCGCGCGCCAGCTGATCCGTCCAGTAGCGCATCGACTCGACGTCGGGCGCGAGGCCGGCCTCGTGATGACAACAGCCGTCGAGCGTGACGTTGATCGAGTATCGAAGTGGTCTCATCGCGTGGCTCTCCTTTGAAGCGCGTGCGGGGTTGATCGCATCGTACTCAGCCGGCCAGAGCCGTGATTCAGCGACGCGGCGACAGCACCCGCCGCAGCAACCACGCGAGGATGCACGCGACCAGGAAAGACCACGCGGCCACCCCGATCGCAGCACCCGCCTGGTCCGCGATGCCGTCGGGCTGACCGGAGTCCTTCCATCCGATGCCGTTGCCGAGCAGGCCGACATAGGTGAGCCCCACCGCACCGCCCACGAGGTGGATGCCCGTGATGTCCAGGCGGTCACCGAACCGCGAGCGGCGACCGAGGGTCACGATCGCGGCGCAGGTCGCTCCGGCAAGCAGCCCGAGCAGCGCGGCCCAGGCTGGTGTCAGGATGTTGCAGGCAGGCGTGACCGCTACCACACCGCTCACGACTCCCGAGGTCGCACCTCGCACCGTCGGCCGACCCGTCATCAGGAACTGCACGACGATCCACGCGACGGCGGCCAACGCAGGAGCGATCAGCGTATTGGTCACCAAGACCGAGAACAGTGCGTCCACGCGTCCCTCCGAGCCGACGACCAGCCCGAAGGCGCCGCCCCAGATCAGCACGGTGCCGCCTAACATCCCTGCCGTGCCGCGAGCGGCTGGCACCACCGATGGCCGCAGCACCACGAGCAGGGCGAGCGCGGCAGCACCCGCGGTCACGTGGATGAGCGCTCCCCCGGCCTGATCATTGATCTGCAGGCCGGTGAACAGCCATCCGTCGGTCATGTTGAACTCGGCGTAGGCCACGGGCACGTACGCGAGGAGCGTCCACAGGGCGACGAAGACGAGCCATGGCCAGAGTGCCACCTTGTCGCCGACGGCGCAGGCCACGATCGTGAGAGTCAGCACGGCGAGCGAACCGTGGAATGCGGCGGCCGTGAAGGTCTGTGCGACGGCGCCGCCATCCGCAAGGTCGAGTGCGAAGGGATCGCCGAGAAGGCCCGGAATGAGCGGCGCGCCGAACACGAGACCGTAGCCGCAGATCGCCCACACGATCACCACGGTGACCGCGGTGACGAAGGCGCGCCTACTGCCGAGTCGACCCCGCGAATAGAACAACCACGCGCCCATTGCCATGGCGAGAACGAGTACGGCGCACAGCACCAGCAGCAGGGTGCGCTGCTCCAGCTCTGCGGCAGTTGCGGTCGCGAGAGCGCCCATCGGACCCGTCCTCTCGCAACCGCGGTTAACGATGGCGGGGGCGCCGCTCCTGCGAGCAGCACCCCCACCGTTCGTGGATAGTTTTACACGGTCTCGAGCGCGTAGCCCTCTTCACCGTGCACGATCGTGTCGACTCCCGCGACCTCATCCTCGTTCGTGATGCGGAAACCGATGGTCTTCTGGATCGCCCAGCCGATCGCATAAGCGAGCACGAAGGAGTAGATCGCGATGCCGAAGGCGGCGAGTGCCTGCGCGCCCAGCTGCTTGAGGCTGCCCGTGTCGAGCAGACCGATACCGCTGCCGAAGATGCCGATGTAGAGCGTTCCGATGATGCCGCCGACGAGGTGGATGCCGACCACGTCGAGCGAGTCATCGAAGCCGAGCTTGTACTTCAGGTCGATCGCGAGAGCACAGACGGCGCCGACCACGAGCCCGAGCAGCATGGCCCAACCGGGCGTCAGGATGTTGCAGGCCGGCGTGATGGCCACGAGTCCCGCGACGGCGCCTGAGGCCGCACCGATCGAGGTGGGCTTGCCATCCTTGATTCGCTCGACGATCAGCCAGCCGAGAATGGCGGCGGAGGGTGCCGCAAAGGTGTTGATCCAGGCGATTGCCGCGACGCCATCCACCGCCGCCTCAGACCCCGCGTTGAAGCCGAACCAGCCGAACCACAGCAGCGCGGCGCCGAGCAGCGTGAGCGGAACGTTGTGAGGCTTCGACAGGCCTTTGCGAAATCCGACGCGCTTGCCGAGCACGAGAGCCAGCGCGAGACCGGCCGCGCCGGCATTGATGTGCACGGCGGTTCCGCCGGCAAAGTCGTTGACCTTGAGACCGAAGGCTGCCCAGCCCTGGCCGAGGTTGAAGACCCAGTAGGCCACGGGGAAGTAGACAACGGTGGCCCAGACGCCGGCGAAGATCATCCAGGAACCGAACTTCGCCCGGTCGGCAATCGCGCCCGAGATCAGGGCGACGGTGATGATCGCGAAGGTCGCCTGGAAGCCGGCGAACGCGAGCGCGTTCAGGTCGGGCGACATCGCTCCGCCCTTGCCGATGCCCAGCAGGCCGGTGAGACCGAACAGGTCGCTCGGATTGCCGAGCCAGCCCGGGATGAGCGCGGGACCGAAGGCGAAGCCATAGCCGTAGAGGACCCACAGCACCCCGACGAGACCCATCGCGCCGAAACTCATCATCATCATGCTGATGACGCTCTTGGCCTTGACCATGCCACCGTAGAAGAAGGCAACGCCAGGCGTCATGAGCAGCACGAGCGCTGCGGCGACGAGCAGCCACAGCGAGTTCACGTTATTGGTTATGGCGTCGGTCGCAGCCGAAAATTCGACCATGGCGGTTACCTCTCTCTCGCGCGGACGAGCGGCTGTGGTCCGAACACTCGATCGGATGCCCGCCGTCCTGGGTATGGCGCTCAGCATCCCGCCACGAGATTTCGCCGGGCGCCGCATTCTGTTTCGGTCCTGTTACGCGCAGCGCTCGCAGGTAAACATCGTGTTTCGTCGCCGCAGCTCTCTCGTAGACTTCTCGGGATGAGGTTCCTGAGAAACGAGCGCTACGCGGCATTCCTCCTGCTCGGCGCCGCCGTTCTCGGCCTCGTGCTCGCAAACACACCGTGGGCGCCCGCCCTGCATTCGCTCCGCGACACGCATCCGTTCGCAGCGGTGCCCGGGTTGGACCTCTCGCTCGGACACTGGGTCACGGATGGCCTGCTCGCGATCTTCTTCTTCCTCGCGGCGATCGAGCTTCGGCACGAACTGAGCCACGGCGAGTTGGACAGCCCTCGTAAGGCGCTCGTGCCCGCGCTGGCGGCTGTCGGTGGCGTGATCGTGCCCGCCCTCATCTTCCTGATGCTGGTGCGCGAGCCGGGGTTGTCATCCGGATGGCCGATCCCCACGGCGACGGACATCGCTTTCGCGCTCGGCGTGCTTGCGCTCGCGGGCCGCGGACTCCCCGCGCGCATCCGGGCGATGCTGCTCGGCGTAGCCGTGATCGACGACCTCATCGCGATCCTCATCATTGCCATCTTCTTCACGACCGAGCTGCAGCCGATCCCGATGCTGCTCGCCGTGCCGCTCATCCTCGTCTTCGGCTGGCTGAGCAGAAGCGTGCGCAGGCGGGGCGGCGCCCCGCTGGTCGTCGTCCTCGTGCTGCTCGCCATCGCGGTGTGGCTGCTCGTGCACCTCTCCGGCATTCACGCCACCGTCGCGGGCGTCGCACTCGGGCTCTCCATGGGCCCGCGCAGCTCCGCCACGACTCGCCGAGCGCTCGAGCCGTGGTCGAACGGCATCATCCTGCCCCTGTTCGCCTTCGTGGCCGCGCTTGTCACCCTGCCCAAGGTCGGGTCAGAGGGCCTCAGTCCCGTCTTCTGGGCGATTCTCGTGGCGCTGCCCGTCGGCAAGCTCGTCGGCATCACCGGAGGAGCGCTCGTTGCGAGGCAACTCTCGCCGCGCAGCACCCGCGCGGCGTCCCTGCCGCTGGGAGACATCGTGATGGTGGCGGCGCTCGGCGGCGTCGGGTTCACCGTCTCGCTCCTCATGAACGAACTGGCGTTTCGGGGCCAGCCGGAGGTCGCCGTCGAGGGAACGCTCGCCGTGTTGAGCGCCTCGCTCATCGCGAGCGTCATCGGCATCGTCTTCACCGTGGCGCGGTCGCGACACTATCGGCGGCGACTGCACTAGTGCGGAGTCGTCGCGCTAGGCCGCGGCATCCGTTGTGAGCGCGATGAGCCTTGAGACGGCTCGCAGGTACTTTTTGCGATACCCGCCCGAGAGCATCTCCTCGGGGAACACCTGGTCCAGCGAGGTGCCCGTGCCGAAGACGCGCACCTGTGCGTCGTAGAGCCGGTCGACGAAGGCGACGAAACGCAGCGCATCCGTCTGGCTCTTGAACGGATGCACGCCGCGCATGCCGATGGTCTCGATGCCCTCGATCAGCTTCACATAGCGCGAGGGATGCACGGTCGAGAGGTGGGCTATGACGGCATCGAAATCGTCGACGGTGGCCACGGCCGAGCCCTCGATAGCGGCCTCGAACTGCGCTTCGTCGAGCGTGACGGCATGGCCCTCGAGGTCGCGCCGACGATAGTCGAGGCCGTCGATGCGAATCGTTGTGAACTGGGCGGAGAGGGCGTCGATCTCCCGCAGGAAGTCCTGGGCTGCGAAGCGCCCCTCGCCGAGCGCGTTCGGCGGAGTGTTCGACGTTGCCGCGATCCTCGAGCCGGTGGCCACGAGATCGGAGAGCAGCCTCGACATGAGCCTCGTGTCTCCCGGGTCGTCGAGTTCGAACTCGTCGATGCAGATGAGCGACGCACCCTTCAGCAGGGAAACCGTCGGTGCGTACCCGAGCGCGCCCACGAGCGCGGTGTACTCGATGAAGGTACCGAAGTACTTGCGGCCCGGTGCCGCGTGCCACAGCGCGGCGAGCAGATGGGTTTTGCCCACGCCGAAGCCGCCGTCGAGATACACGCCGGGTCGCACCTCGGCCTTCTCCCGCCGGCGGGAGAAGAGACCGCCGCCCTTCGCGGTGAACGCGGCGACAAAATTGCGGATGGCGGCGACGGCAGCACCCTGCGATGGGTAGTCGCGGTCGGGCCGATACGAGTCGAGGGTTGCGGAGCTAAACTGGCGAGGAGGAACGAGATGGTTGACGATCTCTTCGCCCGAAAGAGTGGGCGTCCTCACGACCAGGCTCGATGGCGAGCCGGGCACAACGGTAGTCAATCGAGACGCCTCTTATTGTGTCGAAGTCTTACGGGTGCCCTGTGTTTCGGCATCCCCCGTGCGTACATTCGCAGTACGGACTGGTCAAGCCTAACCCGACCAGCCAACTCACTGAACGCTGCCCCAGCGGCACCACCCGGAGGTAACCATGACCGTCGAGGTCGATTCATCATCCCAGTTCCAGGCTTTTGCCCACCCGGAACGACTTGTCAGCACCGACTGGCTGCAGAGCCACCTCGGCACGCCAGGTCTCGTCGTCGTGGAATCGGATGAAGACGTGCTCCTCTACGAAACCGGACACATCCCCGGTGCCGTCAAGATCGACTGGCACACCGACCTGAACGACCCGGTCGAGCGCGACTACATCGACGGCGAGGCTTTTGCGAAGCTCCTCGGCTCGAAGGGCATCTCCCGAGACACCACCGTCGTGATCTACGGCGACAAGAACAACTGGTGGGCCGCCTACGCGCTGTGGGTCTTCACCCTGTTCGGCCACGAAGACGTGCGCCTCCTCGATGGAGGCCGGGTCAAGTGGGAGGCCGAGGGGCGCGAGTACACCACCGACGTTCCGACTCCAGCCGCCGTCGACTATCCGGTCATCGAGCGCAACGACGCTCCGATCCGCGCTTACAAGGACGACGTGCTGGCTCACCTCGGCAACCCGCTGATCGACGTGCGCTCACCGGAGGAGTACACGGGACAGCGCACCACCGCACCGGCCAACCCCGAGGAGGGAACGCTGCGCGGCGGCCACATTCCGAGTGCGCGCAACATCCCCTGGGGCAAGGCGGCGGCCGAGGATGGCACGTTCCGTTCCATTGACGAGCTCAACGCGCTGTACCGCGACGGCGCCGGGCTCAAGAACGGTGATGACATCATCGCCTACTGCCGCATCGGTGAGCGCTCCAGCCACACCTGGTTCGTGCTGACGCACCTCCTCGGCCTCGAGGGCGTGCGCAACTACGACGGTTCATGGACCGAGTGGGGCAGCGCCGTGCGCGTACCCATCGTCAAGGGTGCCGAGCCCGGCGCGGTTCCCGTCCGATAGCCACACGGATGCGGGCCGGGCGCAACTCCGTCCCGCCCGCGCCGTGGCAACAGTGAAATACTGGAAAAACCATGACCGAAACCCCGCTGCCTGACTCGCTCGCGCAGATCAAGAACGACTTTCTCGAGCTCGAACAACGAGAACGTCTGATGCTGCTGCTCGAGTTCGCGAACGAGCTGCCGGAACTGCCGGAGAAGTACAGCAGTCATCCGGATCTGTTGGAGCGGGTCGAGGAGTGCCAGTCCCCCGTCTTCATCTTCGTCGAAGTGGATGCTGACAACATCGTTCACCTTCACGCGACGGCTCCCAAGGAAGCACCGACGACTCGCGGTTTCGCCTCGATTCTCGTGCAGGGTCTCGACGGGCTCACGGTGGATGAGGTGCTCGCGGTGCCCGACTTCTACCCACAGGATCTCGGCCTCACCGAGGCGGTCAGCCCACTGCGCATCCGCGGCATGACCGCGCTGCTGGGTCGCACCAAGCGCCAGATCCGCGAGAAGATCGCAGCCTGAGCGCTACCGCTCAAGTTCCTCGAGCCAGGATGTGATGGCCCCGTTCCACCTCTCCGGGTCATAGTTCCACAGCTTCGTGTGCCTCGCCGTCGCAAACGTCTCCATCCTGACGATGTCGGGACGAGCCTCCGCCAGCGCGTGCGACGCGGTCGAGGGAACGTAGCCGTCGTCGTCGCTGTGCAGCAGCAGGATGGGCAGGGTCAGCGCCTTCGCGCCCCGCACCAGGTCGAGGCGGTCCAGGTCGATCTCGCGCTGCTGCCCGGTGAGCCAGCGACCCCAGCGGTGCGACATGAGTCGCTGCGCGGCTGCCCCGACGGATCGAGGCAGGTGGACGAGCTTCGCCTGGAAGTCGAGCGCGACGCGCCAGTCGACGACGGGAGACTCGAGTACGAGCCCTCGCAGCGCCCGGGAATGACGGGAGCGCAGCGCGGTCTGCAGGGCGGTGGCTCCGCCCATCGACCACCCCATCAACACGACGTCGGTCGCGCCCCGCTCCATCGCGAAGGCGATGGCGGCGTCGACATCCTCCCACTCGGTGTCACCGAGGGAGTAGCGGCCGTCCGTGGACGCCGGTGCCTCCCCGTCGTTGCGGTAGGAGACCAGCAGGCAGGTGTACCCGGCCTCGTGGAACGCGGGGACGGCACGAAGGGTCTCGGCGCGGGTCACCGCCCTGCCGTGCACCTGGATGACCCAGCGTCCCCCACCGGTCTCGGCGGGCACCAGCCAGGCCGGCGCCGACCCGAGCGGTGTCACGACCTCGACGGACTCGAAGGCCAGGCCGAGCTCCTGCGGGCCGCGGTAGAACCATCCGGTGAACCTGCCCCGTCGCGCGCGCCCAAGGTCGCCGGACTCGACGTGCAGGATGCGACGGGTCACGGTCGTGGCGGTGCGAGAGATGATCTCCCCCAGCCGGGCGTATCCGCTGTCCGCCGAGAACCAAAAGCCGTACCTGCCGGACACGACCGAATCCGGTGTAGCGGAAAGGGTGATGGAGCCGGCGGCCAGGTCGACGCCCAGTGCGGCGACGTCCTGCTTTCTCTTGCGCGGTGGTGTGACCACCGTGCGCGCCATCACGACGGCGAGGACGCCCGCCGTGCTCGCGGCTACGAGACCGCAGGCGCCGACCGCGAGAAGTGCTCCCGCATACCAGCGAAACCGGCGGACGGCGTGCCTTCCCGAATCTGCCACGGTCAAACTTTAGTCTTCAGTCGTGCCCGCAAACGTCCCAGGACCAACGGTTCCCGCCGAGTTCAGCTCAGCGCTCGAAGCGGTTCGTCACGCGCACACGCGAGCGGAACTGGTGGTCACCGACATCCCTTCGCCCGGTGGTCTCGCACCGTTCTCAGTCGCGCTGGCCGCCGATGTCACGCCGGCCAGGCACGGATCCGATTCGGAACTCGGCACCGGCAGGTTCATCCTGCTCTACGACCCCGCAGCGCCCGAGGCCTGGGGCGGCCGGTTTCGCGTCGTCTGCTTCGCGCAGGCGCCGCTCGAAACCGACATCGGAGTCGACCCCTTTCTAGCGGATGTGGCGTGGTCGTGGCTGCTCGACGCTCTCGCCGCCAAGGGTGCCGACTACACGGCGGCATCCGGCACCGCCACGAAGACGATCTCCACGGGCTACGGCGAACTCGCCAGCCAGGGTGACGGGGCGGTCATCGAGCTGCGCGCATCGTGGACGCCGACGAGCACGGCAATAGCGTCACATGTGGAGGCGTGGGGGGACCTCTTGTGTATGCTGGCGGGGCTTCCTCCCGCGGTAGAGGGAGTGAGCATTCTGTCGACCCGCCGCGGAGGACGTGAGTAGCACGAACGACCATTCCGAATCTCCAGTGAAACCGGGTACCGAGGAAGCTGAACACAAGACCGTCGCGGTCATCGACACGCGCGACGGCTATCTCGCCGCCGTCGACCGCATTGCCGCGGGCACCGGACCCATCGCGATCGACGCCGAGCGTGCCTCCGGGTTCCGCTACTCCCAGCGTGCGTACCTCATCCAGATCTTCCGCCGCGGCGCGGGGACCTTTCTCTTCGATCCCCCGGCGATCGGCGACTTCGACGAGCTCAACAAGGCCATCGCGGATGAGGAGTGGGTGCTGCACGCGGCCAGCCAGGACCTCGCCTGCCTGCGCGAGGTAGGCCTGAGCCCCTCGGTGATCTTCGACACGGAGCTTGGCGCGAGGCTCGCGGGCCTTCCGCGGGTCGGCCTCGGCACCGTTGTCGAGGAGCTGCTCGGAATCCACCTCGCCAAGGAGCACTCGGCGGCCGACTGGTCGACCAGACCGCTGCCGCAGACGTGGCTCGTCTACGCGGCGCTCGACGTGGAACTGCTCGTTGACCTCAGGGATGCCGTGCACGGCCTCCTGGAGGACTCGGGCAAGTCTGAGATCGCGAGACAGGAGTTTTCGGCCGAGCTCAGCCGGGGCACGAGGCCGCCCAAGGTCGAGGGCTGGCGCAGACTCTCCGGCGTGCACTCGATCAGGGGTGCGCGCAACCTCGCGGTCGCGCGCGAACTCTGGGAGGCCCGCGATCGCTACGCGAGGGAGATCGACACCGCTCCCGGTCGTCTCGTGCCGGACTCTTCGCTCGTCGCGGCCGCCAAGGCGCTCCCGGCGAGTAAGCGCGAGCTGTCGGCCCTCCGCGAGTTCAACGGTCGCGCCAGCCGTTCCGAACTCGATCGCTGGTGGACGGCGATCGAGGTGGGCAAGGCCGCCGAAGACGTGCCGGTACTCCGGATGCCCGGGGACGTCATTCCTCCCCCGAGGGCCTGGAGCGAGCGCAACCCCGAGGCCGATCGCCGCCTGAAGCTCGCTCGCGCAGCCGTGACGGAGCTCGCAAGCGAGAGGAACATCCCGGTCGAGAACCTGCTGACACCCGACACCCTGCGGCGCGTTGCCTGGGCTCCACCCCAGCCGTTCGACCTGCACGCCCTGCGTGAGGCCCTCGCCGATCAGGGAGCCCGCCCGTGGCAGCTCGACGAGACGGCCGAGACGATATTCCGCGCCTTTGTCGAAGCCGACCAACCCTCGGAGGACACGGCCGACGCCGCTTCGTAGGAAGCATCAACGGATTAATTGCGCCCAGACTGGCCACCTAGGATCGAACCGATTGGTGCAACCTAGGAGGCAGCGTGGTCGACAGGCATGAAGTCGTTTTCGTGGACGGGGTCAGGACCCCGTTCGGACGAGCAGGCGAAAAGGGGATGTTCTGGGGCACCAGGGCAGATGATCTGGCCGTCAAGGCGATGATCGGTCTCCTTGAGCGCAACCCCTCGGTTCCCAAGGAGCGCATCGACGACGTCGCCATCGCCGCAACAACGCAGCAGGGCGATCAGGGACTCACGCTCGGCCGAACGACGGCACTGCTCGCCGGTCTGCCGCGCTCGGTTCCCGGCTTCGCGATCGACCGGATGTGCGCAGGCGCGATGACCTCGGTCACCACGCTCTCGGGAGGCATCGCGTTCGGCGCGTACGACCTCGTCATCGCCGGCGGTGTCGAGCACATGGGGCGGCATCCGATGGGTTCAGGAGTCGACCCCAACCCGCGCTTTGTCGCGGAGAAGCTCGTCGGCGAGGACGCCCTCAACATGGGCTCGACGGCGGAGCGCATCCACGACCGCTTCCCGCACCTGACCAAGGAGCGCGCGGATCACTTCGCCATGCGCAGCCAGCAGAAGCTTGCCGCGGCGTACGAGGCGGGCAAGATCCAGCCGGACCTTATTCCGGTCGCCGTGCGCAGCGAGAACGGATGGGGACTCGCCACTCGCGACGAGGCGCCCCGCCCCGAGACCACCATGGAGGGCCTCGCCACTCTCAAGACGCCGTTCCGCCCGCACGGTCGCGTGACCGCCGGCAACTCCTCCGGCCTCAACGACGGAGCCACGGTCAGCCTGCTGGCGAGCGAAGCCGCCGCGAAAGAACTCGGTCTGCAGCCCAAGATGAAGCTCGTGAGCTTCGCCTTCGCCGGCGTCGAGCCCGAGATCATGGGCATCGGCCCCGTTCCCTCCACAGAGAAGGCCCTCAAGAAGGCCGGACTCACGATCGACGACATCGGCCTGTTCGAACTGAACGAGGCCTTCGCCATCCAGGTGCTGTCGCTGCTCGACCACTTCGGCATCGACGACGACGACCCCCGGGTCAATCTCTGGGGTGGCGCGATCGCGGTCGGACATCCGCTCGCCTCATCGGGCGTGCGCCTCATGATCCAGCTCGCGGCGCAGTTCAGGGAGCACCCGGAGGTGCGCTACGGCCTCACGGCGATGTGCGTCGGCCTCGGCCAGGGCGGCTCGGTCATCTGGGAGAACCCCTACTTCGACGGAAGGCGCAAGTGATGGCAACGCAGACGCAGTTCGCCGAACTCAAGGCCATGTCAACAGATGAAGTGGTCACCCACAGCTACGTTCGTGATGTCGTCCTCGGCAGCGGTAAGACGCTCGCGCTCCTGACCCTCGACAACGGTCGCGACCACACGCGTCCGAGCACGCTCGGTCCGATCACGATGCTTGAGCTCTCGGACGCCCTCGACGCGCAGAGGGAACGGGCGTCCAGGGGCGAGATCGCGGCCCTCGCGATCACGGGCAAGCCGTTCATCCTCGCGGCCGGTGCAGACCTCAGCAAGGTCGGCGACATCCCGAGCAAGGCCATCGCCAAGCAGATGGCGCAGCTCGGCCACCAGACGCTCGGCAAGCTGTCGGAGCTCGGAGTTCCCTCCTTCGTCTTCATCAACGGCCTCGCACTAGGCGGCGGGCTGGAAATCGGTCTCAACGCCGACTACCGCACCGTCGACCGCAACGCGCCGGCGATCGCGCTGCCCGAGGTCTTCCTCGGCATCATCCCCGGCTGGGGCGGCGCGTACCTGCTGCCGAACCTCATCGGCATCGAGAACGCCCTCAAGGTCGTCATCGAGAACCCGCTCAAGAACAACCGGATGCTCAAAGCCAAGGAGGCGTTCGACCTCGGCATCGCAGACGCGATTTTCGATTCGGCAAGCTTCCTCGAGGACTCGCTGAAGTGGGCCGATGGTGTCATCGCCGGCAACATCAAGGTCAAGCGGCCGAACGAGCCGGGCAAGATCGAGCGCGCGGTCAAGTGGGACGCGGCCATTGGCATCGCGCGCAAGATGCTCGAGACCCGCATCGGCACCGTAGCGAAGTCGCCCTACGCCGCGCTCGAGCTGCTCAAGGCCGCGAAGAGCAGCGACAAGGAGACGGCCTTCGCCGCCGAGGATGAGACGCTCTCCGCGCTCATCTCGGGCGACCAGTTCCGCGCGAGCATCTACGCCTTCAATCTCGTGCAGAAGCGTGCGAAGCGGCCCGCTGGAGCACCGGACAAGGCGATCGCGAAGCCCGTCACCAAGGTCGGCGTCATCGGCGCAGGTCTCATGGCGAGCCAGTTCGCGCTACTGTTCGTCCGCCGCCTGAGAGTGCCGGTGGTCATCACCGACCTCGACCAGGCTCGCGTGGACAAGGGACTCGACTACATCCGGGGCGAGATCGATGCGCTGCTCGGAAAGGGGCGCATCTCCCCCGACGAGTCGAACCGCCTCAAGGCGCTCGTCTCGGGCACGACGAACAAGGCGGACTTCGCCGATTGCGACTGGGTGATCGAGGCCGTCTTCGAGGAACTCGGCGTGAAGCAGGACGTCTTTGCGGATGTGGAGCAGTACATCTCCGAGACCGCGGTCCTGGCGACCAACACCTCCTCGCTCTCGGTCGAGCAGATCGGTGCGAAGCTCAAGCACCCGGAGCGCGTGGTCGGCTTCCACTTCTTCAATCCGGTGGCGGTCATGCCACTCGTCGAGGTGGTCAAGACTCCGAAGACCGACGATGAGACCCTGAGCACCGCGATGGTGACGGCGGCGAAGCTCCGCAAGAACGCCGTCATCACCGCCGACACTCCCGGGTTCGTCGTCAACCGCATCCTCGCCAAGCTGCTCGGTGAAGCCATGCACGCAGTCGACACCGGCACGCCGTTCGCGGTGGTCGACGCGTCGATCAAGCCCTTTGGGCTGCCGATGACGCCGTTCGAGCTTCTGGAGCTCGTGGGCCTCAAGGTTGGTGCGCACGTGCTCGACACACACCACGCCGCGTTCCCCGATCGCTTCTTCGAGAGCCCCAACCTGCACCGACTGGCCGAGCACGGAAAGATCTTCGACCGCGACGCGAAGGGCAAGATCAAGGGCTACGACAAGAAGGCCGTGGAGATCGTCGCCGGTGGCACCTCGCCGATGACCGGTGAACAGCTCCTGCGCCGCATCGAAGATGGACTGGCGGACGAGGTGCACCGGATGCTCGAGAAGCCCGTCGTCGCCGCCCCGGAGGACATTGACCTGTGCCTGATCCTGGGTGCCGGCTACCCCTTCCAGATGGGCGGCGTCACGCCGTATCTCGATCGAGTCGGAGCGTCTGAGCGGGTCTTCGGAGATACCTTCCACCACCCGCCGATTCGCGGCACCGAATAGCAAAGACTGCCAGCCACCCGCGGGTGGCTGGCAGATTCTTTTGGGCGCGCTTCTAGGCTTGGCGCTCGGCGACGTCTTCGGGCAGCGGACGCGCGATGGGCTGCTTGCTTCCGACCACCTGCGCGATGAGGTCTCGGGCAATCTGCTGCGGCGTCAGGCCGATCCGCTCGAAGATCTGGGCGCGACTGCCGTGGTCGAGGAACTCGTCGGGCAGGCCGATCTCGGTGAGAGCGGTATCGACGTCCGCAGCGCGCAGGTCCTGACGGATGCGCGTGCCGATGCCTCCGACGCGCACACCGTCTTCCATGACGGCAACGAGGCGATGGTCCGCGGCGAGGTCGATCACTCCGTATGGCACGGGCACGACCCAGCGCGGGTCGACGACGGTCGCGCCGATCCCCTGGGCGCCAAGCCGTTCGGCGACCTGCAGCGCGAGCTCCGCCATAGTGCCGACCGCGACGATGAGAACGTCCCTGTGAGGTGCCTCGACCAGGATGTCGACGCCGTCCGCCGTGCGCCGCACCGCCTCGACCTCTTGCCCGACGTAGCCCTTGGAGAACCTGACGACAGTCGGTGCATCGTCAACAGCCACGGCTTCGCCGAGTTCCTCCCGGAGCCTGGGTGCGTCGCGAGGGGCGCTCAGACGGATGTTCGGAACGACCTGGAGTATCGCGAGATCCCACATCCCATGGTGACTCGGCCCATCGGGCCCCGTGACGCCCGCGCGATCCAGTACGAAAGTGACTCCGGCGCGGTGCAGCGCGACATCCATGAGCACCTGGTCGAACGCGCGGTTGATGAAGGTGGCGTACAGCGCGACCACGGGGTGCAGCCCCCCGAAGGCGAGGCCCGCGGCCGAGGCGACGGCGTGCTGCTCCGCGATGCCGACGTCGAACACTCGCTCGGGGTACTTTGCCGCGAGCCGGTGCAGCCCAACCGGCTTGAGCATGGCCGCGGTCAACCCGACGATCCGCGGATTGGCGTCGGCGAGGTTGACGATCTCGTCGGCGAAGACCGAGGTCCAGGATGCCCGGTCGGACACCTCGATGGATTCCCCGGTTTCCGGGTCGATCTGCCCGACCGCGTGGAAGCGATCGCTCACGTCGTGCAGCGCGGGTTCGTATCCGCGGCCCTTCTGAGTGATCACGTGAACGATCGCCGGCGCGCCATAGTTCTTCGCCTGCCGCAACGCCTCCTCGATCGCACCGATGTCGTGTCCGTGGATCGGCCCGATGTACTTGATGTCGAGGTTGGAATACAGCGCCTCGTTATTGGTGAAACGGCTGAGAAACCCGTGCAGCCCGCCCCTCAGGCCCCGATAGAGCGCGCGTGCCGGCGCGCCGAGCCGTCCGACCAGCCGCTCGCTCGAGCGGTGCAAGTCGCGATAGCTGCGTCGGGTGCGCACCCCGTTGAGGAAGCGTGCCATTCCGCCGATCGTGGGTGCGTAGGAGCGACCGTTGTCGTTGACGACGATCACCAGGTTGCGGTTGTTGTCGTCGCTGATGTTGTTGAGCGCCTCCCAGGTCATGCCGCCGGTCAGGGCCCCATCCCCCACCACGGCGACGACGCAGCGCTCATCCTGCCCCGAGAGGGTGAAGGCGCGGGAGATGCCGTCGGCCCAGCTCAGCGAACTGGAGGCGTGGGAACTCTCCACCACGTCGTGCTCCGACTCCGAACGCTGAGGATAGCCGGCGAGGCCACCCTGCTGGCGGAGACCGCTGAAGTCCTGCCTCCCGGTGAGGAGCTTGTGCACGTAGCTCTGGTGCCCGGTGTCGAAGACGATCGGATCGCGCGGCGAATCGAAGACCCTGTGCAGCGCGACGGTCAGTTCCACGACGCCGAGGTTCGGCCCCAGATGCCCGCCGGTCTTGGAGACGTTCGCGATCAGAAAGTCGCGGATTTCTCCGGAGAGCTGGATCAGTTCGTCCTGCGACAGCGAGTCAAGGTCGCGCGGACCGTGCACCGCTTCGAGCAAAGTCATACCTCAGAGTAAGCGACGCAGGCCGTCCGTCGGCTGAGACCATGCGGTCTCGCCGACGGACGAAGCGACTCAGACGAGCGAACGCAGCACGTACTGCAGGATGCCGCCGTTTCGGTAATAGTCGGCCTCACCTGGCGTGTCGATGCGAACAACGGCATCGAATTCGACCGTTGCCTTGCCCGCGGCCGAGTGTTCGCTCGGCTCGGCGACAACGCGCACCGTCTTCGGCGTGCGGCCCTCGTTCAGCTCCGTGAGGCCGATGACGCTGATGAGTTCCGTGCCGTCGAGGCCGAGCGTCTCCCAGGTCTCGCCCGCGGGGAACTGCAGCGGGACAACGCCCATCCCGATGAGGTTGGAGCGGTGAATGCGCTCGAAGCTCTCCGTGATGACGGCCTTCACGCCGAGGAGCGCGGTGCCCTTCGCTGCCCAGTCACGAGACGAGCCCGAGCCGTACTCCTTACCAGCGAGCACCACGAGCGGGATGTCTGCGGCCTGGTAGTTCTCCGAGGCGTCGTAGATGAACGACTGCGGCGCATCCGGCTTGGTGAAGTCGCGGGTGTATCCGCCCTCGACGCCGGCGCCGCCGTTCTCGTCGGCGAGCAACAGGTTCCTGAGGCGGATATTCGCGAAGGTTCCGCGGATCATCACCTCGTGGTTGCCGCGACGCGAGCCATAGGAGTTGAAGTCCTTGCGGTCGATGCCGTGCTCGCGCAGGTAGTTCCCCGCGGGGCTGTCGGACTTGATGCTGCCGGCGGGGCTGATGTGATCGGTCGTGACCGAGTCGCCGAGCTTGGCCAGCACGCGAGCACCCGTGATGTCGGCGACCGGCGTCAACTCCATGGTCATGCCGTCGAAGTACGGGGGCTTGCGAACGTAGGTGGATGCCTCGTTCCACTCGAACACGTCGCCGGCCGGGGTCGGGAGCGAACGCCACCGATCGTCGCCATCGAACACGCCCGCATACTGCTTGGTGAACATGCCGCTGTCGATCGACGAGTCGATGGTCTTCTGCACCTCGGCGGAGTCTGGCCAGATGTCGCGGAGGTACACCTCCTGCCCGTCGAGTCCCGTGCCGAGCGAATCGGTCTCAAAGTCGAAGTCCATCGAGCCGGCCAGCGCGTAGGCGATCACGAGGGGCGGGCTCGCGAGGTAGTTCATCTTCACGTCGGGGTTGATGCGACCCTCGAAGTTGCGGTTGCCGGAGAGCACCGCGGTGACCGCGAGATCGTTCTCGTTGACCGCGGCCGAGATCTCGTCCTCCAGCGGGCCGGAGTTGCCGATGCAGGTCGTGCAGCCGTATCCGACGAGGTAGAAGCCGAGGTCCTCGAGATAGCCGTTGAGTCCAGCCTTCTCGTAGTAGTCGGTCACGACCTTCGATCCGGGTGCGAGCGTGGTCTTGACCCACGGCTTCGACTTCAGGCCCTTCTTGCTTGCGTTGCGAGCGAGAAGCCCGGCGGCGAGCATGACCGAGGGGTTCGACGTATTCGTGCAGGAGGTGATCGCCGCGATGGCGACCGCTCCGTGGTCGATCACGAACTCGCGCCCGTCGGGCATCGAGACGTCCGCAGGGTTCGAGTGGTTCGACGGCTTCTTGCTGGCGAACTTTGAGCTCGCTGCGGAGTGGGAGAACTCGTGTGCGGTCTCTTCATCCTGCGGCGTCAGACCGATCGGGTCGGAGGCCGGGAAGGTGGCCTCGACGGCAGCATCCACCTTCGAGAGATCGGGCTTCGCGTAGGTCTCCAGGTCCTTCTCGAACTGGCTCTTCGCCACGCTGAGCTCGACGCGGTCCTGCGGACGCTTCGGTCCGGCGATCGACGGCACGACGGTGGCGAGATCGAGCTCGAGGTACTCGCTGAAGCTCGGCTCGACGGAGGCGTCGTGCCAGAGTCCCTGCAGCTTCGAGTAGGCCTCGACGAGAGCGATCTGCTCCTCGCTGCGGCCGGTGAGTCGCATGTAGTCGAGCGTGACATCGTCGATCGGGAAGATCGCGGCGGTGGAGCCGAACTCCGGGCTCATGTTGCCGATAGTCGCGCGGTTGGCCAGCGGCACCTCCGCAACACCCTCTCCGTAGAATTCGACGAACTTGCCGACCACGCCGTGCCTGCGCAGCATCTGCGTGATGGTGAGCACGACATCCGTCGCCGTCACACCCGTCGGTATGGAACCGTTCAGCTTGAAGCCGACGACCTTGGGGATGAGCATCGAAACCGGCTGGCCCAACATCGCGGCCTCGGCCTCGATTCCGCCGACGCCCCAGCCAAGCACACCCAGCCCATTGACCATGGTCGTGTGGGAGTCCGTGCCGACGAGGGTGTCAGGGTACGCCTGCAGTACGGGCGCCGCGTGCCCTGAGCCTGTCGAAGGGTCAACGGTGCGCGTCATCGTGACCCTCGCCAGATACTCGATGTTGACCTGGTGCACGATTCCCGTTCCCGGCGGCACCACCTTGAAGTCATCGAAGGCGGTCTGGCCCCAGCGCAGGAACTGGTAGCGCTCACCGTTGCGCTCGTACTCGATCTCGACGTTGCGCTCGAAGGCGTTGGCGCTGCCGAAGAGGTCGGCGATGACGGAGTGGTCGATGACCATCTCGGCCGGCGCGAGCGGGTTGATCTTCTTCGGGTCGCCGCCGAGCTCGGCGACAGCCTCGCGCATGGTCGCGAGGTCGACGATGCAGGGGACGCCGGTGAAGTCCTGCATGATGACGCGGGCCGGCGTGAACTGGATTTCGGTGTCCGGCTCGGCATCCGGCTGCCACGAGCCGAGCGCGGTGATCTGGCTCGCGGTGACGTTCTTGCCGTCTTCGGTGCGCAGCTGGTTCTCGAGCAGCACCTTGAGGCTGAACGGCAGCTTCTCGTGACCGGGAACCTTATCTATCCGGTACACCTCGTAGTCGGTCGCACCAACTTTCAGTGTGTCCTTCGAACCAAAGCTGTTCACGTGCGACATTGCGCTGTCTCCTCAAAAGTATCTTGACGTCGAGATAAATATACCATCGGGTGCTGACCGCTACCGCGGAGCCGCGCCGGCCAGGGCCCGAGCGTAGACCGCGCGCACGAGTAACCAGGTGACCCAGAGCACTGCCGCGTAGAGCGGCACACCGAGCAACAGTTTCGTGCCCGCAAGCCATTCGGTCTCGTGGGCGAGATAGAGCGGCACTTCGACGATCAGGCGGAGCGCGAACAGACCAACCCAGAGCCACGTCGCGATCACGAGCACCCGACGCTTGGCCCTGTCCTTTCGCCACTCGACTCCCTCATTGGTGAGTACGCCCACGATGAGGCCGATCAGCGGCCAGCGAATGATGAGGCTCAGCAGCAGCACCGTGAGCGAGACGCAGTTGATGATGATGCCGGGCAGGAAGTTATCCTCCGGCTTGCCGGTGATGAGAGCCAGTGCGGCGGAGATGGCAATCCCGAACACGCCGGCGAACGCCTGGGAGGGCCCGCTGCGGAGCGCGAGCCGAATGATGACGAAGACAACGGCCAGGGCGAGCGGAATCAGCACAGACAGCAGCAGGTTTCGCGTCAGGCTGTAGATCACCAGGAAGCCGAGGCCGGGCACGATCGACTCAATCAGACCGCGGATGCCGCCGATGGCCGCAAGAAGCGCCCCGGCCGTGGGCACCTCACCGGGCGACACCTGGCCGATTCCGGTCTTGCGCACGGCAGCACCGAAGCTCTCCCTGAACGTCGGGACGACGTCAGCGGCTTCGTCCTGCTGTTCGGGGCCGCTCACAGTTCGGAGGTGGGAGAAGCACCGTCCTGAGCGGCGGCCGACTTCGGCATGTGAAGCGGGATGAGGTCGCGCGGCGGCATGGGCGTTGTGCCTCGCACAACGACGACGCTGCGGAAGAGGTCCTCGATCTTCGCTGCTGCCTCCTCGTTCACCGCACCATCGCCGGCGATCACGCCACGCAAGAACCACCTCGGCCCGTCGACCCCGATGAACCTCGCAAGCCTCGTGGAGCCCGGCTGGCCCGGTGCCGTCGCGGGAATCTCCGCAAGTAGCTCGGGACCGAATGGGCCCTCCTTGAGGGTCGTCGTGCCACCCTGCCTCGCGATCTGTTCGGTGATCTGGCCACGAATCTCGTGCCAGAGCCCGCTCGATCGAGGTGCCGCAAACGGCTGCACCTGCAGCGATGAACCGGCGTAGTCGAGACCAACCGCAACCACTCGCTGGCTGCCCTCCTCGACCTCGAGCCGCAGCTGGAGTCCCTCGCGCGGCAAGATCTTCACCCCACCGAGATCGACGTACGGGCGGACGGCGTTCGCCTCGGCTTCGTCGAGCGGGCCGGCTGTACCGCGGTCCTCGGGCGCCGACTTGGACTGCTCCGCGGCTGTCTCATCGTCGTTCGGTTGTGTGGAAGTGATGTCGCTCACGAGCGATCTCCTAGCTTTGCGTCTCGATACCCCGTTGAGCCGAAACCGGCTTCGCCACGCTGGCTCCCCGGGAGGACTTCTACGGGTACGAATCTCGCCCGGCTCACCGGCATGACGATGAGTTGGGCGATTCGATCTCCGACTGCGACAGAATACGGCACCGAACTGTCCGTATTCAGAAGGGTGACCCGGATCTCGCCCCGGTAGCCGGCGTCCACGGTGCCCGGGCTGTTCACAATGGTGATTCCGTGGGAGGAGGCGAGCCCGCTGCGCGGAACCACGAAGGCCACGTACCCGTCGGGAAGCGCGATGGCCGTGCCCGTGCCCACGGTCGCCCGCTGGCCAGGAGCGAGCTCGACTGCCGTCGCCGCGGTCAGATCCGCGCCGGCGTCGCCGGGATGGGAATAGCGGGGAATCTGGTCCCCGAGGTGCAGTACTTCAACGCTTTCGGCCACGTGACGAGGGTAGTGCAGAACGATCTGTCGCCTGAAAAGCGAGCTCCGTCGTCGTGCTCGTCAAAAGTCTGATGCAATGGTGACATGACGACGTACCGCGAACGCCTCTGGGCCGCACCCTGGGTCTTCCTCGCCACCGCTCTCGTGATTCCTGCGGCACTCCTGGTGTTCCTGCCGATCAACGCGCTCGTCGGCGTGATCACGGCAATCGTGCTCTACGCGGTTTGCGTTGTTCTACTCATCCTCGCATCGCCCGTGGTCGCGGTAGCCGACGGTCAACTGCTCGCCGGTGGCGCGCGGCTACCGCTCGAGCTCGTCTCCGGCACGTCGGCGTATCGACGGGACCAGGCCACGCTGGAACGCGGGCAACGACTGGATGCCCGCGCCTGGCTGTTGCTTCGCGGCTGGGTCGACCCCGTCCTCAAAGTCGAACTCAACGACCCCGAGGATCCGGCGCCCTACTGGCTCATCTCGACGAGGCAGCCGGAGCGCCTCGCCGAGGTCATAGCCACGGCTCGCGCAACCCAGTTCTAGGCTGCGCACTCCTGGCAGATCGCACCGAGCTTCTCCTCGTGGTCGATCTGTGACCGGTGCTTCACGAGGAAGCAGCTGATGCAGGTGAACTCGTCAGCCTGCGGCGGCAGCACGACGACATCCAGCTCGAGGTCCGAGAGATCCGCGCCGGGAAGCTCGAATCCACCGGGGTTGTCGGCGTCGTCGACGTCTACAACACCAGACATCTTGTCTGGAACGCGTTCCTTCAGAGCCTCGATCGAATCAGAGTCGTCGTCGGTCTTACGGGGTGCGTCGTAGTCGGTTGCCATGCCCATCCACTTCTCATATTGGGTCAATAAATCTCAATCGGCGGGCATAGTTTGCATCATCTGATTCCGAATAGCAAACCACTTGCCGATCTCGCTTAAGTAGTCGCCGTATCAACTTTCGGCACGCCCGGGTTATTCCCGCGATTCCCGCCCTCGGCGTGACACTCTTGATGAGATTCGTGACGGCCGGAGAGGCGATTCAGCATGCAGGACCTGAGAGTCATCGGGGTGGAGAACGGGGCGCTACTCGTGGCGTCTGACGACGGCACCCGATACCGTATCGCAATCGACGAGGTACTTCAGTCGAAGCTTCGCAAAGCCATTCCCGACCCGGGCGCCGGCAGGAAGCTCGCACCCAGGGAGATCCAGGCGCACATCCGGTCCGGGATGTCCGCGCAGGATGTCGCCTCCATCACGGGCGTGCCGCTGGAGTACATCCAGAAGTTTGAGGGACCGGTTCTCGCCGAGCGCGAGTTCGTCGTCGAATCCGCGCTGGGTGTTCCGGTTCATACCGCGCTTGAGTCTGACCCGATGAACCAGGGCACGACCTTCGGTGCCGCGATCCGCGAGCGACTCTATGACCTCGGTGCGATCAACGAGCGCTGGGCCAGCTGGAAGGAGATCGGCGGCGGTTGGATCGTGAAACTCGCGTTCACCGCCGAGCAGATCGACCACGACGCACGCTGGCGCTTCGACCCCAAGAAGGCGGCCCTCGCCCCGCTCAACAACGAGGCGATCACCCTCTCCCAGCAGGGCGATATGAGCGGTGCGCTCATCCCACGACTGCGTGCGGTCGGCGGCGAAGAACGGGTTCCCGACTCCACCCGCTTCGACAGCGGTGCCTTTTCGCAGGAAGACCTGGCAGAGCACTCGAGCGGCGCCGGCGCCGAAGTGACGCCGTTCTCGCGCGGCGAGGCGTCATCGGCCGCCGCATCTGCCGCTGCCATCAACCGTGAGCCCGCAGAGGGTGCAGCCAACTCCAACGAGACCGCCGACCTGCTTGAGGCGCTCAGGAGGCGACGTGGCGAGCGCGAGAGCGCAACATTCGACGACGACCTGGCGACGAACGCGCACCCCTCGGTGGGCGGCATCCGGCTTGTGGATGTGCCGCTTGAGGGATATCCCGACTCCGAGCCGTCGGATGACGACGATGTGCAGGGCAACACGGCACCCCAGCCGACGATGCTGCAGTCCCGCTCGCGCAAGGGTCGCGCGGCCATGCCCAGTTGGGACGACATCGTCTTCGGTGCACGACCCGACGACGAGGGCTGATCGGCGGTAGCCGCCTTACTGCCTCCAGGCACCGAGCCGCAGCAGCGGCACCTCTGTCTCGTCCTGGGACCACGAGCCGTGCTGGCCGACCATCGATCGACCCGCGCGCGACGTCAGTCGCGAGTCGTAGTACGCGATTCGCTTTCTGGCGGCGATGAGCAGGTCCCCGATCCTGGGCACCACCTCGGGATCCACCGAGGGGCCGAACCATCCCGAACTGATCGCCTCCTCGCGATCGACGACCCACGCCCGCTCGGACTCCGAGGTTCGCCACCGTTCCAGCACGGTTGCGCGGTGGGCGGCAGTCGCGTCCGGCTCGAAGTGTAGCTGCAGGCAGCGAGGCTCCCCCGCGACGAAACGGATGCCGTCGATCAGTTCCGGATCGGTGTCGAACAGGATGTGTGCGCTCTCCGGCACGTCGAGCACGCCGTGGTCGGCCGTGACGAGTAAGCCCTCGTCCCGCCGCAGCGTCTGCGCGAACCCACCGACCGCGCTGTCGGCCACTTCCAGGTCCTGCGTCCATCGCGAAGACTGCCAACCGTGCGAGTGGGCGGTCTTGTCGAGTTCGGGTGCGTAGACGTAGACGATGCAACGATCGCCACCGTCGAGGATCTCTCTGGCGCGTTCGAGACGATCGGCCAGGGATCGACCGCCGTGGAAGTCCGCACCCCGCAGCACCGCCGCGGTGAATCCGGAGTGCCGATACTGCTCGGCCGCGACCACCGCGCTCCGAACGCCGAGCTCCCCCGCGCGCTCGAAGACGGTGCGTGACCGCTGCCAGGTGGCCGGATCGAGGCGATCGTCCCATCCGCTCAGCTGGTTGACCACTCGATCGTGCGCAGGGTCGAGCGCGGTGTAGCCGACGAGACCGTGCACGCCGGGGTGCTCCCCCGTGGTGATCGTGGTGAGGGCCGCGGCCGTCGTGGTGGGGAATCCCGCGGTGAGCGTGGATCGAGCGCTGAGCAATGGTGCCAGGGTGCGCGCGTGGCCGGCTCTGGCGCGAAGTGCCGCGGCGCCGAGTCCGTCGATCACGACGACGACCGCCTTGCTCACGGGAGCGAGGGACAGGGTGTTCGCGTCACCGGAGACCGCGTCGAGGCAACTTGGCAGAACGTCGGCAAGGCTAAACCGGTGTGATTTCGTGGCCGGTAGCATGGTCGCAATCCTATGACTACTCCCCAGACCCCTGCCCTTCCCGAACCGATCGAGGACGCATCAGGCGAACGCATCGACACCGTCGACGTCGCTTCCGAGATGGAAGATTCCTACCTCGAGTACGCGTATTCGGTGATCTATTCGCGCGCGCTGCCGGACGCACGAGACGGGCTGAAGCCCGTTCAGCGTCGCATCCTCTACATGATGACCGAGATGGGTCTGCGGCCCGACCGCGGCCACGTGAAGTCGGCCAGGGTCACCGGCGAGGTCATGGGAAAGCTGCACCCGCACGGTGACTCCTCGATCTACGACGCGATGGTGCGACTCACCCAGGCGTTCATCATGCGCGTGCCGCTCATCGACGGCCACGGTAATTTCGGTTCGCTCGACGACGGCGCGGCCGCCGCTCGATACACGGAGGCCCGCCTTGCGGCCGCCGCGATGGCACTCACCGAGAACCTCGACGAGGACGTCGTGGACTTCGTGCCGAACTACGACAACCAGCTGACCCAACCCGACGTGCTCCCGGCGGCGTTCCCGAACCTTCTCGTGAATGGTGCGAGCGGCATCGCCGTGGGCATGGCGACGAACATGCCGCCGCACAACCTCGTCGAGGTGATCGGCGCCGCCCGCCACCTGATCGAGAACCCGGATGCCTCGCTCGACGACCTCATGGCCTACGTGCCCGGGCCGGACCTCCCGACGGGTGGAACCATCAGCGGGCTCGCCGGCATCCGGGACGCCTACGAAACCGGCCGCGGCGCATTTCGCACTCGTGCGCGCGTCTCGATCGAGCCGATCACGGCTCGCAAGACCGGCCTCGTGTTCACGGAGCTGCCGTTCATGGTTGGCACCGAAAAGGTCATCGAGAAGATCAAGGACGGCGTCGGCTCCAAGAAGCTCAGCGGCATCACGGATGTCACGGATCTCACGGACCGCAAGCACGGCGTGCGCCTTGTCGTCGGCATCAAGACCGGGTTCAGCCCGGAGGCCGTGCTGGAACAGCTGTACCGTTACACGCCGCTCGAAGAGTCGTTCAACATCAACAACGTCGCGCTCGTCGACGGCCGACCGAAGACCCTGGGACTGCGCGAGCTGCTTCAGGTCTACGTCGATCACCGCATCTCGGTCGTCACTCGTCGCAGCAGGTACCGGCTGGCGCGCAGGCAGGAGAGGCTGCACCTCGTCGAGGGCTTGCTCATTGCGATCCTCGACATCGACGAAGTCATCCAGGTCATTCGCTCGAGCGACGACTCTGAGCAGGCACGCACCCGCCTGCGCGAGGTCTTCGATCTCAGCGAACTGCAGGCGGAGTACATCCTCGAACTGCGACTGCGCAGGCTCACGAAGTTCAGCCGCATCGAACTCGAGACCGAGCGTGACGAGTTGCGCGCGGAGATCGCCACCCTGGAAGCACTCCTCGCCGACCCGGCAAGACTGCGCCGACTCGTCTCCGAGGAGCTCGACGATGTGGCCGAACGGTTCGGCACGCCCCGGCGCACGCTGCTCACCGAGGCCCGGCCGTCGCTCGCCACGACATCCGCATCGTCGAGCCGCAAGGCCGCCCCGGTGCTCGAAATCGCGGATACGCCGTGTCGGGTCTACCTGTCGACCACCGGCCGCGCCATCAGGGTCGAGATCACGGACGATGAGACTCCTGCGGTTGCGCGTCGGCGAACCAAACACGACGCGATTCGATCGAGCATCGACACGACGAGCCGCACCGAGATCGGAGCGATCACGAATCGCGGGCGCCTGATCCGATTCACCGCTGTCGACCTGCCGGCTGTTCCGAGCAATTCCATCCAGCTCGCGGCCGGGGCACGTATTTCGGACTACCTCGCCGTGACAGACAAGAAGGAGCGGGTGCTCGGATTCGTGGCGCTCGACTCGGAACTGCCGATCGCTCTCGGCACCGCGCAGGGCGTGGTCAAGCGCGTCTCCCCCGGTTTCCCCGCGAAGCCCGAGTTCGACGTGATCTCGCTCAAGCCCGGCGACGAGGTGATCGGCGTGGCCCAGAGCGGCGACGACGACGAGTTGGTCTTCGTCACCTCGGATGCTCAGTTGCTCAGGTTCGGCGCGTCCTCGGTGCGCCCGCAGGGGGCGGCCGCTGGCGGCATGGCGGGCATCAAGCTCGGCGCCTCGGCATCCGTCATCTTCTTCGCGGCGGTATCGCCCGCCCCGGATACCGTCGTCGCGACCGTGTCGTCGTCGAGCGCAACCATCGCCGGCACGGATCCGGGTCGTGCCAAGGTGTCGAATCTGTCTGAGTTCCCGGCGAAGGGTCGCGCAACCGGTGGCGTTCGCGCGCACGCCTTCCTCAAGGGAGAAGACGTGCTCACGCTCGCCTGGGTTGGCGAGCCGCCGGCCCTCGCGGTGGGCAGCGATGGGTCGACCCGACAACTGCCCGAGACGAGTGCGAAGCGCGATGCCTCCGGTACGCCGCTTGACTCCGTGATCGGATCGATCGGTCGCTCCGTCTAGACGTCGATGCGCTCGCGGCTGAGTCCGTCCGAGCCGGCCACAATGAACTCCTTGCGCGGGGCGACGTCGTTCCCCATGAGTAGTTCGAAGACCGTGTCGGCCTTGGCGGCATCCTTGATCTGCACACGTCGGAGCGTGCGATGCCGACGGTCCATCGTCGTCGTCGCGAGCTGATCGGCGTCCATTTCCCCGAGGCCCTTGTAGCGCTGGATGGGGTCCTGATAGCGCCTGCCCGACTTCTTCAACGCCGCGAGCACACCCTGCAACTCCGCCTCGGAGTAGGTGTACAGCGTCTCGTTCGGCTTCGTGCCGGGGTTCATGATGACCACGCGGTGCAGCGGCGGCACCGCGGCATAAATGCGCCCGTCGGCGATCATGTCCGGCATATAACGGAAGAACAGCGTGAGCAGAAGCGTGCGAATGTGTGCACCGTCGACATCCGCGTCGCTCATGATGATGACCTTGCCGTAGCGCGCGACCGAGAGGTCAAAGCTTCGACCGGAGCCGGCACCGATTACCTGGATGATCGAGGCGCACTCCGCGTTTGAGAGCATGTCGGAGACGGATGCCTTCTGGACGTTCAGAATCTTGCCGCGGATGGGCAGCAGGGCCTGATATTCGCTGTCGCGTGCGAGCTTCGCCGTTCCGAGCGCGGAATCGCCCTCGACGATGAAGAGCTCGCTGTTCGCGACATCGTTGCTGCGGCAGTCGACGAGCTTCGCGGGCAGCGACGAGTTCTCGAGCGCATTCTTGCGGCGCTGGGTCTCCTTGTGGGCACGCGCGGAGACGCGGGACTTCATCTCGGCGACGATCTTGTCGAGCACGAGAGACGCCTGCGTCTTGTCGTCGCGCTTGCTCGACGCGAATCGCTCGCCCATGCTCTTGGCGACCACGTTCGCGACGATGTTGCGCACGGCCGGCGTTCCGAGAATCTCCTTCGTCTGCCCCTCGAACTGAGGCTCCGGGAGGCGAACGGTCAGCACGGCCGTGAGACCGGCGAGGATGTCATCCTTCTCGAGCTTGTCGTTGCCGGCCTTGAGTCTGCGGGCGTTCTGCTCCACCTGGGCGCGCAAGAACTTGATCATGCCCTGCTCGAATCCGGTCTGATGCGTGCCGCCCTTGGGCGTCGCGATGATGTTCACGTAGCTGCGGAAGACGGTGTCGTACCCGGTCCCCCAGCGCAGCGCGATCTCGACCTGGCACTCCCGGCTGAGCTCGGTCGGCACCATGGTGCCGGAATCCGAGAGCACGGGAACGGTCTCGGTGAAGGTGCCGGATCCGGTCATGTGCCAGGTGTCGGTGAGCGCGGTATCCGGAGCCAGGAAGTCGACGTACTCGGCGATTCCGCCGTCGAAACGGAAGGTCTCGCGGGTGGGTTCCTCCGGTCGATCGTCTGCGATATCGATCGCGAGGCCGCGCACGAGGAACGCCGTCTGCCGCACTCGAGCAGTCAGTTCATCCGTCTGGAAGGACGCACCGCGGGTGAAGATCTGCGGGTCTGCCCAATAGCGCACACGGGTTCCCGTGACGCCCTTCCCTACCTTGCCGACGACCCGCAGTTCACTTCCATTCTCGAACGGAGTGAAGGGGGCGTCGGGTCGTGGCTCTCCCTTGTCGGCAAAGATGCCGGGCTCGCCGCGGTGGAACGACATGGCCCAGGTCTTACCGTCGCGGTCAACCTCGACATCGAGCCGCTCCGAGAGCGCATTGACCACGGATGCGCCGACGCCGTGCAGGCCGCCCGAAGCTGCATAGGAGCCACTGCCGAACTTGCCGCCCGCGTGCAGCTTGGTGAAGACGACCTCGACACCGGACAGTCCGGTCTTCGGCTCGATATCGACCGGGACGCCGCGCGCTCGGTCGCGCACCTCAACGCTGCTGTCGGCGTGCAGGATGACGCTGATCTCGGTTCCGTAGCCGCCGAGCGCCTCGTCAACCGAGTTGTCGATGATCTCCCACAGGCAGTGCATGAGACCGCGCGAGTCTGTCGACCCGATGTACATGCCCGGTCGCTTTCGCACCGCCTCGAGGCCCTCGAGCACCGAAAGATGTCTGGCCGAATAGTCCGAGCTGGCCAATGCTGTCTCCATTCATGCGCCCCCGTGTCGTGCTGCGGAAGTGCTGTGACGAAGGCCGCGCTCCAGCCTAACGAGGGCTCCCGCTCCCCCCGCACTTCGACACCCCCGCGCACGGAGCCGTACGCGTTCAGCGAAATACGCGTCATTTGCCAGCGGCACGGCCCGCGGGCATGTTTGGATAGAGGCATCGGGCCAAGCACCATCACGAACCGTAGGGAGCAGCGGATGTCTGAGATCGCATCAGGAACAGTGGTTGATTCTCGACCACACGAGTTGACTGCTGCCGATCGCTGCGACAGCTGCGGCGCCCAGGCGTACATCCGCGTGTCAATCGGCAGCAGCGAGTTGCTCTTCTGCGCGCACCATGGCAAGAAGTACCAGGAGAAGCTGACTGCGCTGGCCACGGAGTGGCACGACGAGTCGAGCAGGCTTCTCGAACAGGACCAGGCCTAGACCTCACTCTTCAGTTGATGCCCGCCATCGCGAGATGGCGGGCATCGCTGTGTCTAGCGCGACTCACTCTCGATACTCCCGCGGGATGGCGCTCACGAGCCGCGTCACGATCTCCTCACCGATCGTTCCGGTCGCGTCGGCCCACTGCTGCAGGGTCCATTCGCCCTGCTTGCCCGCACCGAACAGGATGACCTCGGCGTCGGCCCGCACAGCGCGGGACAGAATCATCCGGTCGGATTCGACCCGCGCCACGTCGACCAGTTCGCCCTCGACGCAGAGTTGCACTCGGCCGTCGGCGAGACTCGAGATCCCATCGCCGTAGCCGACTGGGACTACGACCGACCCGTCGGCATCCACAACTGTCGTGCTGACCAGAGTGAGAACCGGCTCGAGGCCCAGTTCCGCTGCGGTGATGCCGTCTCCCGGTGAGATGCCGTAGCCGAAGGCGCCGAATCGCACGAGCCCGAAGCGGCTGTCCTGCCTCGAGAGCCCAGCGGCACTCGCGGCGAGGTGCAGCAGGCTGAATCGTGCTCCGAGTGCCTCGGCCTCCGCGACGGCGTCCTCAAAGAGCGCAATCGCCGCGCTGTCCTCGTCGTACGAAGCTTCGGCGATGTGGGTCCAGGCCCCGTACAGCTCTGCAACACCCGATTGTTCGAGTTCACGTGCGCGGCGCACGAGCGCTGGCCAGTCGGCGCGCAATGCTCCGTTGCGATGGAGGCCGGTATCGATCTTGAGATGCAGTCGTGCCGCGCGCTGCGCCCCGGCGGCGGCAATCTGCTCGAGCTGGGCGATCGTGGAGATGCCGAGGTCGATTCGTGCGTCGATCACGGGCCGGCAGTTCTCCTCCGGGGCGAGGTGCCAGGCGAAGATGTTCGTCCCGGGATCGATGTCGGCCGACCTCAACTCAAGCGCCGTCTGCGTATCGAGAGCGCCAAGCCACTCGACGCCCTCGCCCACCGCCGCTCTCGCGATCGGCACGAGGCCGTGCCCGTAGGCATCCGCCTTGACCACGGCCATCACTTTCGACGGACTCACGCTGCGGATGAGCCGGGACAGGTTGCGGCGATACGCCCCAAGATCTACCTGGGCCGTGACCCGCGGCGTCGGTGTCGCTGTCATCGATAGCTCCTCGTCAACCGCTGACCGAACACCGTGACGACCTCGTCCGCCGTGATATCCAGAGACTGCGCCCAGCTGTCCGCGGAGGGTTCGCCGCTGCCGCCGAACACCACGGCTTCTTCACCGGGAGCGCTCTCGTCGGCACCGAGATCCAGAACCGCCGCGTTCATAGCAACGCGGCCGACGATCCTCCGCGGGCGTCCGCCGAGCATGACGGACGCGGTGTTCCCGGCCCTGCGGTCAAGCCCGTCCGCGTAGCCGATCGCGATCATGGCCAGGTTAGTGACCTTCTCGGCACGGAACGTGTAGCCGTACGAGACGCCATCCCCGGGCTGAATCGTCTTGGTTGTGAGCACCGTGGCGCTGACGCGCATCGCTGGCCTGAGTCGGAGCCGCGAGAGCTCGGGACCAACTCCATAGAGAGAGACACCAGCGGCGAACAGTTCTGGCACGGCCGGGTCACCTCGCAGGAACACGTCGGGCACCTCGGCGCGGCAGTGCATGGCGAACGAAGTCAGGATGGGCACCCGAATGCCCGACTCGCGCAGTGCAACGGCATCCGCCACCGTGCTGACCGAGAGCCACTGTGCACCACCCTCGAGCGCGGCCATGACGGTCTCGATTGCGCCGTGACCGTGCCCGTCGGCCGAGACGTCCACGAGCAGGGATTGAGCACCTGCCGCTCCACGAAGGACACGCGCGTTGTCACGGAGCGCGCCCGTGTCGACGCGTGCCTCGCACAGCCGGGAATCAGTCAGCGTCAACACCTCGCAGTGGTCGGGCGGGAGCACGAGCCGAGCGGCCCGGCGTTCTCGGCGACTAAATGCGCGAAAACACGTGCTTCACGTTATCAACGATCACGGCGCGAGCCCCGGTAGCGAGACGATCGAGTTCGGCATGCGCGGCGCCCGGCTCATACGAAAAGCCCTTGCGCCGCGCGATGGCGCGGAGCAGAGAATCGGTCAGCGCCGGGTTGAGCGGCAGAACGGGGCCGCCCACCTGCGTGGCGATGGACTCAGCGAGCCGCACGCCCTCGCTCTTGCCGTCGCCATTGCCGCTGCCGGCGACGAGCGCTCCGAACGCATCCGCGCCAGGCGAGAGTCGCCACTGTGAGGCGTTGTCTTCGAAACCTGCGACCTGACCCACCGAAGACTCGACGAGCACGTAGCCGACGTTGCGCGTCTGGGTGCGCGCTGCGCGAAACGGGAAGATGCCGAGCCCAGCGATCACCGAACCGTCGACGAGAGTGATGCCCTCGCCGAGGAGTTCCGCGCCGGCGCCGTACGCGAAGATCGGCACGCCCGCCGATGCCCACGACCTCAACTGCTCCGCGTGCGACTGCAGGTCGGCGTAGATGTTGCGGATGGCCGAGAGGGGTCCGTTGCCCACGATCACCAGATCCGGGTCGTCGGGAAGGCTCAACCCCGCACGATGGTGCGACACTGAGGCCTCAATGCCTGCGCGCTCGAGGCGCGCCGTGAGCGCCATGACATTGCCGCGGTCCCCCGCGACGCCGAGCTCGTCCGGGTAGAGCTGGAGCAGGTGCACCGTCGTCATCGCTGATTCTCCAGTTCCAGGAAGCCGATCTGCTTGCGCGCGAGCATCATGATCTCGTAGTTCACGATCCACGTCTTCATGCCGCTCGACGGGCGTGGCAACGCCCGCATCAACTCGATGGCCTTGCGCAGGTCCGGCTCGACCACTCCGATGCGCATGCCCTCGTGTTCCAATCGCGTGGCGAGCTGCCACGCCTTGGCGCCGGTGATGACGTCGACGTGATCGATGGCCGAGAAGTCGATGTCATAGATCCAGGAGATGTCGGGGGTGCCCTCGTCGATGGCGAGAAGCACCTGCTCCGGTGGCTCGGGGATGGCGTCGAGGTTCAGCTGCAGGCTCGCGGCGTTCTTGAACATGACGAACTCGACCTTTTCGTCGCCGAAATCGAGGAGTTCGCCTCGACCGTACGCCGGCTTCATCGCCGCGAAGGCGGCAACGGCAGACGGCGGCGAGAACTGGTCGCCGAGGATGATCGCCGCCGTGGCGACCGCCGCCGCGGCATCGATGCCGTAGTGCAGGCCCTTCGCGGGAAGCACGACGTCGATCAGCTCGCCGGCAACGGCGATCTTCGCGCCGGTGCGATCGGTGTCGACCAGCTCGGCGAGGGCCTCATGGTGCACCTCCACGGCGTTCGCATCCCGGTAATCCGCCGCGTTGAAGAGGCCGTGCGGCGCCTTCGCGATGAGCTCGTCGGTCGCGCCGAAGTATGTGATGTCCGGATTCTGCGAGGCGTCACCGTCGGCGTAGCGCGCGGCGACCTTACTGAGGTACGGGTCCTCACGATTGGTGACGATGTGCAGCTTCGCGCGCTCCGCCGTATCGAGCATCATGTCGGCGACGCGTTCCGTCTCATAGAAGCGGTACAGCTGATCGACCTGGGTGTTGAGCACCAGCACGGTCGAGGGCGGCACGGTGTCGGCGAACTCCAGCGCGAAGGCCTCGTCGACCTCGAGAACGCCGATGTCGGCATCGAGCTTTCCCAGCAGGCTCGACTCGCCGAGGATCGACGAGGCAATACCCTGCGGGAGGTTGGCGCCTGAGGGGTTCGTGAAGACCTTCAGCCCGTGAGCGCGAAGCACCCCGGTGAGCATGTGCGTCGTGGTCGACTTGCCGTTCGAGCCGAGGACATAGACGATGCCGTGCCGAAACTGGCCCGTGACCTCCTCGAGAAAGCGCGGCGCGAGCCTGGTGGTGACATAGCCGGGAAAGGCCGAGCCACCACCACGCAGGCGCGCGAGCCCCCGCACCAGTTTGCCCAGGGCAACCGGCAGCAGGTACTTCAAGCCGACAGGCTTACTCAAGGTAATCGCGCAGCGACTGGGACCGCGACGGGTGGCGAAGCTTCGCCATCGTCTTGGACTCAATCTGGCGGATGCGTTCGCGGGTGACTCCGAAGGTGTCGCCGATCTGGTCGAGCGTCTTCGGCATGCCGTCACCGAGGCCGAAGCGCATGCGGATGACGCCCGCCTCGCGCTCGGAGAGCGAGTCGAGCAGCGACTCCAGCTGCTTCTGCAGCATCGTGAAGCCCACCGCGTCGGCCGGGACGACGGCCTCGGTGTCCTCGATGAGGTCACCGAACTCGCTGTCGCCGTCTTCACCCAGGGGCGTGTGCAGGGAGATCGGTTCGCGACCGTACTTCTGCACCTCCACGACCTTCTCGGGAGTCATGTCGAGCTCGCGGCTCAACTCCTCGGGAGTCGGTTCACGGCCGAGGTCCTGCAGCATCTGGCGCTGCACCCTGGCGAGCTTGTTGATGACCTCCACCATGTGGACCGGAATGCGGATGGTCCGGGCTTGGTCGGCCATGGCGCGGGTGATCGCCTGACGAATCCACCAGGTGGCGTAGGTCGAGAACTTGAAGCCCTTCGTGTAGTCGAACTTCTCGACGGCACGAATGAGGCCCAGGTTTCCCTCCTGAATCAGGTCGAGGAACTGCATCCCGCGCCCGGTGTAACGCTTCGCGAGCGAGACGACGAGTCGCAGGTTCGCGCCGAGAAGGTGGCTCTTGGCGCGCTGACCGTCCTTGGCGACCCAGCGCAGTTCACGCTCGGCCTCTTTGGAGAGATTGGTCGCGGTGGCGAGCTTGTCCTCAGCGAACAGCCCAGCCTCGATGCGCATCGCGAGCTCGACCTCTTCGGCCGCGTTCAGCAGTGCGACCTTACCGATCTGCTTCAGGTAGTCCTTGACCGGATCGGCCGTCGCGCCGGTGATCGCCGACGAATAGACCGGAACCTCGTCTTCGTCATCGACGAGCGAGAGAACGAGCGCGCCACTCGGCAGCGCCTCATCCTTCTTCGCGTTCTTGCCGTCTTCCGAATCGTCGGCGTCGTCGGATGCGGACTCGTCGGCGTCGTCCTTGGCGCCGGCCACTTCCGCGTCGTCTTCGATCGGTTCCACGACGTCTTCGGCGTCGTCTTCGACCTCGTCGGCGTCGTCAGCAACCTTGGAGGCGCGCTTGGTCGCGGGCTTCTTGGTCGCCGTCTTCTTGGCGGCGGCCTTCTCGGTCACGGCCTTCTCGGGGGCGTCGGCCTTCTTCGCCGGAGCCTTCTTCGCGGCGGGTGACTTCGCTGCCGTCGACTTTGCGGCCGACTTGGTCTTACCTGCGGGCGCGAGGTCTTCGTCGACCGCTGCGTCAGTGGGCGATGCGACCGAAGCGGATGCTTCGACCGGTGCTGCCTTAGTTCGGGTAGCCATTGGGCACCTTTCGATTGTGAGCTCGCTGCCCGATCGGTCTGAATGCCGTCCGGTTCGTCGGAACGAGATCCGGAGTAGGCCATTTCGGGCAGCACTAAGACCCATGTCAAGTCCTGAGTCATCGCGCACCTGAGGTGTGCAAGGTACCCGTGGAATCGAAAGGGTCTTGGGATCAATTATTGCATGCTTTCGCCCGGCCTCTTGCCAGCGGCCGGTCGCACTGCTATATATTGCGACGCTTGCGTGCTCTGGAGAGTGCAACCCAGATCGGGGCCACTTCTATTCCCTCGTCCTCGTGCAGGCGCCGCCTCGTTCGCCGTCGCGCGCGCACCAGGAAGACGACCCCTATACCGATCACGATGTACTGCACGGCGAAGGCGATCCGGAACGAATCCAGCGCGAAGACTTCGCTCCCACCACCGCCCGCCATCCGCACCTGGTTCGTCACATCCAGCACGACGCCGATCAGGTACATCATGACGAAGCTCGCGAGGAACCCGCCGACGTTGACCACACCGTTCGCCGAACCGAGGCTGCGCAATGGGTTGAAGCTCCGGGCGAAGTCGAAGCCGATCAATGAGCCAGGACCGCCGACACCCATGGCCACGATGAGCAGGAGGATGAGCCAGAGGGGCGGCATGCCGGGCCACAGGAGCACGACGGTCCACACCACTCCCATCGTGGCGACGATGCCGAGAACGAGATTCGACCGCCTCAGCGGAAAGCGCGCGGTGAGGATGCCGAGCACCGGCCCGCTCACCGCACCGACGACCACAAAAGATGCCAGCAGCGTCGAGGCCAGTTCGGGACTGTAGCCGAGCGCACCCACCATGAACGGAAAGCCCCAGAGTAGGCTGAAGACGGTGCCGGACGACTGGCTGACGAAGTGCGACCAGAACCCCAGCTGGGTGCCGGGTCGCCCGAGGCTCTCCCGAAGTTGTCGCATGGCTCCGCGCCAACTCGTGGCCGCCCCGGATCGAGCGAGCGGGTCACCACCGTTCGACATCAGCGCGACGACCAACACGAAGGCGAAAGCAGACACCGCGGCCACGCCGAGGAACGCCGGAGTCCAGCCGAAGTCGCGCAGCACGAAGGAGAACGGGATGGCCGAGAGCACCTGACCGAGCGCGCCGATGTTGCCCGTCCACTGCGACACCTGGGGCAGCATCCGGCCGCCGAACCACGATGCCAGCAGTCGGATGACAGAGATGAAGGTCATCGCGTCGCCCGCGCCGAGCAGCATCCGCCCCCCGATCGCCATGCCGATGGACGGTGCAAAGGCGAGCGTGACCTGCCCGAGCATCATGAGCAGGGCGCCCGTGGCGATCAGTCGCTTCGGGCCGACCCGATCAAGGATGACACCGACGGGAATTTGCAGCGCGGCGTAGACGATCAGCTGAATGACCGTGAGGCTCGACAACACCGACGCGGATACGTCGAAGCGATGGGCGGCATCCACACCCGCGACGCCGAGCGAGGTGCGCTGCAGCACCGCCGTGATGTACGCGACCATGGCCACGGCCCACATCAGCCACGATCGACCCGAGTTCACGCCTTCACTTCTCCTGCCACCGCTACGAGCACCTGTCAGGACAGCGTGTCATCTTCTCCGTTTCGGCGGATGGCAAGGAAGTTCTCGAGCTCTGCGGCGATCTCGTCGGCGCTCGGCAGACCGCCGTCTTCGTCGGTGAGCGGCGACCGGAGCGGGTTGCCCTGCATATAGGAGTCATGCCGCTCCTCGAGCGCACCGACGAGGCGAGCGAGCTCCTGGTTCGTCTCCACTTGGGCGTCTATCTTGGCGAGGAACTCCCGGCCCTCTTCGCGCAGGCTGTCGGTCGGGAAGATCAGACCGGTGGCGACGCTGATGACCTCGAGTGCCTTGACCGCAGCATCCGGATGTTCGGTGTCTGCCAGGTAGTGAGGTATCAGCAGAACGAATCCCGTGATCGGATGGCCGAGCGCCGACAGGCGGTATTCGATCAGGTGCAGCACGTTGGCCGGCACCTGGGTGTTCGGCTTCCAGATCGACATGGAGTCGATGAGCTCTGAGCGGTTGCCGCTGACCGTCACGCCGATAGGCCGCGTGTGCGGTACCGGCATCGGGATCGCGTGCACCCAGGTGGTAGTGCGCACCTTGAAGGTGTCGATGAGCTGAAGCACGGCGGCGGAGAACCGCTCCCACTGGAAATCGGGCTCGAAGCCGGTGAGGAGCAGAAACTGCTGACCGATCTCATCCGTGGCGAGGTAGAGCGCGAGCGTGGCCGGCTTGTAGTCGCTCAGGTGGTCCTGGTCGAAGTAGACGAGCGGCCGACGAGCCCGGTAATCGAATAGTTCGTCGGTGTCGAACGTGGCCACGACCCGGTGATCGAGGGTCTCGAGAAGGTAGTCGGTGAACTGTGTGACGGCGGCCCCCGAGTCGGCGAATCCGGTGAGACCGGCGACGAGATTCAGGCCCTCCGGAACATCGGCGGCATCGGCAGCGAACTCGTACAAAGCGGCGGGATCTTGCATCAATCCACTCTAATCGGCGCGCAACTTGCAGACCGGGCACGCGGGGGTGCATCCGTAATGCCCAGAGCGAACAGAGCTGCGCAGGGGCGCGGATAGCATGGCGGGATGACCGTTTCCGAGCTTCACCTCTCCCCAGAATCGCCCACGACCCTCGCTACCGATGCGCTTGTGCTGGGGGTGGCGCAGACCGATCAGGGTCCGAGGCTGCTGACGGATCTCGCAGAGTTCGACGGCATTCGGGCGAGTCTCGGCGCCATCGGCGTGACGGGTTCGGTCGACGAGGTGCGCAGAATGGCCCCCGTCGCCGGGGTCTCGGCGAGAAGCATTGCCGTGGTGGGCCTGGGTCGGGCACCGATCTCAGCGGACACCCTCCGGTACGCCTCAGGCACGGCCGCTCGGCAGCTCAGGGGCCTCGACTCGCTCCTCCTCGCGCTGCCCGCCTCGAGCGATGCGGACGTGCTCGCGATACTCGAGGGCGCCGCCATCGGCGCCTACGAATTCACGGACTACAGGGTGAAGTCGGCCGACTCGGCCAAGCGCTCGGCCAGAGACATCACGGTGTCGTCAAAGTCACAGGATGCGGCGGCTCTTGTCGATCGAGCTCGCATCGTCGCCAGCGCCGTGCACTCGGTGCGCGACCTCGTCAGCACTCCCGCGTCCGACCTGTATCCCGAGAGCTTCGCGGCGGCGGTGCAGCGCCTTGCCGCCAATGCGCCGGTGGACGTCACGGTGTTCGGGCACGACGAACTAGTCGCAGGCGGCTTCGGCGGCATCCTCGGGGTCGGCCAGGGTTCGACTCGCGGGCCGCGTCTCGTGAAGCTCAGCTACCACCCAGCGGGCGCGACGCGCCACGTCGCGCTTGTCGGCAAGGGCATCACGTTCGACACGGGCGGCCTCTCCCTTAAGCAGCCCGCGGGCATGGTGGGCATGAAGTACGACATGACCGGCGCCGCAACGGTGATGGCGTCGCTGCTCGCCGCCGCGCGACTGAACGTGGGCGTGCGCCTCACGGCATGGCTCTGCATTGCCGAGAACATGCCATCCGGTTCGGCGACTCGCCCGAGCGACGTGTTGCACATGCACGGCGGCCGGACGGTGGAGGTGCTGAACACCGACGCCGAGGGACGCCTGGTCATGGCCGACGGGCTCGATGCCGCGAGCGAGGAGTATCCCGACGCCATCATCGACGTCGCCACTCTCACGGGCGCAGCGCGAGTTGCTCTCGGCACCCGCTACACGGCCGTCATGGGCGATCACGACTTCGTTGGCCAGGTCGTGGGGGCCGCCGAGAGCTCCGGTGAGCTCTTCTGGCCGATGCCGCTGCCGGGTGAGCTTCGCGCCCTTCTCAACTCGGATGTCGCAGACATCGCCAACGCCAAGATCGGCAGCACCGCGGGCGGCATGCTGCTGGCCGGCGTGTTCCTTCAGGAGTTCATCGGCACAAAGAAGGACGACCCCGCCACCCGCATCCCGTGGGCGCATCTCGACATCGCAGGAACGGCCGACAATGGCGGTGCCGGCTACGGCTTCACGGGCAAGGGGCCGACCGGAGTCGCGGTGCGGACACTGCTTCGTCTGGCAGAGGATATTTCCCTCGCGTAGTAAGGTCGTTGTGGCAAGAAAAACCTCTCGCCACGCAGCCTTTCGCCGATCGAGTGAACGGGCCATCACACAAATCCTGAGAACCTAGGGAGCAACCTGGTGTCTGAACAGAACTTTGACATTGTGATTCTCGGAGCCGGAAGCGGTGGCTATGCGGCCGCCCTCCGGGCGAGCCAGTTGGGCTTCTCCGTGGCACTCGTGGAGAAGGGCAAGCTCGGTGGCACCTGCCTTCACGTTGGGTGCATCCCGACCAAGGCGCTGCTGCATTCCGCCGAGGTCGCTGACGTCACTCGCGAGTCGGCCACGTACGGCGTCACCTCGAGCTTCGATGGCATCGACATCTCGGCGGTCACCACGTATCGCGAGGGCATCGTCTCGAGCAAGTTCAAGGGTCTCGTGGGGCTCATCAAGTCGCGCGGCATCACGGTGATCGAAGGAGAGGGCCGTCTCGTCTCCCCCACCACCGTGCAGGTCGGCAACGACACCTACGTCGGGAAGAACGTCGTCCTCGCGACGGGTTCATATTCACGCTCGCTCCCCGGTCTCGAGATCGGCGGCCGCGTCATCACGTCCGAGCAGGCACTCCAGCTCGACTTCGTGCCGAAGAAGGTCGCCGTGCTCGGCGGTGGCGTCATCGGCGTCGAATTCTCGAGCGTCTGGAAGTCCTGGGGCGCAGACGTGCAGATCATCGAGGCCCTTCCGCACCTCGTGCCCAACGAGGATGAGGCGATCAGCAAGCAGTTCGAACGCGCCTTCCGCAAGCGGGGCATCAACTTCAGCCTGGGCGTGCGCTTCAAGAGCGTGACCCAGAACGACGAGGGCGTCGTCGTCACCCTCGAAGACGGGCAGACCTTCGAGGCGGAACTCCTTCTCGTCGCGGTTGGCCGCGGCCCGTCCACCGCTGGTCTGGGCTTCGAAGAGGTCGGCGTCGCCATGGACCGCGGCTTCGTGCTCACCAATGAGCGACTCGCCACCAACGTTCCCGGCGTCTACGCCGTCGGCGACATCGTTCCAGGACTGCAGCTCGCGCACCGTGGCTTCCAGCAGGGCATCTTCGTCGCCGAGGAGATCGCGGGCCTCAACCCGCAGGTGATCGCGGACTCGAACATCCCGAAGGTCACCTACTCCGACCCGGAGGTCGCATCCGTCGGTCTCAGCGAGGCGAAGGCCAAGGAGCAGTACGGCGCGGACCAGGTCACGAGCTATGACTACAACCTCGCCGGCAATGGCAAGAGCCACATCATCGGAACCTCCGGACTGGTCAAGGTCGTGCGCGTGAACGACGGGCCGGTCGTCGGAGTGCACATGATCGGTGCTCGTGTGGGCGAACTCATCGGCGAGGCACAGCTCGCCGTGAACTGGGAGGCCTACCCGGAGGACATCGCGCCGCTCATCCACGCGCACCCGACCCAGAACGAAGCCCTTGGCGAGGCGTTCCTGGCACTCGCCGGCAAGCCGCTTCACGCCGCTTAAACCAGCCGGTCGAACTAAGCTAGAACCACACGCAAGTCTGCTGTAAGGAGCACCACTGATGAGCGAATCCGTCAACCTCCCGGCACTCGGCGAGAGTGTCACAGAGGGCACGGTCACCCGCTGGTTGAAAAAGGTCGGGGACCGCGTCGAGGTTGACGAGCCCCTGCTCGAGGTATCGACGGACAAGGTCGACACCGAGATCCCCTCCCCGATCGCGGGAGTGGTCGAGGCGATCCTGGTCGCCGAGGATGAGACCGTCGAGGTGGGAACCGCGCTCGTGACCATCGGCGACGGCTCTGCTCCGGCCGAAGCGCCCGAAGCACCCGCTGCAGAGGCTCCCGCAGCGGAGGCCGCGCCTCAGCAGGAGGCCCCTGCTGAGCAGGAAGCGCCCGCTCAGCAGGAGGCACCGGCACAGCAGGAAGCTCCGGCACAGCAGGAGGCACCAGCCCAGCAGGAAGCACCCGCTCAGCAAGAGGCACCCGCTCAGCAGGAAGCCCCCGCCCAGCAAGAGGCACCCGCTCAGCAGGAAGCCCCCGCCCAGCAGGAAGCCCCCGCTCAGCAAGAGGCACCAGCCCAGCAAGAGGCACCCGCTCAACAGGAAGCTCCGGTTCAGCAGGAAGCAGCTCCCGCTCCGACTTCAGCCGTCGGCACGCCGTCGTCCTCGAACGCCGGTTACGTGACTCCGCTCGTCCGCAAGCTTGCGAACGAGAAGGGCATCGACCTTGGATCGGTGTCGGGCACGGGCGTCGGCGGACGCATCCGCAAGCAGGATCTGCTGAGCGCCGCGGCCCCGGCGGCCGAGGCACCGGCGGCGGCAGCCCCCGCTCCCCTGGAGATCTCCGCACTTCGCGGGACGACGGTTCCGATGTCCCGGCTGCGCAAGGTCGTCGCCGAGCGCGCGGTGATCTCGATGCAGACGTCTGCGCAGTTGACCTCGGTTGTCGAGGTCGACGTCACTCTGGTCGCCAACTACCGCGACTCGGTCAAGAACGACTTCCAGGCGAAGACGGGCCTCAAGCTCAGCTTCCTTCCGTTCTTCGCCCTCGCGGCCGCCGAGGCTCTCAAGGCATACCCGATCATCAACGCGATGATCGAGGGTGACTCCATCGTCTACCCGCCGCAGGAAAACATCAGCATCGCGGTGGACACGGAGCGCGGACTGCTCACACCGGTCATCCGTGATGCCGGATCGCTCGACATTGCCGGGCTCGCGAAGCAGATTGCCGACCTCGCGGAGCGCACTCGCGACAACAAGCTGAAGCCCGATGAGCTCGCCGGCGGTACGTTCACGCTGACGAACACCGGCTCGCGCGGGGCTCTCTTCGACACTCCGATCGTGTTCCTGCCGCAGTCGGCGATTCTCGGCACGGGCATTGTCACGAAGAAGCCGGTGGTGGTCTCCAACGACGGCCTCGACGCGATCGCGATCCGGTCGACCCTGTACCTCGCCCTGTCCTACGATCACCGCATCGTCGACGGTGCGGATGCCGCGCGCTTCCTGGTCGCCGTGAAGAACCGCCTTGAGGGTGGAGACTTCGCCGGCAACCTCGGCGTCTGACAACTGCCGCAAGACGAACTGTACTTCAACCAATCTCCCGCTTCACGCGGGCAGGAAGTCACGGATGCGCCATCCCGACTGCTGCTTGACCAGCAGTATCGAGAGCGCGGCCGTACCCGGTCGGTTGAGCGTCAGTAGCGCGGAGTCGCCCAGTCTCTGCGTGAGAGCGGCTTCGCTGCCGCCGAGCGGCTCGGAGTTCGCGGTGGCCGCGCCCTGCTGAAGCGAACGGATGAGGTGCGAGTCGCCGTCGAGCGCTGACGAACCCGGCTGGTCGACGGCATCCAGGCACGTTACGGACAGTCGCCGGATGCATCGGTCACGCGCCCGCAGCAATTGCTCGAGAGCGACGACGGGATCGTCGGTGCCGACGCCTGAAGGCGCCGATGATGGCGATGCTGTGGGCGATGCTGTTGTTGCCGCCCTAGTCGGCATCGGTGATGGCGTCCGGCCGGACTCCGAGCCGACGGCTTTACGAGCACGGTCGGGCGGGGAATCCGATTGCGCAGTCGAGGGAACCAGCAGAATCGCGAGGACGACCGCGAGCACTCCCGCGACGGCGACGATTCGAAACGCCTTTCGCGTCGACGCGACGGCGGCCCAGGCACGGATGATCGGGCGCACGAGCGCGGGCACCCGCAGCGACAGTGCCGCGATCCGTCGGCGCGCGATTGCTGCCACCCCGCGTGATCGCATGCTGGGGTGCGTCTCGGCCGGGGCATCCGTCGCGGTTCTCGGCGCGCCCGAGCCCACCGTCAGCCGCGTACCCCGCGTCGCCGGCGGAGCCTCGACAGCCCGCGCCGCAGGAGCAACGACACCTCCGAGATCGACCGGTTCCGCGGGAGCCAACGCGAACAGTCGCTCGCGCAATTGCTGCGCGAAGGTGTGTGGTTCATCGGCAGGCTCGACCTCGCGCAACCACGCCAGCACGTGTGCGATGCGGTCGGGGTGGTCGCCAGAGACGGCCCGCGAGAGCACGACACCGGCGAGGGCACCGAGACGCTGGAGGTCGTCGCCAACTCCCGGCTCCGCCGCGAGTTCCGCCGGGGTGACCGCGCGGTCGACCCGCGCATTTCCTGCATCGAAAACCGAGGCACCACCAAAGCAGGCGAGCACGGGTGCGCCTCTGTCGTCAAACAGCACTACGCCAGGACGAATCGTGCCGTGGCAGGACCGCGCCTGATGGAGCGCGCTGACCGCCTCGCAGAGCGGCGCCAGTATTGTCACGGCCTCCCCCGCGCCGACGCTGTCGCGCTCCGCCAGCAGTCGTGCGAGGCTTCCGTTCAGACGGGGAAGGACGAGACAAGGATTGCCGTCGGGTGCCGTCGCGACATCGATGAGGCGCAGGAGATGGGGCGAGTGCGTGCGCGCCAGGACCGTGATCTCGTCATCGGTGCTCGCGGCTGCTACCGAGGACCGGTAGACCTTGATCGCGGCGACGGGAGTCACCGGAGCGGTCTGTTCCATCGCGTGCCCAAGAAAGACCTCGGCACGCGCTCCCGCTCCAAGCCTGCGCACCAGCCGGTATCCGCCCATCGTGTCCACCCGCTGATTGTGGTGCGCAATCGCCGTCCAGTTTCGCGCGGTGGTCACCGTTGTGGACGAACTGTGACGACTCATTGCGAGGGGAGGAGAGGCTGGTCCCTAGACTGAGCGGGTGATCGACTCAGTCGTCGCGGGGCTAAGCGCCAACTCCGTGCCGTATCTGGACGCCCTCGAGCTCCAACGCGCAACCCATTCATCCGTCGTCTCCGGGGTCGCCCCCGACACGGTGATCTTCCTCGAGCACCCCTCGGTCTACACCGCGGGGAAACGCACGGAGGATCACGAGAGACCCACCGACGGTACGCCGGTGATCGACGTGGACCGGGGTGGCAAGATCACCTGGCACGGTCCGGGCCAGCTGGTCGGCTACCCGATCCTCAGGCTCGCCGAGCCAATCGACGTGGTCGGCTACGTGCGCCGACTCGAGGCGATCCTCATCGACGTGCTCGCGGAGCTCGGTCTGCAGACGGGCCGCGTGGAAGGGCGCTCGGGCGTCTGGGTGCGTGGCACGGACAAGATCGCGGCCATCGGCATCCGCGTCGCCAGCGGCGTCACCATGCACGGCTTCGCCCTCAACTGCAGCAACTCCTTCGAGGCCTACGACAAGATCGTCGCGTGCGGGATCGCCGACGCGGGGGTCACCTCCATCTCGCAAGAGCTCGGCCGCGAGGTCACACCAGCAGACGTCGTGCCGCTCATCAGCGCACGACTGCACGAACTGCAGGCGGTGCCCGCGTGAGCGCGCCCGAGGGCCGCAGGATGCTGCGCCTCGAGGTTCGCAATGCTGAGACTCCGATCGAACGCAAACCCGAGTGGATCAAGACCCGGGCCACCATGGGACCCGAGTATCTCTCCCTGCAGGCCCTCGTCAAAGACGAAAACCTGCACACGGTCTGCCAGGAGGCGGGTTGCCCGAACATCTACGAATGTTGGGAAGACCGGGAGGCCACCTTCCTGATCGGCGGCTCGCAGTGCACCCGTCGCTGCGACTTCTGTCAGATCGATACCGGCAAACCGGCCCAGTACGACACGGATGAGCCGCGAAGAGTCGCCGAGTCCGTGGTCGCCATGCAATTGCGCTACGCGACGGTCACGGGGGTCGCCAGGGACGATCTCCCGGACGAGGGCGCCTGGCTCCACGCCGAGACCGTGCGGCAGATCCACGAGCAATCACCCGGCACCGGGGTCGAGATCCTCGCGACCGATTTCTCAGGCAACCCCGAGCTTCTCGGCGAGGTGTTCTCGGCGCGACCGGAGGTCTTCGCGCACAATGTCGAGACGGTGCCGCGACTGTTCAAGCGCATCCGGCCCGCCTTCCGCTACGAGCGCTCGCTCGACGTGCTGAGCCAGGCTCGCGCCGCCGGCCTCATCACCAAGTCGAACCTGATCCTCGGGATGGGCGAGGAACGCCACGAGATCAGCCAGGCGCTTCACGACCTCCACTCCGCCGGTGCCGACATCATCACGATCACCCAATACCTTCGACCCAGCCCGCGGCACCTGCCGGTGGACAGGTGGGTGAGGCCCGAAGAGTTCGTCGAGTTCAAAGAGGAGGCCGAGCAGATCGGATTCCTCGGTGTGCTGGCCGGGCCGCTCGTGCGCTCCTCCTACCGCGCGGGCAGGCTCTGGGCGCAGTCGATGGCGAGCAAGGGGCGCGAGGTTCCCGAACAGCTGCGCCACCTCACGGATGCGTCGCTCGGGTTTGCGCAGGCCGTATCCTAGGTACCATGGCACGCGAGAAAACCCCCGCAACGAAGTCCGCGAAGGAACCCGGTCGTCTGAAGCAGATGTACCAGGTCTTCCAGATGACCAGGCGCAACGATTCGACGGCGATCTGGTGGATGGCACTCGGCTTCCTCGGGCCGATCGCCGTCGCGCTCATCCTGGGTTTCATCCTTTCGGGCGCCAACCCCCTGAGCTTCGCGCTCTGGATCGTCACGGGTGTGCTCGCGGGCGTGCTGGTGTTCCTCATCGTGCTCGGCCGCCGCGCCGAGAAGGCCGCATACTCGCAGATCGCGGGCCAGCCCGGGGCTGTCGGGGCGGTGCTGAAGAGCTCGCTCAGGCGCGGCTGGACGGCCAGCGAGATGCCCGTCGCGGTGAGTCCCCGCACCCAGGACGCGGTCTACCGCGCCGTCGGCCCCGGCGGAGTCGTCCTCATCGGTGAGGGTCCACAGTCGCGCACCCACAAGATGCTCGACGAGGAGCGCCGCCGCATCGCCCGCGTCCTGCCAAACGTCGTCATCACCCTGCAGCACGTGGGGCCCGATCCCGACTCGATTCCGCTGCACAAGCTCGCCGCCCGCATGGCGCGCGCGAAGCGCACGCTCTCGAAAGCCGAAATCTACACCGTGAGCAACCGGCTCAACTCGCTCACGAGCAGCAAGCTGCCCATCCCCAAGGGAATCGACCCCACCAAGGCTCGCGCCCAGCGCCGCGCCTGAGCGACTCAGCGGCGCACGAGAACTGTTCCGCTGAGCCGGTCGTGCATTCCGCGCTGGTCGTGATCCCAGATCACGGCCGGAATGACGATGCAGAGAAGCAACGTCCTCATGACGGGACGCAGCACGCCGACCCAGCCGCCCGAGACCGGCACGACGCGCATCCCGAACACCAGGTGCCCGATGCTGCCGCTTGCCAGCGCGATGAAGATCACCTGAAGCGCCGCGAACAGCGCCAGGGTCACCCAGACGTTGCCATCGAAGAAGGCGTACGAGACCAGGTACGCGGGCAGCCAATCCACGATGAGTGCGCCGATTCTGCGGCCAAGACGGGCGACGGAGCGCGGTCCCGAGGGCGGCAGTCCAAGGCGACGCCCCGGCCAGTCATCGCTCACTGTCGTCGACCGGGTTGCGGGGCTGCCATGCGACAATCCTATGAGGCGTGTGCTGCGCGCGGAGCCGGCCCGGTCATCCGTCGTGGTACCGCGACCTCGCCACGCGTAACATCCTCGAAACAATAGCGACACCGTCGCGAAATCCCGCGAGCCTAGCATCGCGGTGGTTGCATTCTGCAGTCGTCCCCGTAGCAAACCCCTTGGAGTTCATTCCATGTTCAGCGATTCATCAGAGGTGCTCAAGTTCATCAAGGACACGGATGTCAAGTTCCTCGACATCCGCTTCACCGACCTTCCCGGTGTGCAGCAGCACTTCAACATCCCCGCCTCGACCGTCGACGAGGAGTTCTTCTCCGTCGGCCAGTTGTTCGACGGCTCATCCATCCGCGGCTTCGCCTCGATCCACGAGTCCGACATGCAGCTGATTCCGGATGTCTCCACCGCCTACGTCGACCCCTTCCGCGTCGAGCGCACGCTGATCATGATCTTCGACATCTACAACCCGCGTAACGGCGAGATCTACGCCCGCGACCCGCGCCAGGTCGCCAGGAAGGCCGAGAAGTACCTCGCGTCGACCGGCATCGCCGACACCGCATTCTTCGCGCCAGAGGCCGAGTTCTACATCTTCGATGACGTTCGCTACGACGTGCGCCAGAACGAGAGCTTCTACGCCGTCGACTCCGACGAGGGTGCCTGGAACTCCGGGCGCAAGGAAGAGGGCGGCAACCTCGGCAACAAGACGCCGTTCAAGGGTGGCTACTTTCCCGTGAGCCCCGTCGACAAGCAGGCCGACCTGCGCGACGACATGAGCCTCAAGCTCATCGACGCCGGCCTCATCCTCGAGCGCGCACACCACGAGGTCGGAACCGGCGGCCAGGCCGAGATCAACTATCGCTTCGACACCATGGTGCACGCCGCGGATGACCTGCTGAAGTTCAAGTACATCATCAAGAACACGGCCACCGAGTGGGGCAAGACGGCGACGTTCATGCCGAAGCCGTTGTTCGGGGACAACGGATCGGGCATGCACACCCACCAGTCGCTGTGGAGCGACGGTAAGCCGCTGTTCTACGACGAGTCCGGCTACGGCGGACTCAGCGACATCGCGCGCTGGTACATCGGTGGACTGCTCAAGCACGCTCCGGCGGTGCTCGCGTTCACGAACCCGACCCTCAACTCGTATCGCCGGCTCATCCCCGGGTTCGAGGCGCCGGTCAACCTCGTCTACTCGGCTGGTAACCGCTCCGCGAGCATCCGCATCCCGATCACGGGCACCAACCCGAAGGCCAAGCGCATCGAGTTCAGGGCACCGGATGCCTCGGGCAACCCGTATCTCGCCTTCGCCGCGCAGCTGATGGCCGGCATCGACGGCATCAAGAACCGCATCGAGCCGCACGAGCCCGTCGACAAGGACCTGTACGAGCTGCCGCCGGAGGAAGCGAAGAACATCCCCCAGGTTCCCGCGTCGCTCGACGAGGCACTGAGGGCCCTCGAGGAGGACCACGAGTTCCTCACCGCGGGCAACGTCTTCACGCCCGACCTGATCCAGACCTGGATCGCATACAAGCGCGAGAAGGAGATCATCCCGGCCGCGCAGCGCCCGCACCCCTTCGAGTACGAGCTCTACTTCAGCGTCTGATTCACCCGAGCGAAGGCCGCGTCCGATCTTCGGGCGCGGCCTTCGTGCGTTCGCGGCTCAGACCGAACCGTAGAAGCGCTTCTCGAAGACCGCTCTGGCGAGGCGCGTCACCCTGAGGTAGTCGTCGTCGAGTTCGGTGGCCGACCCCGGCGGGTATCCCATGATCCTCGCTATGCCGTCGAGCTGCTGGCGGTCGGTCGGCAGCACATCCAGGGTCTTCGCCGTCCAGAGGGTGACCGCGGAGCGAGCCCTCGAGGCGAAGATCCAGGCGTCGCGCAGGCGGCGCTCCTCGGCATCCGGAATGAAGCCCTCGGCAACGGCGACCTCGAGCGCTGCCAGCGTCGACGTCGTGCGCAGGGCCGGAACGGCGTGACCGTGTTGGAGCTCGGTGAGCTGCACGAACCACTCGACGTCGCTCAGCGAACCCCGCCCGAGCTTGAGGTGTCTCGCGGGATCCGCACCCTGCGGCAGGCGCTCGGACTCCACCCTCGCCTTGATGCGCTTGACCTCGCGCACGTCCTTCTCCGGGATTTCCGCGGGGAATCTCACCTCGTCGGCGAGGGCCTCGAAGTCCCGGATGAGTGGCTCCTCCCCCACGACTCCCCGCGCTCTCAGCAGCGCCTGCGCCTCCCAGGTGAGTGACCAGCGCTGGTAGTAGGCGCGATAGGAATCGAGCGAGCGCACAACGGCGCCGTTCTTCCCCTCCGGTCTGAGATTGATGTCGAGGTCGAGCGGCAGGCGGAGGTCCTCGGTCAGCCGAAGGATGTCCGAGACGATCGCCTCGGCCCGCGACTGGGCCTCCTCGCCGCTCAGCGAGGTCGCGCGATAGACGTAGACGACGTCGGCGTCCGAGCCGAAGCCCAGTTCCTGTCCGCCGTACCGACCCATCGCGATGATGGCGAACTCGAGTCCGTCATCGACGTGGTGCACGGCGGCGAGAGTGCCGGTGAGAAGCGCCGTGGTCACGTCGGAGAGGGCGCGACCCAGCGTCTGCACGTCGATGAGTCCGAGTACCGACGCGATCGCGAGCCGCAGCACCTCGCGGCGGCGGGCCGTGCGCAGAGCCGGGGCGGCGGCATCCGCAGTGCCGTGCCTACCCACAGTGGCGAGAGCCTCATCCCGCAGCGCCTCGAAGCTGCGCGGCTGCAGTTCCTCTTCGTTCTCGAACCAGGCCGCCGACTCCGGGATGACCTCCAGCAGCGAGCCGACGAACCTCGAGCCCGCGAGCACGTTCGTGAGCCGCTTTGCCGCGCCCGAGGAATCGCGGAGCATGCGCAGGAACCAGTACGACTCCCCCAGTTCGTCGCTCAGGCGGCGAAAGGCCAGCAGTCCGTAGTCGGGGTCGGCGCCGTCGGCGAACCACTCGAGCATGACGGGCAAGAGGTGGCGCTGGATCTCGGCGCGTCGGGAGACACCCGAACTGAGGGCCGCAATGTGCCGCAGCGCGCCAGAAGCATCGCGAAAGCCGATCGCCGAGAGGCGCGCCGCGGCCTGTTCGTTCGTGAGCGCGAATCCCTCCTCGGGCAGCGCAGCCACCGCCGACAGCAACGGTCGGTAGAACAGCCGCTCGTGCAGGCTGCGCACCGCGAGCTTCACGCGCGCCCAGCTCTCGGTGAGTTCCTTGGCGCTCGACGTGAGGCCGGTCGAGCGCGCGAGTGCGCGCAGGGCATCCGGGTCGCTGGGCATCAGGTGCGTGCGCTGGAGCCTGGAGAGCTGAAGCCGGTGCTCGAGCAGCCGGAGGAAGCGGTAGTCGCGCGCAAACTCGGCGGATTCGACGCGGCCGATGTAGCCGTGGTCCGCGAGCGCACTGAGCGCCGGCAGGGTTCCCGCCTGCCGCACATCGGGGTCGGTCTGACCGTGCACGAGTTGCAGGAGTTGCACCGTGAATTCGACGTCGCGCAGCCCGCCTGGGCCGAGCTTCAGCTGGAAGTCGAGTTCCTCACGCGGGATGTTCGCGGTCACGCGCTCCCGCATTCGCTGCACGCCCTCGACGAAGTTCTCCCTGGATGCGCTGCTCCAGACGAGCGGGGCCACCGCTGCGCAGTACCGCCGGCCGAGTTCGAGGTCGCCGGCCATCGGTCTGGCTTTGAGCAGAGCCTGGAACTCCCAGCTCTTCGCCCAGCGGTCGTAATAGGCCAGGTGCGACTCCAGGGTGCGCACGAGCGCTCCGTCCTTGCCCTCGGGGCGGAGATTCGCGTCGACCTCCCAGAGCGCCGGTTCTCGTGCGAAGTCGTGGATGACGCGCATCGTCATCATCGCCAGCCTCGTGGCGATCTCCACCGTCCGTGCCGTGTCGAGCGACTCCACCCCGTCCGGAGTCGCCGCCGCCTCGGCGACGAAGATGACGTCGACGTCGCTCACGTAGTTGAGCTCGCTGGCGCCTGCCTTTCCCATGCCGATGATCGCGAGCCTCGTCGCGGCGACCTCCGCCTCCGAATAGGGCACTACCGAGCGAGCCACGACGAGCGCAGCGTCGAGCGCAGCGGCCGCGAGATCGGCCAGCGCGGTTGTGACCGTATCGATTGCGGCCAGCGGATCATCCTGCTCGAGATCAAACGAGGTGAGGCGTGCCAGGTGGTGGCGGTAACACACCCTGAGCGCTATCCAGGCGGCATCCTCTGATGCGTCCTCGGTCCCGGAAACCGCCGCGAGCAGCTTGGCGCGGTACTCGTCCCTGCTGAGCGGCGCGCTCAGTCCCGTGCGCAGAGAGTCGAGTTCATCCGGATGCCGATGAAAGAATTCACCGAACCCCGATGACGCCCCCAGCAAGCGAATGAGCCTTTGTCCCCCGCCCTCGGCGACGAACAGCGAGACGACCGGCTTCGGGGAGTCGCGCAGCAGTGCCACGAGCAGTCGTAGCGCCTGGTCGGGGTCCGCACTCTCGGCGAAGAAGGGCAGCAGATCGTCGGCGGTCAGATGCTCGTCCAGCTCAGAGAGCAGTTCGGCGGCGGCGCTCAGTTGGGCGAATCCGATCCGCGCGAGCTCCGTGAGAGTGCTGTGATGCCGCGACATGAATCTCCTCAGTCCGCGATCAGAGCATCTCCAGGTTGCTCTTGAGCTCGTAGGGAGTGACCTGCGCCCGGTATTCCTTCCACTCCTGCCGCTTGTTCAGCAGCACGTAGTTGAAGACCTGTTCGCCGAGAGTCGAGGCCACGAGCTCGGAGCCCTCCATGAGCGACACGGCGTGGTCGAGGCTCGACGGGAGCGAGCTGTACCCGAGCGCACGGCGCTCCGCGTCGCTGAGTCCCCAGACGTTGTCCTCCGCCTCGGGCGGGAGTTCATATCCCTCCTCGATGCCCTTGAGACCCGCGGCGAGCATGAGCGAGAACGCGAGGTACGGGTTCGCCGCAGAATCTATCGCGCGATATTCGACGCGCGCGCTCTGGCCCTTGTTCGGCTTGTAGAGCGGCACCCGGATGAGCGCCGAACGATTGTTGTGCCCCCAGGTGATGAAGCTCGGAGCCTCGTCGCCGCCCCACAGCCGCTTGTACGAGTTCACGAACTGGTTCGTCACAGCCGTGATCTCGGGAGCGTGCTTGAGGAGGCCGGCGATGAACTGCCTGCCGATCTTCGAGACCTGGTACTGCGCTCCCGCCTCGAAGAAGGCGTTCGAGTCACCCTCGAACAGCGACATGTGGGTGTGCATGCCGGAACCCGGATGCGCGGACAGTGGCTTCGGCATGAACGTCGCGTACACGCCCTGCTCGATCGCCACCTCCTTGACCACGGTGCGGAAGGTCATGATGTTGTCCGCGGTCGTGAGAGCGTCCGCGTAGCGAAGATCGATCTCGTTCTGCCCGGGTCCACCCTCGTGGTGGCTGAACTCGACCGAGATGCCGAGGTCCTCGAGCATGCGCACCGAGCGGCGCCTGAAGTCGTGGGCGGTGCCGCCGGGAACGTTGTCGAAGTATCCGGCCGAATCGACGGGCTTCGGGCCCTTCGGCCCGTATTTCGAGCTCTTCAGCAGGTAGAACTCCACCTCGGGGTGCGTGTAGAAGGTGAAGCCTCGCTCCGCCGCCTTGGCCAGCGTGCGTTTGAGCACGTTGCGCGGATCGGCCACCGCGGGCTGGCCATCCGGGGTCGTGATGTCGCAGAACATTCGCGCCGTCGGGTCGACCTCGTTGCGCCACGGGAGGATCTGGAACGTCGTCGGGTCCGGGTGGGCCAGAACGTCCGCCTCATAGGAGCGCGTGAGCCCTTCGATCGCCGATCCGTCGAAACCGAGGCCCTCAGAGAACGCTCCCTCGACCTCCGCCGGGGCGATGGCAACGGACTTCAGGGTGCCGATGACATCCGTGAACCAGAGCCTGATGAACTTGATCCCGCGCTCTTCGATAGTGCGAAGAACGAAGTCACGCTGCTTGTCCATTGGCTCCTCAATTTCACGTGTCGCGGGCGCGGTCAATGCGGGCCCAAAGCCCGCTATTAGGCTAGTGGCTATGCCCCGACTTCGCTTGGCGCTCGCGCAGACAAACCCCGTCGTCGGAGACCTTTCCGGCAACTCCCAACAGCTCATCGCCGCGGCTCGCCGCGCGCGCGACGCGGGTGCCGACCTGCTCGCCTGTGGCGAGATGGCGCTCAGCGGGTACCCGATCGAAGACCTCGCTGCCAGGCCCGAGTTTCTCGCCGCGTGCTCCACGGCGGTGCAGCGCCTGGCGAAGGAGCTGCAGGATGCCGGACTCGGCGACCTTCCCGTGATCGTCGGTCACCCCGACGGCCCGTTCACACCCCGGCTGATCGGCACGAGCCATGCACCGACGGCGATAGCCGAGAACCGCGCGAGCGTGCTGCATCACGGTCACGTCAAGGCGAGCTACACGAAGCACCACCTTCCCAACTACTCGGTGTTCGACGAGTACCGCAACTTCATCCCGGGCGACGACCTCCTCGTCCTCAGGATCAAGGGCGTGGATGTCGCCGTGATCATCTGCGAAGACCTGTGGCGCGACGGGGGCCCGATCGCGCGGGTGCTCGAGGCCGACGCCGGGCTTCTCGTCGTGATCAACGCATCGCCGTTCGAACGCGACAAGAACGAGGTGCGGCTCCCCCTTGTCACCCGGCGCGCCGTGGAGACCGACACCATCGTCGCCTACGTGAACATCGTGGGCGGGCAGGACGACCTCGTCTTCGATGGCGACAGCGTCGTCGTCGACGGCAAGGGCACGATCCTCGCTCGTGCCCCGCAGTTCGAGGAGCACCTCCTCGTGGTCGACCTCGACCCGGAGCCCGCAGGCGAGGGCGAACTGCCCGAGCACGTGCGACGCCTCGAGCTTCCTTCCTCGAACCCCGCACGGCAGCCCGTCCCCGTCGACATCGCCACGCTGCCGGACCCGCTCGAACAACTGTGGAACGTGCTCGTCCTCGGCCTGCGCGACTACGTGCGCAAGAACGGCTTTCGCTCGGTCGTGTTCGGGCTCTCCGGCGGCATCGATTCGGCCGTGTGCGCCGCGCTGGCCGTCGACGCGCTGGGTGCGGCATCCGTCTACTGCGTCTCGCTGCCGAGTCGCTACTCCTCGGGTCACTCCCGCTCGGACGCGGATGAGCTCGCGGAGCGCACGGGCGTGAACTACAGCGTCGAGCCGATCGCCGACCTCGTGCTGCCGTTCGAGAACCAGTTGCACCTCGACGGGCTCGCCGCCGAGAACCTGCAGGCGCGGGTGCGGGCCGTGATCCTCATGGGCCTCTCGAACCAGCACGGACACCTCGTGCTCACCACGGGCAACAAGACCGAGATCTCGGTCGGGTACTCCACCATCTACGGCGACTCCGCCGGCGGTTTTGCCCCGATCAAGGACGTTCCGAAGACCCTGGTGTGGCAGCTCGCACGATGGCGCAACGAATTCGCGACCAGCCGCGGCGAGACACCCCCGATCCCCGAGAACTCCATCTCGAAGCCGCCGAGCGCAGAACTGCGGCCCGACCAGACCGATCAGGATTCGTTGCCGCCCTACGAGGTGCTCGACGGCATCCTGGATGCCTACATCACCAAGGCGCTCGGACCCGCCGACGTCGTGGCGCTGGGCTTCGATGCCGAGACCGTCGACTTCGTCATCCGCCTCGTCGACCGCTCGGAGTGGAAGCGCAGGCAGGGCGCGATCGGGCCGAAGATCAGCGGCATCGCCTTCGGGCGTGATCGCAGGCTGCCGATCACCTACCGGCCGACAACCCTGCCGTAGCTAGACTCGACCCATGACTGATCCCGCCGCAGCGGCAGCACAGGCAAATCTCAAACGGGTTCGCACGAGGCATTTCCGCTCGGCCAAAGAGAGCGGCATCAAGATCACCGGCCTCACGAGCTACGACCAGCTCAGCGCGGCGATCTTCGACCAGGCCGGCATCGACTTCCTGCTGGTGGGTGACTCGGCGGGCAACAACGTGCTCGGCTTCGACACCACGCTGCCGGTCACCGTCGACGAACTGATCCCCCTCGCGCGGGCCGTCGCAGGCGCTGCCACTCGGGCGCTCGTCGTCGCAGACATGCCGTTCGGTTCCTACGAGTCCAGCCCAGAAGAGGCGCTCCACACGGCATTCCGCTTCATGAAGGAGACCCACGCGCACGCGGTGAAGCTCGAGGGCGGGGTGCGCAGCGCCGAGCAGATCCGCAGGGTCGTCTCCGCCGGCATTCCGGTGATGGGACACATCGGGTTCACCCCGCAGAGCGAGCACGGACTGGGCGGACACATCATCCAGGGCCGCGGCGAGGGGGCAGAACAGCTCCTCGCCGACGCGCACGCCGTTGAGGACGCCGGCGCATTCGCCGTGGTGCTCGAGATGGTGCCGTCGGACGTCGCCGCTCGCGTCACCGCCGAACTGGCGATCCCCACGATCGGGGTGGGAGCCGGTCCCCACGTGGACGGCCAGCTGCTCGTCTGGACCGACTGGGCGGGCTTCACGACGGGACGTATCCCGAAGTTCGTCAAGCAGTACGCGAATCTCAGCGCCGTTCTGACGGATGCGACCAAGGCCTTCCGCGCGGACGTCGAGGCCGGTAACTATCCCGCACCAGAACACGAGTACGAGTAGTCTCTTGAACTGCGCCCTCCCCACGGGGAGCCGGTGCCTCCTCGCTCCCGAGTATGAAAGTTCTCCATGCATCCTGCGCTTCCGTCCGAAATCCGTGCTGTCTACGAACGTGCGCTGGCCCGCAACGCCGGTGAGGCGGAGTTTCACCAGGCGCTGCTCGAAGTGCTCGAATCGATCGCACCGGTTGTAGCGCGCCATCCCGAATACACGGAGAGCGGCGTTCTCGAGCGCCTCGTGGAGCCAGAGCGCCAGATCATGTTCAGGGTTCCCTGGGTGGATGACGCCGGCACCGTGCGCGTCAACCGCGGCTTCAGGGTGCAGTTCAATTCCGCGCTCGGCCCGTACAAGGGCGGCCTCCGCTTCCACCCGAGCGTGAACCTCGGCATCATCAAGTTCCTCGGCTTCGAACAGATCCTGAAGAACGCGCTCACTGGCCAGGGCATCGGCGGTGCAAAGGGTGGATCCGACTTCGATCCCCACGGCAAGTCGGGCAGCGAGATCATGCGTTTCTGCCAGAGCTTCATGAGCGAGCTCTACCGTCACCTCGGCGAGCACACCGATGTGCCCGCCGGTGACATTGGCGTTGGCGGACGCGAGATCGGCTTCCTGTTCGGTCAGTACCGCCGCCTCACCAACCGCCACGAATCGGGAATGTTCACCGGTAAGGGCGTGCAGTGGGGTGGTGCGGAGGTTCGCACCGAGGCAACGGGTTACGGCGCGGTGTTCTTCACCGAGGAGATGCTCGCGACCAAGGGCGAAGGCGTCGAGGGCAAGACGGCGATCGTGTCGGGATCCGGCAACGTCGCGATCTACGCGATCGAGAAGGTGCAGCAGCTCGGCGGCAAGGCGATCACCGCCTCCGACTCCTCCGGCTACATCGTCGACGAGGCCGGCATCGACGTGGAGCTGCTCAAGCAGGTCAAGGAGGTCGAGCGCCTGCGCATCTCGGAGTACGCGGCGCGCAGACCCGGCGCTCGCTTCATCAACTCGGGAAGCGTGTGGGACGTGCCCGGAGAAATCGTGCTGCCCTCAGCGACCCAGAACGAGCTCGACGTGGATCACGCGCGCACGCTCGTGAAGAACGGCGCCGTGGCCGTGGCCGAAGGCGCCAACATGCCCTGTACTCCCACGGCGGTCGAGGTCTTCCATGAGGCCGGCGTGCTCTTCGGACCTGGCAAGGCCGCCAACGCGGGCGGCGTCGCGACCTCGGCGCTCGAGATGAGCCAGAACGCCGCTCGCCAGCGTTGGGACTTCGACGCGAGCGAAGAGAAACTGCGCGCCATCATGCGCAACGTTCACCGCTCCGCCTACGAAGCCGCGGAGACCTACGGGCACCCGGGAGACTACGTTGTCGGCGCGAACGCGGCCGGCTTCATCCGAGTCGCGGACGCCATGATCGCTCAGGGGCTGATCTAGCTCCGACCGGTGCCGATCTACGGCCGAGGGACTAGTCGTTCCTCGCGTCTTCCTCGGCCCACGCCTTGGAACGCGCCGCAATGATCTCGGGCGCCCGCTCAGCCTCTTCGCGTGTCTTGAACGGCCCGTCGAGGTCCGCCGGAAGGGACTGCTTGCCCTCTTCGACGGTGCCGGTGCGGATGTTGTAGTACCACTCAGTCATGGGACGTGCCTCCTCGAACTAGTATCGATCCTATGCCCCGGGATTCAGCAGGACACCTCACCCCGGGCAGGATCTCCCCGCCGCGCGCCGTGCCAAAGCACATCACAAGGCCCGAGTACGTGGGGCACGCCGAGCCCGCGCCATTCACGGGATCGGACGTCTACGACGCCGAGGCGGTGGAGCGCATCAGGGAGTCCGGCAGCATCGCCGCGCAGGCCATCGAACTCGTCGGCGCCAGCATCCGGCCCGGAGTGACGACCGACGAACTGGATGCGATCGGCCACGACTTCATCGTCGCCCACGATGCCTACCCCTCGACGCTCGGCTACCGCGGCTTTCCCAAGTCGCTGTGCAGCTCCGTCAACGAGGTCATCTGCCACGGTATCCCCGACGACACGGTGATCGAAGAAGGCGACATCGTCAACATCGATATCACCGCCTTCAAGAACGGCGTGCACGGGGACAGCAATCGCACTTTCATCGCGGGAGCGGCGAGCGAGGAGGCGGTCGCACTCGTGGAGCGCACGCGCGAGGCGATGAACCGCGGGATCAAGGCCGTCGCACCGGGCAGACGCGTGAACGTCATCGGCCGGGCCATCGAATCGTATGCCCGCCGCTTCGACTACGGCGTCGTGCGCGACTTCACCGGACACGGCGTCGGTGAGGCGTTCCACTCCGGCCTCATCATTCCCCACTACGACTCCCCCGCTTTCGACACCGAGATCGTCGCAGGCATGGTCTTCACGATCGAGCCGATGCTGACTCTGGGCAGTCAGGACTGGGAGATGTGGGAGGACGGTTGGACGGTCGTCACTCGGGACCGCAGCCTCACCGCCCAGTTCGAGCACACGCTCGTGGTGACCGACCGCGGCGCCGAGGTCCTCACTCTTCCCTGAACACCCATCGGGCGTTGCCCGAGACCAGAATGGATGGCATGAGCAAGCACAAGGCACTCGGTATCGACATCGGAGGCACCGGCATCAAGGGCGCGGTGGTCGACGTCTCCACGGGCGAACTGCTCAGCGATCGAATCAAGATTCCCACGCCAGAGGGTGGCGAGCCCGACGCGATCGTCGAGACCGTCTACACACTCGTCGATCAGCTCGGCCGGCTCGGCAAGAAGGAGCCGATCGGGGTCTGCTTTCCCGCCGTCGTGATCAAGGGCAAGACCCTCTCGGCCGCGAACGTGTCTGATAAGTGGATCGGCCTCAAGGCCGAGAAACTCTTCGAGGAGCGCCTCGAACGCGACATCCACTTCGTCAACGATGCGGATGCCGCGGGCTTCGCCGAGAACCGCTTCGGCGCGGCGAAAGACAGCAAGGGTCTCACGATTGTGACGACGCTCGGCACGGGAATCGGCACCGCGCTGATCTACAACGGCGTGCTGATTCCGAACGCGGAGATCGGACACCTCGAGATCGACGGTGTCGACTACGAGACGATGGCGTCCTTTGCAGCGAAGGAACGCGACGACCTCGACTGGGAGGCCTGGGCCGAGCGACTGCAGCGGTACTACTCGAAGCTCGAGGACTACTTCTCGCCGGAGCTGTTCGTCGTGGGCGGCGGCGTGTCCAAGGAGTACAAGGACTTCCTGCCCCTGCTCGACCTCAAGACGGAGATCGTGCCCGCGAAGCTCCGCAACAACGCCGGGATCATGGGCGCCGCAACACTGGCGGCGGAGGGCTAGCGGCGGAGCGAATGGGCCGGCTGCTACGCCGGGTTCTGTCCCCACCTTGCGGTGCTGGACGGTCATCTATCTACGATGTACGTTGCCGCACACCTCTAGCGGTCTACCCGGAAACTGGACGAGCAGCCCGTTTGCTTCCTGTTGACCTTGCTCCGGACGAGGTTTACCCAGCCGACCCGATCGCTCGGGCCGCTGGTGGTCTCTTACACCACCGTTTCACCCTTACCCCCGTGTGCCTCCTTGCGGAGGACGCACGATGGCGGTCTGCTTTCTGTTGCACTTTCTCGCGGATTGCTCCGGGTGGGTGTTACCCACCGCCCTGCTCTGCGGAGCCCGGACGTTCCTCGGCACGCACTGCTGCGTGACGCGACCGTCTTGCCGACCCATTCCCGATAAGTGTATCGGGCCGCTCAGATGCCGGATTCGTTGGTGCGCACGAGGATTGCGTTGCTGTCCGGGCACATCAGCACGTCATCCGGTGCTGCCGAGCGAATCACGGCCATGTCGTTCTCGTTGAGGCGCACGCCGCTCGCGCTCGAGACGCCGCCGCGAAGTAGGGACGCCCCGAAGCCGTAGCGCTCGCGCTGCCGCTCGTACAGCGCCAGGAGATCCGCCGGCAGCTTGCTCGCGATAGTCGAGCGATTGGCGGCCGCGTGGGTGCGCTCGCCCGCGAGCGAGCCCAGCGCGGCGTCACGCTCTGCCTCGACGCTGGCGATCTTCGCCTGTGCCTCGTCGAATCCGGCACGCGCCTGGGCGGCTGCAGCCTCCAGCGCCTCTACGCGCTCCATCACGCCGAGCTCGAGCTCCTCGAGTTCGAGCTGGCGTCTGCGGAGGCCGGCCAGCTCCGCCTCGAATCCCGCGACATCCTTGACCGACGAGGTCGACTGCATCCGCTCGGTGTCGCGGGCGATGCGGTTCTCCACGACCGTCACGTCCGCTTCGATTCTCGACAGTTCGAGCTGGGCATCTTCGAGTGCGCCGTTCGCACTCAGCAGCTCATGGCGAAGTGCTGAGGCCTCGCTCGTCAGCGTGACGAGTGTCGCCAGTTCCGGCAGCGTCTTCGCCCTGTGGTCGAGCTGCTGCAGCAGGGTGTCGATCGACTGCACCTGCAGGAGCTGCGCCTGGTCGTCCGGGCTGGCTTTCAATGGCATGTCGCCCTCACTTGGTCGTTAGCGAATCGATGGATGTCTGCGCGGATGGTCACTGCACGATGCTGAAGTCCCAGGGGTCGGTACGCGTCTCACTCACCGTGACCGACACCCCCGGCAGCGCGTCTCGGAGTTCCGCAGCCGCGGTGTCGAGCCACAGCCATTCGCTCGCCCAGTGAGAGACGTCGATGAGCGCCGGGCCGCCGACGAGTTTCGCGTTCTCGCGAGCCTCGGAGGCGGGGTGATGCCGCAGGTCAGAGGTGATGTAGACGTCCGCCGCGAGCACGGCGGGCTCCGACAGCAGCGAATCGCCCGCGCCGCCACAGAGCGCCACAGACTGCACCTCACGGTCGAAGTCTCCGCTGACGCGGACACCGGATGCCGTGGGCGGCAGCAGGTCTGCGAGCATACGTGCCAGGCGTCCCAGCGTCACCGGTGCGGTCAGTCGCCCGGTGCGACCGATCCCCCGGCTCGGGCTCTCGCCCGTCGTGATCGGGGCGATGTCCAGCAGTCCCAGCCGGTTCGCCAGGACGGCGGACGTGCCGGTCTCCACGACATCCGCGTTCGTGTGCGCCGCAATCAGCGCGCACCCTCCGCGAATGAGGGAGGCGAGCACCGCGCCCTTGTAGCGGTCCTCGGCGATCGAGGTCACGCCGCGCAGGAGCAGGGGATGGTGTGCGATCAGGAGCTGCGCGCCGAGCTCAAGCGCCTCGTCCACGACCTCCGTGACGGCATCGACGGTGAGCAGGATGCTCGATACACCGGCGGCGGGGTCGCCCGAGAGCAGGCCAGGAGCGTCCCATGCCTCAGCGCCCGAGAGCGGCCACAGGCGATCCACGACGGCGCGCACGTCGGCAAGGGTGTGAGGCATCTGCACATTCTACTTTCCCGCGGTGCGCGGGTTGGGGCGCCCATCCGGTCTCTCGATCGGACGACGCTAGAGGTCGGTTCGCTCCTGGCGGCGCACGGCGGGGATGCCGACGGCGAGCGGTGTCGCGAGGCCGATCGCGAGGGCGAGGAGCACCCCGAGGTCGCTCGCGGCCACCACACCGTCTGCCGGCACACCGAGCAGGGTGAAGCCGTAGCCCTGCCAGGAGAGCCAGCCGACGGTAGCCGAGGTGAAGGCGAAGCCGATAGCGGATGCCACAAACAGCATGACGAGATTCACCCAGTTGACCGCCGGGTAGACCCCGCCGGGCGTCAGCAGCGACTGCTCGTGGAAGCGCCTGCGCCTGATCATGACCTCGGCGGCGAAAATGCCCGCCCAGGCCGCGACCGGAACGGCGAGACTCGTCGCGAAGTCTCGGAAGACCCCGGAGATGCCACTTCCCGAGAGCACGATGAGGATCGTGAGGGCGAAGAGCACGATGCCGACGACGACCACGCTCCACTGCCGCTTCAACCGCATCCCGATGGCCTGAAGCGCGAATGCGCCCGAGTACAGGCTGAGGGCGACTCCCGACAGCAGGCTCAGCACCGTCGCCGCGAGCAGCGGAATCGGGTACCAAGCCGGGATCATGAGTGCGATCGCGTCGAGCGGCGCCTTCAGGAGGTCACCGGAAATGTCGGGATTGGACGCGGCCAGCAGCGCGCCGTACGCGATCAGCAGGAATGCGGGCAGGGTGGCGCCGAACGACGCCCACAGCGAGGCCGCCGCCCCGGACCCCGAGGCGCGCTGGTACCGCGCGACGTCGCCGCTGCTGTTGGCCCAGACCAGGCCGACGAAGCTGAAGACGAGCACGACGCCGGTCACGACAAGGATCCACGGCCCGTCGCCGACGGTAAGGGCGGTGCGGATGTCGACCGCGTGCCAGGTCACCACGAGGAGCCCCACGATGAGCACGGCCGAGACGATGGTGAGCACGAGCTGCACCCTCGCCAACAGCGGATAGCCGAAGAAGGCGATGAGGAAGGCGATCACGAGACCGAGAGCCGCCGCGATGAGCGTGAGCAGTTGCTCGCCGAGCGCACCACCGAGCGAAGCACCCACGAGGATGTGTGCCGTTGACGCGGCGACCAGCCAGAGCAGCACCGCGCCCCAGAACAACCTCGTGACGAAGGCGAGGATGGCGGGAACGATGTTGCCAACCAGTCCGAAGGTCGCGCGCGAGACCACAATTGTCGGCTGCCCGCTCCACTTGCCCGCGAGGGTGCCGAGGCCGAGCGGCAGGAACGAGATCGCGACACCGATGAACGCGGCGAGAATGGCCTGGCGCAGGCTCATGCCCAGGCCGAACAGCGCGGCGCCGAAGGCCACGCTGACGACCGAGGAGTTGGTGGCGAACCAGAGCCAGAACATGCGGGCTGCGCGACCGGTTCTGTGCTCCTCAGGCGTCGCTTCCTCGCCGCTCAACTCGATGCTGAACACGCGCGTGGTCACCGGCAGGCGCGCGACACCCTGGTCCTCGACCGCACCCTGCTCCTCGACTGCGCCATGCTCCTCGACTGCTTCGGGCGGCGTGGTCGGCAGCACCACCACGCCCTCCGAGGTCACCGGGAATGGCCCGACGAGTTCGCCCATCGCACGATCCGTCTCATCGATGTCGTCGTCATCCGAATCGGTGTCGAGTGTGCGCCCGTCCATGTCGGGTGCATTCAGGGTCGGCGCGTCGCCGGCCGGAGCCTCGGCGACCGGAACATCGATGGCGGGCGCCGCGGCCTCCAAGGCCGGCAGGATCGGCGGTTCGGTGTGCACGAGCGAAAACGGTCGCGTGCCCTCAGTGGCGAGCGGAGCTTCGATGTCACCGATGAGAAGCGCATCAAAGTGTGGATTCGCTGGTCGCACGGTGGCCCGCACCGTGGGTGCATTGGGATCGACGAGTTCGTAGAGAACCGGTGCTTCGGGGACGTTCGGCTCGTCCACCGGAGCCTCCGGAAGCTCCGCAGCGGCGTTCTCCGGTGCGAAGCGGGCCGCATCCGCCAGCTCGGGTCGCAGAGCTTCAGTCGGTACGGTGTCGCCCGACCCTGATCCACGCGGCGCCTCATCGGGCGGCCCAGCGCTGTCGTCGACAGACGACTCATCGGGGTGGTCAGCGAGCTGTTCGCCGGCCGCGTCGCGCGCCTGCTCCACGGGAGGCCTCAGCCACGGTGGGCGAAGCACGATGTCGTCGCTGAGGTTCGGCTCAGCGAGCATGCCTACCTCGACGCGCTCTTCCAGGCGCGGCGGCGGAAATTGCTCCGGGTGGAGGAACGGCGCGGGACCCGGGGCGGGCGGGTCGGTCGGAGGTGCGAAAGATTCGTACTCCGCGGGTGGTACGGGAGCGTCCTCCGGAGCCGAAACGTCGCGACCCCCCTCGGTCTCCGGTGCAGCTTCTGCTTCCGCCGGGGCGGCCCCCACATCTGTCGCGGCGATCGTCGGCGCAAATCGCGTGACCGGCGGCTCGTGCGGCTCGGCAGGCGGTTCGGTTCCGATGCCGCGGTCCCCTTCGGTTTGTACCGTCGGTTCGGTTGCCACAGTCGGTTCGGTTGCCACGATCGGTGCGGGTGCTGCAGGAGCTTCCGGCTGTGCGGAAGGCTCGACTTGCACGGACGATTCGGCTTGCACGGACGGCCCGGGAGGCGGCACGATCAGCGAACCGGCCGGCGGCGTGAACGGGGCCGCATCCGCATCCGGCGCTGGCGGCGTCCAGCTGGCTCGATCGGCGGCACCGTCCGACGACTCCGTGTGTTCGACCTGGGTCGGCGGTGGCACCACCGGCACCGCCTGGGTCGTGATGATGGGTATCACGCCGGTGAACTGGGGAACGACTTCGGCAATGGTCTCGAGAGCCTCGGGCGTGCCGATGGCCCGCATCCGGCCTTCCCATGCCGTGAACTCGGCAGCTTCCTGCTGGCGAAGCTCCAGCTCCGCCTGCAGTTGCTCGATCGCATCGAGGGTGTTCGCCGGCTTCTCCACCTCGGGAGAGAGGGTGCGCAGCAGTTCGTCGTCCTCCAGCGACCTGCGTCGCGGGGGCTCGGGAAGTTCGTCGGCGGTTGACGTGGAAGGCGGAGCCGACGGTGACGTTGGGCTCTCGGGCGCCCGGGCTCCGGACTCTACTTCGGCGTTCCGCACAGACTCGGGGGAAGCATCCGCGTCGTCAACTCGCGTGTCCTGTGCGCGTTCGCTCTGCTCGCGGTCGCCGTCGGACTGCTCCCCCAGCGGCTCCTCCCACTGGAGAAACGCGGGTGGAAATGTGCCTGTGGGCGGCGTGTAGGTCGAGCGTCGCGGTCCCGCCGGTACATATGGCGTGCCAGCGACGTCGCTACCGCTCACCTCGTCGTTCTCAGCCATGCCCAAATGATATGTGGATGCGGGGCCGATCCCCCGCTGACGGGCCGCAATCTCGGCGTCTGGCGCCCAGGTCAGGCCGGTGACGACACGATCCCGAATTTGTTCGGATGCTTTACTAAAGATTGGGGCAGCGGTAATAATACGGAGTATCAAAACGGACTCCATGAAAGGCGATGTTGTGGGCACCCCGAATACCGAACCTGTGTTGACCAACCTCATGCACGAGCAGCGACGCTTCCCGCCGACACCCGAGTTCACGGCGCAGGCGAACGTGAAGCACACCGCGTACGAGGAGGCACGCGCAGATCGACTGGCGTTCTGGGAGCAGCAGGCGGAGCGCCTCGACTGGGACCGCCGCTGGGACGAGGTGCTCGACTGGAGCAACCCACCCTTCGCGAAGTGGTTCGTCGGCGGAAAGCTCAACGTTGCCGTGAACTGCCTCGACCGCCATGTTGCCGCGGGCCGCGGCGACAAGGTCGCCTATTACTTCGAGGGTGAGCCCGGCGACAGCAGGGAGATCACCTACTCCCAGCTGACCGAGATGGTCTGCCAGGCAGCCAACACGCTCGTCGACCTCGGAGTGAAGGCGGGTGATCGTGTCGCCATCTACATGCCGATGATTCCCGAGACCATCGTCGCGATGCTCGCCTGCGCGCGGATCGGCGCCCCGCACACCGTGGTGTTCGGCGGATTCTCGTCCGAGGCGCTGCGCAGCCGGATCGATGACTGCCAGGCCAAGGTCGTCATCACCGCGGATGGCGGCTACCGCAAGGGCAAGGCGTCGGCACTGAAGCCCGCGGTCGACGAGGCCCTGCTCGAATGCCCGGATGTGCACACCGTGCTGGTCGTGCGCCGCACCGGCCAGGAGGTCGACTGGACCGACGGCCGCGACCGCTGGTGGCACGACACCGTAGACAAGGCGAGCACGACGCACGAGGCGGAGTATTTCGACTCCGAACATCCGCTCTACGTCATGTACACCTCGGGAACCACGGGCAAGCCGAAGGGCATCCTGCACACCTCGGCCGGCTACCTCACGCAGTGTGCCTACACGCAGTGGGCGGTGTTCGACCTGAAGCCCGAGACGGATGTCTACTGGACCGCCGCGGACATCGGCTGGGTCACCGGCCACAGCTACATCGTCTACGGTCCGCTCACGAACGGGACTACCTCGGTGATCTACGAGGGAACCCCAGACACCCCGCACACCGGACGCTGGTGGGAGATCGTGGACAAGTACAAGGTCTCGATCCTGTACTGCGCGCCCACGGCCATCCGCACCTACATGAAGTGGGGTCACCAGATCCCGGCCAGGTACGACCTCTCGACCCTGCGCGTGATCGGTTCCGTCGGCGAACCGATCAACCCCGAAGCCTACGTCTGGTACCGGCGCCACATCGGCCACGACACGACGCCCGTGGTCGACACCTGGTGGCAGACCGAGACGGGCGCCATCATGGTCAGCTCGCTGCCCGGAGTGACCCACGCGAAGCCCGGCGCCGCGATGACTCCGCTGCCCGGTATCTCTGCCGAGGTGGTCGACGAATCGGGCAACCCGGTTCCGAACGGCTCGGGCGGCTATCTCGTGATCACGGAACCGTGGCCGTCGATGTTGCGCACGGTGTGGGGCGACGACCAGCGGTTCATCGACACCTACTGGTCGAAGTTCCCCGGCCAGTACTTCGCCGGCGATGGTGCGAAGAAGGACGAGGATGGCGACATCTGGCTGCTCGGCCGCGTGGACGACGTGATGAACGTCTCCGGTCACCGGTTGTCGACGACGGAGATCGAGTCGGCACTGGTCTCGAACGAAAAGGTCGCCGAGGCGGCCGTCGTGGGCGCCTCCGACCCCGTCTCCGGCCAGGCGGTCGTGGCGTTCGTGATCCTGCGCAGCGAGGCGGGCGATGGCGGCGAGCACGTCGTCCGCGAGCTGCGCGAGCATGTCGCGAACCAGATCGGCAAGATCGCCCAGCCGCGCCAGATCATGGTCGTCGCCGAACTGCCGAAGACCCGCTCGGGCAAGATCATGCGCAGGCTGCTGCGCGACGTCGCAGAGGATCGTCCGGATGGCGACGTCACGACGCTCGCGGACTCCGGTGTGATGGAGCTGATCCGAAGCGGGATGGCCGCGAGCGCCGCGAGGGAAGACTGAGCCAGCGGCCGGGGCGACGGCGAGCGGCGCTACCGCGTGTTACGCCGAATTGCTTCGCCGCCGCGACGACGTAATCGCCCGGGTTACCGTGGAGCGTGCCTAGGATCGACGCTCAGCCCACCATCCTGAACCTGCTGAACGAGACCAGGCGGTATCCGGCGCCCGCCGAGTTCGCCGCGCTCGCCAACGTGGATGGCAGCCTGTGGGAACGGGCCGCGGCGGATCCGGTGGGTTTCTGGGCGGAACAGGCCGACAGGCTTGACTGGCGTGAGCCCTGGCGAGAGACGCACAGCTGGGAGCCGGCCGCCCCAACTGATTCTGGCGAGCTCTCGATCCCCCGTGCGGAGTGGTTTTCTGGGGGCACTCTCAACGTCGCGGTGAACTGCGTCGACAGGCACGTCGCCGCCGGCAACGGCGACCGAATCGCGTTCCACTTCGAAGGAGAACCCGGCGATCGTCGCTCCCTCAGCTACGCCGAGCTGCAGCGGGAGGTCGCGCGGGCGGCGAATGCGCTCATCGGACTCGGCATCACCCAGGGTGACCGCGTGGTCGTCTACCTTCCGGTCATCCTTGAAACCATCATCGTCACGCTCGCCATCGCGCGCATCGGCGCGATCCACTCGCTCGTGTTCGGTGGCTTCTCGGCTGAGGCACTGCGGTTCAGGATCGAGGACACTGGAGCCAAGCTGCTCGTCACGAGCGACGGCCAATACCGCCGAGGCAAGGCCACAGCGGTGAAAGCCGCAGCGGATGCCGCCGTCGCCGGCGTCGACAGCGTCGAACACGTGCTCGTCGTGCGCCGCACCGGCGAGGAGACCCCGAACATCCCGTGGACCGCCGGGCGCGACGTCTGGTGGCACGACGTCGTGGACACGGCGTCCGACGTGCATGAGGCGGAGTACTTCGACGCGGAGACTCCCCTGTTCATCATGTACACCTCGGGCACGACGGGCACGCCCAAGGGGCTCGTGCACACGAGCGGCGGCTACCTCACGCACGCATCGTGGAGCCACTGGGCGGTGTTCGACGCCAAGGAGAGCGACGTGTACTGGTGCACCGCCGATCTCGCCTGGGTCACCGCCCACAGCTACGTGCTCTATGGTCCGCTCTCCAACGGTGCGACCTCCGTGCTGTACGAGGGGACCGCAAACAGCCCGCACAACGCTCGGCACTTCGAGATCATCGAGCGTTACGGCGTGACCACCTACTACACCGCCCCCACGCTCATCCGCACCCTGATGACCTGGTTCCCGGATGGCGTGCCCGCCGAGTACGACCTGTCCAGCATCCGCCTGCTTGGTTCGGTGGGCGAACCGATCAACCCCGAGGCCTGGGTCTGGTTCCACGAGCAGATCGGCGGCTCCCGCGCTCCCATCGTTGACACCTGGTGGCAGTCGGAGACGGGGGCCGCCGTGATGGCGCCGCTTCCGGGAGCCTCGACGCTCAAGCCCGGCTCGGCGCTGCGTGCGCTCCCCGGCATGCGCACGCTCGTCGTGGATGAGGACGGCGTCGAGGTGCCCCGCGGGTCCGGCGGCTATCTCGTGATCGACGGCACCTATCCGGGCATGGCGCGCACGGTGTGGGGAAACCCGACGCGCTATCGCGACTCCTACTGGGCTCGCTTCGCCGACCAGGGCTATTACTTCTCCGGCGACGGCGCGAAATACGACGAGGACGGCGACATCTGGATGCTGGGCCGCGTGGACGACGTCATCAACGTCTCCGGTCACCGCCTGTCGACCATCGAGATCGAGTCCGCCCTGTTGGAGCATCCGGCGGTGGGCGAGGCGGCCGCCGTCGGCATCGCCGATGCGACCACGGGTCAGGCGGTGGCCGTCTTCGTCATTCCCGCGCGTGCGGAGGATCTGAACGCGGGACCGGCCCTGGCCGAGGAACTCCGCGCGCACGTCACCAGGGCGATCGGCGCCATTGCCAAGCCACGGGATGTCGTGCTCGTGCCAGAACTGCCGAAGACGCGCTCCGGCAAGATCATGCGACGACTGCTGTGCGATGTGGCCGAGGGTCGCCCCGACGGCGACGTGACCACGCTGGCGGACTCCGGAGTGATGGAGTTGATTCGCACGGGAATGGCCAGCGCTGTCGGGGGTGCAAACTAACCGGGAGACCGGATCCTCAGTGCCGTTTCAGGCTGCTCTGATATTCTCGCTGCCGATCCGTACCGTGCGCGTCGGGCCAAACCACCGGCGCACCCCACACTGTGACCACCATCCTTCGCCTGCTCTCCGCCCTTCGCCTCGCGATGCAAAGTTCGGGTGCGCCTCGAGCGCGCAGGCGCATTACGGTGCTCGCGGCGAGCGGCGCGTTCATGCTGGTCACCCTCTTCGCCATTGCACCGCCGGCCCCTCCGACGGCCGCGGAGCAGCTGCAGGCCGAACTCACGGCGCACGCGCAATCACTGACGGTGTCGGGTACCGCGGCCGTGAAGAAGGTCTCGCGCGACGACTATTCACTCACTGCTGGCCCCGCAACACTCGCCGCGAGCGGCACCAACTACGACTGGGCCAAACTCGTTCTCATCTCCGGCCACTGGCCGACCAGCGAGGCGAACATCACCGTCTTCGTGCGCTGGATGCGGCAGGAGAACGGCCCCAACAGCTGGTGGAACCGCAACAACCCCATGAACAACGGCTACGGTTCCGGTGGTGGTGGCGGCACTGGCAGCTATGCCAATCTCACCATTGCGGCACAGAAGGCGGCCGAGAACCTCCATCGCAATCCGAGCTTCAGCGGGATCGTCGCCGCCCTCGCCGCCTCGGCCCCCATGGAGGTGACCGAACAGGCGATCTGGGCATCCCCCTGGGCCAGCAGCCACTACGGCAACGGCTCCCGCTGGCACCGCTCGCCGGTACCCATGGTCAAGGCTCCCGCCAGCGCCTGGTGATCAAAGCACGGAAGCCCCGGCCAGACGGCCGGGGCTTCCTGCATCATCTCCTGGCTATCAGGCCTCGCTCATAGCGGCCTTCTCGGCCTGGCCCTTCGCCGCGTAATAGGCGGCACGGGCCGCGATGCGGCGCTCCTGCTCTACCTGACCGGCGTCGAGCAGATCCTGCGGAACCTCGACGTTGGGGACGCGGCTCTTGCCGTTGTACTTCGCGATGTACGCGTCGAGCTCGGGACCGGACTCCCACGACGTGATGAGGCAGTAGCGGGGCTCCGGGCTGTTGAGCGTCGTCGCGTGCCACAGACGCTGCGTGTCCACGATCAGCTGCGCCCCCGCCGGCAGCGCAATGCGGTACTCGACGCTCGGGTCCGTGCGGTTGTCGCGCAACACGAAGTAGCTGTCCGCGTCATCCGTGAGGTTGAAGAAGCCGCGCACGACCCAGCCGGTGCCATCCGGGTTGAGCCGGTTGTTATCGTCCTGGTGCAGGTTGTACAGGCAGTCTGCGTAGCTGTTCGGCTGCAGTTCGATCACGCGGCAGCGACCGACGTTGGCGCCCGGCTCCTGCGCACGACGAGTGAGATTCGGCGCCTTCTCGACCTGTGACGGGATCCACACGCCGTCCTTATCCGTGCGCGGCGGCTTGTGGTTCCAGAAGCCGTTTACTTCGATCTCACCCTTGGCGCTGGCGAGCGGCGCGAAGCGGGTCTCGCCGGATGACTTCCAGTCGACGTACTCGAGGTCGAGCCATTCCTTGGGGTCGAGCTCCTGGTTGTAGCGATCGAGCACGACGTAGCCGGTCTCTTCGAGAGCGGCGGATTTGATGTAACCCATGAGGCGGATTATTACCTTTCCTTGGGGGCCAGCACGTTTTAACAGGCCCAACTTAGGTCAGCCTAACAGCCGACCTCCGCCTAAACTGGGATGGCCCGAGGCCAAGGAGACACACATACAGATGAGCGCAGCCACGAACGTCGACGCCACCGCCGTCAACACGATTCGCTGGCTTTCCGCCGCTGAAACGAGCATCGTGGTGCCGGTGTACCAGCGCCAGTACCGCTGGGACATCGGGGGTTGCGAGAAGCTGCTGGCAGACATCCGGGCCGTTGCAGACGCTGGCGAGCGCCAGACGCATTTCATCGGCTCGATCCTCTCGACCGCGAATTCGGATGCCGCGCACGACGGCGCAGGCGAGCTCGTGCTCATCGACGGCCAGCAGCGCGTCACCACGATCATGCTGCTGATTGCGGCGCTGCAGCACAGCGTGCAGCAAGCGAATCCCGACCTCGCCGCAGAGCTGCGGAAGGTGCTCGTTCGTGCAGCCGAGCCCTCACGCACCAAGCTGCTCCCCCACCGCGAGTGGGCTCAGGTGTACGAGAGTGTCGTGCTCGATCAGCGTCCGGCGGATGTCGAGTCGCGCGAGTCCCGATTTGACGACAACTACGCGTTCTTCCGCAGCCAGGTTCCCGCCGATGAGGTGCCTCGCATCTGGCAGGGACTGCAGCGACTGGAGCACGTGTCAATCACCCTCGGCGCCGACGCGAACGCGCAGCAGACCTTCGAGAGCCTGAACTCCACCGGCGAGCCCCTGCGCGACCACGAGCTCATCCACAATTACGTGCTGATGGGCCTGTCGCACGCGGAGCAGCTCGAGATCGAAGACGCGTTCTGGCTCCCGATCGAGGAGAACACGGGCGAATCGATCGCGACGTTCTGGCGGCACTACATGGTCATGACGACGGGCCGCGAAATCGACACGGGCGATGGCCGCGGCGTCTACGACACCTTCCGCAACCGGTTCCCGAGGCTCGACTTCGACATCCTTCGGCAGCACGCCACAGAGTGGCGCGAGTTCTCGGAGGTGTACCGGGCGCTGCTCGATCCATCGACGGTCGCTGACGAGCAGGTGGCTCGCCAGCTCGGGTATGTCAACACCTTCGGCCGCGCAATGTATCCGCTGATCATGCGGGCATACCACGATTACGTACGCGCAAACACGGACAAGAACACGTTCATCGCGACCCTGGAGAACGTCCAGTCGCTGCTTATCCGTCGCACCGCCGTCGGGCTCACGACAAACCGGCTGGTGGCCAGGCTCTGCCGTGCGCGACAGCACGGTGCAGACCGGCTCGCGAACGCCATCGCGCGGATCACGCCGTCAGACGATCGCGTGCGCGTGGCGCTCAAGTACGGCGCTCTCCCCCACCCGGCCTACGTTCTCGGCCGCCTCGCGGAGGTCGACACGCTCGAAGGCTTCGACGTCGAACACGTCTTCCCGCTCGCGCCTGCCAACGATTGGACCGGCGACGGTGAGCAGCAGTGGTCCGAGTACAGCGAAGATGAGCAGAACAGTCATCGGGCGCTGGCAGAGACCCTCGGTAACCTGACCCTGCTCGAAGAGCCACTGGCCGAGCGGGTGCTGGACTCTTCGTTCCCCGAAAAGCGCACGTCGGCGTATGCGAAGAGTGCTCTTGCGGCAACGCGAGAGCTCACCGAGACGGATGCCTGGGGCACCGCCGCGATCGCAGACCGCACCGCACGCCTCACCATCCAGTTCTTGAAAGTGTGGGCGAAACCGGCCACGGTCGACATCGACGACGACGGACTAACGCCCATCCTCGACGCACAGCGCAGACGCGGCTGGCCGCTCGGTTGGGAGCGGGAGTTCGAGTACGTCGAGTACCGCGGTGAGCACTGGGAGGTATACGACGTCAAGTACCTCTTCAACCGCATCTTCAAGCGGCTCTGGGCCGACTCACGAGACGCCGTCGTCGCCTTCAGTGCCCGTCGCGGTGGCCCCATCTTCGAGGCGATGTCGTGGAAGGGCCACTGGGACGAACTCGACGAGAGCCACTTCCTCTACATGGGATGGGACTCGCGGTACATGCTGACCGCGGTGCAGGGTGTGCTCGAGGAAGCGGGCATCGCATCCGAGGTGTTCGTCAAGTACTCCTACATCGGCGCCGCGATGTAGCTTGCTGCCGCCTCGGTGAGACGGGCGACAACGGCACGCCGTTCTCGTAGGCTGGCGACACAGGCTACAAAGGGAGGCTGCCGTGGCTCAGCTGACGACGCCCGAGATGACAGTGGCAGCGGTTCTCGAGGAGCTGGCCGCTCTCGACGACCCGAAGGTGCGCGCGGTCAATGCGAGGCACGGCGATGACCACGGGGTGAACCTCAGCCAGCTGCGCGCGCTCGCCAAGCGACTCGGCACGCAGCACGAACTCGCACGAGAACTCTGGACGACCGGCAACACTCCGGCGCGGCTTGTGGCGATCCTCATCTGTCGGCCAAAGGCCTTCGATGCGTCAGAACTCGACGCGATGCTGCGAGAAGCGCGGATTCCGAAGGTGCTCGACTGGCTCGTGAACTACGTGATCAAGAAGAGCCCTCATTCGGAGGAACTGCGTGTGCACTGGTTCGCCGATGCCGATCCGATAGTCGCGAGCGCGGGCTGGGCGCTGACCTCCGAGCGCGTGACGAAGGCTCCGGGTGGTCTCGACCTGCCCGGACTGCTCGACACGATCGAGGCAGAGATGAAGGATGCACCCGATCGACTGCAGTGGGCGATGAATACCTGCCTGGCGACAATCGGCATTCAGCACGCCGAATACCGGGACCGCGCGATGGCGATCGGTGAACGCCTCGAGGTGCTCAAGGACTATCCGACGCCACCAAACTGCACGTCGCCGTACGCACCGATCTGGATCGCCGAGATGGTGCGTCGCCAGACCGCATGAGGTGGGCCCTACCGGGATCGAACCGATGACATCCACGGTGTAAACGTGGCGCTCTACCAGCTGAGCTAAAGGCCCGCGTTTTCGAACGCGAAGCGTCCAAAAGGCGTCCCCATAGCTTACAGGGACATGCGCGGTGCGAACCGCCGCGGCTAGACCTTGGCGGGTGCGAGCTCGGCCAGCGCGGCCCGGTAGGCCTCGATCGAACGGGGTTCGCCCGGAGCGGTGATGAAGCTCGCGCGGATGATTCCGTGCACGTCGATGAGGAAGCTCGCGCGGTTCGCGAAGCCCTTGTGCTCGAGGAACACGCCGTACTCCTTGGCGACGGCGCCGTGCGGCCAGAAATCGGCGAGCAGGGTGAAGTCGTAACCCTCCTTCTCCGCGAAGGCGCGAAGGGTCGCCTTGGAGTCGACGGAGACGGCGAGCAGCTCGGCGTCGCTGCCGGAGAACAGGGAGAGGTTGTCGCGCAGCTCACACAGTTCGCCCGTGCAGGTGCTCGAGAAGGCGAGGGGGAAGAAGACCAGTGCGACCGGCTTCCTGCCTCGGAAATCACTCAACCGCACATGCTCACCGAACTGGTTCGCCAGTTCGAAGTCGGGTGCCTGGGTGTCGTTTTCCAGAGCCATGATGTCGCTTCCTTTCGGCCACGATGACCGTTCACACCGGGTTAACCGCCCGGCAAACACGATTGGCTATGTTACGCCCGCTCGCGCTCTACCGCTGGAGGGAAATCTCCAGGGTCAGTTCGCGCGATTCTCCGGGCTCCAGCGCCAGCTGTCCCGGCTTCTGACTGAAGTCCGCATCGAACCCGATCGGCGACGTCATACCGAACCAGGGTTCGATGCAGACGAACTCACCAGGGGCCTTGCTCCACACGCCGAGAATCGGGAAATCCGGGAAGCTGACCGTGATTACCGGGGCGCCCGGCGCCGTGTAGCGCACCGAGCGGCTCTCGACGCGGTCGAAGATGACCGCGTCGGCGTCGAACAGCGACTCCTGAAGGGCCAGGGTGTTCCCGGCGACCGGTGTCGAAAAGTCCTGCGGCAGCAGCAAGCCGCCCACCAGTCGCCTGATCGGCGCGGGCTCGTCACGCTCGAACTCGATGGTGTGTGAGTTTCGCGACTCTGCCCCGGGCAGAGGCCAGCGAAACCCCGGATGCGCGCCAAGCGACGCGTGCAGCGTCGCCTCCCCCGGGTTCTCCAGCCTGTAGCTCACGCGCAGCGTGGACCCGCTGAGCGAGTACCGGAGCTGCAGCACGAACGGGAAGGGAAACTGCTCCCTCGTGCGCTCATCGTCCACGAGCGTGAAGGTCAGGCTGGCGTCGTGCGGGCGCTCGACGGTAAAGGGAAGGTCGCGCGCGAAGCCGTGCTGCGTCATCGTGTACTGCTGCCCGTCGACGGTGAGTCGATCATCCGGGAGTCGCCCGACAATGGGGAACAGCACCGGCGCGCGCCTCCCCCACGCCTCGCCGCCCTGCCAGAGCAGCTCGCGGCCCTCCGAGTCGCGCAGCGAGCTGAGTTCAGCGCCGAGTTCATTGACGGAAACACCGAGGAGGTCGTTCTCGAGTTCATAAAAGGCCATGAATCGAGGCTAGCTGCACTGACCTACAACGCCACTGCACCCGACTCGACGTCGCGAGCGGCGCACCCCGCGTTCACGTGACAACTAGAATTGGGCGGGCTTTGCACTGAGAGCGTCGATCGAAACCCGATTTCCGCGCTGGCGAAGCACTTCTCCGTCCGCCAACAAGAGCGAGGTCAAGGATGACGGTCAACGACCAGGACCCATATTCGGCGAATCACATCGATCAGGATCCAGAGGAAACCGCCGAATGGCAGGAGTCGCTCGACGCTCTCGTCGCGGCCCACGGCCGCCAGCGCGGTCGCGAGATCATGCTCAGCCTCCTGAAGCGCTCCAAGGACCTGCAGCTCGGTGTGCCGATGGTGCCCACCACCGACTACATCAACACGATCGCTCCGGAGAACGAACCGAACTTCCCCGGCGACGAAGAGATCGAGCGGCGCTACCGCGCCTGGCTGCGCTGGAACGCGGCCATCATGGTGCACCGCGCGCAGCGACCCGGCATCGGAGTCGGCGGTCACATCTCCACCTATGCGGGCTCCGCAACCCTCTACGAGGTCGGCAGCAACCACTTCTTCCGCGGGCAGGATCATCCGAGCGGCGGCGACCAGGTGTTCTACCAGGGGCACGCCTCCCCCGGCATGTACGCCCGCGCCTTCCTCGAGGGCCGCCTCGACGAGGACCAGCTCGACGGATTCCGCCAGGAGAAGTCGCACCTGAGCGGCGGACTCTCGTCCTACCCGCATCCGCACCTCATGCCCGAGTTCTGGCAGTTCCCCACCGTGTCGATGGGCATCGGGCCGATCAACGCGATCTACCAGGCACAGGCGAACCGCTACCTCACCAACCGCGGAATCAAGGATGTCTCCGACAGCCACGTCTGGGCCTTCCTCGGTGACGGCGAGATGGACGAGGTCGAAAGCCGCGGCGCCCTGCAGTGGGCGGCCAACGACAACCTCGACAACCTCACCTTCGTCATCAACTGCAACCTGCAGCGCCTCGACGGTCCGGTGCGCGGCAACGGCAAGATCATCCAGGAGCTCGAGAGCTTCTTCCGCGGTGCAGGCTGGAACGTCATCAAGGTCATCTGGGGCCGCGAGTGGGACAGCCTGCTCTCCCGCGACACCGAGGGTGCGCTCGTGAACCTCATGAACGTCACTCCGGATGGCGACTACCAGACCTACAAGGCCGAGAGCGGCGCCTACGTGCGCGAGAACTTCTTTGGTCGCGACCCGCGCGTCGCAGAAATGGTGAAGGACTACACCGACGACCAACTGTGGAGCCTCAAGCGCGGCGGTCACGACTACCGCAAGGTCTATGCCGCGTTCAAGGCCGCGACGGAGCACAAGGGCCAGCCCACCGTCATCCTCACCAAGACCGTCAAGGGCTACGGCCTCGGCCCGTCGTTCGAGGGCCGCAACGCCACCCACCAGATGAAGAAGCTGACGCTCGACAACCTCAAGCAGTTCCGCGACGTCATGCACATTCCGATCACGGATGCCGTGCTCGAGGCGGACCCGTACCGCCCGCCGTTCTACCACCCGGGGCAGAACGACGAGGCGATCCAGTACCTGCAGGAGCGCCGCCGCGCTCTCGGCGGCTACCTGCCGGAGCGTCGCTCGAAGTACACGCAGCTCTCCCTACCTGAGGAGAGCGCCTACGAGGTGGCGCGCCGCGGCTCGGGCAAGCAGGAGATCGCCACCACGATGGCCTTCGCCCGCCTCCTCAAGGACCTGCTGCGGTCGAAGGAGTTCGGCAACCGCATCGTGCCGATCATTCCGGATGAGGCACGCACCTTCGGAATGGATGCGTACTTCCCCACTGCGAAGATCTACAACCCCAACGGGCAGCACTACACCTCGGTGGACCGCGAGCTCCTGCTCGCGTACCAGGAGAGCGCACAGGGGCAGATCGTTCACGTCGGCATCAACGAGGCCGGCGCGTTCTCGGCCTTCACCGCCGCGGGCACCTCCTACTCCACGCACGGCGAGCCGCTCATCCCGGTCTATATCTTCTACTCGATGTTCGGCTTCCAGCGCACGGGCGACGCGATGTGGGCGGCGGGCGACCAGATGGCGCGCGGTTTCATCATGGGTGCCACGGCCGGTCGCACCACGCTCACCGGCGAGGGGCTCCAGCACGCCGACGGCCAGTCACCGCTGCTCGCATCGACAAACCCCTCGGTCGTCTCCTACGACCCGGCCTATGGTTACGAGCTCGGTCAGATCGTCAAGGCGGGCCTCGAACGGATGTATGGCGGCAGCCATCCGCATCCGGACGTCATGTACTACATCACCGTCTACAACGAGCCGATGAAGCAGCCCGCCGAGCCCGAAAACCTCGACCTCGACGGCCTACTCCGGGGCATCTACCTGCTCAAAAAGGCCGAGTCCCTGCGAGAGACCGAGGGGCCGACCGGTCCGAAGGCGCAGCTGTTGGCCTCCGGTGTGGCGGTTCCGTGGGCGCTCGAGGCGCAGCAACTGCTCGCGGATGACTGGAACGTCGCAGCGGACGTGTGGTCGGTCACCTCGTGGGGCGAACTGCGCCGCGACGGCCTCGCCGCACAGGAGCACAACTTCCTGAACCCGAACGAACAACCGCGGGAGGCCTACCTCACCCGCAAGCTCGGCGAGGCTCAGGGCCCGTTCCTCGCGGTGAGCGACTACATGCACGCCGTGCCCGACCAGATCCGCCAGTTCGTGCCGGGTGACTACCTCACCCTCGGTGCCGACGACTATGGCTTCTCCGACACGCGCGCGGCCGCCCGCCGGTTCTTCAAGATCGACGGCCCGTCGCTCGTGGTACGCACGCTCGAGGCGCTCGTCGCCCGGGGCAAGATGGATCCCGGCGTCCCGCAGCAGGCGATCGAACGCTACCGCCTGCACGACGTGACGGCTGGCACCACCGGTTCGACCGGCGGCGAGAGCTAGACGGGGGGGGTTCGCGAAGTAGATGACACCGGTCGCGCGCACTAAGGAGCAGACGCTCGCTTGGCTGAAGACCGTTTCGGGTGAACTGGCAACGGCCACCCTCAAGCGGCTCGATGACACCCTCCCCTGGTACGGCGACATGCCTCCGGGGCGCCGTTCGGCCGTCGGACTCGTGGCCCAGGCGGGTATTACCTCCTTTATCCACTGGTTCGACGACCCCAACTCGACACCGTGGATCGCGGCCGACGTATTCGGTGCGGCGCCACGGGAACTGCTGCGCTCGGTGAGCCTCACCCAGACGCTGCAGCTCATCAAGGTGACGGTCGAGGTCGTCGAAGACCGGGTCAAGGGCCGGGACGAGTCGCTGCGCGAGGCCATCCTGCTGTATTCGCGGGAAATCGCCTTCGCCGCCGCGGATGTCTATGCCCGAGCGGCCGAAGCCAGAGGCCTCTGGGACGCGAGGCTCGAAGCGCTCGTGGTGGATTCCATCCTGAGCGGCGAGTACGACGACGAGCTGCCGTCGCGCATCGCTGCGCTCGGCTGGCACGGTCACGGCGAGGTGTGCGTGCTCGTCGGCACCGCGCCCAAGATGCTCGATGTCGACATGCTGCGTCGCACCGCGCGCCACCTCGACGCAGACGTACTCATCGGCGTGCAGGGCAGCCGCCTCGTGCTCGTGATCGGCCGCGCGACACCCTACGGGAGTGAACCGACAGAGTCGGCCGCGGATGCGCAGGTGCCGTTCCTGGAGATCGCCAACGCGCTCGAACCCGGCTTCGGTGACGGCTACCTCGTGCTCGGCCACGAGGTGCCGAGCCTCGTGGATGCGTCCAGGAGCGCCAAGGCCGCGCTCGCCGGTTTCGCCGTCGCCCGGTCGTGGCGAAACGCGCCAAGGCCGATGCTCGCCGACGACCTGCTGCCGGAACGCGCGCTCGCTGGCGACGCGCTCGCGCGCTCCACACTCGTCAACCGCATCTATCGGCCCCTCCAGGCGCACTCGACCGAACTGCTCGCCACCCTCTGGTGCTACCTCGACAACGGCCGCTCGCTCGAGGCGACGGCGCGCGAGCTTTTTGTGCACCCGAACACCGTGCGGTACCGACTCAAGCGCGTATCCGAGGTCATCGGTTGGGACGCGACGGGGGCACGCGAGTCGCTCATCCTGCAGGCCGCGCTCATCCTCGGCTCCATCGCCGAACCGGACGGGCCGCTGCGCCGTCGCTGACTCGCGCTTGAGGAAACCGCCAAAGCTCGGCGCGTTCATTAGGCTGAATCCACCGCCACCGCCACCACGTCAGCAGAGGAGACTTGATCAGTGATCGTTGTCGTATGCCCCGGCCAGGGCTCGCAGACCCCGGGGTTCCTCGAACCGTGGCTCGCCGTGCCGCGCTACAGGGAGCACCTCAAGGCGCTCTCCGACGGTGCAGGCCTCGATCTGGTCAAGCACGGCACCGTGGCGGATGCCGACACCATCCGTGACACGGCCGTGGCACAGCCTCTCATCGTCGCCGCCGGGCTGCTGACGCTCGGCGCGCTCCTCGAGGGTCGCACCGCGGCGATCGGCGGCGTCGCCGGTCACTCGGTCGGTGAGCTGACCGCGGCAGCGGCGGCGGGCATCCTGAGCGAGGTGGATGCCATGACGCTCGTGCGCGAGCGTGGACTCGCCATGGCCGAGGCCGCCGCGCTCGACGAGACCGGCATGAGTGCCGTGCTCGGTGCCGATGAGAGCGAACTTCTCACACGCCTCGAAGAGCTCGGGCTCGAACCCGCGAACTACAACGGGGGCGGACAGGTCGTCGTCGCCGGCACGATCGGCGCGCTCGCTCAGCTCAAAGACAACCCGCCGAGCGGCGCCCGCGTTATTCCACTGCAGGTGGCCGGCGCCTTCCACACGCGCTACATGCGGCCCGCCGTCGATCACCTTCGCACCGTGGCCGGTGCCCTCGAACGCCACGACCCGGTCCTCCCGATCTGGACCAACCACGACGGTAGCCGGGTCGAGTCGGGCACGGCCTTCGTCGACCTCCTCGTGGGTCAGGTCTCATCGCCGGTACGGTGGGATAGAACAATGGATGCCCTCGCCGCCGACGGAGTCAGCGGTGTCATCGAGCTCGCACCGGCAGGAGCCCTGGTTGGACTCGCCAAGCGTGGACTCAAGGGCGTCCCCACCGTGGCCATCAAGACCCCGGACGACCTGGCTGCGGCCCACGAACTGATGGACAGCGAACGATGACCCACCCCACCCTCCAGCAGTCCAGCGGCCCGCAGTTCACCCGCATCTACAGCTACGGCGCCGCCCGCGGCGACCTCGTGGTGCCGAACGACGACCTCGTCGGGCCGATCAACTCCAGCGACGAGTGGATCCAGCAGCGCACAGGGATCATCACCCGCACGCGCGCCTCGCACGACGTGCTCGCCGTCGACCTCGCGACCGATGCGGCCAGGGAGGCCATCGAGAAGTCGGGGGTCGCCCCATCCGACATCGACCTCGTCATCATCGCCACCATCAGCAACGCCAGGCAGACGCCGTCGATGGCAGCGGTCGTCGCGGACCGGGTCGGCGCCAATCCCGCGGCCGCCTACGACACGAACGCCGCCTGCGCCGGCTTCAGCTACGCGGTCACGCAGGCAGACGCGCTCATTCGCACCGGAGCGGCGCACTACGCCCTCGTCATCGGTGCCGAGAAGCTCTCCGACGTCGTCGACCCGAACGAGCGCTCGATCTCCTTCCTGCTCGGGGACGGCGCGGGCGCCGCGGTAATCGGCCCGAGCGACACGCCCGGCATCGCCGCAGCGGTCTGGGGTTCAGACGGTTCGAAAGCGGATGCCGTGGGCATGAACGCCACGCTCGTCGACTTCCGAGACGGCGTCGCTCCATGGCCGACCCTCCGCCAGGAGGGGCAGACCGTGTTCCGCTGGGCCGTGTGGGACATGGCGAAGGTGGCCAAGCGCGCGCTTGAGGTGGCCGGTGTCACGGCAGACGACCTCGCCGCCTTCATCCCGCACCAGGCGAACATGCGCATCATCGACGAATTCGCCAAGCAGCTGCACCTGCCAGAGACCGTTGCCATCGCGAGAGACATCGCCACGACGGGCAACACCTCGGCCGCCTCGATTCCGCTGGCGGCCCACCGGCTGCTCGCCGAGCATCCGGAACTCAGCGGCGGACTGGCGCTGCAGATCGGCTTCGGCGCCGGACTCGTCTTCGGCGCTCAGGTCGTCGTGCTGCCGTAATGGCGGGCCACGGCAGCTCGCTGCCCTAAACTAATTCACGGTCAAACGACACCCCAAGGAGAATCACAATGGCATTGTCCACCGAAGAAGTTCTGGCCGGCCTGGCCGAGCTCATCAATGACGAAACCGGCATCGCGACCGACACCGTCGAGCTCAACAAGTCGTTCACGGACGACCTGGACATCGACTCGATCTCGATGATGACCATTGTCGTCAACGCAGAAGAGAAGTTCGACGTGAAGATCCCCGACGACGAGGTCAAGAACCTCAAGACCGTCGGAGACGCCGTCAGCTTCATCACCGCAGCACAGGCGTAACGGCGGCTGGGGTCGGCACTCGAACGGAATCCGGCCCCTCCCCGCACGACCTCCGTGACCGTGCAGCCCGAATCTACGAGAGAGATGCAATGACCCCCAAGAAGATCGTCGTCACCGGGCTGGGAGCATCGTCCCCCCTCGGCGGAAACGTCGAAGACACTTGGCGCGCACTGCTCGCTGGTGAGTCAGGCGTGCACTCGTTGACCCACGACTGGGTCGAGCAGTATGAACTGCCCGTCACCTTTGCGGCCGAGGCGCGCGTGCGACCCGAAGAGGTGCTCGAGCGCCCGGAGGCCAAGCGTCTCGACCCCTCGTCACAGTTCGCCGTGATCTCGGCGCAGGAGGCTTGGCTTGATGCCGGTGCTCCGGATGTCGCCCCAGAGCGACTCGGCGTCGACTACGCGACCGGCATCGGTGGCCTGTGGAGTCTCCTCAACGCCTGGGACACCCTGCGTGAGAAGGGACCGCGCCGCGTTCTCCCGATGACCGTGCCGATGCTGATGCCTAACGCCGCATCCGCCGCGATCTCGATGAAGTTCCACGCGCGCGCCTTTGCCCGCACCGTGGCGTCCGCCTGCGCATCCAGCACCGAGTCGATCGCCAACGCGTACGAGCACCTTCAGCTCGGACTCGCCGACGTCATCATTGCGGGTGGCACCGAGTCAGCGATTCACCCCATCACGCTCGCCGCCTTCTCCTCCATGCAGGCGCTGTCCAAGCGCAATGATTCGCCCGAGACCGCGTCCAGGCCCTACAACGTCGACCGTGACGGCTTCGTCATGGGCGAGGGTGCGGGCACGCTCGTGCTCGAGACCGAGGAGCACGCGCTCGCTCGCGGCGCACGCATCTACGCAGAACTCGCCGGTGGTGGCGTCACCGCAGACTCGTACCACATCACGGCCAACGACCCCGAGGGCCAGGGCGCCTCGCGGGCGATCGCGCTTGCGCTCGACCACGCGGGCGCTTCACCGGATGACGTGGCCCACATCAACGCGCACGCCACCAGCACCCCGGTCGGCGACATCGCGGAGTATGCGGCGCTCAAGGTCGCCTTCGGTGAGCGACTGCATGACATCCCGGTGTCGGCCACGAAGGGCGCAACCGGCCACTTGCTCGGCGGCACCGGCGCGCTCGAGGCGATCTTCACGATCCTCGCCCTGCGTGAGCGCACGGCGCCTCCCACGATCAACCTCACCGAGCAGGATCCCGCCATCCCGCTGGATGTGGTGACTTCGCCGCGGGCGCTCGGCGACGGACCGCTGCTCGCGATCAGCAACTCGTTCGGATTCGGCGGCCACAACGCCGTCGTGGCGTTCAGGAGCGTCTAGGCCGGATCGCGCCGGCTGCTCCTTATGCGTATCGCGATCGTCAGTGACTACTTCCTCGACTATGTCGGGGGTGCCCAGACCTCGATGCGGCAGCAGCAGCTCGCTCTCGAGGCGGCCGGGCACACCGTGGTCATGGTCTCGGCGGCACGGGGGCTCTGGTTCACCGGTGTGCGCGAGGTAGCCGACGGCATCCGGATTCACCCCAACTTCACGATCCCGGGGTTGCAGTTGCCGATCATGCCCAACAATCGCCGCAACCGGGCCGCGCTCGAGGCCTACTTTCGCGAGCAGGCGATCGATGTCGTGCACCTGCAGACGGAGTTCGCGCTCGCGCACGCGGCGACCGCCGTCGCGCGAAAGCTCGGAATCCGCGTCGTGCACACCGTGCACACCTTCTACTGGGCGAGCGAGGGCGGACCGCAGGCCTCCGTCGCGTGGTTTCTCCGCTGGGGCCTCGAGCTCGTCTCCAAGGCGAAAATTCCGCGACTGAGCTTGACTCCGCGGGCCGCGGACAATCTCCTGCGAAACCTCACGCTCGGAATGGCGCTGCTGGTCGATCGGGTCGTGTCGCCGTCCGCCCATCAGGCGCAGGATCTCGCGGACGCCGGTGTGCCCGGAGAGATAGCGCTGGTGCCCAACCCGATCGCGACCTCGCCGAGACCGTCGGCGCCGCTGCCCGGCACCGGCGTGCCGAGCTTTCTCTGGGTGGCGCGGTGCGAGGCGGTCAAGCGCCCGCTCGTCTTCGCGCGTGCCGCGGTCGAGGCGCTTGAACGCACGGGCAACGCGTTCACCGTTGACTTCGTGGGCGAGGGTGCAGAGCTCGCCGAACTGAAGGCGATCGTGGCCGGACATCCGCAGATCAGGGTGCGCGGCTCGCTGCCGCACGAAGCCGTGCTCGACCTGATGGATGCCTCATCCGCGATCGTGCTCACCTCGCTCGGCTTCGACAACCAGCCGATGACGATCGCGGAGGCCGTGAGCCGTGAGCGAGGCGTTCTGTACTGCGATCCGAAACTGCGCGAGGGACTCCAGCACGCGGGCTTCCTCGCTGAGACACCGGATGCGGCCGGCCTCGCCGACGCGCTCGTCACCCTGGTCAGCGACCAAACGCTCCTGCCCGCGCTTTCGCAGGGGGCGCTGATCGACCGCGCCGCGTTCGCGCCGCAGGCATACGTGGACCGAATCCTCCCGGTCTATCGCAGCTGAACTTCGCCTCAGTTCCCTGAGCTCGCCCGCCCTGAGCAGGTCGCCCTGCGACGTCTCGAAGGGCTCTCTAGCCGACCTTGTGCAGCCAGATCACCTGGCTGTCGTCGCTCGCGTGCCTGAAGGCCTCGAGTTCGTCGTCCCAGGCCTGGCCCAGCGCCAGCCGAAGTTCGCGGTGCAGCTCGAAAGCGTCTGAGCCCGCGAGCTCCATGGCGTAGCGCACGCGATCCTCCGGGATCACGACGTTGCCCGCCGTGTCGAGCTGGGCGAAGAAGATGCCGAGGTCGGGGGTGTGCATCCAGCGGCCGCCGTCGCTGCCAGGCGTCGGATCCTCGGTCACCTCGTAGCGCAGGTGTTCCCAACCGCGCAGCGCCGAGGCGAGCGCCGCTCCGGTGCCTTGGCTGCCCTCCCAGTAGAACTCCGTGCGCATGGAACCCTTGAGCACGGGCTGATCTGCCCAGGTGAAGTTCACGGCGCGCTCAAGAGCTCGCCCTGCTGCCCACTCGATGTGCGGGCAGAGTGCACGAGGCGAGGAGTGCACGTACAGCACTCCCCGAGCGGTTGCTGCAGCCACAATAACTCCATTCGGTTGAGGTGCGACTTCCCCATCGACCTCTGAATGGTGTGCTGCTTCGTGTTCAGTTGAGCGGCATCCGAGTGAATCGGAGCCGTTGCTTGAATTATCCCCGATAACACCCCCAAATAACAACTGTGTGATTCCTCTTTCCGGTCTGCCGCTTCGCCTAGCTATATACTCCGTATGGCTTTAGTGATTCCAGGGCGGAGCGTCGATGTCGGTTCGAGACGGAGCTCTGGCGATCCTCACGCTCGGTCCGGCGTACGGACTGCAGTTGCATGCCGAGCTTGCCGAGCGCGCACCGCATCGCAAACCGGTGAACGTGGGACAGATCTACGGCACGCTCGAACGCCTGGCCAAGCAGGGACTTGTTGTTGCCGCGGGCACCACAGACGATGGACTTCCTCTGTATGCGCTCACCGAGGGCGGCGACCGTGAGTCGCGCACCTGGATGACGGAGCCGGCGACCGCCAGCCTGCCCGAGTGGACGGAGATGCTCGACCAGGTGCTCATCACGAGTTCTATTGATCCCGCGTCGGCGATGACGCTCGCGAGGTCATTCCGCGGATGGTGGGACGCCGATCTTGCCGCGACGCGACTGGCGCTGCAGACCGCTGCAGCAGAACCTACGGATGAGTTGCGGCAGGACCAGCGTCTTGCTCTCGTCGCGCGGGAGGCACTTGCCGTCGCAGCGCTCGCCTGGATCGGGGCTGCGACCGCGGCCATCGCCGAGAACGATTCCGCCCGCGGATACTCGAGGTCGCGACCCAGGCGCGGTCGGCGCCCCGGCGCGTAATCACTTCGCCTGCGCGTAGTTGTCTACCGTGGCGACGCTGAGCGGAAACTCCACGGGCAGGGCCCCGAACAGGAGCCGACCGGCCTCTGCTGCCGACTCCCTCGCAGCCTGCTCGACCGCGGGAGCGGCATCCGCCGGGCAGTGGATCACGAGTTCGTCATGCATGAAGAAGACGAGGTGTGGGCCGCGGGTGAGCCAGGCGCCACCGGAGAGTTCCTGAAGCGACTGCCGCAGGGTGGCCATCCAGCAGAGCGCCCACTCCGCGGCGCTGCCCTGCACGACGAAGTTGCGAGTGAAGCGCCCCCAACTGCGGGCCTGGCCACGTGCGCGTCGCTGTTCGGCATCCGTCACATGGTCGCCGTAGGCCGTCGCCTGAATCTCGCGCCACTCCTCGCTCGGTGCCGGCGAGCTGCGGCCGAGTCTGGTCGTGACGATTTCACCGCGTTCACCGGCTCGCGCAGCATCTTCGACAAGGGCGATCGCGCGTGGGTAGGCGCGGCTGAGCCGCGGCATGAGTCGGCCGCTCTCGCCCGTGGTCGCGCCGTACATCGCGCCGAGCATCGCGACCTTCGCCTGGGCGCGGCTCGTCACCGCGCCGCTCGCGACAATCCCGGCGTACATGTCTCTGGAACGGCCCGCCTCGGCCATCGCGCGATCACTGGACAGGGCGGCGAGGATTCGCGGTTCGAGCTGCGATGCGTCGGCGACCACGAGCTTCCATCCCGGGTCCGCCACCACGGCCTCGCGAATCTGCTTGGGCAATTGCAGCGCACCCCCGCCGCCCTTGCTCGCCCAGCGGCCCGTGACCACCCCGCCGGGAACGTAGTCGGGATGAAAGCGGCCGTTTTGAACGTTCGTGTCGAGCCAGTGCCAGCCGTTGGCGGTCAGTAGACGGGCGAGTTTCTTGTACTCGAGCAGCGGGGCGATCGCCGGGTGGTCGATTTTCTTGAGTTCCCACGAGCGCGTGGATGTCACGGTGATTCCCGCGCGCGCGAGTGCCCGAAGCAGGTCGGCTGGTGAGTCCGGGTTGAGCTCTGGCGCGCCAAGCTCCTCGCGCACTCGCTCCAGAACCGCCGCGAGGCCCGCGGGCCTCTGGCCCGGCTGCGGCCGAGAACCGAGGTGGCGGGCGAGCAGGTCTTCGTGCAACTCAGCCCGCCATGGAAGCCCGGCGTGCCTGATCTCCGCGGCGACGAGCGCGCCGGCGGACTCCGCCGCGAGCAGTAAGCGAAGCCTCCCGGACTCGGTGGCGGAGTCAATCGCCTGCCGCTGCAGCCGGAACTCCGCGATCGGGTCGTGCTCGTGACGCGGCGCCGGGGCGTCAAACTCGAAGAGTGCTTCGTCAGCCCTGCGCTCCAGCGGCTCGCCCGGGCTGCTATCCCAGGAGTTCACTGGAGCGCGTGCCAGCTCTGAGCCGGCACTGAGCGCCGAGTTACGCAGGATGGCGTGCGACAGGCGCAGGTCCACGCAGCGCTCCACTCGCACGCCGTCGTCGAGCAGTTTCGCGTACCAGCGGCTCGTGTCGTCCCACACCCAGCGTGGCCGCGAGGCCTCGAGCCGTGCCACCGTCGCGGGCAGGAACTCGCGGTCCACGACATCCGTCGTGACAACCGCTGCCGCGTCATCGAGCGTGTTCAGCACCACCCGATCGCCGCCACCAGGCGCTGAACTCAAGACGACGTGCACCCCTCCAGTCTGCCGCTGCGAGCCGACATCCCGGCGCACCTCTCCCGTTGCCGCCGCCAGTCTTTCGGAAATTCAGGACATTGGCGCGCTCATGCCGCAGGTGCCCGCGACGTCACGGGCGAGCGCATGAGGTCCCGCGACCAGAGTCCTGAATTTCCGAAAGGCACGGAGTGACGCAGAAGCCGGGTGTGCGTCAGGCGTGGAGGAGAGCGCCTGAGCTGTTGAGGACGTTCTTCTCGCCTGCCTCGATGGGAACCTGGAAACGGTTCTGCCGTGGCGGCATCGGGCAGTTGAACGCGTAGGAGAACGCGCACGGCGGGACTACCGCGCGGTTGAAGTCGAGCGTGATCGTGCCATCGGCATTCGGCGCCACGAAGAGGAACCGGCCGACGCTGTACGTCGAGTCGCCGTTCGTGCTGTCCGCGAAGACGAGCTGCAGCGCGCGACCCGACTTGAACGCGGCGAGGTTGTAGTCGACCCCGTCCTTGCTGAAGGTGATCTCCCCCGGGATGGCAAGCTCGCGCGTCTTGCCGTCGTCTTTCAGATGTTCGAAGCCCACCGTTGCCCCGCCGGGGATCTCGGTGAACTTGGCCGTGATCACCCATTCCGGGTTGTACGGGAAGACGTCGATACCGCCGAAGTCACGGATGCCCTCGGACTGCGAATCCCACACCCGCAGCGCATAGCTGCCGGCCTCGCTTGCGATGACGAATCCGGTGACCGTGTCGCTGAACGCGATCTCGCCGGGGGCATCGGAGTCCTTGCCCGCCACGACGGCGGAGCCATCCACGAGTTCCCCGTTCACACGAATGCCGTCGGACGCGGTGGCCGTGACGCGCAGGCCCGACTCGCCCTCCGGCAGCGGAGCCCACACCCCGGGAACGCCGTAGATCGTCTGTTCCGAGTCGATCCACTGCGTGTTCACCAGCGCCAGATTGCCCTTCGGCTGCACCACCGCGAGCTCCCGCCGCTCGTGAAAGAGGGCGAACTGTTCCTCCGGGGTGGCCGGGGTGGCGGTGTTCTGGGCGTTGTCGGTCATGAAGTCCGTCCTTATCGTGGTCACCGGATGCAACGAGCGGCGACGCGAAAATATTGCCGGTGTTGTTGGGCTAGGGCTTCCAGACCATGAGCACGACGACGAGCAGAAGCAGGAGCGAGACGACGCCCGATCCGGCGGCGATCTGTGGATAGCGGGCCTCCTTGCCGCTGCCGTCTTTGGCGACCTCGGCACCGGCCTTGCGCAGCGCGGGGACGACGAGAAAGAGGTTCAGGAGCAGCGCCACCAGGTAGGCAACAGTGGAGAGCCATATCCAGGTGGTGCCGAAGGAGAGGTGGTACTTCGGATCGCTCATGCCGAGCAGCCCGAACCCGAACACCACAACAACGAGCGAGATGAGACTGAACACGAACACCGACGTTGCCAGCGTCTTGACCTGCGCACCGTTGCCCGCCCTGATTGCCCTCAGCCCGGTCATCGGCAGAATCGCCATCGGCCCCACGATGAACACGGCCGTCACCACGTGCAACACGTTGAAGAGAGTTTCCATGCCTACAGGCTAGATGCACCCGGCCAGCCACGGAAGGAGGCTCGGCGGTGCGGGTGAAGCCGGTCGCAACGATCCCGCAGCGGGCAAAGAGAAAGCCGGTCCCCGCTGAGCGGGGACCGGCTTTCTTCCAGCTAATGAGCTGCTGTTAAGCGAGCTATTAAAGCGGGCGGATGTTCTCCGCCTGCGGGCCCTTGGGGCCCTGCGCCAGGTCGAATTCGACCTTCTGGTTCTCGTCCAGGGACTTGTATCCACTGGTCGCGATAGCCGAGTAGTGCGCAAACACGTCGGGGCTACCGTCCTCGGGGGCAATGAAGCCAAAGCCCTTCTCTGCGTTAAACCACTTTACGGTTCCAACTGCCATTTCATTCTCCTTCAGGAGGTCTTCGCGTAACCCCGACTGCCGGGGCCACTCGTCGCGGTGTTCATCGTCCGCTCCCGAAAGAAACATGCGCCGGAAGGCGACAAGCATTCAAGATCTGCGAGGTACAGCAACTGCATGAGCAAGCGTAGCCCATTGACACGCATATGGGGGATATTTCCTTGCATTACGATTCGGCAACTCTCGCGGCGCTTCAGGACTCCGGGACAACATCCGCCGGCGACGTGTCTGGGCGCCACCCGCGCCAGGATGGCTGACGCAGGTGACCGCCGGCCGTCCATTCGGCAAAGGCCACTTCCCCGACGCGGCTGGGCGACACCCAGCGAGCATCCGCGGCTTCAGCCCTCGGAACGTCCGTGAAGGGGCTCGTCTTGCGCGCGAGTTTGCCGAGCGTGACCTCAAGCTCCTCGAGCTGTCGATCGCCGAAGCCCGTGCCGACTCGGCCGACGTAGTGGAGGCCGTGCGCATCCGGAATTCCCAGCAGGAGCGAGCCGATCGTGCCGGACCGCCGTCCCTTGCCCGGCCGCCATCCACCCACCACGACCTCCTGCGTGAGGTGGTGCTTGATCTTGATCCAGGCGGCCGACCGGCGACCCTTCGCATAGGTGCTGCCCCGCTTCTTGGCCATGACGCCCTCGAGGCCGAGCTTGAGGCTGCTCGACATAGCCTCATCGACATCGCCTTCGAAGGCGGGCGGCACCTGGATGGGACCGGCGGAACGCACGACATCCTCCAGCATCCGCCGCCGCTCGTCGTAGGGAAGTGCGGTGAGCGACTCACCGTCCAGTTGCAGGATGTCGAAGAGCAGCAGTTGCACCGGCGTGCGGCCCACCGCCTTCTCCACATCCGCCTTTCTGGTGAGCTTCATGCGTGACTGCAGCAACCCGAAGTCGGGGCGGCCCTTCCTGTTGATCGCGACGATCTCGCCGTCGAGAACCGCGGATCGGCCGTCGAGATTCTCGGTCATCCGCTCGGCCACGTCGGGATAGCTCACGGTGACATCGTTCTCGTTGCGACTGTAGAGGCGCGTGTCTGCCCCATCGACGGCGACGATGGCGCGGATGCCGTCCCACTTCATCTCGAAGGCCCAGTCCTCGTCGCCGTCAAGGCTGGATTCCGTGCCGAGCGTCGCGAGCATGGGGGCGATGAACGCGGCGCGCTTCCCCGCAGCGGTCTTGTCACGAGTTGTCTTCGCTGACCCGGACGGCGCCTTGCTGCGAGTGGCCGCCTTCGTCGTCGGCGCTTCCGTCGCAGAATCGACGCCGGGTGAGTCCTTCATGAGGTGGATGAGCCAGGTGTTCTCTGCGCGCCCGTCGTCGCCCGTGTGGATGAGGGCGTACTTGCGCGGACCCCCCAGTCCGCCGCCCGGGCGTCCGTGCAGGGTCGCAATGACCTCCTTGCCGTCGCGCCACTTCTCGAGCTCGTACTCCCCCGCATCCCAGATCGTTACATCACCCGCGCCGTATTCCCCCTTCGGAATGGAACCCTGGAAGCTGCCGTATTCGAGAGGGTGGTCCTCCGTCTGCACGGCGAGATGGTTCTGTTTCGGCTCCGTCGGCGGGCCCTTCGGTAGGGCCCACGACACGAGCACCCCGTCGTGCTCCAGCCGGAAGTCCCAGTGCAGCCTGCTCGCGTGATGCTCCTGGATGACGAAGGAATTCCCCGCGCTCGCGGCCGGCTTCCCCTCGGGCACCGGCTCCGGCGTCTTCGATGCATCGCGCATGGAGCGATACTTTCCGAGCCGGTCTGCCCCGCCAGACTCGCCCGGAGGGTCCTCGGCGTGCCCTGCAGAGAGGGCGGCCAAGGGATCGGCGCGGTGCTTCATCCGCTTCAGCACCTGCAGGTAGTCAAGATGCTCGAGGTCGGCGCTGTCGAGCTCCTTCCAGGTGCGCGGCGCGGCCACCGTCGGGCGAAACCGCCCGCGCAGCGAGTACGGCGCAACGGTGGTCTTGGCCGCGTTGTTCTGGCTCCAGTCGACGAGTATCTTGCCGCGCCGCAGCGACTTCTTCATGTCGCTCACCACGAGATCCGGGTGGTCGGCCTCCAGCGCCCGCGCCAACTCGTGCGCCACCTCGGAGATGCGGTCGGAGCTCTGGCTTCCATCGAGTGCGGCATAGAGATGGATGCCCTTGCTGCCGCTCGTGACCGGCATCGGGTCAAGACCCATGTCGCTCAGGATGCTGCGCGCCAGCTTCGCGACCTCAACGCAATCGGCGAGTCCCATCCCTTCACCCGGGTCGAGGTCGAGGACGAGTCGGTCGGGGTTCTTCGCTCCCCCGCCGCGCGCGAATTGCCACTGCGGCACGTGGATCTCGAGCGCCGCGATCTGCCCGAGCCAGGTGAGCGTGGCGAGGTCGTTGACCATCGGGTACTCGTTGACGTGGTCCTTGTGCTCGATCGTGCCGCGCTTCACCCAGGATGGCGCCGAGTCCTCGAGGTTCTTCTGGAAGAACACCGCACCCGGCTTCTCCGGGGTGCCGACCCCGTTCACCCAGCGCTTGCGCGTGACCGGCCGGTTCGCCGCATGCGGAATGAGGAATTCGGCGATGGCCGCGTAGTACGAGAGCACGTCGCCTTTCGTCGTTCCAGTCTCGGGATACAGCACCTTATCGAGGTTGGTCAGGGTGATGCGGTGCCCGTCAACGGTCACGGTCTGCTGTTTCTGCGCCATCACTCCAGCATGCTTTCGTCGCCTGTCAACCTCTACCCCTTGCCAAACCCAGGGTGTGTACTGGATGAATGAGACCGATCTGGAAAGGCTCCATCGCGTTCGGCCTGGTGAACGTGCCGATCAAGGTGTACAGCGCGACAGAGGACCACGACGTCAGCCTTCATCAGGTGCACGACAAGGACGGCGGCCGCATCAAGTACCAGCGGCGCTGCGAGGTGTGCGGGCGCATCGTGGACTACGAGCACATCGACAAGGCCTACGCGGAGGGCGATCGCACGGTCATCCTGAGCGATGAGGACCTGAAGACGCTGCCGGCCGGTCGCAGCAAGGAGATCGAGGTCGTCGAGTTTGTGCCGAGCGATCAGATCGACCCGATCATGCTCGACCGCAGCTACTTTCTCGAACCGGATTCGCGCTCGCCGAAGGCGTACGCGCTGTTGCGCCGCACGCTCGAAGAGACCGACCGCACCGCGATCGTGCATTTCTCCCTACGCGACAAGACGCGACTGGGCGCGCTACGTGTGCGCGGCGACGTGCTCATGCTGCAGTCGCTGCTCTGGGATGACGAGGTGCGCGAGGCGAATTTTCCTTCCCTCGAGGACGACGTGCGGATCTCGGCCAAGGAGCTCAAGATGTCCGAGTCGCTCGTCGACTCCTTCGCGAGCGACTTCGAACCGGAGAACTTCAGCGACGAGTATCAGGAGCAGCTGCGCAAGCTCATCGACGCCAAGCTCGAACAGGGTGATGCCCTCGACACCGACGCGACCTTCGGTGAGGAGCCCGAGGAGCCGCAGGGCGGCGAGGTCATCGACCTCATGGATGCCCTCCGCCGCAGCGTCGCCAAGAACCGCAAGAAGCCTGCCGCGGCCTCCAAGCCCGCGCGCAAGACTGCTCCGAAGAAGGGTCGCGCAAGCTCCACCAAGACATCGGCGAAGTCGAGCGCCGCGAAGTCGAGTGGCACGAAGTCGAGTGGCAGCAAGTCGAGTGGCGCCAAGCCGACCCGCGCCACGTCGACCCGTGCGAAGACCGCGAAGCCTGCCGCGAGGGGCAAGGCCTCCTGATGGCCGGCCGCTGAGGAGCTAGTCGCTCAAGAGCAGCGTCCGCAATTCCGACTCGGCCGAGGTGAGTCGCGCCGGATCGATCGTCTCACCCGCGAGGAAGTGGTCCACCACGCGCGGATCGACGTAGCTCTTCTTCGCGATCGCCGGGGTGTTGCCGAGCACGGCAGCCGCATCCTTCACCGCTTCGACGATCGCGCTGGTTCTGCGCCTGCCGCTCGGCTGCGCCCCCGACTTCGCGAGGCTCACGGCGGCCGCGATGGTGCCACGCAGGGTGCGGAAGTCCTTGGCACTGAAGTCCGAGCCGGTGCGCTGTTTGACGTCCGCATTGATCTCCGCGGCCGACAGCGAATGCCACACATCCTCGTCGTCGAGCCAGGCGAGCAGTGGGTCGTCTGCGGCACCGCCTCGATCGCGCACGAAGGCCGCGAGGTCGGGATCCGTGATGTCACTCTCCCAGAGCTGGCCGCTCTTGGCTGGAAAGCTCAGCGTCACCGTGTCGCCGTTGAGGGCGGCGTGGGAACACAGCAGGGTGGAGAGGCCGTGGCTGCCGTTCGCGTCGGCATAGCGCTCGCTGCCGATCCGCAGCGAACCGGTGTCGAGCATCCGAAATGCTGCCGCGAGAGCGCGTTCCCTCGTGAGACCCTCTGCGCGCAGCGCGCGGGTCACGCGTCCACGTGCCGCTGGCAGGTGCTCGGCCAATTGCAGGGCCCGATCAAACTTGATGCGGTCCTTCTGTTCGCGCCACACCGGGTGATAGAGGTACTGGCGGCGACCGGCCGCGTCGACGCCCGTCGCCTGGATGTGGCCGTTGACGTAGGGAGAAATCCAGACGTCGGTCCACGCCGGAGGAATCGCGAGCGCCTCGAAACGTTCCTTCAGCTGCGGATCGTTGACCGTTTCGCCCGACGGGTCGCGATATGTGAAGCCGCGGCCGTGTCGAACCCGCGCGTAACCTCGGCCGGAGGAATTGCTGTGTCGTAGTCGCATGACGCTCTACCCACCCGCCAGGGTGTACCAGACGCCGTAGACGCCGGCCACGCACATGATGCCCGTGGTCGCCCAGCCCAGCGTCGCCGCGAGCCGGCCATTGCGGTACTTCCCCATGATCTCCCGATCGCGGGAAATCAGCATGAGCACGATGAGGAACGGACCTGCCGCGATGCCGTTGACGATCGCGCTCAGCACGAGCAGGCCAATCGGACCGTGGCTGAAGACGCTGAGGATCGTTCCGGCCACGATGCCGAAGGCGAGCAGGCCGTAGAACACGGGCGCCTTGCGCGGGCTGCGTTCGAGGCCCCACTTCTTGTCGAGCAGTCCGGCGAGACCGGCGGCCCCTGATGCCGCGAGAACGGGTACCGCGAGCACTCCGGAACCGATGAATCCGATCGCGAAGAGATAGCCCGAAAAGTTTCCGGCGATGGGTTCGAGGGCCTTCGCCGCCTCGGCGGCGCTGCTCACCGTCTTGCCGTGCGCACCGAGCGTGGCTGCGGAGGCAGCGATGATCGCGAACATGATGAAGACCGAGAAGGCCATGCCGGTGAAGACATCCACCCGCCCGTTGTGCAGCGTGCGCCGAGCGCCCGGAGCGGGGCGGTCCGTGAGTGCCGGTGCCTTCGAACCGCCGAGCTTCCCCGCGCGCAGCTCTTCGACGCGCTGGGCACTCTGCCAGAAGAACATGTACGGCGAGACGGTGGTTCCGAGCACCGCGACGATCAGGCCCAGGTAAGCGGGTGAGAAAGTGAAGTGCAGTCCCACAGTGCCCCGCAGCACATCGGCCCAGTCGACCTTCGCGGCAAACAGCACGGCGACGTAGACGAGCAGCACGAGGCACAACCACTTGAAAACTTTGGCAATGAGACCGAATGAACCGGCAATGAGCGCGATGACGATGCCAACGCCCGCGATCGCGCTCCAGAGCGGGGGCGGGCCGGCGTGCAGCAAGTGCATGCCCTCGCCGATCGCCATGAGATCGGCTGCGAGATTCAGACAGTTTGCCGCGATCAGGGCTACGAGCAGTATGCCGATGACGACGCGGATGCGGTGCGGAAACTTCCGGCGGGCGAGACGCCCGAGGCTCTCCCCGGTCGCCAGTGCCGTGCGGTCACAGATCTCCTGGGCTGCCATCATGAGCGGCAGGGTCAGCGGTACCGTCCAGAGCAGCCCGTTGGAGTAGGTGGCGCCCGCCTGCGAGTAGGTCGCCACACCGGAGGGGTCGTCGTCGGCGGCGCCGGTGACGAGGCCCGGCCCGAGCACCGAGAGAAAGCGGACGAGGGGCGAACGCTTCCGCTCGGCGGAGGCTGTCTGCTCGGCCACGGCGCTTAGGAGACGGGGTATGAGCTGATGCGCAGCGCGGATGCAAGGTGGGCGGCGTTGGCAGCCAGGGTCTTGGTGGCGGCGGCCACGGCATCCGGGGTCTTGGGCAGGTCTTTGTAGTCGACCTTCTGCATTGCCTCACCATTCCAGTACGTGACGCCCTGGGCGGGAATCGTGTAGCCGACGTCGTTGAGCGCCTGGAACGCACTCGCGGTGATCTGGTGCGCGCCGTCTTCGTTGCCGACGATTGCCGCAACCGCAACCCTGTCGAAGAGGATCGGGCGACCCTGGTCATCCGTCTCGGAGAGTTCGGCGTCGAGGCGCTCGAGCACGCCTTGGGCGACGCTCGACATGTGACCCATCCAGGTTGGCGTGGCGAACACGAGGATGTCTGCGGCAAGCACCTGTTTGCGGATCGCCGGCCAGCCGTCGCCCTCCCCCATGTCTTTGGAGACGCCGGGCTTGACGTTGTGGTCGACGATGCGCACGGTCGATCCTTCTACGCCGTGCGTGGCGAGTGCGTCGAGGACCTGACTGGCAAGCAACTCCGTACTGCTGGGGGCGGGCGAGGGGCTGAGGGTGCAGACGAGGGCGACCGCGGTCAAGGGAGTGTCCATTTCCCCAGTGTCGCTCGGCATCAGATCTGTCGACACCCCTTGATATTTCAGCCGCGTGATGGCGTGCGTCGCGCCGACTCCGGTAGCACGATGAGGGTGACGACGAGGATGGCGCCGATCACAAGACCAGCGATGATCCCCGCCCACAGGGTGAGGACGACGTCGAAGATGAACAGCACGACTCCGGCGGCGAGAACGGAGACCACCCACAGCGTGGCGACCAGGAGCCTGCTGCCGATGGCCACCATCCGTGTCTTCTCGTGGTGGCGGAACAGGGTGCGGTGCAGTCCGACGGGGGCCAGTCCGAGCGCGGTGCTCGTCGCGGCGAGCAGCACGAGCACGAGATAGATGACGACCTGGTAGGGCTGCAGCTCGGTGAACCGCTGCTGGAAGGCGAGGGTCAGCAGGAAGCCGCTGATGATCTGCGTTCCCGTCTGAGTGACGCGCAGCTCCTGCGGCAGTTCGGTCCAGTTGCGGTCGGCACGCTCGTTAGGGGTCTCCTCCCGCCCATCGCTCGACTCCGCCTCGCTGTTCGGCTTCGAGTCACTGTCACCTGCCATAGCCACCCCTGTCGCGCGTCGGGCCAGTTTTCCTGGTGACTATTCTGCCCCGACACTCCGGGATGTGGCCGCTCGCGCCACGCTCAACCGAAGGCGAAGATCAGTGGCAACAGCAGCACGACCACGCCAGCCCAGGCGCCGAAGACCGGCAGGTATCCGGTCTGCCACTTCTCCAGTGGTGCACCGGATGTGCGCCGCACGAGCATGCGCACCGACAGCCGGGCGGTCGTCGCGAGATTGATGACGAGGATGAGGTTGAGGCCGAGCGCGGCGATGCGGTTGGCCGTGAAGCCGAACTCGGCGACGCGAGTGAGCATCGAGACCAGCACGAGCACGTCGAGGATGAGCGCCGCCGCGATCGCGACGAGCCGCAAGACATCGAGCGCTCCCGCCGGCTTCGTCGACTCGCGCGCCGACAGCGCGTAGAGGACGAGCCCGAAGACGACGAGCAGGAGCGCGTCGAAGACGGTGATGAGATCGCGGTCGAACTCGCGACCGATGCCACCGACCGCGTAGACCACGACCGCGACGAGCAGCATCACGGCGAACAGTGGTGTGAACACGGCCGCGAGCACGGGCGCGAGGTTCTCGATCACGCTCTTCTTCGCCTCGACGAGCCAGGCTGCCACGATGACCGCGGCGGCGGCGCCCGAGGGGAGAACCCACAGCATCACTTGGCCGATGGCGTCTGGTGCAATGGGCGAGAGGATCAGGGTCGTGAGACCGACAAGTACACCGCCGCCGAGGGCGAGCAGCACCCAGTAGATCACCCACTCCCCCGTGAACCTGACGAAGTCCATGCGTCTGCGCCAGGTGCCGCCAGCGTCGCTCAGGTAGGCGATGCCGACCACGAACCAGAGCAGCACCGGGAAGTGGATGGCGACCAGCGCATCCGTCTGGCTGTTCTGGGTGAAGGGATAGACGTTCACGATGACCGTGACCACCGCGACGAACGCGGCGATGGCGAGGATCCTGCGTCTGGGCATGCGGCGCTGCCAGGCGAAGTAGGCGATGAGCACCGGTAGTACGAAGAGGCTCGCGTCGCGCACGAACCAGGCGGGGAACGCATCCGTCGACTGGGCGACGAGTCGACCGATCTGGATGGACACGGCCGCGATGAGCGCGAACACGATCATCTCGACGACGGGCCGGCTTCGAGTCGCTGGCTCATCCGGCGCGGGCGGAGTGAACTGTTTCCACAGCCGCTCGCCGTGTTCGCGAGCAAATTCCGCGGTCACCCGGTCCACCCGGCCCATGCGCTGCACGGCGATCTGAAAGGCCTCGGATGTCGTCAGCCCGGCTGCCTCAAGTTCCGTCGCCTGCTCGCGCAGGTGCTCTTCAAGCTCGTCGGCATCGGACGCGTCGATCGCGGGATTTCTGGTGATGGCCGCACGCCACTCGGCGATGTCGGCATCCAGCTGCGCTGTGCCGTCGCCGCCTGTGCCGTTGCCGTCTGTGCCCTTGCCGCCCGCGCTCATGCGCCCGCTCCTGCCACGATCGCGGTCGCCTTCCACAGGCCGCCGAGGGTGCGGGTGGCGGTCTCCCACTGCTTGCGTTGGTTCACGAGCTCTGCCTTTCCCGTCGGGGTGATCTCGTAGTAGCGGCGCCGGCGGCCCTCGGGCGATGTGCCCCAGTCGGCGTGCACGTAGCCGAGTCGGTCGAGGCGGTGGAGCAGCGGATAGAGCATGCCGTCGGTCCACTCAAGGTCGCCGCCGGAAAGCTCGCGCACGCGCTTGTGGATCGCATAGCCGTAACTGCGGCCCTCCGCGAGAATCGCGAGCACGAGCGGCGTCGCCATTGCCGCGACCAGGTCCTTGTCGATGTTCATCGCGCCTCCATACCTGACACCACTATACATTGCAGTACAATGTATGAGGAAGCGGAAGAGAACGCCTATCGCCCCCGAACTCAGGTCACCCGCATCGCCGCACCACCGGTAATCCGGACGAGTTCGTCAAACGTCGTCGCGAACACGGCGCGCGGATGACCCGCCGACGCCCACACCTCGCCGTAGTCCGCGAGCGAAACATCGATGATCGTACGAATGGCCTGCGGATGTCCGAGCGGCGCCACACCCCCGATCGATTGTCCGGTGCGCTCCTTGACCAGATTCGCCGAGGCACGCGTCAGCGTCCCGCCGAGTTGCGCCCCGAGCAACTCGGTGTCGACCCGATGAGCGCCTGACGAGAGAATGAGGATGAGCTGGTCATCCAGCATGAACAGCAGCGATTTCACTATCGCGCCGAGTTCGACGCCCAGCGCGCTCGCGGCTTCACTCGCTGTCCCGGTCGACTCCTCGAACCACCGCGTGCGGGGCGTACTGCCCCGGGCGGCGAGCGCGGATTCCACAGCGGCGACGGCCGCGTGCGTCGGGGTGTCGGCGGGAACGTTCATGCGGTGATTCTTTCATCAACCGGACGCCCACGCCGCGTCTCGGCAAGCTCGACGACCAAAGGGTAGGGCGGACGGGACTTGAACCCGTGACCGACGGATTATGAGTCCGCTGCTCTAACCAGCTGAGCTACCGCCCCGCGTCGCCGCCGAAGCGGAATTCCGGCCGGAGACCGGTCAGGAAGCCTGCTCGTCGAGCGACACGTCGGTGACGGGATCCGTCACCGGTTCACCACGATACAGGCTCTCGAAGATGCTGATGGTGCGCTGGATATCGTGAGCCTCGATGTATTTGAGACTCCACTTCTGCATCCGCTTGTAGTCCTCGTCGGAGGCGGTGAGCACATCCGTCAGCTTCGCCGCCAGATCGCTCACCCTACCGGGCTCGAAGAGGTAGCCGTTCTCGCCGTCGTGCACGAGGTGCGGCAGCGCCATCGCGTTTGCGGCGACGACCGGCAGTGCGGATGCCATGGCCTCCATGGTCGCGATGGACTGGAGTTCGGCGATCGACGGCATGGCGAAGACGCTCGCGCGGGTCAGCGTGGCGCGCAGCTGCTCATCCGACACGTAGCCGAGGAAGTTCACCCGCTCGGCGATGCCGAGATCCTTCGCCAACTGCTTGAGCTGGTTCATGAGGTCGCCGCCGCCGACGATGTCGAGCTTCGCGTCGAGCGAGGGGTCGAGCGCCGCCATCGCCTTGAGAAGCACGTCGAGATGCTTCTCGCCCGTGACGCGACCGACGAAGACCACCCGGTTCTCCGTGCGCTTCTCGAGGCTCGGTGTGTAGAGGCTCGCGTCGATGCCGCAGGAGATCGCGTGCACATCGCGCACGTTCGTCTCGGCCTCGAGGAAGTCCGCCGCCTTGCGACTGGGCGAGGTCACCGCCTCACAGAACGCGAAGGTCTTCGCCGCATCGTTCCAGGCGATCTGAATCGCCTTGCGGCGCAAGAACTTCGGCAGCAGGGTGTGCTCGATCATGTTCTCGGGCATGAAGTGGTTCGTGGCGATGATGCGGATGCCGCGCTTGGCGGCCTGCCGCGCGAGGCCGCGGCCGACGACGATGTGGGACTGGATGTGCACGACATCCGGCTTGATCGCATCGAGGAGCCTCGCGGCATGGGCCTGACTGCGCCACGGTAGCACGAACCGCAGCCAGTCGTGCGGGTACCAACGCCACGAGTAGATGCGATGCACCGTGAAGGTGGCACCGTCGTGCTCCTCCTGGAAGTCACCGTGCTTGCTGTTGAACGCGGGCGCCTCGACGTGCACCTCGTGACCGCGCTCGACCAGTCCGGCAGCGAGTCGAGACGCAAAATTCGCCGCTCCGTTGACGTCGGGCGGGAAGGTGTCGGCACCAATCAGTACGCGCAGGGGCTTCGACGGGGTCGAAGCTGCACTATGCGGGGCGTCAGGCAAATTCTCGGGGTTCCCTTGCAGTGTCGATTGCTGTGCAGTGTTCGTGAGGTTCGGGCGTGACGCGCGGTCGAAACGCAACCGGCGCTGCCAGTTTAGCCGCGGGACTGCGGATGATGCTTAGCCAATTGGAACACTCCGTAAACGGCGACCACGCCGGAGACGAGGAAGGCCAGGATCGCCCAGGGCGAGGCTCCCGCCGCCTCCTGCAGCACGACGACGCCGATGCACACCGCCACGATGGGGTCGATCACGGTGAGCCCCGCGATCACGAGGTCGGGAGGCCCGGAGGAATAGGCGCTCTGCACGAAGTAGCCGCCGAGCGCCGTCGCGGCGAGCAGCGCCACCACGCAGATCACGGTGAGCCATTCAAATCCGCCGGTGTCCGATCCGTACAGCACGAGCGTCTTGATGCGGTCGATGACGACCTTGGCGAGAGTCGCGACGAAGCCGTAGAGCACGCCGGCGCCGACGATGTAGATGATCGCCTTGAAGCGATTGCGCAGGTAGGCGAAAAAGATGGCGAACGCAACGGTGACGACCCCGAGGATCACGAGAATGATCACGAGCTGGCTCTCGCTGATCGGACTCGACGTCGCCGTGAAGGCCGCGATCGTGACGAACAGCGCGACGCCGACCACGCAGAAGGCGATAGCCCGGATGGCCGCCCAGGTCAGCGGCATCTTCGAGACCCTCGCATTCACGACCGCGGTGATCACGAGCGCCACCGCGCCCAGAGGCTGCACCACGATGAGCGGCGCCAGGTACAGACTCGTCAGCTGGAACAGGATCGCGAGGCCCAGAAACAGGGTGCCGACCACCCACGACGGCCTCCGAAGCAGGAGCAGGAGCTGGCCGAGGCTGAGAGCCGTCGAATCCTTCGTCGCCGTCGCCGCTCCGACCTTGCCCACACCCCGATGCTGGAACTGGGCGCCGAGCGACAGCAGCACCGCACCGACCAGAGCAATCGGAATCCCGAGAGCCTTGTCTGGGGTGAGCGTGATCGCGTGGGTCAGCTCGAGGAGGTCGGGTGGCACGCCACGACCCTACCCGCTGTGGCCACGATATTCTTGGCGAATGGCCGTTCTTCCGATCGTTATCACCGGTGATCCGGTGCTCCATTCGCCTGCGGCCCGCGTGACCGACTTCGGCACGAGTCTCGTCACGCTGATCTCCGACATGTACCAGACCATGGCCGCCGCGCCAGGCGTCGGCGTAGCCGCACCGCAGGTCGGAGTGCCGCTGCGGGCCTTCGTCTATGACTGGACCGACGACAACGACGTGCGCTGGCGAGGGGCCGCAATCAACCCCGAACTCTGGGTGAACCAGCCCACGATAGACGAGTTGGATGAAGAGACCGAGTCCGAGGGCTGCCTCTCGATCCCCGGCGAACGCTTTCCCCTGCGCCGGTCTGACCTCGCGATCCTGCGCGCCGTCGACCTCGACCAGAATCCCTTCGAGATCGAGGCCAGCGGATGGCTCGCGCGCATCTTCCAGCACGAGTTCGACCACCTCGACGGCCTGCTCTACGCCGACCGGCTCGCTCCGCCGCACGCGAAGGCCGCGGCCAAGGTCATCCGCAAGAACGGCTGGGGCACCCCGGGGCTCAACTGGCTGCCCGGCGTGGACCACCCCGAGGGCTAGCGCCTAGAAGAAAGCCCGGATGAGCGCCGCCGTCACCGCCGCCGCTATCACCACCAGAATGAACGGCACCCGCAGCGCGAACAGCCCGGCCGCCACGAGCAACGCCGGCAGTCGCGCATCGACAGCGAGCCCCTGGCCCTCGCCGAAGCTCTGCACTCCGATGAGCGCGGCGAGCAGCGCCACGGTCAGCAGGTTGGCGACGCGCGCGGTCACGGGCTTGTCGAGCACCGTCTTCGGAACGAGGTAGCCGCTCACCTTGAGGGCGAGGCAGGCGAGCGAGGCGATGATCACGATCTGCCAGAGCGTCATGCGTGATCACCCCCGGCGTGACTCGCCGGTGCTGGCGGCAGGTGCGGCGGATCGAACTGCGGTTCGTCGGTGGGCGCCGCCGACCCGCCGAACCAGTTGAAGACGCCGACGAGAATCGCGACCACTCCGGCCACGAGAACCGGAAGCCCCGGGATCAGGACGGGCGTGAGCACGACGGCCACCACCGCTGCAGCCGCGGCAACGGCCACCGGCTGAAGCTGGCGGAGTCTCGGCCACAGGAGGCCGAGGAAGGCGGCCGCGGCAGCGGCATCCAGCCCGTATTGGCGCGGATCACCGAGTGCGTCGCCGATGAGGCCGCCGATCAGGGACGTGAGATTCCAGCCGATGAAGGTCGCCGCGGCGGTGACCCAGAAGCCGATGCGCTGCGCGCGCAGGGTGGACTGCGTGCTCGCCACCGCCGTCGACTCGTCGATCGTGACCCACGCCGCCGCGAGCCTGCGCCACCAGCGACCGCCGATGATCGGGGCCATCCGGATTCCGTAGATGCCGTTGCGGATGCCGAGGATCGCCGCACTGGCAATGGCCGCCGGTCCCGCCGCCACGCCTCCGGTCGCGATGACGCCGACGAGCGCGAACTGCGAGCCGCCGGTGAACATCAGGAGGCTCATGACGCAGGTCTGCCAGATGTCGAGGCCGGCACCGAGGGCGAGGGCGCCGTAGGAGACACCGTAGGCGGCCGCGGCGAGTCCGACGGCGAGTCCGGCACGAATCGCCGCAGAGTCTTCTTTAGTTCGAGGCATGCGTCACGACCTAGGCAACCGCGGAAGGGCCACCGCGGCGCACTCAGCGCTCCAGCTTGACGCCGTGCACGCCATTGTCGTACCTCAGGGCGGGGAACACGGCGGACACCGAGAACCCGACGCCCGGAACGGCGTAGGCGTTGAAGATGCCGCCGAAGAGTTCCGCGCGCTCGCGCATTTCCGTCATGCCCGGACCTGTGATGACATCGGTGAGCGCGTTCAGGTCTTCCTCGAAGGTGTAGCTGCGCTTCTGGGCAACCGCGTTCGGGTCGAGTCCCTGGCGTCTCGCCTCGGCACGAACACCGTCGTCGTCCACGAGCAGCTGCAGGCCCTCCTCGGTCCAGGTGAATGAGACCTTGACCTCCGTGCCCTCTCCCCCGTACTTGAGGGCGTTCGAGAGAGCCTCCTGAAGGATGCGGTACACGGCCAATTCGGCACCGCGCTGCAGCTCGAAGCGATCGCCGCTCTCCACGAAGGTGAGTACGAGGCCGGCGTCGCGCATGGCCTTGAACAGTTCGCGCGCGGACTTGAGACGCGGCTGCGGCGACGCGTCGGCCTCGCCTTCCCGCACCACGGTCATCACCCTGCGAAGGTCGGCGAGGGTGGCGCGAGCGGTCTCCGCTATCGTCGCGGCGGAGCGTGCCGCAGCGCTCGGATCCGCTGAGGCGGTGTAGCGGGCGCCATCCGCCTGACTGATGATGACGGAGACGGAGTGCACGGCCACCTCGTGCAGCTCGCGCACGATGCGCAGGCGACTGAGCTGTTCCTGCAGCGCGATCTCGAGATCCGTGACCTCGTCTTCTGCGTCGATCCGGTCGAAGTCGAGGTTCCGGCGACGCCTGCTGGAACGCAGCCACAGCACCAGAAAGAGCAGGGTCAGAACGAGGAGTACTCCCGCGACGACTGCGAGGGTGACGGCGAGGAACAGCGAGTTGTCGCGCAACCAGGTGTCCATGCTCGCTCCCTCATCCGGCGCCGTCGAGGTGCGGACGCAGGTTCGAGGGTATCGCGAAACGGTGGCGCTGGACGATCCAGCGCCACCGTCGATCGCGGCGTGAAAGCCGCGATTCAGTTCGCGTGCGGCGGCTGCGGGTTGTTGGCCCTCAGCACCTCGAGCCTGGCGCGGTATTCCTTCTCGTCGATGTCGCCCTGGGCGAAACGCTCGGCGAGGGTGGTCTCCGCGGCTCGGGACGGTGCGCCCCAGGGACCGTGGCCAAAGCCATAGCCGGCCTGCCAGTGCGCGCGCCGCCAACGGCGACCGAACACACCGAAGATCAGGAACAGGACGGTCAGCCAGAACAGCGGCACGAGCAGCCAGAGGAAGCCGAAGCCGCCGGCCCACGGGCCACCCCAGTGGGCTGCTGCGATGGCGGGTAGAGCGAGTGTCGAGAGCACGATGAATCCTTTCTTCGCGGTTCCGGCGGAACCTGCATACACAGCCTCCTCGGGATGCCGAAGCGGGGAATCTGCCGACGGGAGCGATCTGTGTACTGCGGGAGGAGCATCCGCGACGCTCGGACTACTCCCTGAAGCCTGCGCGCACGAGCCCGGTCTCGTAGGCCACGACCACGAGTTGAACGCGGTCGCGGGCGGCGAGCTTCGACATGATGCGCGAGACGTGCGTCTTCGCCGTCAGCGGGCTGAGGAACAGCGCCCTGCCGATCTCCTCGTTGGTCAGGCCGCGCCCCACGAGCCCGAGCACCTCGCGCTCCCGCTCGGTGAGCACCGTGAGCGCGCTCGTATCGGGAGCCTCATTGAGCGAGCCCGAAACGCGTTCCAGCAGGCGACGCGTGACGCTCGGCGAGAGCAACGCATCACCGGCGGCGACCACGCGCACGGCATGGATCAGCTCCACCGGTTCCGTGTCCTTGACGAGGAACCCGCTGGCCCCGGCCCGGATCGCCTGCGCGACGTACTCGTCGAGTTCGAACGTGGTCACGATCACGATGTGCGTCGAGACGAGAGCCGGGTTGGCGACGATCTGGCCCGTCGCCCACAGGCCGTCGCCGTCAGGCATGCGGATGTCCATCAGTACGACATCCGGCTTCTCCCGCGTCACGAGCGCCACGGCCTCCGCTCCCGTGCCGGCCTCTCCGACGACCTCGAAGTCGGGCTCGGCCTCGAGCAGCGACCGGAATCCGGCGCGGATGAGCTGCTGGTCGTCGGCGATCGCCACTCTGATCATTCGAGGGAGCCTTTCCTGGGGATGGGAATGCGAGCCACGACACGGAAGCCGCCGGCCTCAGCGGTGCCGGCGTCAAGCGTTCCGCCGAGCAGTTGCGCACGCTCGCGCATGCCGAGGAGGCCACGACCGCCGGAGTCCTGTTCGTGCTTCGTCGGCGCCTGCCCCGTGCCGTTGTCGAGCACGGAGAGCTCGAAGAAGCCGTCGATCTCGCGAAGCGTGAGAGTGACACTCGTGGCGCCCGAGTGCCTGAGCACGTTGGTGAGCGACTCCTGCGCGATGCGATACAGGGCGAGTTGGACCGCCGCCGGAGGCTCGATCGCGAGCTCGTTCCGCACCTCGACGTGTGTGCCCTGCGCGGTCACGGATGCCGCGAGACCGGCGAGCCTCGACAGGTCGGGCTCCGGCACGAGCGGGGCGCTCGGGTCGGCGCCGCCCTCCGCGCGCAACACGCCGAGCACCGACCGCACCTCGTCAAGCGCGGTCTTGCTCGACTCCTTGATGCTCGCGAGGGCCTCGGCGGCCTTCTCCGGGTGCTGGTTCATCAGGTGCAGGCCGACGGCGGCCTGCACGTTGATCTGGCTGAGCGAGTGGGCGAGCACGTCGTGCAGTTCGCGAGCGATCCGCACCCTCTCGGCTTGCACCTCGGTCTGCTTGCGCTGTGCCAGCCTGCGCGAGAACTCCTCGTGACGCTCGCGTCTCGTGCGCACAGCCTCACCGATCCCCATCACGAGCAGCAGTCCGAGTGTGATGCCGACCATGCGGATCGGCTGCCAGGCCAGGCCCCGCCCCAGACCGAACGGATGCCATCCCGCGCTGAAGACGAAACCGAGAAGCAGTGCTGTTACGCCGGCGACGGTCACCGAGATCCACGCCCAGATGCGCGCGCCGCGCACGATCGCCGAGACGATGGCGAAGGCTAGCGCGATGTACGGCGGGCCGTCCACCCCCCGGTGCAGCAGCAGATCAGCGGATGCCGCGACCGTGACGATCGCAACGACCGGCCCGGGAAAGCGGCGCGCCCCGATCAGCGCGAGCGGCCCGACCAGGGCGACGAGCAGCGCGAGGAGCAGCTCGCCCCCGCCGGGCCGGGCAAGAACGAGGTGCCGAACCGCGGGATGCCAGACGAAGAAGACCGCGGGAACCTGCACGAGGAACGAGACGATGACGGGCATCCACAGTCGCGCGACCGGGGGAAAGCGACTCGCCGACTGGCGCCTGGCGAGGTAGTGCTCGATCCAGGGATCGTGATCGAACCTGCTCCACCGACCGCCGTCGTGAGGGTCGGCCGGGAATCGCATGTGTTGATCGTAGCCGTGGGGCTTCCGGCCGGCATCCGCTGTTCGGGGTGACCGTCGTACTCCGTGGGGAGTAGGACTCAGCCCTTAAACAAACATCGCCCGGGAGGGTGGAGCCCCCACAGGCGATGAGCTCCCCGACTTGGACTCGAACCAAGAACCTGCCGGTTAACAGCCGGCTGCTCTGCCAATTGAGCTATCGAGGATTGCTGAAACAGCTTTGCTACTTTACCAAAGGTTGTGACACTCCCAAACCGCAGCGCCGATCAGTTCGCCGGCAGCAGATAGGTGGGGGTGGGCACCGCCTCGGGCGAGCCTACCGGAGTCGGGATGCCCGTGCCCGGGTCGACACGGAAACTCGTCACCGTGCTCGAGCGTTCGTTCGCGACGTAGAGCAGCTCGCCCGCGAGCCACAGGTTGCGCGGCCAGTCACCCCCGCAGGAGATCGCCGTGACCGGACTGAGCGTTGCGACATCCACAACCGCAACGCGATTAGTACCGCGGATGCCCGTGTAGAGATAGCGCCCGGCCTGGTCCACGGCGAGCCCGGCCCAGTGGTCGCCGTCGACGGGATCGACGACGCTCGTACCCGAGCGCAGCACCGTGCCGTCCTGGTCGAGCTCGAAGACGCCGCCGCTCAGTTCACCGACGAGATAGATGCGTCCGTCGGGCGCCACGGCGAAGTCCCGCGGACCGGTGCCGGGTGGCAGCGAGACCGAGGCCGTGCGCTCGAGCGCTCCCCCGCTCCAGCGCTGCACGTGCACCTGATCGGTGCCGAGGTCCGCGCTCAGCACCGAGGATGCCGTGACGAGCGTCGAGTGGGCGTGCGGCCCATTCTGATCGGGCTTCGGTCCGTGGCCGCTGCCCGCGAGCGTCTGGTGGATCGGCCCTATTGTGCCGTCGTCGGCGAGGGGGAAGACATCCACGGTGCCGCTGAAGTAGTTCGCCACGTAGAGCCACTGCGAGGTGACGCTGATGTGGCAGGGCAGCCTGCCGCTCGTGGGCTGGCCGCCGAGCGCGACGAGCTCATCGCCGTCGCGACGGAACGCCTCCACCCGGCCGTCGGCCTCGTCCGTGGCGTAGACGATGCCGGGAACGACACCGTTAGCGACAAACGAAGGGCACGTCGTGGCGGCTGCGAGACCGAGGTACTCGAGGCTGCCGTCGCTCGCGCGCGGCCGCAGCCTGCCGATGCCCTCGCTCGAGCCGTCCATGCTCGCCGTGTATGACCCGGCCCAGAACAGGCCGTCGTGTGGTGCCGACATCAGTAACCCGCTCCAGGATCGACCACGCCGACGAACCGCCCATCGCCGAGAAACGCCTCCACATTGATGCGGATGCGTTCGGCCAGCAGCGGCGCCGTCATGGCTGGGGTATCCGCGCTGTGCGGGGTGATGATGAGATTCGGCGCGTTCCAGAGCGGGTGTCCGTCGGGCAGCGGCTCCGGCTCAGTGACATCGAGGCCGGCGCCCGCGATCGTGCCGTCGTTGAGGGCGGTGACCAGCGCATCCGTGTCGACGAGGCCGCCGCGCGCGATGTTCACGAGCACGGCCGTCGGTTTCATGGCGGCGAACTGCGCGGCGCCGATGAGCTTTGTCGTGCCCTCGGTGAACGCTGCGGCGACCACCACGACATCCGCTTCGGGCAGCACCTCGAGCAGGTGATCACTGGTGAGCGTGCGCTCGGCGCCGGGCATCGGCTCCTCGCTGCGGCGGAGGACGGTCACGTGCACGCCGAAGGGCTCGAGCAGGCGGATGAGCTCAACGGCGATGCCGCCCGCGCCGATGATCACCACGTTCAAACCGAAGAGCGAGGTGCCCTCCTTCTCGGTGGCCCAACTGGTGGCAACAACCCGCTTGGGGAACACGCGCAGCAGCGCGAGAGCCAGCGCCAGGGCGTGCTCGGCAACCGGCTGCGAGTAGGCACCCTTGGCGCTCGTCCAGAGCGGGGTGGTGCTGCCCGCGTAAGGCGCCAGCACGTGTGCGAAGGCATCGACGCCCGCCCAAGGCAGCTGAACCCAGCCGATACCGGGATGCGTGTGGAGAATCTCGACCAGATCGGAGGCGTTCTTCGAGGAGAGCCAAACGACGCCCCTCGTGGCCTCGGTGAGCTCGGCCACCTCTCCGCCGCCGGCGTGCACGGCGTCGACGAACACGTCCTTCGGGTTCGGGAGAACGGCGATCGGGCCCGGCGCCGGCCTACGATCGGCCGGCAGCGCTTCGACGGTGCCGTTCATGACGGCCTGGTGTTGCGGGCTAATCGTCACGTTCTTCTTCCTCGTCGGTCGTGGTGGGACGCTGTGCCGCGAGGCTCTTCAGGTACGGATGATGCGGACCCTCGAGCACCTCGTCGGGCGTGCCCAATCCCACGATAACCCCATGCTGCATGACAGCGAGCCGTGTGGCGTTGCCGTTCAGATCGGCGAGCGAACTGCTCACGATGAGCGCCGCCATCCCACGTTGTTCGCGCAGCTCCGCCAGCGATTCGAGCACGCTCGAACGCAGCGTGGCATCGACTCCGCGGGCGGGCTCGTCGGCCACGAGCAGCCGCGGCTCCAGCACGAGAGAGCGGGCCAGGGCGACGCGTTGGCGCTGTCCGCTGCTCAGTTCGTACGGCATCCGGTGCATGAGGCTGAGCGGCAGGCGCACGGCGTCAACGACCGCCGCGACCGCCTCCGTGGCCTCGCGATTCGAGAAGTGACGGTCGCGCGAATAGATCGGCTCGGCAACGTTCTCGGCCACGGAGAGCTCGGGGCTCAACCGTTCGGCGGCGTCCTGGGCGAGGTAGCCGATGCCGATCGTCACTCGATCCCGCCTGCGCCTGCCCACCCGCCGCATCGAGGTGCCGAGCACGGTGAGCGAACCACCGCAGATCTCCGGAACGCCCTCTTCGATCGCGCCGCGTCGCACGAGCCCGACGAAGGCGCGGCCCAGGGTCGACTTTCCCGCCCCGGATTCGCCGACGAGCCAGAGGAACTCCCCCTGGTTGATCTCCAGGCTGACCCCGCGCACGGCGACGAAGAGCGACGAGACGCCATTGGAGCGGTAGCGAACGGACAGGTCACGTGCCGAGACCGCCACGTCGCTTCGCGCGGGAGTCATCCCTCGCCGGCTTCGCGCAGCCTGCGAAGCTCCTCGCGCCGCTTCGCCTGTTCTCGCGGATTCGGCACGGGTAGCGAGGCGAGCAGCCGCTTGGTGTATGGATGCTGCGGAGCACCGAGCACGTCGGCCCCGGTCCCCTCCTCCACCAGTTCGCCGTGGTAGAGCACCGCGATGCGGTCGGCGAGCAGGTCGACGACGGCAAGGTCGTGGCTGATGAAGAGCGCGGCGAAGCCGAGCTCCTTCTGCAACTCGGCAAACAGCTCGAGCACCTTCGCCTGCACGGATACATCGAGCGCGCTCGTGGGCTCATCGGCGATGAGGAGTTTCGGCCGCAGGGCGAGAGCTCGTGCGAGCGATGCGCGCTGGCGCTGTCCGCCGCTCAGCTCATGCGGGTACCTGTCGCCGAAGCTGCGCGGAAGCTGCACGGCCTCGAGCAGTTCGTCAACCTTCGCTCGGGCCGAACGCGAGTCGGAGGCGCCGCCGTGCACGATGAGCGGCTCCGCCACGCACTCGGCGATCGTGAGCAGCGGGTTGAAGCTCGTCGCCGGGTCCTGGAAGACGAATCCGATCTCGCTGCGCAGCGGCGTGAAGCTTCGCTCCTTGAAGCCGAGCATCTCGTGGCCGAGAACCGTGAGCGAACCGCCGGTGACCCTGGTGAGCCCCGCGATCGCGCGACCGATGGTGGTCTTGCCCGAGCCGCTCTCGCCGACGAGCCCGAGTACCTCGCGCGCACCGATCTCGAAGTTGACCCCGTTCACCGCACGGAAGCCGCCGCGACCGAGGCGACCGGGGTATTCGATCACGAGGTCCCGCGCCACGACGAGGGGCTCGGATGCGGTCAGCGCTCGTTCGGCCGCACGCTCCTGTGTGCGGGCGGTGCCTGCTCCGAGATACGGAACCGCGGCAAGCAAGGCCTTGGTGTACTCGTGTTGGGGCGCGGTGAAGAGGCTGTCGGCATCCGCCTCTTCGACGACCTTGCCGTGGTACATGACGGCCACACGGTCGGCGAGGTCGGCGACGACGCCCATGTTGTGGGTGATGAGCACGATCGCCGTGTCGAATTCGTCGCGACAGCGGCGCAGCAGGTCGAGGATTTCGGCCTGCACCGTCACGTCGAGTGCGGTGGTCGGTTCGTCCGCGACGATCAGCTCGGGGTCGAGCACGAGCGCCATCGCGATGACGACGCGCTGCTTCTGACCGCCGGAGAACTGGTGCGGATAGTAGTCGACTCGGGTCGCGGCATCCGGAACACCGACCTTCTCGAGAATGTCGATCGCCTTCGCCCTGGCCTCCGCGCGGCTGTACTTGCCGTGCGCGCGAAGACCCTCCGCGATCTGCCAACCCACCGTGTAGACCGGGTTGAGCGCGGTCGATGGTTCCTGGAACACCATCGCGACGCCGGTGCCCCGGATCTCGCGCAGGCGGTGCCTGCTGACCGAGACGACGTTGTCGGGGCCGAGGAACACCGCGCCCGATGCCGTGGCCGTCTCGGGCAGAAGGCCCAGGATGGTCTTCGCCGTGACCGTCTTGCCGCTGCCGCTCTCGCCGACGATGGCGAGCACTTCGCCCGCGCGCACGCTCAGGCTCACGCCATCCACGGCGCGCACGTCTCCCCCGTCCGTAGCGAAGGTAACCGAGAGGTCATCGATGTCGACGGCGACGTCTCCCTTTGCGAGGCTGCTCATGGTCGCGCCTCCAACTCGTCGATGTCGACTTCCGCGTCGAGACTGCCTCCAGGCACCGTGGTCGTCTTGGCCGTTGTGGCCACAGCGGATGCGCGACGCCTCGTGCGCAGTCGCGGATCGGCGAGGTCGTTGAGGCTCTCACCGACGAGCGTCATGCCGAGCACAACGAGCACGATCGCGACGCCGGGGAAGATCGAGGTCCACCAGATTCCCGCGGTCACGTCGGAGATGGACTTGTTTAGGTCGAAGCCCCACTCCGCGGCCGAGGTCGGCTCGATGCCGAAGCCGAGGAAGCCGAGCCCGGCGAGGGTGAGTATCGCCTCAGATGCGTTGAGCGTGAAGATCAGCGGCAGCGTCCTGATCGAGTTGCGCAGCACGTGCTTGAACATGATGCGGCCGGAACTGGCGCCGATGACCTTCGCCGACTCTACGAAGGCCTCCGACTTGATCCGCACGACCTCGGAGCGCACAACCCTGAAGTACTGCGGGATGAACACCACGGTGATCGAGATCGCGGCGGCCAGGATGCCGAAGAACAGGCTGGACTTGCCGCCCGACAGCACGATCGACATGACGATCGCCAGCAGGAGGGACGGGAAGGCGTAGATCGCGTCGCAGACGACCACGAGCACCCGGTCGAGCCAACCGCCGATGTAGCCGGAGACGAGCCCGAGAAGCACGCCGGCGAAGATCGAGAGCAGCACGGCGATCACGATCACGAGAATCGCCGTCTGCGATCCCCAGATCACTCGGGACAGCACGTCGTAGCCGCCCACAGTGGTGCCAAGCGGGTGGGCCGAGGATGGCGGCACCTGCGCGCCGAACTGGCCGTGGGCATCCGCCAGCTGGGAGAAGCCGTATGGCGCAAGCCACGGGGCGAAGATCGCGGTGAGCAGAAAGATGCCGCAGATCACGAGGCCCACGACGAGCATGCCGCGCTGCAGGCCAACGCTCTGCTGCAACTGATGCACGACGGGCAGCCTCGACCAGAGGCTTCTCTTGGGAGTCAGAGTCGGTGTGCTCATCTCAGTACCTCACCCTCGGGTCGACGAGCGCGGCTATGACATCGACGATGAAGTTGGTCACCGCGACGATCACCGCCAGGAGCGTCACGATGCCCTGCACCGCAACGAAGTCTCGAGCGCTCAGATACTGCACCAGCATGAAGCCAAGGCCCTTCCACTCGAACACGGTCTCGGTGAGCACCGCGCCGCCGAGCAGCAGCGCGATCTGCAGGCCGATGACGGTGATGATCGGCACCAGCGCCGGCTTGTAGGCATGCTTGCGCACGAGCCTCAACTCTCCGACGCCACGTGAGCGGGCGGCATCCACGTAGTCCATGGAGAGCGTTCCGATCATGTTCAGGCGCACGAGGCGCAAGAACACGCCGGCGGTGAGGAGCCCCAGCGCGATGCCGGGCAGGATCGCGTGCTGCAGCACGTCACCGACGTCCTCCATGTTGCCCGAGGCGATGGCATCGATGATGTGGATGCCGGTGGCATTGGGCAGGAGTTGCAGGTTGAGCTCGGTGCCCGTCGATGCCCGGCCGGCGACCGGGAGCCAGTCGAGCCAGACCGCGAAGACCAGCTTCAGCAGGAGTCCGGCGAAGAACACGGGCGTGGCATAGAACAGGATGGCCATCACGCGGAGCACCGCATCCGGCCACTTGTCGCGGAGGTACGCCGCGAGCATACCGAGCGGGATGCCCACGATGAACGCGACGATGAGCGCGTAGAACGCGAGCTCGAGGGTGGCACCGCCGTAAGTGAAGAGGATCTGCGTGACCGGGCGGTTGTCGCTCAGCGTCGTACCGAAGTTGCCGGTGAACGTCTTGCCCAGATACTCGACGTACTGCACGAGGATGGGCCGGTCGTAGCCTGCTGCGTGGATGCGAGCCTGCAGCTGATCGGGGCTGAGCCGGCCGCCGAGCGCCGCGGTGATCGGGTCGCCGATGAGGTGCATCAGCAGAAACACCATCGACACGAGGATGAAGACGGTGGGGATGATCAGCAGCAACCGCACCAGGATGTAGCGGCCGAGCCTGCTACCGCCGGCCCCCGACTTCTTTGTCTTGATCCTGGGCTTAACCGCGGACGGGGGCTCCTCGATCACGGGTGCAGTCATCATCGCCAATCTTCAGGTAGGAGGGCTCGAACGAGGAAGGGGCGATCCGCGTTTCCGTGGACCGCCCCTCCCTTGCAACGGCCACAGTGATTGTAGCCGGTGCTCATCGAACGGTTACTTGCTCAGAACTCCGAAACGGAACTTGAAGGAAGCGTCGAGCGTGGAGTCCACGCCCTTCACGTCCTTGCCGGACACCGAGACCTGCGCGCCCTGCAGCATCGGCAGCGTGGACAGGTCCTTCGCCACGAGCTCCTGGATCTGCTTGAGCTCATCCATGCGCTTCGACTTGTCGGTCTCGACAGCCTCCTGCTTGATCAGCTTCTCGACGGCGGGGTTGTCGTAGTGGTTCTTCAGGAAGTTGTCCTTCAGGAAGAACGGCGACAGGTAGTTGTCGGCGTCGGAGTAGTCCGGGAACCAACCGAGCTGGTACAGCGGGTAGACATCCGCAGAGCGGTCCTTGGAGTACTGCACCCACTCGGTGGACTGCAGGTTCACCGTGAACAGCTTGCTCTTCTCCAGCTGCGACTTGATCTGCGCGTACTCGTCACCCGAGGAGGCACCGTAGTGGTCCGGGTTGTACTGCAGGTTCAGCGCGACGGGGGTCGCAACGCCGGCAGCCTTCAGCGCAGCGGTTGCCTTATCGACATCCGGAGCGCCGTTGCCGTCGCCATACATCGACTTGAGCGGCTCGGTCGCGCCGGGAAGACCCTGCGGAACGTAGGAGTACAGCGGCAGGTAGGTGTCCTTGTAGACCTGCTTGGCAATCGCATCGCGGTCGATCAGGTCGGCCATCGCCTTGCGCACGGCAAGTGCCTTGGCCGGGTCGGCATCCGCTGTGGTTGCGCCGTACGGCATCGTGTTGAGGTTGAACACGATGTAGCGGATCTCTCCACCTGGGCCCGTGTGCACCTTCACCTTGTTGTTCTTGCTCAGGCTCTCGATGTCCGTTGCCGAAAGGCTGCGTGTGGCGACGTCGATGCCGCCCTGCTGCACTTCGAGCTTCATGTTGGACTGGTCCTGGAAGTACTTCAGGTTGATCGTGCCGGTCTTCGGCGTGCCGAGCACGCCCTTATAACCGTCGAAGGCCTTGAACTGCACAAGTTCATTGAACTTGTAGCTCGAGATCGTGTACGGGCCGGCGAAAGCCTTGTCCTTGACGATGTCGGCATCGCTCGTCACCGAGTCGGCAGAGAACGACTGCTCGTCCACGATCGGGCCGGCCGGGCTCGACAGAATCTGGGGCCAGATCTGGTCGTTCGCGTTCTTGAGGTGGAAGACGACCGTGGTGTCATCCGGAGCCTCAGTGCTGTCGAGGTTGCCGAGCAGGCTCGACGGTCCGTTGTCTGCCGCGATCTTGAGCTGGCGGTCGAAGCTGAACTTCACGTCAGAGGACGTGAGCTTGTGGCCGTTCGCGAAGGTCAGGCCCTTCTTGAGCTTGACGGTGTACTCGTTCGGGGAGGTGTACTTCGCCGAGGTGGCGATGTCGGGCTCGACCTCTGCGCCGCCGGGCTTCGAGTTCATGAGGAACGGGAAGACGTTGTTCATGATGAAGAACGAGCCGTTGTCGTAGGAACCGGCGGGGTCGAGCGTTGTCACCTTGTCGGTGGTGCCGACGACGAGCGAACCGCTCGACGTTGAACCGTTCCCGGAGTTACCGCCCGCCGAGCAACCGGACAGGGCGAGCGTCGCGACCGCGACGCCTCCCAGCACGGCAAGCGAACGCTTGCGGAACGTGGATGCGGATGTCATATCTGCCTCTCTGATGAATGCGAAGAACATCACGGCTCGCGAACGATCGCGAGCCGGGCCTTGCTGTATGAATCTTTGGTAACACACAAACGACGGGTTGGACTAATCCCACGCGATACCGTTGTGCAATGTTTACGAGCGTCGCGCGGCGCTGGCGTGAAACTTTGCTGCACTCCGGCGGGCATTGACGCGGGGAATCGCCGCGCGTTCGGGACGGGAACCGGTTAGTCGACCGGTTACTCGGAGCGCAGCGCGCGGCGCTCCGTCTCGATGCGAACGAGCTCGCGCTGGATCTCGCGATATTTCTCCGGCTCCGCAGCGGCATCCGTTCGCTGCAGCCTCCCCAGCATCTCGGCCTTGCTGCGCAGCAGATCGCGACTGATGAGGTCGATGGTGACCGCCTGACAGTAGCTGTCGAGTTCGCGACCCTCGCGCTCGGGTAGCGGGGCCACGCCGAGTTCCTTAACGAGGTTGGCGAAGGGGCCGGGCACCTCGTCGATCACGCGTTCTAGCCAGCCGTGGCCGTCGAGTGCGTCCATGCTTGCCGTGATGGCGTCGCGCACGACGGCGAGCGAGGCGTTCGCGTAGGAGACGCGATTGGCCCTGTCGATGAGTTCGCGACCGACAGCGGTCGGCTGCTGAAGTATCGCCATGATTGCGTCGCGCTCGAGTCTGGTCGCCGGATCAGTCGGCAGATGAACGAGAGACGGGCCCGTCTCGACCTGCCGCTCGGGCTCCTGCGGCGACTGCTGACCGGCCCAGGAGTCCGAGGTGTTGTAGCTGTCTGGGCGCTGACCGCTCTGTGCATGATCGCCGTTGCGTTCTGATCTCGGAGGGCCTCCCCGCTCCGGGCCACGCTCGGCCGCGCGTGCGGGACTCGCCGCGCGAGCGGAGGCGACAGCGCGACCTACCTCCGTTGGATCCATTCCGAGCCACCCGGCCAGGTTGCGCACGTAGCCGATATTGAGCGCCTGATCGCGGATGCCCGCGACCACGGGCGCGGCCGCACGCAGCGCGGCGACGCGTCCCTCGACCGTGTCGAGATTGTGTTCGGCTAGAACGCGGCGCACCATGAACTCGAACATCGGTCTCTTGCTGCGCACGAGCCGGCGCACCGCGTCGTCACCCTTCTCCAGCCTGAGATCGCAGGGGTCGAGTCCGCCGGGTGCGATCGCGACGTAGGTCTGCGCGGCGAAGCGCTGCTCCTCGCTGAACGCGCGGCTGGCCGCCTTCTGGCCAGCCTCATCCGGGTCGAAGGTGAAGATGACGTCACCGGTGCCCGTCGTGTCGGCGTTCGCGACATCGCCGAGCACGCGGCGGATGATCTTGATGTGGTCCACCCCGAACGCGGTGCCGCAGGTGGCTACCGCGGTCGTGACGCCCGCGAGGTGGCAGGCCATGACATCCGTGTAGCCCTCGACCACGACGACCTGGCGGCCGCGGGAAATGTCGCGCTTGGCGAGATCGAGGCCGTAGAGCACCTGCGACTTGTGGTAGATCGCCGTCTCCGGAGTGTTGAGGTACTTGGGGCCCTGGTCGTCATCCAGAAGCTTGCGCGCGCCGAAGCCGAGTGTCTGACCGGTGACGTCTCGGATGGGCCAGACGAGCCTGCCGCGGAAGCGGTCGTATGGACCGCGATCGCCCTCGCCGGTGAGGCCAGCCGCGAGGAGCTCCGCGTCCTTGAAGCCGAGCGTGCGCAGGTGCTTGCTGAGCGCGTCGTAGCTCTTCGGGGCGAATCCGATGCCGAAGCGCTCGGCGGCGGCCGGGTCGAAGCCGCGCTCGCCCAGGAAGCGGCGACCGGGCTCGGCCTCTGGCGTGCTGAGTTGCGAGACGAAGAACTCCGCCGCGGCCTGATTCGCGGCGAGGAGCCGGGCGCGGTTGCCGTGGTCTGCGTTCGCCTGGCCACCGTCTTCGTAGTGCAGCTCGAAGCCGATGCGAGCGGCCATGCGCTCCACCGACTCGGTGAAGCTCATGTGGTCCATCTTCTGCAGGAAGGTGAAGACGTCGCCGTCTTCGCCGCATCCGAAGCAGTGGTAGCGGCCGACCTGCGGCCGCACGTGGAAGCTCGGGCTGCGCTCGTCGTGGAACGGGCAGAGCCCCTTGAGCGAACCGACCCCGGCACCCTTGAGCGTCACGTAGTCGCCGACGATGTCGACGATGTTGACGCGAGCCCGCACCTCGTCAATATCGTTTCGTCGTATCAGGCCGGGCATGCACTGATTCTAAGTTGCGCGCTGGCTGGCCGCTCGCGCCTCTGCACAGCGGCTCGGCCGCCCGCTCCTGCGCCTCCTCGGGGCTCCCCGTCCCGCTCCTTTCGGAAATTCAGGACAATGGCGCGCAGCACCACCCGCGCGGGCCGAACTCACGCGGCAGAGAGTCGGTTCGGCGGGCCATTGTCCTGAATTTCCGTAAGCACGAGCCTGGAGATGAGGTGCGATCAGGCGAGTCAGGAGACGAGGCGCTCGTGCCAGGTCGTGGCGGACTGGTCGGTGAGGCTCGCGACCTGGTCGACGACGGCCCGCTTGCGCCCGGCGTCCGTCGCGGCGTCGCGCCAATCGGCGGCGAATCCGGGGTCGAGTGCGTCCGGGCCGCGTTCGAGCAGCACGTCCGCAAGCTCGGTGAGCGTGTCACGCTGCTTCGCATAGATCGGCTGCCTCGTGTTGCGCGACATGACGAAGGCGGCCACGATGCCCTTGAGCACCGCGATCTCCGCACGGATCTCGCGCGGTACGACGATGGCCGCGCCGAAACGGATGAATGGACCGCTTGCGAAGGCGGCGTGTGTCGCCTGCACGGCCGCGCCGGAGAACCGGCCGATCAGCTGGCTGGTGAGGTTCTTCAATCGTCCCTGGGCCTGTCGGCTGCCGTCCCAGTCATCGATCCAGACGGCGAGCGAATCGAGCCGGTCGAATGCCGCGATCAGTTCGCTCTTGTCGAGCTCACCGCCGATCCACTCGAACATCGACGCGACGAGCTCCTCGTGATCGACGCGGGCACCGAGAGCCGCGACATCGATGTAGCCGGTGGCGATCGCATCCTCGAAGTCGTGCACCGAATAAGCGATGTCGTCGGAGAGATCCATGACCTGAGCCTCGACGCACAGCGTGCGATCGGGAGCGCCGTCGCGCAGCCAGCGAAACGCGTCGATGTCGTCGTCGTAGAACCCGAACTTGGCACGCCCACTCGGATCGTCGACGGACTCGCTCGCGGGCCACGGATACTTGCAGCTAGCGTCGAGACTCGCGCGCGTGAGGTTGAGTCCGTACGGTCTACCATCCGCGCCGAACACCTTCGGCTCGATGCGGGTCAGCAGGCGCAGCGTCTGGGCGTTGCCCTCGAAGCCGCCGATGTCCCCCGCCCACGCGCTGAGCGCCCGCTCGCCGTTGTGACCGAAGGGCGGATGTCCGAGGTCGTGGGCGAGGCAGGCGGTGTCGACGACATCCGGGTCTAGTCCCAATCGCGTGGCCAGTTCGCGGCCGACCTGCGCGACCTCGAGGGAGTGCGTCAGCCGGTTGCGGGCGAAATCGAACCCGGCCGTCGGGCTGAGAACCTGGGTCTTCGCGGCAAGCCGGCGTAATGCACTGGAGTGCAGCAGCCGCGCCCGGTCACGGGCAAAGTCGCTGCGCCGATTCGAATGCTCCTCGGGAAACCACCTGGCGAGGTCGTGCTCGCCATAGCCTTCTTCGATCGGCTCAGCCACCGCTGTTCTCGATCTCGGCTCCGGCGAGTTCGGCACGATGAGCGTCGCCGAGCTCGTGGTTGTCGAGCCAGTTCTCCGGCAGGGCGGTGCGCTTCGGCGTGCCGGCGCGGCCGCGCGGACCTTCCGCCGCCTCACCCGGGTACTCCTGGGTCCAATCCAGTTGGGCGAGCAGTTCGTCCATCTGCTCAAGACTCTCGACCGTCGCGAGGCTGGCACGCAGGTCGCCGCCCACCGGGTAACCCTTGAAATACCAGGACACGTGCTTGCGGATGTCCCGGCAGGCGTGGTCCTCGTCGCCGCCGAAGAACTCGACCAGTAGCTCCGTGTGCCTGCGCAGGGTTGCCGCGACGGTGCCGAGGGTCGGGCGGGCGATGTGCGTCTCGCCGCGGAAGGCAGCCGCCAGGTCACCGAAAAGCCAGGGGCGACCGAGGCAACCGCGCCCGACGACGACCCCGTCGCATCCGGTCTCTTCGACCATGCGCACGCCGTCGGCACCAGACCAGATGTCGCCGTTGCCGAGCACGGGAACCGAGGTGATCGTCTCCTTGAGCTTCGCGATCGCCGACCAGTCGGAGTGGCCGCTGTAGAACTCGGATGCGGTGCGAGCATGGAGGGCGATGGCCGCCACGCCTGCACCCTCGGCGGCCTTCGCGGCCTCGAGGTAGGTGAGGTGATCGGAGTCGATGCCCTTGCGCATCTTGATCGTCAGGGGCAGGGGGCCTGCGGCCTGCACGGCGCGTTCGACGATCTCGCGGAACAGTCCGAGCTTCCACGGAAGCGCGGCGCCGCCACCCTTGCGCGTGACCTTGGGGACCGGGCATCCGAAATTCAGGTCGATGTGATCGGCGCGGTCTTCGGCGACGAGCATGGTGACCGCTTCGGCAAGCGTCTTCGGGTCGACCCCGTAGAGCTGGATGCTGCGCGGCGTCTCAGATTCGTGGTGCCCGATAAGGCGCATCGAGCCCTCGGTGCGCTCGACGAGCGCGCGGCTGGTGATCATTTCGCTCACGTAGAGTCCGGCACCGAATTCGCGGCACAGGCGGCGGAATGCCGTGTTCGTGATGCCTGCCATCGGCGCGAGAACGACCGGCGCATCGAGGGTGATGGGCCCGATCTGTAATCTGTTGTCAGTGGCAGTGAGAGTGGTCACTCCTCAATTCTCCCAGAAAGCGAGAGTCAGCATGACGAACGCGGGCTCGGACGCTCCTCAGGGCGGAGCGATGGCGGGTGACGCGACGTCTCCCGGCGCGGCTGAGTCCGACGGCCGGGTACGGGTTCGCGCCGATGCTGCGGCGCGCGGAATCGACGTGGACTTCGTGGCACGTCCGGCGGCCGGTTCGCTCGAGGAAGCGGCCCAGCTGCTCGGCATCAGCCCGGTGGACATCCTCAAATCACTCGTCGTCAAACGACACGACGGCACCTTTCTCTTCGCGCTCGTGCCCGGCGACAGGCAGATCTCCTGGCCGAAGCTTCGTGCGGTGGTGGGCGTCAACAAGCTCCGTCTGCCCTCCCCCGAGCAGGCGCTCGAGGTCACCGGCTATGAGCGCGGAACGATCACGCCCCTCGGCAGCGCTGGCGCGTGGCCGGTCTTCGCAGATTCGCACATCGTCGGTCGCCGGGTCGCCATGGGCGCCGGCGCACACGGTTGGAGCGCCTTCGTCGAGGCGGACGCACTCATCGCCGGCTTCGACGCGACGGTCGCCGACATCAGCGACTGAGTCACTCGGCCGCGGTCACACCTGTTCCGGCTCGTGGCGCGGCGCCGCACCCGTCGGTTCTTTCGGAAATTCAGGACATTGGTTTTTGCGGGTCGCGGCAGGCTGCGAATTCATGGGCGACGCCGTGCCGCTGCGCGACCACCTTCCTGAATTTCCGAAGGTGCGCCGCGAGCGAGCTAGTCCTCGGGGCTCTTCGCGGCCGAGTCGGCCACACTCGGGATCAGGCAGGCGTCGCCCTCGCAGACGACTGCCCCTGGATCGCCCAGCATCGTGAACGGCGCGGGCGCGGCATCCGTCACTGCGCCACGGCCTTCTCGTCGCGCACCTGAGCCAGCACGTTCGCGAACGTCTCGGCCTCCTGAGCGCCCGAAACTCCGTACTTGCCGTCGATGACGAAGAACGGCACACCCTGGATGCCATATTCATTCGCCAGCGCAACATCGGCCTTGACGTCGGCGAGGTACTGGTTGGAGTTGAGTGCACGCACCACGTCATCACGGTCGAAGCCGATTTCCGCGGCGAGATCGGCGAGGTCCTCGATGCGTCCAACGTGGCGGCCGTCGATGAAGTAGGCCTTGAGCAGGCGCTCCTTCATGTCGAGCTGGCGGCCCTTCGCCTTCGCGTAGTGGATGAGCTCGTGCGCCTTCACCGTGTTGGTCTGGTGCACGTGGTCGTAGTCGTAGTCGAGGCCGACGCTCGCCGCGATGCCACTGACACGCGCGATCATCTGCTCGGCCTGCTCGAGCGGAACGCCCTTGTGCCGGCTGAGGTAGTCGATGGGAGTGCCGTCGAAATCCACCGGAGTGTCCGGCGCCAACTCGAAGGAGTGGTACTCGATCTCGACGTCGCCGCCGAATTCGCGCGCACCCGCCTCGAACTTTCGCTTACCGATGTAGCACCAGGGGCACTGCACGTCGGACCAGATGTCTACCTTGATGGGATCGCTCACACCAGGTTCAACGTCGCGTGCCCCTTCCTATTCCCGCCTCATAGCGCTTCGGCTTCGTAAATTCAGGATGGCGGCGCCGTGACCTCCGTCTTCGCAGCGCCGCACCGGGGACCGTCGGGCGTGGCGCCGTGCCGAGTCCTGAATGTGCAAACCGCGGCGCGCGGACGTGCATCGAAATCGCGGACTCGACCGCCAGCATCACGGTCTCCCACTCGTAGAAGACCATGCGGGCACTCGGGCGGACGGAGAAGTTCATGCCTATGAGGATGTGGGCATCCTTACGCCTGTCTCGCTCGAACCGCGTGAGGTGGAATTCCTCCCCGTCCACGTCGACACCGACGCAGCCGTCGACGAGTAGATCGATGATCTCTCCGCTTTCGATGGGCACCTGGGACACCACGGAGTGTCCACCCAGCCTGAAGCGCGTGCGGGAGAAACTCTCAGGCAGACTGTCGCATTGGCGGTCGGCCCAGTCTCCGATGGCTTGGAAATCCGCCGGAAGTCGGCGAATCAGGCGCTCGAGGTCGACGTCGTCCAGCGCTCCCATTCTGAGCGCCCAGTCGAGTGCGGCGACGGCCGTTTCAAGGTCCTCCTCCAGAATGACCCGGTAGAGCGCATCACTCAGTCCCACGGATGCCACGGTCCCCCGTTCGCCCAGCTCCGCCGAATCCCAGTGGACTCTCACCCCGCCCGGAGCTCTCGCGTCAAATCGAACGTGACGGTTGTGCTGCGACCGCAATCGGGCCGCGTTATCAGGGACCGAGACATGCAGAGCGTGATCCCCGAGTACCCATCCCCCAGCCTGAATGATCGCGGAGATACCGGTCAGCCGTCCACCGACTCGTACCGCGCGGACCCTGAGGTCGGTGTCGGGGAGGGTGGTGTACCAGCCCTGACGCGCTCTGCTCACGCTGCCTTTTCTCACGGCGCGGGTGAGGTCGAGATCACGCGCACCGCGGGCGACAAGTTGTTGCTTCTGGGCTATGCCACCCAGCGAGTGCACGATGGCGGCGATGTCTGGCATGCGGCGAGCCTGCCGCGCCCAAACCGCTCGAAGGCGCGTACATGAGCCATCCGTGGATGCCGCGCCTAGATCGGCAGTTGTGGAGGAGCCCGTCCTCCCCCGTCTTACGGAAATTCAGGACAATGGCGCGAGGTCGAGGCACCGACAACCGTGTGTGCGGTCGTCAGCCCTGCCCCCGCGCTCCAGAGTCCTGAATTTCCGAACAGAACCGGGCGCGGGCGGCGGGGAGACCGAGCGGCGTCAGGCGCCGATCAGCCGCTCCGCAAGGTAGCCCCGCACGCGATCGAGCGATACGCGCTCCTGCGCCATGGAGTCGCGCTCGCGCACGGTCACCGCATTGTCGTCGAGCGTGTCGAAGTCAACCGTGATCGCAAACGGGGTGCCGACCTCGTCCTGACGGCGATAACGGCGACCAATCGCGCCTGCATCATCGAAGTCGATGCTCCAGTACTTGCGGAGATCCGCCGCGAGCGATCGCGCCACCGGCGAGAGCTGCTCGTTGCGCGACAAGGGCAGCACCGCTGCCTTCACGGGCGCAAGCCTGCGATCGAGGCGCAGCACCGTGCGCTTGTCGACGCCGCCCTTCGTGTTCGGCGCCTCGTCCTCGTGATACGCGTCGACCAGGAACGCCATGAGCGCGCGAGTCAGGCCGAATGCGGGCTCGATGACGTACGGCACCCACCGCTCGTTCTTCGACTGGTCGAAGTACGACAGGTCGACACCGGATGCCGCGGAGTGCGTCTTCAGGTCGAAGTCCGTGCGGTTCGCGATGCCCATGAGCTCACCCCACTGGCTGCCCTGGAATCCGAAGCGGTACTCGATGTCCACCGTACGGGTGGAGTAGTGCGAAAGCTTTTCGGCGGGGTGCTCGTAGAGGCGCAGGTTCTCGGGGTCGATGCCGAGATCGGTGTACCAGGCGAGCGACGCGTCGATCCAGTACTGGTGCCATTCGGCATCCGTGCCCGGCTCAACGAAGAACTCCATCTCCATCTGCTCGAACTCGCGGGTGCGGAAGATGAAGTTTCCCGGCGTGATCTCATTGCGGAAGCTCTTGCCGACCTGCGCAATACCGAACGGAGGCTTCATGCGCGACGACCCGAGCACGTTCGCGAAGTTCACGAAGATGCCCTGCGCAGTCTCCGGCCGGAGGTAGTTCATGCCCTCCTCGTTGTCGACCGGACCGAGGAAAGTCTTGAGGAGTCCGGAGAAGTTCTGCGGCTCGGTCCACGATCCGGGCTGGCCGGTTTCGGGATCCCGGATGTCGGCGAGGCCGTTCACCGGCGGGTGACCGTGCTTCTCCTCGTAGGCCTCGAGCAGGTGGTCGGCACGATAGCGCTTGTGCGTGTGGAGCGACTCGACGAGCGGGTCGCTGAAGACCTCGACGTGGCCGGATGCCTCCCACACCTTGCGGGGCAGGATCACGGAGGAGTCGATGCCGACGACGTCATCGCGTCCCTGCACCATGAACTGCCACCACTGGCGCTTGATGTTCTCTTTCAGCGCGGTGCCGAGGGGGCCGTAGTCCCACGCGGAGCGCGAACCACCGTAGATCTCACCGGCCTGGAAGACGAAGCCGCGACGCTTCGCGAGGTTGATGACGGGGTCGAGCGAGGACGGCGTGCTGGCCACAGAAACTCCAAAATTCAGCCGCGCTGGATGTGCGGTCGATACGTAGGTTGCAAGCTTATCGGCGCGCAGCCCTTCGGAAATTCAGGACAATGGCCGCTGAAGGACGTCCAACAGGCGTTGAACGGCGCTTCGCCGCGCCAAAGTCCTGAATTTCCAAAAGCACCCGGCGAGGAAGAGCGGACGAACGAAGGCGTTAGCGGAGGGACGGGGTCAGCGGAGAGCAGCCACGACCGCGTCGACGTCGGACTCGTCGTTCCAGAGGTGGAACGAGGCGCGGAGGCGGCCCGCGCGACCGGAGACCCGGATTCCCGCGGCGGTGAGCTTCTGCAGGTCGCTGCCGTCGGCATCCGGCCAGGTGACGATCGCCTGGTCCTGTCGCGGCACGCCGAGCGCGTCGCAGAGCTGCGCGCCGAGACCCGACACGCGCGCCCAGACCTCGGCGATGTCGAGCTCCGAGAACATCTTCATCGCCGGCTCCGCTCCCACCCATGCGGGCCAGGCTGGCGACACATCGAATTGGCGGGCGGTCGCGGCCAGGTGCATGTTCGGCACGTAGCACGACGCCCACACGTCGTCCCCTGCGTACCACCCCGCCTGCAGCGGAGTGAGTTCGCTCTGGAAGCGCTCGCTCACCGTCAGGAACGCGACCCCACGCGGACTGCACAGCCACTTGTACGCGTGGCACACCGTGGCGTCGAAGAGCGATGCGTCCACCGGATGCGCTCCCGCGGACTGCGTGAGATCGCAGAACGTATAGGCGGCGTGACGCGCGGCGGCCTCGACGATCGCATCGAGATCGGCGACGACACCCGACGAGGACTGCACGTGGGAGAAGGCGACGAGCCAGGTGTCGTCGGTGATCGCATCCGCGAGTTCGGCCACATCGACGTAACGGATGCGGATTCCCGGCCGCTGCAGGAACGGAAAGACGACCGAGCTGAACTCTCCATTCACGCAGAGCACTTCCGCGCCATCCGGAACCGTCGCAGCCACGAGACTGACGATGACGGACGTCTGCGACCCGGTCGCGACGCGATCGGCCGCCACGCCAACGAGCTTCGCGTAGTAGCCCCGCGTGCGTTCGAGGATGCCGTCGTAGTCCATGGGGTCGCGATTGGCGGAGGACCACAGGTCGAGATCGTGCTTCTGTGCGGCGATCGTTTCGGCGATGGGCAGGCCGATCGAGGCGACCGCGAGGTAGCCGCGGGGTGCCTCGTAGCTGTCGATCGCGCGCTGGAGCGAGGGCGAAATGGCGCGACTTGTGGTCGCTGCTGCGGTGTTCATCCATCCAGCATGATCGCGCTTCACACATGCAACAAGGGCATCATTAGGATGCAATCCATAGCCTCCGGTTATGCTTCCGAGATGAGCTCAGACAACGACGCCATGCTCGATCTGCACTCGATCCGCATTGTGCGCGCGATCGCAGAGACCGGCACCATCACGGGGGCGGCCAAGGCGCTCGGCTACAGCCAACCCGCGATCAGCCAACACCTCCAGCGTGCCGAAGCCCGACTCTCGCTCCCTTTGGTGACGCGCGTCGGCAGGTCCGTGCGCCTCACCGAGGCCGGACAGGTGCTCGCGCGGCACGCACTCGCCATCACCTCCGCGCTGGATGCGGCATCCGGCGACCTCGCGGATCTGGCCGGTCTCCGCTCGGGGACGGTGCGGCTCGCGGCCTTCCCGACCGCGTCGTCGACGATTGTGCCGCGGTTGATCGCGGCGATGGCGCGCACGCATCCGGGCATCCTGGTGAGCTACGTCGAGGCGGAGCCGCCCGAGGCCGTCGCACTGTTGCGCGAGGGCGCGATCGACCTTGCGATCACGTTCAGCTACCTCGGCGATCGCACCGACCCGCACCGCGACAGCGCCAACGGACTCGCCGTCGAAACACTCTTCAATGAGGAGATGGTCGCCGTGATCCCGGCCGATAGTCCGCTCGTCGATCTCGCCGTGCTCGACGTGGCCGCGCTCTCGAACGAGCGCTGGATTGCCGGATGCCCGCGGTGCCGAGGACACCTCCTCGCAGTCTGCGAGGTGGCGGGATTCGAGCCCACGATCACCTTCGAGACGGATAACGCCAGTGCCGTGCTGAACATCGTCGCCAATGGGCTCGGCGTCGCCATGCTGCCGCGCCTCGCCCTCGCGACGACGGTGATTCCGGCCGGGGCTGTGACGCGTCCGCACGCTCCGAAGAGCACAAGGAGCATGCACGTCGTGAGCAATCAGGGCGCCAAACGGGTTCCGAGCATCGCCGCGACGCTCGCGAAACTCCGTACCCTCGACGGCGCCGATTGGGGACTCACCGCGGCCGGAGCGGTCGCCTAGATGTACTCGGTCAGCAGGTTGGTGGCACTTTTCGGGTCGTGAGATAGCGAAGACCTCCTAGGTTGTGAGTAATCACACACCACGTTCTAGGAGGTCTCCT
>NZ_JBELNZ010000001.1:690507-870218 GCF_040227235.1 Parafrigoribacterium soli | reverse complement strand
TCGCCCTGGCTGAACCACTACAACTACGATCGACCACACACCGCCTGCGGAGGCAAACCACCAATCAGCCGAGTGTCACCAACGTCATGACCGAGTACACCTAGGCCGCGCTCGCTGTCGCGGCCGGTCGATTCCGGTAGACTTGACCGGTCGCGACTGGCGTTCGGATGGGCATCCATCGGGGAGCGACTGACTTCGTGAGGCCGTTCGCCTGGGCCGAACCGGAAACCGTTGTTCCGGTCGATCCCAAGGAGTCCACGTGTCTGCTGCCCACTCATCCGCCCCGGCCGAGCGCCGCGAGCGCAACGCCATCCCGATCAAGCGGGCGCTGATCTCGGTCTACGACAAGACCGACCTGCTCGAACTCGCCGCGGCACTCGCCGCCGCGGGGGTCGAAATCGTCTCGACCGGGTCGACGGCGAAGAAGATCGCGGATGCCGGACATCCGGTCACCGAGGTCAGCCAGCTCACCGGGTTCCCCGAGTCGCTCGACGGCCGCGTGAAGACTCTGCACCCGACGATCCACGCCGGCATCCTCGCCGATCTTCGCCTTGAGGACCACGAACACCAGCTCGCCGAACTAGGCATCAAGCCGTTCGAGCTCATCGTCTCCAACCTGTATCCCTTCGTCGAGACCGTGGCCTCCGGCGCATCCGTCGATGAGGTCATCGAGCAGATCGACATCGGCGGCCCGGCCATGGTGCGCTCGGCGGCGAAGAACCACGCGAACGTGGCGATCGTCGTCTCGCCCGCCAGCTATCCGCAGATCATCAAGTCGCTGACCCTCGGCGGCACGACGCTCGCGCAGCGCCAGCGCCTCGCCGGGGAAGCGTTCGCGCACACCGCCGCCTACGACAAGGCAGTCTCGGAGTACTTCGCAGACAACGTCGGCATCCGCGCCGAGCACCCGCTCGCCGGAACGGTCGCTGAGCCTGTCGACGCGGGCCCTTCGACAGGCTCAGGGAACGAATCGGTCGACGAGCTCGAACTGCACGGCACGCTCAAGCAGGTGCTGCGCTACGGCGAGAACGCCCACCAGGCCGGCGCCCTCTACGTGACCGACGACGGGGTGGGCATCGCGCAGGCGACGCAGCTGAACGGCAAGGAGATGTCGTACAACAACTACGTCGACGCGGATGCGGCGCTCCGCACGGCCTTCGACTTCACCGAGCCGGCCGTCGCCATCATCAAGCACGCCCAGCCCTGCGGCATCGCCGTGGCGAACGGCGCGGGCGAGACGATCGCAGACGCCCACCGCCGCGCCCACGAGTGCGACCCGGTCTCGGCCTACGGGGGCGTCATCGCGGCCAACCGGGCGGTCACGCTCGAGATGGCGCAGACCGTCAAGGACATCTTCACCGAGGTGATCGTCGCGCCAGACTTCGAGCCGGAGGCACTCGCCCTGCTGCAGTCGAAGAAGAACCTGCGCGTGCTGAAGCTCCCCGCCGGCTACCACCGCGAGCCCACCGAGCTCCGCCAGGTGAGCGGCGGCCTGCTGGTGCAGGAGGCCGACAGCTTCGTCGACTTCTCCTCTGCAGGCTGGACGCTCGTCGCGGGTGAGGAGGCGGATGCCGCCACCCGCGCCGACCTCGAGTTCGCCTGGCGAGCGGTGCGTGCGGTCAAGTCGAACGCCATTCTGCTCGCGCACGACGGCGCATCCGTCGGGGTGGGCATGGGCCAGGTCAATCGCGTTGACGCCTGCCAGCTCGCCGTGAAGCGGGCGGGCGATCGTGCTGCCGGCTCGGTCGCGGCATCCGACGCATTCTTCCCCTTTGCCGATGGCCTGCAGATCCTGCTCGACGCAGGAGTGACGGCTGTCGCGCAGCCGGGTGGTTCCGTGCACGACGACGAGTCGATCGAGGCCGCCAAGGCCGCGGGCGTCACGATGTACTTCACCGGGGAACGTCACTTCTACCACTGAAGTGGTGGTACGGCGTGGTGCGCAGAGTCCAATAAAGTCGAAGCATGACCGCTCACGGCACCACTCCCTCATTCCTCCGTCGCATCGCCGCCGCGCTCGCCTCCGGACTGACCGTCGCGGTCATCGGCTACGTCGCCTCCCTGCTCGCCTACTTCGTCGCCGGTAACGCACTGACCGACCTGCATACCTTCTTCATCTGGTCCGCACTGTTCGTCTTCCTGTTCTCGGCGATCCTCGCCATCATCGGCGCCTACTCGCGCTGGTACACGACGCTCGCCGGCGGCATCGTCGTTGCTGGTCTCGGCGCGCTCGTCGGGAGCACGCTCGTGGCCGTCGGCACCGGTCACCCCTTCGACGGTGCCGTGGCGCAGTACGCGATCGGCACGCTCGGCGGCCCGAACCTCATCTTTGCCGTCGCCGTGGTCGTGGCCACGGTTACCGCGGGAGCGGCGATCTGGCGGGTCGTGCTCGGTCGCGAGGCGCTTAATGCCTCGCGGCACATCGCCCTCGTGCGGCCGCCGGCAGAGACGCTCGCGAACGGCGAACTGACCCATCTCGAGCGTGTACCGGTCGACCTCGACCTCGCCAACAGCCAGTGGGACAACTACGTGTCGGTGCTCGCGCAGCACGGCTGGGACATCCGCGAGGTACCGCAGGCGAACGAGTTCGCCGACTCCGTCTTCATCGAGGATGCCGTGGTGATGTTCGGCAAGACGGCGGTTATCGCGAGCCCGGGCGCCGAGTCGCGCGTCGGAGAATCCGTCGAGGTGGAGAAGGCCGTGCGCAGGCTCGGTCAGCGCATCGAGCGCATCGAACTGCCGGGCACGCTCGATGGCGGAGACGTGCTCAAGGTCGGCAAGACCGTGTACGTGGGCCGCGGTGGCCGCACGAACTCCGAGGGCATCCGTCAGCTGCGCATGATCGTGGCGCCGCTCGGCTACAAGGTCGTCGCCGTTCCCGTGACGATGGCGCTGCACCTCAAGAGCTCGGTCACCGCACTGCCCGACGGCACGATCATCGGGTACCCGCCGGTGGTCGACAACGTGGCCATCTTCGACCGCTTCCTCGCAGTGCCAGAGATCGGAGGCCTCGCCGTCATGGTGCTGGCCGAAGACACCGTGCTGATGGCGGCATCCGCACCGAAGAGCGCCGCGCTCATCGCCGACCTCGGCTACAAGGTGATCACGGTCGACATCAGCGAGTTCGAGAAGCTCGAGGGCTGCGTCACCTGCCTCTCGGTGCGCGTGCGGTAGCTCACCGTGCGCACGACTGTGCGCAGCGCGATCGCAAAAACCGCCAGAACCACTACATCTTGTTATTCACGGCATTTTGGAACACCACATCTTGTGGTTAAGACGTATCTTTTCTGAAACAGCGGTCCTCCCGGACGGGAGCGGCCCAAGATCAGGAAGGATCGTCCGATGTCACTGCTGTCTGTTTCCTCCCGCGTGGCCGAGTCCGAATCGACTCGACCGCGCGGTTCCGTCGTCGAGGTCGCGAGCACCATCGGGGAGTACCTCGACCGCTCGGACTGGCGGGTCAATGCCAACGCAAACCAGGGCTTCTCGCTCGGCGGCCTGATCCTCAACACGGCGGGCAAGGTCATCGCCAACTACTGGCTCAGTGAGGTCTATCCCGCCGCCGTGGGCGAGGCACATCGTGCGGGCGACCTCCACATCCACGATCTCGACATGCTGGCCGGCTACTGCGCCGGATGGTCGCTGCGGGTCCTCATCGAGGAAGGGCTGAACGGCGTGCCCGGCAAGATCGACTCAGCGCCGCCGAAGCACTTCTCCTCCGCGGTGGGTCAGATCGTCAACTTCCTCGGCACGATGCAGAACGAGTGGGCCGGGGCCCAGGCCTTCAGCTCCTTCGACACCTACATGGCGCCGTTCGTGCGCATCGATCACCTCGACTATCCGCAGCTTCGGCAGCAGATGCAGGAGCTCATCTACAACCTCAACGTGCCCTCGCGCTGGGGCATGCAGACGCCGTTCACGAACCTCACCTTCGACTGGGTGTGCCCGGAGGACCTGCGCGAGCAGGTGCCGGTGATCGGCGGCGTCGCGCAGGACTTCAGCTATGGGGAACTGGCCGAGGAGATGGCCATGATCAATCGCGCCTACATCGACGTGATGACCGCGGGGGATGCCACCGGCCGGGTCTTCACTTTCCCGATCCCGACGTACAACATCACCGAGGACTTCGACTGGGACTCCGAGAACGCGGAACGGCTCTTCGCTATGACCGCAAAGTACGGAACGCCCTACTTCCAGAACTTCATCAACTCGGAGCTCAAGCCGAACCAGATCCGCTCGATGTGCTGCCGGCTGCAGCTCGACCTGCGCGAACTGCAGAAGCGGGGGAACGGACTATTCGGCTCGGCCGAGCAGACCGGCTCGCTCGGCGTCGTCACGATCAACTGCGCCCGCCTCGGCTATCTGCACTGGGGCGATGAGCAGGAGCTGCTCGCGGCCCTCGACCGCCTGCTCGAGCTGGCCAGGGACTCGCTCGAGCTCAAGCGCACCGTGATCGATGGGCTCATCACCGACGGACTGTTCCCCTACACGAAGCGCTATCTCGGCGCCGGCCTGCGCAATCACTTCTCGACCATCGGCGTCAACGGCGTGAACGAGATGATCCGCAACTTCAGCGGGGGAGCGCACGACATCACGACGGAGCTGGGGCACGCCATGGCCATCCGGCTGCTCGACCACGTTCGCGCGCGGATGGTCGAGTTCCAAGAGGCCACCGGCCACATGTACAACCTCGAGGCCTCGCCCGCGGAGGGAACGACGTACCGCTTCGCCAAGGAGGACCGCGCTCGCTTCCCGGGCATCCTGCAGGCGGGTACCGACGCAAACCCGTATTACACGAACTCCTCCCAGCTGCCGGTCGGCTTCACCGACGATCCATTCGAGGCGCTCGACCGGCAGGACGAGTTGCAGACCAAGTACACCGGCGGCACGGTGTTGCATCTCTACATGTCCGAGAAGCTCTCCAGCGCGGATGCCTGCCGTGAGCTCGTGCGGCGATCGCTGCAGACCCACCGGCTGCCGTATCTCACGGTCACCCCCACTTTCTCGATCTGCCCCGACCACGGCTATCTCGCGGGCGAGCACCACACCTGCACGACGTGCGGCGGCGAGTGCGAGGTGTGGACCCGCGTAATGGGCTACTTCCGGCCGGTGAGCTCGTTCAACATCGGCAAGAAGGGCGAGCACGCCGAGCGCACGCACTTCGTCGAGGCGGCGATGTCGCGATGAGCGCCCCGGCACGCGCGGAGGACCTGCAGATCGCCGGTCTCGCCCGGCTCTCCAGTTGCGACTGGCCGGGCAAGCTCGTGGCGACGATGTTCCTGCAGGGCTGCCCGCTGGACTGCGGGTACTGCCACAACCCCGGGCTCCTCGATGCGCGCGTGCCGGGCACCATCCACTGGCAAGAGGCGGTCGCGCACCTGGAGCGCCGACACGGCCTGCTCGACGGCATGGTCTTCTCCGGTGGAGAACCCACCCGGCAGCCGGGGCTGGCCGACGCGATGCGGCAGGTGCGGGAGCTCGGATTCGGCGTGGGCCTGCACACCTCGGGCGCCTATCCGAGGCGCTTCGCCGAGGTGTTGCCGCTGTGCGATTGGATCGGACTCGACATCAAGGCGCCAGAGCGACTGTACGGCGCAGTGACCGGGGTGCAGGCGGCAGCGGCCAAGGCCTTCGCCTGCCTCCGTCTTGCGCTCGACGCGGGCGTGGCGCTGCAGGTGCGAACTACCGTCGATCCGACGACCATGACCTCGGATGACGTTTCCGAACTCACCGAGACCCTGCTGCGGCTGGGCGTGGGAGAGCACGTGCTGCAGGAGGTGCGCACCGAGGGCGCCCGCACCGAGTACGTGGAGCGGCTTGCGAGCGCCCCTTGACAGGGGCTCAGAGTAGCGACGATTGTTGACAAACGATCAAAGGCCAAGGAGTGCAACGGTGTCGCAAACCCAGTCGCCCGTTATGGGCCCCGGCCTTGCGTCGGTCTCCTATGTTCCGATCGTGGCCCAGATCCGCCGCTTGCTCGTTGTCGCTCTCGTATCCGGGGTTCTCTACGCTGTGATTCTGCACGCCAGCAAGGCGTACTGCGCCGGAGGCATCGACGCTGATGGCGGGTTCACGGATGCCGCAGGCAACGCGGTTGCGGCCGCGCCGATGTGCGTCACTCTCACGCTTGCACCGAGCCCCATCGTGTACCTGGCCATCGCCTTCATCGTTCTGCTCGCGGTCAGCAAGGTGATCAACAAGGCACCAGACCTGGAAGCCGCTCGTCATACTCTCGGCCGTGCGACGGTGGTGATCGGAATCCTCGTTCTGGTATCGGTCGTTGTCGCACAGCTGTGGTTCGCGTTCATCCCGATCACCGAATGGAGCGAGACGGGTTCGTATGCGTTCTTCTACCCGTTCCCGTTCGGCAGCGTCGATATGACGACCACTCCGATGGTCGCGCCGTAGCTGACGTTCATGAGCAAGGGGCGAGTTTCTCACGGCCTTCCTGCGAGCATCCGGATGCGACGCATGAGAGCATCCACACGTGCCTGCTGACACCGTTGATGCTCGCCCGCGTGCCCTCGGCATTGGTCTGCTCGTCGGTGGACTGGGTGGCCTTCTCGCCGCCGCGGCACTCATCATCGAGAAGATCGAGTCGCTTGCGCATCCGGCCGCGCGGCTCAGCTGCGATCTGAGCGCGTTCGTGGGCTGCAGCGCGAGCCTCGGCTCCGAGCAGGGCTCGCTGCTCGGCATCCCGAACCCGCTTCCCGGGCTGGTCTTCTGGTCGGTGATCGTCACGCTCGGCGTGATGATCGTTGTCGTCGAGGTGCCCCGGTGGATCTGGCTCGGTCTCGCGCTCGGGATGACGGGAGCGTTCGCACTCGTCGTCTGGTTCATCCTGCAGAGCATCTACGTCATCGGGGTGCTGTGCCCGTGGTGCATGCTCACCTGGCTCGTGACCATCCCGCTGTTCCTGCTGGTCGTGGGCCACGTGTTGCGCTCCGGGCTCCTCCCGGTGCCGGCGGGAGTGCGGCGCGCTGCCGCGGCAAGCTATCAGTGGGTCTGGATCATCACGCTCGGAATCGTCGCCGTCGTCGTCATCCTGGCCCAGCTGCGACTGGACGTGCTCGGCTCGCTCTAGCGGATGCTAGCGACGCACGGTCTCGCGCTCGCTGCGCTTCACCGGGCGCTCGCTCCTGGCCCACCCGCGTCTGGTCGCACGCGCACCAAGCTGGCGATCGCGCGAGCGGTACACGACGTAGGGCCGGATCAGGTAGGCGAAGGGGGCCGAAAAGACGTGCACGAGGCGCGTGAACGGCCAGATCGCGAACAGCCCCATCGTGGTGAGCACATGCAGTTGGAAGAGCAGCGGCACACCGTTCATGAGCGAGACGTCGGGCTGAAGAAAGATGAGGCTGCGAATCCAGGGAGAGATCGATTCCCGATAGTCGTACCCGCCCGCAAAGACCTGGTGGGTGAGCGTAGCGATGGTGCCGAACGCGATCGAGCCGGCAAGGAAGACGTACATCACGATATCCATCGGCGTGGTCACCCTCGTGACCCGGCGCACCGCACCGCGCCGGCTCAGCAGCAGCACGATGCCGATCACGGTCACCGCCGCCGCCAGTGTTCCGAGCCAGGTGGCACCGAGGTGGTAGATGTGCTCGGTGACACCGAAGAACTCGAGCCACTGCTTGGGAACCAGCAGTCCGACGACGTGACCGGCGAAGACCGCGAGGATGCCGTAGTGGAACATGGGCGAGCCCCATCGCAGGAGCTTGCTCTCGTAGATCTGGCTGGACCGGGAAGTCCACCCGTACTGGTCGTAGCGCCAGCGCAGGATGTGGCCCACGATGAAGCTCGCCGCTGCGGCATACGGAATGGCAACCCAGAGCAGGGCATCGACGATGTTCATACCATCACATCCTCACTCTGCGCCCCGGCCGGGGCGAACGGCTTCAGTGCGCCGAGATAGGTCAACCCGACCATTTCGGCTGGTGGTCCCTCATTGATCAGAACCATGTAGCGCTCGCGCGCCTCGTCATCCATCTCGGGCAGGGACAAGCAGACGGCGTCGAGCACGTGAGCGTAGGGCGAGTCGAAGGTCTCGAGGGCCGCCCTCAGAACCTGGATGCCCTCGCGATGGACCGCGATGAGATCGTCGGCGATCGGAGATTCGCTACGCGCCGAGAACTCGAGCACGGTCGGGAGGTAGTCGGGCAGTTCACCCGGTTCGACCTCCCAGCCTGCCGCGCGATAGGCGTGGATGAACCGCACCAGAGCCATCCCGCGCTTGCGGGTGTCTCCGGTCGTGTAATACGTGAGGTAGGGGCTGCACTTGCGCTTCTGGTCGAAGATCGAGGTGAAGTGCGCCTCAAGCTCGCGCTGGCTCATCGCGTTTGCGGCCTCGAGGAACAGGCGGAAGGCATCCCGAATCTGCCCGGGGAGCGACTCGATCACGGCGGCAACCGCCGGAAACCTGGACCGGTGCTCCTCGTGCGGGTAGTCGAGCAGAATCGACGCCGCCATGTGGGTGGCCGCGCGTTCGTCGGAACTGAGTTCGAGGGCGACCGTCTCGCGCGGGGCCACCTTCTTGGCGATCATGCGATGCCCGGCGCCGGTGATGGCGGGAAGATTCCCGGCTCGGTTCCCTTGCCGCTCCACCCGAGCAGGTTGATGCGGCCGCTCGGCGGCGATGACTGCGGCTCGTCGACGAAGTTGGAGAGGTCGTGGAAGTTCTCCACACCGTTCTCATCGACGTCGAATCGGGCGACCGCGGCGGGAGCATCCGTCGAACTCGCACGCTTGCGCGTCTTCTGGATGCCGCGATCCTGCGGTCCGTGATCGTCCGGTCCGCCCATGCCCGGGCCGCCATCGCTGTCGAGCGAGCAGGCAAGGTTCTCCAGGTCGCGAGCCTGCTCCACGTGCGCCTTCGGGATGACGTAGCGGTCCTCGTACTTCGCCACCGCGAGCAGGTGGTACATGGCCTGGATCTCTTCGCCGGTCATGCCGACGAGGTTCGCAATGCGCTCGTTCGGCTCTGAGCCGAGGTTGATGTCGCGCATGTAGGAGCGCATCGCGGCGAGTTTGCCGAGCGAGTTCTCGATCGGCACGAGGTCGCCCGCGGTGAACAGCCCGGCCAGGTACTCCATCGGGATGCGCAGCTGGTCGATCGCGGAGAACAGGTTGGTGATGTCCTCGCCGTCCTGGCCGCTGTTCGAGACCACGTCGACCACGGGCGACAGCGGCGGGATGTACCAGACCATCGGCATCGTGCGGTACTCGGGGTGCAACGGCAGCGCCACCTTGTACTCGCTGATGAGCTTGTAGATGGGGCTGTTCTGGGCCGCCTCGATCCAATCGTCCGCGATACCCTCGGCCTTCGCGGCGGCGATCACCTCGGGGTCGAAGGGGTCGAGGAAGACCGAGCGCTGGGCATCCAGAAGCTCGTGTTCGTTCTCGATGCTGGCCGCCTCGAGCACGCGGTCGGCGTCGTACAGCATGAGGCCGAGGTAGCGCAGTCGCCCGACGCAGGTCTCCGAGCAGATCGTGGGCTTGCCCTGCTCCAGCAGGGGGTAGCAGAGTGTGCACTTCTCGGCCTTGCCCGTCTTGTGGTTGAAGTACACCTTCTTGTATGGGCAGGCAGAGACGCACATGCGCCAGCCGCGGCAGCTGTCCTGGTCGACGAGCACGATGCCGTCTTCCTCGCGCTTGTACATGGCGCCGGAGGGGCAGGCCGAGACACAGGAGGGGTTGAGGCAGTGCTCACAGATGCGAGGCAGGTAGAACATGAAGGTGTTCTCGAACTCCATCTTCACGTGCTCACTCATGTGCGCGAGGATCGGATCCTGCTCGGCCGTCTCCTGCGCGCCACCGAGGTTGTCGTCCCAGTTGGCCGACCACTTGATGTCCATGTTCTCGCCGGTGAGCAGGGACTTCGGGCGCGCGACCGGACCGTTCTTGGTCTGCGGCGCGTTGGTGAGCATGTCGTAGTCGTAGGTCCACGGCTCGTAGTAGTCGTCGATCGTGGGCAGGTCGGGGTTCGCGAAGATGTTCGCGAGCTTGGAGAGACGGCCGCCCGAGCGCAGCTTCAGCCGGCCCTTCTTTCCGCGCTCCCAGCCGCCGTGCCACCGGTCCTGGTCTTCGTAGCCGCGCGGGTAGCCGAGGCCGGGCCGCGTCTCCACATTGTTGAACCAGACGTATTCCATGCCGTCGCGGTTCGTCCACACCTGCTTGCAGGTGACCGAGCAGGTGTGACATCCGATGCACTTGTCGAGGTTCATCACCATCGACATCTGGGCCATGACCTTCATCAGTACTCAACCTCCTGGCTGCGCCGGCGAATGACGGTGACTTCGTCTCTCTGGTTGCCTGTCGGCCCCAGGTAGTTGAACGCGAACGACAGCTGCGCGTATCCGCCGATGAGATGCGACGGTTTCAGCAGGATGCGCGTAAGCGAGTTGTTCGTGCCGCCGCGCTGTCCCGAGGTCTCGGCGATGGGTACGTTGATGGTGCGGTCCTTCGCGTGGTACATGTACACCGTTCCCTCCGGCATGCGGTGGGAGACGATGGCACGCGCCACGACAACGCCGTTGCGGTTGTACGACTCGATCCACTCGTTGTCGCGCACGCCGATCTTGTCGGCGTCTTTCGGCGACATCCAGATGGTGGGGCCACCGCGCGAGAGGGTGAGCATCATCAGGTTGTCCTGGTACTCCGAGTGGATGGACCACTTGGAGTGCGGTGTGAGGTAGCGCACCGCCACCTCGGCGCGACCCTTCGATCCGGGCGCACCGGTCGGTGAGGTCGACCCGATGATCGAGTCATTGAAGAGCCGGTGCATGTCGAGCGGCGGACGATAGATGGGCAGTTGCTCGCCCAGCTCCATCATCCAGTCGTGGTCGAGGTAGAAGTGCTGGCGGCCGGTGAGGGTGTGCCAGGGCTTCAGCCGTTCGACGTTAATGGTGAACGCGCTGTAGCGACGGCCGCCGTGCTCGCTGCCCGACCATTCGGGGGAGGTCAGAACCGGCACAGGGGTGTCGCCGACCTCCTTGAAGGTGTACATGCGCGCCTCGTTGTCTTCGGCGAGGTCTGCAAGTCTCTGTCCCGTGCGCTTCTCCAGGGTCCTGAAGCCCTGCGTGCCTAAGCGGCCATTGGTGGTGCCCGAGAGCGCGAGCACCATTTCGGCAGCCCGCTTGACCGTGTCGAGACGGGGACGCCCCGCCGTCGGGCCGTCTTTCACGAGTCCGTTGCGGTGGCCGAGGCTCTCGACCTCGACATCCGGGTTGAAGAGGATGCCCTTGGTCACCATGCCGACCTTGGCCGTGAGCGGTCCGAGGGCCGCCATCTTCGCGCCGAAGGCCGCGTAGTCGCGCTCGACCACGGTGAGCTTCGGCATCGTGACTCCCGGGATGAGCTCGGGGGAGTCGACGACCGTTCCGTGCGGTGTCGCCATGGCATCCGGGGTGTCGTGCAACAGCGGCGAGGCCACGATGTCTTTGCGCACACCGAGATGACCGACTGACAGCTCGCTGATCTTCTGCGCGAGCAGGTTGAAGATCTCGAAGTCGGGCTTGGCCTCCCACGGCGGGGTGATCGCGGGGTTGAAGGTGTGGATGAACGGGTGCATGTCGGTCGTCGAGAGATCGTGCTTCTCGTACCAGGTCGCCGGTGGCAGGATGACGTCGCTGAAGCCGGTCGTCGAGGTGTTGCGGAAGTCGCTCGTGACCATCAGGTCGAGCTTGCCGACCGGTGCCTCGTCGTGCCACTTCATCGTCTTCGGGCGTCTATCGGGAGTGGATTCCTCGCCCTGGATCGCCGAGTTCGTGCCGAGCAGGTGCTTGAGGAAGTACTCGTTGCCCTTGCCGGATGAGCCGATGATGTTGGCACGCCAGACGTTCAGCACCCGGGGGAAGTTCTCCGGCGCATCGGGGTCTTCCACCGCGTACTTCAGCTCGCCGCTGGTGAGCTGGTCCACGACGTACTGCGCCGGTTCGACGCCCGCGGCCTCGGCCTGGTCGACGATGTCGAGGGGGTTGCGGTTGAAGGTCGGGAAGCTCGGCATCCAGCCTCGCTTGGCCGACTCGACCAGGCAATCCGCGGTCGTGAGGTCCTTGAACTTGCCGGTCGCCTGGGCGCTCGAGAGGCTGTCTGCCGGCAGTCCGTCGTAGCGCCACTGGTCGGTGGCGAGGTACCAGAACGCGGTGCCGATCATCTGGCGCGGCGGGCGCACCCAGTCCAGACCAAACGCGTATTGAGCCCAGCCGGTGAGTGGTCGCACCTTCTCCTGGCCGACGTAGTGAGCCCATCCGCCGCCGTTGACGCCCTGGCAACCCGTCATCGTGGTCAGGGCGAGGAAGGTGCGATAAATCGTGTCGGAGTGGAACCAGTGGTTGGTTCCCGCGCCCATCAGGATCATCGAGCGTCCGCCGGAGTCCTCGGCGTTCTGCGCGAACTCGCGGCCGATCTTTTCGGCGGTCTTCGCGGGTACGCCGGTGATCTCCTCCTGCCAGGCCGGGGTGCCCGGGCTGGATGCGTCCCCGTAGCCCCGGGGCCAGTCGCCCGGCAGACCCTCGCGACCCACGCCGTAGCGCGCCAGCAGCAGGTCGAAGACGGTGGTGACGAGACGGCCGGACACCTCCATGACGGGCACGCCGCGACGGATGCCGCCGGCACCTCCCGCATGCTCCTGGCCGGGCTCGGGGGTGAGGTCGAACCGCGGCAGCTCCACCTCGACGGAGCGTCCGTCGTGGCCCGGTGCGTCGGCGATCGACAGCAGCGGGTCCACGTCGCCGAGGTCGAGGTTCCACAGTCCCTCGTCCTCCTTGGAGAAGCGGTGCCCGAGCGATCCATTGGGTACGACCGGGGTGGCGTTCTGGTCGAGGAGCACGGGCTTGAACGCCGGGTTCGCGACGTCCGCGGTCGTCGTGGGCAGGGCATCCGCGGTCAGGAACTTGCCGGCAAGGTAGCCGTCGCCGTGGGGGGTCAGCTCGATCAGGTAGGCGGAGTCGCTGTACTTCTTCATGTACTCGAGGAAGCGCGTGGTCTTCTTCTCGAGCAGGAACTCCTTGAGGATGACGTGGCCCATCGCGATGGCGAGGGCGGCGTCGGTTCCGGGGTGCACGGCGAGCCACTCGTCCGCGAACTTGGTGTTGTCGGCGTAGTCGGGCGAGACCACGACGACCTTCTGGCCGCGGTACCGCGCCTCGACCATGAAGTGGGCATCCGGCGTGCGGGTGACCGGCACGTTCGAGCCCCACATCATCAGGTACGACGAGTTCCACCAGTCGGCGGACTCCGGCACGTCGGTCTGGTCGCCGAAGACCTGGGGGCTCGCGACCGGCAGGTCGGCGTACCAGTCGTAGAACGACAGCATCGTGCCGCCGAGCATGGTGACGAAGCGCGAGCCGACGCCGTGCGAGACGATCGACATGGCAGGGATGGGGGAGAACCCGGCGACGCGGTCCGGCCCGTACTTCTTGATCGTGTGCACGTGGGCGGCGGCCACGATCTCGGATGCCTCGGCCCAGCTCGCGCGAACCAGGCCGCCCTTGCCGCGGGCCTGCTTGTACGCGCGCGAGGCGACCGGGTCATCCATCACCGCTTGCCAGGCGAGCACGGGGTCGCCGGTGCTCTTCTTCGCCGAGCGATAGGCGTCGAGGAGCACGCCGCGCACGTAGGGATAGCGGATGCGCGTCGGCGAGTAGGTGTACCAGCTGAACGAGGCGCCACGCGGGCATCCGCGGGGTTCGTACTCGGGGGAGTCCGGGCCGATCAGCGGATAGTCGGTCTGCTGGGTCTCCCAAGTGATGATGCCGTCCTTGACGTACACCTTCCACGAGCAGGATCCGGTGCAGTTGACGCCGTGGGTCGAGCGCACCTCTTTGTCATGGGTCCAGCGGTCGCGGTAGAAGGCGTCGGCCTTGCGTCCACCATCCAGAAACACCGATCTGAGGTCCTCGGAGACCTCACCGGGCCGGAGGAAACGGCCCAGGTTCAGCAGGGTGTCGGCGAGGGGGCCGTCGGTGCGGGCTCCCCGTGTAGTGGCCGAGACGTTCGATTCCACGATGCCCTCCAATGTTGGGGACCGTCATTGCGGTGACAAATCCCGTGCCCCTGGTTCGAGCCTCGCCGCGAAGGGCATGCGCGGCAATGACAAAACACCGTGAAAATTAGATGCGAACCGGTATTCCTTCTTCATCGTTGCGGCGCAGATCGACCGAACATCCGTCGTCCGGATCCAGGCGGTTGAGCTTCGCCGTCTCCAGCGGTCCGTCGACCCGTCGGAGTGCGGTGCCGACCAGGTGGAAGTGCACCTGGCATACCTCGGGGTGTTCGCGCGCGAGCGCCTCGACGGGGCACTCGTAGATATGCACGCAGAGGTTCTTTTTGTCGACCGTGGTGTCGAATCCGCACTGGTCCATGTGGTCTTCGACCATATCGACCTGGCGATCGGCGGCGGTGCGCTCCTCGGCTCCCTCGGCGCCCGGGAAGAGCCGGTTGAGCTGCTCGACCCGCTGCAGCGCCGCGTTGATCTTCGCTGCCTGCACCGGATCGTTGCGGTTTTCGGCGAGCGCGTAGACAACCTTGGGTCGACCGCGTGAGGTGTTTCGCAGTGGGCGCGAGACGGCGAACCCGTCTTCGATCAGTCGGTGCAGATGCTCGCGCGCGGTATTCGTATGCAGGTCGGCCTCTGCGGCGAGTTCTTCGACGGTCAGTGAACCGTGCTGCAGCAAGGCATACAGCAGCTTGACTCGACTGAGCGATGCCAGCGTCCGGAGATCTGGCGGTCGGCGCGATCCCATGGCTCGATCGTATGGTGCCGGGCTCGGTAAAGCCATGCCGAGTTCGAATGGGGTACAACGATCGGTCCACTCCGCGCGCGAGCGGCCGGTGAGTGCACAATGGAGAGTGTCGACTGCGCTACGGCAGCGGCGAAAAGAAGGATTCTCTTGTCCGCGATTGCAGCCGCCGCCGAATCGCCTGGAGTCGGTGCATCGACTCCGTCGCTGCTCGAGGAGGCGCAGCCGCTCGACGATGCGGAGGTCGCGCGTCTCCGCGCGGACTTCCCGGGCCTCGCGGAAGTCGTCAACGGCGAGCCGCTCAGCTACCTCGACTCGGCCGCTACCACGCAGCGGCCGCGGCAGGTTCTCGACGCCGAGAGAGAGTTTCTCGAGCACAGCAACGCCGCCGTGCACAGGGGCGCGCACACCCTCGCCGGCCTCGCGACCGAGGCGTTCGAGGATGCGCGGGCGGCAGTCGCGGGCTTCGTGGGTGCGGGTGAGGACGAGATCGTCTGGACCGCGAACGCCAGCGATGCCCTGAACCTGGTCGCCTACGGCATCCGCAATGCGAGTCATGGTCGGGGCGGCTCGGCCGCTCGCCGCTTCGCCCTTGTGCCGGGCGATGAAATCGTGGTGACCGAGGCGGAGCACCACGCCAACCTCGTGCCGTGGCAGGAGCTCGCCGCGACCACGGGTGCCGTGCTGCGATTCGTTCCCGTCGACGACGATGGCGTGTACGACGCGGATGCCGCCGCGGCCGTCATCACCGACAGGACGCGCATCGTGGCGTTCGCGCACGTGTCGAACGTCACCGGATTCGTGGCCCCGGTCGCCGAGATCGTCGCCCTCGCGCACGTACGCGGCGCGCTGGTGGTGTTGGACGTCTGCCAGTCCGCGCCACACCGCACCCTCGACCTGCGCGCGCTCGACGTCGACTTCGCCGCGTTCTCCGGGCACAAGATGCTCGGCCCCACCGGCATCGGCGCGCTCTACGGTCGTGCCAAGCTGCTGAACGCGCTGCCACCGTTCCGCACCGGCGGATCGATGATCGAGACCGTCACCATGGAGTCGGCCGACTTCATGCCGGCGCCGCAGCGCTTCGAGGCGGGCACCCAGCCGGTCTCCCAGGCCGTGGCGCTCGCCGAGGCGGTGCGCTACCTGCAGCGGGTGGGGCTGGACCGCATCGAGGCGCGCGAGCAATTCCTTGCCCAACGGATGCTGCGCGGACTCGCCGAGATTCCCGGCATCCGTATCGTCGGACCGCCCCCCGGCACGGCCCGCGCGGGTCTCGTGAGCTTCGACGTCGCCGGGGTGCACGCGCACGACGTCGGCCAGTTTCTGGATGCGCGCGGCATCGCCGTGCGGGTCGGTCACCACTGCGCCCAACCGCTGCACCGCCGCCTGGGGCTGACCGCGACGACGCGCGCGAGCGCATACCTGTACACGAGTCTCGACGACGTCGACCGCTTCATCGACTCCGTCGGAGACGTGCGCGGCTACTTCGGGGAGGCGTGATGGCCGACTCGCTCGATGGTCTCTACCAGCAGCACATCCTCGATCACTCGAAGCTGCGCAAGGGCTACGGCACGGTAGACAACGCGGCGGCCGAGCGCTTCGAGCGCAACCCCACCTGCGGCGACGAACTCACCATGCAGCTCGTGCTCGAGCCGGGTTCCGATCGCATCGCGGCACTCGCCTGGCACGGCTCCGGATGCAGCATCTCACAGGCTTCGGCATCCGTGCTGAGCGAGCTCGCACCCGGACTGACCACGGCACAGATGCAGGAGAAGATCGACACCTTCCGCACCATGATGCGCTCCCGCGGCGAGGGGGAGGCCGACGAAGACATCCTCGGTGACGCGGTCGTGTTTCACGGCGTCTCGAGATACGTGATGCGGGTCAAGTGCGCGATGCTCGCCTGGGTCGGCGTCGAGGGGTGCATCGCCGACGTGGCGTGAACTCAGGTGTCTTTGACGCATATGACGCGGGGCCCGGTCGTCAGGAAAGCGGAGTGTAGGCAACCCAGCCGAAGCTCGAAGAGTCCCCGCCCTCCTGCCGACCGGTGGTGTCCTCGGATTCGGCGCCGAGCATCCGTCGGGTGAGGTGCTGCCGAGCGCTCATGAGTTCGGTGAGTGCGGCCACCAGGTGCGCGTCTGCCACCTCTTCGCCTTGGGCCGCAGCGCGCAGGACACTTCGTCGGATCAGTTCCTTTGCGAATGATCCCGTGACACCCTCAGTGCTGGCGGCGGCCTGAGAGAGCGCTTCATCGCTGAAGCCGAGTCCGTGCGAATAGTGGCGGAAGAGCCGCTCGCGTTCGACGCTGCTGGGGAGCGGAACTTCGACAGCCAGATCGACACGTCCGGGGCGTTCTGCGAGCGCCTTCTCCAGAACATCAACACGGTTCGTGGTCATCAGGAAGACGACATCCGCGTCACCGTCGAGACCGTCGAGACCGTCCAGTGCTTCGAGAACCTCGAACAGGAGCGGTTGCGGCGATGAATGGCGTTCCATTGCGACGAGGTCGATGTCTTCGAGGACGACGATCGATGGTTGGAACGTGCGAGCGATCTCGGCCGCGGCGCTGATGAATCGGATGCTGGACCCGGTGAGCAGCACGGCCGTCGTGCCAGCCGTGCTGGCCAGCAGGTGCCGCACGGTGAGCGTCTTACCTGTGCCAGGAGGACCGTACAGCAGTACACCACGTTTGAGGTGCTGGCCCGCGTCCCGCAGCAGGTCGCGATGCTCACCAATTCCGACCACGTGCCGCTCGATCTCCTCCAGCACGCCGTTGGGGAGGATGACGTCGGAAGCGACTACATCCGGGCGCGGAAGAAACGTCGTTCCCGCGTCGCCGCGACCGAACTCCGTCGGGGTGAAAGAGAGCACTTGCCCACGCAAGATGCTCTGCTCGACCATCAACGATCGCACGGCGCCCAGGAACGACGACACGACCTCTGGATCCGCGCACATCACCTCGAGTACGGCGGACGGGCGTCCCATCTGAGCGGAAGCGGCACGCTGCGTGAGCGCAATCGGATGCCCCTGATGCGAGAGGAGTCGAAGGCCCATCGAGACGACCCGGCGGCTCGTCGATGGCCCGGTCGCCCGTTCGATGTAATCGACTGCCCCGGGCGTGAAGCGCGTGTGTGGATTGCTGACCAGTTCGGCCATGCTGCTGTGCAGTCGCTGCTCGCTGCCGCTGACGCCTACGAGCCGACCACCCACAACCGACGAGAGCCGTTCCAGTGCGATGTCTGCATCAACCAGGCGATGGTCGACAATCAGTTCTTGCACGACGGCGATTTCTGCGGCATCCGCCCCGAGGTGATCACTGATCAGGTCACCCAACGGCGTGCGCGTCGAACGCAGTTCCTGCTGCTGTAGCCCGTTCACGTTCTCGAGGTAGCGCGCAACCGCGCGCATCAGGTCCCGGTCCTCGTCGTCCACCATGACTCCTCCACCCGTCGAATTCGTACCGTATCAGGTGAGGGATCCCCATTAGCGCGCCGGAGCCGCGAGTGAGGAGAGGGCAGTCTGCACCTCATCCCGGTCGTGCAGGGCGATGGACGAGCTCGGCGCTGTGCCGGCCGAGATCGCGACCGCGACCGAACCGACATCCTTCGCCTCGACGGCACCCTCGGCGTGACGGGTGGTGACGGGTCCGAGCACCAGGGAGAACACCCGACGCGATGCACCGCTCTCGGCTGCGGCAACGCGCTGCATCATCAGCAGCGCGGCCTGCTCCATGCTCACCAGTCCGCTGCCCGGCACCGGCCACGACGAGGAGTCGCCGACGATCACCGTGTAGGCGCCCGCATCCGTCAGCCGGGGTAGTGCCGCGCGCAGTACCGCCATGTGCGTGGTGGCAAGCCCGGTGAACGCGGATTCCCAGTCCTGTTCGGTGATCTCGGCGAGGGTGCGACCCTGCCACCAGCCGCCGATCGGCGCGACCACGGAGTCCAGGCCACCGCGGAACTGCACGACCTGTTCGACGAGGTCCTGCGCGCCCGCGAAGCTCGTGTAGTCGTGCACCACGAGGTGCAGGTGCTCGTCCGCTGCGTCACCCAGCACCGCGCGGAACTCTGTTGACCGCTCCTCGGAGCGGGCCGGCACGATCACCTCGGCGCCCGCCAGGAGGAACGCTCGCACGACGCCCTCGCCGACCGCGCCCGTGCCGCCCGGCACCAGAACCCGGTGCCCCGTCAGATCCGGTGCCGTCCATGTTGTGTCATTCATCAGGTCTCTCAATCGTGTCATATCGTTGGTCCCACCAACGTTGTTAGAGCCAACGATAACACCTATTCGTTGGCCTGAACAACGGTTAGGATGACGGCGTGACAGAAAACGAATCGAGCGGGCACCCGGCGCCACCCGCTCGACTGCGGGCATTGCTCAGCTGGCAGGCGCATCGCGTGAGCGTCCTGGGTTCCCGGCTCACCGGCACGCGGCTGCCCGCGACCGGGCGTGCCGACTTCGCGGTGCTCGCGGCGCTCGAGGAAGGTGGTCCCCTCAGCCAGGCCGACCTCGGCCGGCAACTCGGACTGGACCGCAACACCATCAACGGCATCGCGACCCGCCTCGACGACGCAGGCCACATCGCTCGTGCGGCCGACTCCACCGACCGCCGCCGCAAGACGGTCGCGATCACCGCGCGCGGGCGGCGCTACCTCGATGAGCTGCAGGCCGCGACGGATGCCGTGCAGGCGGAACTCGCAGCGCCCCTGTCGGCGACAGAGGCGGCCCAGTTGCAGGCGCTCCTGGGCAGGATCCTCGACGCACACCCCGGCCTGCCGAGCTAGCGTTCCCGCTAGATGGTCTTCGAGACGCCGGAGTCGACGACCCAGTTGGCCCCGTGGACGCTGGCGGCGAGCGGCGAGACGAGATAGGCGATCGTGGTCGCGATCTCGCGCGGCTCGATGAAGCGGCCGGTGAGCATCCCCATCTGCGAGGGAAGAGCGGCGATCAGCTCCTCCTGGGTCAGATTCATGGCCTTCGCGAGATCCGCGCCAAAGCTCTGCTCTCCCTCCCACAGGGCGGTGCGAGTCGATGCCGGTGACACGGTGTTGAACCGCACGCCCCGTGGTCCGAACTCCTCGGACAGGCCCTTGGTCACCGCGTTGAGTGCCGCTTTCGCGGCCCCGTATGGCAGCGGTGCGGTCTGCGGTCGGCGAGCGCTGTCGGACGAGACGTTCACGACGGCGCCGCGTGATGCCAGCAGGGCGGGCAGCGCCGCCCGCGTCGTCCGGACGGCCGCGTAGAGGTTCAGGTCGAATGTGGATGACCACGCCTGATCCGCAAAATCGAGGAAGCCCGCTCCGGGAGCGCCCGAATCGCCTCCGCCGACATTGTTGACGAGAATGTCCAGCGATCCGACGACATCCAGCGCCTCTGCCACGATTCTGGCGGGGGCGTCCGGTTGCGACAGGTCGCCGACCAGGGCCACGGCACCGGTCGCGGCGAGGTCGGTGCTGACGGTGCGCGAGGCGGTCACGACGGTGACGCCCTCCTCCCGAAGCACCCGTACCACCTCCAGACCCATTCCCTTGCTCGCTCCGGTGACGAGTGCGGTCTTGCCCGAGAGTTGGAGATCCATGATGTCTTCTTTCGCTGAGGTCGGCACGGCGTCGACCGGTTAACTGAAACATCAATGACGCAGTTAAGTCAAGAAATGTGACGGTAGAATGCTGAGATGGCGAAAACTTCTCTTCCCACACCGCGGCCTCTTCGTGCCGACGCCGAAAACTCGATCGCGCGCATCCTCGAGGCGGCCGAGCAGGTTTTTTCCGCTGACCCCTCCGCGAGCCTCGAAGTCGTGGCGCGCGCTGCTGGTGTTGCGCGAACGACCGTTCACCGTCGGTTCTCCTCGCGGGACGAACTGCTCGATGCACTCGTCGACGCGGTCAACGCGAAGCTGCGTGAGGCCGTCGCGGGCGCGAACGTCGAAACGTCACCGCCTCTGGTCGCCCTGTACCAGCTGACCGTCGCGACCCTCGATCTCAAGGCGGACTGGCGCGCATCCTGGCAGTTCATCGATCTCGGCAGCGAGGGCGCGCGAGGCATCGCCGTCGACAACATCGTCGCCCTCGATTCGCTTCTCCAGCGCTCCCGCGACGTCGGACTACTGCGCCCCCGGGTCGACATTGGGTGGACACGCAACGTCTACATGGCTTTGATCCACGAGGCGGCGACCGCCCGGCCGGATGATGACTCCGCTTCCGAGTGGGCGAACCTCGTCATGCAGACCCTGCTGGGCGGCGTCGGCAATTCCGAGCTCGCGCTTGAGGCTCTTCTCGCCGCGTCGTCCGAGCGGAACAGGACGCCCGCGCAGACCTGAGCCAGGTCGGAGCTGTGTCTAGCGCCCCGCGGCTTCGCGTTCCAGCGCTGCCTTCTGCGCGGTAGAACGCACGACGGTGAGCGTCATCACGAGCGTGGCAACCGCAGCCGCCGACAGCAGCAGCAGGCCGATCGCGTAGGAGTTGGTTCGACCGTAGATGTCACCCATGATCAGCGGCGGCACGAAGCCACCGAGTCCACCCGCCGCGCCGACCAGCCCGGTGACGCCGCCGACCCTGGCGGGGTCGGTGACGCGCGCCACGAGGGCGAAGGTCGCGCCGCTGCCGGCTCCGAGCGCGGCCGCCATACCGAGGAAGGCAAGGGTTCCGATGTACTGAAGCAGCGGGGTGGAGGCGGCGATGGCCGAGCCGATGATGACGATCGCCTGGCCCGTGGCGAGCACGGGTATTGCGCCGAAGCGGTCCGAGAGCCAGCCGCCGACCGGACGCATGATGACAGCGACCACGACGAATCCGGCCATCTTGGCCGAGGCGTCACCCGGATCGAGCGAATAGGCGACCTTGAGATACGACGGCAGGTAGACGGAGAAGGCGACATAGCCGCCGAAGGAAACCGCGTAGAGGATGCAGGCCTGCCAGCTGATCGGCAGTCGCGCGTTCGCGATCACGCGGCCGACCATCGTTCCCTTGGGGGCGGTGCGCCCGGGGGCGTCACGAAGCACGAGCCAGGCGACGATCGAGAAGATGGCGAGCGCCACGGCGGTGATGATGAACGGCGCGCGGGTGTCGACGTTCTTGTACAGCGACACCGTCGTCAGCGCGCTGACGGCCGTGCCTCCCATGCCGGCGCCGAAGATGCCGACCGCCAGGCCGCGGCGTTCCGGCGGAAACCAGGCGTTCACGAACGGCACGCCCACGGCGAAGGTCGTTCCGCCGATACCGAGGAAGAATCCGCCCACGAGCAGCGCGCCGTAGGAGTTGAGCCCGAGGAGGCCGATGAACAGCACCGGGATGATCGTCACTGCCGACACGATCGAGAACATCACCCGGCCGCCGAAGCGGTCGGTCAGCGCGCCGACCGGGATGCGTCCGAGCGACCCGACGATCACGGGTACGGCGACGAGCAGTGCGACATCCGCCTCGGAGAGTTTGCCCAGGGTGCCGGTGGCCCGGAACAGCGGACCGAGCGGACTGAGCAGCGCCCAGGCCCAGAAGTTGACTGCGAACCCTGCCGTCGCCAGGGCGAGCATGCCGTAGGCACGTCGCAGCGATGGGGAAGTTCTTTCGACCTGTGTGCGCTCTTCGTGGGAGTCCATGTTGTCGCCTTCGTTGTTTGTGGCGAGCCTATTACGGGCGGTATCACGGGCGAGGGCCGAAAGTCCCGTGAGAATGGGGCATCGCCGGCACCTGCCGCGCATTTTTCACGGAGTCTCGCCCGGGGTGCGTCTCAAGCGAGCGGCTATCCTACGGGGGTGACCACAACCGCGCCGCAGCGCCTGGGGCAGTCCGTAAAGACGCTCACTCCCGGCTACTTCGCGGTGACGATGGCGAGCGGCATCATCTCGGTGGGCATGCGGCTCGAGGGCTTCGAACTCATCTCAATGCTTCTGCTCGTGGTCTGCGCGGCCTCCTTCGTGCTGCTGCTCGTGCTGAACGTCTGGCGGGCGCTGGCGCATCCGAGCGCGATTCGCGAGGACTTCATGGATCCGCGTCGCGCCTTCGGTTTCTTCACCTTCGTCGCCGGGGCGGATGTGCTCGGCGTTCGGCTCGATATCGCCGGGTACCCCGTGCTTACCGCGGTGCTGCTGCTCGTGGCCGGTGGGGTGTTCCTGGTAATCGGCTACGTCATCCCGTGGACGGCGGCGCTCAGCAAGCAGAAGCAGTCGGTCGTCGCGACGGCGAACGGCACCTGGTTCATCTGGGTCGTGGCCAGCCAGTCGATCGCGATCGTGGCGGCGACGCTCGAGACGACGGCCGGCGCTGGCCGCGCGATGTTCGCGCTCATCGCCGTGGTCGCCTGGTCGGTCGGTGTTCTGCTCTACGGTGCAACGGCCGTGTTCGTGGCGCTGCGCCTCATGCTGTATCCGTTCGGTCCGGAGGAGTTCACCCCGCCGTACTGGGTGACGATGGGCGCCCTCGCGATCACGGTGCTCGCCGGCGCACGCATCGTCGACATGGCGCAGGCCCCGATGGTGGCCGCTACGGGTCACCTGATCGCGGGCCTCTCCGTCGTGTTCTGGGGCATCGCGACCTGGCTCATCCCGCCGCTGATCGCCGCGGGGCTCTGGCGCCATGTCCTGCATCGCATCACGCTGCGCTACGAGGCGACGCTGTGGAGCATCATCTTTCCGCTCGGCATGTACGCGGTGGCGAGCCTGTCGATCGGCGCGACCGACAACCTGCCGATCGTGCTGTGGATCGGCAAGGTCGAGCTCTGGGTGGCCCTAGCCGCGTGGCTCGGCACCTTCGTCGCCATGACCTATCACGTGGTGCGCACCCTGATGCCGCCGCGAGCCGTCTCCGCGGAGTGACTCCCGCACGCTGAGCCGGCGTCTGCCGCACAGTCCGTGCTGCTCACACGTTGCGCCACGACTGCGTGCGGTCGTAAGCTACAAGGCTGCTCACTTCCCGCGAGGGAGGTTCGAGGTGGCCAAGAGTTGATGTCATACGTGCCCAGGAGGATTCCATGATCAAGACAACGTACGCACAGGCGAGCACCGTGTTCGTTGTCACGGTCGGCGTCCTTCCCCCGTTCGCACAGAGGTAGCTGCCGCGGGTTCGGCCCGCCCCTCGCGCTATCGCCCCTCCATCACCCGACTCCCACATTTTCATCTTCTCGACGCCCGCCGACCTCGGCGGCGCCATCCAATCGCAAGGAACACTCGTGTCTGCAGACCAGAAGAAGATCGGCACCTTCGCCGCGATCCTTCGCATCTACCCCTACGCCAAGCCGGCCATGCCGCGCATCTACCTGGGGATGGCGTCGGCGATGCTCGCCGCGATTGTGGCGCTCCTGATCCCGCAGGTGCTCGGCGCGCTCGTCGACGGCGCGCTCGGCAATGGGGACGCGAGCGAGATCTGGTGGCCTGTGGGCGTCGTGCTCGCGCTCGGCGTGACCGAGGCCGTGATGATCTGGTTCCGCCGCCAGTTCGTGCTCGTGCCCGGCACCCACGTCGAGTCCCGGATGCGCAACAGCCTCTACAACCAGCTGCAGGATCTGCCGGTCGCCTTCCACGACCGCTGGCCGAGCGGGCAGCTGCTCTCGCGCGCGATCAGTGACCTGAACCTCATCCGGCGCTGGATCTCGTTCGGCATCGTGCTGCTCGTCGTCAACGTGCTCACCATCTTCGTGGGCTTCGCCCTGCTGCTGCGCATCAACTGGATGCTCGGCGTCGCCTTCATGATCTGCTCGATCCCGCTGTGGATCTACGGCTACTTCTTCGAGAACAGGTACTCGATCGTGGCCAGGCGCAGCCAGGACCAGGCCGGCGACCTCGCGACCTCTGTGGAGGAGGCGGTGCACGGCATCCGGGTTCTGAAGGCCTTCGGTCGTGGCAAGTACGCGCTCAAGAACTTCGCCTCGCAGGCGGAGGACCTGCGCGGTACCGAGCTCGAGAAGGCCCGCACCATAGCCAACATCTGGCTGTGGCTGCTGCTCGTGCCCGACGTGACCTTCGCCATCTGCCTGCTCGGCGGGGTGTGGCTCGCCTCCCTCGGGCAGGTCACGGTGGGCGAGCTCGTCGCCTTCTTCGCGACCGCGACCGTGTTGCGCTGGCCCGTGGAATCGATCGGATTCCTGCTGTCGATGACCGTCGACACGCGCACCGCGGCCGACCGCTTCTTCGAGGTGCTGGATGCGCCGAACACGATCACCGATCCCGAGCATCCGAAGACCATCGCGCAGCCCGAGGGCAGGCTCGTCTTCGCCGACGTGCACTTCCGCTACGAAGACTCGCCCGCCCAGTATCCCGACCTGCTCGACGGCGTGGACCTCGAGCTCGTGCCGGGGGAGACGATGGCGCTGGTCGGGCTCACCGGATCGGGCAAGTCCACGCTCACGGCCCTCACCGGGCGGCTGTACGACGTCACAGGCGGAGCGATCTCGCTCGACGGCGTCGACATCCGTGAGTTGACTCGCAGCGAGTTGCGCAGCCATCTCGCCATGGCGTTCGAAGACGCCACGCTGTTCTCGGCCTCGGTGCGCGACAACGTGCTGCTCGGGCGCCCGGAGTCGACGGATGCCGAACTCGCCGAGGCGCTCGACATCGCGCAGGCGGGCTTCGTCTACGAGCTGCCCGAGGGGCTGGACACGAAGGTCGGCGAAGAGGGGCTCAGCCTTTCCGGCGGCCAGCGGCAACGACTCGCACTGGCCCGCGCCATCGCGGCGAAGCCCTCGGTGCTCGTGCTCGACGACCCGCTCTCAGCGCTCGACGTGGACACCGAGGCGCTCGTCGAGGCGGCGCTGCGCCGCGTGCTCGCATCGACCACCGCGCTCATCGTGGCGCACCGCCCATCCACCGTGATGCTGGCCGACCGCGTCGCGCTGCTCGAGGGCGGGCGCATCACCGCCGTGGGTCGCCACAGTGAACTGCTCGCCTCGAGCGAGCACTACCGCTTCGTGATCTCGAGTCTCGAAGACGAACGCAAACGCGAAGACAGGCGCGACGAGAGGCGCGATCAAGACGACCGCGAACTGAGGGAGGCATCGCTATGAGTGTGATCGGCGTTGAGGGTGAAGAGCGCGAGAACCTCACGAGAGCGGAAAGCAGGCAGATCCGCGAGCGTTCTCTCCGGCTGCTCGGGTCGCTGCTGCGACCCCTCTGGGCGAGAGTGACGATCACGATCGCCGTGGTCGTGCTGAGCACGGGCGCGCAGGTCGTGGGCCCCGCGCTCATCGCCTACGGCATCGACACGGGCCTGCCCGCCCTGCTGAAACGCCAGGACTGGATGCCGCTCGGCCTCGCCGTGGCGGCGTACCTCGTCGCCGGCATCCTGGGCGCAGTGCTCATCGCGCAGTACACGGTGTTCACCGCGCGCATCAGCCAGGCCATCCTGATCGAGCTACGCAAGCGGATGTTCCTGCACACCCAGAAGCTGAGCCTCGAGTTCCATGAGAGCTACACCTCCGGTCGCATCATCGCGAGGCAGACAAGCGACCTCGACTCGATTCGCGAACTGCTCGATTCCGGCATCAACCAGCTCGTGCAGGGCGGCCTGTACATGGCGTTCATCGCTATCGCGCTGTTCTCGCTCGACGGCCTGAGCGGACTCATCCTGTTCGCCTCGCTCGTGCCGCTGCTCGTGCTCGGTCGCTGGTTCCAGCTGCGCTCGCAGAAGCTGTTCCGGCTGACGCGCGTGACCTCGGCGAAGGTGATCGTGCACTTCGTCGAGACCATGACGGGCATCCGTGCGGTGAAGGCCTTCCGCAAGGAGAAGCGCAATGAGAAGGAGTTCGGCGACCTCGTCGAGGACTACCGCTCGGCGAACTCACGAGTGCTCAACCTGTTCGGCGTCTTCGATCCCGGGCTCGTGCTGATCGGCAACGTGACCCTCGCGGTGGTGCTGCTCGTCGGTGGCCTGCGGGTGGCGAACGGTGAACTCGCGATCGGCGTGCTGCTCGCGGCCCTGCTCTACACGCGGTCGTTTTATGCGCCCGCCGAGGAGATGGCGATGTTCTACAACTCCTACCAGTCGGCGGCGGCGGCGCTCGAGAAGATTTCGGGCGTGCTCGAGGAGGAGCCCACGGTTCCCGACCCGATTCGCCCGATCGACCTGTGGCAGGCGAAGGGAGACGTGGACTTTCGGGACGTGCGGTTCGCCTATCAGCAGGACCGCGTCATCCTGCCCCGGTTCGACCTCTCGATCCCGGCGGGGCAGACCATCGCGCTCGTCGGCTCGACCGGTGCGGGCAAGTCGACGCTCGCGAAGCTCATGTCGCGGTTCTACGATCCGACGGATGGTGTGGTCACCCTCGACGGGATCGACCTGCGCCAGCTGCACCCGAAGGACCTGCGGCGCGCGATCGTCATGGTCACCCAGGAGGCGTACCTGTTCTCGGGCACGGTCAGCGACAACATCGCCCTCGGCAAGCCCGAGGCGAGCAGCCAGGAGATCGTGGCGGCGGCGAAGGCGGTGGGCGCGCACGAGTTCATTGAGTCGCTGCCCGACGGCTATGACACCGACGTGAACAAGCGCGGCGGCAGGGTCTCCGCGGGCCAGAGGCAGCTGATCTCGTTCGCGCGCGCCTTCCTCGCCGACCCGGTCGTGCTCATCCTCGATGAGGCCACCGCCTCGCTCGACATCCCGAGCGAGCGACTCGTGCAGGAGGGCCTGCAGACGCTGCTCGCCGATCGCACGGCCGTGATCATCGCGCATCGACTCTCGACGGTCGCGATCGCCGACCGGGTGCTCGTGATGGAGCACGGAAAGATCGTGGAGGACGGCACCCCAGACGACCTGATCGCGGGCACCGGGCGATTCTCGAAGTTGCACGCCGCCTGGCGCGAATCCCTCGTGTAACGTTCCAGAGTCGGCCGAGCGGTTCGATGGATCCAGCCGAGGAGGCCGAGCAGTGGTGAAGGCGGTGCAACTGACCGATCCGCTGGCCTTTCACGGGGAGGGTCCGTCGTGGAGTGCGAGCTGGGGCGGCCTGCGCTGGGTCGACATGCTCGCCGGCGACGTGCTCACCCTCGCTGCGGACGGCGCAGTGCGGCGGCAGCACGTGGGCACGATCGCCGCGATGATCAGGCCGCGCACGGCGGGCGGCGCGATCGTCGCTCGTGAACACGACTTTGCGATCCTGCACGACTCCGGCGAGGTCGAACCGCTCGTGAGCGTGCTCAACGATCCCGCCGTGCGCTTCAACGAGGGCGGCTGCGACCCCCAGGGCCGCCTGTACTGCGGCACGATGCGCTACGACGCGGCAGAGGGCGGGGGCAAGGTCTACCGTCTCGAACTTGACCACAGCGTGACCGTGGCGCTCTCACCCGTCACGATCTCGAACGGGCTGCAGTTCGCGGCGTCGGGCGACTTCGCCTACTACGTCGACACTCCGACGAATCGGGTCGACCGCCTCGAATACGACCCCGATCGCGGCTTCGTCGCCCGGTCTGTCTTCGCCGAGGTTCCCGAGGATGCCGGCTACCCGGACGGCATCGCCCTCGATGTCGACGGCGGAGTCTGGGTCGCGATCGCGCGGGCATCCGCTGTGCACCGCTACGACAGCAGCGGCCGCCTCGACCAGGTGGTGCAGCTGCCCGTCAGTAACGTCACCGCGTGTGCGTTCGGCGGCGACGATCTGAAGACGCTGTACATCACGACCTCGCGCGAGGGTATCGCGGCCGACGCCGAGCCGGAAGCCGGCGCAGTCTTCAGCTGCGACGCCGGGGTCGAGGGTCTCTCGACCGGTGCCTACGCCGGCTGAGCAACGAGCGGCCGAGCAGCGAGCGGTTTAGGGCCACCAGCGCGCGAGTCGCAGGTTCACGCGATAGTCGCCGGATGCCGGCACCAGCAGCGGCGTGCCCTCGGCCTCATAGTGTTCCCGCGCCCGATTCTCGTGGCACAGCGGCGGATGTCCGCTCGAGCGCACCACGCGCCACCACGGCACGCCGTCGCCGTAGCGCGCCATCACCTGGCCCACCGCGCGAGGCGCGCGCGAGCCGATCGCGGCCGCGACGTCTCCGTAGGCCATGACCCGGCCATCCGGAATCGACTCGACGACCTCGAGTACGCGCGAGACGAAGTCGTCGGGCGGCTGGGTGACCGTGGGCGCGCTCATGGGAGTGTTCAGGGAAGCTGGATGGCGCCGATCTTCTCGCCGTATCGGGTCTCTTCGACCACGGCGAAGCCCACGCGAAGGAAGAACTCCTCCGGGCCGTCTTCGCCCGGTTCCCAGATGACGGTGAGCCGATCGAAGCCGCGCTTCTTCGCTTCCGTGGCCGCGGCGAGCACGGCAAAGCGGCCAACGCCCTTGCCCTGCGTGTTCGCGGCGACGTTCATGCGCCAGATGCAGCTGCGGAACTCTTCCTCGTGTGCATCCGGGTCGAAATTGGCCATGATGAAGGCGACGACGGTGTCTTCTGCGTCGACCACGACGCGTGACCAGTTGTTGCCCGGATCGAGGAATGGGCCGGCCATGGCGTAGGAGACGGGTTCGATGAAATGTTCCTGGCCGGGCTTCAGAGACAGGGCGTTCGCCTCAACGATATTTTTCGCCGACAGTTCTTCGAGTCTCAAGTCGCCCATGGAGACAGGCTAACCCCCTCCACCGATCTGGGCATAGCGGTATTCACCCAGGACGGCAATTTATCTTGATGTCAAGATACTTTGGCGCTTCTTGTAAGATTGACGTCGGCCCCAGCGGAGGCGTGGAGGCGCCTCAGCGAAGGCATAACGAGAGGAACAGTCCCGTGGCGAAGATCAAGGTAGAGGGAACCGTCGTCGAACTCGATGGCGACGAGATGACCCGCATCATCTGGCAGAAGATCAAGGACACCCTGATCCACCCGTATCTCGACATCAACCTCGAGTACTACGACCTCGGCATCGAGCACCGTGACGAGACCGACGACCAGGTCACCATCGACGCGGCTCACGCCATCCAGAAGCACGGTGTCGGCGTCAAGTGCGCCACCATCACGCCCGACGAGGCGCGCGTCGCAGAGTTCGGCCTGAAGAAGATGTGGAAGTCTCCGAACGGCACCATCCGCAACATCCTCGGCGGCGTCATCTTCCGCGAACCGATCATCATCTCCAACATCCCGCGCCTCGTTCCCGGCTGGAACAAGCCGATCATCATCGGTCGCCACGCCTTCGGCGACCAGTACAAGGCCACCGACTTCGTCTTCAAGGGTGCTGGCAAGCTCACCGTGCAGTTCACGCCGGATGACGGCTCGGAGCCGATCAAGCTCGACGTCTACGACGCACCGGATGACGGCATCGCGCAGGTGCAGTACAACCAGGATGCGTCGATCCGCGACTTCGCTCGCGCCTCGCTCAACTACGGCCTGAGCCGCAAGTATCCCGTGTACCTGTCGACGAAGAACACGATCCTCAAGGCCTACGACGGTCGCTTCAAGGACATCTTCCAGGAGATCTTCGACACCGAGTTCAAGGAGCGCTTCGACGCCGCCGGCCTCACCTACGAGCACCGCCTCATCGACGACATGGTGGCCTCCGCCATGAAGTGGGAGGGCGGCTACGTCTGGGCCTGCAAGAACTACGACGGCGACGTGCAGTCCGACACCGTTGCACAGGGCTTCGGCTCGCTCGGCCTCATGACCTCGGTGCTCTCCGTTCCGGATGGCAGCGTTGTCGAGGCGGAGGCCGCGCACGGTACGGTCACGCGCCACTACCGCCAGCACCAGGCAGGCAAGCCCACCTCCACCAACCCGATCGCGTCGATCTACGCCTGGACCCGTGGTCTCGCCCACCGGGCCAAGCTCGACGGCAACGAGGCGCTCGCCGAGTTCGCCGCGACGCTCGAGGATGTCGTGGTCACCTCCGTCGAGTCGGGCGCGATGACCAAGGACCTCGCGCTGCTCGTCGGCCCCGAGCAGAAGTGGCAGACCACCGAGGAGTTCCTCGACACGCTCGACAAGAACCTAGCAGCGCGCCTGGCCTAGTCGCGTTCCGCCCAGCGTGCCCGTTGGCGCCGAGCGTGCCCGTTCCTGCGGGCACCGTCGGCGCCAACGGGCACGTTCGGCGTGGGGACTGACGGCGTAGGGTCGAGAGCGTGAAGGTTACTGTCACCGGCGCGGCCGGTCAGATTGGGTACGCGCTCCTGTTTCGCATCGCCTCGGGCGCCATGCTCGGCGCCGATACTCCCGTGTCGCTGCGGTTGCTCGAGATCCCGCAGGCAGTCACGGCGGCCGAGGGTGTGGCGATGGAGCTCGACGACGGCGCGTTCCCACTGCTGCAGGGCGTCGACGTCTTCGATGATGCGGATGCCGCGTTCGAGGGCGCGAATGTCGCGCTGCTCGTGGGTTCCCGTCCGCGCACCGCAGGTATGGAGCGCGGTGACCTGCTCGCCGCGAACGGCGGAATCTTCGCGCCCCAGGGACGCGCCATTAATGCCGGAGCTGCCGACGACATCCGCGTTCTCGTAGTGGGAAACCCCGCAAACACGAACGCGCTGATCGCGGCTTCGCATGCTCCGGATGTACCTGCCTCGCGGTTCACGGCGATGACTCGTCTCGATCACAACCGCGCGCTCAGCCAACTCGCCCACAAGCTCGGTGCTCCGGTCTCCGACCTCACGCGGCTGACGATTTGGGGAAACCACTCCGCCACGCAATACCCCGACCTGTCGCACGCGCTGGTCGACGGGAAGCCGGTGGATGTTGCCCAGAGCTGGGTCGAAGAGCACTTCATTCCCACGGTGGCGAAGCGCGGTGCCGCGATCATCGAGGCGCGCGGATCATCGTCTGCGGCATCCGCTGCCAGTGCCGCGATCGATCACGTGCGCGACTGGGTGCACGGCACGGCGGAAGGGGACTGGACCTCCGCGGCGCTGCCGAGCGATGGCTCCTACGGTGTGCCAGAGGGGCTCGTCAGCTCGTTCCCGGTGACCTCCGTGAACGGCCAGTGGCAGATCGTGCCCGGGCTCGAGGTCAACGAATTCTCTCGCGCGCGGATCGATGCGTCAGTTGCCGAGCTGATCGAGGAGCGCGACGCGGTCACGGCTCTCGGCCTGCTCTGACAACGCGATGACCGTTCTGATAGCTGGCTGCGGCGACCTGGGTACCGAGGCAGGCCTCCGCTTCGTCGCGGCTGGACACCGGGTGGTGGGCTGGCGTCGAAACCCGCAGCATCTTCCCGCCGCAATCGAGGGGGTGGCGGTCGACCTCACCGCGACACTGCCCACTATTGCGGCTGACACCAGAATCGTCGTGATCGCGACGGCGGCCGGCGAGCGCTCCGAAGCAGGCTACCGCGCGGCCTACCTGGATGCGGCGGGCAAGGTACTCGACGCGCTCGATCGCGACGGCATCCGCGCCGATCGGGTACTCTACGTGTCGTCCACGGCGGTGTACGGCGATCAGGACGGCCTGGTTGATGAAGCCACGCCAGCCAGCCCCGCTACCGCGACCGCACGGGTGCTGCTCGAGACGGAGGAGCTGCTGCACTCGCGGCGGCCCGACGCGATCGTGCTGCGGCTGAGCGGCATCTACGGCCCCGGCCGCACCAGACTCATCGATCAGGTGAAGAGCGGAACAGCGCGAATCCCCAGCGTTGAGAACGTCACCAACCGCGTCCATCGAGACGATGCTGCAGAGGCGATCGTTTATCTCACGACCCGCGTGCAGAGTCCCGAGGCGCTGTATCTGGGCTCAGACAACGAACCCGTCGAGCTCGGCGAGGTGCTGAGTTTTCTTGCCACCGAAATGGGGCGAGAGCATCCGCCGATGGATGATGACACAGCGAGTGCTCTCACCAAACGCTGCAGCAATGCACTGCTGCGAGGAACGGGTTTCGAGTTCGCCTACCCGAGCTTTCGCGAGGGATACCGCGCAGTGCTCGCGGGTCATGGGTTGCGCCACCCCTAGCGAACGAGCGTTCTGGCACACGCTCACGGCAGAACGTACGAGTGTCTGGCTCATGTCATCCTGCGAGGGGACTGCTCTCGAGGTTGTCCACAAGGTGGGCGACGTCGTCATAGACGGCGACGGCTCCCGCCGCTCGGAGCTCCGCTTCCGATACACCGCCGCTTCGAACGCCAACGCACGCGACCCCCGCACGCTTGGCGGCCTCAACATCCCACACTGTGTCGCCGACCATAACAGCGTCCGCCGCCGAGGTGCCCGCTCGCGCGAGTGCGACTTCGACAATGTCGGGCGCGGGCTTCGCGGTACCGACATCACCTGAAGAAGTCACGACGTCGATCGCGTTCTCGATGCGAAGCGTCGCCCGAAGCGATTCCAGTTCGTCTTCGGGTGCAGACGTCGCGAGGACGACTTTTACGCCGCGCTCTGCAAGCACCCCAAGAAGTTCTCGTGTGCGCGCGAAAGGGCGAAGGCGACTCCGGTTTCGCCCGTAGTGCGTCGAGTGCAACTCGGACGCGCGTTCACGGTCGTTGTCAGACGCGTCGGGAATGAGAGCGTCCAGAAGCTTGTCGCTATCCATCCCGATGCTGCGGTGAATGCGCCACGCGGCGACGGGTCGCGCGATGCCGTCGAAGGCTCGAGACCACGCGTCCACGTGAAGGAAGTTGGAGTCCACGAGAGTTCCATCAATGTCGAAGAGCACTGCCGCTAGGGTCATCCTTCTAGCTAAAGCGCACTAGGTGCGCCTGGCAAGGGGTTGCGTACGAGCGAGAACGGACGCAAGCTCAATACGGATAGCTCGTCGCGCGGGACACGGCTTGCGTCACTCCTCGCGTTGGGGCAGAAACCGGGTGACGCCTTCGGTGATCACGCGGCGCGCCTTGGCGCTACTGATGGTCGCAACACCGTCGCCGGCCTGCACGCCGTAGTCACCGAAGCGGGCGTGGTTGGATCCCTCGATCTGCACGAACGTGGCGTCGGCGGGCAGCAGGCCTGCGGCATCCTTGATCTTGCTCGGCGTGCTTAGCCCGTCATTACTGCCACCGATACTGAGAACCGCGAGCTTCGTCGACGACAGGTCGTTGGCGCAGTAGCTTCCGAACAGGATCAGCCCTGTCACCTTCGGCTGATCCGCGTACTGGCACGCACGAACGCCGCCGAGCGAGTGGCCGCCGACGTACCAGGTGCTGATGCCGCGAGCGTCACTCGTAAAGTCGCTGAGTGGGCGCTGGTCGAAGAACGCGAGGTTCAGGATCGGCTTGGTGATGACGACCGTGAGGCCGTCCTGCGCAACCGCGCCAGACAGCTTGTAGAGGTAGGCGTCCGCGGCGACTTTGGCGCCCGGAATGAAGACCAGGCCGACACCGGAAGACCTACCGGTCGGGGCCAGGACGACGGCGTTATCACGTTCCGTGATCGAGACGGCCGGATTGCTCCGGACCTTCTCGAGTGACGCCTTTTCTGCCTGCATGACGCCGGTGTTTGCCCAGATCAGAAAGCCCACGATGACGATGACGAGGAGCGCCGCGAGGATGATGAGCACTAGGCGCGTGACGCGCCACGCTCGCCGCGGCGTGCGGCGTCGCTCGTGCTGAGTGGGGGCCGTCATGCAGTTTCCGATGGTTCCGGTTCTGGCTCGCGCTCGCGATTCGCCGCCTGCTCGGTCTCAGCCTCCGCAGTGCCGCCCGAGAGTCGCAGCGTGGCGAGGAAGCCGAGCACGAGGAAGCCGGCCGCGGCGAACGCGGAGTATCGGGTTCCCTCGCTGAAGGCTTCGGCCGCTGCCGCCCCGATTTGTTTGTCTTTCTTCTCCAGACCGGGGATGGCACCGCCAGCGCTCACGACCACGGCATCCACGATCTGGCTGCGCGCGGTCTGCGGCAGCATCGGCGCAGCATCCATAAGCTTCGCGTTGAGGCTGGACCCAACCGAGGTGAACAGGATCGTTCCGAGGATGGCGATGCCGAGCGCTGAACCGATCTGCCGAGCGGTGCTCGCGGTGCCGGAGCCCTGACCGCTCTTGTCGAGCGGCACGTCTTTGAGCACGACGCCGGTGAGTTGCGCCGTGGCGAGGCCAACACCGATGCCGTAGACGAACAGGAACGGCACGATGCTGAGCCAGCTCGCGTCGGCGCTGATCATGAAGCCGAGCCCGGTGACTCCGATGATTTCGGCCAGGATGCCCGCCCGCACGATCGTGACCGGTGTCACCTTCTGCCCGAATGCACCAGAAATCCCGCTGGCCACGAACGAGCCGAGTGCGAGTGCCAGCAGCACGAATCCGGTCTGCAGCGCGTCATAGCCGATGACGTTCTGCAGCCAGAGCGGCAGCGAGAGGATGATGCCGAACTCTCCAAGCGAGACGATCATCGCGGCGATGTTGCCGTTGCGGAAGGACGCAATTCTGAACAGGGAGAACGCGAGCAGCGTGGTCTTGCCTTCTCGCTGTCGACGGATGCCCCACCAGACGAAACCGAATCCGGACAGGAGGGTGAGCGCGAAGGCGAACGGAATGGGGGAGAGCGGGAAGGTCCACGTCCAGTCGCCGAACGTGGGGATGTGCGCGGTGTCGGTGAGCCACCACCCGTAACTTCGTCCCTCGATGAGGCCGAAGACGAGGGATGCGCTGGTCAGCACCGAGAGAACCGCACCGAAGTAGTCAATGCGCCTGGCGTCCGCGGCATCCTTGGACTCGGCCACGCAGATCAGCGCACCGATGATGATGATCACCGCGAGCGGCACATTGATGCCGAAGGCCCAGCGCCAGGAGAAGTAGGTGGTGAGCCAACCGCCGAGCAGCGGACCGACAGCGACCATTCCGCCGATCGTCGAACCCCAAATGGCGAACGCGATGCCGCGCTCCTTGCCGCGGAACGTCGCGTTGATGAGCGAGAGGGTCGTGGGCAGCACCATCGCGCCACCGACTCCCTGCAGCACGCGGGAGGCGATGAGCAGGTCTCCGGAAGGTGAGAGTGCCGCTAGCACGGACGAAACCGCGAAGATCGTCACTCCGGTGATCAGCAGTCGGCGACGCCCGTAACGGTCGGCGAGCGTGCCGAACACGAGCAGCAGCGCGGCGAAGACGAGCGTGTAGCTCTCTTGCACCCACTGCACCTGGGTCGAGGTGATGCCGAGGTCGTCGACAATCGACGGGATGGCGACGTTGACGATCGTCGAGTCGACGATGATCAGTGCCACCGCAATGCTGATGAAGACGAGGCCAGCCCAGCGGCGGCGTGCACTGGTCATGCGCTCGCCACGACGTTTTCGCGAATCCGGAGGGCCACGGTGATGATGAGCACCACCGTAACGGCCACGATCGCCGCGACTGCGGCAGGAACGGAGTGTGGGCTGCCCGTGAGTCGCGCCACCGCCACCCAGGCCAAGCCCCAGCAGAGCGAGGCCGCGGGAGAGAGACGTCCACGCCCGGCTATGGCCAGGCCTACGCCGATGAGTCCGGCGACGGCGATGATGATGACGGCCCAGACATCCGCGTCGATTCCCCAGCCCGTAAAGCCCGCAGCTTTCAGTGCTGCCGTGATGTTTGCAGCCGTGGCGACGCACACCCAGTCGAGGTAGAGCCCGACCGTGCCGTCCACCACAACGGCCTCAATCGTGCTCGAGGGGCGAGTGACGATGCAGAGCCTGAATGTGTAGGCGAGCACGGCCACGAGCACGGCGATCACGATGACGCTGACGGCGAGAAGACCTGCCTGCACGCTCAGGATCCAGGCGGCGTTCAGCACGAGCGATGCCGCAATCGGGTACCCGAGGCGACGCTGGCGTGCATCGTGCTTGTGCGCCGGAAGAAGCTGCCAGATCGTGTACGCCACGAGCCCGAGGTAGATCACGCTCCAGATCGAAAAGGCGGGAACTCCGGGTGCAATGCGCGTGGCGGTTGCGCTCAGCGCACCGCCTGCTGCCTCCGCGATGGGCGTGCCGCCGAGTGCTCCCGAACCGATGAACGATCCCACAATGGCCGCGACCGCGGTGACGGCGACAACCCACTGCCTGATCGTGTCTGCGCGGTTGCTATCCGCGCTGCGTGCGGTGCTCGTCATTATTTTTGCCCTTCTCTCCATAGCTTCGACGGCCACCAGATGGCCTTACCGATGTCGTACGAGAGCGCCGGCACGAGCAGCGACCTCACAATCACGGTGTCGACCAGAACACCAAATGCGACGATGAAGGCGAGCTGTGCGAGGAACAGAATCGGGATGACGCCGAGAGCCGCAAAAGTCGCCGCCAGCACCACCCCGGCAGACGTGATCACGCTGCCCGTCATGCCGAGTCCGCGCAGGATGCCGGGTCTGGTCCCGAGATGCAGCGATTCTTCGCGCACCCGTGTCATGAGGAAGATGTTGTAGTCAACGCCGAGTGCCACGAGGAACACGAACCCGAACAGTGGCACCGCGGCATCCGCCCCGGGAAAGCCGAAAAGGTGATTGAACACGAGTGCGGAAACCCCGAGCGCGGCGGCGTAGGAGACGACGACGCTGAGGATCAACAGCACCGGAGCAAGGATCGACCGCAGCAGCAGCATCAGGATGAGCAGAATCACGATGAGCACGATCGGGATGATCTTCACCAGGTCACTCTGAGCGGTGGTGTTGGTGTCGAACGCGATGGCCGTCACTCCACCAACAAGCACGCTCGAATCGGTCGCCGGAAGTTCGGTGCGCAGCTTCTTCACGACGTTCTCGGCCTTGGCAGAGTCCGCCTCAGACGTGAGCACGGCGTTGATGATCACCTTGCCGTTCTTCACCACGGGCTCAGCGGTCGGGCCAGGCCTGACGTTGCCGATGTACAGGCTCGCTGAGCTGATGCCCTCCGTGCCGGAGACCGCGTCGAGCATCGCATCGGCCTTGGACTGTTTGGTCACGATGACGACCGGACTACCCGCCCCGCTGGGGAAGTGCTTCGCTGCGACCTTCTGTCCGTCCACGGCTTGGGACTGCGAGAGGATCACATCGGTCTGGGGAACCCCGCTGGCCTGCAACTGCAGTAACCCGAGTCCGCTGGCCGCGAGCACGACCAGCGTCACGACCCAGGTGGCTCTGGGGCGTCGAGCGATGAGTCGACCGACGCGGTGCCACAGTCCCTGAATACCTTCGAGTCCCTTGATGTGGTCGTCGGCCAGGTGGTGGGCATGGGTCTCTTCGGTTTCCAGCTTGGGCCGGAACGGCCAGAAAGCGGTGCGACCGAAAAGCACCAAGAACATCGGCAACAGCGTCAGCGTTGCGAGCAGGGCGAACACGATGCCGATCGCAGCTATCGGGCCGAGGCTCTTGTTCGAGTTGAGGTCGGAGAACAGAAGGCATAGCAGCGCGATGATGACGGTCGCACCGGATGCTGCAATCGGCTCGATTGCGGCGCGCCAGGCCCTGCCCATTGCCGCCCACTTGGATTCAACGTGGTGCAGCGACTCACGGAATCGTGCCACGAGCAGCAACGAGTAGTCGGTCGCCGCTCCAATGACCAGAATCGAGAGGATGCCCTGACTCTGGCCGCTCAGCTTGATCCAGCCCCAGCTGGCGAAGGCATACACGATGAGGATCGCCGCGGTGAGCGCGAAGACCGAGGTCAGTAGCACGAGGAATGGCAGCACGACAGAGCGATACACGAGCAGCAGAATGAGGAACACGGCGCCGCCGGCGACGAGCAGCAGGATTCCGTCGATTCCGCCGAAAGCGTTCACCAGGTCGGCGGTGAGCCCGGCCGGTCCGGTCACGTAGGCCTTGGTGGATGCCGGGGCGCCGGCATCCGCTGCGGTTCGGAGATCCGCGACGACGGACTTGACGTTGTTGGAATCGCTGATCGGCACGATGTACTCGACGGCCTTGCCATCCTTGGACGGGATAGGTCCGGCGACTGAAATGGTCGCGGGTGCCGTGGGGGCCTGCACTCCCTTCACCTCGCCGAGCTTCTTGGCCAGGGTTGCTGCATCGGCCAGATCGCCGCGAGAGAGCGTGTTGTCAGAGACGAGCAAGACGATCGCGGGGATCTCTTTCGAGTCGGTGAACTTCTGCTGCAGCTCGTTGACCTTGGTCGATTCGGCGCTCGCCGGCAGGAACGCTGCCTGATCGTTGCTGGAGACCGAGGAGAGCTTGCCGAAGGTGGGACCGCCGAAGCTCGCGGCAGCGAACCACACGAGAAGCAGCACCGTGGGAAGCAGGATGCGCAGCCAGCGGCGCGGAGTCCAGTCGCGGCGACGGGGTTCAAGTGACATCGGTCAGTGCCTTTCCAGCGAAGAAATAATGAGCAGCATTGTGACGAGGAAGCCCACGGTGTAGTTGATCCAGAGGAATCGCTTCCAGCCGCGGTTCGCCGATTCCGATGCCTCGTCTGAGACAGAGCGGAACGGCAGTGCGGCAGCAATATACGGCAGGGCGAACAGCGCTGCGAGGGGGCCAGGCCAGGCGGTGAGCAGCATGAACAGCCCTGCCGCGGCCCAGAGCGCGATCGCAAAGCGCACCGTCCACTTGGCACCCATGACGGTGGCCACTGAGTGGATGCCGCCCTCGCGGTCTGGCAGCACATCCTGCACCGCACCGAAGGCATGGCTCGCCATGCCCCACAGGAAGAACGCCGCGAGAATAGCCACGATCGACTGCGAGAACACTGCCCCTGCGAGTGCAAAACCGTAGACCGCCGGGCTCACAAAATGGGTACTTGAGGTGATCGAATCCAGAAACGGTTTCTCTTTGAGTCTCAGGCCAGGAACAGAGTAAGCGGCAACGGCGAAGAGGCTGATCGCGAGCACAAGCCACGAGAGCGGTCCACCGAAAAAAACCAGCGCGACGACGAACGGCAGACTCAGGATGATCGCGGTGGCGACCGTGGTTCGGTGGATGCCGCGGTCGAGTACCGCGCCCTCCATGCCGCCCTTGCGAGGGTTGGCGAGGTCTGACTCGTAGTCGAACACGTCGTTGATTCCATACATCGCGAGGTTGTACGGAATCAGAAAGAACACGGTGCCGATGATCAGCGGCGCATCGATGCGCCCGGTCGAGAGGTAGTAGGCAGCAGCAAAGGGGAATGCGGTGTTGATCCAACTGATCGGGCGCGAAGCCACGAACAGCGAGCGGATTACTCTCCGACGCTCAGGGGCGGGCATCCGCGTCTTGCTTTCTGAGCAGCAACCAGAGCGCGGGCAGGAGCATGAGTCCGGCCAGGGGGTAGGTAAAGTCCTCGAGCGGTGCCGATCCGATGGCGAGGCCGGAGTTGACCCGCGGATCGTAGGCGACGAGCCCAGCGCTGATCATGACGTTGTCGAAGACCGCGGTGAGCACGAGTACGACGACTCCGGAGACCGCGACCGGCAGCCACCATCGGCGCAGGAGCGCTCGCCGGTGGGGTTGCAGTGCGAGGGCGAGGACGAGCACGACCGCGGCGCCCGCGAGGAAGATGATGCTGAGCACGGCGTAGTTCATCGGCGGCCCTCCGCGCGGTGCGAGAGCACTCGCTCGACTCCGGTGATGAGCACCATGGTGAGGTAGCAGAGGAACGCGAGGAAGAAGGGCTCCTCGAGCGGCAGCTCCGGCGCGAGCAGAATGCCGGTCATGATCGCGTTCTCGCCGCGGAAGAAGAAGCCGAGGCCGATGCCGAAGAGATCCCAGGCCAGGAAGAACGCCGTGCCGATGACGAGAACGATGCTCGCGCGCCGCGCGTCCCGCCAGAAGAAGAGCCGGTACCGGTGGTCGATGAGCGCCATGCAGCCGATGACCACGGTAAGGGACGCGAGGTAGATGACGCTCATAGCGGCTCCGCCAGCGCGCTCGTGCTGACGTCGCCGCGGAGGCGCTTGATCACGAGTTCCGCGCTGATCAGGCACATCGGCAACCCGATCCCCGGCACGGTTGTTCCCCCGGCGTAGAGCAGGCCATCGACCTTGGCCGAGGCGTTTTTGCCGCGCAGGAACGCGCTCTGCCGAAGCGTGTGTGCCGGGCCGAGCGCGCTGCCCTTCCAGGAGTTGAGGTCGTGCTCGAAGTCGGCCGGTCCCATAGTGCGACGCAGCACGATGCGCTCGGCGAGGTCGGGAATCTTCGCCCAACTGCTGATCTGCCGGATGACCTCGTCTGCGACTCGCTCCACGGAGCGATCGCCCGCGCCGTCGATGCCGCCGCGCCCGATGCCCGGGTCGGCGGGCACGGGAACGAGCACGAACAGGTTCTCGTGCCCGGCCGGCGCGACCGCGGAGTCCGTGGCGCTCGGCCGACAAACGTAGATGGATGCGGGGCTCGGCACCGAGGGGGAGTCGCCGAAGATCCGGCCGAAGTTCTCTGCCCAGTCCTCCGTGAAGAAGAGGCTGTGGTGGCTCAGTTGTGGCAGGGCGCCGCGCACCCCGAGGAAGACGAGAATCGCGCCGGGTCCCGCGGTGCGCTTGTCCCACCACTGCTGCGGATAGCTGCGCAGCTCCGCGGGCAGCAGCCTCGTCTCGGTGTGGTGCAGATCCGCCGCCGAGACGACGAGCGGTGCCGCGATGTGCTGCTTCTGACCGGCCGAGTCGGTGTAGTCCACCCCGGTGACGCGTGGGCGGCCCGCGGTCGAGGTGGTGATCCGGGTGGCCGTGGCTCCGGTGAGCGTCGTGACGCCCTCGCCGTCTGCCAGCCGGGCAATGCTCTCGATGACCGCCGCGAAGCCGCCATCCGGATAAAACACGCCGTCCTCGAGATCGAGGTGGCTCATGAGGTGGTACATGCTCGGCGTCATCGAGGGCGAGGAGCCGAGGAAGACCGCGGGGTACCCGAGGATCTGCCTGAGTCGGCCGTCGCGAACGAAGCCGGCGACGAAGCGATCGAGCGGGCGCAGGAGCAAGCGCGTGAGCGTGCCCATCCGGCCGAGGACGTCGCGCCGCAGCAGCGGACCGAACGAGGCGAAGGTCGAGTAGAGGAAGCGACTGATGGCGACGCGATAGGTGTCGTCTGCCGAGCCGAGGTAGCGGTCGAGAGCGGCCCCGGCGCCCGGTTCGATGGCGTCGAAGGTGCGCAGGTTCTCGGCGCGGTCCGCGACGATGTCGACGCTCTCGGCGTGCCTCTCGAAGAACACGCGGTATCCGGGGTCGAGGCGGGTCAGGCTGAGCTGCTCCGCGGAGGAGGTGCCGAGCAGCCGATAGAAGTGGTCGAAGACCTCGGGCATGAGGTACCAGGAGGGACCGGTGTCGAAGCGGAACCCCTCGTGTTCCCAACTGCCAGCCCTGCCGCCGAGGTCGTCCCGTGCCTCGAGGATGGTGGTGTCGTAGCCCTCTCGGGCGAGGAGTGCCGAGGTCGCGAGCCCGGCGATCCCGCCGCCGATCACGACGGCCTTGCGCCTCTTGGCCGCGGCGCTCACGAGGTCTCCACGCGGTGGTGCGCACGCGCGGCGAGCACGATGCGAAGCTTCACGACGCCGGGCACCCTCACCCTGGTGGTGAGAAGCTCAGGGGCAGGCGTCTTGCGGATGCGATCGGTGAGTTCTGCGAACAGCCCGTGCGCCGCGGCGACCGCGGTGCGGCAGCCTGCGGGCAACTGGGGAATGACGCGGCCGGCGGCCTCGAGATCGTCGTAGATGTCATCGAGCAGCGTCAGTTTCTCGGCCTCGGTGAGTGTCGTGGGGTCGAGCGCGGGAAAGTAGTTGCGGTGCAAGCGCTCCCAATCGACGCTCAGGTCCCGAACAAAGTTGATCTTCTGGAACGCGGCCCCGAGTCGCTGGGCGCCGTGTTCGAGCTGGGTGCGCTGCTGGAGCGAACAGTCGGCGTCGTGGAGGAACACCCGCAGGCACATGAGTCCGACGACCTCGGCGGAGCCATAGATGTACTCCCGCACCTGCTCTTCCGTGAACGGCGCCGGATCGAGATCGCGCCGCATCGACGCGAAGAAGGGTGCGGTCAGCGCACCTCCGATCCCCACGGCGCGGGCCGTCTCGGCGAAGGAGTGCACGATGACGTTGGTGCTGTATCCGGTGGCGATGGCGGCATTCGTCTCGCGTTCCAGTTTGTCGAGCAGCGCGAGCTGCGCGGAAGTGCCGAGCCCCGCCTGCGCGGCGGCGCCATCCACGACCTCGTCCGCGATGCGCACGAGACCGTAGATGTTCTCGATCGCGGGCCGCATTGATCGATGCAACAGCCCGCTGGCGGCACCGAAGGAGGTGGAGTACTCGTGGATGATCGTGGCCGAACTCTTGTGCGCCGCGCGCGAGTACAGCGACAGCTCTGACCGGCTCGAATCGCGCATTTTCACGACGATCGCTCGCGCGCCTTGGCGACCACCTCGACGAGCCGTTCCCGCAGCGCCTCGGGGACGGCGGGAGTGTCGAGCGCGACGAGCGCCGCACGACTGTGGTCATCGATGAGCTGTTCGATGAAGGAACGCGCACCCACCGCCTCGAGAATCTCGCGCACCCGCGCCGCATCCTTCTCGCTCACGTCACCGCGTTCGAGCAGCTCGCTCAACTCGCTGGACTCGCTGCGCTGCAGGGCGTAACACATCATCGGCGTCGCCTTGCCCTCACGGATGTCGCTCGTCGTGCTCTTGCCGGTCAGTTCCGCGGCACCGAAGACGCCGAGCACGTCGTCGCGAAGCTGGAAGGCGATTCCCACGTTTCTCCCGAATTCGCCCAGCGCTTCGAGCGTCTCGGCTCCGGCTCCCGCGAGCACCGCGCCCGCCTGGAGCGGTGCCTGGAACGAGTAATGGGCCGTCTTCCACTGCGCCATCGAGATCACCTGGGACAGCACGGGCGTCTCGGCACCCGTGCTGAACGCGACATCCGCCAGCTCACCGGCGGCGGTGACGTACATGCATTCCTCGAGCAGGTCGAGCAGCGCGATGCGAACATCGTGGGCGAGATCGAGCCGCGCCACGAGGGCCTGCGCCGAATGGATGAGCAGGTCACCGGCGAGGATCGCCGCGGCCTCGCCCCACCGGGTGGCCGCGTGGGCGCCGAGTCCGCTGTCGAGCGCCCGGGAGGCCAGGGTGCCCATGACGTTGGGCTGCCCCCGCCGCACGACGTCTCCGTCGATCACGTCGTCGTGAAGCAGGAACGCGGAATGCAGGAGTTCGAAGGCGGTGGCGACGACCACGGCCTCGTCGTCGCGGTGACCACCGAGCGAGTGATAGGCACAGACCACGAGTGCGGGCCGGAAGCGTTTGCCACCGTCGACCGATCGTCGCATGGCTGACCACAGTTCTCTGTACTGGGTGCCGTATCCGGATGCTTCCAGCTCTTTCTGGCGAAAGAACTCGGTCAGTCGGTCTGACACCTCGTCGACTCGCTCGGAGCTCCCGAGCAGCGGTGTTGCCAGGCTCATCTCACACTCGCTCTCGTTCACGTTGCGGTGGGGCCGCCGTGCGCGGTTGTGAGCCACCGAGGAAGCTGAGTAGTTGCGCCTGCAAAACCAGCCAGGGGCCGTAGATCGAGGGGTTGAGCCGGATCGAACGACCGAGGTCGAGCGGATCCACCCAGGCGTGGTCCATCACTTCCGCCGGATGCACGGTCGGCTCCTGCGACGTGGAGGCCACATAGATCGGGCAGACTTCGTTCTCGGAGGTGTGCGCCCTATCCAGGTGCCGATAGCGGAAGAGCGGCAGTGCGGGTTCGAGCCCGGTCAGGTCGAGGCCCACCTCGTAGGCCGCTCTGCGGCGTACCGCGCTCGCGAGCGTCTCCGCTGGCGCCGGATGCCCGCAGAAGGAATTGCTCCACACTCCGGGCCAGCGTGCCCTGGTGCTGGCACGCCGCGTGATGAGGACCTCGCCGCGCGCGTTGAACACGTAACCCGAGAAGGCGAGGTGCAGAGGAGTGTCCGGTCCGTGCACGCTCGCCTGGCTGGTGAGACCGATCGTCTCCCCGTTCGCATCGAGAAGCTCGACGTCTTCGGTATCGCTCGCGGTAGCCATCTGAACCCCCTCTCTGAATATTTACCTAGCATAGCTAATAAATAGCTTAGCAAGCTTTATCTTTCCGGATACGATAGCACCATGGTGGAACCGGCCAACATCCCTCGTCGCGTGGAAGGGGTCATTCTCGACCCCCGGGTCGTCGATCCCAAGCAGGAACTCGTCGACTACTCCGGCATGGACGATGCGGAGATCTCCCAGATCGTGCGCGTGCTGCAATCGATTCGGCGGTGGCGCGAGGCCGAGCAGAGAATGAGCCTCAGTTCCAGAAACCACATGAAGCTGAACGAAAACGACATGAAGGCGCTGCGTTTTCTCGTGATCTGTAAGAACGAGGGGCTGATCGCGACGCCGGGCAATCTCGCGGAGCACCTTGCGATCTCCAGCGCCTCGACCACCAAGCTCCTCGACCGCTTGACCGCCGCCGGGCACATCGAGCGCTCACCTCATCCCAGCGATCGACGCGCGCTCATGATCACCATCACGCAGCACACGCATGAGCAGGTGCGCGACACCGTGGGGCGCACGCACGCCCGCCGCTTCGACGTGGCAGCGGATCTCACTCCGGACGAACGCGAGGTCGTCATTCGCTTTCTCGACAACCTCAGCAACACGACCGAGGTGCAGGAGCCTCCGGTGGCGACAGCGCATGCGCCGGCGGCCGCGCACTAGCCGCCCGCGCGCTTCCCCGGCGCGCTTAGCCCGGTCGCTCCCACGGAGCGATCGGACCATCGACCACGGTGAACAGTGGATGCGGCAGAGGCTCGTTCAGGTCGGCCCAGCGCTCGGCGACCGCCGGGCTTCGTTTCGCGAGCTTTCCCCTCAGGTGCGCCCACTCGTACTCGAGTTGGCCGATCGTCACGGGGATCGGCGGCACCGCCTCGGCGCGCACGAGAATCTTGCTCCGGGTGAAGCTGTAGCCACGGGCATCCGCTTCGTCGGCTATTCCGCCGAGAAAGCGCGCGATAGCCGCGTCCGGCGCCGCCTGGTCCCGAAATCTCGTCAACTGCGGATGCTGTCGGTATCCCTTCGTCGTGCCGGCCAGCACGGCCTGTGCCAGCAGCGCCTCGCGCCAACAGGCCGTCAGGGCTTGCCGATCGAAATACTGCGGATGCACGGACCAGAGTCTCACCGGCACCACACTAGCGACCGTTTACGGGATTCCCGTTCGGCCATCATGCGAGCATCGAAGGGATGTGCTTCGGATGTCCATCACACACTCGAGCATCGTTGAGTCACCGATCGATGAGGTCTTCGCCTGGCACGCGAGGCCCGGTGCGTTCGCGAGGTTGGCGCCGCCGTGGCAACCCGCGAAAGTCCTGCTCGAGACCACCTCGCTCAGGGACGGCGAGGCGGTGCTTGGACTGCCCGGCGGCCTCACCTGGGTGTCGCGACACGATCCGGATGGCTACGACCCGCCCCGCCGCTTTGTCGACACCATCGGAGTGGATGGGCTCGCGTCCCTCCCGGTTCGCGCCGCGCTGAAGTGGCGTCACAGTCACGAGTTTGCCGCGGAGTCAGAGACGACTACCCGGGTGACCGATCGAGTCGACACCCCCGTGGGGTCGAGAGCGCTTCGGCCCATGTTCGTCTATCGGCACCGCCAGCTTGCCGATGATCTCGCGGCCCATCGGTGGGCCGCGAGCCTCGGGGTGCAAGCCCTGACCATCGCGATGACGGGCTCGAGTGGCCTGGTGGGCTCGGCACTCTCGGCCTTCCTCACGACCGGTGGCCACCGCGTGATCCGGCTCGTTCGCGGGGTCGCAGGAGGTGCGGATGAGCGGCACTGGGACCCCATGCACCCCGACGCGGGGCTACTCGACGGAGTCGACGCGCTCATCCACCTCGCCGGTGAGTCGATCGCCGGCAGGTTTACCGAGAGCCATAAGAAGGCGATTCGTCAGAGCCGGATCGCTCCGACCGCCCGTCTGGCAGAGCTCGCGGCCGCCGCATCCGACGGCCCGAAGGTTCTGGTGGTCGCCTCCGCCATCGGCTACTACGGTGCCGATCGCGGCGATGAAGTGTTGAGCGAGGACAGCGGTCAGGGCGCTGGCTTTCTGGCGGATGTCGTGGCCGAGTGGGAGGCCGCAACCAGGCCCGCGATGGAGGCCGGGATTCGCGTGAGTTCGATCCGCACGGGAATCGTGCAGGCGGCCCGCGGCGGAACCCTTCGCCTGTTCCGGCCCCTGTTCGCCGCGGGCCTCGGCGGCCCGATCTCCGATGGGCGCCAGTGGTTGTCGTGGATAGATCTCGAGGATCTCGTCGATGTCTATCACCGCGCGCTCGTCGACACGGGCATGTCCGGTCCGATCAACGCGGTCGCGCCCGCCGCGGTGCGCAACGCCGAATACACGCGCACGCTGGGCCGAGTGATGCGCAGGCCGGCGCTGCTTCCCGTGCCCACTTTTGGACCGCGGATCCTTCTGGGGGAGGAGGGTTCGACCGAACTCGCCGAGGCCGACCAGCGCGTTGTGCCGACCAAGCTCGAAGGCGCCGGACACCACTTTCGCCAGCCGACTCTCGAGGGCTCCCTTCGTCACCAGCTCGGCAGAATCATCCGGTGACCTCCTGACGGGTCCGAGGCGAAGGGCCGCGCCCGGGATTGTTCCCCAGGCGCGGCCCTTGCGTTGCGTTCCGCTGTCTACGCGGTGACTTCGACCGGTTTCTCGGCGGTGCCGTTTGAGCTGATCGCGACCTTGCGCGGCATGGCCTTGGCGCTCATCGGGATCATGACGCTCAGCACACCGTTGTCGTAGTTCGCGCTGATGTTCTCGGTGTCGATGCCGTCGCCGAGGTTGAGCTGGCGCAGGAAGCTGCCGCTCGGACGTTCGTGGGCGAGCCACTTCACGCCGTCCTCGCTGTGCGCGGTGCGCTCGGCGCGGATGGTGAGCAGCTGTCCGTCGATGTCTACGTCAACCGAACCCGGGTCAATTCCGGGCAGGTCTGCGCTCAGGATGTAGTGGTCACCATCCCGATACAGATCGATGGGCATGAGACGGGGACCCTGCCTCGTGTCGAGCAGGTTCGCGGCGACGCGGTCCAGCTCACGGAATGGATCGAACAACATTGCCATTTTCATCAACTCCTTCACGTCGTGCGCCTCTCGGCGTCACTTCATCGTCGGTTCATAAGTTGAGTCACATACGCTCAACTACGGAAAATGTTAGCACTCTCCCTCTGAGAGTGCCAACGTGTTTCGCGCGCGGTTTTTGCTCCCACCCGCGCCCTGCGCTGTCCAAATGAAGGAGTGGAGCCCTCCCACGCCGAGCTCCCTCCCGGAATGCGTGGATCCTCGGCGGCGACTCCTTCATTTGGGCGGGAAAAGGATTGCAGGCATTTTGTTTGTACGCTTTACTAAAGCCATGCGAGAGTCCCAGTCCGGCTCATCCGGTCGAGTGAACGCGGCGGCGGTGCTGCTGCCGGGCTTCGTCGGCACGACACTGCCCGAGTGGCTCGAGCGGCGGCTGCGCGACGGGCTCGCCGGCGTCTGCATCTTCGGCGGCAACATCGTCTCGCGCGAGCAGCTTCGAGAGCTCACCGCCAGCATCCGTCGGGCAAACCCCGCGGCGCTCATCGCGATCGACGAGGAGGGCGGCGACGTCACGCGGCTCTATCACGACAGCGGTTCGCCCTACCCGGGCAACGCCGTGCTCGGCCGCATCGACGATGTCGCCTACACCGAGAGCGTCGCGCGCTCGATCGGCTGGCAACTTCGGCAGAGCGGCTGCAACCTCGACTTCGCTCCGGATGTCGACATCAATTCGAACGCGAACAATCCCGTCATCGGTGTGCGCAGCTTCGGTTCCGACCCAGCACTGGTCGCGAGGCACAGTGCGGCCTGGGTGCGCGGACTCGAGCGCACCGGCACGGCCACGAGCGCGAAGCACTTTCCGGGTCACGGCGACACCTCCGCCGACTCACACCTCGCATTGCCCGTCGTTGACCTGCCGCTCGAACGGCTGCGCGAGCGGGAACTGCTGCCGTTCCGGGCATCGATCGCTGCTGGGGCGCGCTCAATCATGACCTCGCACATCCTCATGCCGCAGCTCGACCCGGACGCGCCCGCAACCTTCTCCCGCCGCATCCTGCAGCAGCTGCTGCGCGAGGAACTCGGCTTCGCGGGCGTGATCGTCTCCGACGCCCTCGACATGAAGGGCGCGAGTGGCGAGGTCGGAATTCCCGGGGCCGCGGTGCTCGCACTTGCCGCGGGCTGCGACCTGCTGTGCATCGGCACAGACAACACCGAGGAACAGCTCGACGCCATCGAGTGGGCGATCACCGATGCGGTGAGCAACGGCCGACTCGCCGACGGGCGGTTGGCGGATGCCATGGCTCGCGTCGCCGCGCTCGCCGCGGGGCTCGCGGTCGAGGCCGAGCGCATCCCCATTCCCGCGATTGACGAACCCGTCTTCCCGCTGGAGCGCACCATCGCCGCCTTCGATGTGAGGCCCGGCGTCACGGTGCGTGCCGAGCGCGTGCTCCTCTCAATTCAGACCGAGGCGAACATCGCCGTCGGCGTCTCCACGTGGGGAGCGGACGCCGCGGGAGCCGAGACACTGCCGGTGCGCGAGGGTGCGCTGCCCGAGCTGCCTGCGGGACTCCAGCCGGTGGTGCTCGGTCGCGACAACCACCGCTACCCCTGGGTGCGGACCTACATCGATCAGCTGCGGCAGCAGCATCCGGATGTCGTCGTCGTCGACCTCGGGTGGCCTGCAGACGACCGGGCCTACGCCGACGTCGCGACCTTTGGCGCTTCGCGCCACGTGGGGCAGGCGCTTCTCGCCTGGTTGAACGCGGTGCAGTCGTGAACCCCGACGGCCGGATGCTCGTCGGGCTCGACATCGGTGGTACCAAGGTGCACGGTGTCGTGGTCGACGAGAGCGGCCGCGTGCTGCAGGAGGTGCGCCTGCCGACGGGCATGGGCGCGGATGCGGTGCTCGGCAATGCGAGCGCCGCCGTGTCGGCGCTCGCCGGCCTCGTCGGAGTGGAGGCGGGCAGCTTCGCGTCCATCGGCGTCGGCATTCCCGGTTCGGTCGATGCGGAAGCCGGACGAGTCGCGCACGCGGTGAACCTCGGTGTTGCCGGGCTCGATCTCGGGCCGGGGCTGTCTGCGGTGTTTGGCGTTCCGGTGCGCGTGGAGAACGACGTGAACGCCGCCGCGCTCGGTGCATGGAGCCTGCTCGACCTCACCCAAGAGGTTCCCGGTTCGATGGCGTATCTCAACCTCGGGACGGGCCTGGCCGCGGGCATCGTGCTAGACGGCGAGCTCTGGCGTGGTTCGCGCGGCACCGCCGGAGAGATCGGGCACATTCCGGTCGACCCGAATGGCGTGATCTGCAGTTGCGGACAGCGCGGCTGCCTCGAGACGCTCGCCTCGGGTTCGGCCGTTGCCCGGCAGTGGCCGAGCGAGCATCCGTACCCGGTGACCGAACTTTTCGACGCCGCCGAGGCGGGCGTGCCGCTCGCGATCGAGGTGCGGGACAGGCTGATCGAGAACACCGCGGTGGCCGTGCGCATCCTCATCCTGAGCCTCGGCGTCGATCTCGTCGTCATTGGGGGCGGCCTGAGCTCTCTCGGCGAGCGGTTGCTCAGCCCCATTCAGTCCGTGCTGAGCGGGTGGGCGAGCGCGTCACCCTTCATCGCCTCGCTCGATCTGCCGGAACGGGTCAGCCTCGTGCCGCTCGGCTCACCCGTGGCCGCGCTCGGTGCGGCGCTCGCCGGCAAGGCGGCGGTAGGCGGCCGGGAGGCGTTGGGATGAGCGCCAAGGACGTGACCGCGGCGAGGACCGCCGGGAGGCTCCTGCGTCCCTCGGAGAAGGTGCTGCCGGAACACGCCAGGGTGCACAACCGCGCGCTCGTGCTGCAGACGCTCTACGGCTCGGGCAGGCAGAGCAGAGCGGATGTCGCGCGCAGCACCGGCCTGACGCGCGTCACGGTTTCCGACCTGGTGGCCGAACTCATGGCGGACGGGCTCGTCGTCGAGCTCGGGCCGCGGGAGACGCCGCCGAGCGAGAGCGTGCAGCGCGGCAAACCCGCCATTCTGCTCGACATCGACCGTGCCTCCTTCAACATCATCGGCATCGACCTCGGTGGTCACTCGGTGTTCCGGGGCGCGGTGCTGGATCTTGCCGGCACCGTGCTGCACGAGTCGGAACTGCCGCTGCCGAACGGTGTGCCTGAGGGCGGAGCCGCCGCGATCGAGCGCAGTTTCGCGCTCGTCGAGGGCCTTATCGGTGCGGTGTCGGCGCCCATCCTCGGCATCGGAGTCGGTTCACCTGGCATCGTTGATGCGTCGGGAACCGTGCTGAGCGCACCGAACCTGGGCTGGCAGCACGAGCCGCTTCAGGCCAGGCTCGCCGAGCAGTTCTCCCTTCCCGTCGCGGTGATGAACGACGCGAATGCGGCGGTGCTCGCAGAGCACAGCTTCGGTGAGGCGCGGGGCGATCTGATGGTGGTCACCGTCGGGCAGGGCGTCGGTTCTGGCCTCGTGCTCGGCGGGGGGCAGCTTTTCGGGAGCCACCATGCTGCGGGCGAGATCGGGCACGTCGTCGTCGATCCGGATGGCGAGCCGTGCCGCTGCGGAAAGTCCGGCTGCCTGGAAACCTGGCTGGCCATCCCGAGGCTGCAGGCGAAGCTCGAGGTGAGCGCGACATCCGCCGCCCGCGACGAGGTTCTGCGCGAAGCCGGGCGGCGCCTCGGAATCGCACTCGCGCCCATCGTCGGCGTGCTCGATCTCGACGAGATCGTGCTGAGCGGCCCCGCGAGCTACCTCGACGGAGCGCTCATCGAGGCGGCCGACGCCACCCTGCGTGCCCGCACCATGGCCGCCTTCAGCGGCCAACTCACCTTGCGCATGAGCACGCTCGGCGACGACATCGTGCTGCGCGGGGCCGCCGCGGCGGTGCTCTCCAGACAACTCGGCTTTTCCTGATCCACCCACCACAGCAAGGAGCCACCAGTGCCAGAAATAGTCGTTCTCGAGAGCCAGGCCGCCGCGGGCGAGCTTGCGGCCGACGTCATCCTTGATCTCGTTGCGCGAAAGCCGGATGCCGTGCTCGGCCTGGCAACGGGATCAACGCCGCTCACGGTCTACCGTGCGCTTGCCGCGCGTGGGGCGGACCTCTCGCGGGTGCGCGGCTTCGCGCTCGACGAGTACGTGGGACTGCCAGCCGGGCATCCCGAGAGCTATCGCTCGGTGATCTGGCGTGACGTCGTCGAACCGCTCGGACTCCCCCCCGAGCTCGTGCGAGTCCCGGCCGACCGCGGGCCGATCGAGCAGGCCGGAGAGAGCTACGAGCGGGCCATCGTCGAGGCCGGGGGAGTGGACGTGCAGATCCTCGGCATCGGCACCGACGGCCACATCGGCTTCAACGAGCCGGGATCATCGTTCGAATCGCTCACCAGGGTGAAGACGCTCACCCAGCAGACTCGCGCCGACAACGCCCGCTTCTTCGACTCGATCGACGACGTGCCCGTGAACTGCATCACGCAGGGACTCGGCACCATCCGCCGTGCCAGGCACCTGCTGCTGCTCGCGTTCGGCGAGGGCAAGGCGGATGCGATTGCCGCGGCCGTCGAGGGACCGGTCACCTCGAGCGCGCCGGGCTCCGCGATTCAGTTCCACCCGCACGTGACCGTGATCGTGGACGAGGCCGCTGCCTCGCGGCTGGCCAACCTCGACTACTACCGCTATGCCTGGGCGAACAAGCCCGCCTGGGAGGCCGTGTAGCTGTCCCGCTGGTCGAGTGCTCGCGCAGCGAGTGTATCGATGCCGGCCCTTGGTTTCGATACGGCCGCGGGCGGCCTAGTCAACCCGCGTGCGTTAAACAGGAGCTCGTGCGACACGCGGTGACGCCGGGCCGTTGCATCCGGCGTGTCGCATCTGGTCCTGTTCTACGCACGCGAGAGGCGGCGAAGGCGGCTTGAGTAGCGAGCGCCAGCGAGCGTATCGAAACCGTGTGCTCGACCCGCTTCGACAGGCTCAGCGATCGGTGTCAGCTGAGCTGGCGACCCGCCGCCCAGACCGAGCTGACCTGCCACTCGTGACCGAGCAACACGGCATCGGCCGCATAGCCCTGCTTCAGATAGCCGAACTCGTGCTCGATGCCGAGCACCCGCGCGGGGGTGAGAGTCAGCGCTTCGACGGCATGGGCGGGCGTCACCCGAGCCCTCTCGATCGCACAGCGCAGGGCGGCATCCTGCGTCAGCGTCGAGCCGGCGATCGTGTCCGTGCCCGACAACAGCGCGAGGCCATCCTTCACCGTGACGTTCAGCGAGCCCAAGCGGTAGTCACCGTCGCTCGACGCCGCAGCGGCCATCGCATCCGTCACCAGCGCGACGCGGTGGGGCGCCGACGCGAACGCGACGGCGGCGACATCCGGATGCACGTGGAGGCCGTCGAGAATCAGTTCGAGCGTGACGCGGTCGTCCTCAAAAGCGGCGATGACCGGGCCGGGCTTGCGGTGGTGGATGCCCGCCATGGCATTGAACGCGTGCGTCAGCAGCCTCGCGCCCCGCGAGAACGCCTCTTGCGCCTGCTCGAAGCTCGCCTCGGTGTGGCCGACGGCGACCGTGATGCCGAGCTCGACGAGCACGTCGATCGACTCCATTGCGCCCGGCAGCTCGGGGGCCAGGGTGATCTGGCGCAGCGTTCCCGCGCTCGCCGCGATCAGCTCCTCCAGTTCGTAGGGCTGGGGCTCCCGCAGGTAGTCGGGGTTGTGCGCGCCGCGCCTGCCCTCGGCCAGGAAGGGCCCCTCGAGGTGGGAACCGAGCACCAGGGGGTCGGACTTCGCCAGCTCGGCAATGGTCGCGAGGCTCTCGCGCAGGTTCGCGAGCGGGTTCGTGACGAGGCTCAGCACGGATCGAGTGGTGCCGTGCGCGCGATGTGCCGCGAGTGCCGGGGCGATCGAATCGCCTCCCTCGTCGAAGGCGTATCCGCCGCCACCGTGGCAGTGGATGTCAATGAAGCCGGGCACCAACCAGTGCCCGGCGACGTCGACGCGTTCGGTCGCGACCGTCCAGGCATCCGTCGTCTCGGCCGGGCCGGACCCGGTGCGCACGATGCGATCACCGTCGACGAGCATCCAGAAACCGTCGACCTGGCCCGCCGCATCGAGCTTGCGCGCGCTGTGAAAGAGGATGGTCATGAACTGGACTCCCTGGAGATCTCGACCCTGCCGTTGATGATGCCGCTGATCGCCGCGATGATGCCGAAGATGGCACCCACGATCGGATAGCCGAGCATGAACCAGGCCGCGGCGGCCGAGCCCATCACGAGAATCTCGACGAGTGCCTTGCCCACCGGGTCGAGCGGGAACACGGCCTTCGGCGAACGAAACAGGCCCCACACGATCGCGGCGAAGAGCGGGGCGCCGAGCATGAACAGAATGCCGGGCCACGGGAACGGCCAGGCCAGGTATCCCCAATAGCCGAGTGAGAAGAGGGCGAACAGTTCGAGCAGAAACCGCAGGATGTCGTTGGGGCCGAGTGTGAATGTCGGTCGCCGGTCTGCCGTGGGTGGGCTCGCATCCTGCGAATTCTGTGGCACCCTGCAACCCTACCGAGGGCGGCGCTTCGACGAGCTCAGCGACCGTGCGTCCTCTGAGCCCGTCGAAGGGCCGCGGCGCCTAGGTGAAGATGATGGTGCGGGCGCCGTCGAGCAGCACCCTGCCTTCCGCGAACCACTTCACCGCCTGGGTGAGCGAGCGCGACTCCTCGTCCTGACCGATCGCGACGAGTTCGGATGCGGTGCGCGAGTGATCGACGCGCACCACGTTCTGCTCGATGATCGGCCCCTCGTCGAGGTCGCTCGTCACGAAGTGCGCTGTAGCGCCGATGAGCTTGACGCCGCGCTCATGCGCCTGCTTGTACGGGTTTGCACCCTTGAATCCGGGCAGGAAGGAGTGGTGGATATTGATGATGCGGCCGGCCAGCCTCGCGCAGAACTCCGGCGAGAGAATCTGCATGTACCGGGCGAGAACGACCAACTCGATGTCGTGCTCCCGCACCGCATCCAGCGCTCGCGCCTCGAAGGCGCGCTTCTGCTCGGGCGACCGCACCTCGTGGGCCTCGAACGGCACGCCGTAGAACTCGGCGAGCCCGCCGAGGTCGGGGTGGTTGCTCAGCACGAGCGGCAGCTCCACGGGGAGCTGGCCAGCTCTCGCGCGGAACAGCAGGTCGTTGAGGCAGTGCGCGGCGGTGGAGACGAGAACGAGCGTGCGCAGCGGGCGGCCCACGACATCCAGGGTCCAGTCCATGGCGTAGCGCGCGACGACCGGAGCGATCGCGGCCTCGAAGCCCTGCCTGCTCGTGGCCGACTCCACCTGAAGGCGCATGAAGAACCTGCCGGTGTCGAGACTCGCGAACTGCTGCGACTCGGTGATGTTGCCCCCGGCCTCGACGATCGCGCCGCTGGCCGCGTGCACAATGCCGGGGCGGTCGGCGCAGACGAGGCTGAGGACCCAGTGGGTAGAAGACGTCATGCGCCTACCGTATTGGCTTCAGTCCGTCGACATCGCCTCGACCGCCGTGGAGCGGTGTCGCTTGCGCCGGAACAGCAACTCGTCGGCGATCACGACCAGCAGGAGCACGACGTTGCTGAGCCAGCTGAGGGCGAGCGCACTCAGCGCGGGCGTGAACAGCGCGAGCAGCGCGAGAAGCAGCAGCACCACGATCGCGCTGAGGTGCCCGGCGAGCCACGGCCCGCCGATCGAGCGCACGAAGAGCACGTTCGCCGCGATGTAGAGCACCGCGGAACCCGCGATGACGAGCGCGGCCCAGGCGGCCACCCGACCGGATGGCGACTCGAGAACGAGGGCATCACCGACGGCCGCGAGCACGATTCCGATCACCAGTACCACCGGAATGTAGGTGTACGCCACCCTCGCTACCGCCCCGGCATCCGAGGATCGCACGATGTGCTCCGTGCCGCTTCGCTGGGCGTGGTTGAAGTAGATCAGCCACATGAGCACGGTGCCCGCGAACGCGGCGAGGAAGGCGAGGAGGCTCTGCCAGCTGAGCGGCAGCTGGCCGAAGGTCGCGCCGGTCACCACGATGGATTCGCCGAGAGCGATGATCGCGAACAGGCTCACGCGCTCGGCCATGTGCTCGCCCGACACGTTCCAGGTGCGGGTCTCACTCGCCGCGAATCCCGGGACATAGAAGCGGGCGACCGGCCCGCTGAAATCGATAGCGAGAGCGATCAGCCACAACCACAGCCGCGCCTCAGGCTGCGCGAAGCCGCCCACGATCCAGAACACTCCGGATGCCGCGGCCCAGGCGGTGATGCGGGCAAAGTTCATGGCGTTGTCGGCCCGATGCCGCGCGAACGCCAGCACGGTGAAGACGCCGCGGGCGAGCTGGATGGCGACCAGGCTCACTGTGAACTGCACGCCCTTGTAGGCGAAGGCCTCGGGGATCGCGCTGCTCATCAGCAGGGCACCGAGCATCAGGACGATGAGTAGCGCGCGCACGCGAGGCTGCTCGGGGTTCAGCCAGTTGGTCACCCAGGCCGTGTCGACCCACACCCACCAGATGGCCATCGTGAGCATGATCGTCTGTACCAGCCCGAGGAGGGACGGGCTGGCGATCAGGTGATGCGAGATCTGGGTGACGGCGAAGACGAAGACCAGGTCGAAGAACAGCTCGACGAACGTCACGCGGTGCGCCTCGTCGCCACCGGCGGGGCGGAGCAGGTCGCGAGTGAACCCCGGTGTCCTCATCCGACCATCGTGGCATGCCCGGGCCAGACTGCCGGTATTCTTGAGGGGATGACGCAGACGCCGCGTCATCCCGCGGTCGGCGCACGCACCACATCCTCCTCGAACGGAATCTCGTCCTATGGACGCGTCTGAAACCAGGCCTGCTGCGGCGCCCGCCTTCCCCTGGCTCGCTCTCATCATCCTCGCCGGAGCCATCTTCGTATCGGTCACGAGCGAGGTGCTGCCCACCGGCCTCCTGCCGCAGATGGCCGAGGGCCTCAAGGTCTCGCAGTCCCAGATCGGGCTGCTCGTCACCGTGTTCGCCGGCACGGTGGTGCTCAGCGCCGCACCGCTCACGAGCCTCACGCATCGCTTCGGGCGAAAGAACCTCGTGCTCATCGTGCTGATCGGCTTCGCCGCCACCAACTTCCTCGGTGCGATCGCGCCGAACTACTGGGTCATGGTGCTGTCGCGAGTGCTCGGTGGGCTCGCCCACGGCCTGTTCTGGGCGGTCGTCGGCGCCTACGCCGCGCACCTCGTGCCGAAGCCGCAACTCGCGCGAGCGGTTGCCGTGACGGGCGCCGGGGCGACGCTCGCGTTCATCCTCGGTGTGCCCGTCGGAACGGCACTCGGGCACCTGCTCGGCTGGCGTCTGGCCTTCACCACCATGGGCGTCACGATCCTCGTGCTCACCGTGCTCGTGCTGCGATTCCTGCCCAGGGTCAATCACATCGAAGACCTGAAGACCGGCGAGATCGCCGTGCCGATGCGCCGCGACCCCTCGCTCTTCGGCATCGCCGTGATCTGCGTCATTACGACGGTGCTGATGACCGGCCAGAACCTCTTCTACACCTACATCGTGCCGTTCTTCACCTCGGCCGCCCACTTCGCGAGCGAATCGGTGGCGCTGCTCCTGCTGGCCTACGGCATCGCCGGCGCCGTCGGGCTCTTTCTCGTGGGCGTCATCGGCGGCAAGTATCCGCGGGCGAGTCTCGTGGGAGCCTTCGTTCTCGTGGCGGCCGCGGTGCTGCTCATCGGCACCTTCCCGCGGGTCAGCTGGCTGGTCGTCGTGGTGCTCGTGGTCTGGGGCGCGGCGTTCGGTGGAACCCCTGCACTGCTGCAGACCCGGATACTGCACACGGCATCCGCCCGACTTCGCGACGTGTCGTCGGCGTACTTCACAACCTCGTTCAACATCGGCATCGGTGGCGGCGCGTTCATCGGCGGTCTGCTGCTCGATGGCTACGGCATCGGCGTGCTGCCGTTCGTCGATGTGGCCGTGACGATCGTCGGGATCCTGCTGATCCTGGTGACCAATCGGATGATCAGCCAGCGGGCGGCTCGCGCCGGGCGGTGACCTTGCGGGTCAGCGCGCCGCTGCCGCGCGCGACGAGGCCGAGACGACGTGCACGGTGACGCCTGCCTGTTCGATCTCTGCCAGCGCCTCGGGGTCTGCCGTGTCGTCGGTGACGAGCGCATCGACCTGATCGATGTCGGTGACCTTCGCCATCGCGAGCCTGCCGATCTTGGTTCCATCCGCGACCACCACGGTGCGCTGCGCGTGCGTGACCATCGCGTGATTGGTGCGCGCCTCGGTGTCGTCGTGGGTCGTGACCCCGCCGCCGGCGGTGATGCCATCGGTGCCCAGGATGGCCGTGCCCACATTGATCGCGTTGAACGTGTTCTCGGCGAGAATCCCCACCAGCTCGAGCGACTGCGAACGCAGCGAGCCGCCGGTCATGATGACCTTCAACTGCGGATAGGTCGTGACGAGGCCCGCGATGGTCAGCGAATTCGTGATGATGGTGAGGTCGCGGTGGTTCGACAGGGCGCGCGCCACCTGCGCTGTCGTGGAGCCGCCGCTGAGAGCGACCGCGTGCCGCTCCGGCGGGATGAGCAGCGCCGTCTGTCGGGCGATGAGCCGCTTGGCCTCGAGGAATTGAGTGTCGCGGAGCGCGACGGGCAGTTCCGCGCGGGAGTCCATCACCGTGGCGCCGCCGTGGGTGCGACGCAGCAGCCGCTGGTAATCGAGGTCGGCGAGGTCCCGTCGCACGGTCGCGGGGGAGACGCCCAGCGCATCCGCGAATTCGGCGAGCGAGACCGATTCGTGCACCGACAGGAGGTCGAGAATCTGGATCATGCGACGGGAACGCTTGCCCGAAGCCGCCGGTCGCAACTGGCCATCCGCCTCCATGAAAGCCTCCTCCGGCTAAGTGAGCATCGAGTCTGATCATTTTAGGGGCATTTCGCTCAGAATGTTGCGCGGAATGAACAGTGCAACCCAAGATCGAGTCATGACCAAGCTTGTATTCCTCGGCGCGGGCAGCGTCGTCTTCACGCGCCAGCTCATCGCCGACCTCCTGCGTTATGACGATCTCCCAACGCTCACGCTCGCACTGCACGACATCGACCAGGAGCGGCTGGATGTCGCAGCGGGCACGGCGGCGCAGGTAGCCGAGCGCCTCGGCAGGTCGCTCGACGTCGTCCCGACCCTCGATCGCCGTGAGGCTCTCGACGGCGCGGACTTCGTGATCAACATGATCCAGGTCGGCGGAATCGCCGCGACGAAGGTCGACCTCGAATTGCCGGCCAAACACGGCCTGCGACAGACGATCGGCGACACCACCGGCGTCGGGGGAGTGTTCCGCGGCCTGCGCACCTTCCCGGTGCTCTCCGCGATCGCACGCGACATGCGCGAGCTGTGTCCCGACGCCTGGTTCCTCAACTACACAAACCCGATGGCGATGAACGTCTGGTGGATGTCGGTGGTCGCACCGGAGATCAAGACGGTCGGTCTCTGCCACAGCGTGTACTGGACCGTGCATGACCTGTGCGAGCTGATCGGAGTGCCGCTCGAGGGCACGCACTACCGCGCCGCCGGCGTGAACCACCAGTCCTGGCTCACGGAATGGTCCCGCGAAGGCGAGGACCTGTATCCGCTGCTGCGCGCGAAGATCGACAGCGACCCGGAACTCCTGCGCCGCGTGCGCGTGGAGATCTTCCGCCGCATCGGCTTCTACCCGACCGAGACGAGCGAGCACTCCTCCGAGTACCTCTCGTGGTTCCTGCGCTCCGACGAGCAGATCGAGAAGTTCCGGCTGCGGCCGCTCGAGTACGTCGGCATCAGCGAGGAGAACGTCGCGGAGTTCGAACACGCCAAGGCGGCGCTCGCGAGCGGAGAGCCACTCGAGCTGGAGGAGGGTGCCTCGGAGTACGCGCCCCAGTTCATCCATTCGATGCTGACCGACACCGAGCGGATCATCCACGCCAACGTGGTCAACCGCGGCCTCATCGACAACCTGCCGCAGGGCGCGGTCGTCGAGGTGCCGTCGATCGTGAACGCCTCGGGCTTCACGCCGCAGAAGGTTGGCTCGATCCCACCACAGGGTGCCGCGCTCAACCGCAGCTACCTTTCCGTTGCGGAGTTGACGATCGAGGCGGCCCGCACGGGCAATCCGGCGCTCGTGCGTCAGGCGTTGCTCGCCGATCCGAACGCGAACTCGAGCCTCACGCCCGAGCAGATCTGGGCGCTCTGCGACGAGCTCACCGTCGCACACGCCAATGTGCTTCCGGTCGGCCTGGGCGGTCGAGTGGAGCTGGCGCTGCCCTAGAGCTGCCGGAGCGGTTCTCCGCCTCGACAGGCTCAGCGAGCGTGACGGGCCAGCGGAGCTACAGCCCGAGGAACCGCTCGGCGTTGCCGCGGTAGAGCGCGGGCAGGAGGGACGGGTCGAGGTCGAGTCCTGATACCGTCCACCGGCCCTGCGGCGGGATCGTGTCGTCCGGCGCGTAGTCGAACGCCTCATCCGCGGTCTCCAGAAAGCGATAGTGCAGCGCGTACTGCTCGCCCGTCGCCGGGTAGATGTCCGTGCCGAAGAGCACGCGGTCGGGGAAGCGGCCGACGAGCGCGGCGAAGCGGCGCGGCTGGCGACCGAGTTCCGCCATGCGGCCGGCGATGTCGATGGCGAAGTTCGGCGCATCGGCGAGCAGCGCCTCGACGAGATCGAGGTCTTCGGCCGCGCAGCCCGCGTGCGCTCCGACGAAGCGCGTGCCTGGGCAGGCGAGCACGAGTGCGCGCAGCGCGTGCATCAGGCGCTCGAAGCTCGGATGGCGCTCGCGGTCGCCGAACCACCAGTCCCGCTCCTGCAGCAGCTCATCGAGGCGCTCGTTGTGTGCGTCGAGCGGGTCGAAGAAGGCCTTGGGATCGGCGGTGTGGATGAGCACCGGCAGACCGAGTTCCCCCGCGTGGGCTATGACGTCGATCACTCGCGGGTCATCGGGCAGGATGACGTGGCCGTCGTCGTCACGAATGGTCAGTCCCAGGTTCTTCCACACCTTGAGCCCCCTGGCGCCGCGCGCCGCGCTGTCATCCAGCGACGCTCTCAACACGGCCACGCCATCCGGCTCGGTGATGCGCGCCCAGTCGAGCTGGCAGAACGTGTAGAAGCGGCCGGGATGCGCGCGGTCGTAGCGCTCGGTGTTCGCGCTGACCTCGTCGCCCCACATGCCGTCGAGGTTCACGATCGCCTCGACGCCGTGCTCATCCATCATGGTCAGTAGCGCAGGCACGTCGTCGATCATCCACTCGCCGTTGCTCAACCAGCGGCCCAGGTGGTTGTGCACGTCGATGCACGGCACCTGCCCCCGCGGCACGTCCGTTGCGGGCAGTCGCAGCTGTGATTTCGGCGCCCACTCGACCAGCGGTAGACGGCGAAGGCTGTGCCAATCCGGTGTTGTCACGGGCATCCTCGCGCTAGTGGTCAAACAGAATGAGCGTTATCCGCAGTTTTCTTGTCAGATGATCACTCTCTAAGAGACTATGGCACACACCGACAGGAGACGCGGCCCGGAACAGGTCCATCCTGCATCGGAGCGAAGGCCCAGGCAGCACCACCGCGATCATCAAAGAGGAGATCAGAATGAGAACTCGAAACCACACACGCTGGGCGGTGCGGGCCGGAGCGATCGCCATGGGCGTCGCGGTCGTCGCGGCGCTCGCCGGATGCGGTGGCCAGCAGGGTGCCACCAAGCTCGACACCAAGGCCAACGTCTCACTGACGATGTGGACCGGCCAGGACGCCGGAGCCGAGAAGCTCATTGAAAAGCTCGCGGCAAAGTTCGAGAAGCTTCACCCGAACGTGTCGCTCAACGTCTCGCCGGGTGCCTCCTCCACCGAGGACCTGCTGCAGAAACTCTCCGCGAGCTTCGCCGGAGGCAACTACCCCGACATCTCCTACGCCTTCGGGTCTTGGGCGAGCGAGCTCGAGTCATCCGGTCGCACCCTCGACATCACCGACAAGGTCGCTGATCCGAGCGTCAAGTGGTCGGAGTTCACCGAGGCGGCGCAGCAGACCGCACGCCCGACGGGCAAGAAGACGATTGGCTTCCCGGCCGTCGTGGACAACATCTCGCTGCTGTACAACAAGACGGTGTTCGACAACGCCGGCGTCGCCTACCCGACCGACAACTGGACCTGGGACGACTTCCGCGCCGCGGCCAAGCAGCTCACGGACCCGGCCAAGAAGGTCTACGGCTACGCATACTCGGTGTCGGGCAGCGAAGACACCACGTGGCAGTTCTGGCCGCACCTCTGGCAGAACGGCGGCTCCATCCTGTCCGAGGATGGCACCAAGTCCGCGTTCGACAGCGAGGCGGGCAAGAAGTCACTGACCTTCCTGCGCGACATGGCGATCGATGACAAGAGCGTCTACCTCGACCAGACCGACACGAAGTACGGGCAGCTGTTCACGAGCAACGCGATCGGCATGATCACCTCCGGGCCGTGGCAGCTCTACGACCTCGGCGTGGGCAAGACCAAGTACGGTGTGACGATCCTGCCCGGCACGAACGGCAAGCACACCACCGTCTCGGGCCCCGACATCTGGGCTCTGTTCGACCACCAGGACGTGAACCGCGCGCACTGGGCGTACGAGTGGGCGAAGTTCCTCACCGACCCGGCCCAGGACGAGCAGTTCAACGTGGACTACGGCAACCTGCCGCTGCGTTCGAGCGAGGTCGACAGCCCGGCCTTCAAGAAGAAGGTCGCCGAGAACCCGGGGCTCGAGATCATGGCGCAGAACTCCAAGAACGCCACGATCGCGAGGCCAACGGTCGCCGGCTACAACGGTCTCTCTGCGGCGATCGGCGATGCCATCTCGCAGGTGCTCCAGGGCAAGGGCACCGTGGATGATGCGCTGAAGACAGCGGCGGCCAAGGCAGACAAGGCGCTGAAAGACAAGTGATGACGCGAGCCCTGGAGCGCACCGCCCCGTCGGTGGCATCGGAGCGTCCTGCTCCGGTGTCGCCGGCGCGCGGCGCACGACGTCGGCGCAAGTTCCGTGAGGGACTCGAGGGCTGGGGCTTCGTCATCCCGGCGCTCGTCATCGTGCTCGGCCTGTCGATCTTTCCGGCGATCTGGGCATTCTTCCTTTCGCTTCAGAAGTGGAACGGCTTCAGCCCCGCCGTGAACGTAGGGCTCGCCAACTACCAGGGGATGGTCACCGACACCGAGCTCCAGGATGCGCTGCTGCACACGGTGCTGTACGTCCTGATGTTCGTGCCCAGCTCCGTGGGGCTCGGACTGTTTCTGGCCGTGGCGCTCAACCGCCGCATCCGCTTCATCGGCCTCTACCGCACGGCGATCTTCGTGCCGTTCGTGGCCTCCGCCGCCGTCACCGGCATCCTCACGACCTACCTGTTCAACCCGCAGTTCGGCCTCGTCAACAACGTGCTGCGAGTGCTCGGTCTGCCGCAGCAGGGCTGGCTCGAAGACCAGACCCAGGCGATGGTGGTCATCACGATCATGTCGTTGTGGGGGCAGGCGGCCTTCACCACCGTGATCTACCTCGCCGCGCTGCAGGACACGCCGGTGGAGCTTCTCGAGGCCGCGCGCATCGATGGTGCCAATCGCTGGCAGTCATTCTGGAGCGTGGTCTGGCCGCAGCTCGCGCCGGTGACCGTCTTCGTGGGCATCTGGCAGATGATCGGCGCGATCCAGTTGTTCGACCTCGTCTACACGACCACGAGAGGTGGCCCGCTGAACGCCACCCAGACCGTCGTCTACTACCTCTGGCAGACCGCGTTCCAGAAGCTCGAGTTCGGCTACGGCTCGGCCGTGGCGTACGGGCTGTTCGCGGTCACGCTGCTCATCACCATCGGCGTCGTGCTCTACTCGCGACGCACCAGGATCGAGGCCTTCTGATGACCACCCTCGAGCACCCCACCCGCGCTCGCCGCCGGTTCAGGCTGCCGTTCAGCGGATGGCACCTGCTGCTCGCACCCGCCGCCGTGCTGTTCGCCATCCCCTTCGTGCAGATGTTCCTCACCTCGGTGAGCCCGAAGTCGGAGATCAATCGCTTTCCGCCGCACTTCATCCCGTCGTACCTCAGCTTCGACGGCTACGCGAAGCTGTTCGACGAGTCGCAGATCCTGCTCTGGCTACTCAACACGGTGATCGTCGCGACCGTCGCGATCGTCTCGCACCTGGTGCTCTGCTCACTCGCGGGCTACGGCTTCGCCCGGCTCAAGTTCCCGGGTCGCAACTTCGGCTTCTTCGCGGTGCTCGCCACCATCATGATCCCGACCCAGCTGCTCATGATCCCGACCTACATCGTGTTCGCGAGGATCGGGCTCATCGATACCCTGGGGGCTGCGATCGTGCCATGGCTGGCATCCGCGTTCGGCATCTTCCTCATGCGGCAGTTCTTCCTGTCACTGCCGGCGGAGCTCGAGGAAGCCGCGCTCATCGACGGCTGCACGCGCCTGCAGGTGTTCTTCCGCATCATCCTGCCGCTCGCGAAGCCCGCGCTCGCCACCCTGGCGATCTTCACGCTGCTGAACTCGTGGAACGACCTGGTCTGGCCGCTCATCGCCATCAACAACGACCACGCCTTCACGCTGCAGCTCGGCCTCGCCAATTTCCAGGGCACGAGACGCACCGACTGGGCGCAGCTGATGGCTGGAAACGTGGTGGCGACCCTGCCGCTCATCGTGTTCTTCCTGTTCGCACAGAAGCAGTTCGTGGCGACGATGACGTTCTCGGGACTGAAGGGCTGATCCGCCGGGGAGTGCACGCTTACCGGGCAATTCTGTTCATACCGCGCATCCAAAATGATCATTCGAGTCATTATCTAGGTGCGAGGCGTGCAGTTGTGCAAATCTTGTCCTGCCCGCGCTCTGTTGTCGGGCATCCCGACTCACAGCCCCAAGGAAGGTACGTCGATGAGAACAAAGAAGTCTCGGATCAGGGGGGCCGCACTCATTGCCGGCGTCGCCTCGATCGCCATGCTCGCGACCGGATGCAGCTCGACCGCCCCGGCCGCCTCGAACAAGACGAAGGACGTGACGATCACCGTCGCCCTGTTCGGTGCGCCGCCGCCCAAGGCGTCGCTGGCCGCGTTCACGAAGGACACCGGCATCACCGTCAAGTGGTCGACCATCGACTGGGACAGCCTGCAGACGAAGATCGCCGCGGCCGCCACCTCGAACACCTACTTCGCGGATGCGACGGACGTCGACTGGTCGCGCGTCGGCCAGGAGGGCAAGCTCGGCTGGTTCCTGCCGATGGAGAAGTACATCGACGAGGCCGCATACAAGAAGGACATGCCTCAGCTCTCGTCGTTCACCTACGACGGCCACATCGTTGGCGTGCCGTTCGACTCCTCCTACCTCGTGACGACGGTCAACACCGAACTCTTCGAGAAGGCGGGCATCACGGAGATGCCGACCACGATCGACAAGTACACGAGTGACCTCAAGACCCTCAAGAGCCAGGGCATCGTCGATACGCCGCTCAACATCCCGTTCGCGGCTGCGGAGGGCCTCTCGACCTACTGGTACGAGACGACCAACGCCTTCGGCGGAACGATCCTCGACAAAGACGGCAAGCCGCAGTTCACCGACTCCGACTCAGCCGGTTACAAGGCCGCAGAGTGGATGGTCGGTGCGTTGAAGGACGGTCTGGTTCCGGCCGGCAATATTAACGTCAGCGACAGCCAGGGTCAGCAGACCCTCATGGCCAAGGGTGGAGTGGCGAGCACCTTCGCCGACTACTCGGGCAACGTAGGAAGCCTCTACGACGTGCCGGACACCTCCTCGGTCGTGGGCAAGGTCAAGTACATCCCGACGCCCGGCGTCGACGGTGTCGCGGCCAACATGAGCAACCCGGATGGCATCGGAATCCCGAAGACCGCGAAGTACCCAGCGGCCGCCGCGAAGTTCATCGAGTGGTTCACGGATGCCGACAACCAGGCAGACTTCGCCGGAGCGAACGGGCCGGACAAGGTCATGCCCGGCTACTTCCTGCCGTCGCGTCTCAGCGGCATCCAGAAGCTCACCGAGAGTGGCGTGCTGAAGGACGGCAAGCAGCTCTCTGAGCTGCTGAAGACCAGCAAGCCCGTCTTCCCCGAGGGCGCGCCGACCTGGTACCCGCAGTTCTCCAACGCCGTCTACACGAACCTGCACGCTGCGGCGACCAGTTCCATGTCGGTGAAGGATGCGATCAAGGCGATCGGCGCCACGGCGACGAAGCTCGCCACCGATAAGTAACCGGCCGACCACCATCCCTCGAAAGAACACTGCGAATCGATGAGCACGACCACTCGCGTCGCCCAGCCCTCGCCCCCCGCGTTCACTGAGCGCGGGGGGCGAGGGGGCCGCAAGCGCACCCGACTCGACCTCCTGCCCTACGGGCTGGTGACCCCGCTGATGCTGTTCATCATCGGCCTGGCGCTGATCCCCGCGGGGTACACGATCATCGCCGCGTTCTTCAGGGTGCAGCCGCTGAACCCGCCGGATCGCTTCAACGGGATCGACAATTTCGTCTCGCTGTTCAGCAGCACGGCGGTGAGGTCGAGCATCGGCAACACGGCGCTGTACGTGCTCATCGGTGTGGGGCTCTCGACGGTGCTCGCCATCGCGATGGCCGTCACCCTGCAGAAGAAGTTCTTCGGACGCTCGCTGCTCATCGCGGTGCTCATCCTGCCCTGGGCGCTGCCCGGTGTGGTCGAGGGCATTCTCTGGGCGAGCATCTGGGACAGCAACAGCGGACTGCTCAACAGCGTGCTGACGTCGCTGCACCTGATCGACCACTACATGGTCTTCCTCGGCCAGAACCAGTTCCTCACCATCCTCGGCATCGAACTCGTGCAGGTGTGGCAGATCACGCCGCTGTCCACCCTGCTGATCCTCGCCGCCCTCCAGAACATCCCGGCAGACATCTATGAGGCGGCGAACATCGACGGCGCGTCGCCCTGGGCGACCTTCAAGCGCATCACGCTACCGCTCGCCCGACCGGGCATCACCGTGGCGATGGTGCAGGCGATCATCCAGACCCTGAACGTGTTCGACCAGCCGTATGTGCTGAACGGATCCGCGTCCACCGGGGCATCGCTCACCATGCAGACCTACTTCATCAGCTTTCAGAATCTCAACTTCGGCGAGGGCTATGCGCTCTCGCTGCTGATCACGGTCGCCACCCTCATCGCATCGTTCCTGGTGCTCAAACTCGTCTACAGGCCGGTGGAGTACTGATGAAGAAACACGCATCCTGGCCCCGCCGCATCGGCGTCGCACTCATTCTGCTGTGGTCGCTCGCGCCGCTCTACTGGGCCGTCAACATCAGCCTGCAGACCGAGGCGCAGGCGGCATCCAAGCCGTCCAACTACCTTCCGCCGACCCCGTCGCTCAGCAACTACGTCTCCCTGCTGACGGGCAATGGCGATCTCGCGCAGTCCATCCGGCAGTCGGCGATCAACATCGTGATCGAGTGTGCCGCGGCGACGCTCGTGACGATTCTGCTGGCGACACTTGCCGCGTATGCCTTCGCTCGCATGAACTTCAAGGGCCGCAAGGTGCTGTTCTACACGGTGCTCGCCACCATGGCGTTCCCCGCGTACACGACGCTCATCCCGCTGTACCAGATCATGACCGGGCTCAGTCTCGTGAACACCTACACCGGCATCATCCTCGTCTACGTCTCGGGCTTCCTGCCGTTGGCCACCTGGATTCTGTACAACTACATGCTGAGCCTGCCGATCGCACTCGAAGAGGCGGGAACGATCGACGGCGCGAGCCGCATGCAGGTGCTCTGGCACGTCGTGTTGCCGCTCGCCCGACCGGGCGTGGTCTCGACCGCGATCATCACGTTCCTGTTCGCGTGGGGGCAGTTCCTGTTCCCGCTCGTGCTCTCGAGCGATCTCTCGACGCAGCCGCTCACCGTCGTGATCGCCTCGCTTCAGGGGCGACACATCGTGCCATATACGCTCCTCAGCGCCGCCGGCGTCATCGCGCTCGCCGTGCCGGCACTGATCGCGCTCATCCTCAACCGCTATATCGTGAGCGGGCTGCTGGCTGGAAGTGTTAAGTAATGACGACAGAGCAGACCGGCCGTGTGATCGCCCTCGACGTGGGTGGCACCTCCATGAAGGGCGCCATCCTCGGTGCCGATGACACCGTCGAGCGGTTCCTCGGCTGGCCCACGCCTCGAGAAGACGGGCCGGGACGGGTCGTGGATGCGGTGCTGGTGGCCGTCGATGAGCTGATGGCGCAGGCGCCGGATGCCCGGGCGATCGGCCTCGTCGTGCCCGGCCTCGTCGACGACCGCAGCGGCGTCGCCCTCTACTCCGAGAACATCGGATGGCGGGACGTCGCGTTCCGCGCGCTCGTGGCCGATCGCACCGGACTCCCGGTCGGGTTCGGACACGACGTGCGCGCCGGCGGCCTGGCCGAGCGCGCCCTCGGGGCCGCGCGCGGCGTCGATGAGCTGCTCTTCATGCCGATCGGAACCGGCATCTCCGGCGCCATGTACGTCGAGGGTCGCCTGGTCGAGAACAAGTACGCCGGCGAGATCGGCCACCTCGATGTCGGCTCCGGGCTGGCCTGCGTGTGCGGTGCTGTGGGCTGCCTCGAGACCGTGGCGACTGGCCCGTCGATCGCGAGGCGCTACAACGAACTCGCCGGTGCCTCCGTGTCTGGTGCGAAGCCCGTGGTCGACCGCATGGGCGAGGGCGATCAGATCGCCTCGCGCGTGTGGGCCGGGGCGGTCGAGGCGCTGGCCTCGGCGCTCACGGCATACGTCACGCTGTTGGCTCCCGAGCGGGTTGTGCTGGGTGGCGGCGTTTCCGGTGCAGGCGAGCTGTTGCTTGCGCCGCTGCGCGAGGCGCTGGGACGCAGGCTCGTGTGGCAGCCGCAACCGCAGCTCGTGCGGGCGGCGCTCGGCGAGAATGCCGCCTGCCTCGGCGCCGGCCTGCTCGCCCGCGAGGCGCTCGCGACAGCTTTCGAGACGACAGAAGAGGATTCGGGGAACAGACAGTGACTATCGCCACGACACGAGAACTGGTTGAGCGCGCGACCGAGGCCGGGAGTGCGGTTCTCGCATTCAATGTGATCACGCTCGAATACGCGGAGGGGATCGTCGCGGGAGCCGAGCGATCGGGCACGGCCGTGATCCTGCAGCTGAGCGAACGCGCGATCGGTTACCACGACGGTGCGATCGCACCCCTGCTCGGCGCCTGCCGCCGCCTGGCCGAAGCCGCCACGGTTCCGGTCGCGCTGCACCTCGACCACATCGAAAATCAGGCACTCATGACCCGCGCACTCGACGCCGACCAGGGCGCGAGCTCGATCATGCTCGACTTCTCCCGGCAGCCGCACGACGAGAATGTGCGGCTCACCCGCGAGTTCACCGAACTGGCTCACGCTCGCGGACTGTGGGTCGAGGCGGAACTCGGCGAGATCGGCGGCAAGGACGGCGCCCACGCCCCTGGCGTGCGAACGGATGCCGGGCAGGCCCGCGAGTTCGTCTCGCTCACCGGGGTCGACGGCCTCGCCGTCGCGGTCGGAAGTTCCCACGCGATGACGTCTCAGGATGCCGCGCTCGACATCGCACTGATCGAACAGCTCGCCGCGGCGGTGCCCGTTCCGCTCGTGCTGCACGGCTCCTCCGGCGTGGCGGATGGGATGCTGCTTGAGGCCGTGGCCGCCGGCATCCGCAAGGTCAACGTGGGCACGGCCCTGAGCATCGCCTTCACCGATGCCGTGCGGTCGTTCGTGGAGAAGGAGCCGACGGCATCCGACCCACGCACGTATCTGAGTGCCGGCAGGGACGCGCTCGCGAGTGCGGTCGAGCGGCTCTGCCGGGTGATCGGCGCGCTGCCCGCAGCATCCGCCGCACCCGCCGACGGCTCGACTGACCCGCTGTGGAACACCATCCGCCAGCACAAGGCGGGCCAGGCGGTGGGCATCTATTCGGTGTGCTCAGCGCACCCCACCGTGCTCGAGGCGTCGATGCTGCAGGCTGCGGTGGACGGTTCGTATGTGCTCATCGAGGCCACCTCGAACCAGGTCGACCAGTTCGGGGGCTACACCGGCATGCGGCCGAGCGACTTCCGCGAGTTTGTGTTCGACATCGCAGACCGCATCGACTTCCCGCGCGAGCGCATCGTGCTCGGCGGCGACCACCTCGGTCCGAACCGCTGGCAGAAGCAGCCGGCCGAGGAGGCCATGCTGAACGCCGATGACCTCGTGGCCGCGTATGTGCGGGCCGGGTACACCAAGATTCACCTCGACTGCAGCATGTCCTGTGCGGATGACCCGGTTCCGGCCGGCGATGAACTGGTCGCCGAGCGCACGGCGCGCCTCATGCGCATCGCCGAGGACACGGCTCGCGAGGCCGGTCTCGGCGAGAGCGTCCTCTACGTGATCGGCACCGAGGTGCCGGTTCCGGGCGGCGCCCACGAGACGCTCTCGAAGCTCACGCCGACCTCTCCAGAGGCGGCTCGTGCGACCCTCGAGCAGCACAGGATCGCGCTCGCCGCGCACGGCCTCGAGGACGTCTGGCCGCGCATCATCGCGCTCGTCGTGCAGCCCGCCGTCGAGTTCGATCACCTGCAGGTCATCGACTACGTGCACGAGGCCACGGCCGAGTTGCGCGCAGTTCTGGGCACCGAGCCCGGCATGGTGTTCGAAGCGCACTCCACCGACTATCAGCGCCCCAAGGAACTGCGCCAGCTGGTCGAAGACCACTGGGCCATCCTCAAGGTCGGTCCCGGCCTCACCTTCGCCATGCGGGAGGCGCTGTTCGCTCTGGCGAAGATCGAGAACGAACTTCTACCGGAGCACTCGCGCTCGCGCCTGATCGAGGTCATCGACGAACGGATGGTGGCGGAACCGGGCTACTGGGAGAACTATTACGAGGGCAGTCCAGACGAGCAGCGGATCGCCCGCCGGTACAGCTACAGCGACCGCCTGCGCTACTACTGGCCGGATGAGCATATCGCGGCGGCCGAGGCCCGGCTCTACGACAACCTCTCCGCCATCGACATCCCTCTGCCGCTGATCAGCCAGTTTCTGCCCGAGCAGTACACGAGGGTGCGTGCGGGCGAACTCGCAGCCGATCCGCGTGCGCTCGTCATCGACAGAGTGCGCGACTGCCTTCGCCCGTATGCGTTCGCCTGCTTCCCCGAGCTTTCTCAGCTGTCCGACACAACCCAAGGAGCACGTCTTGTCTAGTACCACCGACACCCAGCTTTGGCCCGCGAGCGGGGCTGCCACGGTTCGGGAGATACTGCAGCAGCCGGATGTCTGGCGCGAGGCATCCGACAACCTCGTGCGGCAGCATGATGAGCTGCAGGCGTTCCTCTCACCGCTTCTCGCACGCCCGGAGCTACGCATCGTGCTCACCGGTGCGGGAACCTCGGCGTTCGTGGGCAGCATCGCAGCCCCGGCGCTCGCGCGGCTGCTCGACCGTCGCGTCGAAGCCATCGCGACCACGGACATCGTGTCGAACCCCGAGTTGTACTTTGCGGAGGATGTTCCGACGCTCCTCGTGTCCTTCGCCCGGTCGGGCAACAGCCCAGAGAGCATCGCGGCCACCGAGCTCGCCGACACGGTGCTCAGCGATGTCAGCCACCTGATCGTCACCTGCGCAGAGGCGGGAACGCTCTCGAAGGACCATGCCCAACGGGCCAAGTCCAAGGTCGTTCTGATGCCCGCGCGAGCCAACGATGAGGGCTTCGCCATGACCTCGAGCTTCTCCTCGATGCTGTTGTCGAGCCTGCTCATCTTCAGCGGCGCCAATGAGGCGGCGGTCGCCTCGCTCGAGGCGGCAGCATCCCGGGTGTTCGACACGATGCAGGGCTCGGCGCGGGAACTGGCCGCGCGTGGATTCGAGCGCGTCGTCTACCTGGGCAGCGGGCCGCTCACGGGGCTTGCCCGCGAATCCGCGCTGAAGCTCCTCGAGCTCACCGCGGGCACGGTCGTCTCGTACTACGACTCCTCGCTCGGATTCCGGCACGGCCCGAAGTCCGTGCTCAACGACAACACGCTCGTGATCGTGTACGTCTCGTCCGACCCGTACACGCGCCACTACGACCTCGACATCATCACCGAACTGCAGTCGACGATTCCACCGGAGAATCTCGTGGTGATCTCTGCACTGCCGATGTCGCTTCCGCAGCAGGTGCAGCTACACGTGCTGGACGAGTTGCGCGAGCTCGGCGACGCGTTCCTCTCGGTCGCCTTCGTCACCTTCGCGCAGCTTCTCGCGCTGTCGTTCTCCGTGCAACTCGGCCTGACTCCCGACAACCCCTTCCCCGGCGGCACGGTCAATCGCGTCGTGAAGGGCGTGCAGATCTACCCGCTCGGCGACGTGTAGGAGGTCGTTCGCTCCCGGTAGTCTGAGGGCGGCGTGAGCCTCCGCCGCCCTCCCCGTTCGAACGGAATCCGCCGCCATGGGCGTGCCTGAAACCACCCAGCCGACCCGGCCGGCCTTTCCCTGGCTCGGCCTCGTCATCCTTGCTGTGGCGAGCTTCGTCTCGATCACGAGTGAATTCCTGCCCACGGGGCTCCTGCCGCAGATGGCGGACGGCCTCGGCGTCTCCGAATCGCGCATCGGGCTGCTCGTGAGCGTGTTCGCCGCCACAGTCGTGCTCACGGCGGCACCTCTCGCCGCGCTCACCGTACGTTTCCCGCGCAAGCACCTCGTCATGGTCGTACTCGTCGCCTATGCGCTCACGAATGTGCTCTGTGCGATTGCGCCCAACTTCGAGGTGATGCTCTTCGCGCGCGTGCTCGGCGGCGTTGCGAATGGTCTGTTCTGGGCGGTCGTTGGCGCATACACGGCCCATCTCGTCTCGGGTCCGCAACTCGCGCGGGCGGTTGCTGTCACCGGCACCGGTGGCGCGCTCGCGTTCATCCTCGGTGTGCCGGTGGGCACCGCGGTTGGACAGGCTCTCGGATGGCGAAGCGCCTTCACGATCGTCGCGATCGCCGTGCTCGTGCTGATCGTGCTCATCGCGCTGTTCCTGCCGGCGGTTAATCATCGCCCCACGCTGGCGACGGGCGAGATCCCGCTACCGGCCAAGCGCGATCCCTCGCTTCGCGCCGTTCTCCTGCTGTGCCTCATCACGACGGTGCTCATCACCGGGCAGAACATCTTCTACACCTTCATCGTTCCCTTCTTCACGACGGCAGCCGGGTTCCCGCCCGCCGCGGTCGCCCCGCTACTGCTCGGATACGGTCTCGGCGGAGCGGCCGGTCTGGCCATCGTCGGCCTTGTCGGACACCGCTATCCGCTCGGTGGGCTGCTCGTGGGCTTCGGCGTCGTGGCCCTGGCCGTGCTGCTCATGGGGGTGTTCCCGCTCGTCAGCTGGGTCGTCATCCTCGCCGTTCTGCTGTGGGGCGCGGCGATCGGCGGTGCGCCCGCACTCCTGCAGACCCGGCTTCTCGCAATCGTGTCGGTGCGACTTCGCGACGTATCGTCTGCCTACATGGCCACCTCCTTCAACATCGGAATCGGCGGCGGTGCCCTCATCGGCAGCATCCTGCACGACGCCTTCGGCGTGGGCGTGCTGCCGTTCGTCGACATCGCGTTCATCGCGCTCGGCCTGCTACTGATCGTGCTCACCGACCGCATCACGAGCGGCACGCACAACAGACCGGTTACGGAACGGCATGAGGGATGGCGCCAGAACGTCCGGCCGGTAGACTGATCCCGTCGCGACTGGCGTTGAGATGGGCAACCATCGGGGAGCGACAGCCCTCACCGGCCTCGCACCGGTCGAGAGCCCAGATTCGGCCGTACGCCTGGGCCGAACGGATACCGTTGTTTCTATCCGTTCGCGTCACAAGGAGCCGCCAGTGTCGAACCATCTACCCGCCCAGTTCACCGCGCCGCTCTCCGAAGTTGATCCGGAGATCGCCGAAGCCCTCGCGAACGAGTTGGCCCGCCAGCGCGGCACCCTCGAGATGATCGCGAGCGAGAACTTCGTTCCCCGCGCCGTGCTCGAGGCCCAAGGCTCCGTGCTCACCAACAAGTACGCGGAGGGCTACCCGGGCCGCCGCTATTACGGCGGCTGCGAGTTCGTGGATGTCGCCGAGACGCTCGCGATCGAGCGCGCGAAGAGCCTGTTCGGCGCCTCATTCGCGAACGTACAGCCGCACTCCGGCGCCTCGGCCAACGCGGCGGTGCTCTCCGCGATCGCGACGCCCGGCGACCGCATCCTCGGTCTCGAACTCGCCCACGGCGGCCACCTCACCCACGGCATGAAGCTCAACTTCTCGGGCAAGCTCTACGAGGCCCACACCTACGGCGTCGACCCGACGACGTTCCTCGTCGACGTGGACGTCGTGCGCCAGAAGGCGCTCGAGACCCGCCCGCAGGTGATCATCGCCGGCTGGTCGGCATACCCACGCCAGCTCGACTTCGCCGCGTTCCGTGCGATCGCCGACGAGGTGGGCGCGACGCTTTGGGTCGACATGGCGCACTTCGCCGGGCTCGTCGCCACCGGCCTGCATCCGTCCCCGGTGCCGCACGCACACATCACCTCGTCCACCGTGCACAAGACGATCGGCGGACCTCGCTCGGGCTTCATCCTGACCAACGACGCTGACATCCAGAAGAAGGTCAACTCGAACGTCTTCCCCGGCCAGCAGGGTGGCCCGCTCATGCACGTGATCGCCGCGAAGGCGACCGCGTTCAAGCTCGCCGCCGAGCCGGAGTTCAAGGACCGCCAGGAGCGCACCATCCGCGGCGCGCAGATCCTGGCCGAGCGCCTCACCGCCGCCGACGCGAAGGACGCGGGCATCGACGTCTTCACCGGCGGCACCGACGTGCACCTCGTGCTTGTCGACCTGCGGGGTTCCGCGATCCACGGGCAGGACGCCGAAGACATCCTGCACTCCGTCGGCATCACGGTGAACCGCAACTCGGTGCCGTTCGACCCGCGCCCGCCGATGACCCCGTCGGGCGTGCGGATCGGCACCCCGGCGCTCGCCACTCGCGGCTTCGGCGACGAGGAGTTCACGGAGGTCGCCGACATCATCGCGACCGCCCTCAAACCGACTCCGGATGTCGACGCCCTGCGCGCCCGCGTGCTGAAGCTCACCGACGGCTATCCGCTCTACCCGGGCCTCACCAGCCCCGGCACCTGGGCCTGACCGTCCCACACGGTCGCTGAGCTTGTCGAAGCGGGCCCCGTCGAAGCAGACCCCGGGCACTTCGACAAGCTCAGTGACCGAAGCGACTGACCGACAACGAACGAAGGAACACCAATGACCGCAACGAAACTCGACGGCGTCGCCACCGCATCCGCCGTGAAGGAAGAGCTCAAGGGGCGCATCGCCGCGCTCAAGGCGCGCGGGATCAACCCGGGTCTCGGCACGCTGCTCGTGGGGGAGGACCCGGGGTCGCTCTCCTACGTCGCGGGCAAGCACCGCGACTGCGCCGAGGTGGGCATCGAGTCGATCCGTGTCGACCTGCCGGCCACCGCGTCCGCCGACGACATCCGTGCCGCCATCACCGATCTGAATGAGAATCCCGCGGTGACCGGATACATCATCCAGCTGCCCCTGCCCGACGGCATCGACGAGAACGCGATGCTCGAACTCATGGACCCGGCCAAGGATGCGGACGGCCTGCACCCGACGAACCTCGGCCGCCTCGTGCTCGGCGTCTCGGGCGAGCTCGATTCGCCGCTGCCCTGCACGCCCGCCGGCATCGTCGAGATGCTCCAGCGCCAGGGCATCGCGATTTCCGGCCAGAAGGTCGTGGTCGTGGGCCGTGGCCTCACCGTCGGTCGCCCGCTCGGCCTGCTGCTCACCCGCAAGGGCCTCGACGCCACGGTCACGCTCGCTCACTCCCGCACGAAGAACCTCGCGGATGAGGTGCGCCAGGCAGACATCGTCGTCGCGGCGGTCGGCGTGCCAGCACTGATCAAGCCCGACTGGGTGAAGCCCGGCGCGGCCGTTCTCGACGTCGGAATCACCCGCGTGGTGAACGAGGAGACCGGCAAGGCGAGGCTGATCGGCGACGTCGACCCCGGCGTAGCCGAGGTCGCGGGATTCCTGTCACCGGTGCCGGGCGGCGTGGGCCCGATGACCCGTGCGATGCTGCTCGTCAACGTGGTGACCGCCGCCGAGCGCCTCTGACGCAGCCCAACTCCGCGCAGACCGCCTGCGTCTACTCACCATGAACTGCCGCCCAGCCTCCGGCCCGCACTACTCATCGGGATCAGATGACTTGTTTGCGCGCGAGCTTCGAAGTGCAGAAGCGAAGAAATATGCCGCTCCTCCGACTCCGACGACGATGAGCGCGAGGCCCACGATCTTCTGTGTAAGACCTTCATAAAAGACGACCTCGATCGCACCGATCACGGCGATTCCCGCCAGGCAAATTCCCGCTGCAGTGCGCATGGGCTAACACCGCCCTCCCTGGACCACGGCGGTGGTCGGGTTGTACCAGCGTGCTCCGAAGTGCGCCCATCCGGTGGTACGGTCCTGGATGCCACCCTTGAACAGGTACGGGTTCTGCTGTTCACCACCACCGCCACCGCCCGCGGTGAGGACCGCGGTGCCGTAGGGGTCGAAACTGTAGGCATACGCCATCCTCGCCGTCAGCCCAAGCACGAGAAGAAATTCTCCCGGTGGTTGCCTAGCTGTACTAGTCATCGCATTCTGTCTCCAGCGTCGTACGATTTGGGTATTCCGGATAGGCCGATGGTCGGTCCGTTCCGCACCTCCGTATTAACAAGTCGGCTGAATCACTGCCCACCATCAAGCAGTGCGATTGTGGCGCCGATGAGCAGCAGAAACGCAATAGCGTAAATTGCGATTGCGGCGTTGCGACGACTACGGGAAGCAGCCGTTCGTAGGCCTCCGGAGCCGGTCAGAGCAATGGCGCTGGCAGCGAAGATGAAAAGGACTGCGGTGATGAGAAGTCTGAACGAGAGTCCTGGCATGCTTCGGGTTCCTAACAGTTCGCGATATATCCAATAGCCGCAGTTATGACTCCGCCAGCTGCGAGAGTGATTCCCGCTGCAGCAGCGACGGCTCCAATGGGAAGACCAATGACTGTTGCATCAGGAATTTGCCCGAGCACTCCCACCACCACTCCAAACGCAGCGATCGCTATTCCTTCTCCGATGAGCTCTTTACACAAGAGCCCGCCGGGGTCGAGGTTGTTGAGGGGGTCGTCGCCGGCGTAGGCGTAGCGGTTGGCGTTGGCGGGGTTCAGGGGTGTGTCGAGGGTGTCTTGTTGGGTGAATCTGCCGGTGGTCGGGTTGTACCAGCGTGCTCCGAAGTGCGCCCATCCGGTGGTACGGTCCTGGATGCCACCCTTGAACAGGTACGGGTTCTGCTGTGCACCACCGCCACCATCTCCCGCGGTGAGGATCGCGGTGCCGTAGGGGTCGAAGCTGTAGGCGTACGCCTGGGTGGCGTAGTCGGTGATCAACGCGGCCGGGTTCCCGGCCCCTCTTGGCACGGTTTCTACCGTGCCGTCAGTCGGGTTAGGGCCGCGGCGAAAGGCTCGCCGCCTTCAACGTGTCCCGTGAAGATTTTCCTCGAACCGTCAATGTCGACCGTCATCCGCAACCACGCAGCTCGCCCGCTTCGCTTGTCGGTGCGGACCTCCCGCGAAATAACCTTGATAGAGGCGAGATTGTGAGTTGTTGGTGCACGTCGACCAAAGATGCGAAAGTGTCTCCGGGTCAGGATGCCGTCAGAGAGTTCGAGATCGTCAACACCGTTGAACCCCCACCAGCGGCCGGGCGAGAACCGGGCCGTTATCCGTGATTCACTCACAAGTACACCTCGTCACTCTGACTAGCTCGTGCTTCTCGACGCTGCCCAGACAAGGAGCCCGATCAGTGCCAAGCAGACCGCGGAAGCGATCACGCACAAAACAATGCGGGCCTCGAAGCCAAAGAACAGCGCTAGCGTAAGCGCGAGCACTGCCGACAGTCCATACAGGACGGTCGACCACACTTTCGCCCTACGCGTCATTCGCTGTGCTTGAGTAGCACGCATTACTTACTCCAATTAATAGACAACGAATGTAAAGCTCGACCGTCCCAGGAGCGTCTAGCCACCGGTCGGAACCTCTCTACTTTTCCCTAGACCCCTTGCTCGGCGCAGTTCGTGAAATCCCATACACAACGCCAGCGAGGATCAGTATGACCAAAGCTGCCAGCCCGAGCGGGAGAGACCTTGAAATGAAGGCCAAGATTCCTGCGGCGACAGCCATTACGGCACCCGCGAGGAGAAACAACCTGCCTAGCCTGCCAGCTCTATCTAGCTGCATGTCGAACTCGCCAGCAATCCGCCACCCACGACGCCGAGAAGGCTACCGCCCACCAATAGGCTGCCTCCAAGAGTGACCGGGGCCGTGAGAACGGTTCCAATGGCAACGACGCCCAACCCGATCTCGGTCACGATACCTCCCGCGCAGGCGAGGTCAGTGCCGGTGGGGTCGAGGTTGTTGAGGGGGTCTCCGCCGGCGTAGGCGTAGCGGTTGGCGTTGGCGGGCTCCGAAGTGCACCCATCCGGTGGTGCGGTCTTGGATGCCACCCTTGAACAGGTACGGGTTCTGCTGTGCACCACCCCCACCATCTCCCGCGGTGAGGATCGCGGTGCCGTAGGGGTCGAAGCTATAGGCGTAGGCCTGGGTGGCGTAGTCGGTGATCAACGCGGCCGGGTTCCCTGTTCCGTCGAACACATACAACGACTCGATACCGGAGGAGGTGCGCAGCATCAACGGTTGCCCGGCCACTGGATCGTGTTCCACGTAAGGACCTGTCCGCCTTGACTCTGCCCGGCGCCGTTACTCATCGGGATCAGATGATTTACTTGCGCGCGAGATTCGAATTGCCGAAACAAAGAAGTATGTGGCCCCTCCGGCTCCGACCACGATGAGCGCGAGTCCCACGATCTTCTGTGCAAGACCTTCATAGAAGAGGACCTCGATTACGCCGATTACCGCGATTCCCGCAAGGCAAATTCCTGCTGCAGTACGCATGGGCTAACACCGTTCTACTCGGTTCCATCCCTGCTCCTGATGAGCATTGCGAAGAGAATGATGCCAACTAGCGTCGTAGCCGCGCCGAGGATGGCGGTGATTTGAGTCGAACTTGCAAGCGACAAACCGAAAACGGTTGCTCCAATCGCTGCTCCTAATAATGCGAGTCCTCCCATGGCGCGTCGCTTCATTCTGTCGCGGCCTTTCCGCATACATACCCAGCATTCGCGGCCGCAGCAATGAAGAGCAAGCTCGCGCCCACCGTGGCGACAGTGTCGAGGCCTGCTGTGGGAAACTCAGCGAGTATTGCCGCCCCGGCGATCAGGCCCGAGCCAAGAACTTCAACAAGCGCCACGACACATTCGAAAAGCCCTTCTCCGCTGGGGTCGAGGTTGTTGAGTGGGTCGCCGCCTGCGTAGGCGTAGCGGTTGGCGTTGGCGGGGCTCAGGGGTGTGTCGAGGGTGTCTTGTTGGGTGAACCTGCCGGTGGTGGGGTTGTACCAGCGTGCTCCGAAGTGCACCCAGCCGGTGGTGCGGTCCTGGATGCCGCCCTTAAACAGGTACGGGTTCTGCTGTTCACCGCCGCCGCCGCCTCCTGCGGTGAGGATCGCGGTGCCGTAGGGGTCGAAGCTATAGGCGTAGGCCTGGGTGGCATAGTCGGTGATCAACGCGGCCGGGTTCCCTGTTCCGTCGAACACATACAACGACTCGATACCGGAGGAGGTGCGCAGCATCAGCGGTTGCCCGGTCACGGGATCGTGTTCCACATAGCCGGTCGCTGTGCCGTTGAGGATGACCTGTTCGACCACGGGCTGCCCTTGCTGATCAGGGCGCCCGTACACCAACGCGACACTGCCATGGGTCGGTGTCGTCTCCGACAGCACCTCGTTCTGCGAGGCCCCCGCGTAGGTGTAACTGTAGGTCCCACCAGAGCGGGTGACCGACGTCATCTGCTCCGCACCGTTGTAGGTGTTGGTGCCAGTCGTGTCGGCGGTCAGGTTTCCCGCTCCGTCGTAGCTATACCCGGTGGAGGTGATCTGGTTCGCGGCGTTCGCGGTGAACGTTTGACTGGACGGGGTCGCGCCGGTCACCGTCGCGGTGAGCCGGTTGCCGTTGGCGTCGTACGTGTATGCGTAGGTGTTCGCGCCGGTGCCACCGGACTGGGTAGCGCCGGTCAGGCGCCCGCCCGCGTCATAGCTGTAGGCGGTGACCTGGCCGCTGAGATTGTCTTTCGACCACTGCAGTTTGCTGTGATCACTCGCCGTGGCCGACCCGCAGGTCGGTGCGGGCGTCGCGGAGTTGTAGCAGTAGGTCACATCCATCACCGTCGTGTTGCTGGTCGACGATGGCCCGGTTTGGGCGATGACCTCCGTCACTCGCCCCGTGGTGTCATGGTTCGTGTGGGTGTGGGCCGACCAGTAGGCGTGGGTGGGGTCGGTTTGCAGCCACTCGTCGGTGCGGCGACCGCGGTTGTCGGTGGCGAACCCCAGAACCTGCGTTCCCGCATTGTGCACGTAGGTGATCTGCGTCGGGGTGCCTGAGGTATCGAACGCGTTCGTGGTCGTGCCGCGTGAATCGGTGGTGGTCAACAGGTTGGATGCCTTGTCGTACCCGTAGTTGATGGTTCCCCCGGCAACAGTGTTGCGCCGTGCGGTGAGCCGTCCGAGCTGGTCATACGTGTAGGTTGTCGTGCCGAGACCATCGACCCGGCTGGTGATCCGGCCCGCATGGTCGTAGGTGTTGACCACCGAATGGGTGGAACCCGAGAACGTCGTCGACAGCAACCGGTCAATCTTGTCGTAACCGTAGGTGACCGTCACCCCTGTACCGTCCGTAGTCGTCGCGACCCGGCCGAACCCGTCATAGGTGGTCGACTTCACCCCGAGCGAGGTGCCGGTCGGCGGGGTGACCGTGACCAACTGGTGGTTGCTGTTGTATCCGTAGCTGGTCACGTTCGTGCCCTTCCCCGGCGCTGCCGCCGTCGCGACCGTGCCATCCGTGTTGTACGTCAACGTCGCGGTCGCCGCCAACGCGGTGTTCTGACTGGTGAGCGCATTACCGGCCCCGTTATAGGTGAACGTGGTGGAGTTGCCCGCATCATCCGTGGTCGACGAGGGAAGGTACTGAGAAGCGGCTGACGTGTTCGCGTACGCAGCGGTGTTTGTCGCCCCGCCCGGCGCTGCCACGGAGGTCAACGACTGCCCGGAATTCGCACCATACGTCGCCGTCGTCGTGCCCGCTGAAGTGCCCGTGCCGCTGGTCGCCGTCGCCACCGCCAGGTTCGCCGGATTGTAGGTCGCAGCACGCTGGCGCCCCATCGGATCGGTCACGCTCGACACCAGGAATCCGGTGCCGATCGTGTAGGTGGTGTGCGGCCCGGCCGAAATCCCGGTGCCGGTCGACGTATCCGGACCCGCCATCAGCGTTTGCGTGCCCGACGGGTAACTCAGCCGAGTCGTCGAGGTGCCCGGAGAGCCTGAACTCGTATTCAGCTGGTCGACCTGCACCACCTTTCCGGTCGAACCATACGAGATGTTCGTCACCGCGCCGGCGGCCGACGTGATCGAGGTGATCCGCCCGCCGTAGTAAGTGAACGTCGTGCTCTGCCCCTCCGCATCCACAAAACTGGTCAGGTTCGAGTTGCTGTCTTTCACATACTTCACATTGCGGGTCAGCGCACCATTCGCCTGCGAAATCGTGGTGGTGTGAGTGGACGTCGAGTACGACACGGTGGCGGTTCTGGCAGCTGACGGTCCTGCCGGAGCGACCACCGTCGTCGGCGCCCCGCCCGAATTGGTGATGGCCACAGCGTTGCCGTTCTTATCCGTCACCGAGGTGGGGCTGCCGTCACCATCGATGGTCACCACCGTGCGGCTCGTCAGATAGGTCAAGGTGTACCCGGTCACCGCCCCACCGGACACCGTGGCGACCAGGCTCGCGTTCAACCCGGCAGGAGAAGTGAACGCGGTCGCCGACCCCGCCACCGGAACGAACAACCAGGTCGAACCATCACCACCGGTATACGCCACACCGCCCGTCGCCGTCGCGAGACCACCGGTACCGGCGAACCCGAACGTCCAACCGTTCGCGGTCAGATTCGACACCGAACCGGTGTTCGAGGCGCGCGAGTTGAACGTCGCACCGATCGGAACATCCGCATTCACGCCCCGCAACGTAAACCCACGAGTCGTCACCTCCAGATTGCCGGTCGCAACATCCACGGACGCGCTCACCTGGTCGCTGATGGGAAACGGTAGCCGAGTCGCACTCGGCCGGTTCCCCGTCACCCCGAACGGACCAGACGCCGTCGGCATAGCCGCGTACGCCGGCGACGCAAGGCCCACCAGAGTGATAGTCAGGGCAACAGTCACCCCGAACGTGACCGCGTACCGAGAACGCGCATTGACACGGCGAACCCACAGAGCATCCATCTGAGCCTCCACAAACGACAACCATCGAATGTGCGCAGAGACATGACAAGTCGGGGATGAGAGTCGGAGCGCCGCCAACTGACCATGGGAATCAGATGCGGCCTCCGCATCCGATTTTCACGGAAGTGAGCAAAGCGAACCTACGCTCACGTCCACACCCCGTCAAGGGGTAAATATGGGGCGACTATTCGCCGACGTAGCCCGTGGCGCAGGTGGTGCCGCTCGTGTCGCTGGGAAGCCACCCGGGCACGTCCTTGAGGTCGGCTTTCGTGGCGAGGTCGGTCATGGTGATCGTGCATCCCTCGATGGTGGCGTTCGAGTCAGGCTGCACGGCGAAGCCGTAGAGACCGTAGCGCCACTTGCTGAGGTCGGGGGTGCCGTCGTCGCTGTCGAATTCGGCGATGCCGTGTGCGGTGCCTGACTTCGACCACGAATAGGTGCCGATGCAGCCGTCCGCGCTCGGTGGGTCAACGATTCCGGCACCGCTGGCCGCCTTGGCGCTGAAGTTGCTGCCGAGGTAGAGGTCGAGTGGCGAGACGAACATCTGTCCCTGCGTCGTGCTCGTCAGGTCGAGGCGCAGCAGCGTGCTGCCGTTGGCGACCATGGTGTCGTGCGTGATCGGAGTGCCACCGACGCCATCCCCGCACTGCTCGAGAAACTCGTCGACGAGGGCGCCGGCCTTGGTCTGGTCGCTCGCCGCCACCGGGGCATGGGCGTCGAGTCGGATGCCGATGGTCGAGCCGCCCGAACTGCGCACCTTCGCGGAGATGGTGAACAACAGGTCTGCCGGTGGGGCAGGGCTCGGGGTCGCGGAGGGCGTCGGCGCATGGCTGGCTGCGGTGGGCTTAGGTGCCGTCTTCTGCGGAGAGCCGGCCGCGCATCCGCTGAGCAGAACCGCAATGCAGGCGGCCGCGAGGAATCCGATCGATGCCTTGGCGAGCTGCGGCCTCACGACACCCGCCCTCTCGAATCGTGTCTGTCTACTCCCTGGATGCGCCGGGAGCGGCGCTCACGACGAAGGTGGTGGGCTGCCTGTATCCATGCTCCGCGAAAGCGCCGTCGATGGCAACTTCCAGCATCGAGAGCGAGTGCTCGGGAACGAGCGCGATGGCCGATCCGCCGAAGCCACCGCCGGTCATCCTGGCACCGATCGCGCCGTTCGACTGCGCGGTCTCGACGGCCAGGTCGAGCTCGGGCACCGAGATCTCGAAGTCGTCGCGCATCGAGCGGTGCGAGGCATCGAGGAGGTCGCCGATGGCGGCCGGGCCCTCCTCCCGCAGCGTGCGCACGGTGTCGAGCACGCGCTGGTTCTCGGTGACCACATGGCGCACCCGGCGGAAGGTCACGTCGTCAAGAACCTCCCGGGCGCGAGGTAGGTCGTCGACCGATACGTCGCGAAGCGAGTCGACACCGAGCAGCTTCGCGCCGAGCTCGCAGGACTCGCGACGCTCGCGGTAGCCGCCGGTCGCATGCTCGTGGCTGACGTTCGTGTCGATCACGAGGATGACGAGGCCGGCGGCGTCGAGACCGAGCGGAATGATCTCGGAGTCGAGGCTGCGGCAGTCGAGGAAGACCGCGCTGTCCCGCTCGCCGAGCAGCGAGGCGGACTGGTCCATGATGCCGGTCGGCGCTCCGACGGCCTTGTTCTCGGCAAGCTGCCCGACCTTCGCGAGCGTGCGGCGGTCGAGGCCGAGCGCCCAGATGTCATTGAGAGCGAGTGCCACCGCGCTCTCGATGGCGGCCGACGAGGAGAGTCCGGCACCCACCGGCACCGTCGAGTCGAGATGGATGTCGAACCCGGTCACCGAGGCAAGATCCGCCCGCCGGTCTCCCGCGACCTCCTGGCCCAGCGCCCATGCCACCCCGAACGGATACGCCGACCAGCCGCCCAGGTTCTCGGGGCGCAGGTCGTCGAGGTCGAGCTCGACGACGCCCTCGGCGAAGGAACTCGACACGTGCACCAGTCGGTCACTGCGACGGCCGAGCGCGAGCACGGTGCGGCGATCGATGGCAAAGGGGAGCACGAATCCGTCGTTGTAGTCGGTGTGCTCGCCGATGAGGTTGGCGCGGCCGGGGCCGGACCACACGTTCTCGGCCTCATAGCCGTAGTGCGCCCTGAAGGTTTCGCGCACCTCGTCGCGCAGGTCGTAGCTCATAGCTTCGCGATTCCCTCTCGAATGAGTTGCGCCGCTTCTTCGGGAAGGACGTCACCGATCCAGGCACCCATCGCGGCCTCCGAGCCGGCGAGGTACTTGAGCTTGCTCTTGCTGCGGCGCGGCGAGGTCAGTTGCAGCATGAGCCGGATCTCGTCGCGCTTCACATTCACCGGGGCCTGATGCCACGCGGCGATGTAGGGCGTGGGGGTGTCGTACATCTTGTCCACGCCGCGCAGCAGGGTGAGGTAGAGGCTCGCGAGCTCGTCGCGCTCCTCGTCGCTCGTCGCGGTGAAGTCGGGAACATGGCGGTGCGGCAGCATGTGCACCTCGATCGGCCAGCGCGCGGCGAAGGGTACGAACGCCGTCCAGTGCTCGCCAACGAGCACCACCCGCTCCGATGCCCGTTCGCTCTCGAGGATCTTCTCGAACAGGTCTGGACCGAAGCGATCGATCGCATCGATGAGCCGACCCGTGCGGGGCGTGATGTAGGGGTAGGAATAGATCTGTCCGTGGGGGTGATGCAGGGTCACGCCGATGGCCTCGCCGCGATTCTCAAACGGGAACACCTGCTCGACGCCGGGCATCGCGGAGAGTGCGGCAGTGCGATCCGCCCATGCCTCGATCACCGTGCGCGCGCGAGAGACGGTCTGACTGCCGAACGAGCCCTCGTGTTCCGGGCTGAAGCACACCACCTCGCAACGGCCCACGGAGGTGCGGGTGCGACCGAGGCCGATCGTGGCGAGGTCGTCGAGCCCGAGCGGCGCGTTCTCGCCGGTCAGCTCCGGGCCGAACGACGGCGAGCGGTTCTCGAACACCGCGACGTCGTAGTTGTCGGGGATCTCCGAAGGGTTGGATGCGCTGGCCGGTGCGAGCGGGTCCTGGTCGGCGGGGGGAAGGAAGACCCGGTTCTGTCTGGCCGCGGCGATCGAAATCCACTCGCCCGTGAGCGGGTCCTGCCGCATCGTTGCGGTGGGCGGGCGCTCGTCGAGCACGCGGGCATCCGGCGCGCGGTCAGGCGAAAGCGTCGTGTCGGCATCGTCGAAGTAGATGAGCTCGCGACCGTCGGCGAGACGGTATTCGCGCTTGGTGATCTTCGACATTCGACCTCTTCGACATGCGATTCTGCGTGGCTGCCGCCGCTAGGCTGGGCGGATGCGTGCGCCAACCGGAGAACAGTTCGAACTAACAATATCGCACGGAAAGCAACAATCCCGAGCAACGATTACCGAGGTCGCCGCGGGAATCCGGGCGCTGACCGTCGATGGCGTCGACCTGGTTGAGACGTTCCCCTCCTCCATCCGGCCGCCTTTCGGTTCGGGCACGGTTCTCTCTCCGTGGCCGAACCGCATCAAAGACGGCGTCTGGCTGCTCGACGGCGAGAAGCAGCAGCTCGACATCACCGAGCCCGCGCTCGGCAACGCCCTGCACGGACTGCTCGTCTTCACGCCCTACCGCGTGACCGAACAGAGCGAGGGCATCATCGAACTCGCCGCGTCGGTCTTCCCGCAGCACGGCTATCCGTTCCAGGCGCACACCACCGTGCGGTACGAGCTTCAGGATGACGGACTCCGCGTCACGCACACCTTCCGCAACGTCGGCGCGGGTCGCGCTCCCGTCGCGGTGGGCACGCACCCGTTCTTCACGATCGGTGACGTGCCGACCGAAGACCTCGTGCTCACGGTGAACGCAGACACCCACTTCGACGTGGATGAGCGGCTCAACCCCGTCGCTGAGCTTCCGGTCGATGGCACCGAGTTCGACCTTCGATCCGGCCGTCGAGTCGGCGACCTGCAGTTCGATGACGGATTCGGCGCCGTTCGCGTCGTGGACGGCGTCAGTCGCCACCGCCTCACCGCGCCGGACGGCCGCTTCGTCGAGCTGTGGCAGGACGAGGCGTTCGGCTACGTGCAGGTCTTCACCACGCGCGCGTTCTCCGGTGAGGGCGGAGAGCACCTCGCGGTCGCGGTCGAACCGATGACGGCCCCGGCCAACGGCTTCAACTCGGGCAAGGGCGTGCAGTGGCTCGAGCCGAACGAGAGCTGGTCCGTGACCTGGGGCATCCGTTACGGGCGGGAAGCGCAGGCCTAGAGTGTCGACCTCGCGGGAACGGGATCTGCGCCGCTGGCGGCAGTATCTCGCGGACGAGAAGGCGGAGGCCGCCGTGTACCGCGACCTGGCCGGCCGGCGCACGGGGGAGGAGCGGGAGATCCTGCTCGCGCTCGCGGAGGCCGAGGGCCGCCACGAGGCTCACTGGCAGGAACTGCTCGGTGACCAGGTCGGCGCACCGCGCAGGGGCGACATCCGCACCAGGATGCTCGGTCTGCTCGCCCGCACCTTCGGCTCTGTGTTCGTGCTCGCGCTCGCGCAGCGCGCCGAGGCCCGTTCGCCCTACGAGGCCGATGTGGATGCCACCGCGGCGATGGCAGCGGATGAACGCATCCATGGCGAGGTCGTTCGCGGTCTCGCGGCGCGCGGGCGCAATCGCCTCTCCGGCACGTTCCGCGCCGCCGTGTTCGGAGCCAACGACGGGCTCGTCTCGAACCTCGCCCTCGTGATCGGCATCAGCGCGGCCGGGGTCGCGCCGCACGTCGTGCTGCTCACGGGCATCGCGGGACTGCTCGCCGGCGCCCTGTCGATGGGGGCGGGGGAGTATGTGTCGGTGCGCTCGCAGCGTGAACTGCTCGAGGCATCCGCCCCCGATCCCTCGGCGAACACCGCGCTGCCGCACCTCGACGTGAACGCGAACGAGCTCATGCTCGTCTATCGCGCCCGCGGCATGTCGGCGGAGGAGGCGCAGGCCCAGGCGGATGCGGTGCTCGCCGACCACAGTCTCGCCTCGGTCCCAGCCGCCGAGGTCGACGAGCACGAGGCGGTCGGAACGGGACTGCGGGCCGCGACCTCGAGCTTCTGCTTCTTCGCCTCCGGTGCCGTCATCCCGATCATCCCGTACCTGTTCGGACTCAGCGGTTTCGGTGCCATCGCCATCGCGGCGGGGCTCGTGGGGCTCGCGCTGCTCGGCACCGGTGCGGTCGTCGGGCTGCTCTCCGGCGCTCCGCCGCTCCGCCGCGCGCTGCGCCAACTCGCGATCGGCTACGGCGCCGCGGTGGTCACCTACCTGCTGGGTCTCGCCTTCGGCACCGCCAGCGCCTGACCCCGCCACGTTCCCTGAGCTTGTCGAAGGGAGCCGCCTGCGTTCCCTGAGCTTGTCGAAGGGAGCCCGCCACGTTCCCTGAGCTTGTCGAAGGGCGCTTCGACGAGTTCAGCGACCGCCGCGGCCGCTCCCGATGCTCTCGGTCCCCAGCACGTTGAGAAGAGCGAGGGCCTCGGCATCGCGGGATCCGGGCGGTGCCGTGTACAGGATGAGGCTCTGGTCGCGGTCGGCGAGTGACAGTGAATCGCAGTCGACGGTGATCTCACCGACGCTCGGATGCCGGAACGTCTTGGTGAGGATTGGAGCGGCGTGCACGTCGTGTCGCTCCCAGAGGCGGGCGAACTCGTCACTGCCTTCGCGTAGTTCTTTGACGAGGCCCGTGACGACGGGGTCCGAGGGATAGCGAGCGACCGTGGCGCGGAGGGCCATGACGGCGTGCTGCCGAAACTCTGCTCCGTCAGAGACTCCATACAGTCGCCCGCGGCCGCCTTCCACCCCGAGGAACGCCTTCCGCGCGAAGTTGCGGTCCCTCGGCTCCAGCTCGCCGAAGTCTTCCATGAGGGCGCAGGCGAGATCATTCCAGGCGAGCACCTCGAACGCGGCGGAGACCACAACGGCCGCCGTCTGTGGCAGGCGTTCGAGAAGTGCAAGGATGCTGGGGCGCACGTCTCGGCTGTGAAGACCGGTGCGGCTCGGTGCCGTTCCCGCCAGGACGTGCAGGTGGTCCGACTCGGCGTCAGTCAGTCGCAATGCTTCCGCCAGCCCTGCGAGCACCTCTCCCGATGGTCGCGGAGCGGAGCCCTGCTCGAGCCGCACGTAGTACTCCGTGGAGATGTGCGCGAGCACCGCGACCTCCTCGCGACGGAGCCCGGGCGTTCTCCTGCGCGAGCCGGACGTCAGGCCTACGTCCTCCGGGCGAAGTCGCTCGCGTCGGCTGCGGAGGAAGGCTCCGAGCTCCTGCTTGTCCATGCGTCAAGTCTGCACGCTCAGCGCGCGGGGAGCGTAGTACTGACTGTGCCTGCCTTGCGTGCCCAGTGGGAACGACGCTGGTGACATGACACACAACACGAACACCACATCCATCGGCCTTCTCACCGGCAAGGTCATCGTCATCACCGGCGCCAGCCGTGGCATCGGCGCCGCTGCCGCCCGCCTCTTCGCCGAGGAGGGCGCCGCGGTAGTGCTCGCCTCCCGCAGTGCCGAGGCTCTCGATCGCATCGTCGGGGAAATTCGTGCCGACGGGGGCAGTGCGGATGCCATCGCTCTCGATCTTGCCGACCGCGCCAGCATCCGTAGTGCCATCGACCGGGTCGAAGAATTGCATGGTCGCCTCGACGGAGCCTTCAACAACGGTGCGGCCATTCAGCGGAAGCCTGGCCCGCTTGACGCGACCAGCGACGAGGACATCGAGGAGCAGTTCGCCGTGAACTTCCGCTCGCACTGGACCGCCATGAATGCCGAAGCCGCGCTCATGCGGCGCAGCGGCGGCGGGGCGATCGTCAACACCTCGAGCATCGGAAGCCGCCGCGCGAATCCCGCCCTTCCGGCCTATGGCGCCATGAAGCGCGCGCTCAACAGCATTACCGAAACCGCAGCGGTCAGCTGGGCACGGGAGGGTATCCGGGTGAACGGTATCACCCCGGGCGGTACCGCCACGGAGATGATCGACAGGTGGGAGGCGGCGACCCCGGGCATCGTCGAGCAGATCACCGCATCGATCCCGATCGGACGGATGGCCGAGCCCCGCGAGGTCGCCGAGGTTGCCGCGTGGCTGTTGAGTGACCGGGCTTCGATGGTGACCGGCGCGATCATTCCGGTCGACGGCGGGGCAGGCGCCTAGCGCAGCGTCTCGAGCACCTCGATCACCCGCGCGGCTTCCGTCTCCGGGTTCACGAAGGCGAGGCGCAGCACGGTGCGGCCGTGCCAGGTGGTCGGTACGCAGAATATGGTGCCTGAGGCGGACATCCGGTGTGACCATTCGCCGTACTGCTCAGGGGTCCAGCCGGGGCGCTCGAACAGCAGCACTGTCAGTTCCGGCTCGGCCACGAGGTCGAGGTGCTCGAACGAACGGATGGCCTCGGTCACCTCGCGAGCGGTCGCGAGCGACTTCTCTACGGCCTCGGTGTAGCGGTCGGTTCCGTGCGTGGCGAGGCTGAACCAGAGCGGCAGCCCGCGTGCTCGGCGGGAGAGGTGCAGCGCGAGCTCGCTCGGGTTCCACGACTCGCGGTCGACGTGGTCGAGGTAGCTCGCGTGCTGGGCGTGCGTCGCCCGGGCGAGCTCGGGCTCCCGGTAGACGAGCGCGCAGCAGTCGTACGGCGCGAACAGCCACTTGTGCGGGTCGACGATGAAGCTGTCGGCGCGCTCGATGCCGGCGAAAATGCCGCGCACCGACGGGGCCGCGAGGCCGGCCCCGCCATAGGCGCCGTCGACGTGCAGCCACACTCCGAATTCCTGGCACACGTCCGCGACATCAGCGAGATCGTCGACGAGCCCCTCGTTGGTCGTGCCGGCGGACGCGACGACGGCGAAGACATCCGGATGCTCCGCCAGCACCGCGCGCAACGCGGCCCCCGTGAGGTGGTCGCGTTCGTCTCCCGCAACGGTGACGATGTCCACGTCGAGAGCTCGCGCCGCGCTCTGGATCGAGGAGTGCGCCGTGGAGGTGCAGGCGAGCTGCCAGCCTCCGGCTGGTCGCCCCCCGCGCCTCGCCTTCGCGGTCTCGCGGGCGGTCATGAGCGCGGAGTGATTGCCCGAGGTGCCGCCGGAGACGAAGGTGCCACCGGAGGTGCTCGGCCAACCGAGCATGCCGGTGATCCAGGCGAGGGCCTCATTCTCGGCGAAGATCGCGCCTGCGCCGCCCTCCCAGAGGCCGCCGAAGATGTTGGCCGAACTCGTGACGAGGTCAAAGGCGATCGCCGCGCGCGTCGGCGCCGCCGGCACGTAGGCGAGGTTCATCGGGTCATCCTGCGAGCGGGTGGCAGGCTCCAGCACCCGGTCGAAGACGCGGAGTGCCGCCTCGCCTCCTATGCCGTCCGCGGTGATCGTGGCCCCCGCATCCGCCGCCAGTTCTGACGCGGGTCGCGCCGTCGACATCGGGTCGGTGTGCCGCACGACCCGCCTCGCCGCCCAGTCGAGGGCGAGCTGTACCACCTCGGATTCGTCGCCCCACACGGAGTGGACGGTGGCGGTCGCCTCGAATTCGTTCATGCCCTAACGTTCTCACCGCCGGGCAGCTACTGCAAGCTGGCCGACCCTCGCATATATAGGTACTTTGCCCGATGAGCGACCCCCACCTTAGAGAGCACTCTCGAGGGGTAAGCACAGCGAAGGGGTCGACCATCATGCAGATATCCGAGTATTCACTCACGTGGCTCAATCGTGACAGGGAAGAGCGGATGACGCGGGAACTCGAGTGGAAAAGGCGCGCACTCGAGCGCGCGGCGGCGAGCGAGCCTCCGCGCCGCACGAAGAGGCTTCCGGGTCTGCGGCGGACGGCCGCGTCGAGGCCGGAGCCCGCCGCACGGTGACGAGTGCCTCACCGGGCAGACACTGCAGGATGTGGGAGGCAGGTGACACGATGAAGGCATGAGGCCCGCCGCTGTCAGTCCGTTCATCGTGGGGCGCGAGGGCGAATTGGCCCTGCTGCGCGAAGCCCTGCAGGAGTCCATCGGTGGCGGCACCAGAACCGTCGTCTTGAGCGGCGAAGCGGGAATCGGCAAGTCTCGCGTCATTGACGATTTCCTCGCCGAACTCCCTTCCGGCACGATTCTGCTTCGAGGCCAGTCGGTTGATCTCGGCCGAGACGCGCCGCCGTACGCACCGATCGTCGAGCCCTTGCGTACGCTCGTTCGGGAATTCGGTGAGCAGACAGTGAGCACGGCAGCAGGACCCGCCCACGACACCCTCGGGGTCCTTCTCCCGGAGCTCGCGAATCCTTCCGCCTCCGTGGGCCAGAACAGCCGCGACCTGCTCTTCGACGCGGTGGCATCTCTGTTCGAGAACGTCTCGGTCGATCATCCGCTGGTTCTCGTCATCGAAGACCTGCACTGGTCTGACCCCGCCGCCGTCGGCCTGCTGCGCTTTCTTGTGCGGGTTCTCGAGCGCGCGCGAATGCTCTTCGTCTTCACGTTTCGATCCGATGAGGTTCGAAGCGGTCATCCGCTGCACGGATGGTTGCCCGAGCTGGATCGCAATCGGCGGGTCGAACGACGGGAACTGTCGCGGCTCGGGCGCAGACAATTGCGCCAGCTGGTCACGGCGCTGACCGGGTCGGGCCCGAGCGCCCGCGAGTTGGCGATCATCGCTCAGCGCACGGATGGCGTGCCCTTCTTCGTCGAGGAACTCGTGGGCCTCGACTGTTTCGGCGAGGAAGACCTGGTGCCGACGAACCTGCGCGGCATCCTGCTGGCACGGTACGAGCCTCTGAGCGACCCGACCAAGCGGATGTTGCGGCTCCTCGCGGCCGGTGGCAACCGCGTGGAGCACGCGCTGCTGACCGCGGTGTCCGCGAGCACGGCGGACGAGATCGATGCGGCCGCCCGCGAGGCGGTGGAGGCGAGCGTGCTCGTCGTGGACGGCACGAACTACGGCTTTCGGCACGCCCTCGTGCGGGAGGCCATTCACGAGGAGTTGCTGCCTGGCGAGCGGGTGCGATTCCACTCGGACTATGCGCTCGCGCTCGAGCGCGCGGCATCCGGGCGCGAGCCGGATGCAAGCGAGGTCTCCTATCACTGGATGGCTGCTCACGACCTTCCACGCGCCTTCGCCGCCTCTCTGAAGGCCATGGCGCAGGCTCGCAGCACGTTTGCCTTCGTGACGGCTGCGCGCATGGGCGAGCGCGCCATCGAGCTGTGGGAGCAGGTTCCGGATGCGGAGAGCATCGCGGGCATCAGTCGGGTCGAACTCCTCTCGCGCACGGCATACATCCTGCGGAACACGGGCGAAAGCGATCGGGCACTCGCCATCATCGACATCGCACTCGCCGAGTCGACTCCGGCGGACGTGGAGCCGTATGCGCTCATGCTGCGCAACAAGGCCTCGTTTCTCGCCAACGTGGGAAGAGAAGGCTCGATCGAGCTTCTCGGCCAGGCTCTCGAGTTGCTTCGAGGCGAAGAGGCGAGCGTGTTGCGCGCGAACGTGCTGGGCGAACTCGCCAGCCGCTACATGCTGGCCGCCCAATTCGGCCGGGCCATCGAACTGGCCGACGAGGCGTTCGCCGAGGCGCAGGGCGTCGGCTCGAGGGACCGGATGTCGGTGGCGGCGAACATCCGCGGAATCTCACGGGTGTCTTCCGGTGATGTCGAGCATGGTCTGGCCGACCTCGAACTCGCGGGAGAGCTCGCCGTCGGCAATGACTCGGCCCGCCTGCGCTTCTGGGTCAACAAGTCAGACGCGATGCAGTTGCTCGGGCGGTTTGGCGATGCGGTGGCGCTCGCCGAGACCGGGCTCGAACGCGCCAGGCAGCGCGGCGTCGAGCGCACCTCCGGCGTGATGCTCATGTCGAATGTGATCGAACCGCTCTTCGCGCTCGGAGAGGTGCAGCGCGCGACGGATCTGCTCGACCGCGCGATGGAACTGGATTCGCCGATCGGATTCAACATCCATCTGCAGCGGCTCAGGTTGCTCATGACGCTCTGGGGCGGCGATCCTGATCTCGCCGCGCGACTGCTCGAGGGATGGCGCGCCGGGCTGGGCCTTCAGATGCGTATCGACACCCAGTCGCGGCTCGGCATCGCGCGAGCCGCCGCGGAGATCGCGCTCGAACGAGGCGATGCTCCGGGTGCCTGGGACGAGGCGCGGATCGTGTTGGACCCGGATCACCACGCCTACCCGCCGTACGATCTGCCGTTGCTCGTGGTGGCCGCTCGCACACTGGCCGCGCTGACTCTCGCGGGTGCGAAGCCGACCGACGACCACGGCGAGGCGATGGCGTTCAGCGATGCCGAGGCGGCGCTGCGGCGTGTGCTCGAACTCTCGGCCTCGTGGCCGACCGCGCCGGCATACCTCGCCCTGTTCGAGGCGGAACTCGGCGGAACAGGCCGCGACGGCTCCGATTCGGAACTGTGGCGTGTCGCCGTCGAAGCGACGAGAGTCTCCACGATTCCGGTGCAGTGGATGCCGTACGCGCAGTTCCGGCGGGCGACCGCGCTCATGGCTCGGGGAGACCGGGTCGCGGCGCAGGCGAGCGCCGAGGCCGCGCGATCCCGGGCGGCAGAGGTCGGCGCACAGCTCATCGTGAATCGAACCATGGAACTCGAGAACCGGGCCGGGCTCACGATGGTGGGCCGGCATCCGTCAGACGGGCGGCAGCGGCTCACCGAGCGGGAGCGTCAAGTGCTCGCGCTGATCGGTGAGGGACTCAGCAATCGGCAGATTGCCGAACGGCTCTTCATCAGCGTGAAGACCGCGAGCGTGCACGTCTCGGCGATCCTGCGTAAGACGGGTGCGGCATCCCGCACCGAGGCGGTGTTCCTCGCCTCGGGCGGTCAGTCGGCGCAGTAGCGATTCTCAGGGGGTGGCACCGGTGGCGGCCGGCCGCGACGCATCGCTCGACCACTGCGACCAGGAGCCCGGGAACAGCGCCGCGCTGTGACCGGCGAGCTCCAGCGCGAGAATCTCGTGCGACGCGGTGATGCCCGAGCCGCAGTAGACCGCGACGGGAGTCGCGTCCTCCACGCCGAGCGCGCCGAATCGGGCACGCAGAGCGTCGGCCGGAAGGAAGGCGCCGGTGGCATCGACGTTCTCGCTCGTCGGCGCAGACAGTGCGCCAGGAATGTGGCCCGCGCGCGGATCCACTGGCTCGGTCTCGCCGCGGTAGCGTTCGCCCGCGCGAGCATCGAGCAGGATGCCGTCGTCGGCGAATCCTGCGGCCTCGTCGATGTCTATGGTCGGCAGCGCGCCCCACTGGATCACGACGTCGCCCGGCATGGCGACGCGGGCGTTGCCGACGGAGAGTTCCTGGCCCGCCTCCGCCCAGGCGCGCAGCCCGCCGTCGAGCACGCGCACCGAGCCGGCCGAGCCGGCCGAGCCGTCGAATCCCGCGCTGCGCAACAGCCACCACAGCCGCGCCGCGCTGAAGCTCTCGGCCTGGTCGTAGACGACGATCGTGCTTTCCTGGTTCACGCCGAGACCGCGGAGGGTGCGCTCAAAGTTGTCGCGATCGGGTAGCGGATGCCGCCCCCGCGCCGCAGAGGGTGCCGCGGCCAGTTCACGGTCGAGATCGACGAAGCGCGCCCCGGGAATGTGGCCCTCAAGGTAGCGCTCGCGGCCATCCGTCTGTCCGAGGCTCCAGCGCACGTCCAGCAGCACCAGCCCGGGATTCTCGAGGATTTCGGCCAGTTCGGCCACGGAGATCAGGGGACTCGTCTCTTCTGCCATCCGTCAATTATCCGCGTCGCGGCCTGAGCGTCGCGTCCCAAATGAAGAAGATGAGGGCCGGCGGGCGGGTCAGGCCTCGCCGTCGAGATCGGTCGGGGCGCCCTTCAGCTCGAGGCTCAGCTGGTCCGCGTCGAGCACCGCAAGCGCCGCGCCGAGGGCGCCCGCGCTGAACGCGCCGTCATCCCTGGCCTTCAGCAGTGCCGTGCGCTGGGCCACGATGATCGCGAGGCTCAGCCGCTTGCTCTCCTCACCTGGCCAACGGATGTCACCGGGCTCGTTCCGCTCGCGGCCGGCGTCGGCCGCGCGTGCATCCTCGGCGGCGCGATCGAGCAGCGCCATCAGCCGCACTCGTTCGAGCCCCTCGACCGCAGGATCGACGGGCGCGGGCCGCACCCAGGAGTAGACCCTCGCGAGCGTGCCGCCCTGCAGCAGGAGTGACCCGGCGGCGACGAGGAAGGCGATGAACACCAGGAGGGAGCGGCTGTGCGCCTCGACGGGGAGCGTCTGCGCGGCGGCCAGGGTGATGGCGCCTCGCATGCCGGCCCACACGACGATGCTGCCCTCGCGCCAGCCGAGCGGCTGGGAGACGAAGTACTCGATGTCCGCGAGCATCCGGCGCAGGGTTCCGCTGATGCGTTCGAGTCTGGCCTGCGGCGGGGTGCGCCCGCCCGGGAAACCGCCGAGGGCCGCATCCGGGTTCTCGATTCGCTCCTGCATGCTCGCGAGGCGCGGCTTGCGGCGCAGCCTTCGCCTGGCGTTGCGCTGCAGCCCGGCCAGAAGGGGCGCGACATACGCGGCCCGCACGATGATCGTGAGCAGGAGCGCCGCGGCGGCAAGCGCGATGGCGACGCCGATGCCCGCGTGATCCTCTTGCACATCCCCGATGATCGCCGCCAGTTCGAGCCCCATGGTGAGGAAGATCGCCCCCTCGAGCAGGAGTTCAACGGTCTTCCAATTCTGCGAGTCCGAGAGCCGGTGCTGCGGCGAGAGCACGCGGATTGCTCCGCGCCCCGTGACGAGCCCGGCGACGACCGCCGCGACGAGACCGGATGCGCCGAGCAGCTCGGCAGGAACGGAAGCGATGAACGGCACCGTGAACGAAATGACCGTATTGACCGTGGCGTCTTTCACTCGCGCGCGCACCAGCAGGTTGAGCCTGCCCACGATGAGGCCGATGACCACGGCGATGACCACGGCGAAGGCGAAGTCGCCCACGACGCTCCACAGCGAGACGGATGCTCCGGCCCCGGCGATTGCAGCCCGCAGGAGCACGAGCGCGGTCGCGTCGTTTAGCAGACTCTCGCCCTCGAGCATGGCGACGACTCTGGGCGGGGCGCCGATGCGCTTCACGATCGAGGTGGCCACCGCATCCGTCGGACTCACGATCGCCCCGAGCGCGATGCCCCAACCGAGACCGAGGTCGGGAATGAGCCAGGCGAAGAACAGGCCGAGGATGACAGCGCTCAGCACGACGAGCGCGACCGAAAGGCCCGCGATCGCCGTGAACTCACGGCGAAAGTCCATGCCGGGCATCGACACGGATGCCGAATACAGCAGGGGAGGGAGCACCCCGGCCAGGATCCACTCGGGTTCGATCTCCACGGTGGGCACGGAGGGGAGCAGACTCACACCGATGCCGAGGGCCACGAGCAGCAGCGGCGTCGCAACGCCCCAGCGGCGGCCGAGGGTGGTCGCCCCGGCGATCGCGAGCACTGCGAGCACGGCAACGATCAACACGGCGACGATCGGCACAGTCATGGCACCTCCTGCCGAGCAACGCTATCGCGGCGGGACGCGAGCCTCGACGTGCGCGCGGCACGTTCGGCCGGTCGTGGGGTCACGCCACGGTGATCGCCACGAGGCCGGCGGTGCCAAGCAGATAGAGCACGATCACGACCAGCGAGTCGATGCCCATGCCCCAGACGTGACGTTTCGGCCGGAAGATGAGTCCGACGACGTAGACGACGGTGAGGAGCGCGGCGAGCGCGGTGAGATAGATGTCGCTCGCGTTCGCCTGGGGCAGTACCGCCTTGCCACCGATCACGGTCGCGACGAGGAACAGCACCGGCAGGAACGCGTTGCCGCCGAAGATGTCACTCACGGCGAGGTTGTCGTTGCCCTGCCTGACCGCCTGAAGACCCGTGGAGATCTCCGGCAGGCTCGTCGCGAGGGCGAGAATGGTGGCGCCGAAGAGCACTCCTGAGAGACCGAGTTGGCTGGAAGCCACTTCGCCGGATTGTTCGAGCACAACACCCGCAACGAGCGTCGCGACGGCGGAGATGGTGAAGATGGCGGCCGCCTTCGCGGTGCTCATCTTCGTGGTTGTGTCACCATCGTCCTTGTCTGGGTCCGGATGCTGAGCAACAGTGTCCGGTGCAGCCCCGTCCTCGTGCCACGGTAACCCCTTCGAGGCGTGCCGCACGAGAAAGAGACCGACGATCCAGATCGCGGCGATGAGCACGACATCCGGCGTCAGGCGGGCGAAGAGCAGGCCGGACGGGAGTTGGCTGCCGGCGATCACGACCGCGAGCACGGCGATGACGACCACCGCTTCGAGCACCAGCGTGAGGGATGCCGCACGATAGGTGATCGGTTTCACATCCTTGCCACGCTTGCCGAACGCGTCGATGATCGCGATCACCACGGTCTGCAGGGCAATTCCACCGAGGATGTTGCCCGCAGCGACGTCGATCGAGCCCGACGCCGCAGCGCTCACGGTGATCGCGATCTCGGGCAGATTGGTCGCGACGGCGAGCACGATGAGTCCGCCGAGCGCACTGCCCAGGTGCAGCCGGGAGTCGAGAACGTCGGTCGTTTTCGAGAGTTGGATGCCGGCGAACCAGATCACGGCCGCCGCCACCACGAAGATCACGGCCAACAGCCAGAGCGGTAGTGAGTCCATCCCCACAGTCAACGCCTCTTGGCGGTCGAGCGGCTGCACCGCGCCGTTACAGGATGCTGGGTGGGCCCCGCGGGGCTCGAACCCGCGACCCGCGGATTAAAAGTCCGATGCTCTACCAACTGAGCTAGAGGCCCGCGCATTAAATGTAGCGTGCTGGGCGCCGTGCGCGGAATCGCGAGATGCGCCCCCAACGCAAAGAACTCGGCGGGACGCGAATGCGTCCCACCGAGTCCAGTGGTAGTGTGCCGGCGGTCAGACTCGACGGCCGGAGATGAGCCGGATCAGCCAGACGATAACCGCAATGACTGCCAGCACGATGGCGACCCACAGCAGCCAGTTCAGCGCCGAGCCAAGGCCGCTGATGATTGCCAGAACGATCGCGATAACGATTACGACAATGAGCAAGATATTCATGATGAGCTTCTCCTTCTCGTGGGGTTATCCCCGCCGTAAACGCTAGCGCTAATTGGCCCTCCTTTGGGGGGCCTTGCATAAAGTGTTCAGGCAACGTACAGTTGCGCGCCGCGCGCGCGAAACTCCGGAAAAAGGAGAAGGCGGCTGCCCCGAAATCGGGCAGCCGCCATCACCGGATCGTTACTTCTTGGCCGGCGGCATCAGCACCGAGTCGATGAGGTACACGGTCGCGTTTGCGGTGTGCACGCCGCCGCAGATGACGTTCGCGTCGTTGACCTTGATGTTGTCGCCGCTGCCGGTCACGTTGACCGTGGCGCCGTTGACCGTGGTCTGGGTTCCGTCGATCGCGTCGGGCGCGATCTGGCCGGGAACGACGTGATAGGTGAGGATGCTCGTCAGCGTCGCCGCGTTGGCCGGGTCCTTGAGGGAGTCGACGGTCGCCGGGTCAAGCTTGGCGAAGGCGCTGTCCACCGGCGCGAAGACGGTGAATTCCGAGCCGTTCAGTGTGCTGACCAGGTTGACGTCGGGGTTGAGCTTGCCCGAGACCGCGGCGACCAGCGTCGTGAGCAGCGGGTTGTTCGATGCCGCCTGGGCGACGAGGTCCTGGCTCATGCCCTTGATCGAGCCGCCGCCGTCGGGGTTTGCGGATGCGTAGCCGGCGCATCCGCTGCCCACGAGGTCGGCAGCAGGGTCGGCGGCCATCGCGGATGAGCTGGATGAGCTGGACGACTTCGGCTTGTTCTTCGTCGATGAAGAGGCCGGGCTCGAACATGCCGCGAGACCGAAGACGGCCACTGCGGCGAGGGTGACAGCGGCAAAGGCGCTGCGGTTGATGACTCGCATGAAGATTCTCCTTGGTGTGTGGCCGGATGAGCGGCCCCTCAACCGCGCTGTTGTGCGGCTGTCAGAGGGGCTTCGGTGCCGTCGCGGTTCCGGTTTGGAGGCTCGGCGAAATTTGTGCGAAACCGCCTCTCCGTGGCGAATGTGTGCTCGAACCCAAGCCGAAGCGGGTCGGGTTCCGAAGATGCTCAGTCGGAACATTCGGTTCGCGGCATTTCACACCACGGCAGCCCGGAGGCCACCATGCTCACTCTTGCCCTCATCGGATTTGTCGGTGGGCTCATCACGGGGATCTCGCCCTGCATCCTGCCGGTGCTGCCCGTCATCTTCTTCTCCGGCGGCGTGCAGAGCGCTGGAACCCAGGCCGACGGCGTGGAGAAGCCGGTGTCGCGCTGGCGGCCGTACCTCGTCATCCTTGGCCTGGTGGTGAGCTTCAGCCTGTTCACGCTCATCGGTTCGCTGCTGCTCGCGGTGCTGCACCTGCCGCAGGACTTCATCCGCTGGGCCGGGCTCGTGGTGCTCGTGCTCGTCGGAGTCGGACTGATCTTCCCGCGCTTCGAGAGCCTGCTCGAGAAGCCGTTCTCCTGGATTCCCCAGCGCAGCGTGGGCACCGAGCGCGGCGGTTTCGTGCTGGGGATCGCGCTCGGTGCCGTCTACGTTCCCTGTGCCGGGCCCGTGCTCGCCGCCATCACCGTGGCCGGCTCGACCGGCAAGATCGGCGTCGAGACGATCGTGCTCACCCTCACCTTCGCGGTCGGTGCGGCGCTGCCTCTGCTGGTCTTCGCGCTCGCCGGGCGCGGAGTCGCCAAGCGCGTGAAGAGCTTCCGCAAGCACCAGCGCGGTATCCGGATGACCGGCGGCATAGTCATGATCGCGCTCGCCGTCGGGCTCGTCTTCAACGTTCCCCAGCTGCTGCAGAGGGTGATCCCCGATTACACGAGCGTGCTGCAGGACACGATCGGCAACTCCTCGCAGGTGCAGGACAAGCTCGCTCTCGGCGGCCTCGTCAACGACCAGAACAAGAACCTCGACAAGTGCCACAACAACGCGACCACGCTGGAGAGCTGCGGCACCGCGCCAGACATCACCGGCATCCAGCAGTGGTTCAACACCCCGAACAACGCAGCGATTTCCCTAGACAGCCTCAGGGGCAGGGTCGTGCTGGTGGACTTCTGGGCATATTCGTGCATCAACTGCCAGCGCTCGGTGCCCCACGTGGTCGCCTGGGACAAGGCCTATAAGGCCGCCGGACTCACGGTGATCGGGGTGCACTCTCCCGAGTACTCGTTCGAAAAGGTGCCGGCGAACGTCAAGGCCGGGGCCGCGGCACTGGGCATCAAGTACCCGGTCGCGCTCGACAACAACCTCGCGACCTGGACCAACTATCGCAATCGCTACTGGCCAGCTCACTACCTGATCGACGCATCCGGCACCGTGCGCAACGTGCAGTTCGGCGAGGGCAACTACGCCAACACCGAGAGCCTCATTCGTGAGCTGCTGACGGATGCGCGCCCGGGTAGCCAACTGCCGGCTGTGACCGAGGTGGCAGACTCCACCCCGAAGGCGAACACGACCGAGGAGACCTACCTGAGCCCCAACAAGGTGGTGAACTTCGGCGGCGACGAGAAGTACTCCTCGAAGACCACCTCGTTTTCCTATCCCGCACGCCTCGCGGCCAACAGCTTCGCGCTGAAGGGGGCATGGAAGCTCGACGGCCAGTACATCGAGCCCACCGCCTCGCGGGCCTCGATCAAGCTGAACTACTCGGCATCCGAGGTGCGCATGGTGCTCGCCGGTAAGGGCACCGTGACGGTCGAAGTGAACGGCACGTCGTCGACGATTCAGGTCTCGGGCACGCCGAAGTCATACCGGCTGCTGAAGACCGACACGCTCGATAAGGGAACGCTGCAGGTGTCGCTCGGCAGCGGCATCCAGGCCTACTCGTTCACGTTCGGATAGCGGGCGCCGGCGCAACGAACCGCATAGGGTTAAGCGGATGTCAGACCAGTTCCATAAGCCCACGCAGTTCTCCGGTGCCAAGTTCGAGTCGCTCGAGGGCGGCGAGGACCCGGCGCACACGAGTCGCGTCGCGCACGACACCGCGCAGGCGCTGCTCGGTCGCGTGCAGGACAGCCGCGACCCCGCCGTGGTCGATCGCCTGGTCACCTTCGCCGACGAACACGGGATCGACGCGATCGCGGAGCTGTGGGCGCAGTCGGGGCCGCGCAGCCTCCCCGGAGCGCTCTGGCGCATCTACCTGCTGCGCACGCTCATCCGCCAGGACCCGGATACGATCAGCTTCCTCTTCCAACGGGGCAGTGATGCCGCGACCACGATCGACCCCGTCGTCGCGGGCGCGACGGTTCCGACCGGCCCCGACGAGATCATGGCGCTCGCAGACCAGATCCTGCGCGGACTGTTCGAGGGCGACTTCGCCGTGGCTCTCGAGCGCGCCGCCGCATTCTGCCGCCTGATCTCTGCGGGAAACACGAGTCTTGCGGATGACGTCGAGTCGACCTTCCCCGAGCGGGCGACCGAGCTCACCACCAGGGCGCTGCGCCTGTCGCAGACGGCCGCCGAATTCACGGCCTGCGCGCGACTGTGGCGGTCGGGCTCGCTCGACTGACCAGCCCCTCACCCAGGCGCATCGGGCGCCGCTGGTCTACAATGGTTCGCGGCCCTCCGGGGCCACCCGTCGGGCCGCAGTAACCCCGGGCTCCATTATTCGCCGCTTCGAGCGGCCTCGCGCCGAGAGGCGTTCTGCGGTCCGGCACTAACTCCTCGCCGTGTGCACCTTCCTGCCGCACGCCGTCCGCACTCGCGGAAGCTGGAAGTTTCGCGCCGCACCAATCCGCGACGGCCACGGTCACGAATTCCTTTCATGACCGGCGTGAAGCACTCCCAGCACTCACCCCGGCATGTCATTGAGCGGATTTTTTGACATGCTTGTGCTTGTGCCCAGAGAGACCGACCGTGACGAGGACGTTGAGTCCCGGGGTCAGTCGGGCTCCAACGAGGAACTGCTCGCGCGCATAGCCACCGGCGACGAGGCCGCCTTCGGCGCGCTGTACGACGCGCTGGCTCCTCGCGTGCTCGGCCTCGTGCGCCGACTTCTCGTCGATCACGCGCAGTCCGAAGAGGTGACCCAGGAGATCTTCCTGGAGATCTGGCAGAACGCTCCGCGTTACGAACCGAGCAAGGGCGGGGCGACAACCTGGATCTTCACCATGGCGCATCGACGCGCGGTGGACCGCATCCGGTCTTCGCAGGCCGGTCGCGACAGGGATGTGCGGATCGGCATCCGCGATTACGAGAACGACTACGACAACGTGGCCGAAACAGTAGAGATCACGATCGAGAACGAAAGGGTGAAAAAGGCGATGCAGCAGCTCACAGAACTTCAGCGTCAGGCCGTCACCCTCGCCTACTACGGCGGATACAGCCACAGCGAGGTGGCAGAAAAGCTTCAGATCCCTCTCGGAACGGTCAAGACTCGACTTCGAGACGGGATGATCCGACTGCGGGATGAATTGGGGGTGGCATCATGAGCGATCACGACGAGAAGCACCTGTTGAGCGGTGCCTACGCCCTGAACTCCCTCACGCCCGAAGAGGCCGCAGAGTTCGAGGCCTACGCCGAGGGCTCGGAGGAGGCCAGGGCGGAGACCGCTTCGCTGTCTGACACGGCCGTGCGACTCGGCCTCGCGACCGAGCCCGTGCAGCCCTCGCCCGAGCTGAAGAACAAGCTCATGGCTGCGATTCGCAGCACCCCGCAGCTGCAGCCGGATGCGGTGTCGCAGCTTTCGCAGGGTGCGAGCGCTCCGCCGCCCCAGGCCTCACCGGTCGAGCAGCCGCAGCGGCTCGAGGATGCTGCACCGCTCACGGATGCTGCGCCACTAGAGGCGCGCGCCGAGCAGAAGGCGCGCGCCCGCTGGTTCACGCGGCCCGTCACGATTCTCACGGCTGCCGCGGCAGCGGTGTTGCTCTTCGTCGGTGGAACCTTCGTCGGTCAGCTCACCGAGCGGCCGGCGGGCAACCCGGCGCTGCAGGCGCAGGCCGCGAGCCTCGTGGAGCTCTCCGCGGCGAACGACGTGCAGCGCGCGCAGGGTACGGTGGCTGGCGGCGGGCAGGCGACACTCATCTGGTCGCTGCAGCTGCGACGCTCCGCCGTGGTGCTCGATGAACTGCCCGCCCTGCCCGCCGACAAGACGTATCAGCTCTGGTACATCGACACTGCTGGCGCGAAGCCGGCGGGCACGTTCGAGCCGTCAGCCAGCGGAACGACGTGGCACGTGCTCGACGGCACGATGTCGGGCGGCGACACCGTGGGCGTCACCGTGGAGCCCGCTGGCGGCTCCGCGCAGCCCACCACGAAGCCGATCGTCGCCATCCCCACCGCCTGAGATCGCGGCCGCTGCTTGTCGAAGGGTGGCTCGGCCCCTGAGCGTGTCGAAGGGCCCTGACTTGCCATAGCCCTTCGACAGGCTCAGGGAACGATTATCCGAACTTGCCGGAGACGTAGTCCTCGGTCGCCTGCACGCTCGGGTTCGAGAACATCGTGGTGGTGTCGTCGTACTCGATGAGCTTGCCCGGCTTGCCGGTGCCCGCGATGTTGAAGAACGCGGTGCGGTCGGAGACCCGCGACGCCTGCTGCATGTTGTGGGTCACGATCACGATCGTGTACTCCTGCTTGAGCTCCTCGATGAGGTCCTCGATCGCGAGGGTGGAGATCGGGTCGAGTGCGGAGCACGGTTCGTCCATCAGCACGACATCGGGCTGCACGGCGATCGCGCGCGCGATGCAGAGGCGCTGCTGCTGGCCGCCGGAGAGTCCGGAGCCGGGCAGGGCCAGCCGGTCCTTGACCTCGTTCCAGAGGTTGGCGCCCTTGAGCGCACTCTCGACCAGGTCGTCGGAGTCCGTCTTCGACATCCGTCTGTTGTTGAGCTTGACGCCGGCGAGCACGTTGTCGCGGATCGACATCGTGGGGAACGGGTTCGGCCGCTGGAACACCATGCCCACCTGGCGCCGCACCAGCACCGGATCCACGCCCGGCCCGTAGAGGTTGTTGCCGTCGATGAGCACCTCGCCCTCGACGCGCGCGCCGGGGATCACCTCGTGCATGCGGTTGAGCGTGCGCAGGAAGGTGGACTTGCCGCATCCGCTCGGGCCGATGAAGGCGGTGACGGTGCGGGGTTCGATCGTGAGGGTCACGTCTTCGACGGCCTTGAACTTGCCGTAGTAGACGTTGAGGTCGTTGACTTCGATGCGCTTTGACATGGGGTCCTATCGGCCGAGCTTGGGGGAGAAGATTCGCGCGACGAGCCGCGCGATCAGGTTGAGTGCCATCACGATGAGAATAAGCGTGAGCGCCGCCGCCCACGCGCGGTCGAGCGAATCGGAGGCGTTCGGAGACTGCATCGCGTACTGCAGGTAGGAGAAGACCGGCAGGGTCATCATCCGGTCGTCGAAGAGGTTGTAGTTCATGCTCGCGGTGTATCCGGACACGATGAGCAGCGGGGCCGTCTCGCCGATCACCCTCGCGATGGCGAGCGTGATGCCCGTGGTGATGCCGGCAAGCGAGGTGGGAATGACGATCTTCAGGATGGTGAGCCACTTGGGAACGCCGAGCGCGTATGAGGCCTCCCGCAGCTCGTTCGGCACGAGCTTCAGCATCTCCTCCGACGAGCGCACCACCACCGGGATCATGAGCACGGAGAGGGCGACCGAGCCGCTGAATCCCGAACGGAAGCCGGGGTTGCCGGTGAGCAGAGCGAAGAGCGCGAAGGCGAACAGGCCCGCGACGATCGAGGGAATGCCGGTCATCACGTCGACGAGGAAGGTGATGGTGCGAGCGAGTATGCCGCTGCCGTATTCCACCAGGTAGATGGCCGTGAGCAGCCCGATGGGCACCGAGATCAGGGTGGCGAAGGCGGTGACCTCGATCGTTCCGACCACCGCGTGCAGTGCGCCGCCGCCTGGGCCGAGCACGTTGCGCATCGACTCGGTGAAGAACGACGGCAGGATCATGCGCGGCAGGCCCTTGAGCGCGACCGTGTAAATGAGCGACACGAGCGGCAGCACGGCGACGATGAACGCCGTTGCGACGAGCGAGGTCACGAGCCGGTCGATCGCCTTGCGGGCGCCCTCGATGAGCAGCGAGACCACGTAGATCAGGATGTCGAAGAGCACGGTTCCGAGAAACAGCGCGCCGATCAGGTTGAACTCTTTCGTGCCGCCGCCGAGCTGAATCAGCAGGAAGACCAGGCCGAGCAGAATCCAGCTGCCCAGCAGCAGCATCCAGACCGCACCTCGCGGCAGTCTGCCGGCGGTGAGGGAGTTGGCGATCGGGCCGGCGGTGACGGTCATCAGTTGGCTCCCGAGAATGCCTTGCGGCGGTTGACCGCGTAGCGCGCGATCGCGTTGACGATGAAGGTGATGACGAAGAGCACGAGTCCGGACGCGATGAGGGTGTTCACGCCGACCCCTGAGGCCTCTGCGAACTGCAGGGCGATGTTCGCGGCGATGGTGTTGGGGTTCTGCGAGGTGAGCAGCAGGAACGAGACCACCGCTGCGGGTGATAGCACCATTGCGACGGCCATGGTCTCGCCGAGCGCGCGGCCGAGCCCGAGCATCGCCGCCGAGATGATGCCGGGACGTCCGAACGGCAACACGGCCACGCGGATCATCTCCCACCTCGTGGCGCCGAGCGCGAGCGCGGCCTCCTCGTGCAGCTTCGGCGTCTGCAGGAAGACCTCGCGGCAGACCGCCGTCATGATCGGCAGCACCATGACGGCGAGCACGATCGCCACCGTCAGGATGGTGCGCCCCGTGCCCGAGACATCCCCGCCGAAGAAGGGAATCCACGCAGCGTGCTCGTTCAGCCAGGCGTAGAACGGCTGCACCGCGGGCGCCAGCACCTGGATGCCCCACAGGCCGAACACCACGGATGGCACGGCCGCGAGCAGGTCGATGATGTAGCCGAGGAGCTGGGCGATGCGGCGCGGCGCGTAGTGAGAGATGAAGAGGGCTACTCCGATGGAGACCGGGGTCGCGATGATCAGGGCGATGGCGGCGGCCCAGACGGTTCCGAAGACGAGCGGCCAGACGTAGACCCAGAAGTTCGGTGCCGCGTTCGGCAGGCTGCCCGGCTTCGCGATGAGAGCCGGGATGCTCTGCGCGACAAGGAAGATCGCCACCGCGGCGAGCACCGCGAGGATGACCGAGCCGGCGACGATCGTGCTCGTGGAGAAGACTCGGTCGCCCAGCCGCTTTCTGGCCGTGATCTCGCCTGCTGCTGTGGTCATCCCTGTCTTCCTGCTGGCTGTGTCATGGATTCGTGCTCATTGCGCCGGTCTGGGCTGCGCCGCTCTCGCAGCGCAGCCCAGACCGTTGGTGCGGTGTACTACTTGATGCTCTCGACCACCTTCGTGACCTTCGCGGCGAGTTCCTTCGACAGCGGGGCAGAGCCGGCGTTCTTCGCGGCGCTCTGCTGGCCGGCGTCGCTCGCGATGTATCCGGCGTATGCCTTCACGAGTGCTGCCTTGTCGGCGTCCGCGTAGTCCTGGCACACGATGAGGTAGCTCACGAGCACCATCGGCCAGGCGTTCGCGTCCGTGATCTTGCGATCGATCGCGATGGCGAGGTCGCCGGCTGCACGGCCGTCGGCGACGGGGGACTTGGCCACGACATCCGCGGCGCCCGCCGCGTTGATCTTCACGTAGTCGCTGCCGACCTTGAGCTGGGCGATGCCGAGTCCGGCCGCACCCGACTCATCGATGTAGGTGATGCTGTTCTTCGCGTTCTTGACCGCGTCGGCAACACCGGAGGTTCCCTTGGCCGCGTCGCCCACCGTGTAGGGGTAGGTCTGCGCAGCGGGCTTGTCCCACACCGTCGGAGCGTTGGCGCTCAGGTACTCGGTGAAGTTCTGCGTGGTACCGGAGTCATCGGAGCGGTGCACGACGGTGATCGGAGCGGAGGGCAGGGTCGCGCCCGAGTTCTGGCTCTTGATCGCCGCGTCGTCCCAGGTGGTGATTGTGCCCTTGAAGATGCCCGCTATGGTCGCGGCGTCGAGCTTCAGGTCCTTCAGGCCATCGACGTTGTACGCGATGGCGATCGGGGAGATGTACACGGGCAGGTCGATCGCCTTCGTGTTCGGGGCGCAGTTCGGGGATGCCGTGGCCAATTCGGAGTCCTTGAGCGCCGCATCCGAGCCTGCGAACGTTGCGGCGCCCGAGATGAAGCTCGTGCGGCCGGCGCCGGAACCCTGCGGGTCGTAGTTGACGGTGACGTCGGGGTTGGCCTTCTGGAAGTCGGTGCCCCAGGCGATCTCCGCCGCACCCTGCGCGGAGGAGCCGATACCGTTCAGCGTGCCGGAGAGCTTCGACGCCGCCGGCGTCTCTCCTGCAGCGGGTGCCTCGTTCGCCGCACAGGAAGACAGGATCATGGTGCCTGCGAGAGCAATGGCAGCGATGCTGCCTGCGCGTGTAAGTGCACGTCGCTTGAGATTCACAGTTGTACCTTTCGGAAGGTTGATTGCAGTTGCGGGTCGGTGCCGACCCGACTGTGACCATACGGACCTTGGTTAACTACGATCGCCCCGGCCGGTGAACGGCAGGTAAACGACGTGCGAAGGTACAGCCTGCGTTCCCTGAGCCGCCTGCGTTCCCTGAGCCTGTCGACGGGCTGTGAGCAGTGTCGCTTCGACAGGCTCAGGGAACGGGGTGCTCAGACGGCGGCGAAGAACTCCGAGACCGAGCGCAGCGCGCCGGGAACGAGGCTGTAGTACGCCCAGACGCCGCGCTTCTCGCGGGTCAGGAACCCGGCATCCACGAGAACTTTCAGGTGATGTGACACCGTCGGTTGGGAGAGCCCGAGCGGTTCGACCAGGTCGCAGACGCAGGCCTCCTGGCCCTCGTGGGCGGCGACCATGGAGACCAAACGAAGTCGCGTGGGGTCGCTCAGGGCCTTGAGCGTGCGCGCCAGAGCCTCCGCGGCGTCGGCGTCGAGGGTCTCCGCGGTCAGCGGCGAGCAGCAGGCCGTCGCATCGAGGATGGGCAACAGTTCCATGGTTGGCATCCCGGCACCCTCTCAAATTTGCAGACATTGACAACCGTCGATGCCTTGGCCAATACTACACATATAGACATCCGTCTATGTCTACGTCGACCTGAAAGTGGAGCTGATGCCCGAGAAGCCGACGGTGCTCTTCGTCTGTGTTCACAACGCCGGGCGATCGCAGATGGCTGCGGGTTACCTCCGCGCTCTCGCTGGCGATCGAGTCGAGGTGCTCTCCGCGGGGTCCGAGCCCGCAGACCAGATCAATCAGGTTGCGGTGGCCGCGATGGCCGAAGAGGGCATCGACATTGCGGGCAACCGGCCCAGAATTCTCACGACGGAGTCCGTGCGAGCTTCGGATGTCGTCATCACCATGGGCTGCGGCGACACCTGCCCGGTCTTCCCCGGCAAGCGCTACGAAGACTGGGAACTCGACGACCCGGCCGGTCAGGGCATCGACGCCGTCAGGCCGATTCGCGACGACATTAAGAGGCGCGTCGAGCAGCTGCTCGCCGACATCCTGCCCACCCCATGAGGAGAACAGCATGACCGAACGTTCCGTTATCCGCGAGCAGGTCCGCGATCGCTATGCCCGCGCGGCGTTGACCATTACAGACGTGTCAGCGCCGGTCGCTGCCAATGCAGACTGTTGCGGCGGCGGATCCTGCACTCCCGCCGCGCTTGAACAGACCGACGTCTTCGGTTCAGCCCTCTACGGTGCGACCGAGACGGACGTGCTTCCCGAGGATGCGGTGCTCGCGAGCCTCGGCTGCGGCAATCCGACAGCGGTCGCCGAACTGCGTGAGGGCGAAACGGTGCTCGACCTGGGCTCGGGCGGTGGCATCGATGTGCTGCTCTCCGCCCGCAGGGTCGGGCCCAGCGGCTTCGCCTACGGCCTCGACATGACCGACGAGATGCTTGAGCTGGCTCGCGCCAACGCGGCGAAGGCGGGCGCGACGAACGTCGAGTTCATCAAGGGTGAGATCGAAGACGTGCCGCTGGGTGCGGCATCCGTCGATGTGATCATCTCCAACTGCGTGATCAACCTCTCGGCCGACAAGCCGGCCGTCATCCGTGAGATGTTCCGGGTGCTGAAGCCCGGTGGCCGCATCGGCATTTCGGATGTCGTGGCCGAGAATCACCTGTCGCAGCAGCAGCGTGCAGAGCGAGGGTCGTACGTCGGTTGCATCGCCGGAGCGCTCTCGATCGCGGAGTACGAGGCCGAACTCGCCGCGGCCGGATTCACTGACGTGTCGGTGCAACTCACCCACGAGGTGGCCGAGCAGATGCACGGGGCGATTGTGAAGGCCGTGAAAGCCTGACCGACGGATGCTAGCCTGCCTCCCATGACTCCGCAGGATCTCGCGAACCTCGTGCAGCTGCGGCGTGCGCGCGACCTGATCGATCGCGACTACGCGCGGCCGATCGACGTGCCGACGATGGCGGCTCACGCCCTCATGTCGCCCGCGCACTTCTCGCGGCAGTTCAAGGTTGCCTACGGCGAGACGCCCTACGGCTACCTCATGACGCGCCGCATCGAGCGCGCCATGGCGCTGCTGCGCTCGGGGTCGAGCGTCACCGATGCCTGCATGGCCGTCGGCTGTACCTCGCTCGGGTCGTTCAGCTCGCGCTTCACCGAACTCGTCGGCCAGACTCCGAGCGCCTATCGCGCTCGCGAGCACGGTGCGATGGCAGCGGTTCCGGCCTGCGTCGCGAAGGCGGTCACCCGGCCGAGCAGGCACCGCGAGGTGAAGCAGGGCGCTCGTCAGGAGAGCAGTATTCGAGAAGCGGCGCCCGCATCCGCCGCGTAGCGTTGCCCGCATGACACTCTCACTGCAAGCATGCAACATCACCGTCAACGACGTGGATGAGTCCCTCGGCTTCTACCGCGACGCTCTTGGCCTCGAGGTGCTCAACGATGTCTCGAACGGCGAATACCGCTGGCTCAGCGTCGGCACGCCGGGGCAGCCCGGGCCCTATTATGTGCTCTCCGTGCCGCACGCCGGCCGCTCCCAGGCCGAGGGAGACGCCCTGCAGGAGTTGCTGGTGAAGGGCTCGCTGCCGTTCCTCGTGTTCGCGACCGACGACCTCGACGGCCTCTTCGAGAAGGTGCGCGCATCCGGAGCTGAGGTTCTGCAGGAGCCGATCGACCAGGGCTGGGGGCAGCGCGACTGCGCGTTCCGCGACCCCTCCGGCAACACCGTGCGCATCGCCCAGGCCCGAGACGCCTGACCCTTCACCCTCCCGAACAATCGCGAGCCGACGGGGCTAGCGCGGGGATACCGTCTCGTGGTCGGTTCGCGGTGCCGCGGTGGGCCAGGTTGCGGCGTGCGCCCATCGGCGTGCGGCGGGGAGGAGTAGCGCCGCCCGGTAGAGACCGAAACCGAGGGGCGCGCCGACGGTGTTCGCCAGCAGATCGTTGACATCGGCGATGTGGCCGCCGTTCGCCGCCACGGCGTTCACGAACTGAAGCAGCTCCATGGCGAGGCTGATCAGAAAACCCGCGAGCACGACGCCGCCCAACGAGCGGATGCGCGTCGCCAGGGGCAGCAGGATGCCGAGCGGCGCGAACACGGCGATGTTCTGCAGCATGTCGGCCGCATCGGTGTTCTCGAGGAGCCGGAGATTGATGCTCGACCACCACGGCAGGCCCGAGCTCGCGGCGCCGATGAAGATCGGCAGAAGCGTGTTGCCGATCACGCCCGCCCCGTACACGCACAGGATCCCGACGACGACCGCCCGGGCGATGTTGACGGCACCACGACGTCGCAGCCGCCACAGCAGTGCGGCGAAGATCAGCACGGCAAGCGGCACGACGACGGGGAGCGCCGGGATCTCGACGGGGGCGTTCGGCATGGGTGGCTCCTCGATCAGCGAGAGTGGCGGGTTTGCTGGGCCCTTCGACAGGCTCAGCGAGCGTGGGGGGCTGGTCTTCCCTTCGACAGGCTCAGGGAACGAGAATTCAGTCGACGAGCGGCCCGTGCGTCTCGATCGCCACGATCCCGGACTTCGGATGCTCGACCGAGATGTGCAGCACCGTGAAGTGCCCGGTCGACAGCATCGCGGCGCGGCGCAGCGCGGCGTTCACCTCGGTGTGGGTCGCGCGCGCAACGGCGCCGATGATGTCGGGAAGCACCGGACCGTGGCTGCACAGCACGACGGTCTGCTGCTTCTCGAGGCGCTTGCCGACGACCTTCTTGACCGTCGCGGTGCCGTCTTCGTAGGCATCCTGGCTGATGCCGGGCGAAGGTTTCACCTCGAGGCCGGTGATGACGGCAACCGGCTCGATCGTGGCGACGCAGCGCAGGGCGGGGCTGCTCACGAGCTTCTCGGGCTTCCACGCCGCGATCGCGGGTGCAACACTCGCGGCCTGCTCGGTGCCGCGGTGCAGCAGCGGCCGCGTTGCATCCGGGCCGTCCCAACTCGCTGGCGGCACGGCCTTGCCGTGGCGGAGGGCGATGATCGCGAAGGTGCGGGCCTGCCCGGCCTCGACCCTCGCGCTGAAGCGGTCGAGCACATCCCGGTCGCGCTCGTACGTCATGGCTTCGCGGGCGGCCGCGATGGGCAGCCACTCGAGCGAGGCGATCTCCTTATTGGGGGAGAAGGTGGATGCCGCGATCGCCGCATCGTCGACCTCGGCGCTCCAGTAGTACACGAGCTTCTCGCGGCCGCCAGCCAGGGTGTACTCGGTCGTGCCGAGTGGCGCCCCGAGGGTGATTGCGAGCCCCGTCTCTTCCAGAATCTCGCGCACCGCGGTCTGCGGTGGCGTCTCGCCCGGGTCGACCTTGCCCTTCGGCAGCGACACGTCTGCGCGTTCGTCGCGGTGCACGAGCAGCACCTGAACGGTTCCCTTGTGCATGCGCCAACACACGGCGCCCGCTGCGAGTACGACGGAGGGTATGACGATGGTCACCGGAGGACTCCGGTGCGCTTCCGCTGGGAGATGTGGCGCATCACAACATTCTGCATGTCCTGCAGGGGTGTTCCGTCATCGGCGAGATGATGGCGCGTCCAGGCGCCGTCGGACTCGAGCGTCCACGACGAGGTCTCGTCCGACATCGCGAGGTCGAACAGCTCGTCGATCTCGCGCAGGTGATCGGGATCGACGAGTCGCACGAGCACCTCGACCCGGCGGTCGAGGTTGCGGTGCATGAGGTCGGCGCTGCCGATGTAGACCTGCGGGTCACCGTTGTTGAGGAACGAGAAGATGCGCGAGTGCTCGAGGTATCGACCGAGAATCGACCGAACCCGAATGTTCTCGCTCAGCCCGGGGATACCGGGCCTCAGCCCGCAGATACCGCGGACGACCAGTTCGATCGGAACGCCGGCATTGCTCGCCCGGTAGAGCGCGTCGGTAATCGCTTCGTCCACGATCGAGTTGACCTTGATGCGGATGGCGCTCGGCAGTCCGTTCTCGGCGTTGGCCGTCTCTGCAGCGATGCGCTTCAGCAGCCCCTTGCGCAGGTGCAGCGGAGCGACCAGAAGGCGCTTGAACTTCTTCTCGATCGCGTAGCCCGACAACTCGTTGAACAGGCGGGTCAGGTCTTTGCCGACCTGGGCATCCGTGGTCAGCAGGCCCAGGTCTTCGTAGATGCGGGAGGTCTTCGGGTTGTAGTTTCCGGTGCCGATGTGGCTGTAGTGCCGCAGCACGCCTTCTTCCTGCCGCACCGCGAGGGCAAGCTTGCAGTGCGTCTTGAGGCCCACCATGCCGTAGACGACGTGCACCCCGGCCTTCTCGAGCTTTCTGGCCCAGTTGATGTTCGCGGTCTCGTCGAATCGCGCCTTGATCTCCACGAGCGCGAGCACGGCCTTGCCGTTTTCCGCCGCGTTGATGAGCGCCTCAACGATGGGGCTATCGCCGCTCGTGCGATAGAGCGTCATCTTGATGGCGAGCACCGCCGGGTCGACCGCCGCCTGCTCGAGGAACGCCTGCACGCTCGTGGCGAAGGACTCGTAAGGGTGGTGCACGAGAATGTCGCGCTTGCTGATCGAGGCGAAGACATCCGGCACGTCGGTGGGCTCGGCCGGCATCAGGTTGACGCTCGTGGTGGGAACGTGCGGCAGATACTTGAGCTCGGGCCGGTCGATCCTGGTCACCTCGAACAGCCCGCCGAGGTCGAGCGGTGCGGGCAGCCGGTAGACCTCCTGCTCGGTGATCTCGAGCTCCCGCACGAGGAGGCCGAGGGTCACGTCATCCATGTCGTCGGTGATTTCGAGGCGGATCGGCGGGCCGAAGCGGCGGCGCAGCAGCTCGCGCTCGAGGCTCTGGATGAGGTTCTCCGACTCGTCCTCGTCGATCTGCACGTCCTCGTTGCGGGTCACCCGGAACTCGTGGTGCTCGAGGATCTCCATGCCGGGGAACAGGTCGCCGAGGTGATTGGAGATGAGGTCTTCGAGCGGAATGAAGCGCAGGTGGCCGCTTTCGTCATCCGGCAACTGCACGAAGCGCGGCAGCATCGGTGGCACCTTGAGCCGCGCGAACTCCTGCTTGCGCGTCTTCGGGTTGCGCACCCGGATGGAGAGGTTGAGCGAGAGGCCCGAGATGTAGGGGAACGGATGCGCGGGGTCGACGGCGAGCGGCATGAGCACGGGGAAGATCTGCTGCGCGAAGATCTCGTCGATGCGCGAGCGGTCGTCGGCGTCGAGGTCGGTCCAGCTCTCGATGTGGATGCCCGCCGCGTCGAGTTCGGGCTTCACCTGGTCGCGGAATACCGCCGCGTGCCGCTGCTGTAGCTCCTGTGCGCGCTCCTGGATGTCGGCGAGCACGCTCGTCGCCGGCCGCCCCACATTGGTCGGTACCGAGAGACCGGTGAGGATGCGGCGCTTGAGGCCCGCGACGCGCACCATGAAGAACTCGTCGAGGTTGCTCGCAAAGATGGCGAGGAAGTTGGCTCTCTCAAGCAGCGGCGTCGCGGGGTCTTCCGCGAGTTCGAGCACGCGGGTGTTGAAGGCGAGCCAGCTCAGTTCGCGGTCGAGATAGCGCTCGGGCGGCAGCGTGCCGTCGTCCACCCATCCCGAGTCGTAGTCGTCATCGAGGCTGTCGGTGGCGAGGCCTGCTTCCGTCAGGTAGGTTTCGCTCTCCATCCGTTCATCATTGCACCCCGTCGCTCGCGAAGGTGAGTGCCCAGTGAACGCGCGCTTAACGCCGCTTCAGCTCGTATTGGATGTCGATCGAGTGATCGGCGAAGCCGAACGAGCGGTAGAGCTTCACGGCGGCAACATTGTCGGCATCGACGTAGAGGTTGGCGGTGCGGATGCCGAGGTCCGCCAGCCGGTTCAGTCCGGCCTGCACGAGCGAACGTCCGAGCCCGAGCCCCTGATGCTTCGGATGCACTCCCACCGCGTAGAATTCGCCCAGCTCGGGAACTGCAGCAGCCTCGGTGGCTGAGCCCGCTTCGGTGGCTGAGCCCGTTGAAGCCCGCTCCACCTTGAGCCAGCAGAACCCCATCATCGCCCCGTCGTCATCCCGAGCAACGAGGAAGTCGTCGGCCTCGAACCAGTCCTCCGCAATCCGTGCCTCAAGGTCGGCCTGGGTGAGCGAGCCCTGCTCCGGATGCGTCGCGAAGGCCAGGGCGTTCACCCTCAGCCACTCGGCGTCGTCGACGCCGACCCGGAAGCTATCGACGCGCACCGGGGCGCCTTCGGGGATCGGTTCGCCGGAGACCTTCGCCCGCAACTGCAGCAGTTCGCGGGCCGCCTCGAAGTCGTACCGCCTCGCGAGCGCTCGCGCATCCGGATGGTCGCCATGGGCCCAGATGCGCACGGTGCCGTGTGCCTCGCGCAGCATCTCGATCATCATGCGATTGCCAAGCCCGTGGTGGCGCTCGAGCGGGTCGACGACGAACTCGGCGTCGAAGCTGTCGGTCGCGAACAGCACGATCGCGGCGGCCGCCGGCTTCTCGCGCGCGGCGAGAACGACGAGCTGCCTCGCCCCGCTCTCGAGGTCGATGATGGACTGGTCGGAGAAGGGCGGCTGCCGGTCGGCGAGCGTTGCCCGGGCGATCAGTGCGCTCAGGAACTCGCGCATACCGGGGGTGAAGCTAGGGCCTGACGGGCTGCTCGGTTCTGTCATTTTCATCCTCATACACGTTGAAGCGGTAGCCGACGTTGCGCACGGTGCCGATGAGCGATTCCAGTTCGCCGAGCTTGGCCCGAAGCCTTCGAACGTGAACGTCGACGGTGCGCGTGCCGCCGAAGTAGTCGTAGCCCCAGACCTCGCTCAGCAGCTGCTCCCTGGTGAACACGCGCGAGGGGTGCAGGGCGAGAAAGCGCAGCAGCTCGAATTCCTTGAAGGTGAGATCGAGCGGTCGACCCTGCACCTTCGCGGAGTAGCTGGCCTCGTCGATGACCACGCCCGAGGCGCTGATCTTGTTGCTGACCTCGTCGATGGCCTGGCGGGTGGTAGCAAGGCGTATGCGCGCGTCCACCTCGGCCGGACCGGCGGTCTCGAGCACCACGTCGTCGACCCCCCACTCCGCGCTCACCCCGGACAAGCCGCCCTCCGTGAGCACGAGCAGCAGCGGAACGGCGATGCCCGTGGTGGTGAGGATCTTGCAGAGGGACTTGGCGCTCGCGAGGTCGGTGCGCGCATCCACCAGAATCAGGTCGCAGCTCGGAGCATTGACGAGAGACGCCGGTTCGGCCGGAATTTGGCGCACGCGATGACTGAGCAGTGAGAGCGCCGGCAGAACGTCGTTGTCGACTGCGGGTGTCAGGATCAGCAGCTGCGCCACAGAGGCCTCCAAACGCCAGAGCTGAAGTCTACTAGGGCGAGTCCGCGCGGCACGCGCCGGAATTGATCTCAAGGCCCGGCGCGCGACTCGGTTTTGTGAGTGCTATTGTTTTCCGAGTCACTTTGTTTTTCATAGTCAATCCGTATTGGAGAGCTTCATGTCTTTGTTCCGCCTCGATGCCAGCATCATGCCCGCCACGTCCCAGAGCCGTGCCCTGGCCGATCTGGTCGAAGCCGAGTGGTCCGCCGAACATCCCGACTCCGTCGTGACCCGTCGCGATCTTGGCAGCGAGCCGCTGCCGGCCACCCTGTGGCGTGACGCTGTGACCGGTGGATTCGTCGCAGAGGATGACCGCACTCCAGCCCAGCGCGACGCCCTCGCTCTGGCCACGGAACTCGCCGACGAACTGATCAACGCGGATGCGCTGCTGCTCGCGATCCCGCTCTACAACTGGGGAGTCGCAGCGCACGTGAAGACCTGGTACGACGTCACCTACACCGACTCGCGTATCGCCGGTGGGGCGCTCAAGGGCAAGCCGGTCGTGCTCGCCACGGTTCTCGGAGGCAACTACGACGTCGGCACGCCCAAGGAGGGCTGGGATCACTCCACGCCGTGGCTCAGCCGCGTCATCGGCGAGGTCTGGGGTGCGGATTTGCTCGTCGTGCGGCGCCCGTTCACGCTCGTCGGTGTGAACCCCGCCATGGACCAGTTCACCGAGCAGGCCGCCCAGATCAAGGTTGCGGCCGAGCAACTCGCGGCCGAGCACGGTCGCGCGCTCGCCGCGAAGCGATACGCGCTGGTCGACTAAGCCACGATCGGCGCGGCACCATTGGTGCGGCGGCGTCTCAGGCAATCGCGCGTGGCGTGGTGCAAGATGGAGTCGTGCGCTGGCGACTGACCGTGATCCCCGTCTGGCTGCTCACGGCCGTCGGCGCACTTCTCGTCGGCCTCTTCTCTCGTCCGGGCGAGTACCTCACCTGGCTGCCGATGGTGCTCGCCGGAGCGATCTTCCTCACCTTCTGCGTGCAGCTCGCTGCCGTGCAGAAGGAGGGCCTCGTCAACCGGATGACCGCGAGCTTGGTCGGCTCAGTGGTCGTCCTCGCGGCCGCGACTGTGATCCTCGTGCCCCTCTCGCTCGCCTGAGCGGTTAGTTCTGGGGCGTCGCGGGCTCATTCGCCGTGGCTGCCATGGCGGCGAGGAGCCGAAGCTTATCTGCGTCGCCGTTCTCTGCGGGGTAGTAGATGACCAGGATGAGGTCATCCACGGGAAGTTTCTCGCGGTGCAGGGTCACTGTGCCCACCACCGGATGGTGGACGGTCATCGTGCCGCCAGCGAACTGCCGAACGTCGTGCCGTGCCCAGAGAGACCGGAATCGCGCGCTCGACAGCGAGAGTTCCCCAACCAATTCCACAGCGCGCGCATCGTCGGTGTTATCGCCGATCGTGCTGCGGAACACCGCGATGAACTGGGCCACGGCCGACTCCCAGTCCTCGTGGAACTCGCGCTCCTCCGCATCCAGCATCAGGGACCGCAGCCGGTTGTATCCGGGCGCGAGACGAGGCGAGAAGGCGATCGCCTGCGCGTTGGAGGCGAGTACATCGAAGAACTGGTCCTCGATGAACGCCGGCAGCTCGAGCGCGGCGAGCAGGCGATGCAGCCGGGCCGGCACCCGAGTGGCGCGCCGACGCCGCCGGACGTGCGGTTGCGGACCGCCGAGACCAAGCAGATACGCGGATTCGACCTCGTCCAGGTGCAACACGCGCGCCAGAGCTTCGAGCACCTGTAGCGACGGATTCTTGTCGCGCCCGCGTTCGAGTCGGAGGTAGTAGTCGGCGCTGATGCCGGCCAGGAGCGCAACTTCTTCACGTCGCAGTCCGGGGACCCGACGGTGGGCGCCAGCCGGGATGCCCAGATCTTCCGGCGTGACGAGCGCGCGCCGAGCGCGCAGGTACTCGCCGAGCCGGTTCCCCGGTGCCCCGTCATCCATAGCACTCACGCTATCCGCATGCGGGGCGCGAGAGAGGCCCTGCCACTCCCCGGAACAGCGGGGACCTTCCTGGTCGGGCAGTTCGGCGCGACTATTCGGAGGTACCGATAAACGGATCGAAAGAAGTAGGAAATGGACATCACCCATCGCACCGTTCTGATCGTCGGCGGCACCTCCGGGATCGGCCGGGGGCTCGCACGACGCTTGGCTGCCGCCGGCAGCACCGTGATCGTGGGAGGCCGCAACACCGACAGGGTCGACGACCTCGAAACGGTTCAGATCGATGTCACCGACCCGGCATCCATCCAGATCGCCCGCGACCGGGTGCTCGCCGATCATCCAGACCTCGATGTCGTGGTGACGATGTCGGGCGTCATGTTGATCGAGGACCTGCGCGACCCGGCTCACGGCATGCAGGCGGAGACCACGATTGCGGTCAACCTGCTCGGCACCATCCGGGTACTCGATGCCTTCATCCCGCACCTGATCTCGCGCGGGAGCGGCAATATCATCACGGTGAGCTCCGGCATCGGGTTTCTCCCATTCCCGCTCATGGCCAGCTATGGTGCCTCGAAGGCGGGAGTGCACGCCTACACGGAGTCGCTGCGCGCGCAGCTGGTCGGCACCGGTGTGGACGTCACGGAACTCGTTCCCCCCGCCGTCGCCACGGCGGGCCAGGAGAAAGTCAACCCTGCCGCGTTGCCGCTGGAGAGCTTCCTCGACGAGGTCATTGAACATCTCGTCGAGAGCCCGACTCCGAACGAGATCGTTGTCAAGGCTGCCCTCGCGCTGCGGTGGGCGGAGCGCGACGGCACCTACGCCGATCTCCTGGCGCGCCGTTCGCAGTCACTCAGCAGTCTGCCGGGGCGCTGATCCGAGTGTGTTGGCTGCGGCGGGCATAGAATCGACTCATGTACCTCGCCCTGGAACTCTTCTTCGTAGGCCTGCTGGTTCTGGCCACGCTCGCTATCGGATACGTTTCGGTGGTCGTCGTCTACAACCTCTTCCGGGGCCAGAGCTAATCTTCCGCCGCCTCTCGGCGCTCTCATGATTGAACTCGACGACAGCATTCCCTCCGAGCTTGTGCCGCTCTCCTGGCTGCTCGGGGTCTGGGAGGGCAGCGGCGTGGTCAACTACGCGATCGGCGACCACGTTCGCAATCACGAGTTCGGCCAGCGTCTGAGCTTCAGCCACGACGGACTGCCGCACCTCAACTACACCTCCTACACCTGGCTACTTAATGACGAGCTCACGCCACTCGCCACCGAGACGGGCTATTGGCGGCTGAGTCGCGCTGCCACCGAGGCCGACCCAGGGCCGGGAATGCTGCCGGGCGTCGGCGTCAGGCCCTTCGGCACCGCGGCATCCGTCGAAACGCTGCGCAACGCGGCGGGTGGGTTTGACGTCGAGGCGTCGATACTGCATCCGGGCGGCGTCAGCGAACTCTATGTCGGCCAGGTGCAGGGCGCACGCATTGACCTGTCGACGGATGCGGTGCTCCGCTCCGTCAACGCCAAGGAGCACACCGCATCCACCCGCATGTACGGCCTCGTCGAAGGCCACCTGCTGTGGGCCTGGGACATCGCTGCTCTCGGCCAGTCGCTCGCGACGCACGCGTCTGGACGGCTCGCCCGTGTCGATTGACAGCTCATCGACTGAGTCCCGCAGCGCCTTCCTGTCACTTCCCGGCGCCGTCGAGGGGAGCGACGCGGATGCCGGCGTCGCCCTCCACTACGGAAACCCGGTTGCAGAACAGCGCGCGCTCGCCGCGGGCGAGGCGATCGTGGACCTCTCGCACCGCTCCGTGCTCAGCATCACCGGACCGGACCGCCTGAGCTGGCTCGACTCGATCAGCAGCCAGAGCATCGCGCGGCTCGCGCCGGGGGAGTCGAGTGAGACGCTCATCCTCGATCCTCAGGGCCGAGTCGAGCACGGCATCCGTCTCGTGGATGACGGCGAGACGCTGTGGCTGCTCGTCGAGCGTGAAGACGCCGAGGCACTGCTCGCCTGGCTGAACAGCATGCGCTTCATGCTGCGCGTGGAACTCGCCGATCGCACTGCGGAGTACGCAACCATCGGCACGCTCGGCGAACTCGAACTCCCCGTCGCGGCCCCGAATGACGTGCCGCTCGTCTGGCGCGACCCGTGGCCGAGCGTCACAGCGGGCGGCCATCAGTACGCGGTCGCCGCCGAGCATCCCTCGGCCGATTTCCCGTATCGCGAGGTGCTCGTGGGTCGCGAAAGCCAGGCCGCGGCCACCGCGCACCCCGTCGCCGGTCTCCTCGCGCTGGAGGCCCTGCGCATCGCAGCCTGGCGCCCCCGCTTCACCGCCGAGGTCGACGAACGCAGCATCCCGCACGAGCTCGACTGGCTGCGCACCGCGGTGCACCTGAACAAGGGCTGCTATCGCGGACAGGAGACGGTGGCCAAGGTGCACAACCTCGGGCACCCGCCGCGCCGCCTCGTGATGCTGCACCTCGACGGTTCGGATGCCGTGCTCCCGTCCCACGGCGACGAGGTCGTGCTGCCCGGTGGCGCTTCGACAGGTTCAGCGACCGATCGTTCCCTGAGCTTGTCGAAGGCAACTGGCGCCGATGACGACACGGTCGTCGGGCGGATCACCTCCTCCGCGCAGCACCACGAGCTCGGACCGATCGCGCTCGCGGTGATCAAACGCACCGTCGACCCGCTGGCCGATCTTGTGGTGCTGGCCGAGGGCATCCGTGTCGCTGCGGCGCAAGAGATCATCGTGCCGCCGGATGCCGGGGCCGAGGCCAACGTCCCGCGCCTCCCGCGCCTGGGCGCCGTCCGCCGCTAGCCGGCCGCCCCCGCCGCGTCCCGCGAGATGCCACTTGTGGGGGTCCTTCGCCGCGGATAGCCCCCACAACTGGCATCTCGCGGCACTATTTGCGGATGTCGGGGCGCCAGCCTGCGGCGAGGAGCGCCGTGCGGACCCGCGTGACGATGACCTCGGGGCGCCGGAGATGCGTCTTGTTCAGCCGAACCACTCGCCATTTCTCTTCCATCACGGAATCGAGCCGATCGATGTCTTTGTAGAACTGCTCATCGCCGGCGAAGTGGTGCGCACCGTCGTACTCGATGAGGATGCGGTGCCTCGGATAGACCAGGTCACCAAGCGCCATGAACTCGCCGCGTGCGTTCCTGATCGTGGCGTTCACGTGCGGCTCCGGCAGTCCCGCTTCCACGATGATCAGTCGCACCTCGGTCTCCTTCGGCGAATCCACGTCGGATCGCACCGCGCCGAGTGCCTCTCTGAGCTTGCGCGCACCTCGCCGCCCACCCCATCCTTCGACTGCCTGTCGTAGTTCGGCGAGGGTCGCGAGCGGCTGCTTCCGACGGACCAGAGCGTCCCCGACGACGACGAGCTCTCGCACCGAAAGCACTGTCGCGAGGTCGCACCAGGTCTGAACAGCGGAGGTGACTCGCAGACCCGCGACGGTCACACCGCACACGGTTCGGTTCAGCATGATGACCGACGACGCCGCGTGCTCGTGGGGCGCGGTGCGGCAGTTCCGACGTGACATGGATCAGCGCAGAACCCTGGAGCCGCCGCGGGAGCGGGAGCCCCAGGAGCTGCGCCGCGGTGGCGTGACTGAAGTGCTGACCGTCCGGCCTGCCCGCCGCATACGCCTGACACAGTTGGAGCAACGACCGATCGGCAGCCCGCGGGGCACGGATGCCGCGAAAGGGCCGGTCGAGATCGCTCGATCGGGTGCGCTCCCGGGTGACCCCACGCGCGCGCATCCTGCAGGGTGAACGGTCTCCCGGCCAGCTCGGGCGGAAGTCGTTTCGGTGCATGCACCCAGCCAGCATCCCGATCTCTCAGCTGGCCAGCGCAAATTATCCCCAGCCGACCGACTTCCGGCTGCGAGATGCCAGTTGCGGGGGTCATCCGCGACGGATAACCCCCACAACTGGCATCTCGCGACCGCCGCCGGCAGGGCGGCCGGGCTACTTGTTCGTGCCCTGGGAGACCGAGCCCTGCAGCTGGCGCTGGAAGATCAGGTAGACGATCAGCACCGGGATGACCGTGATGACGACGGCCGCGAACAGCGCGCCCGCGTCGACCGAGTACCCCGCCTGCGCGGCGAACTGGGCCATGCCCTGGGTCAGCACATACTTCTGCGGGTCGGTGTTCAGCGCGATCGGCAGCAGAAACTGGTTCCACAGTCCGACGAAGTTGAGGATCGCGACCGTTGCGAGCCCCGGCCTCGCCATCGGCAGCATCACCTGGAAGAAGGTGCGCCACTCGCCGGCTCCGTCAATCGCGGCCGCCTCGGCGATCGAGTGCGACAGCGACTTGAAGAATGACACGAGGAAGAACACTGTGAACGGGAAGGCGAAGGCCGCGTAGGTGATGATGAGCCCGGGCAGCGTGTTCAGCAGCCCGAGTCCCTGCAGCACGAAGAACAGCGGAACGATCGCGAGGAAGATCGGGAAGGTCAAGCCCGCGAGCATCAGGTAGTAGAGCGCCCTGCTGCCCGGAAACTGGAATCGTGCGAGCACGTAGGCCGACATCGACCCGAACAGCATCGTCAGGATGAGCGCACCGAAGACGACCACGATCGTGTTGACGAAGAAGTTACCGATGCCGGATGTCGTCCACGCGCTCACGTAGTTGTCAAAGTTCCACACCGCGGGCAGCGAGAAGGGCGAGTGGTAGATCTCCTTCGTCGTCTTGAACGAGGAGAGCAGCACCCAGAGCATCGGCAGGATGACGATGAGTGACCACAGGGTCAGCACGAAGTGTGACGCTCCGCCGACGACACGGTCTCCCGCGGTCGCCTTGCTCTTGCGGCCCGGAGCGATCGCCGTGCCGCCGCCGCGGGTCACGATGGCTTCTGTTGTGAGAGGTCTGGTTGTCATTCCGCCACGTCATTGTTTCCGCCGGTGAGCTTGCTCACCAGAAATACGATTGCCGCGAACACGAGTGTGATCACCGCGAGCAGCACGCCCATGGCACAGGCGTAACCGAACTGGCCCTTGGTGAAGGCCGTGGTGAAGAGCTGTTGCGACATCACGAGTGTCGAGTTGGATGGTCCGCCGCCGGACTCCATCGCCGCCATATAGACGAACGCGTCGAGCGCGAGGATGCCCATATAGATGTACGCGGTCTGGATGTTGTCGCGGATGAGCGGGATGGTGATGGTGAGCGCCGTGCGCAGCCGGCCGGCACCGTCGATCCTTGCCGCCTCGTAGACCTCGGCGGGAACGCCCTTGATCGCGGCGATGAACAGCACCATATAGAAGCCGATGAGGCCCCAGACGATGACGAACATCACCGCGGGCATCGCCACCCCCAGGGTGCCGAGCCAGGCGAAGGACTTGAAGTTCTCGAGCCCGATGAGGGTGAGGAAGCCGTTGAGGATGCCGTTGTTCGGGTCATACACCTGGGCCCAGATGAGGCCGATCACGATCGCCGGAATGACGTAGGGGAAGAAGGAGATGACGCGATAGAAGCTGGAGTATCGCAGCCCACGGATGGCGCCCTGCGCTGGACCTCCGATGGTCACGAGGGTTGCGAAGATGAGGGCAATGACGAGAGTGACGAGGGGGAGCACGATCGCCAGCGTCACGCTGTTGCCGACCGCCTTCATGAACGTCGCATCCTGGAAGAGCTTGACGTAGTTGGAGACGCCGATGAAGTTCATGGTCGATGTGAAGCCCGACCAGTCGGTCAGCGAGTAATAGGCCGCCTGTAGGAAGGGCGAGACGACGAAGATGATGTAGCACACGACCGGAACGACCAGGAAGACCAGCATGAAGCTGATCTTGTCGAAGGTCAGGTCTTTACGGCTCCACCGCCGGGCGGCGGTACTTCTACCGCCGCCCGGTTGTGCAATGGGAGCATTGACGGTCACTTGACCGTGACCTTCTTCACTGAGGCGTCGTTGGCGACCTTGTCAGTGATGGCCTGCAGTCCGGCCGTGAGGGTCTTCACGTCGGAGCCGCCCTGGAGGAAGGTGTTCCACACCACGAGCTGGTCCACGTTCATACCGTACAGGTCGACGAAGTTCCAGGAGAAGACGTTGTCGCCAGCATCTCCCAGCATCTTGACCTGCGAGACGAGCGCGGTCGAACCGAATCCGTCGGCCGGAACCGTGTCCTTCACGATCGTCGAGGAGAACGTGGTCTTCGCGAAGTTCACCGCAGCGTCGTGCGAGAGCATGGCGCGCAGGAACTCCTTGCCACCGGCGACGTTCTTGGCCTTGGACGGGACGATGTAGCCCTCACCCGCGGTCGAGTGCAGCGCCTCCCAGGGGAGCTTCGAACTGCTCGTGACGGTCGGCTCCGGAGCGCCGGTCATCTTGAAGCCGTCCTTGGTGTTCTTCTTCATCTCGTTCTCGATCCATCCGCCGGACGGGTAGAGGATGAAGTCCTGGTCGTTGCTCCACTGGGCCTGTGCCGCCGTGAACTGCGTTCCAGCGCCACCGGGCTTCACGTAGCCGGCGTCGATGATCTTCTTGAGGCCGTTGAAGACATCCTGCACCGGACCAAGCGACCAGCAGCCCGGCTTCAGGTTCTCGAGAGCGAGGCGCACGTCGTCGCCACCCTCCTTGATCGCCGATCCGATGGCCATGGTCTGGTAATAGGTCGCGGCCTCCTTGCCCCAGCCGAGGAGGAACTTGCCCTTGGCCTTCGCCTTGGCGCCCAGGTCGAGCATCTCGGCGTAGGTCTTCGGCACGGTCCAGCCGTTCTCCTCGAACAGCGACGCCGAGTACCAGAGGGCATAGACGGTCAGCACGTAGTTGAGCTGAACGAACTTGCCGTCGAAGGTTCCCGGTGCGACGACGCCGCCGAACAGGGTGTCCTTGATGACCTTGCCCTCGTAGTTCTTCGTGTCGAGGAACGAGGTGAGGTCTTCGAGCTGCTCGCGGATGGTGTTGATGCCGATGAGGTTCGCACCGCTGTTGTCGATCACGTCCGGCGGGTTGCCTGCGACGAATCGCGGCTGCAGCGTCTGGGCGATGTTGGTCTGCGCCGTGACCTTGGCCTTGACCTTCAGGTCCTTCAGCTCGGACTCGACCTGCTTGCCCGCGAAGTCCGCGTAGTCGATGCCGTAGCCACCCTTGAAGATGACCGCGTCGATCGTGGAGTCCGCTGCAACGCCGAAGGGGTTCTTGGCCGTGACCTTGCCGCCCGTCGTGGTGGTGCCTCCGGAACCCGATCCCGCACACGACGCGAGGATTCCGCCGGCGGGAATGACCAGTGCCGTGACGAGAGCGCCGCGAAGGAAGTCGCGCCGCTGAAGAGAGGTTTCTTTAATGGACATGAGTTGTGCTGCCTTCCATTTCTCTTGGATACCTGAACTGCATTGTTGTGTTGTGGTGCGTTTGTTGAGTCGTGGGCCTAGGCGCTGCGGCTGATCTTGCCCTCGTACTGAGCCTCGAGAGCGCGGTTGTGTTCGTCACCGCCGGGGATGTTGGCCGAGATGTAGAGCGGGGGAGTCTTGCCCGTCGCCGCGATGCGGTGCGCGGTGCCGATCGTGAGCACCTGCGCGATGTACGCGGCCGTGATCGAGGACACCGCCCCGACCGGCACGCCGCTCGAGAGCTCCTGAGTCGCGTCGCCGAAGGGCGCAAGGTTGTCGAGCACGACATCCGCGACATCCCTCAGCCGTTTGCCGCTCGCGTGCTTCGGCTCGACCTTCATGGTGTGGTCGAGGCTCGTGACGGCGATCACCGGATGTCCGTGCTGCTTGGCGGCCAGCGCGAGACCCACGATCGACCCGTTGACGCCCGAATTCGAGGCGATGATGAAGGCGTCATCCGCACCGACCGTGGTGAGTTCGTAGAGCTCGTCGGCGATGTCGGGGTTGCGCTCGAGCGAGCCGCCGCTCAGCGCATCGAGTTCGAGGCTGCCGCGCAGCACCACGTCGCGCAGCGCGATCTTGTTGGTGGGAATGAGGCCGCCCGCGCGACCGGCGATCTCCATCGCGAAGGCCTCGCTGTGCCCGGTGCCGAAAGCCTGGATGACGCCCCCGCGTTCGATCGAGGTGACGAGGATGTCGATGGCGGCATCGAATGCGCCCGCCTCGGCCTGGGCTGCCAGTTCGTTCAGCCGCGACAACACGCCCTCGGTGTAGTCGCGGATCAAGGCCGACTGGGCCGATGGTTCTGACACTGGTGCTCCTAAATGCTTTCCGTTGACTGATGAGAATCCCTGTCGTGCCTGGTCGCCCCCGAGGAGCGACTGGGCCGCCGGTGCGTGGAGACGGCGAGTGCTGACGCGGCGAGGTTGTCGGTCGATCGCGCGAAGTTCTCCTGCGCGACGAGCAGGTAGAGGAGGTCGAGCACGAGCAGTTGCGCGTGCTTGGCCGAGAGGTCGTCGGGCTGCAGGAAGCGCTCGTACACCGAGGTGACGATGCTCATGTCTGCGGCCTCGGCCATGGGCGAGGTGGGGTTGTTGGTGACGGCGACGGTGAGTGCGCCCGCGCGACCGGCCTCGGTGAGCATCTGGATGGTCTCTTCGGTGCGGCCGGTGTTCGAGATGCCGATCGCGACACCGTGCCGGTTCTGGATCGCCGCGCTCGTGAGCCCGGCGTGTACCTCGGACCAGACGTGGGTGTTGATGCCGATGCGGTAGAGGCGCGCCTGCATCTCGTCGGCGAGCATTGCGCTGCCACCGACGCCGTAGATGTCGACGTGGTGACTCGCCGCGATGCGTTTGGACAGGGTCTTCAGCATCGGCAGGTCGAGGGCCGCGGCCGTTTCGCGCAGCGTTCGCGAGTGCGCGTTGACGAGAGTGCTGAGAACGTCTGCGGGAGGGTCATCCGGACCGAAGGCTCGACCGATGTCGGTTTTCCAGGAGTCGCGGGCCGTGCTGCGGCCGAACTCGGTGGCGATGCTCACGCGGAACGGGGCGTAACCGGCATAGCCGAGCATGCGGCAGAAGCGCGTGACCGTGGCCGCGGAGGTGCCGGCGCCCTCGGCGAGTTGGCCGATCGAGAGCTTGAGCGGGGCCTGCGGATGCTCCAGCAGGTAGTGCGCGATTTTCGACATGACGCCCGACATCTCGGGTAGCCGAGACTGGATGCGGTTGGAAACGCCGGCAGCGTTACCTTCCGTCACCGTGTCCTGGATTGACGTCATTGTGAGAATCCCTTTCTCCGCCTTTGGAGTTCCGTGAAAATCATTCTTACACTACAGCGTGCTTCAAGCGCCAGCTATTTCGAACAGGTAACGATGCCCACGATTCTTGCGATGGATGCCGGTGGCACGTCGACGCGGGCGGTCACGCTCGACGCCACGGGGCGCTGCCTGGGCTACGGGCGGGCGGGCACGGGCAACCCCACGGCCGCCGGAATCGATCACGCCGTGGACCAACTCGCGCTCGCCGCGGAGGGCGCTCTCGGTGGGCAACCCGCGCCCGGTCCGGGCTCCTTCGCCGTCATCTCCCTCGCCGGCTCCACCTCCGCACCCTTCACCGAGCGCCTGAGCGAGCGGCTCTCGGCGCTCGGCTTCGCGGCTGCGCCCATCCTGCAGCCCGACCTCCTCGGCACCTATTTCTCCGGAACGATCGCGAGCGAGGGCTCGGCGCTGATCGCGGGCACCGGTGCGGTCGCTGGTCGGATCGCCGAGGGAAGGCTCGACTTCACCCGGGGCGGCACCGGCTGGCTGCTGGGCGACGACGGCTCCGGATTCTGGATCGGGCAGCGCGTGGCGCGAGCGGTCGTCGCCGACCTCGACGGGCTCGGCCCCGCGACCGTGCTCACGGCGCGCGTGCTCGCCTCCTTCGCGATCGAACCCGCGGTCAGCGTCCTGCGCGGGCGGCCGTTTGCTCTCATCCGACTCATGGAGGAGCTCTACGCGCTGCGCCCGGTCGACCTCGCGCGGCTCGCACCCCTCGCCTTCGGCGCGGCGGAGGATCCGGTGGCCCGCGACATCCTCGCCGCCGCGGCCGACGCCCTCGCGCAGCTGCTCGCCGCCACTCGCGGTCCAGACGACGGCGGCCCGATCGTGCTCGGCGGCAGCATCCTGGCCGCGGGCATGCGAGTGGCGCCGGAGATCTTCGAGGGTAGCCTCGCGGATGCCGCCTGCGGCGCCGTCCTGGTTCCGGTCGTTGACGGGGTGGTCGGCGCCGCGATGCTGGGACTCCGCGAGGCCGGAATCGAGATCGACGACGCCCTGTTCTCGCGCGTGAACGACGGCGTCACAGAGCTTCGCGCGATCACCGAAGCGGCATGAGGGAGCGCGCGGCATGAGTCTGCGAGTGGAAAGCCGGGCCTTCTCGGTGGCGGAGCTGGGCGAGGAGAATCCGCTGCCGATGGTCGGGGCACCGCTGGAGAGTCCCTACCAGATCGCGAGCGACATCCCGCTGGAGATCATCGAGGGATCCCGCTTCGGCAATCCGGCCAACCAGTACCCCTATAGGGAACAGGCGGGCTATCGGCGTGATCGCGCCGAACGCGAGCTCACGACGGTCGTGCTCGAGAACGAGCGCGTGCGGGCCGTGTTTCTGCCGGAGCTCGGCGGCAGGCTCTGGGAGCTTGTCGACAAGGCGAGCGGCAAGCAATTGCTGCACTCGCCGGGCACCATCCAGTTCGCGAACCTGGGTCTGCGCAACGCGTGGTTCGCCGGCGGCATCGAGTGGAACATCGGCACGCGCGGCCACTCGCCCGGCACCTGCAGCCCACTTCATGCGGCGATCGTTCGTACCCCGGAGGGCACGGAGGTGCTCAGGATGTGGGAGTTCGATCGCCTGCGCGAGGTCGTCTACCAGATCGACGCCTGGCTGCCCGAGGGCTCGGCCGCGCTGCTCGCCGCCGTGCGCCTGCGCAACCCGAACGCGTCTGCCGTTCCCATGTACTGGTGGACGAATGCCGCTGTGCCGCAGTCGCCGCACAGCAGGGTCATCGTGCCCGCCGACTCCGCCTTCGCCAGCAACTACGACGGCGGCATCTCGCGCGTCACAGCAACCGACGACGACGGCATCGACTGCACCTGGCCAACGCGGAATGCCAGGGCGCGGGACTTCTTCTTCGATCTCCCCGCGACCCAGCGGCGCTGGGTGCTCGCCGCCGACGAGCGCGGTGACGGCCTCGCCATCGTCTCCACGAGCGCGCTTCGCGGGCGCAAGCTCTTCGTCTGGGGCACGGGCGAGGGCGGCGAACGCTGGCAACGCTGGCTCACTCCGGATGGCGGGAACTATGCGGAGATTCAGGCGGGGCTCGCGCAGACCCAGTTCCAGCACCTCGAGTTGCCCGCCGGCGCCGAGTGGAGCTGGGTCGAGGCCTATGGCAACGCCGCCGTCGATCCGGCACTCGCTCACGGCGATTGGGCGGCGGCGGTCGAGCATGGCGAGGAACGGGTCGCGGCTCTCATCGGCGAACGCGAGCTGGATGCCGCACTAGCCACGGCGGCGACGTTCGCCAACCTCGAACCGAGCGTCGGCATCGTCGAGGGCAGCGGCTGGGGAGCGCTCGAGGCAGCCCGTCGTGCCCGCGCCGACCTCGGCTGGATTGATGAGCGCGGCACACCGTTCGGCCGCGCCACGATCGGCGGCGAGCAACAACCGTGGCTCGACCTGCTCGAAGGGGCGCCGTTTCGCGGTTCGGCGGGTTTCGTGCGCGGCGAAGATTGGGAGGTGCTGCTCGCGCGGCAGCCTGAGACGGCACAGGCTCTCACTCACCGTGCGGTGATGGCCCACGCGCGCGGCGCTGTCGCGCAGGCGCGCGAGCTCTACGTGCGGGCGATCGCGCTGCCCCCGGTCGAACCCGCACCGGCGGCGATCGCTCACCGCGGCCTCGCCATGTTCGCGCTCGCGGCGGGAGAGCGCGACGCCGGGCTCGACCACTACCGACTCGCCTGCGAGCTCGAACCGGGCAGCGTCTCGTTGCTCATCGAGGCAGCTGCGGCCGCGATCCGCCAGGGAGTGGCCGTTCTCGCGCTGAGCCTCATCGCACGCTTTCCGGGCGATCGCCCTGGGCGCATTCTGCTGCTCGAGGCACAGGCGCTCGCCCTCGACGGGCAGAACGATCGGGCTGCCGCGATTCTGCGCGCGGGCATCGAGGTCGCCGACCTGCGGGAGGGCGAGAACGCCATGGCGGAGCTGTGGCTGCGGGTCTGCCCCGGGCTCGCCGTGCCGCCGGAGTACCAGTTCAGCATGAACGAGGAGGGCCCGCCGTGACAGCCATAGCGATCATCGGACAGGGCGGCATGGCGCGCGCCCACGCTCGGGCCTGGAACGACATCGGGCTCGGCGACCGCATCCGTTATGTCTGCGCCCCGGGCGCTCCGGTGCCGGTCGCGGATGCCCCTGCCGCGACCTTCGTCACGGACCTCGCGACGGTGTTGGCGGACCCCGACGTCGACATCGTGTCGATCTGCACGCCCACTCCGACCCACGCGGACCTCGCCATTCGCTGCCTCGAGGCGGGACGGAACGTGCTGCTCGAGAAGCCCATCGCGCTTACGGTGGAGGATGCTCTCGCGATCCGGGAGGCGGCGTCGCGAAGTTCCGGGATGCTCATGGTCGCGCACGTCGTGCGCTTCTTCGACGGCTACCGGGCGATCCGGGAGCAGGTCGAGGCCGGCGCGCTCGGTACGGTGCTGTCGGCTCGGGCGGAGCGGCTGAGCGCCACGCCCGGTCCGTCGTCGTGGTGGCACGACGAGTCGAAGTCCGGCGGCGTCGTCGTCGATTTCGCCATCCACGACTTCGATCAGCTGAACCTCTTTCTCGGCACGCCCCTCACGGCATCCGCGCGGCGCGTGCGAGCGGACGGCCCGATCGAGGTCCGCGTCGACTACGAGGGCGGCGGCGTGGGCCAGGTGGTGTCGTTCATGGGGCTGCCGCCGGAATTCCCGTTCGCGTCGTCGATCGAGGTGCTCGGCAGCCGCGGTCTCGCCGACCATCGCTTCACCGGTTCACCCACTGGCGCCGTCACGCCGGCCGGCAACGACCGCTATCGCCTCATCGTGGATGGACTCGCGAATCATCGGATCGAGTCGGGCAATCCCTACGCGCGCCAGGCGCAATACTTCCTCGACTGCGTGCGCGACGGAGTCGAGCCCGAGTTCTGCCCCACCGATGCGGCAGTGTTGGCTCTCGCCGTGGCGCTCGCCGCGCGCGAGTCGCTCGCGACGGGTGAGCCCGTAACGCTGGTCGAGTAGACCGCGACGAAGGAGCAGTCGTATCGAGACCGGGACGTGTTGCGGCTAGATGACGCCGACCGACAGCTCGTCGGGGTTGCCAATGCGGTGGGCGGCACCGCTGAGTGCCGAGTCCTGCACCCAGCGCCACTGCTAGTCGTCCAGATCGGGCTTCGCGGAGAGCAGCGCACCCACCTCTGGGCGATGTGGTGTTCCGCGGGCGCCGGCAGCGGCATCAGGAACCCACTGTCTGAGGCCGAATAGAAAGCTGAGCTGCCGTCTTCGTGCCGGCGCCCACGCTCGAGCGCTTCCAACTGCCGAAGGGTTGCCGCTGCACGATGGCGCCCGTGATGCAGCGGCCAGTGGCGATCGTCATCGAGCTTCTTCGGCTCGCTCAGCTTCGGCCATATATAACGAGGTTTGTCCTCATAAAGACGGACTGACGTTGAGACGTAGACGAATTAGCTTGAAAAGACATCAACTAATTCACGCGTGCGCGGTGACCCGCGCAGGGCGACTTCGTGCGCTACAACTAGGAGGACCGCGATGAAGTCTCACTCAGTAACGATTGCCGCCGCATTTTGCGCCGCATTACTCGCACTAAGCGCAAGCGGCGTTGAATCTGCGAGCGCTAGGCCTGACGCGCATGGACCGGCCACCGCGACCGAGTTGCGCCGGCAGGTTACTGAAGATTTGGGCGATCCAGTTGCAGACACACAATGGGAGGAGGTCCGGGGCTACTTACGCAGTCATCCGGGCGATCTGGCGGGTACCGAAGCGCTCGCTCAACGCCTGTACGGTGCAACGATGTCGGTGCGGCTAAATGGGGTGGATCACACTTTGACCGGCTCTGAGGCTCAATCAATCATGAGTCAGCGGGCCGTCGTACCTGCTGGGGCCAAGCTGAAAACTGTGTATAGCATTCAGAGCGTCCCTGTGGACGCTTTCTCGGTGTCGTTTGCGTGGCTGCCTTCGCCAATTGTCAACGGAAAAAGGTACCTTGCCGCTATCGGAGGCTGGGATTTCAGGGATGACTACGTGAATGGATCTGATCCCGACGACATGGCCTCCATCCGTCTTGAAATTCCGGGGTGCTACGAGATGTCGAACGAGCAGATTCAGGTACTGGACTATACGTATACTCATCATGATGCTGCCGGATATCTGTATGACGCCGGGGTGGGGACCCACGCTCCAGTCTGGGGAATCCGAGACACAACGTCAGGATTCGTCATGAATGCGGATAACGGCCAAGTGGAGCTGGGCCTTCAAGCGTTTTGCGGGCCCTATTCGCCTAGCGGCCAGTTCACTTATGAGCACAATCAGGATGGCGGGAGCGTTGCAGGCGTTAGCGCGAGTTGGAATGGATTTTCGGTGTCCTACAGTGGTTCACCAGCCAGATTGCAGCGTTCCAGCGGTATCTCAACCTATAACTGGTGAAGTAGCTAGAGAAGAAACGTTGGCTAAGGTGAAGGCATGATTCGTCTTGCTGCGGGGCTATTTGGACTCGGCGTTTTTGCGGTGATTGGATTCGTTCTTAGCGAGGAAGTCGGGCCGCCTATCAAATTTCTGGTAGTCGCCGCCACGTTCATTGCCGGCTCACTGCTTGCCGCGCTGCTCGGTCGGTCCGAGTCGCGTGGCAAGCAAGTGGCGCGGGATCACGACGAAGGGAGTCGGCAGGAGTGACTCCAATGGAAGGCCGGCACGACTTCATGCCTCGATTCGGCTGCATCCCTCGAGTTAGTGACCTGTGATACCGGTTGCCGCCTCCTGACCGAACTAGCCTTGATCGTCGATACGAGGAGATTGTGACTATCGCGAATTTTCAGCGCATGGACCGAGATGATATTCATGTGATCGCACAGGCAGGAACGCGCCGTCAGTGACTGGCATCGGTGCGAATAACTTGTCCCACGGAACCGCGAGCCGTGGCAGTCGCCGCTTAGACTTGCTCGCGATAGGCTACCGATCATGGTCGATGACGCGTATCAGATGACCCCGGCCGAGAGTTCATCGGGGTTGCCAAAACGGTGAGCGGTGATGCTGATGGCCTGCTCGTGCAAGAACGGCAGCAGCTCCACGCGCCCCGCTGTCGTGACGGGCGCGGCGTAGACGGCGAGGTCGGGGTCGCCACCGGTCGCCTCGGCGAAGGCCGTGCGGTCGCCGCCAATGAGCCGGATGCGGCTGGTCGCCAATTCTCCGCGGTCCGCCCTCGCGAGCCAGTCCGCTTCGCTCTCGACCATGACGCTGACCCCGTCGAGTTCCGTCGCGAGCCCCGCCGGGAGCGGGACCGCGGAACTCAACTCCACAGGTGCGCCCGCGAGCCTCGCCGCGGCGAGCACCCGCACGAGCTCGGCGAAGCGTGCACCCTGGCTGTGCCGCACAGTGACCGGCATCGGCAGATACCGGAACAGGTTGCGCTCCACCCCCACCCCGGACGCGTCGCGCACAAGGCCAAACTCCTCGTCCCAGGCCGCGGCATCCCGGAGCGCCGAGTCCCGCAGCCAGCGCCACTGCTCCTCGTCGAGATCGGGCTTCGCCGCCGAGAGCAGCGCGCCCACCTCAGGAGCGATGCGGTGTTCTGCGGGGGCCGCGGCAGCGGCATCCGGAACCCACTGACCGAGACCGAACAGGTAGTTGGGGCCGCCGGCCTTCGCGCCCGCGCCCACGCTCGAGCGCTTCCAGCCGCCGAAGGGTTGGCGCTGCACGATCGCACCGGTGATGCCGCGATTCACGTAGAGGTTGCCGGCCTCGACGCCGTCGAGCCACTGCGCGAGCTCGGCCGGGTCGAGCGAGTGCAGGCCGGAGGTGAGGCCGTAGTCGATCGCGCGCTGCAGTTCGATCGCTTCGGCGAGCGTGCGGGCCTGCATGATGCCGAGCACGGGACCGAAGTACTCGGTGAGGTGGAACTCCGAGCCCGGCTGCACGTTCGTGCGGATGCCCGGTGACCAGAGCTTGCCGCTCTCGTCGAGCTGCTTCGGCTGCACGAGCCACTGCTCGCCGCCGTCGAGCGTGGTGAGCGCGCGCAGCAGCTTGCCGCTCGCCGGCTCAATGATCGGGCCCATCTGGCTGGTTGCGCTCTGCGGATACCCGACCCGCAGTGAGGAGGCCGCATCCACGAGCTGACCGAGGAAGCGCTCGGAGCGCGCCACGGAGCCCACGAGGATCACGAGGCTCGCTGCGGAGCACTTCTGCCCGGCGTGGCCGAAGGCGGACTTCACGACATCGGCGGCGGCGAGGTCGAAGTCCGCGCTCGGCGTGACGATGATGGTGTTCTTGCCGCTGGTCTCCGCGTGCAGGCGGAGGTCGTGTCGCCAGGAGCGGAACAGTTCCGCTGTCTCGTAGCCGCCGGTGAGAATCACCTGGTCGACGAGCGGATGCGAGACGAGCTGCTGTCCGAAGTCGCGTTCGCTCAGCTGCACGAGGGTAAGCACGTCCTTCGGCACCCCGGCGCGCCAGAGTGCCTCGACCATGACCGCACCGGAGCGCTGGGAGAGCGCGGCGGGCTTGATGATGACGGCGCTGCCCGCGGCCAGCGCGGCGAGCACCGATCCGGCCGGGATGGCGACCGGGAAGTTCCACGGCGGCGTGACCACGGTGAGGTTGAACGGCACGAAGGTGGCACCCTCGACCCGCTCGAGCAGGAGGGCCTGCTCCGCGTAGTAGTGGGCGAAATCGGTCGCCTCGCTCACCTCGGGGTCGCCCTCCGCGATGGTCTTGCCCGTCTCGCTCGCCATGACCTCGATGAGGTCGGCGCGGCTGGCAGCGAGTTCCTGTCCCGCGCGGTGCAGGATGCGGGCGCGCTCACTCGCGGGCAGCGCACCCCAGGCCGCGCCAGCCTTCGCTGCCGTCTCGATCGTGCGATCGAGGGTGTCGGCATCCGAGATTGTGGCCCTCTCGATGGCCTCGGCGCCGAGGGTGGACTCCTGCGCCCGAGACAGGATGTCGCGACCCCACGCCCGGTTCGCGGCGATGGCCGGGTCGGTGTCCGGCTCGTTGCGGAAGCCCTCCACCTCGGTCGGGACGGGCGTTGCCGTGCGGTCCTGCGTGCGATTCGTCGTCGGCGCGGGTTCGCTGAGTCCCTCCACCGAGGCAATGAACCGCTCGCGCTCCCGCTCGAAGAGCGAACGGTCGCTGTGCAGTTCGAACACGGCTGACATGAAGTTGTCCTCGCTCGCGTTCTCCTCCAGACGACGGATGAGGTAGGCGATCGCCACATCGAATTCGCTCGGGCGAACCACGGGTGTGTAGAGCAGAAGGCCGCCCACCTCCCGCTTGACGGCATCCGCCTGCCCGGTCGCCATGCCCAGCAGCATCTCGAACTCGATGCGGTCGCGCACGCCGCGCTCGCCGGCGAGCAGCCAGGCGAAGGCGACATCGAAGAGGTTGTGGCCGGCCACACCGATCTTGACCGCCGCGGCGCGCTCCGGCGTGAGTGCCCAGTCGAGCACGCGCAGGTAGTTCGTGTCGGTCTCGCGCTTGGAGGCCCACGTCGCGAGCGGCCAGCCGTGCATCGCGGCGTCCACATGCTCCATCGCGAGATTCGCGCCCTTGACGAGTCGCACCTTGATCGGCGCCCCGCCCTGGGCCAGTCGAGCGGATGCCCACTCGTTCAGTCCCTGCATCGCGCCGAGCGCGTCGGGCAGGTAGGCCTGCAGCACGATGCCCGCCTCGAGCGTGAGCAACTGCGGCTGGTCGAGGATGCGCCGGAACACCGCGATGGTCAGGTCGAGGTCCTTAAACTCCTCCATGTCCAGGTTGATGAACTTGGGGGTCGGGCCGGCTGCGGCCAGTTCGAACAGCGGAGTGAGGCGGTGCACGATCTCGTCGACCGCCTCGTCGAAGGCCCACATCGAGAGCTGGCTCACGACGGAGGAGACCTTGATCGAGACGTAGTCGACGTCGTCGCGGGCGAGCAGCGCCCGCGTTCCCTCGAGCCGGCGCGCGGCCTCGCCCTCACCGAGCACCGCCTCGCCGAGCAGGTTGAGGTTCAGGCGCGCGCCACCCGCGCGCAGCTTCGCGATGGCGGGCCCGAGCCTCGCCGGCGTGGCATCGACGATGAGGTGACCCACCATCCGGCGAAGCACCCTGCGGGAGATCGGCACAACGATGCCCGGCAGCATCGGTCCGAAGAGTCCGCCGAGCCGGATGGTGGCACGCATGTACCAGGGCAGAAATCGCGGCGTCTTGCGTGCGACCGCGCGCAGGTTCCTGCCGGCGACGCGCAGGTCGTGCGGGCGCACCACGCGGTCGACGAAACCGATCGTGAAGTCGAGACCGTTCGGGTCTTTGAGCACTCCGGCGAGGCGTTCGGCCGCTGGATCGGCGCTCGCCTGGGCGCCCTCGCGCACCCAGCGGGTGGCAAGTTCGACAGCGGCCTCGCCCAGTTCGGTTCGGCTCTGGGCAAGCATCGTGACTTCGTCGGCAGACATGCGTTCTCGCACCCTTTCGGGGAATTAAGTGGTCCTCTCCAGTCAGTATGTGCCACCCTAGCCATTAGATAAATCGAACATGTACGACGGATATTCGTCGGAATAGCTGATGCTTTGGAGGACGGATGCTGGACGTACGCCGCCTGCGACTGCTGCGCGAACTGCAGATCAGGGGCACCCTCGCGGAGGTGGCCTCGGCGCTCAGCTACAGCCCGTCATCCGTCTCTCAGCAGTTGAGCCTGCTCGAGAAGGAGGTGGGCGTCGAGCTGCTGCGCAAGACCGGTCGACGCCTGAGGCTCACCCCGCAGGCGGAGATTCTCGTCGAACACACGACGGCGGTGATGAACCAGCTCGAGCGCGCGGAGGCCGACATGGCCGCCTCCCTCTCGCTCGTCTCGGGGACCGTGCGGCTCGCGGTGTTCCAGTCCGCGGTGTTGGCACTGCTACCCACCGTGCTCAGCATCATCGGCCGCGACTACCCCGAGCTGCGGGTCGAGGTGACCCAACGCGAGCCGGAGTCCGCCCTGTTCGAGACCTGGACGCGCGACTTCGACCTCGTCGTTGCCGAGCAGTATCCCGGGCACGCGGCGCCGAGACTGCCAGAGCTTGATCGAGAGGCGCTGGTGTCGGATGCCCTGCGGCTCGGGGTTCCGCCGGCCCACTTCGGCCTCGACATCCGTTCGATCGCGGACGCGGAGCGGATACCGTGGGTCATGGAGCCGCACGGTACGGCCTCCCGCCACTGGTCGGAGCAGGCCTGCCGCCAGGCCGGCTTCGAGCCGGATGTGTGCTTCGAGACGCCCGACCTGCAGACTCACATCCAGCTCATCGAGTCCGGGCACGCCGTCGCCATCCTGCCCGATCTGGTCTGGGTGGGGCGCACGCCCACGGTCGACCTCCTCGAGCTGAGCGGAGACCCGCACCGCAGCGTCTTCACGTCGGCGCGCAAGGCCGCGCGCAACCGGCCCGCGATCATCGCCTGCCGCGAGGTGCTGCTGCAGGCCGCGGAAGAGGTGGCATCGGGCGTCGTGGTTGCCGGTTCGCCCGCCGCCCACTGAGAAGCGCGGAGATTCCGCTCCACTCGTCGCCGTCACCGCGGAACTTCTCGCCGATCCACACGAAAAGGAGGAGATTTCGGCGGCCACGTGTCACTTTCTCCTCCTTTTCGGTCGGGACGGATGCAGCCCACCGGCGGGATCTGACGTCGCACGCCCTTCGATAAACTGACGGCATGACTTTTACCCTCGTGCTGCTCCGCCATGGCAACTCCGACTGGAACCAGAAGAATCTGTTCACCGGCTGGGTCGACGTCGATCTCAGCGACCAGGGCCGGGCCGAGGCCAAGCGCGCGGGCGAGCTGCTCGCCGAGTCCGGCATCCTGCCCGACATCCAGTACACGAGCGTGCTGAAGCGCGCCATCCATACCGCCAACATCGCGCTGGATGTCGCCGACCGCGACTGGATCGACGTGAAGCGCAGTTGGCGCCTCAACGAGCGCCACTACGGTGCGCTGCAGGGAAAGGACAAGGCGCAGACCCTCGCCGAATTCGGGCCCGAGCAGTTCCAGACCTGGCGTCGCTCCTACGACGTGCCGCCGCCCCCACTCGACGACGACAGCGAGTTCAGCCAGGCGCACGACCCGCGCTACGCCGACCTCGGCTCAGCTCTCCCGCGCACCGAATGCCTCAAAGACGTGGTCGAACGGATGCTGCCCTACTGGCAGTCGGACATCACTGTCGACCTCGCCGCGGGCAAGACCGTGCTCGTGACGGCGCACGGCAACTCCCTGCGCGCGCTGGTCAAGCACCTCGACGGCATCTCGGATGCGGACATCGCCGAGCTCAACATCCCCACCGGCATCCCGCTCGTCTACGAACTCGGCGACGACTTCATGCCGGTCGCGCCCGGTCGCTACCTCGACCCGGAGGCCGCAGCCGCCGGTGCCGCCGCGGTGGCCGCCCAGGGCAAGAAGTAGCCCGCGCACGACGCTCGCCCGCTCAGAAACGGGGCCAAAGCGTCCGGCATGGGCCGGCGCGTCGGCCCCATCCGGACGGATTGACCCCGAAAAGCGCCAGTCCCCCGAAGGGTGTCAGTGCGCCCGCACCGGCTAGTCGTCGTTCGGGATCCAGTCGCCGGTCGCCAGGTACTGCACCTTCTTCGCGATGGAGACCGCGTGGTCTGCGAAGCGTTCGTGGTAGCGGGAGGCGAGGGTGGCATCCACCGTGTCGACGGCCGCGCCCTTCCACGTCTCGCCGAGCACCTTGTCGAACACGCTGAGGTGCAGCGCGTCGATGCGGTCGTCGTCGTTGCGGATCTCTTCCGCGAGACGCACGTCCTCGGTCTGCAACAGCTCGGTGAGCTTGCCGGCGATCTCGACATCCAGTTCGCCGAGCTCCTTGAAGGTGCCGCGCAGGCCCTTCGGCACGACCTTCTCCGGGTACCGGTAGCGGGCCAGCTGGGCGATGTGCTCGGCCATGTCGCCCATTCGCTCGAGCGAGGCGGAGATGCGCAGCGCGCTGACCACGATGCGAAGGTCGCGGGCGACCGGCTGCTGCCTGGCGAGGATGTTGATGGCGAGTTCGTCAAGATTGACCGTGAGCTCGTCGATCTTGTTGTCGTCGGCGATCACGGTCTCGGCGAGCGAGACGTTCGACTGATTGAAAGCCCGCGTCGCGTTCTCGATGGAGACGGCGACGAGGCCCGAGATTTCGACGAGCCGTTCCTGCACCTCGCGCAGTTCCTGCTGAAATACCTCGCGCATGGCTGTGTTTCCCTCTCGCATTGCACAACAGCCGACCAGCGCAGTCGCCGGTCGGTCCGGGCCATGCTCCCGCGCGAAGGTTAACAGCAGGTGATCGTCTGCTGAACAACGTGCCAGATGCCGCGGAAGTCGGGGCGATCGGCTTGGCGGCTCCCCGGGTGAAACTAATCTAGTCGCTATGGACCCCACCTGGCTGGTGCCGATCGCGCTCGTCCTTGGAGTCGCTGCAGGCGCCGCGATCGTCGGCGTGATCGTCGCATCCGCGCGAAGCGGTCAGCGGGCAGCGGATGTCGTGAGCACGGCCGTTCCCGACGGGATCGACCAGGTCATCGACGCCCTCGAATCGGCCGGCGTCGTGCTCGACCCCTCGAATAATGTCGTGAAGGCCTCGCCGGGCGCGCTCGCCTTCGGACTGGTGGCAAACGACGCGCTCGTACATCAGGAACTCATTGGCATCGTCGACACGGTGCGCCGCAACGGTGACTCGATCACACGCGAGCTCGAACTGCCTCGTGGCCCGTTCGGAGACGCGAGTATCTACCTCTTTGTGCGGGTCGTGCGACTCGGAGCCCGCTACGTGCTGCTCCTCGCCGAGGACCGCACCGAGTCCTACAGACTGGATGCCGTGCGGCGCGATTTCGTCGCCAACATCAGCCACGAATTGAAGACCCCGATCGGCGCGGTCGGACTGCTCGCCGAGGCACTGGAGGCCGCATCCGACGACCCGAAGCAGGTGCGAAAGTTCGCGAAGCGCCTCACCAAGGAGTCTGAGCGCCTCGCGGGCATCACGCAGGAGATCATCGAGCTCTCGCGGCTGCAGGCGGCGGACGCTCTCGCGAAACCGGAGCTCGTGGAGATCGACCGCGTCGTCGCGCAGGCGATCGACCAGAACCAGGTGATCGCGGAGTCGCGTGATGTGCAGCTCGTCAGCGGAGGAGACGCGGGTGCAGAGGTGTACGGCGATGAACCTTTGCTCGTCTCCGCGCTGCACAACCTCATCTCCAACGCCGTGCAGTATTCACCGAAGCATTCCCGAGTCGGCATTGGTGTGAGCAATGTCGACGGGGTCATCGAGGTCGCGGTCACCGACCAGGGCGACGGGATCCCGGAGGACGAGGTGGGACGCGTGTTCGAGCGCTTCTACCGGGTCGATCCCGCGCGCTCGAGACGCAGCGGCGGATCGGGCCTCGGGCTCAGCATCGTCAAGCACACCGTGCAGAACCACGGCGGCGACGTGCGCGTGTGGTCACAGCCCGGCAGCGGTTCGACCTTCACCATCCGGCTGCCGGAGGCCACTCGCTCCGGCAACGTCTCATCAGGGGAGTCATCATGACGCGCGTGCTCATCGTCGAAGACGAGAAGTCGCTGAGCGAGCCACTCGCATATTTGCTGGAACGCGAAGGATACGAGACGGAGGTGTGCAAGGACGGCCCGTCGGCTCTTCGCGAATTCGCGCGGCACGGTGCCGACCTCGTGCTGCTCGACCTCATGCTCCCGGGGATCCCGGGCACCGAGGTGTGTCGCGAGATCCGCACTCACTCGCAGGTGCCGATCATCATGCTCACGGCGAAGGACAGCGAGGTCGACATCGTCGTTGGCTTGGAACTGGGCGCCGACGACTACGTGACGAAGCCGTATTCGACCAGGGAGCTGCTCGCGCGCATGCGGGCGGTTCTCCGGCGGCGTGCCGATCCGGATGCCGACGCGGGCCCACTGCTCGAGGCCGGCGACGTGCGCATGGACCTCGAGCGGCACACTGTTGCCGTGCGCGGGAGCGAGGTCGCCATGCCGCTCAAGGAGTTCGAACTGCTCGAGTTCCTGATGCGGAATGCTGGCAGGGTGCTCACTCGCGGCCAGCTGATCGATCGGGTCTGGGGCTCCGACTACTTCGGTGACACGAAGACTCTCGACGTGCACATCAAGCGCATCCGCTCCCGGATCGAGCGGGAGCCGTCCGAGCCGGTGATGCTCGTGACCGTGCGGGGCCTCGGTTACCGCTTCGAGGCCTAGCGGCTACTTCTCGGCGTCGCTCTTCTTCGGCAGCAGCTCGTTGTAGGGCTTGAGCGTTCCGTCGAGCACGGGGACCAGCAGTTGCTTGCCGGTCTGGTCGCCGTACTGCACGAAGATCGGGAAGAGCGTTCCCGGCTTGGCATCGACGCCGTGCAGCACGAGCTGCTCGTCCGTGAAGCCGCCGACGCTCGAGACCTTGCCGGGGTTCGCGAAGACCGAGTCGTCGACCTTGCCCTTCTTGCCCTCGTACTGGAAGCTCACCTTGACGCCGTTGTCGCTCTCGTTCACGACGTTCGCGAGCAGGCTGGCATCGCCGCTGTGGTCGCTGAGCAGCAGCACGTTACGAATGTAGACGTCGCCGATCTGGGTGTTCACCCCATCGCTCGGGTCGTACGGCTTGAGCGTGGTTTGGGGTGCGAAGAAGGTGCATCCCGCCGTGCTCAGCAGCACCGCTGCTGCCAGGACTACGGATGCCGCACGACGTGCTCTCACAGAACCCTCCAGAACAAAGACAAACGGTTTCACACTCGCGGCTGAATGCGCACGAAAACCTGTTGCGAGTTTAGCCTACCGACCCTTGCGCCCTGCCCCAAGGTAAGGCAAGCCTTACTCCGAGCGTGCTGTGGTAAACTGCAGGCCACTGAACGGAGCCCATCCATGCTTTTCGAGGTCGGCGAAACCGTCGTATACCCCCACCACGGCGCAGCAACAATCACCGAAGTCAAGACCCGCACCATTAAGGGCGAGGAAAAGGTCTACCTCAAACTCAACGTTACTCAGGGCGACCTGACCATTGAGGTGCCCGCAGACAACGTCGATCTCGTCGGCGTTCGCGACGTGATCGGCAAAGAGGGACTCGACAAGGTGTTCGAGGTTCTTCGCGCGCCGTTCACGGAGGAGCCGACCAACTGGTCTCGCCGTTACAAGGCCAACCTCGAGAAGCTCGCTTCCGGCGACGTGATCAAGGTTTCCGAGGTCGTGCGCGACCTGTGGCGTCGTGACCAGGACCGCGGACTCTCTGCCGGCGAGAAGCGCATGCTTGCGAAGGCTCGTCAGATCCTGATCTCCGAGCTCGCCCTCGCCGAGAAGACCGACGAGGAGAAGGCGTCCAGCGTTCTCGACGAGGTCCTTGCCTCCTAGCTCGCACCCCGAGGGTTCGCCCCTCGCTGTCGAGCCCGCAGTCGGGGTCATCCTCGTCGCGGCCGGAAGCGGTACCCGGCTGGGAGCCGCCGAACCGAAGGCACTTGTGCCGTTGGCCGGCGCGCCCATTCTCGGCCGCGCACTACATTCCCTCTTCGGCATGGGTGAGGCCGCACAGGTTATTGTCGTCGCGCCGGCGCACCGACTCGATGAGGTCGGACGGATCGCGCGCGAGAGCGCGGGAGCGGCATCCGACTTCGTGAGCGTCGTCGCGGGCGGAACGACGCGGCAGCTCTCCGTCGCCGCGGGCCTCGCGGTGCTGCGGCCGTCCGTCGAGACGGTGCTCGTGCACGATGCCGCGCGCCCGCTCGCGCCGGCCGCCCTCTTCGATGCGGTGACCGCCGCCGTGCGGTCGACCGGCGGCGGCGTCATCCCGACGCTCGCGGTCACCGACACCATCAAGCAGACGGATGCCGCGGGTTGCGTCGAACGAACCCTCGACCGTTCCAGCCTGGTCGCCGTGCAGACGCCGCAGGGCTTTCCGCGCGGGCTGCTCGTGGACGCGTACGCCGAGGCCGCGGAAGAATTCACGGACGACGCCGCGCTGTTCGCCTCGGCCGGGCATCCGGTCACCGCGATCGCGGGCGACGCGGCCGCGTTCAAGATCACGACGGCGTGGGATCTGCGCCGTGCCGAGGGCATGCTGGGTGGTGGCTCAGACCTCCGCACCGGCGTCGGCGTCGATGTACACGCCTTCGACGATGCCGCACCGCTGTGGCTGGGCACCCTGCATTGGCCGGGCGAGCCCGGGCTCGCGGGACACAGCGACGGCGACGCGCTCAGCCACGCGATCTGCGACGCGCTGCTCTCCGCGGCGGGACTCGGCGACCTCGGTGGACGATTCGGTACCGACGATCCGCGCTTCGCTGGCGCCCACGGCGAGGTCTTTCTCGAGGAGACACTTCGGCTCGTCACCGCCTCAGGCTTCGGCGTCGTCAATGTCTCGGTGCAGCTCGTGGCGAACCGTCCGAAGCTTGGTCCCCGCCGGGCGGAACTGGAGCGCACCCTGGGCGGCATCATCGGGGCGCCCGTGAGCGTCTCGGCCACGACATCCGATGGTCTGGGCTTCACCGGCAACGGCGAGGGCGTCGCGGCAATCGCGACTGTCCTGCTGCAGAGCGATCGGTAGGCTTAGCCGGTGACTGTACGGCTTTACGACTCCAAGACCCAGGCGCTGACCGACTTCGTGCCGATCGTGCCCGGCGAGGTGGGCATCTACGTCTGTGGGCCGACCGTGCAGTCGTCTCCGCACATCGGGCACCTGCGTTCGGCGCTCGTCTACGATCAGTGGCGCCGCTGGCTCGGCTACCGCGGGTTCACGGTCACGCTCGTGCGCAACGTCACCGACATCGACGACAAGATCCTGCACAACGCGGGCACCGCGCCCGGCGGCGAGGAGTGGTGGGCGCTCGCCTACCGCTACGAACTCGAGTTCACTGCGGGCTACCAGCAGCTCGGCATCCTGCCGCCCACCTACGAACCGCGCGCGACCGCGAGCGTCGGGCAGATGCAGGAGATCATCCAGCGCCTGATCGACGGCGGCCACGCCTACGCGGCGGATGATGACTCCGGCGACGTGTACTTCGACACGACGAGCTGGCCGAGCTATGGCGAGCTCACCAGACAGAAGCTCGACGACATGGCGCCGGCCGCGGATGCTGACCCGCGGGGCAAGCGGGACCCCCGCGACTTCGCGCTCTGGAAGGGCCACAAGTCGGGGGAGCCGGAGTCGGCTTCCTGGACCTCGCCGTGGGGCGCCGGTCGACCGGGCTGGCACATCGAGTGCTCCGCGATGTCCGCGCGGTACCTCGGGCCGCACTTCGACATTCACGGCGGCGGCCTCGACCTGCGCTTCCCGCACCACGAGAACGAGCTCGCGCAGTCGAGCGCTGCGGGCGACGGCTTCGCGAACTACTGGGTGCACAACGGGCTCGTGAACGTCAACGGGCAGAAGATGTCGAAGTCCCTCGGCAACTCGATCTTCGCATCCGAATTTCTGCAGAAGGCCCGCCCTCTCGTCGTGCGCTACTACCTCGGCGCCGCGCACTACCGGTCGACGATCGACTACCACGACGGTGCGCTCATCGAGGCCGAGGCCGCGCTCGAACGCATCGAGGTATTCCTGGCCCGTGCCGATCGCCGTCTCGCCGACACCCGTTTCTCGGGCAGCGGCGTGCAGCAGGTGCCCGAGGAGTTCGCCGAGGCGATGGATGACGACCTCGCCATCCCGCAGGCGCTGGCCGTTCTGCACGACCGCGTTCGCGCGGGCAATGCCGCGCTCGACTCCGAGGACCTCGGCGAGGCCGCGCACATCCGAGGCGAGGTGACCGCGATGACCGAGGTGCTCGGCATCAACCCGCACTCGCCGGAGTGGCACCACAGCGTCTCTGATCCGACGAGCGTCGCGCTGGGCACGCTCGTGGAGAAACTGATCGAAGACCGCGAGGCCGCCCGCAAGGCCCGCGACTTCGCATCCGCAGACCGCATTCGCGACGAACTGGCTGCCGCCGGCATCCACGTCGAAGACACCCCGACGGGGTCACATTGGAGCTTGGAATCATGAAGTCATCCGGAGCGAACAAGCCGCGCGCAGGCGCGGTACGCAAGGGCCGCAAGGGCCCGCAGGTCGGCTCGGGCGGGCAGGGCAGGCAGGCGCTCGAGGGCAAGAAGCCCACGCCCAAGGCGGAGGATCGTCCGTACCATCCCGCCGGTAAGCGCAAGGCGGCGCAGGAGCGGTTCGTCGCCGCGGGTGGGCAGCGCGCCAAGGGTTCCGGTTCCGGTGCTCCGCAGCAGCGCCAGCAGCGTTCCAAGCCGAAGCAGTCGGATGACATCGAGGTTGTGACCGGGCGCAATTCCGTGCTCGAAGCCCTCCGCGCGAACATCCCGGCCACCGCGCTCTACATCGCGACCCGCATAGAGTACGACGATCGCGTGAAGGAGGTCATGTCGATCGCGACGAAGCGCGGCCTGCCCATCCTCGAGGTCATGCGGCCCGAACTCGACCGTCTCGCCGGCTTCGACTCGGTGCACCAGGGGCTCGCCCTCAAGGTGCCGCCGTACGAGTACGCGCATCCGATCGAGCTGCTCGACAAGGTCATCTCGCGCGGCCAGGTGCCGCTGCTCGTTGCGCTCGACGGCGTGACAGATCCGCGCAACCTCGGAGCAATCATCCGCTCGGTTGCCGCGTTCGGCGGGCAGGGCGTGATCGTGCCGCAGCGCCGATCGGTCGGTCTCACCGCGGCAGCGTGGAAGACCTCGGCGGGGGCGGCTGCGCGCACGCCTGTGGCGATGGCGTCGAACCTCACGCAGACGCTCAAGGCGCTCAAGGAGCGTGGAGTCTTCGTGCTGGGTCTGGATGGCGAGGGCGAGGTCTCGCTTCCCGGCCTCAGCTGGGCCAAGGAACCGCTCGTCGTCGTGGTCGGCAGCGAGGGCAAGGGACTGTCACGCCTCGTGACCGAGACCTGTGACGCTGTCGTGTCGATCCCCATCAGCTCGTCGACCGAGTCCCTGAACGCGGGCATCGCCGCGAGCGTCACCCTCTACGAGATCGCGAAGCAGCGCGCAGCCAAGTAACTCGGCCGGTAGCAGTTCGCGAGATGCCAGTTGTGGGGGTCATTCCACGCGGATGACCCCCACAACTGGCATCTCGTGCGCTGTGCTGGGGGCGGGAGATCGGCGCGCCCGGAAGTCACGAATCGGATGTATTCCGCGCGGGCTATTGACAGCCATCCGCAAACTGTCTACAACTGTAGAAACAACTTCGGCCAGCCGGGCATCGGGCCCATGAGCAGAAGCTAGCACGACATCGAACGAGGAGGTTCAGTGGATCCTGTATTTGTGCTCCAGCAGGTCCTCAACGGTCTGAGCTTCGGCGCGTTGTTGTTCCTCGTCGCCAGCGGGTTCACTCTCACCTTCGGGCTGATGCAGATCGCCAACCTGGCCCACGGCGCCTTCTACGTGCTCGGGGCCTACGTTGCCGCGGTCACGGTGTCGACGACGCACAACTTCTGGATCGGCGCGCTCGCCGGCACCGCGGTCGCCGCCGGAACCGGCCTCCTCACCGAGCGGGCACTGCTGCGCAGGGTGCGCGGTCGCGAGATGCCCGAGGTGCTCGTCACGGTCGGCGTCATGATCGTGATCGCCGACCTCATCCTCGCGCTCTTCGGCGGGCACCCGCGTTCGGTCAGCTCGGGCAACGGCGCACCCTCCGGCGCGATCACGATCGGCGACTTCGTGTACCCGCAGTACCGGCTCGCGATCATCGTGCTGACGATCGTGATCGCGGTGGCACTCTTCGTGCTGCAGAAGCACTCGAAGGTGGGTGCCATCATCCGGGCCGGCGTCGACAACCGGGAGATGGCGAGCGCGCTCGGCATCAACATCGACCGGGTCTTCACCGCGGTGTTCCTCTTCGGTGCGGCCCTCGCCGGATTCGCCGGCGCGATCGGCAGCGGACTGCTGAGCCTCACTCCCGGCTCGGGCACCGACATCCTGCTCTTCGCCCTCGTCGTCGTGATCATTGGCGGCCTCGGCAGCATCAAGGGTGCGGCGGTTGGCGCCGTGCTCATCGGCCTGATCGACGCCTTTGCCAAGGCGTGGCTGCCCGACTTCTCCTACTTCACCATCTTCGCGCCCATGGCCCTCGTGCTGGTGCTGCGTCCCAACGGCCTCTTCGGGAGGGCAGCATGAAACGCCCGTCAGTGACCACAATCGTCGCGGTGCTCGTTGCACTCGCCATCCTGATTGCCCTGCCGTACACGATCAGCAGCTACTACGTCTCGCTCATCAGCATCGTCTTCATCTCGGCCATTCTCGCCTCGAGCATCAACATGCTGGCGGGGGATGCCAACCTCGTCTCCCTGGGGCACGCCGGCATTGCTGCGGCGGCCGGCTACGGTCTCGCCTGGGCCTCGAGGCAGGGATACGACCTCGGCGGTCAGCTCCTCGTCGCGGGCATCATGACCGTGATCACGAGCGTCATCTACGGCCTCATCTCGATGCGCACCAAGGGCATCTTCTTCCTCATGGTCACGCTCGCCGCGGGCATGGTCTGCTACGGGATCGCCTTCCGGTGGTCATCCGTGACCGGCGGCGACAACGGCCTCACCGGCATCTCCCGCCCGCCAGGGCTCACCTCCTATTGGCAGTTCTACTTCTTCGTCCTGGCCATCTTCATGATCGTGACCATCGCCCTGGTCATCACCTCGCGCTCGCCATTCGGGTTGGCCATGCGCGGGATCAGGGACAGTGAAACCCGCATGCGCAGCCTCGGCTACAACGTTCCGAACTACAAGTTCGTCGCGGTGTTCCTGTCGGGAATCGTTGCGGGCATCGCGGGTGTGCTCACCGTCTGGCAGTTCGAATTCATCAGCCCGTCGGCTGGTGGCTTCGACCGATCGGCGATGGTCATGGTCATGGTCATCATCGGCGGCATCGGAACGCTCTTCGGCCCGCTGCTCGGCGCGACGCTCGTCGTGTCGATCGAGCAGGTGCTCAGCACGTACTTCGATCGCTGGCCGATGGTACTCGGGGCGCTGTTCATCGCCGTCGTGATCTTCGCCCCCCACGGGCTCGACGGCGGCATACGGCAACTCACGTCCTGGATCCGACGGCGCCGGTCCCGAAAGAAGACTCCCGTCATCGCCCATGCTCCTCAAGATGCACCATCCACAGCACCAACGACGCACCAATGAAAGGTAAGGCAATGCACTCACGCACTACAGCGCGCAGCCTGCGCGCAAGCGCGGTCGCGCTCATCGCAGCAACGGCGCTCGCGATGTCCGGATGCGCCCCATCCGGTGACCTAGCAGCGGACGGATCGAAGGACTCCGGTTCGGCGAAGGACGCCTTCACCGTCGGTCTGCTGACCCCAATGACGGGGTTCGTCGCGGCCGTCGGTACGGATATGCAGCAGGGCTGGGACCTGTACTGGGAGGAGCACGGCACCAAGGCGGGCAAGTTCACCGTCAAGACCGTGATGGAAGACACCGCGAGCAGCGCGGACACCGGGCTCAGCAAGGCGCAGCGCCTGGTGACGGAGGAGCACGTCGACGTCGTTGTCGGCCCCGTGCTCGCCAACGTCTCGCTCGCCGTGGGGAGCTACCTCGCCAAGGCGGGTGTCGCGAACCTCGCGCAGACCGCGGCGGACGACCTCACCCAGCGCAGCCAGAACCCGCTGGTGCTTCGCACCGGAGCCTACGCGGGCAGCCAGACCACCTATCCCGGTGGAAAGTGGGCCTTCGATGAGGGATACAAGACCGCGGCAACCCTCTGCGTCGACTACGCTTTCGGCTGGGAGAACTGCGGTGGCTTCGCGAGTGCATTCACGGATGCCGGCGGCAAGGTGACCAAGCAGTACTGGTACCCGGCGGACGCGACCGACATGAGCACCTACGTCAGCCAGCTGAAGAGCTCGGGTGCCGACATGGCATTCGTGGCGACCGCGGGTGGACCGGACAGCTCGAACTTCCTGAGGTCGGCATCCGACTTCGGGCTGCTGAAGAGCATGCCGATACTCAACAACTGCTGCGCCACCGACCAGGCGATCCTGCAGGACGTCGGTGACATCGCCGTCGGCGTGAAGTCGGTGCACTACTACGCGGAGGGCACCGAGCTCGCGGCGACCAAGAAGTTCGTGAAGAACTTCGAGAAGAAGTACAACGTCATCCCGTCGAGCTACGCGATGGGCATGTATGCGACGGCGGACATGCTGGCGAAGGCGCTCGAGAAGGCCTCCAAGAAGCTGACCGGCACCGCGCTGGTCGACGCCATCAAGCAGGTCGATCTCTCGGGCAGCGTCTACGGCGATGTGAAGTTCGACAAGTACAACAACATGGTCGGGCCGATGGTCGTGCGTCACGTCGAGAAGCGTGATGACGGAAAGCTGTGGAACGTGGTCGACGAGACCTACGACGACGTGAGCCAGTTCTGGACCTACGACGCCGCGGACTACCTCAAGCAGCCGTCTTACTCGCAGAGTTTCACCGGAAAATGACATCTCTGCCATCCGTCGCCTCGTTCCCGGGCTCTGAGCTCGGGAACGAGGGGGCGGCCCTGATACTCGACGGCATCACCAAGAAGTTCGGTGGACTGACCGCTGTCGACGGTGTGAGCTTCATCCTCCCGACGGGCGGACGGCTCGCCGTCATCGGCCCGAACGGGGCGGGTAAGACCACCCTGTTCAGGGTCATCGCCGGTGAGTTCGCCGCGACGGAAGGCACCATCACCCTGTTTGACGAGAACGTGACGACGGCGAGCGAGAGGTCGCGCGCCATGCGCGGCGTCTCGCGCACCTTCCAGGTCTCGAACCTGTTCCCGACCCTCACGGTGATCGAGAATGTGCGCATCGCGGCTCAGGTGAACACCCCGACGAGCCATCGCTTCTGGCGACCGCTCGGCACACGGGATGCCTACGCCGAACGTGCCGAAGAAGCACTGGACCAGGTAGGCCTGTTCGATCGTGCCGGCGACACCGTGTCGAACCTTTCGCACGGCGAGAAGCGCCAGCTCGAGATCGCGATGGCGATCGTCGTGAAGCCGAAGCTCATCCTGCTCGACGAGCCGGCGGCCGGCCTCTCGGCCTCCGAACGCAAGGTGCTGCGCACGCTGCTCGAGAACCTGCCGAAGGACATCACCTTCCTGCTGATCGAACACGACATGACCCTCGCGCTCGAGCTCGTAGACCGCGTGCTCTGCCTCGACAACGGCACGCCGCTCGCCTACGGCACCCCGGACGAGATTCGCGCGAATCCGGCCGTGCAGGCCTGCTACCTCGGCCGAAGGGAATGAGCATGCTCACGATCACCGACCTGCACGTGGGATACGAGACCTCGCACGTGCTCAACGGCATCAGCATCACGGTCGAGGGCGGAGAGTCCGTCGCGCTGCTCGGCCGCAACGGCATGGGCAAGACGACACTGGTGCGCGCCATCTGCGGGCTCACGCCGCCGACCGTGACGGCCGGCAGCATCCGGCTGGGCGACGCGAACCTGCGCGCGCTCTCGAAGCACGAGGTCGCGAGGGCGGGCATCGGCCTCGTGCCGCAGGGGCGGCACGTCTTCGGCAGCCTCACCGTGCTCGAGAACCTCTCGGTCGTGCGCCAGAACAGCGTCGCAGAGAACCCGTGGACCGTGGAGCGCGTCTTTGCGTTCTTCCCGCGGCTCGAGGAGCGGGTGAAGTCGTATGCGCAGACGCTCTCCGGCGGCGAGCAGCAGATGCTCGCGATCGGTCGCGCCCTCATGACGAACCCCAAGGTTCTCATCATGGACGAACCATCCGAGGGTCTCGCCCCGGCGGTGCTTCGCGTCATCGAAGACCGCCTTCAAGAACTGCGGATGACGGGACTGTCCGTCCTGGTCGCGGAACAGAACGTCGACCTGGCGCTCTCGCTCAGCGACCGCGTCGTCATCCTTGGCGAGGATGGCCGCGTCGCCTGGACCGGCGAATCCAGCCAGTTGACCGTCGACCCGACCCCGATTCACTCGCACCTGGGCCTGTAGTCCACATCTCCACGAGAGGAACCAAGAAAAATGGCTGAACTGGAACAGATCCAGCTCGATCCGAGCAAGGCGCACTGGCTGCCGTACGCGCCCGCGATCAAGGTGCCCGCGAACTCCGAGTACTACTTTCTCTCGGGAGCCACCGCGATCCCGCTGTACCACATGCACCCTCACATCGATGAGGAGTGCGTGCTGCCCGACGACATCCAGGAGCAGACCAGGCGCGTCATGCGCACGATCCTCGAGGTGCTCGAGTTCAACGGCCTCACCTGGAAGAACGTGATCCACGTCTACGAGTTCCTCACCGACATGCGCGACGCCGACCTCATCCACGCCACCATGGGCGAGTTCCTCGCCGGAACCGACTGGAACCCGGCAGACACCATGATCGGCGTGAACACGCTGAGTGCGCCTGGCGCACGGTTCGAGCTCGACGTCATCGCCGCACGCGCAATCGACTGACCGGCCGCGCAAACTTTCAGAGAGAGGTGGCAATCATGGCCATTACACCCGTTCATTCCGATCCCGCTCGCGCGAGCGAACTGCAGTACCCACCGGGCATCTCGGTGTCGAGCACCGACACCCTGTTCTTCATGTCGGGCGCCACGGCGATTCCGCTGTACCACATGCATCCGCACATCGACGCGGAGTGTGTCGTCCCCGACGACATCAGGGAACAGACCCGGCGCATTCTCGTCACTTTCGACGAGATCCTGAAGTTCAACGGTCTTGCCTGGCGCAACGTGGTCAAGTTCACGCAGTTCCTCACCGACATCCGCGAACACGATGCGATCCAGGAGGTGATCACGGAGTTCTTCGCGGGTTCCGACTGGAAGCCCGCGTCCTCCGCGGTCGCCATCAACAGCCTGAGTGCTCCGGGTGCCCGACTCGAGATCGACGTCATCGCGGCCCGATCCGACGACTGAACGAGAAAGCGAAGAACCATGACCAGCATTGAGACCATCCAGCTCGATCCGAGCAAGGCACACTGGCTGCCGTACGCGCCGCTCGTGAAGGTGAGCGGCCCGACGAAGCTCTACTTCCTCTCGGACATCGGGCCGATCCCCACCTATCACCGCCAGCCGCTCAGCCGCGCGGACGCGGTGCTGCCCGACGACATCCGCGAGCAGGCGCGAATGACCTTCCAGAACCTTTCGGACCTGCTGGCCAGTCACGGCCTCGGATGGCAGAACGTCGTCAAGGTGCTCGAGTTCCTGAAGGACATGCGTGAGGCGGATGCGGTGCATTCGGTCATGGGGGAGTTCTTCGGGGACACGAGGTGGTTTCCCGCGAACACGATGGTGCAGGTCGACAACTTCGTCGCGCCCGGCGCTCGCGTGCAATACGACGTGATCGCCGCGGGGCCGCTGAACCCCTAGTCGCTAGGCCTTCAGCGCGACCCGGGCGAGCAGCCCGTCGAGCACCGCAACCTGGTCGACCACGTAGGCCGTTTTAGGGTCGGGCAGCGTGATGACCTTGAGCCCCGCGGTCACGCAGAGGATCTGATCGATGATCTGGTCGTTGCTGAGGTCTGCGGGAAGTTGAGAATCGGCGCGCGCGAGGTCGAGGTGCTGCTGCATCCAGTGTCGCCAGATCGCGGAAGAATCGGCGTGAATCTTCATGAGTTGCTTGTTGACAGAGGTGCGATCCCAGAAGGCGACGGTCACCCGCGACTCCACCGTCCTCTCCTCGTCGAGGGGGAGCATCTCGAGGCAGAGGCAGCGGATCGCCGCGAGTCCCTTGCGCTCGCCGACGGTCAGGGCCGCGCGCTCATTGATGCGGTAGAAGGTCCGTTGGAAGGCGGCGGCGAGAAGCTCGTCTTTGTTCGTGAAGTAGTGCTTGAGGCCGCCGTTTGCGAAGCCCGCTTCGGCCGCGATCTCGCGCATCGTGGCGGCCGCGAATCCGCCGCGCGCGATGATGCGCCAGGTGGCCTCGATGATCTGGATGCGCCGCTGATCGTGGTTCGCCTGCCTAGACAAGTGCGCCTTGCCATCGGGTCGGCGTCGCAGTGATCAACATTTCTCCAACTGTAGACAAAAACAGTTGGCGCGACCAGCCTCAAAGGCACTCGTCGGGGTAAAGCCGGCGCGGTCGAGCCACGCTCGATTTTAGGGCTGCCGAAGGTGAGAGTGTTGACCGGACTGCGCGACCGGCGAGCTAGGAGATGCGCCAGCCGCGATCGACGTAGAGGTTGACGGCCGAGACGCCGCGGTTGTGGAGCAGGAAGGACGTGGCCTCCACGACATCCACCATCGTGGCGAGCTTGCCACCCGGTGTGCGAGACTCGTAACCCTCGAGCACGCCGGCGGGCTTGTCGGCCCAGAAGGGGCTGTCGCCGATGATGCCGGGGTGGATGGCGTTCACCCGGATGGGAGCGAGCTCGAGTGCGAGCGTGTTCACGAGGCCCGCGACGCCGCCGTTGATGGTCGAGACCGTGGTGGAGCCCGGGTACGGGGCATCCTTCGCGCGGCCGCCGAAGAGCACGATTCCGGTCTCGACGCTCGGCTCGAGCCGGTCGAGCAACGTGTGCACAACCTCCGTGTAGCCGACGAGCTTGAGCGTGACGAGGCGTATCGCCCTGGCAATGTCGTACTCGCGCGCCGTGTTCGCGTCGCGCTCGATGGCGGCGAGCACGAGTCCGTTCACCGGACCTACACTGGCGAGCTGGCCCGCGATGCTGTCGGGCTCCGAGATGTCGAGCGCAACCGCCGTGACATCTCCGTCGACGGATGCCGCAATCTCTTCCGTGCGCTGCTGGTCGCGACCGGTCATGACGACGCGATCGCCGTGCGCAACGATGTCTTTGACGATCTCCAGTCCGATTCCGGACGTGCCGCCTACAACGACGATGGTCTTGCCACTCATGGGTTCCTCTCCGGTGCTGGCTAGCAGCGACACTGGACATCTGTGTTCAGTCATGCTTAAATCTGAGTCAAGCTGACTGGTCTGGGATTGTCAAGACTGCACGCGTTACCCTGCGTCCCCGGTCTGGTTACGGCGTGCGAAGGAGCTCGCCGGGCGCTTATCGAGGAGGATGAACGCGTATGTCAAGTAACGGTATGCCCGAGGCCGGACAGCCAGTCGTATTCCGCAACGGAATTGTTCTCACTATGGACGACTCCCACACCGTCATTCCGCGGGGCGATGTTCTCGTGATCGACGGGAAGATCGCCGAGGTGGGCGAATCCCTCGCGGTGCCGGACGGCACCTTCGAGATCGACGCCGAAAACGGCATCCTCATGCCGGGGATGATCGACACCCACAGGCACATGTGGCAGTCGGCGATGCGCGGGTACGGGGCCGACTGGACCCTCACCCAATACTTCGTCTGGTACTACCTCGAGCACGGCATGAAGTTCCGCCCCGAGGATGTCGCAGCAGGCAATGCGATCTCGGCGCTCGACGCGGTCGAGTCCGGTGTGACCACGAGTGTCGACTGGTCCCACGGCCTGCGCACCCCCGAGCACGGTGAGGCCGCCTACGAGGCGCTCGCCACGTCGCCGGGCCGCTTCGTACTCGCCTACGGCAACCTCGCTGGCGCTCCCTGGGAGTGGTCGCAGGATCCCGCCGTGCGCCGGGTCATCGAGCGGGCTCGCGACGATTCGAAGCTGTTCGGCGCCCAGGTCGCGTTCGACGTGCCGGGTGACCCGAGCTTCCCGGAGGCACCCGCCTTCGCCTTCGCCCGCGACCTCGGTGTCAACGTCACGACCCACGCGGGCGTGTGGGGCGCGACCAACGACGACGGCATCCGCAACATGTACGAGAACAAGGTCATGCTGCCCGGTTACGTCTACGTGCACGCGGCCACCCTGAGCGATGAGTCCTACCAGATGATCGCGGCGACCGGCGGAACCGTTTCGCTCGCCACCGAGAGCGAGCAGACCTGTGGGCAGGGCTACCCGCCGTCGCACGTGCTGCGCAAGCACGGCATCCAGGCCTCGCTGTCGATGGACACAAGCGTGTGGCAGAGCGCGGACATGTTCTCGGCCATGCGCGCGACAATCGGCGCCGATCGCTCCTGGGAGCACACGCACGCACACGAGACGGGCGACACTGTGACCCACGTCGCGCTGCGCGTGGAGGAGGTCGTCGACTGGGCGACCCGCGGCGGAGCCAAGGCCCTCGGCAAGTTCGACCAGGTCGGCAGCCTCGAAAAGGGCAAGCTGGCGGACATCGTGCTCATCAAGAACGAGGACTCGCCCACGATGACCCCGATCCTGAACCCCTACGGCCACGTCGTCTACCAGGCGGGCCGCGGAGACGTTCACACGGTGATGGTCGGCGGCGAGATCCTGAAGTCGAACGGCAAGCTCGTCTCCGGTAACCTCCCGGGCGTCAGGAAGCAACTCGAGAACACCGTCGCGTTCCTGCAGCAGTCGCTCGGTGACGACACCTGGCGCTCGGGCATGAACCCCGAGATCCCCGAGAAGGAGATCCTTACCAACCCGTACCAGTACACCAAGTAAGTAGCGGTTGGGCGGCGACTGCCGCTGCGTCGGCCAGAGGCGCAGCGGCAGCTCGTTGGCGTGCTGACGGAGTGCGAGCAGTCGCGCCTCAGTGCGCGACGGCCGCCATCATGGCGAAGTGCGCCGGGTCGGGCGCGAGCTCTCCGCGCTCGATGCGGTGCGCGATCTCGACGACGGCCGAGTTCATCGGCGTCGCGATGCCGAGCCTCGTGCCCTCGGCGGCGACGTGGCCGTTGAGATCGTCGACCTCGCTGTGCCTGGACTTCCGCCAGTCCTGCAGCACCGTTGTGGTGGCCCCAGGCTTCACGAAGCCGGCGAAGAGCTTGTCGAGCATGATCTCCACGACCTTCTCGGGGTCGGCGACCTCGTCCTGGGTGAGCCCAAAGATCGGCAGAACCGGATGCCCGAGGGCGCGCCCGACGTCGAGAGCCTCCTGGCCGGCCTTGAGCATCACCTCGCGCATGCCCGGCACGTGGAGCGCGTCGAGCATCGGAAGGCCGAGGATCGCCGAGGTCACGAGCAGAGTGCTGTTGCTGATGAGCTTCATCCACTTGGTCGCGATGATGTCGTCGGCGAGCTGCACCCGGCCGGAGTGGCGCAGCACCGTGGCGACCTCCTCGACGCGATCCGTCGGCCCTCCCTGTGGAGCACCTACTGCGAACCAGGACTGCGCGACGTCGGTGTGCCGGTGCACGACCCCGGGGTCGGTCATGGTGGACGAAACCTCGATGACGGTGCCCATCGTGCGGGCGGCGCCCACGGCATCCGTGATCGCCCCGACGGTCATGCCGTTCTGCAGTCCCGCGAGTAGTCCGTCCTCGGCGAGGTACGGCGCGATCAGGCGTGCCGCCCAGGGGGAGTCGTATGCCTTGACGAGCATGAGCACGAGGTCGAACTTCTCGCGCAGCGTGGCCACCTCGCACAGGTGCATCACGCGCGGCTTCACGTGCAGTTCGCCATCGGGGGAGAGGATGCGCAGTCCCTCGGCGCGCATCCGCTCGACGTGCTGCGGCCACTGCTCGATGAGCACGACGTCGAGTCCGGCCTGGGTCAGATCTGCGCCGATCGACGCTCCGTTTGCACCGGCTCCGAGCACGGCTATCCGCGACTGGGTCATCTCGGCTCCTTTCGGCGAGGCTGTCATCAGGTTACAGTAGAGATGTACACATCGTGGTGCATGTTGCGCGAATTCGGACCTCCGGTGCGAAGATCGTAAATCTGCACTGAACAGACGAAAGCAGAAGCCAATGATCCTCCACCTCGCAATGTTCACCTGGCGCGACGATGTCACGCCGGAGGCCATCGGCTCCCTCACCGAGGCCCTGACGGAGATGGCTGCGGGCATCCCCGTACTGCGCTCCTACGTCTGTGGCGACAACCTTCACGTGCGCCCGGGCGGTGCCGACTACGCGGTTGCCGCAATAGTAGACAACGAGGCGGACCTCGAGACCTACCTCGACTCGCCCCTGCACAAGGCCGTCTACGACAAGCACCTGGGCGGCATGATCGCCGAGCGCTCCGCAGCACAGCTGCCGCTCGACGCGGGAACCCTGTCATGAGCACGATGCGCGCGGCGGTGCTCCATGCCGTGAACGACCTGCGGGTCGAGGAGCTCGAGATTCCGGTTCCCGGGCCGGGCGAGGTGCTCGTGCGGGTCGCGGTCTGCGGCGTCTGCGGCAGTGACGCGACGGAGTACAGTCGCGGACCCGTGCTCACCGTCATGCCCGTCACGCTCGGACACGAATTCGCGGGAACCGTGGAAGCCCTCGGCGACGGGGTTACCTCGCTGCCCGTCGGTGCCACGGTGGTGTGCGGCGCGGGAGTCTCCTGCGGAGAGTGCAAGCCATGCCTCGAGGGCCGCACCAACCTGTGCCGCCAGTACTCCACGCTCGGGCTGCAGCACGACGGCGGTCTGGCCGGCTACGTCGTCGCGCCCGCGAACATCCTTCTCGATGTCTCTGACACCGGCCTCTCGCTCGATACCCTGGGGCTCAGCCAGCCGATGTCGATCGCGGTGCACGCGGTGCGTCGCAGCGGGCTGCGCGCCGGCCAGGATGCAGTCATCGTCGGAGTGGGCGGCATCGGCGTCTTCATCACCGTGGCGGCCGCTGCCGTCGGCGCGCGCGTGCTCGTCGTCGACCTGAACGAGGAGCGGCTCGCGCTCGCGGAATCCCTTGGCGCCTTCGCGACCCTGAAGGCGGGAAGCGCGACGCTGCGCGAACGCCTCACGGAGCTGGGCATGGATCCGGACGTCTTCTTCGAGGTCAGCGGATCGGCCCCGGGACTCGCCTCCGTTCTCGAGGTCGCAGAGCAGGGCTCGACCATCGTTCCCGTCGGCATCCAGCGCGGCGAACCGGCACTGCCGCTCGGATCCTGGACCCTCAACGAGTACACGATCATCGGCACGGTGGCGCACGTGTTCAAGACCGACATGCCGGAGGCGGTGCGGTTGCTTGGTACTCGACCCGACTGGTCGGACATCGCGCACGAGGTGCTGCCGCTCGACCTCGTCGCTGAGGAGGGGCTGATCCCGCTGACCCAGGGTGCCTCGGGTCAGATCAAAACCCTTGTCGACCCGTGGATCGCCGAGCGCAGGCCCGCCGACCACGCCAGGGTGTGAGGCCTCATGCCGTGAGGCGCCAGGGTGGTCTAGGCGTGAAAGTCGTCCATGACGCGCAGCACGTCGACCGCCGATCCGAGCTGTGAGGCGTCTGGCACGGCTGCCCCGGGTGCATCCGGGAGGCCATCGTTCGTCTGACGTCGTCCGATGACAAACCACACGCCCCTGGCCACGGACGTTCCGTTGTTGGTGAACAGGTGCGGGCGGATGGAATCGAACTGGAGCGAGTCTCCCGGCCCGAGCACGTGAGTCTCGAACTCTAGCTGCAGCGTGAGGTTGCCCTCGAGGATGTAGGCGTACTCGATGCCGGTATGGCGCATGAGCTTGCCCTCGACCGAGCTCGAGGCGCCCGGCTGGTAGGTCACGAGGATCGAGTCGGCCGGACCACCCGGCTGCGAGGCGAGGTGCTCCCAGCGCACGCCGTTCTCCATTTCGAGTACGGCGTTGTCGGATGCGCGCTGCACATTGGGCACGGCCGGTTCGGGGCGATTCGGCTGGGCCGCGGCGCGAGGTCCGCCGGCCGTGCCGCCGAGCAGCTCGTCGAGCGAGAGCCCGAGGTGGTTGGCCATGGCGTACAGCGTCGACACGGAGGGCTGCGTCTTGCCGGTCTCGACCTGCGAGATGAGGCTCGCGGAGACACCCAGAGACTGCGCGAGGCTGCGCAGGCTCAAGCGGCGCTGGGTCCTCGCCTCCCGCAAACGCTCACCGACACTGTTCGCGGTCATGTTCACTCCAAAAGTTTCAGTCGGGGTTGACAGTAACACCGAGAAGGCCGGATATGGCGGCGAAATCGGAATTGCCGGCTGAGATTAAGCGGTCTCTGCGTTAAGCTGTACTGAACGCCATTCGCCGCGGCATGGACGCCGTCGGCACGCCAACGGGAGAAGCACATGAAGAATACTGGCACAACGGGTACCAACGCGGTCGACTGGGAGGAGCGTGTCAATTTCGAGCGTCTGCGCGACGAGCGTCTGGCACGGCTGAAGGCCGAGCTCGACCGTTCCGAGTTGGGCGCCGTGCTCGCCTTCGACTTCTCCAACATCCGCTACATGAGCGCGACCCACATCGGTACCTGGGCCATGGACAAGCTCATTCGCTTCGCCCTGTTGACCCGCAACACCGACCCGATCGTGTGGGACTTCGGTTCGGCGGCCAAGCACCACTCCCTCTATAACCCGTGGCTCGACACCACTTCCGCCGAACTGGATGCCGACCCCAACGCTCCGCACGAGGGCGCGAAGCGGCCGAGGCTCGAGAGCGGATCGCGCGCGGGCATCTCGACCCTCCGCGGAGCCTTCCCGCCGGACGCTGGCATTGCGCAGGAACTCGCGCGCAAGATCAAGCGGGAGCTGCAGAAGTTTGGTGTCGCCGACCAGCCGCTCGGCGTCGACGTGATCGAGCTCCCCATCCTGTTCGCCCTGCAGCAGGAGGGCATCACCGTGCTCGACGGCCAGCAGGTCTTCATGGAGGCCCGCCGCATCAAGACGGGCGACGAGATCAGGTTGCTGACCCAGGCCGCCTCGATGGTCGACGCCGCCTACGAGAACCTCTACGAGTTCCTGCGCCCCGGCGTGCGCGAGAACGAGGCCGTCGGACTCGTGGCGAAGACGCTGTACGACCTCGGCTCCGAGTACGTCGAGGGCGTCAACGCGATCTCCGGTGAGCGCTGCTCGCCGCATCCGCACGTCTTCTCCGACCGCATCATCCGCCCCGGCGACCCGGCCTTCTTCGACATCCTGCACAGTTGGAACGGCTACCGCACCTGCTATTACCGCACCTTCGCGGTGGGCTCGGCGAGCTCGGCGCAGCGCGATGCCTACACGCGGGCCCGCGAGTACATGGACCGCGCGATCGCCCTCGTGAAGCCGGGCGCGACCACGGCAGACATCGTGGCCGTGTGGCCGAAGGCCGAGGAGTTCGGCTTTGCCGACGAGGAGGCCGCGTTCGCGCTGCAGTACGGTCACGGAGTCGGCCTGTCGATCTGGGAGAAGCCGATCTTCTCCAGGCTCACCTCCTTCGACCACCCCGAGGTGCTGCAGGAGGGCATGGTCTTCGCGCTCGAGACCTACTGGCCGGCGGCCGACGGATGGGGTGCCGCGCGCATCGAGGAAGAGGTCGTCGTCACGGCAACCGGCTGCGAGGTCATCACGAAGTTCCCGGCAGAGGAGCTCATGGTCGCGGGCAAGCGCTACTTCACCATCGACGGACCGCTGAACCTCCAGCGCGACTCGCAGTCGCACCTGAACACGACCTGGGGTCGGGGCGAGGCGTGACCCTTCGAGAGCCTCAGGGCAGGCCGCTTCAGGTCGGCACCACGCTCGGGTTCCTCGGCGTCGGCTCGATGGGCTCCGGCCTCGCCGGCCGGCTCATCGGCGCCGGTCATGAGGTGCGCGTGTGGAACCGCTCATCCGGCGCGGTCGACGAACTCGTTGCTCGCGGCGCTGTCGCCGCCGCGAGCCCGGAGGACGCCCTCTCCGCCGAGGTTTCGTTCAGCATGCTGGCCAACGATGCCGCGGCCGAGGCCGTGCTCACGGCCGAGGCGGCGCGCTCTGCCGAGGGGCGCATCCACGTGAACATGGCGTCGGTCAGCCCGGATGCCACCGGCAGGCTCGCGGCCATCTTCGAGAGTGCGGGCGCCGGCTACGTCGCGGCACCGGTGCTCGGCAGGCCGGACGTCGCGGCGGCGGGCCAGCTGCACATCCTGGCGGCCGGCCGCAGCGAGGTCGTCGAAGCGGTCGAACCGTACCTGAATTTGCTCGGCAAGAAGATCTGGCGCTTCGGCGAGACCCCGGGGGTTGCCAACTCGGTCAAGGTCTCGGTGAACTACAACATCATCCACGCGATGCAGGCGCTGGGGGAGACCATCGCCATGGTCGAGCGGCAGGGAGTGGATCCCTCGCTCTTCGTCGAGCTGCTCACCAGCAGCCTGTTCGGCGGCGTCGTCTACACCGGCTACGGCAACGAGATCGCTCGTCAGGGCTACTTTCCGCCGGGCTTCCACATCGAGCTCGGTCGCAAGGACCTCAAGCTCGCCGAGGATGTCGCGGCGGCCAGCGGCGTGAAGCTCGCCACCATGCCCGCCCTCATCGAGGTATTCGAGCGCGCGCTCGCCGACGCCGAACTCTCTAAGGGTGACTGGGGAGCAATCGCCGAGGTGACGCGCCGCGACCTGCTCTGAAGCGCGTCACCTCGAGGCGATCAGCCCTTCCAGACCGTCTTGAGGTTGCAGAACTCGCGGATGCCTGCGGCCGCCAGCTCGCGGCCGTAGCCCGAGTGCTTGATGCCGCCGAACGGCAGCTCGGGGTAGGAGATGGTCATGCCGTTGATGAAGACGGCACCGGCGTCGAGGGCGTTGACGAAGTACTCCTCGTCGTCTGGGTCGGTAGTCCAGGCTGCGGAGCTGAGACCGAAGGTCGTCTGGTTGGCGATCTCCACGGCCTGCTCGCGGCTCTCGACGCGATACAGCGACGCGACCGGTCCGAAGGCCTCCTCGAGCACGAGGCGCATCTCACCGTGCAGGTCGGCGATGAGGGTCGGCTCGTAGAACCAGCCCGGACGATTCGGGGTGTGACCGCCGGTGAGCACGGTGGCGCCATGTGCGACAGCGTCGTCCACGAGCTCCGCGAGTTCGTCGCGGCCCGCTTCGGTTGCCAGCGGCCCCACCTGCGTGGTGGCATCCAGCGGGTCACCGACGACGAGCGAGGAGAGCTTCTCGGCGAAGAGCGCGGCGAAGCGGTCGTAGATGTCGGCGTGCACGATGAAACGCTTGCCCGCGATGCAGGACTGGCCGTTGTTCTGCACGCGCGCGGTGACCGCGGTGTCCACGGCCTTCTCGAGGTCTGCGCTCGGCATCACGATGAACGGGTCTGAGCCGCCGAGTTCGAGCACGGCCTTCTTGATCTGGCCGGCCGCGGTCGACGCGACCTCGCGGCCCGCGGGCTCCGAGCCCGTCAGGGTCACGGCCTTGACGCGGCTGTCGTGCAGCACGGCGGCGACTTCCTTCGAACCGATGAGGAGCGTGGCGAAGGCTCCCTCGGGGAATCCGCCGCGCTCGAACAGGGTGTCGAGGTACAGCGCCGACTGCGGCACGTTCGAGGCGTGCTTGAGCAGCCCCGAGTTGCCCGCCATGAGCGCGGGGGCCGCGAAGCGCACGACCTGCCAGAGCGGGTAGTTCCACGGCATGACCGCGAGCACCGCGCCGAGGGGCTCGTAGCGGGTCCACGCGCTCGAGGCGTTCACGCTCGAGGGATCGGCGAGCTTCTCCTCGGCCAGGAACTCCTCGGCGTGCTTGGCGTAGAAGCGCATGCCCTTGACGCACTTGAGCGCCTCGGCCTTCGCCTGGGCGAGCGGCTTGCCCATCTCGATGGTCATGATCCGGGCGATCTCGTCGGCCTCGGACTCCAGGATGTCCGCCGCGGCGTTCATCCAGACCGCGCGCTCGGCGAAGGTGGTGGCGCGCATGGCCCTGGTAGCGGCATCCGCGAGCGCGATGCGGCGCTCGATTTCTGCGGCGTCGTGCGGCTCGAAGGTCTGCTCGGTCTCACCCGTCGTTGGGTTGATAGTGGCGATTGCCATGGTGGTGCCTTTCGTTAGCTCTCGGTTTCGAAGACTTCCGGATGCCGCAGCAACCCGAGGCGGGTGCGCCGGATGTGCGCGGCAAGAATGTGCTCTGCACCATCCGCATCACCGTCGCGGATGGCGAAGGCAAGCATGTGGTGCTCGTCGTGCACGAGGCGCGTCGCCGGCTCGTCGAGCAGCAGCGTGAAGGCGCGACGGTAGTGCTGGGTGGTGTTCCAGAGGCGCCGCACCAGGTCGCCGAGCACGGTCGTCTGGACCGGCTCGTAGGAACCGAGGTGGAACTCGCGGTCGAGGCGCAGGAACTCGCCCACGTCGTTCGTGCGTTCCATCTCGCTGGCGAGTTCGTCGAGGCGATCCATGTGGGCCTCATCGATGCCGGGCAGCGCGTAGCGCAGCAGCAGCGGTTCGACGCGTTCCCTGGTCTGGTAGACCTCGTCGCACTCGGCGAGGCTGAGGCGGGAGACCCAGGCGCCGGTGTTGGCGATGAGGGTGACGAGTCCGTCGGCCTCGAGGGTGCGAAAGGCCTCGCGTACGGGCACACGGCTCGCGCCGAAGCGCTGGGCGACATCCTCTTGCCGGATGCGCGCGCCGGGAACGTAGTCGCCGTGCAGAATCGCGGTGCGCAGCAGGTCTGCGATGCGCGCACTCGCGTTGCCGTGGGTGGCCGTCGACAGCGACACCGTGGTCTCTGTCATGCCCGCTCCTTCGTGTGGTGCAACTCGCTCATTCCGCGGGTCGTGCCGGATGCCACAGTTTAACCGCAGCATCCTGCTCGTATGCCTTGCCGTTCGGGTAGCTCACGAGCTCGAACTGCATGCCCCATGGGCTGCGGAAGTAGAGCCAGCGCTGCCCCTCTGCGGCCTGCTTGCTCGCGACCGGCTCGCCCATGATCTCGACACCGTGGCTGCGCAGGTGCTCGGCCGCGGCATCCAGGTCGTCGACGTAGAGGGCGACGTGGTGGCCGCCGATGTCGCTGTTCTTCGGCTGCGGCGCCTGTCCGTCGGCGGCCTGGTAGTCGAAGAGCTCGAAGTTCATGCCGTTGCCGAGGCGAAAGAAGCGGATCTCGCTGATCACGGTGCGGGGGTGGACGCCCAGCTGCTGCTGCATCCAGTCGTCGTCTGCCTGCTTGGAACCGAGCGTGTAGACCGGCACCGCGCCGAGCACGTCGATGAAGAATCGTTCGGCTTCGTCGAGATCTGGAACCGTGACGCCCAGATGGTCGACGCCTCTGAGCCCGGGAATTCCTGACATGGTGCCACCTCCTTGTGCTACCGCAATTGTATACAGTATGGCGGATAGTTTCGCCGTGTGGCGATAAAAGTGAGCCGTATGGCTTGAAATTGTATCCAATCGGCGACTAGTCTGTGCTCAAGCCAAGGAGAGCAACGATGCCCAAAGTGACGAAACTGACCACAGGCGTGAACTGGGTCGAACTGTCGACCACCCCCGCGGACTGGAAGGCGGCCGACCCCGCTCTCCTCGGCACGATGCTCGCGGAGCTGCACCTCATCCGCGCCTTTGAAGAGACTGTGCTCGAGCTCGCGGGCGAGAGCCTCGTGCACGGCCCGGCCCACTCCAGCATTGGGCAGGAGGGCGGCGCGGTCGGTTCGATCGTGGGCCTCAGTTCGCAGGATGCCGTGAACGGCTCGCATCGCGGTCACCACCAGTTCCTCGCCAAGGCCCTCACGCACGTCTCGGGCGGGGTCATCGACCCCGCGAATCTCGTCTCACCCGAGATCCAGACCGTGCTGCAACGCACCCTGGCCGAGATTCTCGGCCTCGCGCAGGGCTACTGCCGTGGTCGAGGCGGTTCCATGCACCTTCAGTGGTTCGAGGCGGGCGCGCTCGGCACCAACGCGATCGTGGGCGGCGGTGCGCCGGGCGCCACCGGCAACGCCTTCGCGCAGAAGCACTCGGGCACAGACAACGTCACCATCAACTACTTCGGCGACGGCGCGAGCCAGATCGGCTCCGTCCTGGAGTCGATGAACCTGTCGGCCGCGTGGAGGCTCCCGGTGATGTTCTTCATCGAGAACAACCTCTACGCCGTCTCCACTCGCTCCGACGAGATCACCGCAGACACCCGCTTCTCGGTGCGCGGCCAGGGCTTCGGCATTCCCTCCTGGCGCGTCGATGGCATGGATCCGCTCGCCGTCTACCTCGCGACGCAGCAGGCCGAAGGGCGGATGCGCGCCGGCGAGGGCCCCGCCATCGTTGAGGCCGAGGTCTACCGGTTCTTCCACCAGAACGGACCGTACCCGGGCAGCGCCTTCGGCTACCGCGACAAGGAAGAAGAGGCCGCGTGGCGCGCCCGCGACCCGCTCGACCGCGTCGCCAGGGAAATGATCAAGCTTCGCCTGATCGACGAGGCCGGAGTTGCCGCGGTGCGCGAGCAGGCCCAGTCCGCCATGCGTGCGGCCGTGGCCGAGCTGCTTGAAGCCGACCCGGAGTCTGAAGGCAAGCGCCGCATCCGCCCGAACCTGTGGCCGGACCCGGGCTTCGTGAACGTCGGTGTGCGCGGCGACGCCAGCGAGCTCGAGTCGCTCACCGTCGCGGACCCGCTCGACCACAAGGGCGGCTGGCGCGACGTGAAGTTCGTGGATGCGGTGGCTGGCGTCATGGACCGCCGCATGGAGCAGGACGAGCGCATCGTCGTTCTCGGCGAGGACGTGCACCGCCTGAACGGTGGCACCAACGGCGCCACCAAGGGACTCGCCAAGAAGTACGGCCCCGACCGCGTGATCGGAACGCCGATCAGCGAAAACGCGTTCACCGGTCTTGCCGGCGGGCTCGCCCTCGATGGGCGCTTCCACCCGGTCGTGGAGTTCATGTACCCGGACTTTATGTGGGTTGCGGCGGACCAGGTGTTCAACCAGGTCGGCAAGGCGCGCCACATGTTCGGCGGAGACAACCCGGTTCCGCTGGTGCTGCGCACGAAGGTCGCGATGGGCTCAGGCTACGGTTCGCAGCACCTCATGGACCCGGCCGGCATCTTCGCGACGGCGCCCGGCTGGCGCATCGTCGCCCCGTCATCCGCGGCCGACTACGTCGGTCTCATGAACGCAGCCCTCGCCCTCGAAGATCCGGTGCTCGTCATCGAGCACGTCGACCTCTACGGCACGGCGGATCGCGTGCCCGAGGGTGACCTCGACTACATCCTGCCGCCGGGCAAGGCTGCGCTCCGCCGCACCGGTTCCGACGTCACGGTGATCAGCTACCTGTCCATGGTCGGCCATTCGCTCGAGGCGATCGAGCAGACCGGCATCGACGCGGACCTGATCGACCTGCGCTGGCTCGACCGGGCATCCATCGACTGGGACACCATCGGCGAGAGCATCCGCAAGACCAACGCGGTGCTCATCGTCGAGCAGGGCGCCAGGGGAACCTCCTATGGTGCCTGGCTGGCCGACGAGATCCAGCGGCGCTACTTCGACTGGCTCGACCAGCCGGTCGACAGGGTCACCGGCGGCGAGGCTTCGCCGTCGATCTCCAAGGTGCTCGAGCGAGCGGCGATCGCCCGCACGGAAGAGGTCGTCGCGGGCCTCGAGCGCATGCGCAAGGGCATGGGCGGTCGCTGATGGCCACCATCATCCGCATGCCCGAGGTTCTCGCGGGCAGCGAAGAGGCAGCGATCCAGACCTGGCTGGTCACGCCGGGCCAGGCGCTCAGCGTGGGCACGCCGCTCGCGGAGGTCGAGACCGAGAAGGCGAACGTCGAATACGCCTCCGAGACCGAGGGCACCGTGCTCAAGCTCCTCGTCGAGGAGGGCACCTCGGTGAAGGTCGGTGACCCGATCGCGGTCGTCGGTGCCGAGGGCGAGTCCGCAGAGGATGCCGCACCAGCGGCCCCGGCGCAGGTTCTAGAACCGAGCGCCACCCCCGCCGCTCCCGAGCCGGAAACGGCGCCGGAAACCGGCGCCCCAGAACCCGAGGTGGCGGCTGCAGCGCCTGCTGCGACCGCGGCGCCCGCCGCCACCTCGACTACCGTCTCCTCCGCACCGACCGACCGAGGCGCGCGCACCTTCATGAGCCCGCTCGTGCGCAGGCTTGCGAACGAGCGAGGGCTCGATCTGTCGACCGTGACCGGCACGGGCCCCGGCGGTCGCATCGTGCGGCGCGACATCGAGTCCCTGAGTGCGGCCAAGTCCGCCGCGCCCGCGGCTCAGGCGCCCGCCGTCACCGCGGCGCCCGACAGCGGTGGCTACACCGACATTCCCCACACGGGCATGCGTCGCGCCATCGCCAGGAGGCTGGTCGAGAGCAAGACCACGATTCCGCACTTCTACCTCGTGGCCGACTGCCGAGTCGACGCCCTGCTGGAGTTCCGCCAGCGGGTCAACGAGACGGCGCCGGTGAAGATCTCCGTGAACGACTTCGTGGTGAAGGCGGCGGCAGCGGCGTTTCGCGCGGTGCCCGAGGCAAACGCGATCTGGACCGACACGGCCATCCGTCGCTTCGACAGCGTCGACATCGCGGTGGCTGTCTCGATCGAGGGCGGGCTCGTCACGCCGGTGGTGCGCGGTGTGGACAGCATGTCGCTCAGCAGCATCAGCTCCAGCATCCGGGAACTGGCCGAACGCGGTCGCGCCGGAAAGCTCAAGCAGCACGAGATCGAGGGCGGTTCCTTCTCGGTCTCGAACCTCGGGATGTATGGCACGCAGGAGTTCTCGGCAATCATCAACCCGCCGCACGCGGGCATCCTCGCGGTCGGTGCGGCGCGCAAGAAGCCGATCGTTGTGGATGACGAACTGGTCGTCGGCACCGTCATGACCGTGACGCTCTCGGCCGATCACCGCGTGCTCGACGGGGCGCTCGCCGCCCAGTGGCTCGCGGCGTTCGTCGGCCTCATCGAGAACCCGGTCGCCATCCTGATCTGAGACTCGCGAGGTACCAGTTTTCGCCGCTTGGGCACACCGATGACGTCCGAAACTGGTACCTCGTGGCTTATCGCGAAGCGAGCCGCTGGGTGATGAAGAGGGCGGCTCGATCGATCGCCTGGTCGGCTTCGTCAACCATTCCCGCGTAGGCGGGGAAGACGTGCGGCATGTCGGCGGCGACGTCGAGGATCACGTCGACCTCCGCATCCCGTGCGCGCTGTGCCAACCGCACCGAGTCGTCGAGCAGCAGTTCGTTGGTGCCGACCTGCAGAAGGATCGGGGGGAACCCTGTCAGGTCGGCGAGGACCGCGGGTGCGAGGAGCGGTTGGGCTGGATCCTGGCCGTTCAGGTAGAGGTCTCCCGTTCGCTTCAGGGCCTCGCCGGTGAAGAAGGGGTCGATGCCCTCCTTCGTGATCATCGATGAGCCGGACCGAGTGTGGTCGAGGCCGGGGGAGAAGGCGACGATCCCGGCAGGCACCGGCAGGCCGGCATCCCGAGCGGCCAGAGTCGTCGTGACAGCGAGCCCGCCTCCCGCCGAGTCGCCGGCAAAGATGATCGACTGCGGCGCGACGCCGCGGTCGAGAAGGTCGCGGTACGCAGCGAGGCAGTCTTCGATCGCTGCGGGGAACGGATGCTCGGGGGCAAGTCGGTAGTCGAGCGAGATCGCCCGAACCCGCGTGCGTGCCACGAGGTGCGCTGTCAGTGCGATCGCCGTTTCCGGCGAGCCGAGCGCGAATGCGCCGCCATGGAAGTACAGGAGTGTGCCTGGCCGTGCTGCCTCCACCGGCTCCACCCGCACTGCGGGGCGAGCACCGAGTTCAACGTCGGTGCGCGTGACGCCCGGCGGCACGGGGAACGTGCTCATCAGGCGCGCGAAATCTTCCCGCATCTGTTCCACAGAGCGCGGGTCGTTCGGCCGCGAGGGTTCCCGGAGGCGAGCGTCGAGTGCGCGCCGTTGTTCCCTGCCCATCACTTCTCCTTCGTCACTTCCCCCTTTACAGGGTTGTGGAGACCACCGACATAGCGCAGCGCAGCCTCATCGGCTACCTCAAAGGGCACAGTCCTAGTGGCGCAAGCCGGGCGAAACGATGGCGAGCAGCACGGCGCCAACGATGATCAGAAGGATGACGATGCCGATCGCGGCACCGGCCGGGTGTCCGAGGTTGACGGTCCAGCCCACGCCGAAGCGCTTCGGCACCAGAAGAGCCGGATCCCTGCGGTTGACGTAGAAGATGCCCGCCTTCCAGAAGCTGTCATCATCCGGGGCATCTACGGCAGCGGCCGCCGGATGCGCGGGTTCGGTCAGACCGACGGGCTGCAGCACCACGGCTCGACGGTATCGCACGAAGAATGTGGCGATGGCGGCGGCGAGGAGCACGATGAAGAGCACGCCTGCCGCCAAAAACAACTCTCCTGAACCAGGTGCGAGCCAGCCGACAATCGTGAGCGCGGCGAGAACGATGCTCACGATGAGGGTGATGTGACCCAGCAGCGCACCGAGCAGGTGCTGCTGTGCCTCGGCTCGCTGTGCGGCCAGCTCGGGTGAGTCTGACGTTAGCCGGCGGGGCGGGGCGACGCGCACGAGGAACGACAGAGCGAAGAGCAGCGCGACGACACCGAGCCCGACGAGCACGATGCCGAACACTGACCACACCGACTTGGCGGCGTAGCCATCCGCGACCCCGTTGAGGCCCCAGTGAATGGGGAGCGGGTCGGGGAGCCCGGGGTAGACCGCGACGCCGACCCCCGCGGCAGTGGCGAGAAGAACGGCCGAGACGAGGTACCAGCCGAAAGGGATGGGCGCCGAGTGCCGCGGCGCCGAGACGTCCGCCGCGAGGCGCACCGGAACGTCGTCGTACCATCCGCCCTCGCGCTTCGCTCGCGCGATGGAATCACGGGTCACCGTGTAGCTGCCCATGCCGAGGACGGTCACCAACAGCACCGGCACGATCGTGCCGACCGTCGGCGCGACGGTGCCCAAAACGAACGAGAGCACGACGCCCAGCACGAGCGACGCCAGCACCCAGCGGCGGTACCTGCGCACCGAGGCCGAGATGACCGGATCGTCGACGCGCGCCTGCGGAACACTCACGCCGAGCGGCAGCGTGGGGCGGGTGATCGACGGCATTGCGTAGAGCAGCGCCGCGAGCAGCACGCTCATGAGCGTGGAGAAGGTGATCGCGAACCAGGTCATGTCGTGGGGTCCTTTGCCGTGGCGGTATCGGGGGAGGAGTCGGATCGGTTCTGATCGAAGGAGGCGACGATGCGGCTGGTGTGCGCGGCGATGTCCGACGGCGGCAAGCCCTGCGCGACGGCCTCCGCGAGGAGCGTTGTGAGCCGGGACGCCCATCCGTCGACGAAGCCATCGGCAGGCGGTCCGCTTGCGGGTCCGCGAACCACGACCGACCGCGACTTGTGGCTCGTCGTGATGAACCCCTCCTCGCGCAGCAGTTCGTAGGCCTTGCCGACGGTCGCGACGTTGATGCCGAAGGCGACGGCGAGTTGGCGAACGGATGCCAGCTGCTCGCCGGGTGCGAGGTCACCCGCCGCGATCGCCTCGATCATCCGGTCCCGCAGCTGCTGGTAGAGCGGGGTCTCGGAGCGTGGGTCCAGCAGGATCTCCATGCCGCCTCCATCCGAATCTGTACTACTACTTATAGCACAAAACTGTGCTGGTCTGACCCGCACAGATCCCCGGTTCTCGGCTGCGCCGCCCGCGAGATGCCAGTTGCGGGGCTATCGCGAGCGGATGGCCCCCACAACTGGCATCTCGCGGGGTGGCTGAGGTCGGTCGGGAGGACTGTTAGGCCGCCAGGGCGGCGAGGATGTCCGCGGCCAGGTCCTCGACGTGCTCGAGGCCGATCGAGAGTCGCACGATGCCGCCGCCCGGGCGCGCTTCCGGCGCGACCGGTCGGTGTGTGAGCGACGCCGGATGCTGCGCCAGCGAATCCACGCCGCCGAGCGAGACCGCATTGGTCACGAGCGTCAGCGCCTCAATGAAGCGCACCGCCGCGTCGTACCCTCCCGCGAGTTCGAGCGCGAGCATCGACCCTGGACCCTCGAGCTGGGTGCCGAGCAGGCCATCCGGATCACAGCCCGGCAGCGAGGGATACATGACTCGCGTCAGCGAGGGATGACCGACCAGCCGCGACGCTAGTTCCGCGGCGGTGGCCTGCTGAGCGCGCACGCGGATGGGGAGTGTGCGCAGGCCGCGGTGCAGCAGGTACGCCGCGAGCGGGTGCAGCAGCCCTCCGGTGAGCGCGCGAATGTGCCTGATGCGACTCGCCCACTCGTCATTTGTGGCGACCACTCCGCCCATGACGTCGCCGTGGCCGCCCAGGTACTTCGTGGCGCTGTGGAGCACGAGCGTCGCGCCATGCTCGAGCGGTCTCTGCAGAATCGGCGTGGCGAAGGTGTTGTCGACGAGCACCGGGATGTCGCCGGCCGCGGCGACGACGGCCGCGATGTCCACGAGTTCCAGCGTCGGATTCGCGGGCGACTCCATCACGACGAGCCCGGTGTCGGGACGGATCGCGGCGGCGATACCCGCGACATCCGCCCAGGTCACGTTCGTGCCGACGAGTCCGCTCTCGAGCACGTGGTCGGTGCCGCCGTAGAGCGGTCGCAACGCGACGACGTGCGGCTTTCCGGCGGTGACGCTCGCGAGCAGCACCGCCGAGAGGGCGGCCATTCCGGTGGCGAACGCGACGGCCGAAGCGGCACTGTCGAGTCCGGCGAGGCTCTCCTCGAAGCGCGCGACTCCCGGCTGCCACAGCCGCTGGTACACGGCGGACTGACCGGGCAGCAGCACCCCGCCGGTCGCGAGCTGCTCGTAGGACTCGCCTCCGAGCTCGACTCCGGGGAGCGGGTTCGTCGTGGAGAGATCGATGGTCGGTACGTGCGAGCCGCTCTCGGTGAGCCCCTCCATCCCACCGTGAACGGCGCGGGTTTCGAGTCGGGCATTCTGCAGAGTCATGCGTCGAGGGAAGCAGCATCCGCCGTCAAGTGCAAGCTATGCTGAAGTATCTGCGAAATCGTGCCGATCTTGCGGCAGAAGCTGTTGGTCACGGCAGTTGTCGGCCGCTTGCACCGCAGGGACCACGAGAGGCAACCATGGACCAGATCGACCGAGCCCTCCTTCGCGCACTGTCCTCGAACGCGCGGATGTCCGGGGCCGCTCTCGCAGCCGCGGTCGGCGTCGCCGAGTCCACGGTCTCGCTGCGCCTCAAGCGGCTCCACTCCGCGGGCTACCTGCGCGGCTATCACGCCGAGGTGGACATCGCCGCCCTCGGCATGACCGTCCAGGCACTCATCTCGGTGCGGCTCGTCTCGATCAATCGGGAGGAGGTGGCCAGGTTCCGCCGCGAGGCACCCCACTGGCCCGGGGTGCTCGCGCTGTTCCACATGGGTGGGGTGGACGACTTCCTGCTGCACGTGGCGGCGCGCGACTCGTCTGAGTTACGCGAGTTCGTTCTCGAGAATCTGGCCGGGCATCCGGCGGTCGCGCACACCGAGACGAACCTCATCTTCGACCATGTCGCCGGTCGCGGGGTGGAGCACCTGCTCGCCTGATCCTCAGACCCGGCTGCGCCAATCGCCGCCGTCAGCGTCGTCGTCGGGCAGCGAGATCGCCTCGGTCGGCGGTCCCATCACCGTCGCCTCGTCTCGGCGGTGCCGCAGCACCTTGTCGATATACGACGTGACGGCCTCGGCGAGCGGAACGTCGCGATTCTCGGACTGCGAGAGGTACCAGCGGTGCTCCAGCAACTGGTGGAACACCTCGGCGGGCTCGAGCTTTCCGCGCAGGTCACGCGGAATTGCCCTGATCACCGGCTCGAACACGCGCGCGAGCCACTCGTGCGCGGCCACCTCCTCATCGAGGTCGTTCTTGTCGAAGGTCGCGGTGTACGAGTCGAGGTCGTTCAGCAGGCGGCGGGCCTGGTTCTCCTGGGCATCGAGTCCGGTGAGCCGCAGCAGTCGGCGCTGGTGGTGGCCGGCATCCACCACCTTGGGCTGGATGCGCACGGTTGTGCCCGCGTCGTCGGTCTTGATGGCGAGTTCGTCGATGTCGAAGCCGAGGTCGTTCAGCCGGTTGACGCGCGCATTGATGCGCCACCGTTCCGAGGAGGAGAACGATTCCGAACCGGTCAGCTCCTCCCAGAGCGTGCGATACGCGGCGACGATGCCCTCGCTCACCTTGAGCGGATCGGTCTCCTCATCCAGGCGCCCTCCCGCGGCGAGGTCGAGAAGCTCGCCCGCGATGTTCACCCGTGCGATCTCGAGGTCGTTCTCGCGCTGTCCGTTCGACAGGCCGTTGTAGAGCTTCCCCGTCTCCGCGTCCACGAGATACGCGGCAAAGGCACCGGCATCCCGGCGGAACAGCGTGTTCGACAGCGACACGTCGCCCCAGAAGAATCCGATGATGTGCAGACGCACCAACAGCGCCGCCAGGGCGTCGACGAGCCTCGTCGCCGTGTCAGGCCGCAGCATCTGCGAATACAGCGCGCGGTAGGGGAGTGAGAACTTCAGGTGTCGGGTGACGAGCACCGAGTTGAGCGGATTCCCGTCGTCATCGCTGCGATTACTGATCACGGCCACGGGTTCCACGCACGGCACATCGAGCCGTTGTAGCGTGCGCAGCATCTCGTACTCGCTGCGGGCCATCGTTTCCGAGGTCTCTTTGATGGCGATGATGTAGCCGCTGAGGTGTACGAACCGCACGAGGTGCCGCGAGATGCCCTTGGGCAGGGCAGCGATCACGCTGTCCGGCCATTCCTCGAGGGGCAGATTCCACGGCAGATCGAGCAGCGCCGGATCGACCGTGGCCGAGGTGATGTTCAATGAGCCCGACATGGGAGAACCTGCCTAACGGTTGAGCGGATGCGCTGCCCGCTTAACGAGGTCGGCCTGCCGGAATCTCACCGGGGTGGATTCCGACAGGCCGAGCAACGAGTTGACTAGTCCGCGATGGGCTTGCTGAGGCGCTCGCCCGACTCGGTGTTGAACACGTGGATGTGCTCAGGCGTCGGGAGGATGAACACCTTGTCGCCAGCATCCGGGTGCACGCGGCCATCGACGCGGGCGACGATATCTACCCGGTTGCCGTCGATGTCGGTGTGGCCGTAGAGGTAACCGTCGGCGCCGAGCTCCTCGACGATGTCGACCGACACCGGCAGACCCTCGCCGGTCGGAGACACCATGACGTCTTCCGGGCGGATGCCGATGGTCACCTTGGTGGCGGCTCCGGCCAGCGTGTCGCGGTCGACCCTCGCGACCGCAGTGCCGAACTTGAGGCCACCGTCGACGACGTCCGCGTCGAACAGGTTCATGGCGGGCGAGCCGATGAAGCCGGCGACGAAGACGTTCTTCGGCTGTGCGTAGAGCTCGCGCGGCGTTCCGACCTGCTGCAGCACGCCATCCTTCAGCACCGCGATGCGGTCACCCATGGTGAGCGCTTCGGTCTGGTCGTGGGTGACGTAGACGGTCGTGACGCCGAGGCGGCGCGTGAGCGACGCGATCTGGGTGCGGGTCTGCACGCGCAGCTTGGCGTCGAGGTTCGACAGCGGCTCGTCCATGAGGAACACCTGGGGGCTACGCACGATGGCGCGACCCATGGCGACGCGCTGACGCTGACCACCGGAGAGTGCCTTCGGCTTGCGGGCCAGGTAGGGCTCGAGGTCGAGCAGCTTCGCGGCCTCGAGAACGCGGCTCGCGCGCTCGTCCTTGTTGACGCCGGCGATCTTGAGCGCGAAGCCCATGTTCTCCGCGACCGTCATGTGCGGGTAGAGCGCGTAGTTCTGGAAGACCATGGCGATGTCACGGTCCTTCGGGGGAACGTCCGTGACGTTGCGGTCACCGATGAGGATGTTGCCCTCGTTGACCTCTTCGAGGCCGGCGAGCATGCGCAGTGACGTCGACTTGCCACAGCCGGAGGGACCGACGAGAACGAGGAACTCGCCGTCGGCGACCTGCAGGTCGAGCTGGTCAACAGCCGGACGGGTCGAGCCGGGGTAGATCCGCGAAGCCTTGTCAAAGGTTACAGATGCCATGTGTGTATAACTCCTTCACCGGCAGGTACGTGCCGGACGATCCGTAGTGAATGGATGGATGGTGCACGCTCATTATGGCACCCACCCGGTCTGGGCGATAAATCCACGTACCCCGAGCGGGGCACAGCCCGCGGCTGAACCTGCAAGAAGAGCGGTGCTGACAGTAAAGTGGTTCAGCTACCGCTTGGGCGTTTCCCAGACTGGCTCTTTACTATCGATAGTGCTGCCATTCCGAGATCGGACCGAGCAGACAATCAAGTGAGGGTGCATGACCGACGGCGATACGAGCGACGATCGTCTGAGCATGAACGACAGGCGTGAGGTCGCTCGCCGCAAAGCTCAGGCACTGAGGGCGGAACAGAAGAAGAAGGAACGCCGTACTCGGGTATTCCTGCAGGGCGGCATCGCGGTGGCCGTACTGGCGATCATCGCCGTGGTGTCACTGGTCCTGGTGAACACCTATCTCAAGCCGCCGACGCCTGGCCCGCTCAACATGGCGAGCGACGGCATCACGATCGGCCAGAACTTCAAGGCGGTCACCACCGGAGCGCTGCAGCCCGGGGATGAACCGGTCTCCTCGGCATCCACGAACCCTGAGGTCATCAACATCCGGGTGTATCTCGACTATCAGTGCCCCACCTGCAAGAAGTTCGAGACCACGAATGAGAAGCAGATCAGCACCTGGCTCAAGACCGGCGCCGCGACCCTCGAGATTCACCCGCTGTCGATCTTCGACAGCAGCTCGGTCGGCGCCAAGTACTCGACGCGAGCCGCGAATGCGGCGGCCTGCGTGGCGAATTACTCGCCCAACACGTTCTTCGCGTTCAACTCGCTGCTGTATCAAAAGGCCCCGCCAAGGCAGACCGAGGGTCTGACGGATGCCGCACTCATCGCGCTCACAAAGCAGGCGAAGGTCAAGAATCCGGGGTCCGTCGCGGACTGCATCAGCGACCAGTCGTTCAAGACCTGGGTGAACGCGGCGACGCAGCGAGCGGCTGCGGGTCCCATCCCCGGTTCCAAGGTCGACAAGGTCACCGACACCCCGACGGTGCTCGTCGACGGCGTGAAGTACTCGGGTGCTCTCGACAACGCGAACGACTTCGCCTTGTTCGTGAACACCGCGGCGGGTAACGCCTTCACGGAGGAGTCGACCGCGTCGCCGACCCCGGCCCCGAGCGCCACACCCGCGCCTTAGCACCGCGGGCCTCAGCGCACTGATTTGCGCTCGTAGATCAACATCGACCAGGCGTAGCCAACGATCGCGATCGCAAGGCTCCAGCCGATCGCGAGCGCCGGATTCCAGCCCAGGGGAGTGCCGAGTAGCAGTCCGCGCGCGGTTTCGATGAACGGGGTGAACGGCTGGTACTGGGCGAAGCCCTGCAGCCACTGGGGCATCGAGTCGGTGGGCACGAAGCCACTGCCGAGCATGGGCAGGATGACGAGCAACAGGGGCAGGTTGCTAGCGGTCTCGACGGACTTCGACTGCATCCCCATAGCCACGGCTAGCCAGCTGACCGCGTAGGAGATGAGCACGAGAAGGCCTGCCAGGGCGAGCCATTCGATCGGCCCTGCGCTTGGGCGAAAGCCGACGGCGAGGCCGACGCCGAGCACGAGCGCGACCGCGATGATGGCCTGGATGGTGTTGCCGAGCACGTGACCTGCAAGCACCGCGGCGCGCGAGATCGCCATGGTGCGGAACCGTGCCGTGATCCCCTCGGTCATGTCCATCGCGACAGTCGTTGCGGTGCCGCCCGCGCTTCCGGCGATGGTGATGGTGAGAATACCGGGAACCACATAGGCGAGATAGGCCGCCCGGCCGCCCGATGGGTCGACGCCGGGGAGCCCCGCGCCCAGCGTGCCGCCGAACACGAAGACGAACAGGAGAAGGAACACGACGGGCCCGAGGATCGTGAACATCGAGAGCCCGGGGTAGCGGATCATGTGCAGCAGATTGCGGCGCAGCATCGTTATCGAGTCGGTGACGACGTGCGACTGTCGTTGGGCGGTGATGGTGGTCATGGTTGTGCTCCTTCTGTGTCGGCCGGGCTCGGCCGTGTCACGCCAGTGAGCGCGAAGAACACGTCGTCGAGATCCGGGGTGTGGATGCTGAGGTCGTCGACCTCGATGCCAGCGGTGTCGAGGCGGTCGAGTACGCCGCGCAGCGCACCGACGCCACCGTCGCTTGGCACGGTGAGAGCGAGCCCGACCTCGTCGCGACCGGAGTCGCCGAGCAGTGTCGTCGCGGTCTCGAAGGCTGAGGCATCGGCGAATCGAAGCCGGATGTGACCGCCGGGCACGAGCCGCTTGAGTTCATCTGGTGTGCCCTCGGCGACGATGCGTCCCCCGTCGAGCACTGCGATCCGGTGAGCGAGTTCGTCGGCCTCCTCGAGCTGCTGGGTGGTGAGCAGCACGGTGGTGCTCTCTGCGACCAGGTCGCGCACGATGCTCCACATGGTGTGGCGGCTGCGCGGGTCGAGGCCGGTCGTGGGTTCGTCGAGGAAGATCACGCTCGGCGCGGTGATGAGGGTCATCGCTAGGTCGAGTCGACGCTTCATTCCGCCGGAATAGGTGGCGAGCGGCTTGCGAGCGGCCTCGACGAGGTCGAACTGCTCAAGCAACTCGGCAACCCGCTCCTTCGAGCGCTTCGCACCAAGGTGCCGCAGACGCGCCATCAGCAGCAGATTCTCCTCGCCGCTCAGCAGGCCGTCGACCGCGGAGAACTGACCGGTGAGACCGATCGCGGCACGTACGCCGTCCTGGTCGCGCACGACGTCGTACCCGTTCACCGAGGCGGTCCCGCTGTCGGGCCGAAGCAGGGTCGAGAGGATGTGCACAGTTGTGGTCTTGCCCGCACCGTTCGGTCCGAGCAGCGCGGTCACGGTGCCGGCAGCGACGCTGAGGTCGACGTCATCGAGCACGATCTTCGCGCCATAGGACTTGCGAAGTCCGTGGAGTTCGATTGCTGGGGTGGTCATGTCGGGTGTCCTTTCTCGTGCGGGCTTAGCTCGCGTGCTGAATGGTGATGTCGCCGTACTGGGTGCGCACGCGCACCTCAACGGTCTCCTCCGTAGGTTCGGGCGCGTGATCACTGCCGAGCTGGTTGCGCACCCGCCCCTCCTTCGACGACAGGTCGAGCCAGGCCGGAACACCCCGCCGCACGCCCACCGAGATCTGGCCATAGCCGCTTTCGAGTTGGACGGCCCCGCTCGAGACCTCGTGAAGCTGGATGCTGCCGTATGCCGTCTTCGCGGTCACGGAGCCGAGAGCCTTCGTGATGTCGAGGTCGCCGTAAGAGAGCTTCGCGTCGACCTCGCCGCCGGCCTCCCCGATGGTGATGCTGCCGTGCGAGGCCTTCACGCTCGTGTCGCCGGCGAGCGTGCCGATGCGCACCTGGCCGTGGTCCGCGGTGATCTCGGCGTCGCCCTCTGCGGTGCCGACCGTCGCATTGCCGCGGCCGGCGCGGAGCCACAGCTCGCCGGTGCGCTCGAGCTCCACCGGCCCCATCGAGCCCTTGACGCGGGTGGCCCCGAGGCGACCGATTGAGCGGATGCCGCCCACGGCGATTTCCGCGGTGAGGCGCGATCCGGTGGGGAGGGCGATCGACAGGTCGACGGATTCACTCGGCCCGACGACGCTGAAGCGGGGCTTCGGGCCGGTGACGGTGAGCCGGCGTCCGTCGAAGTCGACAGTGGTCTGCTCGGCGCCGCGCCGGTCGACGGCCCTATCCGGGTTTGTGGGTGTGACGGTGACGATCGTGTCGGTGCGATCGCTCGCGACGACCTCGATGGCGCCGACCTGCAGGTTTATCGCGAGGTCAATCGGGGTAGGAGTGGAAAAAGTGGGCATGGCGAGGCATCCCTTTCTGTGGGCGTAGGTGGTCACCCCGCGGCATGCGGGACGGTGATGGTGAAGTGGGTAGGCGGCCGGTCTAGCGTGCCCACCCTGCGAAGTTGTCACCGCTGCGCAGCGTGCGCTGTGCAGAGCGCCGTTGTTTCGGCTGGAGCGCTGCCGCGATGGCGCGCACGAGCCAGGTGTTCACGGACAGTCCGTCAGCTGCCGCCGCGTCGTCGACGCGCGCCTTGAGCGCGTCGGGCAGCCGCAGGGTCGTGCGCGAGGTGCTGACGTCGTCGAGATCCACGGATGCGACGGGTCGCTCGTCCGTCTCGGCCTCCGCACTCGGCTGCGACACCACGAATTCCACCTCGCGGCCACGCAGTCGCAGGTCGACCGAGCCTGGTGCGAGGTCGCGGGTGATCTCACCGACGGCGGCGGAGAGCGCGTCGAGGAGCACGAGCCGGGTCGCCGCGTCCAGTGCCGAAGCGAGCCGCTCCGCCGCTGCGCGCGTCTCATCGGCGCCGTTCGCCGCGGCGTCCTGCAGCTGCCGCTGCAGCTCACTGACGTATTGTCCCAGTTCCATGTCACCATAGTGACACCATTATGGTGTCACGTCAAGTGAAGATGGTGTCATTCGGGACGAGAGGTATTGAGTCGCACTACTGGCGGATAGCGTCCGGGTTGTCAATCCCTGGCACCGGCGCCGCAGCTTTTCTATGTTGGTATAAGCGCACGCCGATTCCTGCGCGCAGCGCTGCCAGCCTCGGCAGGCGGCGCGGTCCACCCCCACGACACGGAAAGCGGAGCATGGACAGGATTCACTACGCCGGGGACTCGATCCTCACCGGTACCGAGATCGCCCGCGCACTGTTGAGCTATGCCGAAGCGCTCGCGAAGTCGGGCACCTCAGCCACCGTCGACATTCCGGTGCGGCTTGACGATGGCACGCTGAGCCGCTCACACATCCTTATCGGCCCGGCCAGCCAGCTGGTGGCCGACACCGAGCCAGACGACGATGGAGACGAAATCATCGATGAGGAGCTCCTGGCGCGCTTCAGCGACGAGATGCTGAAGCTCAAGCAGAACCAGCAGCACCGGATAGGCCGCGAGCTCCATCCAGACGAGTCCGACGACCTCTCGGCCGCCATCGACGACTACTGACCCCGGGCGGTCTTGCGAAGCCGCGGAACCACTGTAGCGACGGCAGGTTCTGCTCAGCAGAACCCGGAGGAAGGAGTTGCTCGTGGGCAGATTGACCTACGACTCGACGTTGACCGTCGACTTTGATGATCGGCTGTTAGTGCACCTGCAGATGGTGATCGGTGCGAAGCTTCGGCGCAACGAGTCCTTCTACTTTTCGTGGAAGGACGACCCGGCGCTCGGCGACGGCAGGAGCGTGCTCTGGCTGCACCCCACGATCCCCATGTACTTCAAGTACAGCGGAGGGCGGCCGCCCTCGATCAACCGCCAGTGGATCGATGAGCTGATGCGCACGGCGAACAGCGCGGGCGGCCTGCAGATCCTGCCCGAGCCGGATGCGACCGCGAGCGAGTAGCGAAGCGCCGCCATCGTTGGGCGTGCCTCTGTCGCGCGCAGATGCAAGGCACGAGATTGCGGGCTCTCCTAAAAGAGCCAAATCGTTGGCTCTTTTAAGAGAGCCCCCAGTCGGATTCGAACCGACGACCCCCGCTGCAAGGGCGGGCGATGGTTATCTCGGTGAGCCCCCAGTCGGATTCGAACCGACGACCCCCGCTGCAAGGGCGGGCGATGGTTATCTCGGTGAGCCCCCAGTCGGATTCGAACCGACGACCCCCGCT
>NZ_JBELNZ010000001.1:0-690407 GCF_040227235.1 Parafrigoribacterium soli | reverse complement strand
GAGCCCCCAGTCGGATTCGAACCGACGACCCCCGCTGCAAGGGCGGGCGATGGTTATCTCGGTGAGCCCCCAGTCGGATTCGAACCGACGACCCCCGCTTTACAAGAGCGGTGCTCTGGCCAACTGAGCTATGGAGGCGAACAACTCACCCATAGTACCGGCGGCCGCGGTGCTCAGAGCGACGTCAGCAGCGCGCGCGCATCCACTGCGTTCTTCGAGGCCGGACCGCTCTCACCGTCGACCACACCGCCGACGTACAGCCATCCGAGTAGCTGCTCGTTGTCGGCGAGCCCGTGCACGCGGCGCACCGGTTCCGAGCGCACATGACCGCCCGTGCGCCACATCACGCCCCAGCCGGCCTCGTCGAGCAGCAGGCTCAGATAATGCGCGACACCGGATGCCGCAGCATCCTGCTCCCAGTCCGTCACCTTGAAGCTGGGTTTGTGCCTCACCACGAGCGCAAGCAGCAGCGGGGCTCGCAGCGGCTTCGCTGCGAGCCTCTCCGCATCCGCGAGTTGCAGGCCGCTGGCTGCCACGAGTGCCTCGCCGAGGCGATGGCGCGCGTCACCCCGCAGGGCGATGAGTCGCCAGGGGCGGAGAGCGGCGTGGTCCGCCGCCCCGGCTGCCGCCGTGATGAGCGGCAGCAGCTGTTCGTCGGTCGGGGAATCGGTGGTCACCCTCGGCCTGGACCGGCGGCGGAGGATCGCGTCGTGCGCGCTCACCCTGAGGTCAGTCTTCTTTGAAGTTGAGCGAGAGGGAGTTCATGCAGAAGCGCGCGCCCGTCGGGGTCTGCGGTGCGTCGTCGAAGAGGTGCCCGAGGTGGCCGCCGCAGTTGGCGCAGCGCGCCTCCGTGCGGGTCATGCCGAGGCTCGTGTCGGTGAGGAGCTCCACGGCGTCGGGGTTGATCGACTCGTAGAAGCTCGGCCAGCCGCATCCGGCGTCGAACTTGGTTCCGCTCTGGAACAGTTCGGCTCCGCAGCCGGCACAGGTGTAGACACCCTGCCGGTTCTCGTCGAGCAGCGCGCCAGACCAGGGGCGCTCGGTTGCGGCCTCGCGCAGCACCGCGTACTGCTCCGGCGAGAGCTCGGACTTCCACTGCTCGTTGGTCTTCTGAACGTCGGGGGTCTTCTGGGTGCCAGGCGTGCTGGTCATGGTTTCTTCCTCTCAGGAATACGTCTTACGCACCATTAAACTCGCGACCAGGCGCGAATGTTCCACCGGGCTCCCGTTCCGGGTCGAACTATGACGAAACTCGCAGCGCGGCGTGGAGGTCGACACGGTGAGGAACACCGCAGAGTGGTACCGCGGCTTCGCCGAGGGCGAGGCTCGCGGCCGCTCCGCCGTCTACGAGGCCTGGGCATCCGGCATCGCCGACGACCCGGAGCTGCTCGCCCTCATCGAGCGACTGCCCGAGACCACGCGCCAGCCGAGTCTCGTCTTCGCGGTCGCGCGCCTGCTCGGCGCACCTGAGGGCGGCTTCGTCGCCTTCAAACAGTGGATGCTCGGCAACTGGGCCCGCGTGCGACCCCAGGTCGCCTCCCACCTCAATCAGACCAACGAACCCGGGCGCTGCGCGTCCCTCCTGCCCGCGCTCGCCGCGCTGCCGGGCGCGCTCGCCCTGCTCGAGATCGGCGCGAGCGGCGGACTCTGCCTCTACCCCGATCGCTACAGCTATCTCTACGACGATGGCACGCGCATCGACCCGGCCGACGGCTCGAGCACCGTGCTGCTGCGCTGCGCGACGAACGGGCACGTTCCGTTGCCTCCGCAGGCGCCCGAGGTTGTCTGGCGCGCGGGCATCGACCTCGCCCCACTCGACGTCACCGATGCGGATGACCGCCGCTGGCTGGAGACGCTCGCCTGGCCGGAGGAGCACGAGCGCCGCGAGCGCATCCGGGCCGCCATGGACATCGCCAGGCGAGACGCGCCGCTGCTGGTCAAGGGGCAGGCGACGGATGCCCTGGTCGGGCTGGCAGCGCAGGCTCCGGCCGGCGCCCCCCTCGTCGTCATCACGAGCGGAGTGCTCGTCTACCTTCCCTTTCTCGAGCGCCAGCGCTTCATCGCCGCGGTGCGCGAACTCTGCGCGGCCTCGGGCGCGCACTGGCTCTCGCTGGAGGGGATCGACGTGCTCCCGCGCGTGAAAGAAGCCCTGCCGCAGGGTGACGGGCGTTTCGTGCTCGCGCTGGACGAGCATCCGCTGGCCTGGAGCGGACCCCACGGCCAGAGCCTCGACTGGCTGCCGGGCTGAACCGAGCCTGCGCGACCGCGGCGAGTTGCGCGACCGGCCACGCTCGTGCGGGCTTCGCGCAGAAACCCGGGCCTAGGATGTGCGTGAACTAACGTCAGCGCACGGTGCGGAAGGAGCGGGGTGGCAGCCAACGCGGAGTCGACCGGACCCCTCCGGGGCCAGACGCCGCCGACCCTCGCCGAGCGCGAACAGCGCATCCTCGCCTTCGAACGCCAGTGGTGGAAGCACGCAGGGGCGAAGGAGGAGGCCATCCGCTCCGAGTTCGGCCTTTCCGTCGCCCGGTACTATCAAGTGCTGAACGCCTTGCTCGATTCGCCCGCCGCTCTCGTGAGCGACCCCATGCTGGTGAAGCGCTTGAGGCGACTGAGAGACGCGCGAACCTCCGCGCGCTCGGCCCGTGTCATCGGAGACGCGGCACCCGGCAACGGTCGGAGCAAGTGACCATTCACGCGGCAGCAGTCGTGACCCCCCAGAACTGAGCGACCGAGAGAGTTATGGCGAATTACCCGAAAGATCGATTCGACTCTGTGCCCGATGACCTGCTTCGGGTCGGCGCGCATCGGGCTCCCGCCAGGAACGGCCGTGGCTGGATCGCCTTCGGTTGGGCGGCGGTGGCAACCCTCGTGCTCATCGTGGCGGGCCTATACGCGCTGTCCACCCTGACTCCGGGCCGCATCCACCTGCCATTCGAGGCGCAGAGCGCATCACCCAGCGCGTCAGCCACACCGAAGGCGGCCGCGACGGCCGCTCCCAAGCTCGACCCGACCGTGCCGATCACGGTGCTCAACGGAACGACTACCCAGGGCCTCGCGACCAAGGTCGGCGACTACCTCGTGGCTCAGGGCTGGACCGGTGCGGGCCCGCTCGGAACCCGCGCCAACGCCTCGGAGAGCACGATCGCGAAGACGGTCGTCTATTACAAGGACGCCGCGGATGAGGGTGCGGCCCGCGCGCTCGTGAAGACGCTCGCGGTCGGCGAGATCCGCCTCAGCACCGACTTCAATGACCGCATCACGGTCGTGCTCGGATCCGACTACAAGCCCCAGTCCTAGCTCTTTCGGGGCGCGCCACCCGTCAAGCACGGCCCGGCGGCTCGCCGCCGTTAGTCTTCTGCCCATGGGCAATCGGCGCGCAGTGACGACTCGGGTTGTGCGCGGCGCGAAGCCGACCAGCCTCGTGGTGCTGGTGGCGCTCCTCGCGTTCGCGGCATCCGGATGCGCGTCGGAATCACCGAAACCGAAGCCCACCACCTCGCCCGGGTACAGCTCGAGCTACACGCCGCCGCCGGCCACCGCGCTCGCCCCGCTGCGTGGTACCTCCGTCAGCGTCGGCTCGCTCAAGAACGCCTCGATCGCGGCCAAGATCGACAATCATCCGGATGCGCGCCCCCAGGTGGGACTCGAGCACACCGACCTGCTGTTCGAAGAGCTCGTCGAAGGCGGGCTCACGCGCTACGTCGCCGTCTGGCAGTCCGACATTCCGGAGCTGCTCGGTCCGGTGCGCTCCATCCGGCCGATGGATCCCAACATCATCTCGCCGCTCGGCGGCATCGTCTGCTACTCCGGCGGGCAGCAGCGCTTCGTCAACCTGATGCGCCAGACTCCCGTCTACAACGCGATCCACGGGCAGCCCGACACGGCGTCCACCTTCTTTCGCACCAAAGACAAGGCCGCACCGCACAACGTGCTCGTGAAGGCGCGCGAGCTGCTCGCCCAGCACAAGGATCTCGCCGCCCCGGCGCAGCAGTTCGCGTACTCGCTCGACGTGCCGTCGGCGACGGCGACCAAGGATGGCGCCCCCACCGCCACGCTCTCCTATAAGTTTTCGAACCTCATCTCGGGTTCCTGGTCCTACGACGCGGGCAAGAAGCACTTGCTGCGCACGCAGGCGGGCAAGGCCGACCTGGACGCGACCGGCACGCAGCTCTCGGCGACCAACGTGGTCGTGCTTCGGGTGGCCGTGACCAACGACACCAACGTGCCGCGCACCGAGATGATCGGCGGCGGAGAGGCCTGGGTTTCGACCGGCGGAGGCACCTCGCACGCCACCTGGTCGAAGGGCTCGCCGACCGATCCGATCCACCTTGTGGACGACCAGGGCGTCACGATTCGACTGGCTCCGGGCAACACCTGGATCGAACTCGTGCCCCACGCCGGTGCGGTGCAGATCACGGCGCCCGCCGCATCCTGAGCGCTCGCTCCGTTCACTTGCACTCTCAGGGGTAGAGTGCCAGAATCTATTAGCACTCCTATGTTGTGAGTGCCAAAGCTGTTGCAATTTCCTGACGTCCGGGAGGGACGAGAAACACACATGGCAAAGATCATTGCTTTCAACGAAGAGGCCCGTCGCGGCCTCGAGCGCGGCCTGAACATCCTGGCCGATGCAGTCAAGGTGACGCTTGGCCCACGCGGCCGCAACGTCGTGCTTGAGAAGAAGTGGGGCGCCCCCACCATCACGAACGACGGTGTGTCGATCGCCAAGGAGATCGAGCTCGACGACCCGTACGAGAAGATCGGCGCCGAGCTCGTCAAGGAGGTCGCAAAGAAGACGGATGACGTCGCAGGCGACGGAACGACCACCTCGGTCGTGCTCGCCCAGGCTCTGGTTCGCGAAGGCCTGCGCAACGTCGCGGCCGGTGCCGACCCGATCAGCCTCAAGCGCGGCATCGAGAAGGCCGTAGCCGAGGTCATCGCCGCACTGGTTGCCGGTGCCAAGGACATCGAGACCAAGGAAGAGATCGCGGCTACCGCATCCATCTCTGCCGGCGACACCGAGATCGGCGCGCTGATCGCCGAGGCGATCGACAAGGTCGGCAAGGAGGGTGTCGTCACCGTTGAGGAGTCGAACACGTTCGGCACCGAGCTCGAGCTGACCGAGGGCATGCGCTTCGACAAGGGCTTCCTGTCGGCGTACTTCGTGACCGACCCCGAGCGCCAGGAAGCGGTCTTCGAAGACCCGTACATCCTGATCGTCAACTCGAAGATCTCGAACATCAAGGACCTGCTGCCGATCGTTGACAAGGTCATCCAGTCGGGCAAGCAGCTCCTCATCATTGCTGAGGATGTGGATGGCGAGGCTCTCGCTACCCTCGTCGTCAACAAGATCCGCGGCATCTTCAAGTCCGTTGCCGTCAAGGCTCCGGGCTTCGGTGACCGTCGCAAGGCCCAGCTGCAGGACATCGCCATCCTCACCGGTGGCCAGGTCATCTCCGAGGAGGTCGGTCTCAAGCTCGAGAACGCCACCCTCGACCTGCTCGGCCGCGCCCGCAAGGTTGTCGTGACCAAGGACGAGACCACGATCATCGAGGGCATCGGCGACGCCGACGCCATCGCCGGTCGGGTCAAGCAGATCCGTGCCGAGATCGAGAACACCGATTCCGACTACGACCGCGAGAAGCTGCAGGAGCGCCTGGCCAAGCTGGCCGGTGGCGTTGCAGTCATCAAGGCCGGTGCCGCGACCGAGGTCGAGCTCAAGGAGCGCAAGCACCGCATCGAGGATGCAGTGCGCAACGCGAAGGCCGCCGTTGAAGAGGGCATCGTCGCCGGTGGTGGTGTCGCGCTCATCCAGGCCGGCAAGGTCGCCTTCGAGGGCGCATCGGTCACCGGTCTCACCGGTGACGAGGCAACGGGCGCGAACATCGTGCGCGTGGCCATCGACGCCCCGCTCAAGCAGATTGCCCTCAACGCGGGTCTCGAGCCCGGCGTTGTCGTCGACAAGGTGCGCAACCTGCCTGCTGGCCAGGGTCTCAACGCGGCAACCGGCGAATACGTCGACATGCTCGCTGCGGGCATCAACGACCCGGTGAAGGTGACCCGCTCGGCGCTGCTGAACGCGGCATCCATCGCGGGCCTGTTCCTCACCACCGAGGCCGTCGTGGCCGACAAGCCGGAGAAGTCTGCGGCTCCGGCCGGCGACCCCACCGGTGGCATGGACTTCTAAGTCCGTCGTACTGACGAGCGGGGCGCCTCCTTCGGGAGGCGCCCCGCTTCGCGTTTCACCGCCGCATCAGCGGGAGAACAGCCGCGCGTTGGCCGACTCGATGTCGGCGTAGTGCTGGCCGGCCTGGCCCAGGGCCCGGTTGATGGCATCCAGGCTCTCCTCCACCCGCTGCTGGGTGGACTTCCAGTCGGTGACCACCGCCTGAAACGCGTTCGCCGCCTGCCCGGACCACGAGTCCTGCAGGCTCACCAACTGCCCGTGCAGGCCGCCGACCTCCGCCTGGATGCGGCCGATCGAACTGCGCACCGCGTTCGTGGCGCCGAGAACGGCCTCGCTGTCTACCTGGTACCTGGTCATGATTCCTCCACTCGTCGTGTCGCCGACAGTACGCAGGTGCGCCCCGCCGAGCGTGGCCGGAGAGGCCCGCTGGGGTCAACGCCATGAGCGCGCGGGTTGGGGAGGGGGAGTGGGGCACCGCGTTGTCCAGTAACCAGACAGAACGCGGGAGATCAGGCCGGAAGCGGAGACGACTCGCGGGGGAGCAGCGGCAGGGTTACGCGGAAGGTGGCTCCGCCGCCGGGGGTCTCGACGACCGTGACCTCGCCCTTGTGCGCGGCGACGATGCCGGAGACGATGGCGAGCCCCAGACCACTGCCACCGGTCTCCCGGGTGCGGGAGGTGTCGGCGCGCCAGAAGCGCTGGAAGATCTTCTCGCGGATCTGCGGCGGGATGCCGGGGCCGTGGTCGATGACGTCGAGCACGGCGACTCCGCGCTTCGCATCCACGTGGACGCCGAGCTCGAGGGGACTGTCGTCCGGCGTGAAGCGCATCGCGTTGCCGATGAGATTGGTGACTACCTGGCGGATCTTGTTCTCCTCCGCGAGCACGACGGCGGGAACGCTCAGCACCACCTCGGGAACGACATTCAGCTGGGTGCTGGTCTGGGCGGGCTGCGTCGTCGGCCGGGCGCGACGAGACCGCAGTCGCGCCAGTTGCGCTCCCGCGAACGCGATCGGGCCGGTGGGCGTGGAGGCCCGGACAGGCGGACCTGCCGCGACCGTGGGCTCGGCCACGGCATCCGGCTCTGGTTCGCTGACGACGACCGTGACCTTGCGGCCGGGCGAGGACGCCATGGCGTCGAGGGCGGCGTCGCGCGCGATGGGCAGCAGGTCGACGGGTGCGAGCTGCAGCGGTTTCGCCTCGTCGAGCCTGGCGAGTTCGAGCAGGTCGCTCACCAGCTCGCCCATGCGAATCGCTTCCTTCTCGATGCGTTCCATCGCCTGACCGACGTCTTCGGGCTTCTGCAGGGCCCCCATGCGATAGAGCTCGGCGTAGCCGCGAACCGACACGAGGGGCGTGCGCAACTCGTGGCTCGCGTCGCCCACGAACCGCCGCATCTGGTCGATGGTGCGGGCGCGATCGGCGAAGGCTCGATCGATGCGTCCGAGCATGGTGTTGAGAGATCGATTGAGACGACCGACCTCGGTGTTCGGGGTCGCGCCGGGGAGTCGCTGGCTGAAGTCACCATCCGCGATGGCTGCGGCCGTCGCTTCGACCTCGCGCAGCGGGGCGAAGGTGGAGGTAACAAGCAGGCGCGTGAGCGCAGCGCCCAGGATGACGACCGAGAGTCCGAATCCGAGGAAGATCACGGTGAACTGGCTGATGATCGCGTTGCTGCTGTAGAGGCTCTCGCCCACGACGACCACGACGTTTGTCGGCGAGCTCTCGACGTTGCCCACGAACGCCACGATGCGCCACTGGCGCTCGTGCTCCGTGTCCCACACCGTTTGTGGTTGACGCTGCGCGCTCACCACGCTGCTCATGGTGAGTTGCCCGAGCACCGGCTTGGGCGTGGAGTCGGACAGGTTGGTGCAGATGACGTTGCCGTCGGCATCGAGCACGGCGAAGAAGTACTTATACGGGCCCGTGTCTTGCTGACAGGTCGTGTCGCCGGTGGGCGTCACGATCGTGATGGGCTTTGCGGCGGCGCTGATGTTGCTGTCGACCTGCGCGAGGAGGTAGCTGCGCAGCACCGTCATTGTGCCGATTCCGGCGACCAGCAGCCCGAGTGTCACGAGCAGCACGGTGACGCCGGTGATCTTGGTGCGCAGGGAAACCGCGCCCCACCAATCGCTCAATTGCTCGTGCACGAGAGCAAGGCTATGCGGTGAAACTGGCGAGTGCCTGCACCGGGCTAGACCCGTGCTGCTTTGAGCATGTAGCCGAAACCGCGCTTGGTCTGGATGACCGGCTCCTCGGAGTACTGGTCAAGCTTGCGGCGCAGGTAGGAGATGTAAGACTCCACGATTCCCGCGTCGCCGTTGAAGTCGTACTCCCAGACGTGGTCGAGGATCTGCGCCTTCGAGAGCACCCGGTTCGGGTTGAGCATGAGGTAGCGCAGCAGCTTGAACTCGGTGGGGCTGAGTTCGATCTGCTCGGAACCGATCGTGACCTCGTGCGTGTCCTGGTCCATCGTCAGTTCGCCCGCGCGGATGATCGCATCCTCTTCATCCTGCATGGTGCGGCGCAGGATGGCCTTGATGCGCGCGACGATCTCGTCGAGGCTGAAGGGCTTGGTGACGTAGTCGTCGCCGCCCACAGTGAGACCGGTGATCTTATCCTCGGTGTCATCCTTCGCGGTGAGAAAGAGGATGGGCGCGGTGTAGCCGGATGCGCGCAGTCGCTTGGTCACGCCGAAGCCGTTCATGTCGGGCAGCATCACATCGAGAATGATGAGGTCCGGCTCCTCCTCGAGAACGGCCGAGATGGCCTGCGCCCCGTTGCCGACCGCTCGCACGGCGAAGCCCGCGAAGCGCAGGCTCGTGGTCAGAAGATCACGGATGTTGGGCTCGTCATCGACGATCAGAATCCTTGGTCCATCGCTCATGCAGCCAGTATCTGCGCGTTAGCTGAACGCTTGCTGGGAGCATTCTTGCCCGGGCTGTGCGCCGGGTGCACACTGATTCTGACCGTTGGAGTGCGGGAGAAGGGAGTGAGCATGGAGGTCGAAGGGGACCACGAATTCACCTCCCAGGGCGACCCGGTGTGCTGGATCGAGCACGTCTGCGACGAGTGCGGAGCCCTGGTCGAGGGGCAACTGCCCGCCACCTGCTGGCGCTGCGGAGCGCAGGTCACCCCCCGCTGACGATCGTGCTGGCGGTGGGTGCTCAGGCCGGCGTGATCCGCACGCAGCAGTGACCGGCCTGGGGGTCGAACAGGATGCCGTGCTCGGAGTCGCCGGCACCGTCCGCGACCCCCTGCAGGAGGCCCAGGTTGGCGTGGCAGATGACATCCGTGTGGCTGGTCGCGAGGCGGTGGAACGGGCAATTGGCCAGAATCATGCCACCGTCGCCGTCGTCACAGGGCTCGTAGCCCGTGTTCTCCAGGGCGAGCCGCAGGGACCCGGCGGCCGCGCCGATTTGCCGACCGGTCTCGGTTGCGACGCGCGTGAGCACGGTGCGCACTCCCTCGCCGCTGCGATCGGCCTCCTCCACTGCCGAGGCCAGGAGCTCGCCGGCCAGCTCGTAGTGGCGCTCGGGGATCGAGACCTCGAGGTCGCGTTGGCCGAGCTTGTACAGTTTGCTCGGGCGCCCCGAGCCGGGGCCGGTCTTACCGCTCAATCGGCGGAACTCGACCTCGAGCACGCCCTCTTCCACGAGGCGGTCGAGGTGGAAGGCGGCGGTGGCGCGAGGCATGTCAAGGGCCGCGGCGGCCTGGTCGCGACTCACCGCCTCCGTGCTGCGGTTGACGAAATCAAACAGGGCGCGACGGGCCGGGTCGCTGATGGCAGCGAGCGCGGAGAGTTGCCTCGTCGTTTCCTCGTTCATGTACCCATGCTAACTCTAAAACGGTGAATCTTGACAAAAGAATCTTCGTGCTTCTAAAGTCAGCTAAGACAACTTTTGGAAAGGACAGGCGATGACTACCACCGCATCCAGCGTCGTGTCGGACAGGGCATCCATCCTCAAGGCCGATCCGGCCAGACAGGCATTCATGCTCCTGCGCACGGTATTCACCATTGCGCCGATCGCATTCGGTCTCGATAAGTTCTTCAACCTGCTGACCGACTGGCCGAGCTACCTCGCTCCCGCAGTTACGGACGTCGTGCCCATCTCCGGCCAGCAGTTCATGTACATCGTCGGCGTCGTCGAGATCGCCGCCGGACTGCTCGTGCTGTTCGCACCCCGCTGGGGCGCGCTGGTCGTGGCAGCGTGGCTCGCCGGCATCATCATCAACCTGCTGGTGCTGCCCGGCTACTTCGACGTCGCCCTGCGTGACTTCGGGCTCTTTGTCGCCGCTCTCGCGCTGTTCCGGCTGAGCTACAGCGCCGTCGCAAACCCTCGCGCAAAATGAGCCTCACACTGAGTTCCGATGAACGGCTCGCCGTTTCGGATGCGCCGCTGCTGACGCTCGTCGATGGTGAGTCCGGCGTCGACCTGGCCAGGGCACAGGCCGCGGTCGTCGACCTGCTGACCGCTCTCGGTCGCGACGTCACCGGGCCGCACCTCGCGGATACCCCGCGCCGGGTCGCGGCCAGCCTGCTGGAGATGCTCACCCCGCGCGAGTTCAGCATGACGACTTTCCCGAACGAGGAGGGCTACGAGGAGCTGGTGCTCGTTCGGGACATTCCGTTTCACTCGCTCTGCGAGCACCACCTGCTGCCGTTTCGCGGTGTCGCGCACGTCGGCTACATCCCCGGTGACCGCATCCTGGGCATCTCTAAGCTCGCCAGGGTGGTGGAGCTCTTCGCGAGCGACCTGCAGGTGCAGGAACGGCTGACCAAGCAGGTCGCCGACTACCTGCAGCAGCAATTGGATGCCCGTGGTATCGGCGTTGTGCTCGAGGCCGAGCACCTGTGCATGTCGCTGCGCGGCGTGCAATCGGCCGGTGCCACCACCGTGACGTCGACGTTCCTCGGCAGCCTTGCCGACGACGCCGGCCTGCGAGACCGGTTCTTCACATCCGGCACTCGGATGTCCACGGCCGCACACAACGCGTAAGACTGAGTACAGAACAACTATCGCCGGGAGGCACGCATGTCCGCAGAACAGAACTTCGTCATCGTGGGGGGCGGCCTCGCGGGGGCATCCGCCGCAGAGGAACTGCGCAAGCAGGGTTTCGACGGCAGCATCCGCATCGTCGCGGGCGAGGCGCACGAGCCCTACATCCGTCCGCCGCTGTCGAAGGGTTACCTGGCCGGCTCAGACGGGCTGGATGCGGTGTACGTGCACCCGAAGGAGTGGTACTCCGAGAACCGCATCGAGGTGACCACCGGCACGAGCGTGACGAAGATCGACCGTGCCGCGCACGAGGTGACGCTCTCCACCGGCGACAGGGTCGCTTACGACAAGCTGCTGCTCGCCACCGGTTCTGCTCCCCGCACCCTGTCGATCGAGGGAGCGGACCTCGGCGGCGTGCACTACCTGCGCACGATCGACGACTCCGAGGCGCTGCAGACCGAACTGCGCGCGGGCGACAAGAAGCTCGTGCTCATCGGCTCGGGCTGGATCGGCATGGAGGTCGGCGCGACGGCTCGCGGCTTCGGCAACGAGGTCACCATTCTCGAGCGTGACCCGATTCCGCTCGCGAACGCGCTCGGCGACGAGCTCGGAACCATGTTTGCCGACATGCATAAGGAGAAGGGCGTCGTTCTGCGTCCCTCCGTCGGCGTGACGCGGATCGTGGGCGAGGGCGGTCGGGTAACCGGCGTGGAACTCGAGGGCGGCGAGGTCGTGCCCGCGGACGTGGTGCTCGTCGGCATCGGCGCTGTGCCCAATGTCTCGCTCGCTCAGGAGGCCGGTCTCGAGGTCGACGGCGGCGTGCTCACGGATGCGTCGCTCGCGACGAGCGACCCAGACATCTTCGCGGCGGGAGACATCGCAAGCGCGATGCATCCGCTCATCAACCAGAGGCTGCGCAGCGAGCACTGGGCCAACGCGCTCAACGAGGGTGCGGCCGCCGCGCGCTCGATGCTCGGCCAGGAGGTCAGCTTCGACGACATCCCGTACTTCTACACCGACCAGTTCGACCTGGGCATGGAGTACTCGGGCTACGGCCCGCTCACCCGCGGCGCGAGCGTGGTCTATCGCGGCAACCGCGATGGCCGCGAGTTCATCGCGTTCTGGGTGGCCGACGGCAGGGTTGTCGCGGGAATGAACGTGAACGTCTGGGACGTGAACGAGCAGGTGCAGCGCATCATCCGCGAGGGAGCTCAGATCGATCCGGCGCGACTGGCCGACGAGTCGGTGCCGCTCGAGGAACTCTGATCCGGTGCTCGTAGCTGGGCTATTCTTCGAGCTGGAGGAATGCTGACGTGACGCGACGGATCGGTGCCCGCGAGTTCGATTTTGACCGCGAGGTCGCGGTGATGGCGGTGATCAATCGCACGCCCGATTCGTTCTACGACAAGGGCGCGACGTTTGCGCTCGACAAGGCGGTCGCGGCAGCCCTCGCGGCGGCCGAGGAGGGCGCCGACTGGGTCGACATCGGCGGGGTGCCGTTCGGTCGCGGTCCCGTCGTGACGCTCGACGAGGAACTCGAGCGAGTCGTGCCCGTGGTCGAGGCGATCGCGGTGCGATCCGACGTCGTGATCTCGGTCGATACGTTCAGCGCCGCGGTGGCGTCCGCCGCCATCGAGGCCGGAGCCTCCGTTATCAACGACACGAGCGGTCTGTGGGACCCGGGCATGGCATCCGCTGTCGCAGCCTCTGACGCGACGCTCGTGCTCACCCACAGCCTGCAACCGCCGCGGGCAGAGCCGCCGGCGCCCGAATACATCGACGTGGTGGATGAGGTTGTCGCCTTTTTGCGCGACCGCATCGCCCGCGCGAACGCGGCCGGCATTCCCGACGAGCGCATCATCGTCGACCCGGGTCACGACCTCAACAAGAACACCTTCCACTCGCTCGAGCTGACCCGTCGCCTGCGCGAGGTCGTCGCACTCGGATACCCGACGCTCGCCGCCGTCTCGAACAAGGACTTCGTGGGCGAGACGCTCGATCGCGAACAGGGCCAACGGCTTGAGGGCTCGCTTGCCGCCGCCGTGTTCTGCATCATGGAGGGGGCGCGCATCGTGCGCATGCACAACGTGCGGGCCTCGGTGGATGTGGTGCGCATGACCGAGGCGATGCTCGGCTGGCGGGCTCCGGCCTGGGTGCTGCACAACATGGGACTCGAGGAGCGGAGAGCCGTGAATGGCTGACTCGGACATCCGGGCGCTCGATCCCGCCGCGGGCACGCTCAGCGACGAGGAGCTCGCCGCGCGCTATGCGGTCGCCGATCGTTCTGCGCCATGGTTGCGCGCCAACTTCGTCTCGAGCGTCGATGGGGCCGCGACGCACGACGGCCTCTCGGAGGGGCTCGGCTCGCCCTCCGATCAGCGGGTGTTCCAGGTGCTGCGCTGGCTCGCGGATGTCATCATCGTCGGCGCGGGAACGGTGCGCGCCGAGGGTTACAGCGGTTCGCTGCTCGACGAGGCCGCTGTGGACTGGCGCCGATCGCACGGTCTGGCGCCGCATCCGGAGTTCGCGATCGTCTCGGCGAGGCTGAACCTCGACCCGGCGAGCAGCCTGTTCACGGATGCCCCCGTGCGGCCGCTCGTGATCACCTGTTCCGCGGCTCCGGACGATCGCCGCGCGGCCCTCGCCGAGGTCGCGGACCTGATCGACTGCGGTGACACGCGGGTGGACACGGCGCTCATGCGTTCCGCTTTGGCCGAGCGCGGGTTGCCGCAGATGCACAGCGAGGGCGGACCGCACCTGTTGGGCGCGATGATCGAGGACGGTGCGATCGACGAGCTCTGCATCACGATCTCCGCGCGGCTCGAGGGCGGCACGGCCCGGCGCATCACGGATGGCCACCTCGCCTCCGCGACCCCGATGCGCCTCGCGCACGCGCTCAGCGCCGAGGACGGCACCCTGCTCCTGCGCTACACCCGCGCCTGACCGCCGCGCGCGCCGCGCGCGCCGCGAGATGCCAGTTGTGGGAGTTATTTTCGCCGAATGACCCCCACAAGTGGCATCTCGCGCCACGAGGGGTGAGGTGACGATTACGCGGCGAGGCCGTCGGCGTCGAGGATCGTGTAGCTGTAGCCCTGCTCGGCGAGGAAGCGCTGGCGGTTCTGCGCGAAGTCCTGGTCGACGGTGTCGCGGGCGACGAGCGTGTAGAAGTTGGCCGGTAGCCCTGACTCCTTGGGACGCAACAGGCGACCGAGGCGCTGGGCCTCCTCCTGGCGCGAGCCGAAGGATCCGGACACCTGGATGGCGACGGTCGCCTCCGGCAGGTCGACCGAGAAGTTCGCGACCTTCGAGACGACGAGCACGGTGATGGTTCCCTCGCGGAACAGCTGGTACAGCCGTTCGCGCTCATCGACCGGGGTCGAACCGGTGAGCTTGGGGGCATCCAGGGCTTCGGCGAGTTCGTCGATCTGGTCGAGGTACTGACCGATCACGAGGATGCGCTCGCCCGCGTGCCTGCGAACCAGCGACTTCACGACGTCCAACTTTGCGGGCGCGGTGGCGGCCATCCGGTATCGCTCTTCGTCTGCTGCCGCCGCGTACTCGAGCCGCTCCTGCTGCGGCAGGTCGATGCGCACCTCGAAGCAGGATGCGGGGGAGATGAAGCCCTGCGCCTCGATCTCCTTCCACGGGGCGTCGAATCGCTTCGGCCCGATGAGGCTGAACACGTCGCCCTCGCGGCCATCCTCGCGCACGAGGGTCGCGGTGAGCCCGAGGCGGCGGCGGGCCTGCAGTTCTGCGGTGAGCTTGAACACGGGCGCGGGCAGGAGGTGCACCTCGTCGTAGATCACGAGTCCCCAGTCCATGGCGTCGAGCAGGGCCAGGTGCGCGTACTCGCCCTTCCGTCTCGCGGTGAGAATCTGGTAGGTCGCGATGGTGACCGGTTTGACCTCCTTGACCTGACCGGAGTACTCGCCGATCTCATCCTCGGTGAGGCTCGTGCGCTTCAGCAGTTCGCTGCGCCACTGCCTCGCCGAGACCGTGTTCGTCACGAGGATGAGCGTGTTGGTCTTCGCGGTCGCCATCGCTCCGGCGCCCACGAGCGTCTTGCCCGCGCCACACGGCAGCACGACGACACCCGATCCGCCGACGAAGAAGTTGTCGATCGCCTGATTCTGGTAGCCCCGCAGGTGCCAGTCGTCTTCGACGAGGTCGATCGGATGCGGCGTGCCCGGCGTGTAGCCGGCGAGGTCCTCGGCCGGCCAGCCGAGCTTCACGAGCTCCTGCTTCAGTTGCCCGCGAGCCCACGGCTGGATGATGTACCGCTCGATCGCCGGCCCGCGACCGCGCTGGTCGTCGGGCAGGAAGAGCAGCGGCGCGATCTTCTTGCCGCGGATGATCTCGGAGAGCACCGCGGTGTCGGTGGAGCGCAGGATCAGCGTGCCCTCGGCATCGCGCTCGATCACGAGGCGCCCGTAACGGGCCACGGTCTCGGCGATGTCGACGGAGACGGACTGCGGGATGGGGAAGCGAGAGTACTTCTCGAGCGTGGCGAGCATGTCCTCGGCGGTGTGCCCGGCGGCGCGCGCGTTCCACAGGCCGAGCCGCGTGATGCGGTAGCTGTGGATGTGCTCGGGCGCCCGCTCGAGCTCCGCGAAGACCGCCAGATCGTGCCTTGCGTCCTCGGCATCCGGATGTGCGACCTCGAGCAGCACCGTGCGGTCACTCTGCACGATGAGGGGTCCGCCGGTCGCCGTGGGAGACGGAGTTTCGGCGGCGATGGTCATCCTTGAGAGTCTACCGGGGAGTGCTCGGCGAGGAGGTTTCGATACGCTCGCTGGCGCTCGCTACTCAACCCGCGTGCGGGCCCGCTCCTCGGTCAGCCAGGGTGAGCGCACGGCCGAGCGGCGAAGCCGGGTCGCGGGCGATCGCCACGAAGCGCTCGCCGATGAGCTCGTTGCCCTCGAGATCCGGGTGCAGGTTGTCGCGCAGGTGGTGGGCATCCGCGAGGCCGAAGAGCGAGAGGCCGTCGAGCAGGAAGAGCCGCTCGTCGTCGCGAACGCGAACCGCCCCCTCGATGAGCTGGCGCGTCGCCGCCAGGGTGAGGCGGCCATCCCGTGGGTATCGCTCGCGGGGCAGCGCCATCGCCCTGCCGTCCGGCCCGGCGATCGTGGGGCCCGGAGTGTCCTCGTGAATGGGACACGCGACCGCCGTGATGAGCACGATCGGGGTATCCGGCTGCTGGCGCCTGATCGTGTCGAGAAAGCCGTGGACGGCCGGCCCAAAGGTGCGCACGCTGAAGCCGTCGCAGTTGATGACGTTAATTCCGAGCTTGAGGGTGATGAGGTCGGTGGGATGCGCGGCCATCGTCTGCGCAACCGCCTGGTCGAGCACGGCCTGCCCCGCGAAACTGAGGTTGCTGAAGTTCAGGTCGAGATCGCGCGCGACGCGCTGCGGCCAGGGACCGAAGGGACCGGGCGCCTCCAGGGAGTGACTGATCGAGCTGCCATGGTGCACCCAGCGCGGTCTGGAATCCGGCGGCGCGATGTGCACCACGGCATCGGCCGTCGCGCCGTGGATGATCACCTCGGAGTCGTGCGGCAGCCAGAGGGTCACCGGGCGCTCGGTGCGTCCGTCGCCGCCGGGAGTGAGGCGCACCACGCTGCGGGACGTGCCGCTCTCGTGGATCTCGCCGGAGGCATCCGGCCAGCGCCTGGTGAAGGTGTCACTCTCGACGCGATCGACCAGTTCGCCGTGGATCTCGGCGGCGAGTGCGGGTCGCCAAGCTCGCGGTTCTGCTCGAGCACGCGAGTGCGGATCGACAGGTCGAGATCGATGCGCGTCGCCGCCGTGGCCAGCCGAAAGCGCACGCCCGTGGCAAGACCCGAGATAAGGCGGATGTTCTCGTCGGCGCGCTGCGTGAGGGAGGCCTGCGAGAGCCGACGCGGCGAAAAGCCGCCGTCCACCCACACGATCTCGACCGCCCCGGCCGTCGCTGCGGTCAGAAGATCGAGCGCGATGGGCACCTCGGATGCTGCGCTGCCGTTGGTCACGAACGTCCTCCAGATTGAATCGTTCTAACGATATCGGTGAGAGCGCACGAATGGGGCGAGCGAACGCTGGCGAATCATTCGCGTGAAAGCGGTTTCTCGCCTATAGTGGTGCCACTAGCCAGCGTGACGGATACGGAGTCGACGAGTGTATATCGCCTCTGATTCCGGCGGTCCGCGCACGTGGTTTCTCGACCTGTCGCCGATCAGGGAGAGTCCCGCGTACATGCGGTTCTGGACCAGCGGCGTCGCCGGCGGAATCGGGACGCAGCTCACGGCCGTGGCCATCGGCATCCAGGTCTATGAGCTCAGCGGTTCGACGGCCGCTGTGGCGCTCGTCGGCGGGTTCGCGCTCGTGCCCATGGTCATCATGGGGATCTTCGGCGGAGCGCTCGTTGACGCCTTCGACCGCCGCAAGGTGCTCATCGTCGCCTCATCCATCTCCTTTCTCGCGCCCGTGGGCATCGCGACCCTCGCCTGGCTGGACGTGACCGAACTCTGGCCCTACTACCTCTGCACGACGCTCTCGTCGACTGTCGGCGCGCTCGTCGGCGCCGCCCGGTTCGCCATCCACCCCCGCCTCGTGCCGGTGCACCAGCTTCCCGCCGTCGCAGCGCTCAGCGGGGTCAGCGCGGGGCTGCAGGCCGCGGTCGGCCCGGCTCTCGCGGGCCTGCTCATCGCATCCGTCGGCTACGCCTGGACCTACTCGATCGACGTCGGGCTGTTTCTCATCGGATTCTGGGGCATCGTCTCGCTGCCCCCGATCGTGCCCGCCGTCGCATCGAAATTCGGCCTCGCCTCGCTCGCCGCCGGGATGCGCTTCCTGCGCTCCGCCGGAAACCTGCGCACGGCGATCGCCATGCAGATCGCCGGAATGGCCTTCGGACGCAGCTACGCCCTGCTTCCCGCGGTCGGCGCGCTGCTGCTCGGTGGCGGGGCGGCGACGGTCGGGTTCCTCGTGGCCTCCGGCGCGGTCGGCGTGATCCTCAGCGGCCTCATTTCGGGCCGTGTCGGCACGGTGCGCAGGCACGGGCGCGCGATCGCCCTCGCGATGGTGGCGATGTCGCTCGGTATCGCCATCTTCGGGTTTCTCGTGCTCATCCTCGGCAGCGCGCCACACGCCGTGCGCGCCGATCGCGTCAACCTGCCGGCGCTCATCTCGCTGTGCGTCGTGCTGATGGTCATCGGAGCGGCCGATAACGTCGCGGGCATCTTCCGCACCACGATGATGCAGTCCGCCACGCCGGATGAGATGCGCGGCCGCCTGCAGGGCCTTTTCACCCTCGTGCTCACGGCCGGTCCGCGACTCGGCGATGTCTACGCCGGTTTTCTCGCCGCCGCGCTGGCCCTATGGTGGCCGCCCCTGCTCGGTGCAGCGCTCATCCTCACGGTCGTCACGATTTGCTATCGCAGCCGAGAATCCTTCCGCCACTACGACGCATTGGACCCGATCCCGTGAGCACCGCATCCCCGCACACCGACCGGCCCGCCAAGCTCGCCCGCCTGCAGCAGTTGATGGATGACCGCTCCGCCACCGCACTTCACCTCACGACGCCCGAGATGCTGGCCTGGTTCTTCGACGGCCCCCGGGTCGCCGTTCCGTATGCCGGGGCACCGGTGTTCTCTGCGATCGTCAGGCGTGGCGGTGAGGTCACCGTGACCGCGCTCGCCAACGAGATCGACCGCCTGCGCGATGAGGAGCTCGGCGGCGATCTCGAGTTCCACTCCGTGCCGTGGCACGAACAGTTACCCGCGGCGGAGCCGGGCGTGCTGCGCGACGTCGACCTGGTCGGCGAACTGCGGGCCGCTCGCGCATCACTGCTGCCAGTCGAACGCGCCCGCTACCTCGAGCTCGGTGCCGAGGTGACGCGGGCGATGTCCGCCGTGCTGCGCGAAGCAACCCCGGACGAGACGGAACACGAGCTCGCCGCTGAGCTCGCCGCCGCGATCGTAGCTCTCGGCGCGGAACCCGTGGTGCTCCTGGTGGCGGGGGAGCAGCGCACCGGAGTGCAGCATCCGTTGCCCACCGGCGCGCGACTGGGCCGCAGAGCGATGGCGGTCGTCGGCGCACGCAGGCGCGGTCTCGTCGTCAACCTGACCCGCTGGGTCGAGTTCGACGACGGCGAGTCGCCCACGAATGCGGCGCTCCGCGAGGTCGAGGCCGACGCCTTCGCCGCCACCCGTCCCGGCCGCGAACTGCGCGAGGTGCTCGCCGACATCGCGGCGGCATACGAGCGACACGGCTTTGGAGCCGAGACGTGGCTGCGTCACCACCAGGGCGGGCCGACCGGATACCTGGGCCGCGATCCCAAGGCGACCCCGGCATCCCGCGACCTCGTCGTCGCCGGCCACGCCTTCGCCTGGAACCCCTCCATCGCAGGCGCCAAGCTCGAAGACACCGTGATCGTCGACGGAGACCGCATCGAACTCGTCACCGTCGACCCCGACTGGCCCACCGTTGACGTGCGCGGCCTGCCGCGACCGCTCGCGCTCACCCCCTGACACCTCGAACTCGCAGAAGCAAAGGAGAAACCCATGACCACTTTCGACTGGATCCGGGTCGACGGCACCAAGCTCGTCGACGAGTCAGGGCGCCCGGTGCGTCTCGTCGGCGTCGGCCTCGGCGGCTGGATGAACATGGAGAACTTCGCCACCGGGTATCCGGGCAACGAGGCGAACATCCGCCGCGTGCTGCTGGATCGCATGGGCCAGGAGTCGTACGACGCCTTCTTCGAGCGCTTCTACACCGCGTTCTTCGACGAGGCGGATGCCGCACACCTCGCCTCCCTCGGCATCAATTCCGTGCGCATTCCGTTCAACTACCGGCACTTCGAAGACGACGCGCGCCCGTTCGAGTTCAAGGAGGAGGGCTTCGCCAGGCTCGACCGCGTGGTCACCCTGCTCGCAAAGCACGGCATCTACTCGATCCTCGACCTGCACGCCGTGCCCGGTCGGCAGAACCAGCACTGGCACAGCGACAACCCGACACACATCGCCGAGTTCTGGCAGCATCCGCACTTTCAGGATCGCGTTGTCGCGCTCTGGGAGGCGCTCGCCGAGCGCTACAAGAACCGGCCGGAGGTGGCGGGCTACAACCCGATCAACGAGCCCTCGGATGAGAGCGGCGAGGTGCTGCCGGTGTTCTACGATCGCGTCGAGGCCGCCATTCGCGCGATCGACCCGAGGCACGTGCTGTTCCTCGACGGCAATAAGTACTCCACCGATTTCAGCGCCTTCGACCGCCGCGCGGAGCCGCTGCCGAACACCGTCTACACGGCCCACGACTACGCGCTGCCCGGAATCGCGCGCGCCACCGAGTACCCGGGCGTGACCCGCGGCGAGTACTTCGACCGCTCTGTGGTCGAGCAGAGCTTCCTGCGGCGCACCGAATTCATGCGTCGCACGGGCACGCCGATCTGGATCGGCGAGTTCGGCCCGGTCTACTCCGAAGACAGGTCGCAGGATGCCTGGCGCTACCAGTTACTGAGCGACCAGCTCGAGATCTACGAGGAGCACGGCGCGAGCTGGGCGCTCTGGACCTACAAAGACATCGGCCTGCAGGGCCTCGTCTACGCGAAGCCCGAAAGCCCATACCTTCGGCTGATCGGCGGACTCGTCGAGACGAAGCGTCGGCTCGGCATCGATTCCTGGGGCGGGTCGGATGCGGGAGTTCGCGACATCCTCGACCCGATCGACGCCGTGTTCGATCGAGAGTTCCCCGACTTCGCACCCTGGCCGTGGGGCAGGCAGCCGCACATCGCGGTGCTCGTGCGCCACATCCTGCTCGCGGAGCCGCTCGCCGAGAAGTTCGGCGACGCGTTCCGCGGCGTGACGCCAGCCGGAGCGCGGGAGCTCGCCAACTCGTTCGCCTTCGAAAACGCGGCCGAGCGCGCCGGCCTGTCGGAGCTGCTGCGCGCGCACCTCGCGCGGGGCTGAGGCGCGAGGGCTGCCGTTTGTCGCGGGGGCTGCCGAACAAACACCCGCCCTCGTGACAAACAGCAGCCCTGGCCGAGCTGCCCGCGTTCGCTGAGCTTGTCGAAACGGGGATGGGCCGAGCTAGGCGCGGGGAGTCACCACTCCGACGGAGGTGCGCGACATGACCTCGGCGCCACTCAGCTGCACCCGCTCGTTACCTGCGATCGTGAGCGAGACCGAGCGATCGCCGATCGTGAGCGTGCCTGCTATCGCCCGGGGCGACATCCCGACGACCGCGGTCGGAGTGCCGAGGGTGTCGGTGATCACGCGCCAGCCGCGCGGAAACGCAAGGTGCTCCACGCCGTCCCGATAGACCACCGTGCGCTCATCGTCGCCCGCCAGTTCGTAGCCGACCCCGCCCACGGTGCGCGCGTAGGCCATGGCTTCGACGGCCGCGTCGTGGTCCAGCCGGGTGGGCGCGAGGCCGGTGAACCACAGCTCACCGTCGGGCCGGGGCAGGATGCCGCAGTGCCGCTCGATCGCATCGAGCAGCCACAGAATTGACGGCGAGTACGACTCGGTGAACCCGGCCGCACCGCTCCAGGGGTCGAGGCACTGCGGGAACCGGTCGTGGCCGGCCATCGCCGCGAGCACCGGCATCGCCGAGAGCGCGAGCTCGGCCACGTGACCGTGGTGCTCGAAGGCGTGCGGCGCCCTGATGAGGCTGAGGAAGTTGCTCGGTCCGCCCCAGGAGTTGCGCGTGAAGTCGTGATCGAAGCGCGGATCGTCCATCGCGAGCGAGGTGAATCCATAGTGGGCGAAGAACTTGCCGGTGTTCAGCAGGTAGCGCTCGAGCGATGCGGTGAAGAAGGATGCGTCGCCGACCTCGCAGGCGAGCGTGCGCAGCAGCACGTCGGACTGCACGCGCACGAGGGCCCCGGTCGAGTCCCGGTCGTAGAAGATGCCGTCCTCGGCATCGAAGCAGTGCTCCCAGAGCGCGGCGAGCGACGCCTGCGCCTTCTCGCGCCACGGCTCGGCATCCTCGCCGAGCTCCTCGGCGATGAGCGCGAGGTAGGCGCGTTGGCAGGCCACATTCGCCGTGAGGTCCGGCGCCAGAAACGGCAGGATGGGCGAGTCTGGGTCGTACCGCCGGGCGTCTGCCCGGTAACCGCGATCGGGCACATGCCAGAAGCGCGGCGAGAGATCATGGCCGGTGTCGAAGGTGCAGAAGGCCTCCACGCATCCCGTGCCTCGCGTGTCGCGGTACGTCGCGAGCCACTCGTCGTAGCGCACCATGGCGTCGTACATCGTGCGGAGGTAGTCGCCGTCGCGCCCCGCGAGCAGGTAGTGGTTCCAGACGGTGCGGGCCAGCGGGGTGACGATCTGGATCTGCGAGAAGCCGGCCCCGGCATCCGTCACCTTGTAGGGGATCATGCCGTCGTCGCGCTGGCGCGCCGCGAAGAGCAGGTGGGTGGCTCGAGTGACTTGTGGCACGAAACGGGAGAGCAGCTCCGAGTTGATGGTTCCCGTGCTCTCGATCCAGCTGCCGCGGTAGACGCCACCCTCGTTGAGCACGGGCGAACTTCCCGCGATGGGGCGGATGCAGAGCGCGAGTTCCCGGATGGCCTGGTACCAGCGATCCTCGAGTGCTCCACCGATGGCGGCGAACCGCACCCCGGACTCGCGGAAGCCCTCGTGCACGGCGCCCGCGTCGATGCCGGCGCGCTGCAGGACGTCTGCCGAGCGAAGCCTGGCGAGGGAATCGTCGATCGCGGTCATGAAGCTATCCTTTCGCGCCGTGTGCGCGGGTGATGTGAAATCGGGCAAAACGCGCTCGCGGGCGGCCCCGATGGGGGACCGCCCGCGAGTTCTCGTGCTCCTCTTACTTCAGATCGGCACCGAGCTTCTGCACCCACTCCTCGGCGGCCTGCTGCGGGCTCTTGCGCCCGAACAGCACCTCCGCCTCTTCGTCCTGCGTGTACTTGTTCATGTTCGCGCCACCATTTGGCTGCGGCGGGGCGACCTCGCCGGAGTCGAGCACGGACTTCACGTACTTCGCGGCATCCTGGTTCGGACCCTGGAGCAGCGGGGTCACGACCGCAGCCATGTCCGGGTTGAACGGCACGCCACGGGTGTCCTTGATGAGCTTGAGCGCGGACGGCTCGTTGAGGAACCAGTTCATGAGCATTGCGGATGCCTCGGGGTACTTCGTTGCCGCATTGATCGACCAGAAGGCCGAGGGCAGCAGGGCAACGCCGTTCTTCTTGGTGTCCGTCGGCGGCGGCAGGATGATGGTCGTGCCACCCTTCTGGTACGTGCCGATCAGGTTGCTGTACCCGAAGGTGATCGCTGCCTGGCCGAGCGTGTACGGCTGCTGGTCCGGCGGAAGGTTCCAGCCGGCGGTGACCACGGTTGGGTCAGGCAAACCGCCGCCATCCTTGAGCTTCAGTTCCTTCTTATAGAGACCGGCGATGTCGTTCGGCTTCACCGCGAGCTTGCCGTGGAAGTCGTAGATGCCGGTTTTGGTCACCTGAGCCGCGTAAGTGCCCACGATGTCCTGCACGCGCAGGTCGACGCCGTATACCGGCGCTCCGGTGCTCGTCTTGAGTCCGGCTGAACCGATCGTGTTGGCGGCCTTGATCATGTCATCCCAGCTCCAGCTCGAGTCGGGAACCGGCACGCCGGCCTTCTCGAACAGGTCGGTGTTGACGAACGCCGCGGTCGCGTTGCCACCGGTCGGCAGGCCGTAGAGCTTGCCGTCGACTTTGGCGCTGACGGTCGAGAAGTCGGGATACTTCGACGCGTTGACGAGCTTCTTCACCGAGGCGAGGTCGAGCAGGGCGCCGGCGGAGCCGTACTCCTGCGGCTTCGCGCCACCGAGTGCGAACACATCGGGCGCCGTCGTTCCGCCGCCACCGAAGTCGGTCGCGAGGCGGTTGAAGAGGTCATCGGGGCTGCCGACCGGGGTCTGCTTGACCGTGATGTTCGGGTACTTCGCCTCGAACTTGTCGATCACCTGCGCGAACAGTGCCGCGCGGGCGTCGTCACCCCACCACGACATCTCGAGCGTGATCTTCTTGTTCTTGTCGAAGCCGCCGCTCGACTTCTCCTTCGGGCCTGAGCAGCCGCTCAGTGCGACCGTGGCGACGACGGCAATAGCGAGTGCCGCCTTCACCGCCGTGGAACGTTTCATACGCGTCATTGCGCCTCTTTTCATCGGGTGGTGGCTGAGCACCAACGTGGTGAGTTCGGTCCAGGGCCGTGTGCCTCGACCAACGATCTCCCGCAGGAATGACGCGCCTGTGAGAAACCGCTTTCACGGAAAATTAGCAGCCGGTGTCGGATTTGTCAACGAGAACAACAAACCTCAGTTTCGGGGGCTGCCGGTGGAGCGTCGAACTTCGAGGCGCGGCCGAAAGGTCACGTTCATGCTGGGTGTTTCGTCCGCGAGCAGGGAGCGCATGCGCTGCCAGGCCTGCTCGCCGAGTTCGGTGTGCTGCACCGAGAGCGTCGTGAGCGTGGGTGAGCTGTACCGGGCGAAGGGGATGTCGTCGAAGCCGGTCACCGACATGTCTTCTGGCACGCGAACGCCGAACTCCATGAGGCCGTAGAGCAGTCCGATCGCGACCAGGTCGTTGAAGGCGAGGGCGGCGGTCGCGCCAGAGTCCCGCACGCGAGCGGCGGCAGCGAGGCCGTCGTCGCTCGTTGCTCCACCGGGCATCCGGTCGATGCGCACGTCGGGCATCCGTCGTTCGAACTCTTCGAGCCCCGCGAGCCTGTGGTGGTTCGACACGCTGCCGGCCGGCCCCTCGACGAAGACGAGGTGGCGGTGGCCGAGATCCCACAGGTGCTGCGCCAGGTCCTGGATGCCCGCGCGATAGTCGATCGACAGCGACGGCGCATCCACCTCGGGACTCTCCCGGTTGATCAGCACGAGCGGGCGCAGGGAACCGGCGAGGGAGACGAGTTGCTCGTCGGACATGCGGGGCGCGCAGAGCACGACCGCGTCGCAGCGGCGGCGAATCTCGCTCACCAGCGGCGGTTCGTCACTTGGCGATTCGGCCGAGTCGGCGACGAGCACGCGGTAGCCGTCCTTCGCCGCGGCCTTGCTGAGGCTCGAGAGCATCGCCTGGAACGCCGGGTTCGCGAGGTCGGGCACGACGAAGGCGATCGCGCTGGTCTGCCCGAGCGCGAGGCTGCGAGCGAGATGGCTCGGCGAATACGAGAGCTCGGCCGCGACAGCGCGGACGCGTTGGGCCACGCTGTCTTCGCCGAAGAACCGGTCGTTCATCACGCGCGAGACGGTCGCGGGCGAGACTCCGGCCCGCGTCGCCACCTCGGCGATCGTTGCCGCGCCTGAACTCCGTTTCACTTGCGTCCTCCCATGACGTGACAATCTCACACGATAGCGCCCGGGTCGAAGCGGCGCGCTGCTGGCGGTTTGACGATTTCCATCCCCGCCGCCATAATCGAACATCACAACGTGAAACCGCTTTCTCGGCGCACCCGAATCGGCGGTCAACAGTCTACGAGGAGGTGCACCGTGAGCGGTCTCGGTGAATTGCGCTCGCTCGCGGTGAATGCCCGCCGCAGCGCAAACGGCCAGCGTGTCAAGCAACGAATGCCCGACAACCGCGCGGCGTTCATGTTCCTGTTGCCCTGGCTCATCGGGCTCGTCGTGTTCTCGATTGGGCCGATTCTCGCATCCCTGTATCTGTCGCTCACCGACTACAACCTCCTGAAGTCGCCGCTGACCAATCCGCCCCCCTTCGTTGGCTTTGACAACTACACCGAGATGTTCGGCGACTCGGCCTTCTGGAACTCCTTCAGGGTCACGGTGCTGTACGTGATCGTGTCGGTTCCGCTGCAACTCGCCCTCGCCCTGGCGCTCGCGCTCGTGCTCGATCGCGGCATGCGCGGCCTCGGCTTCTATCGCTCGGTCTTCTACCTGCCGAGCCTCCTCGGCGGCTCCGTGGCGGTGGCCATCCTGTGGCGCCAGGTCTTCGGCAAAGACGGCATCTTCAACGGCTTCCTCGCGCTCATGGGCGTTCACGACGCGCCCGGATGGATCGGGCATCCGGACTACGCGCTCGGCACGATCATGATCCTGCACATCTGGACCTTCGGATCACCGCTCATCATCTTCCTCGCGGGCCTCAGGCAGATCCCGGAGATGTACTACGAGGCGGCATCCGTCGACGGTGCGGGGCGAAGCCGGCGGTTCTTCTCGGTGACGCTGCCGCTGCTGACGCCCATCATCTTCTTCAACCTCGTGCTGCAGATCATCTTCGCGTTCCAGACGTTCACCCAGGCCTATGTCGTTTCCGGGGGAACGGGCGGCCCGGCGGACTCGACGATGTTCTACACGCTGTTCCTCTATCGAACCGGGTTCCTGCAATACAACATGGGTTACGCCTCGGCGATGGCCTGGTTCCTGCTCATCGTGATCGCGGCATTCACCGCCTTCAACTTCTGGCTATCGAAATTCTGGGTGTTCTATGACGATTGACGACGTACAAGTGCCGCTGCCACCCGCCGTAGTCGCGCCCGAGCCGAAGCCTGTCTCGCGCAGCCGCGGCAGGCGTCATCCGGTCTCCGCGAAGTCGGTGCTCAAGCACCTCGCGCTCATCGCGGGCTCGATCGTGATGATCTATCCGCTGATCTGGCTCGTGGTCTCGAGCTTCAAGCCGAACGACGACATCTTTCGTGACCTGAGCATCTTCACCACTCACCTGACGGTCGAGAACTACATCAACGGATGGAACGACCTGCAGTTCCCGTTCGGGGTGTTCCTGCTCAATTCGACGGTGATCGCGGTCGGATCGATCATCGGAAACCTGCTCTCCTGCTCGCTCGCGGCCTACGCCTTCGGCAGGCTCAAGTTCCGCGGTCGCAACATCCTGTTCGCCATCATGCTCGCCACGATCATGCTGCCGTTCCAGGTCGTGCTCGTTCCGCAGTTCACGATCTTCAAGGAACTCGGCTGGCTCAACACCTTCCTGCCGCTCATCGTGCCAAAGTTCCTCGCCACCGACGCGTTCTTCGTGTTCCTTATGGTGCAGTTCATCCGTGCTCTGCCGAATGAGATCTTCGAGGCCGCCCGCATCGATGGCGCAGGCCAGTTCCGCACCTACGCGCAGGTGACCTTGCCGCTCATGGTGCCGGCCCTCGCGACCACGGCGATCTTCACCTTCATCTGGACCTGGAGCGACTTCTTCGGGCCACTGATCTATTTGCGAACACCGGAGTTATTCCCGGCCTCCGTGGCCTTGAAGGGATTCCTGGATTCGCAATCCAGCTCAGACTTCGGCTCGATGTTCGCGATGTCTGTGGTGTCGCTCATCCCGCTGTTCATCGCCTTCCTCATCGGCCAGAAATACCTCATCAAGGGTTTCGCAACAACAGGGATCAAGTAGTGACCGCACCACTCCGCTACGCGATCGTGGGCACCGGCTCACGCGCGCAGATGTACATCGACGCCATCACGGGACCACACTCGGATGTCGCGCAGCTGGTGGCCTGGGCCGACACCAACCAGGGTCGCCTCGACTACTACGAGGGCCACCTCGCGGGTGCCGCGGCGCCGGCGAGATTCGCGCCGGAGGACCTCGAGCGCTCGGTGAAGGAGCTCGGCATCGACCGCGTGATCGTCACCTCGCCGGACTTCACTCACGCGACCATGGTCGTCGCGGCGCTCGACGGCGGAGCGGATGCGATCGTCGAGAAGCCGCTCACGACGAGCGTGGAGGGCGTGCGCGCCATCAGCGAGGCGGTCGCACGCACCGGACGCTCGGTCATCACGACCTTCAACTACCGCTACTCGCCGCGCAACACCGCGCTCAAGCAGCTCATCGCGAGTGGCGAGATCGGCGAGGTCACCTCGGTGCACTTCGAGTGGGTGCTCGACACGGCGCACGGCGCGGACTACTTCCGCCGCTGGCACCGCAACAAGAAGAACTCGGGCGGCCTGCTCATCCACAAGTCGTCGCACCACTTCGACCTGGTCAACTGGTGGCTTTCGGATGCGCCTGCGCGCGTCTTCGCGAGCGGTGGCCTGAGGTTCTACGGCGCCGAGAACGCGGCCCGTCGCGGCCTCGGCGAACGCCCCGAGCGCGGCTCGATCGACTCCCCGCTGAAGGACGCGTTCAGTCTCGATCTGCGCCTCGATCCGGTGCAGAGGGGTCTCTACTTCGAGCAGGAGCGCTTCGACGGCTACCGACGCGACCAGGACGTATTCGACGCCGGCATCACGATCGAAGACAACCTCTCGCTCGTCGTCGACTACCTCTCGGGCGCGAGCATGTCGTACTCGCTCAACGCGCACTCGCCGTGGGAGGGCTACACCGTGGCCGTGAACGGCACGGCCGGCCGGGCGGAACTCTCCGTGGTCGAGCGGGGCGCCGTGCTGCTGGATGCCGAGGGCCGCGTACTCGTCGATCCGAGCGCGCGGCCCAATGAGGTCGCCGCCGAGGACTACCGCCCTGTGGGCGACCGCCTCGTCGTGCAGAAGCACTTCTCGAGTGCTCGCGAGGTCGAGATTCCGGATGCCGAGGGCGGCCACGGGGGCGGCGACGCTCGCCTGCTCCACGACCTCTTCCGCGGCGCGGGTGACGACCCGCTGGGCCACACCGCGACCTGGCGCGACGGCGTCAAAGCGGTCTCGGTCGGGCTCGCGGGCAACCGCTCGCTCGAGACCGGCCAGGCCGTGCGCGTCGAGGAGCTCGGCTTCTCCGTGACGGGCAACTGATGAGCCGAATTCTCGTCACGGGCGGCTCCGGCCGGCTCGGTGCGAACGTCGTTGCCTCGCTCGTTGCCGCCGGCCATCACGTCGTCTCGGTCGATCGCACCGCGGTCGACGGCGTGCTGGCCGAACAGGTGGAGCACGACCTGCTCGACGCGGAGGCGACCACTCGCCTGTTCGAGCGGGTGAAGCCGGATGCCGTGGTGCACCTGGCCGCAATCTCGGTGCCGTTCAGCGCGCCCGAACGGGAGATCTTCCACACCAACACGACCCTCGCGCTCAACGTGCTCGACGCCTCCGTCGCCAGCGGCGTGCACAAGGTGCTCGTCGCGAGCAGCCCGACCGTGATCGGGTATGGAGCTCCGCAGGGCTGGGAGCCGCAGTACCTGCCGATCGATGAGGAGCATCCGCTGGCGCCGTGGCACTCGTATTCGCTGTCAAAGCAGGTGGTGGAAGAGGCCGTGGCGATGAATGTGCGAGCGCACGGCGACGGCATCCGGTTTGGAATCTTCCGCCCGTGCTACGTGATCGCGCCCGAGGAGTGGGCCGGCGCGCCGACGCAGCAGGGGCACTCCGTGCGCGAGCGCCTCGACGACCCCGCGCTGTCTGCCGTCGCGCTGTTCAATTATCTAGATGCCAGGGACGCAGGCGACTTCGTTGCGGCCTGGCTCGAGGGCGCCGATCGCGTGCCGAACGGCACCTGCTTCTTCGTGAGTGCCGCGGACTCGCTCGCCACCGGCCCGGTCGACGAGCTGCTCGCGATCCACGTGCCCGGCACGGAACGGGCCGCCGCCGGGCTGTCGGCATCGAGCCCGGTGTTCAGCTCGGCTCGCGCCGCGCGACTGCTCGGTTGGACGGCGAAGCGCAGCTGGAGAACGGAACTGATTGATGTGGAAGGCATGGAGATAGCTCGTGGCTGATGTGACCGGACCCTATGACGGCGTGATGTTCTTTCCCGTCACCCCCTTCGACGACCGCGATCGGGTGGCGGTCGACGTGCTCGACGAGCACATCGGCGGGCGGCTCGAGCACGGGCCCGCCGCGGTGTTCGCGGCGTGCGGCACGGGTGAGTACCACGCTCTCTCGGTTTCGGAGTATCGCGTCGTCGTCGAGCGTGCGGTTGCCGTCACGCTGGGCCGGGTTCCCGTCTTCGGCGGCACCGGCGGGCCGCTCGGGCACGCCCGTGAGATCGCCCGCGCGGCCGAGGAGAGCGGCGTCGACGCGCTGCTCGTCATGCCGCCCTACCTCGTTAACGGACCGCAGTCCGGGCTGACCGCCTACGTCGACGCGATCGCGGCATCCACCTCGCTGCCGCTCGTGGTCTACCACCGCGGGGCGGCATCCTTCACCGCAGACTCGATCACGCGACTGCTCGAGAACCCCCGGGTCATCGGCATCAAGGATGGCGTGGGCGACGTCGCCCTGGCGCAGGAGTTCGTGCTGCTGGCGCAGAAGGCGGGGCGCAGCGACATCCTGTTCTTCAACGGCCTGCTCACCGCGGAACTCAGCCAGGCCGCGTATCGCGCCGTCGGCGTTCCGCTCTATTCCTCCGCGACCTTCGCGATGGCGCCCGAGATCGCAAACGCCTTCTATCGCGCCTACGCCGACCACGATGAGGCGCTGCAGCGGGTCTTCCTCGACGAGTTCTATGCGCCGCTCGTGCACCTGCGCGACGAGGTGCCGGGATTCGCGGTCGCGCTCATCAAGGCCGGGCTTCGCCTCGGCGGGCTGCCGGTCGGCTCGGTGCGGGCTCCGCTGACCGATCCCGACGCCGCACAGGAGGAGCGTCTCGCGGCGATCCTCGCGCGCGGCCACGAGCTCGCGGGATGACAGAGCGCACGATCGCCGGGTTCGAGACCCGGCTCATCACCATCCCCCTGTCGAGGCCGTGGGGGGCGGATGTCCGCCAGATCTCCACGATCGAGGTCGCCGTCACGACGGATGACGGCGCTCGCGGCATCGGGTTCTCCTGGACGCCGTCGATCGGTGCCCGGGCCGTGCAGGCAATGCTCGACCACGACATCCGCTCGTTTGTCGTCGGCCTACCCGCCGAGCCCGGCAGCTGGCAGGGGGTCTGGGAGCACCTGCACGAGGCGGGCGGTGGCGGCGTCACGACGATCGCGCTCGCCGGGCTCGACCTGGCGCTGTGGGACCTGCGTGGTCGCACCGAGCAGAAGCCGCTCGTCGACCTGCTCGGTCGCCGGCACGAGTCACAGCCGGCGTACGGCAGCGGCGTGAATCTGCACTACTCGGATGACGAGCTCGCCGAGCAGGTGCGTCGCTGGATCGCATCCGGCTTCGATGCCGTGAAGATCAAGATCGGCCGACCGGACCTCGCCGACGACCTTAGGCGCGTGTCGATGGTGCGTGAGTTGCTGGGCAGCGAGCGCGCGCTCATGGTCGACGCGAACCAGCGCTGGGACCTCGAGCGGGCATCCGTGGCGGCCGAGGCGCTCGCGCCCTTCGACATTGACTGGCTCGAGGAACCGCTGCGGGCCGACGACACCGCGGGCTACGTCGAGCTGCGGGGCCGCACGAGCATTCCGATCGCGCTCGGCGAGAACGCCCACACCGTCTACCGGTTTCGCGACCTCATCGATGCCGGTGCGTGCGACGTGGTGCAGCCGAACATCGTGCGCGTGGGGGGAATCACGCCGTTCCTCGAGATCGTGGAACTGGCGCGCGACAGGGGAGCGACGCTTGCGCCGCACCTGCTGCCGGAGCTGTCGGCTTCGGTGGCTCTGGCCCTGCCGGAGACGACCTGGGTCGAAGACGTCGAGGATGCGCGGTTCGAGCAGTTGGGCGTGCTCGCGCGGCCGAGCGGGCTTCGCATCGAGCACGGCCAGGCGATGCTCAGCGGCGCTCCCGACGGAATAGGCATCGAGTTCGTCTGATTTCGCTACGACAGGCTCAGCGAACGCGCGGTCGCTAAGCCTGCCGAAGGCTTAGCGCGTGCGGCTCGCGGGGGTCGTCTGCGCCTCGAAGCGTCCGCCTCCCTTTGCATAACTCAGGCAATTCGGCGCGGAAGAGACCAGTAGCCGCACGATTGCGGCGTCGTGCACGCGCCGCAGGCGATTCTGCCTGAGTTATGAAAACGGGACGCGCGCACAAAGGTGAGGCTTGTGCGGTCGCTGCGCGACCACTCGACCCGCGCGAACCCTAGAGGGCCGGGGCGATGCCCGAGATGCTCGACAGCGGCAGCGTGCGTTCGATGGCCGACTTGCGGTCGCGCGCCCGCAGCCTCCCGCCGCCGAGGCTCGTCGGCTCGAGCTGGTAGTCCACATCCGTGCCGTTCGGCATCGTGATCGTCACGGTGAGTGCGGCCTTCGAGCGGATGGCCACCTCGAGTTGGCGCACCAGCCAGGCCTGGTCGTTCTCGTCGTCGCCGTCGGATTCGCCGAGGCGCAGTCGCTCGATGAGCGCGTCGACCGGGTCCGGCGCGGAAGCGACCGCAACCCGGGTCGAATGATGCCGGCGCAGCGAGACGATCGAGCCGTCGGCATCCTCGGCGGCCACCGGGTAGCGCGCCTCGCTCACCGCCCAGAACAGCACGTCGCGGTCGCAGCGGGCGAGGATGCGCGAGCTCGAGACGCGAATGAGGCCGAGCGCCGACAGCGACTGGTCGACCGCGATCGCGGAGAGGAGGTCGGCGTCATCCGATCGCAGGTAGCTTCGCGCGGCGGGGTGCGCGATCACCGTGTCGTGCAGCTCGCCGGCGCGCACCAGCCCATAGCGCTGCGCGGTCTCGGCGATGAGGTAGTCTAGCGGCTGCGGGATGCCGGTGAGCGAGATTCCGCCGAGAAACTCGAGCAGCGACTCGGCGCTCTCGCCCGCCGCCATCGCCCGGTTGAGGCTCGACGCCGAGATGCGATAGGTGGATGCCAGCGACCGGTTCTCCACGTCGGCGAGCGAGCGCAGGCGCGCATCCACCTCGGGCGTCAGCGGCCCGGGAGCCACGACGGAGAGGTCGTGCTGCAGGTAGACCTGCTCGACCTCGGGCGGCAGGAGGGCGGCCATGCTGCTCGCTGCCGCATCCGTCTTGCCCGCCAGCAGCAGCGAGCCGGGGCTGCTGGGCGCGTTGTTCGCGGTGATGCCGAGCAGCTCGGCGTGCACGGTTCCCGCGCTGACCCGCTCGTCCATCCAGTCGCCGCCGGCCGGGTACAGCCAGTCGATGTATCCGCGCAGCCCGGAGCCCCACAGCGATCGGGTGCGTTCGCTCAGCAGGTGGCGGATGTCGCCGGGGAGCGCGTCGAGCCAGGCCGCGCTCAGCAGCACCCAGCGCGTGCTCGACGGCTGCAGCAGCCAGGATGCGCCGGCCTCGGTCACCATCCAGGTGTTGCCCTCGCGAGCAACGAGCGCCGCCCGGTCGGCGACGGCGAGGTGCACGGGCACGGCGTCGAGGTCCACGGACATCGCGCTCGCGAGCCGCTTGCTGTCGGGCAGTGCGATGCCGCCGCGGGAGAGTTCACGCGCCGGTTCGTGCTCGAGCCCGGTGAGCAACTCGGTGATCGCGGTGGTCGTCGCGAAGGCACGATCGGCGGCGAGCCGGTCGACGAAGCGCCGATCGGTGTCGGGCACCGAGCCGAGACTCGCGGGCTGTGGGGCGGATGCCAGCTCCGCTTCCCCGGGCAGTCCGAGGCTCGGCCAGGCCGCGAGCTTCTCCCGCACGCTGTCGTACACGGTGATGACGTCGCCCTCGACGGCGGCGAGCAGCAGCTCGGCGCACTCGGCGGCCCGGGCGGCGACGGACTCGGGGCTCGCGGTACGTGCACCGAGCGAACGCAGCTGGCTCGCAACATCCGCGGTGCTGGGCGCGGTGCCCTCGACGGCGAGGGAGCCGGCCGCGGCGAGCACGGCGAGGGTGGGGCGTTCGAGGCGGGAGAGCGTCTGCTGCACGGAGGCCTCGGCGAGGAACGCCTCGGCGAGGTCGAAGAAGTCTTTGATGCCTGTGGTGCTGAAGCCACGCCGGCGCACGGCCTCGACGAGCTCGGTGTTGCTCATGCCTCGCAGACGGCTCGCCAGTGCGAGCACGCTGCTCATCTGTGTCTTCCCGCCGCTGCTGGGCTGCGCCCCGCCAGCGGTCTGCCGCCGTGGGGCGTGCTACCTCTTGGCGTTCGCATTCGCGGCCTCACGACCGCGGCGTCGGGCTCCGAGCACGAGCAGGGCGACGATGAGCAGAAAGCCGATCGGAAGCCCGATGAGCGGCGCGTAGGCGACGGCCGGCCAGATGCCCTGAGCGAAATCGGGGCCTGTCATTCCGTTGAAAGTGCCGACGATCACGGCGAAGAACGCCACGATCGACAGCCCGACGATCGCAACGATCATGTAAGCGATGACGCGTTCGTTACGATGGATGGTTGCTGGGGTCTCTTGTGCCACAGTCTCAAGGATACGGGCAGGCGATGGCCGTATCCTTATTGTTTAGGCCCGCGTGCTGTTCAAGCCACCGAGAGGAACGTGCCATGCCCACCGGCAAGGTCAAATTTTACGACGACGAGAAGGGCTTCGGCTTCATCAGTTCTGATGATGGCCAGGAGGTCTTCCTGCACGCCTCGGCGTTGCCATCCGGGGTCACTTCGGTGAAGGCCGGAACCAAGCTCGAGTTCGGCATCGCCGACGGCAAGCGTGGCGCCCAGGCGCTGTCGGTGCGCGTGCTGGATGCGCCGCCGAGCCTGGTGAAGATGAGCCGCAAGCCCGCGGATGACATGGCGATCATCATCGAAGACCTCGTGAAGCTGCTCGATGGTGTCGGCTCGAACCTCAAGCGCGGTCGCTACCCCGAGGGCAGCCACAGCAGGACGATCGCGGCCATGCTGCGCAAGGTCGCGGACGAACTGGATGCCTGAGGCGAGCGGTTCTGAGGCGGCCGGTTCTGAAGCAACCGCAGCCGACTTCGACCTCGGTCGCGCCGCGCTGCTCGAGATCACGAGCGCCGAGACGATCGGCGAGAACGCCGGATCGGTCGACGAGGGCGAGGGCGTGATCTCGGTGCACTTCGAGACGACTCTGGATGGCTACCCCGGCTGGCACTGGACGGTGAGCATCGCGCGCGTCGACGGCGAGGAGCCGTCGGTGCTCGAGACCGAGCTGCTGCCCGGCGACGGCGCACTGCTGGCTCCCGACTGGGTGCCGTGGGTCGATCGGCTCGCCGACTACCGCGCCGCGCAGGATGCCGCTGGAGTCGACGGCGGAGAGGCCGAAGACGAGCCGGATGTCGAAGACGACGATGAAGATGACGACGACGAGCTCGACAACTGTCTGCTGCACGGCGGCGACCTCGACGGCGTAGACATCGACGACGCGCTCGAGTCGGATGAGTCGGATGACGACGACGACTCGGACGACGACGACGACTCGGATGACGACGACGATTCCGACGAGGACGACGACGACGAGGCTAGCGGCGCCTGAGGCTCGTGTAGAGGATTCCGACGAGTCCTAGCGCGAGGCCGACGGCGCACGTCCACAACAGCACTCCCGCGCGCCCCGTGAAGGCCAGGAGCGCGACAAGGGCGAGCAGCCACAGCGCGGTGCCGACGAGCATGGCCTTGCGGTCATCCGTCTCCACCGGCGCGGGGTCAGGCCGTCGCTCGGAGTCCTTCAGCCACAGGCGCATCCCCTAACGCTACCCGGCTTTCGTTCCCTGAGCTTGTCGAAGGGAGCGGGGTTTCGATCCCTGATACGCGGGTTGAGTAGCGAGGCACGAGCGTATCGAAACCCTGGTGTGTCCTAGGTTTCGATACGGCCGCGGGCGGCCTACTCAACCCGCCCGATAGGCGGGTTGAGTAGCGAGGCACGGGCGTATGGAAACCCCACTCTGTAGTTCGCAGCTGAGATTTCGACAAGCTCAATCCGCGGTCATCCCGTTGGTCGAGCCTGTCGAGACCGGAACGCGACTACAGCTTGCCTACGACGTACTCGATCGACGCGATCAGCTGCCGCACGTCCGCGGGGTCGACCGCGGTGAAGGTGGCGACCCGCAGCTGGTTGCGGCCGAGCTTGCGGTAGGGCTCGGTGTCGACGATGCCGTTGGCGCGCAGCGTCTTCGCGATCGCGGCGGCGTCCACGGCGTCATCGAAGTCGATGGTCACGACCACCTGCGAGCGGTGGTCGGGGTTCGAGACGAATGGCGTCGCGTAGTCCACCGCATCCGCCCATTCATACAGTGCGGATGACGATTCCTTGGTGCGCGCGTCGGCCCACGCCAGGCCGCCGTTGCCATTGATCCACTGCACCTGGTTCTCGAGCAGAAGCAGGGTCGACAGGGCCGGAGTGTTGAGGGTCTGGTTGAGGCGCGAGTTGCTGATCGCATTGGTGAGCGAGAGGAACTCGGGGATGTAGCGGTCGGTGCCAGCGATGCGTTCGACCCGCTCGAGCGCGGCGGGGGAGAAGAGCGCGAACCAGAGTCCGCCATCGGATGCGAAGTTCTTCTGCGGTGCGAAGTAGTAGACGTCGGCCTGCGACGCGTCGAAGTCGACACCGCCGGCGGCGCTCGTCGCGTCGATGACGGTGAGCGCACCCTCGTCGCCGTGCACCCGGGTGACGGGAGCCATGACGCCGGTGGAGGTCTCGTTGTGTGGCCAGGCGTACACGTCGACTCCGGCCAGCGGCTGCGGTTCGCTGCGTGAGCCGGCATCCGCCTTGATCACGCTCGGAACCTTGAGCCACGGTGCGCCTGCCGCCGCAGCGAACTTGCTGCTGAACTCGCCGAAGACGAGGTTCTGGCTGCGGCGCTCGATGAGGCCGAAGGCTGCGGCGTCCCAGAAGGCGGTGGAGCCGCCGTTGCCCATGACGACCTCGTAGCCGTCGGGCAGGCGGAACAGTTCGGCGAGCCCCGACTGCACGCTCGCGACGAGATTCTTGACCGGTGCCTGGCGGTGGGAGGTGCCCATGATCTTGGCGCCTGCGCCGGCGAGGTAGGCCAGCTGTTCGGGGCGCACCTTCGATGGACCTGCGCCGAAGCGTCCGTCGGCGGGCAGGAGATCAGTGGGAATTGTCAGCTCGGGCATGCAGCAATTCTAGGGGCGCGGTTTATGGGGCTGTGCGGGGTGCGCCTCAGAGCGCCGGATGCTGGCACAGGTTAGGCTTGCCTCTTACGGCGTGAGCGCTTTCGTGCGACATCTAGGAGGCATCAATGGCGGATCTCATTGACACCACTGAGATGTATCTGCGCACCATCTACGAGCTCGAAGAAGAGAACATCATTCCCCTTCGGGCTCGCATTTCTGAGCGCCTCGGTCACTCCGGCCCCACCGTTTCGCAGACCGTCGGCCGCATGGAACGTGACGGTCTCGTCGTGGTCGAGGGCGACCGCCACCTGGTGCTCACCGATGAGGGTCGCAGCAAGGCCGTGCACGTGATGCGCAAGCACCGCCTCGCCGAACGACTGCTCGCGGATGTGATCGGCCTCGACTGGGCGCTCGTGCACGAGGAGGCATGCCGCTGGGAGCACGTGATGAGCGAGCAGGTGGAGCGCCGCATCCTCGAGATGCTCGAGCACCCCACGCACTCGCCCTACGGCAACCCGATTCCGGGGCTCGATGAGCTCGGCGCCGTCTCGACCGGCAAGTTCGCGGATGGCGTGGTCAACATCGTCAACTATGTCTTGGGCGCGGTCGGCCCGATCAAGGGCACCATCCGTCGCCTGGGTGAGCCGGTGCAGTACGAGTCGGAACTGCTCGAGCAGCTGCGTGCCGCGGGAGTGGTTCCGGGGGCGGCGGCGAGCTTCACCGCATCCGGTTCGTACGTGCTCGTGCAGGTAGAGGGTTCGGATGAGGGTCTCGAGCTGCCCAACGAGGTGGCCATCCACGTCTACGTAGGCATCTAGCTCCCCGCTGGTCGAGCAGCTTCCGCAGGTCGAGCCTGTCGAGACCTCCCGACCGCACGGCTTCTCCCGCTGGTCGAGCTTGTCGAGACCCCCACCCGTCCCGCTGGTCGAGCTTGTCGAGACCCCCACCCGTCGCGCTGGTCGAGCCTGTCGAGACCCCCACGCGCACGGTTAACGAACGGTAACGGGCGGCGCGCCCCGGTCATCCGCACCCCCGATCTTGCGTTAATCTAGAACCCTCGCAATTCTGAGAGCCGTTTTCGGGAGAGCCGATGTCGAACCGCCGCAGCATCCACGCCTTGGATGACTGCGGCCTTTTTGACATACGGCACTGTTGCCAGCCGTGCGGCCCTGTCGCGCGCGAATCGAGCACTGTCGTTGTCTGACAGTGCTTTTTTGTTGTGGCAGCGGATCTCTCGGCTCTCAGGAGCGTGAGGTGCATCGAACCGCCTGGAAGCCGTCCAGGGGATTGTCGATTGGATGAGAATGCGCACACTGGTCCTCAACGCGGGCTTTGAGCCCCTCGCCGTGGTGTCGTTCAAGCGGGCACTGGTGCTCGTGATGAACGAGAAGGCGACGGTCGTCGCTGCGGATGCCGAGCATCCGGTGTGCGGATCGTCCGGTTCCTGGGCGCGCCCCTCGGTGATTGTGCTCACGCGCTACGTGCGCATTCCGATGTCGCGGCTGATCCCGGTCTCGCGCCGCGGTGTGCTGCGTCGGGACAACCAGCACTGCGCCTACTGTGGCGGTGCGGCGAACACGATCGACCACGTGCAGCCGCGTTCGCGTGGGGGTGCGGACAGCTGGGAGAACCTGGTGGCCTGCTGCCTGCGCTGCAACAACAAGAAGGGCGACCGCACGTTGGCCGAGATGGGCTGGACCCTGCGCATCCGCCCCCGCGCCCCGCACGGCACCTCGTGGATGGTGCGCGGCATAGAGCGCGACGTCCCCGGCTGGGAAGAGTACCTGGCCCCCGCCGCGTAGTCCCTCCCGCCGGTCAAGCTTCCGCAGGTCGAGTTTGTCGAGACCTCCCTCCCGCAGGTCGAGCTTGTCGAGACCTCACCAACGCCCAACCTCTCTCACCCCCTCCCGCTAGACTTTCAAAGCCAGCCTCTGTAGCTCAATGGAAGAGCAGTTCCGTCCTAAGGAAACGGTTGGGGGTTCGAGTCCCTCCAGGGGCACTTTTGTGATAAGTCGGGACATGTGTCTCAGATGAGTCGCGAGATATGTCACTGAGCTCGGGTGAGCGGGGTGCGCTCCGCGATACCCGCATCTGCACGGCATGTCGCACGGACGACCACTTCATCCGCGAAGCGGCAACGGCTGGCGCGCCTGCTTGGGTGTGCGCCCGCATCGTGACGACTGCGGACTCGCGTCGTTCGTGACCGACGATCGCGGCGGGGTGCCCCTCAACGAGCCCGACGAACTCTCCAAAGGACGGTGGCGGTGTATGACTGAACACAGGACGGGGATCACCGACGATCGTGATAAATAAGGACGAGCTCGCGGCGCTGCTTGACCAGTCGAGGCTCGAAGAGCTCGATGACCATTCCGGTTCCTTCTTCGCTGTCGCGGGACAAGCTCCGGGAGATGTCCAACGGGAAGCAGCATCCTTTCGTAGACGGGAACGCCGACTGGATAGCAGTCCGCCGTTCCTTGACGAGAGGCGCTCAATGACACAGGAGAAGGCTGCCAACCATTCCTGGGTCGGCGCCTAAGCTGAATCGCCTAGTGCACGCCTGGACCTGCGGAGCCGGGTGCGCTGCTTTGCCGGCAACAGTGTTCGGCATGGTCGCCGACGTCCGTCCTAGCCTCCATCCGCTCGAGAATCTGGCCGTGGACCTTTGAGGCCGTCGGCAATGCCGGAATCGGAGATTCTGGTTTCCAGATCGTCATTCCTCGCCCAGGTCTCTTCGAGGGCCAAGAACGCGTCAAAGCGCTCTCGACTCCCGACCCACGCAGCGAAGCAGTAGGCACAATCCGCCATCGAAGCATAAGCTCGCAGCTTCCCGTAACCAATCAGCTGCCGTTCGATCTCGGCCTTGCGTGTCCCTAGCGGGAAGCTCAAAATGACGAAGATGGTGGATCGAGTTGCAAGCTCAGGTGTTTCCAGATACATCGAATGAGGTTTCCGGTCCCTAGCGGACAGATCTCGCAATCTCATTGGTTCGCGCGCAATGTCAGCGCGCCTGTCTGGCTGTGCGCTGAGCAAGGCGATCGATGCTCCCAACCAGCCCACAGGGCGATGCGTCTCGAGAGCTTGAAGCATCTCACTCGTGTCCCTGTCTATAGGAAGCGCCGGCTTCGAGGCTGGAGTCTCTCGAAGGCCGGCCTCATAGAAGATCCACGCGTCAAGCTCATCGGTGAGGCTCGTCACCATCGTGGGTGCGCCGCTCGCAACGATCTCCGTGAGTCGGCCTGAAAGGTACAGCATCACGTAGTCGAGTTCATCGACCGCGACAACTCGGCCATCCGCCGCTACGTCGCGGCGCAACCCCAAGAACTGTATAAAGATCGCCGGATGAGCGAACAAGCTCGCGGCCACCTCCAGGTCATGAAGGTTCACGACCCACGGTGAGGGCACGCCTTCATCAATGAGACCGCTCTCTACCAAGTCAGCGGTGACCGTCGCGACGTAGTTTAGGTCTTCGAGCGAAAGCGCGATGGTGAATATCTCAGTCACTTCCTTGATGTTTAGGTCGGAGTTCCTCTCCACCGCTCCGGCGTGAAGGAGGTCGTTCGCTGATCGGATACGGAGGGTGTCGCTTGACTGCAGGACGCCTCGTAGGCGCTCTGCCTGATCCGCGGCCTTGGTGATAATCGGGCCAAGTTCAAGCCAAAGTCGTTGCGCTGCACCCGTCCGCGCAACCTGGGTTAGCCGGTTGCTCTTTGCCTCCAGCACGATGGCTACGTGCCCGAGAACGAGGAGCCCGTCCGTTTCGAACCGTCCAAGACCCGGCACCGTGTACTCAACACTTCCCAACGCGACATCTGGATGGAGCGCCGCGACAAGCGCCTTCATGCCCCGGCTCTCGAGCAGGGCGCCACGATGCTTGATATACGCCTGGTCCATCGGGACCATGAGTGCTTCTTCGAGCAATTCTCTCATACCGAAGATCAGCGAAGTGGGTTGGACGAGGAGCCACTCTCGTTCGCCGGTCGCCCGAGTTCTCGAGACGAAGGGTCGCGTCCGCATCACGTTGTCCCCTCTGAGGAACGCGCTGACGACTCCTTGGTTGGGCCCGTCGAGTTCTATGCTCATTCGTGCTAAGAGCAAATGCACCTCTGACGCATTCAGTCCCGTATCATTTACGACGTCGTCAAGGGTCAGTCCAGCGGCGCTTCTCAGCCGGTCGAAAGCTAGATTGCCCACGATCCTCTGGCGGAGTTCGTCCGGATCCTCAGGGCGAGAGTCAAGTTGGGCGCGTAGTTCAGCTGAGCTCTCGGTCTGCTTCCGCAACTCCTCTTCGGCCTCCCGCATGAGATCGGCTAGGAGCTGGGGAAGGCGCGAGTTGTACGTATCAAAGAGCATGAATATTGAGGATGGACCGAACCCGAGTCGTTCGGTCAGGGTGGACTGAATCTCAGGGGTGAAGAGCTGGCCTAGCAATTCACGTTCCTTTTGATGAAACCTTGGGAGCCTTAGGTACAGTTCTCGCGTCTCTGCCGCCGCTGTCAGTCTTGGGACCACCGAGCGTGCGACACCATAGCTCGACTTCGTACCCACCAGACGCGCATTCTCTCGAAAGCTGCTGACGTGGAGTAGCCGAGTGACCAGCAAATCAACGCGCTCGAGCACGCCGCCGTCCGCGCGTCGGCCTTCGCCCCCGCAGCCATTTTCGGCGAACAGCAGAGCGGTAAGTTCCGGGAGACTGAGCAGCCGAGTTCCGTCCGAACCGTCGCCCGGTTCAGATGTGAGAGGCGCGACCGAAAGCGCCAAGTTGGCGATCACATCGAACCCATCGATCCCTCGCACAGCACGCCGAATCCGCCAAAGGAGCCATCGCTGTACAACGAACGCGATCCACGCTGCCGGAAGCGCCATACGCCGAAGGAATCGCACGTTCTATGCCGACCGGATTTGAAACTTGTGGGTGCGATAGCTCCGGGGACGCAAACGCTTGCCCGCCTTTGACTCCTTCAGCCAGCTCGCCAGCATGCTCGAGTCGGTCTCGCTCATACCCGCTTCTCTGCAGAACAAATTGAGACGGCCCGGAGGCGCGTCCCGCCATCGATTGAAATTGTTGAGATCGGCTCTGAACTTCCCCTGTTCGTTCCACTTCAACTTGTTGTCATAGCCCCGTGCCCATCGCGCGAGGAACTCCACGATTCCGTGAATGTCTCTTTCGTGCTCCATACGCCCAGAGTAGAGGTGGCCGAGGACAGAGCAGATGGCTCTATCTCGAGGGCTCGCCACGCCAACGAATCACAGTTGTGGTGAAGTGATCGAGTCGGGGGTCGATGTGAGGATGTGAGGCATGGATATCGCTGCGCTACAGAACGACGTTGAAGCGGTTTCGTTGCTTTATGCCGAGCGGCACGGCATCACTCGAAGCGATGACTGGTTCATGCTCATGCTCATGCTCATGCTCATGCTCATGCTCAGCTCAAGCTCAAGCTCGGTGAGGAGGTCGGTGAACTGACGCAGGCCTATCTCGCGAGGTCCGGGCAAGCCCGTGACAAGGGTCGAAGTGAATCGCAACTGGAACAAGACTTCCGCGCGGAGTTGTCCGACGTTCTGGCGCAGGTGCTCTTGGTCGCCCAGCGCTTCAATGTGGATCTTGAGGCGCAAGTCGCCCGCGAGTGGCTCGTATGGAAACGGGAGCAACTGCGTCCCTGAGCGTTCGTCGCCCGAGCCGTGAACCGCACGCGGAGCAGTGTTCCTCGGCCTGGGCCGCTCCATCGCGGGAACTTCGCTATCGCCTGCTCCGTCACCGTGCTACATCCTGCAGAGACATGATCAGGTAGATCGTCACGGCACCAAGAGACACAGCGACCATCGCAGGTGACGTAAGGGCGAGCAGCCAACCTGTCACGACACCATTCTTGGATAGTTGGGCGATTCTTCGTCCTGCGGCACGCCGGATCGCTCGCCTCAGCCCTTTCTTGCGTCGTGACTTTCCCATCCGAATAACGTCAACTACTAGCCAACCAAAAAACACTGTGGCGCCGATTCGGGCTGCCCAGGCCGCTACGAACCCGACGACACCACTGGCCGTGGTCACGAGCGACTGAACATCTGGCTGGTCCGCAGTGGAGCCAGCTAGCGCACCGAAAAACGTTGAGGCACACAGCACGGCAGCGGCCGTGCCATAGCGTCCTAGCCACGACAGCCTGTGAAGGAGATGGCTTCGTTCGCCTACGGGTCGGAGGGGCTTCGCTCCTGCAAGCGCAATGAATGTGAGGGTTGCAGTGAGCGCAATCACAGCCCAGAACAACGCTTGGGCCCATTGCTGGGAAGCCGTGATGATGATCGTGACCCAAATGCCGGTAAGCACGGCACCGGGCGAAAGGAAAAATGAGGCAACCCGGGGCCAAGGTGACACGCGGTTTGTGGCAGTGACGTCAGACATAGAGCCACGCTAATGGCCACCGCGGACATCAAACCGACCGAGGGGGCAATTGCGCGACGGGTTGGTGGCCTTCCTTATCTAACATCTCGAGACTCGCGGCACGCGTCCGCTCTGCGCATCGGTCTATCCGAGGAACTTCGCGATCGCCTGCTCCGTCACCGGGGTGAAGAGGTTGATCAGGTTGCCGTCGGGGTCGCGGAGGAGCAGCGAGCGGTTTCCCCACGACATGGTGGTGGGGGAGTTGACGAAGTCCGCGACCCAGGGGCTGAGCCTTTCGTACTCGGCGTCCACGTCATCCACCAGAAGCTCGATGATGGCGGAGTGGTTGTCGGCGGTGTGCGCGGCGCCCGGACCGAACAGGCCGACCGTGGCGGTGCCCGCGATGGCGAGGGTGAACGACGGCAGGGTCACCTCGGCGAACACGTCGTTCGACCAGGCGGCCTGCACCCCTGTGAGGCGTTCGTAGAAGCGGCTGAGGCCGTGGCCACCCCGTACTGGAGTCAGCATCCGCGCCCTCCCCTCGATAGCGTTGAAGGCGGGGGTGCACATTGGGTTGGCGGACGACGTGGCGGCACGACTCGACTTTGCCGGCATCCAGGCGCTTTCATCGCGTGCCGCAGGTTACGCGGTGGCGGCAAAGTGTCTTGAGGTGCAGGCGGAAGCCGAGGCGCGCGATCCGTCCTTAAAAACGCGAGCCGGCGTGCGGCTGCACGACGACGCGTGGTCTTGGTACGTCGGTGCCCTCGGCGAAATCGAAGTCGCGGAGATGCTCAAACAGCTCGGACCTGACTGGTTCGTGAGACACGCGGTGCCTATTATCGTGAAGCGCGTGACGCGCTAGCGGACGGACCTTCGAACTGTCGCGGCGCCCGGCCCGAACAGACCGACCGTGGCGGTGCCCGCGATCGCGAAGGTTACCGAGGGCAGCGCCACCTCGGCGAAGACTACGTTCGGGCAGGTCAACCTCACGAGCGCAGGCCGTGCAGCCCCGCTCGAATCTCATCCGCCAGCACCTCGGGCTGCTCGAGGGCGGCGAAGTGGCCGCCCTTGCTCGCCTCGCCGTAGTGGATGAGGTCGGAGTAGGTGTCTTCGATCCAGGTGCGGGGGAGCAGGGGGATGTCGCGCGGGAACACGGTCACCGCCACCGGCAGCATCAGCTTCGGGCCGGCCATCGTGGCGGCGCGGTTCTCCCAGTAAATGCGGGCGGAGGATGCGGCCGTGTTGGTGAACCAGTACAGCGAGATCGTGTCGAGGATGTCGTCGAGAGCGATCGCATCCTCGGCCAGCCCCTGGTTGTCGGTCTTCGACTGGAACTTCTCGTAGATCCACGCTGCCTGTCCCGCGGGCGAGTCCGCGAGGGCGAAGCCCGGCGTCTGAGGCTTGGTGCCCTGCAGGTGATTCGATCCGCCGAGAGGGCCGCCATACAGCGCGAGCGTGTCGACGGCGTGCTGCTCCTCTGGCGATAACGTCTCCAGGATGACCGCGGGGAACGCGTAGGGCGTGTTCAGGTGGATGCCGATCAGCCCCTCCGGACGCATCGCCCCCAGCGTGGTCGTCACGACCGAGCCCCAGTCGCCTCCCTGCGCGGCCCACCTGGTGTAGCCGAGGCGGCGCATCAGCTCCACCCAGGCCGCGGCGATGCGGTCGACGTTCCATCCCGTGCGTGTTGGCTTGCCGGAGAATCCGAACCCGGGCAGCGAGGGGATGACCACGTCGAAGGAGTCCTCGATCTTCCCGCCGTGCGCGACGGGATCGGTGAGCGGCCCGATGAGCTTCAGGAAGTCGATGATCGAACTCGGCCAGCCGTGCGTCAGAATCAGCGGCATCGCATCCGGGTTGGGGGACTTCACGTGAATGAAGTGGATGTCGAGGCCGTCGATCTCGGTCAGGTACTGCGGGTAGCTGTTCAGTTTCAACTCGAACCGCCGCCAGTCGTAGTCATCGCGCCAGTGCTCGACGAGCGTCTTCGCGTTCTCCAGGCGCACGCCCTGCGACCAGTCGCCGACGGTCTGCGGGTCGGGCCACCGGGTGCGTGCGAGGCGGTCCTTCAGATCCTGGATGTCCGCATCAGAAACCGCCGCGACGAACGGCCGAATCTGTGTCGATGGTGTCATGATCGTGTGCTCCTCTGTGTGATGCTGGTGCAACGCTTTTCGTTGCACACTGGTGTGCATGCACGCGTGCCACAGTACTCCGTTGCACAGGCGTGTGCAATCATTGAGACATGAAGCCAGATTCCGCCCGGGCGCGCGCCATGGATGAGACACGGAACCGCATTCTCGACGTCGCTCGAGACGTGCTGGGCCGGAACCCCGATGCGGGCATGGGTGACATCGCAACCGCCGCGGGGGTCGTGCGCCGCACGGTGTACGGGTATTTCCCGACGCGGAGCGACCTGATTCACACCCTCGCCGAGCGCGCGGTCGAAGAGATCACGGATGTTCTCGCGGAGGTCGACTCGGGCGGCCTGCCGGCCGATGAGGTTTGGGCGCTCTTCGTCGCACGCCTGTGGCCACTCGCGCACCGGTACCGGGTGCTGCTCGCGCTGCGCCGCGGCGAACAGGGCGACGAGATCCACGCGCTGCTGGGCTCGGTCGACCGCATCCTCGCCGACCTCGTGCGTCGCGGCCAGGGTGGGGGAGTGTTCGGGCACCATCTCCCCGCGCTCATTCTCAGCCAGATTGCCTACGCGGCGGTCTTCACGATCGCCGACGTCGATCGCGCTGGCGGGAACCTCGATGCTCGTGCCGCCAGCGTCACCAGCCTTCTGACCCTGGGTGTGCCGGTGAGCCGCGCGAACGAGCTCGCTGACGACGAGTTGTGACGGCCCGTCTCGGTGCTCTGTGATGGTGTGGTGAGATTGCTCCCGTGAACATCACCCTGCTTGTTCGGTTCATCGCCGTGGCCGAGGAGTTGCATTTTCCGCGGGCAGCAGACGCGCTCGGCATCCCTCTTGCGTCGCTGTACTCGTCGATCTCGAAGCTGGAAAGCCAGGTGGGATCTCCGCTCTTTGTCCGTGGCTCCGCGACGACCCAGCTGACCAAGGCCGGAGCCCTGCTTCTTGCCACGGCGCGGGAAGAGATTGCCGCGGCGCCCGTTCCGGCGAAGAAGACCGCCGTTCCAGCGGGCGGCAAAGCGAAAGCGTCAAAGGGCAAGGGACGTGCCCCGGCGGTAAAGGGGCAGCCCAAGCCGTTCAAGAAGCGACAGGGCCGCTAGCGCCAACGGCCTGCGGCGCGGAGCTGGTGCCGTCCACGCCGCAGCCGGCGGTTACTCCGCCGCAGGCGCGACCACGCTGAGCACCCAGGTCACACCGAACCGATCGGTGACCATGCCGAATCCCGCGCTCCACGCCGATGCGGCGAGCGGCTCGACGATCGTCGCGCCCGCGGTGAGTTTCTCCCAGTAGCCCTGCACCTCGTCGAAGGTGTCGCCGTCGACGGCGACGAAGAACGGCTGGTCGGTTATCGTGACGCCGTTCTCGCGACGCGTCGAACCGGCGCTCTGCGACGATCTGCCCGACTCGCCGGGGATGTCATACGCCACCACGCGGAAGCCGTCGGGGGTGGCGACCTGGCCGAACACGACCTCGTCGGCGCCCGGCGCATCCGCTGGCATGCCGAAATCGCCGTAGGTGTTGATGACCGTCTGTCCGCCGAAGACGGACTGGTAGAACTCCAGCGCAGCGCGGGCGTCGCCGCGGAAGTTGAGGTGGGTGGTGGTCTTGATGCTCATGTCTGCTCCTCATGCGAATGTTGTCCGGGTCGTCCCGGACACCATTCACGGTAGGAGTCGTATAGGTCAGATTCTGTCCTAGACCCCCGGTACCCTCGAGGCATGACGACATCGAGCACTTCGCGGCTGCTGAGCATGCTGTCGCTGCTGCAGACCCGGCGAGACTGGCCGGGCGCAACGCTCGCCGCGCGGCTCGATGTCAGCCATCGCACGGTGCGCCGCGACGTCGATCGCCTGCGCGAGATGGGCTACAGCATCCAGGCCACCATGGGGCCGGATGGCGGCTATCGCCTCGACGCAGGCGCCGAGCTCCCGCCCCTTCTGTTCGACGATGACCAGGTCGTGGCGCTCGCCGTTGCCCTGCAGGCCGCAACCGTCACCGGCGTCGGAATCGAAGAAGCCGCCCTGCGCGCCCTCACCACAGTGCGGCAGGTGATGCCCTCGCGGCTGCGTCACCGCTTGAGCGCGCTTGAATTCACCGCCTTACCGACGGATGGTTCTGCCGATGCGGTGTCACCGGATGTGCTGGTCGCGCTGTCGACTGCGGTGCGCGCGCACGAGGTGCTGCGCTTCGACTACCCGAGCGGTGAGTCGGCGCCCGATGCCGAAGCCCGCGCCCCGCGGAGGGTCGAGCCGCACCACCTCGTCACCTCGCACGGCCGGTGGTATCTCGTGGCGTGGGATCTCGAGCGCGACGACTGGCGCATCTTTCGCGCCGACAGGATCACACCGCGCACCCCGACCAGGCTTCGTTTCGCCCCGCGCGAGATCCCCGGCGGCGACGTCGCGGGGTTCGTCTCCGCGCAGTTCACAGGCTCCGTCGATTCCAACCGATGGCCCTGCATGGGCAAGGTGCTCCTGCACCGCGCAGCACGGGACGTGCTCCCGTTCGCGGGCGACGGCATTGTCGAAGACCTTGGTCCAGACCTGTGCAGCCTCGAAGTCGGCTCGTGGTCGTGGATCTCCCTGGCAGCAGCGCTCAACCGCTTCGATGCCGAGATCGAGGTGATCGAGCCGCCAGAGCTGAGGGACGCCTTCGCGCGGCTTGCCGTGCGGAACTCGGCCACGGCATCCGCGTGATGGCTCGCGCTACCCGAGGAACTTCGCGATCGCCTGCTCGGTCACCGGGGTGAAGAGGTTTACGAGGTTGCCGTCGGGGTCGCGGAGGAGGAGCGAGCGGTTTCCCCACGGCATGGTCGCGGGCACGCCCACGAAATCGGTGACCCAGGGGCTGAGCCTGTCGTACTCGGCGTCCACGTCATCCACCAGGAACTCGATGATGGCGGAGTGGTTGTCGGTCGCGTGCGCGGTGCCCGGACCGAACAGGCCGACCGTCGCGGTGCCCGCGATGGCGAGGGTGAACGACGGCAGGGTCACCTCGGCGAACACGTCGTTCGACCAGGCGGCCTGCACCCCTGTGAGGCGTTCGTAGAAGTCGACAAGGCGCTGGGGGTCATCCGTGATGATGCGGATCGAAGTGAATTTCATAGCTGAACCTTAGAATCTATAGTGGACAGCATCCGCCCACTATTCACGTAATCGAGCGCCGGCATGAGACCAACATCGCGAGTGATCGCGCTGCTCGACCTGCTGCAGTCCGGCGGCACGCGCACGCTGCGTGAGCTCGCCGCCGCGCTCGAGGTCGACGAGCGCACCGTGCGGCGCTACGTCGAGCACCTGCGCGACCTCGACATTCCGGTCGAGTCGATTCGCGGCCGCTACGGCGGGTATCGACTGGCCGCAGGTCAGCGGATGCCGCCCCTCATGCTCACAGACGACGAAGCGCTGGCCGTCGTGCTGGGCCTGCTCGCGAACCAGGGTGAGGTGCCCGAGAAGCCGGCCGCGGCATCCGACTCGGCTCTCGCCAAGATCCGCCGCGTGCTGCCCCGCCCGCTGTCGCGGAGGCTCGACGCGCTCGCCGCGAGTGCCAGCTTCACGGCGGCTGGTCCCGCGCCCTCGGCCGAGACGAGCATCCTGCTCACGCTCGCCGAGGCGGCCCGCGAGCAACGGCGGGTGCTCGTCGCCTACACCTCGCGCGGCGGCGCGAGCAGCGAACGGATTCTCGAACCGCTCGGCCTCGTCTCGCACTCCGGCCACTGGTATGTCGCCGCCCGCGACCCGCGCAGCGATTCCGTGCGCACGTTCCGGCTCGACCGGGTGAGCGACCCGCGCCTGCTGGCGGAGCGCTTCACCCTGCCGCCCGGCTTCGATGCCACCGAGCACGTTCTCGATGCGCTCGCCGCGACGCCCTGGGCACACGAGGTGTCGGTTGTCGTTGAGGCCAGCGAGGAGTGGATTCGGCGCTGGCTGCCGCCCGGTCTCGCGACCCTCGAGCGCCTCGACGGCGACTCTTACCGCGTGCGGTTCCGGGCCGAGCGGCTCGACTGGGTTCCGAGCGTCCTGGCGGCGCTCGATCGGCCGGTCACCATCGAGTCACCTGAGGCGCTGAGGGACGAGCTTGCCGCCTTCGCACAGCGACTCGCGGGCTACGCCGGGGGCGACATCCGCTGAGCTGGAGCCCGGCAGGTAACGCACCCCTACGCGAACTGCACCGTGTGCTCCTGGTCGAGGCGCGGCAGGCGTGCGCGGTACGAGCCCTCGGTCGGATGCCCGACGTTGATCACGAGGAACGTTCCCCAGCGGCCGTCGCCGAAGAACTCCGCGTCGATCGCGCTCGCGTTGAAGCCGATCATGGGGCCTGCCGCGAGCCCCAGGGAGCGGATGGCGAGGATGAAGTACCCGGCCTGCAGCCACGAGTTGTTGCGCGCGGTTTCGAGCCGCGGGTCGTCGTTGTTCGCGAAGAACTCCGTCAGGTGGGCGAGGTGCGGCGTCGTGGTGGCGATGTTCTCGTGCCAGGCGCGATCGAACGCCAGCACGGCGACCGCGGGCGCCGCTTCGGTCTTGGCCCTGTTCTTCTCGTTCATGTGCACGCCGAGCGCCGTCCGGGCATGCGGCGACTGCACGTAGAGAACCCGCATCGGCTGAAAATTCGCCGAGGTGGGAGGCCATTTGGCGAGTTCCCAGATCGAGCGCAGCTCCTCGTTGCTCACCGGAGTCGGCGCGAAGCTGTTCGCCGTCGCCGCGCGCGTGAAGAGCGTCTCGAGGCTCTCGGTACTGAGACGTTGTGGTGCGAGGAGATGGTCGTTCTCAAGACCCGTCAACATTGCTTCCATTTCCAGTGTTGCTTCGAATAAACGAGTAGCACGGACGACAGTAGCACCAGATAGACTGTGTGTGTGACATCGGAACCGACAGCGGAGGCTGCGCTGAGTGAGCGCCAAGCCCCCACGTGCGACAAAGCGCTCGCACACGCCTTCGGGCTGCTCGGCAAGCGGTGGAACGGCGTCATCCTGGGAACTCTCATGGAGGGCAGCGCCTCATTCTCCGAAGTGCGTCGCGCCCTGAACGGCATCAGCGATTCGGTGCTCTCTGATCGGCTCTCCGAACTGGCCGCCGCGGGCCTCGTGACCCGCACCGTGGATGCCGGACCGCCGGTCTCGGTCGCCTACGCGCTCACCGAAGCGGGCAGGGGACTGATGCCCGCGCTCACCGAGATCACCAGTTGGGCGCGCATCAACTACAGGCCCGAAGCCGCAGTCTGACCGCGGGTTGCCCAAGGGCGTGCGCGTCACCAGCTGCGACGCACCGTCGCCTTCGCTCCCGTCACCAGGCTCGCCGCCGGCACGTCGTCTGCCACGATCGCTCCGGCGGCGATCACGGCGTCGCGGCCGATCGTGGCGCCGGGCAGGATCGTCGCGCTGGCGCCGATCCACACGTTCTCCTCCACCGTGATCGGGGCTCCGGTGAGGTAGAGCCGGCGCTCCTCGGGGTCGACGGGGTGACCGCTCGTGATGAAAGTGACCTTCGGTCCGATCATGGTGCGGTCGCCGATGCGGATGCCCGCGTAGTCCAGAAAGGTGCAGTTCTGGTTGATGAAGACCCGCTCTCCGAGCTCGAGGTTCAGGCCGTGATCGGTGTAGAACGGCGGATAGACCGTGAGGCGATCGGGGAGCGGCCGCCCCAGGACCTGTTCCAGCAGGCCCGCCCTGCCCCGCTCATCCTCGAACGGCAGCGCGTTGAGGCGCGAGGTGAGCGCCGTGACCTCGAGCACCCGCGCCGCCATGGCCTGGAACTCGGGACTCTGGATGCGCATGAGGCGTTCGCTCGACATCCCTCGATCTTCTCAAACCCGCGGCGAGTCACGACGCCGGGAGGTCGCTGAGGGGCGGTCCTCATCGCCAGTTCGGCGGCGTAACGTGGAATGCATGAATGTCGGAAAACTTCTCCTTCGTGTCGTTGTTGGCAGCGTCTTTCTCGGGCACGGCCTGCAGAAACTCACCGGTTCCTTCGGGGGACCGGGCCTCGCCGGAACCGAGAAAATGGCCGAGCATCTCGATCTGCATCCGCCGCGTCGCAACGCCCTCGCCGTTGCGCTCACCGAGACCACGGGAGGCGCGGCCATGCTCGCCGGCGCGGCCACGCCGCTCGCCGGCGCAGGCCTGATCGCCACGATGCTCACCGCCGTGCGCAAGGTGCACCTGAAGAACGGTCCGTGGAATTCGAACGGCGGCTACGAATACAACGCGGTGCTCATCGCCGCCGTGGCCTCGCTCGCGGGCGGCCCGGGCAAGGCGTCGATCGATGCACTGTTCGGCAAGTCGAACTGGGGCATAAAGGGCACTCTCTTCGCCCTCGGTGCGGGCGTGGCCGGCTCCCTCGCGGTCGTCGCGCTCGGCCGACTCAATGCGCCGGCCGGTGATGCGGCTGCTGCTGCGCCAGAGCCCAAGGCGCCCGAAGCCGATTCCTCAGGCGAGGTCACCGAGTCGGATGTCGCTGCCGCGGCAAGCGACGCCCCGAACGGGTCCGCGAGCGACGAGAGCTAGCGTCCCGTCCCCCAGGGTGAGGGCATGACCGAAATTGCGGCCATCGTCGCCTGCTGTGTTCTCGCCGCGCTCGCCATCTTCCAGGGCTTTCTGATCGCCGGAGCACCGATCGGTCGCTTCGCTTGGGGAGGCCAGCACGAGGTGCTCCCCACGCGGCTTCGCGTCGGGAGCGCCGTGTCGATCGTGCTCTATGCGGTGTTCGCGGTCGTGATCCTCGGGCGCACAGGCATCTTCTCGCTGTTCGGTGCCGCGTTCGTGCAGGTGGCCGGCTGGGTGTTGTTCGGCTACTTCGCGCTCGGCGTGCTCATGAACGGCATCTCGCGCAGCCGCCCAGAGCGCAATTTCATGGCGCCCGTGTCGCTGCTGCTCGCCGTGCTCGTGCTTCTCGTCAACGTGGGGTAGCGCGCACGGGCCGACGGCATCCGGCTGGGATACTGGAAGCAGTCGATGGGAGATCTCGGATGCGCGGTGACCTCGCATGAGGATGCCGTGGCGAGGCCTGGAACTGCCGGTCAACAGCGACGCCGAGGTGGCGCGCACCGTCGTGGGCGTCTCGGTGATGATCCGGCTGCGCCCCGGTCATCTGGGGCTCGCCGCCCTAGGCGGAGCGGCCGGCACCCTCGCCCGCTACGCCATCGTCTCGATCACCCCGAGCTGGGAGACGCTCTCGGCGGGCACGGTCGTGGTCAACATCCTCGGGCCGTTCATGCTTGGTGTGCTGCTGAAGCTCCTCTCCGAGGGAACGGAGTCGAGGCGACGCCGTGCCGTGCAACTGTTCGCCGGAGTTGGGTTCCTCGGCGCGTTCACGAGCTACGCGCAGCTCGCGGTCGACACCGTCACGGTGAGTGAGCACGGGCACGTTCTCTTCGGCATCGCCTATGCCGCGGCCACCATCGCGGCCGGCGCGCTCGTGGCGTGGCTCGGCGTGGTGGCCGCGTCGCGGCGGCCCACGGGGCTGCGCCGATGACGATCCTGACCACCTGTCTGCTCGCCGTGGCCGGGGGCGTCGGCGCCGCGCTCCGCCTCGCGCTCAACGGCTTCGTGCACGGGCGCGTTCGCCCGAATTACCCGGTGGCGATGTCGATCATCAACGTGTCCGGCTCCTTTGTGCTCGGCCTCGCCACCGGTCTCACCGCGGGCCATGTGCTCTCGGAACAGTGGAGCCTGCTCATCGGGGTCGGCCTCGTCGGCGGCTTCACCGCGTTCAGCACCACGAGCTTCCAGACGCTGCGCCTGCTTCAGGAGCGCCGCGTCTGGCTCGCGCTGGCGAATTCGTTCGGGATGATCGCGGCCGCGGTCATCGTCGCCGGTCTCGGGATGTGGCTGGGCCGCGTCCTCTGACCGTCGCCGATCACGCGAGGTGGTCGCCGATGAAGCGAGTTGCCCTCTCGAGTGCGGCGTCACCCTCCTCAAGGATGGCGGCGAAGGCCTGGAAGACGTGCGGCACACCGGGGGTGATGTCGAGCACGACCGCCACGTCATCCGCCGCCGCCTTCACCGCGAGCCTGGTGGCGTCGTCGAGGAACACCTCGTGCGAGCCGGCCTGGATGAGGAGCGGTGGCAGGCCGGTGAGATCGGCGAAGAGCGGGCTGACGAGTGGGTCGGTTGCCTCGGTGCCCGTGCCGTCGAGGTAGTCCCGAACGCGCGTGCGGATGCCCTCGGCCCTGATGTTGGGATCCCGCTGCGCCTTGCTGGTGAAGCTCGCGCCACTCACGGTGAGGTCGGTCATGGGAGAGAACAGCAGTGCCGCCGCGGGCATCGGCAGGCTCTCGCTGCGCCCGGCGATCAGTAGTTCGATCGCGAGGTTACCGCCGGCCGATTCGCCCGTGACGATCACCCTCTCCGCATCCCCGACCTGAGCGAGCAGAGCACGGTACGCGGCCGTGACATCCTGCAGCGCAGCCGGGTACGGATGCTCGGGGGCGAGCCGGTAGTCCACCGAGATCGCGCGCATCCCTGCCTTGCGGGCCAGGCTCGAGGCGAGACCCACGGAGCCGCGTGCCGAGCCGAGGGCGAAGGCGCCGCCGTGGGTGTGGAAGATCGTGCCGCGTGGCTCGATGCCGTCGATGTCGATGTAGACCACCGGCACGCCGCCGAGTTCGCCCGGGGTAACGCGCACGTCGTCGGGCAGCGGCTGTGCGGTGAGCATCTGCTCCAGCATGGGGCGGTTCACCGAGATCTCGCCACCGAGGTCGAAGGGCGCGTCGCGCAGGATCTGGTGCACGAGTTCGCGCTGTTGGGTTGTCATTGTCGTTCCTGTCTCTCGCTACCGGCGGTTGCCGGGGTGCCTGGATGAGGCGCGAGATATACATTAGCACTAAGCTAGTTAGCGCAATGCAAATTACGACAATATAAATTGCGGCTAAGCTAGGTTTCATTGACGAGGGGAGTGGACATGACCGATCTGCGACAGGTCTTCGATGACCTGGTGAGGTTCGAGACGATGCTGTGGGCCGCGGTCGACGAGCGCCTGCAACGCGAGAGCGAGCTCAGCCTCGGGAGCTTCAACGTGATGCTGATCATTGATTCCACGCCGTCGTGCAGGGTGTTCGACATCGCCCAGGCTGTCGTCATCACCGTCGGGGGAGCCAGCCAGGCCGTGGACCGTCTCGAGAAGTCCGGGTGGTGCATCCGCACGCCGCACCCCACCGATCGCCGTTCGTCCGTGGTCGAGTTGACCGCCGAGGGCAAGAAGCTGTTCGACCGGGCAGCGCCCGTCTTTGACGATGAACTGCAGCGCCTGCTGGGGTCTCCACTCGCGGCGACCGGCCGCGCCCACCTGGCCGAGGGACTTCACACGCTTCGTGGCTCAATCGCGAAGCGTGCGGCGGTGACCGAGTGAGCGAGCTGCGCGCGCTTGCCATCGATATCGACGGCACTCTCATCGATTCGCGCAAGCAGATCATGCCGTTCACGGCATCGGAGATCCACCGCGTGGTCGAGGAGCACGACGCGCACCTCATCCTGGTCACCGCGCGCAGCCCGCAGTCGACGGCGGTGATCGAGGAGCGGCTCGGCATCCCGGCCTCGTACGCGACCTTCGGCGGCTCACTCGTCGAGGCGCGCGAGCCCGACGGTCGCTTCACGCAGCTGAAAGCTGTGCCGCTGCTCGACGACGACGTGCGGAAGATGCTCGAGGTCGCGAGCACCTTCGACGTACACACCGGCGTCTACACGCGAGACGTCTGGCACGTGAACTCGCTCGAATACTGGGGCATGCGCGAGGCCCGCAACACCTCCGTCTGGCCGGTGGTCGACGAAGTCGAGCGAGTGGTCGGCAGCTCACCGCTGTTCAAGGTGATGTTCCGTGGCGAGGCAGAACCGCTGAACGAGCTGGCGGATGCGCTGGGCGCGCTCGGGACGTCGACCTACGCCCACCACCTGAAGAACATGATCGAGGTCGTGGCGTCCGGAGCGGTGAAGCTGCCGGCGCTGGAGGCGCTCACGCGGCATCTCGGCATCGGGCTAGAGCAGGTGATCGCGTTCGGCGACACCTCGGCCGATCTCGACATGCTCGCCGGCGTCGGCGTGGGCTACCTCATGGGCAACGCGAGCTCCGCTCTCACAGTGCCGGCGGGAGTGCGGCGTGCGCTCTCGCACGACGAAGAGGGCATCGGGGTGGCGCTCAGGAAGCACTTCCCGAGCGACGCGCCGTTCCGCACCTAGGCGCGCCGATCGGCGGCGCTGGGCCCTCAGCGAGGGAGCACCTCGCCCCATCGTCGAATCGGTTCTCTAATTTCCTTGACACGTTCTGATTTAGCGCAATATGCTGCATCGAATCGGTTCGAAGGGGAGTCATGGCGACCATAGGTGATGTGGCCCGGCACGCGGGAGTCTCCCGCAGCACGGTGTCCTACGCCCTCACCGGGAAGCGGTCCATCTCGGCGGAGACCCGCGAACGCATCCAGGTCGCCATCGCGGAACTCGGCTTCACCCCCAACGCCGGCGCACGCGCACTCGCCACGTCGCAGACGATGGTCATCGGGCTGTTCGTGCACTTCTTCGAAGACGAGTTCTCGCCCGCGATGCTGCAGTATGTTCTGCCGATCTCGGATGCCGCGCGCGAGGCCGGATACGACATCCTCATGGTGACCGAAACCGACGGGCCGCAGGCGCTTCGCCGCATCACGAACTCAGACATGGTCGACGGGATCGTGCTGCTCAACGTGGCACATCGAGACAAGCGCATTCCGGTTCTGCAGGCCGCCCGCCAGCCGGGCGTGCTCGTGGGGCTCCCGGCCCATGCCGACGGCATCGACGTCTTCGACCTCGACTTCGAGGAATCCGGCCGCATGCTCGTTGACCACCTGCACGAGCGCGGTCATCGCGACATCATTCTCATCACCCCGCAAGAGCACGTCTTTGAACGCGGTGGCGCGTACGCCTGGCGATTCCGGGATGCGGCGCTCGAGCGCGCATCCCGCTACGGCATTCGGGTGTTCTCGATCGACGGTGTCACTCAGCAGCCCGGCGTCAATCGACAGATCAACGACATCCTGGATGGGCACCCCGAGGCCTCGGCGATGATCGTGCACAACGACGCGACGATCGCCGCGCTGCCGAGCGTGCTGCACGACAGGGGAGTGCGGGTTCCCGACCAGCTCTCGGTCGTCGGCATCTTTTCTGAAGACTTCGGTCGGTTGTTCTCACTGCCATACACGGCGGTCGAGACGTCGCCCGATGAACTGGGCCGCAGTGCGGTTCAGGCTCTGGTTCGCCGGATGGGGAAGTCTGGTTCCGCAGTGGAACACGACATCCGTCTCATCGAGCCGCACATCACGGACCGGGGTAGTACCCGATAACCCGCGTCACGACGTGGGCTCTTTTCTACCCAAAAATCGAACCGGTTCGACAACAGCACCATCCGATCCACGTACCGTTCAGAGAGGAATTACCTGTGGACATCAATCGAAAGTTCAAGGCCGTCGGCACAGTGCTCTTGGCCGTCGGCATGGCAGCCGCCACCCTCACGGGGTGCTCGTCGACTCCCGCCAGCTCGGGCGCGAAGGCGTCGTACACGTTCTGGGATCCGTATCCCCAGTACGACGCCAGCTCCGCCTGGGCAAAGGTCATCGCCAGCTGCGCCTCAACCGCGGGCGTGACGGTGAAGCGCACCGGCTACGACACCAGCGACCTGACCAACAAGGCGCTTCTCGCCGGCCAGCAGAAGAACTCGCCCGACATCCTTCTCATCGACAATCCCGTGATCTCGACGCTGGCGGATGCCGGACTTCTGACCACCACGGACGAGAACAAGCTTGTCGTCGGCGACGTCGCCAAGAACATCCTCGGAGCGGGTGTGCTCGACGGCAAGACCTACGGTGTGCCGATCGGAGCGAACACGCTCGCGCTGTACTACAACCCCACGGTGCTTGCGGCGGCGGGCGTCGACATCGCGAGCGTCACCGATTGGGACTCCCTGACCGCGGCTCTCGCCAAGGTCACTGCCGCGGGCAAGAAGGGCATCACGTTCTCGGCGATCGGCACAGAGGAGGGCAGCTTCCAGTTCCTTCCCTGGTTCTGGGGATCGGGTGCTGACCTGACCCACCTCGACTCCGACAAGGCCGTCTCGGCTCTGACGCTGTGGAAGGACTGGGTCGCCAAGGGCTATGCGCCCAACTCGGTCATCAACAACACCCAGACAACCTCGTGGCAGGAGTTCCAGACCGGCGACTTCGCGTTCGCGGAGAACGGCACCTGGCAGAAGGCCGACGCGGCGAAGATGAAGGACCTCGTGGTTCCGCTTCCCGCCGCATCCGGTGGACCGGCGCCCGCGCCGACGGGAGGCGAGTTCCTCAGCATTCCGGTGCAGAAGGATGCGTCTCGCTACGCCGCCTCGGCCAAGATCGTCGCGTGCATGACCTCCACCAAGAACGTGGTCAACACCGACAACTCGCTGAACTACATCGCTGCCAGCAAGGATGCTCAGGCCGCGCAGCTCGCGGCGGACAGCTCGCTCAAGCCCTGGGTCGATGCGGTGCAGGTGGCGCAGGCGCGCACCGGGAACAACCTCGGCACGAAGTACCCGAAGATCTCTGAGCAGCTCTGGGGTGCCGTGCAGAAGGCGCTCACCGGCAGTGCGACGCCCGCGGATGCCCTGAAGGCAGCCCAGGCAGCGGTCAAGTAGCGCGGTTGCCGCAGGAACACCGGGAGGAGATCATGACCGCACAGACGCAAGGGCGGCGGCGAACACGTCGCCGCGGCGGCTGGACCGCGTGGGCGTTCATCGCTCCGGTCGTGATCTACCTCCTGGTGTTCTACGCCTACCCGCTCGGGCGCAACGTCGAGCTGAGCCTGCGCGACTACACCGTGCGCTCCTTCATCGACGGCACTGCTCCCTTCGTCGGCCTCGAGAACTACGTCAAGGTGTTCGCGAGCTCCACCTTTGGCCCCGCGCTCACAAACACCGCCCTGTTCGTGGGGGTGTCGATCCTCTTCCAGTTCTCCATCGGCCTCGCGCTCGCCGTGTTCTTCTTCAAGCACTTCCCGCTGGGCGGCGTGCTGCGCGCACTGTTCCTCGTGCCGTGGCTCCTTCCCCTCCTCGTCTCGGGCTCCGCCTGGTCCTGGATGCTCAACAGCGATTCCGGGATCGTCAACGCCTTTCTCGAGGCGGTCGGCATCGGTCACATCAACTGGCTGACCTCGCCACACTGGTCGCTCGTCGCCGTGCTCATCGCCAACATCTGGATCGGCATTCCGTTCAACCTCGTCATCCTCTACAGCGGCCTGCAGAGCATCCCGGGCGAGGTGTACGAGGCGGCGTCGATCGACGGTGCGAACGGCTGGCAGAAGTTCTGGCGCATCACCTTTCCGCTGCTGCGACCGGTGTCGGCGATCACCGTGCTGCTCGGCCTGGTCTACACGTTGAAGGTCTTCGACATCATCTGGATCATGACGCGGGGCGGCCCGTCCGATTCCTCCACGACCTTTGCGATCTGGTCGTATCGACTCGGGTTCGGCTCGCTGTTGCCCGACTTCAGCCCCGCGGCCGCGGTAGGCAACCTCCTCATTCTTGTCGCCCTCGTCTTCGGGCTCGTGTACGTGCGAACCCAGCGTCGATTGGATCCCTCCTGATGCGCGCTCGGTCCTGGTGGAAGACCGCCGTCGGCATCATCCTGGCCGCGATCATGCTGTTCCCCGTCTACTGGATGATCAACGTCTCGCTGACGAAGGCGCAGAACCTGCGCAAGAGTCCGCCGAACCTGATTCCGCTCGACCCGACCTTCGAGGGCTACCAGCGCGTGCTGCACGAGCAGTTGCCATTTCTCGGCACGAGCCTCGTGATCAGTCTGGGCACGGTCATCCTGACCCTCGTGCTCGCGGCGCCGGCCGCGTACTCGCTGGCCAAGCTGCGACCTCGAGGGGGAGGCGGCCTCAGCTTTGTGCTGCTGATCGCGCAGATGATTCCGGCGATCATCATGGCGATGGGCTTCTACGTCATCTACCTCAACCTGGGCCTGCTGAACTCGGTGCCCGGGCTCATCCTCGCCGACTCGACCATCGCCGTCCCGTTCGGCGTGCTCATCTTCACGGCGTTCATGGCCGGAATTCCCGATGAGCTCATCCAGGCGGCGACGATCGACGGGGCTTCCACCTGGCGCACCTTCGTTTCGGTGGTGCTGCCTGTCAGCCGCAACTCGATCGTCACCGTGTCGCTGTTCGCCTTCCTCTGGGCCTGGTCGGACTTCATCTTCGCCACCACTCTCGACGGTGGCGGGGACTTCCAGCCGGTCACCCTCGGGATCTATCGCTACATCGGCAACAACAACCAGGAGTGGAACGCGATCATGGCCACCGCCGTGGTTGCGTCGATCCCTGCCGCGGTGCTGCTCGTGCTCGCCCAGCGTTATGTCGCGGCCGGCGTCACAGCCGGCGCGGTCAAGGATTAGCCCTCACCCTCTCGACCTGAAAGGTCACACTATGTCACCGCGCACCGGTGTCGATTTCGACATCGCCGAGATCCCGTTCAGCATGCGGGGGTCGTGGCTCGACCTGTCGCCCGTCGTCGCGCTGAACAATCGGCAGGACGACATCCACCTCGTCAGCCACCAGTCGGGCATGCACGGGATACTGCGCCTGGTTCCCGAGCGGGACGGAGCGCGGGTGAGCACCGAGAACTCCGCCACCCCGGCGACCCTCGCCTGGCGGGACGAGGAGGGGGGGCGCATCGAGGCGGTCTTCGAGTCGCTCGATACGATCCGACTCCGCGGACAAGGACTGCAGCTGCGCCTCGCCGACGCGGGAGGCAAGCTCACGCCGTTCACCGGAACCTTCCTGTTCCGCGACCCGAGAGACGGATCCGCGATCTTCACCTCCTATGAGAGCGGTCGCCGTTACCGGGTGACAAGCATCAGCGGCGAGCTCCGATTCGACGGCGCGGAGGCGCTCGGCGCGCACTCCCGTGCCGTCATCGCATCCGGCGCGGACGGCTGGGAGCTTGCGGTCGAGGAGTTCGAGTCGGCGCGCGTGCCGTATTCGACCTCCAACAACTTCGAGGCGCTCGTCGCTCGGTCAGCCGCGGCCTTCGACGACTACGCCGAACTTCACAGCAGCTGGCGCGGCGATGCTCCGGATGCGGCGGAACGCGCGGCCTACGTGCTGTGGTCGGCCACGGTCGCGCCCAGGGGATTTCTGCGGCGCGAGTCCGTGCTGATGTCCAAGCACTGGATGGACAAGCTGTGGAGTTGGGATCACTGCTTCAACGCCTTTGCCTTCGCGCCGGCGGATCTCGACGCCGCGATGGACCAGTTTCTCGCCCCCTTCGACCTGCAGGATGCCTCCGGTGCGCTGCCAGACTCCATCACGCACTCCGAGGTGCTGTACAACTTCGTGAAGCCCCCGATTCACGGCTGGGCCTTCACCCGGATTCGCGAGCGCGCGAACAGCGAGATCGACCGGAGCGTCGTGGAGGAGGTCTACCTGAAGCTCGCTCGCTGGACCCGCTTCTGGCTGGACTTCCGCCGCGCTCCCGGCCACGCGCTCGCGCATTACCAGCACGGCAACGACAGCGGATGGGACAACTCCACCGCATTCGACAATGACCGCGTGATCGAGTCGCCGGACCTCGCGGCCTTTCTCGTCATCCAGCTGGATGTGCTGGCCGAACTGGCGACGGAACTCGGCGTCGAGGGCGCAGAGGAGTGGGCCGACGAACGCGACACGGTGCTGAGCGCCCTGCTCGAGCTGTGGGACGGCGAGCACTTCTTCGCGCGCTCAGTCGAGGATGGCCGCAGGAGCAAGACCACGAGCCTGCTCACCCTGCTGCCGATCCTCGCCGCGAAGTACCTCCCGACCGAGATCACGACCAAGCTCGCCGCGGACATCGCGGAGCACGTGACCCCGTGGGGCCCGGCCACGCAGCGCCTCGACTCGCCGGAGTACGAATCCGACGGCTACTGGCGAGGCCCCATCTGGGCGCCGTCGACCGTCATCATCGAAGACGGGCTTCGTCGCGCCGGCCACGTCGAGCTCGCCGACCGCGTCAGCGAGGGATTCCGCTCGCTGTGCGAGAGGTCGGGCTTCGCCGAAAACTTCGACGCCGTGACCGGAGAGGGACTCCGCGATCGCGCGTATACCTGGACCGCCAGCGCATACCTGCTGCTCGCCCACGAGGCGTCTGTCAGGCGGCCGACCAGCCGCCATCCGACGGCAGGATGACGCCGTTGAGGTTTACGCCGTCGTCGCTCAGCAGGAAGGTGATCGAGGCGGCGAGCGCATCCGCCTCGGCGGCATCCGGCAGCAGGCTCATCGCGAGACGCACCCGCTCCGCGCCGAGTTCGGAGGCGAAGGTCGCCTCGATGTTCGTGATGGTCGCGCCGGGCGCCACGGCGTTCACCCGGATGCCGCTCGGCCCGTACATGAACGCGCTCGACTTCGTGAGTCCCACCACCGCGTGCTTCGAGGCGGTGTAGGCGGCGCCGGCGGCCGAACCGCGCAGCGCGGCCTCCGATGCGGTGTTCACGATCGAACCGGATGCCTGGGCCAGCATCGCGGGCACGACCGCCCGCATGAGACTCATGGTTCCGGCCACGTTGATGGCGAAGACGCGGTTCCATACCGCGTCGGCCACCTCGTGCACCGGAGTCATGTCGTCCATGATCCCGGCGATGTTGGCGAGGCCATCGATGCGTTCGCCCGCGGCGGCCACGATCGAAGCAACGGCGGCGTCGTCGGTGATGTCACCCGCGACCGGCACGATGTCGTGCTGCGGAAGTTCGGCCACGAACTCGTCTAGGCGCTCGCGGGAGATGTCGACCGCGATCACGCGGCCGCCCTCGCGGGCAATGCGGGAGGCCGTGGCGCGACCAATGCCGGAACCCGCGCCGGTGACGATCACCGTCTTGCCGGAGAAGCGTCCATCGGTGACCTTCTCCACCCAGGGCTCGGGCTCTGGCGCGGACGGCGCTGCTGCTGCCTGCTGGGTCTCGGGGGCTGCTGCAGCGGCATCCGTCGACGGCGCGGGAACATCGCCCGCCTCGACGCGGCGAACCAGCTCGTCGATCATCTCGGTGCTGAACTGGCCCTTGCTGAGCGCGACGAGTCGCTTGAGGGCGAGACGGCTCACGGGGCGGAGCACGTCGGCATTCTGACCGGCCTGCGCGAGGAGCTCGCGGATGATGGGGCCGCCCACCGGGTGTTCGAGCCAGGTGGAGATGGATGAATCTCCGCTGAGGCGGTCTGTGTTCTTGGCCATAATCGCGTGTCTCCTTCGGTGAGCCGTGCATGCGCCGGCACTCACGGTGCTGGCTTCAGCATACCGGACAACACTGTCCGGTAGTAAGATTCAGCGATGCCGACCACAGCAAAAACGAATCGTGGTCCAGCCGCCGGGCCCGCGAATAGGCACGCCCTCATCGTTGCCGCTCGCGAGGTGTTCGCCGAGCTCGGGCTGAATGCTCCGCTGAGCGCCGTCGCCAAGCGCGCGGGCGTGGGGCAGGGGAGTCTCTACCGGCATTTTCCCGACCGCATCGCGCTCGCCACGGCGGTCTTCGATGAGAACGTCGGGGCGTTCGAGAGGCTTGCGGACGAGCCCGATTCCACCCTGCGCGAGCTCTTCGACCTCGTGGCCGAGCAGGCGATCGCCTCGACCGCGCTCATCGATGTGATCGTCTCCGCGCCAGACGATGAACGCACGGCTGCGCTCGGCATCCGGGTGGCCGCGGTGATCGATCGGATGCTCGTGCGGGACCAGGAGGAAGGAATCGTCGGCACGCACATCGCCACCGATGACATCATGCTCGCGGTGTCGATGCTCGCCTTTCTGCTCTCCAAGACGGATGCGGCGGAGCGCGAGCCCGTCGCCACTCGCGCCCGCGCGCTCTTCCGCCTCGCCTTCGCGGTGCGGTCGGGAGACTAGCCGCCCGGGCGCACGATCCGAACGTAGTCGAGCTATCCTTTGAGGAACCAGCGATTGGGGTCGGCGTGCGATTTCGGATAACGAACAATGCGACCAAAGTGGGCTACGTCGTGGCCTCCTACCTTGTTGCTCTGCTTGTGGCGCTCGCGGTGACTTTCACCGCGGGTCCCGCTACGCTGGCCGCGTCGTGGGCCATCCTTCTCCTTGTCTGCGTCGGACTCGCGGTGCGCAGCTTTCGTGGGGAGAACGAGTCGAAAGATCCTCCGAGAGCCTGGTGGCGGATGACCGCTCGCCCTGCATCCGGCTTTGTCTTTGCCCTGTTGTTCTTGGTGCAGGGTCTCTCGCTCGCGATGTTTACCGCGCGACCGAGTGAGTTCCTCGTTGCGATTCTGAACCTGATCGTCGCGGCGCTCTTCCTGCACTCGTCGATCCGACTGCGTGCCGCCGTGCACGCAAAGTGAGGACAGTTGTGACGTCCGTCGTCAACCAGTCATTCGCGCTCCGGAGTGCCAGGTAGCGGTTGAGCGCGCCGAGGTGGTGCGAGGCATCACGCACGATCGCTTCATCTGTTCGGCTCACAGTGTGCATCCGCGTGAAACCGCGGGTGTCAGCCGCGGAAGTAGTACCCCGCCTCGAAGTCCTCGAGAAGCGTCGGATGGGTGGGCTTCCAGCCGAACTGCTCCTGCGTGATCGTGCTCGACGCCGGACTGTCGAGACCGAGGAAGCGACCGAGCCAGTCGAAGTGGTCCACGGCATCCTCGGGATCGATGCTGACGAGGGGCAGGTCGAGGTGCCGGCCGATGATCTCGGCGATGTCGCGCAGTCTCACTCCCTCGTCGCCCACGGCGTGCAACACGGAGCCCGCCGGAGCATCCTCGAGCGCGATGCGGAACAGGTGCGCCGCGTCCAGGCGGTGCACCGCGGGCCAGCGGTTCATGCCGTCACCGACGTAGCCGGAGCTGCCCTTCGCGCGGTCGATCCCGACGAGGGTGGCCATGAAGCCGTGGTCGCCCTCGCCGTGAACGCTCGGCGAGAGCCGAACGGATGCTGAGCGCACACCGCGCTCCGCGAACCCGAGCAGGGTGTGCTCGGTGAGGATGCGCGGCGACCAGGCCGTCGCGGGATCCGGCCGGTCCGTCTCGGTGGAGACCGCACCCAGGATGCCGGAGGCGATCACGAGCGGACGCCCGGTTCCCTCGAGCAGATCTCCGAACAGCTGCACGGCCGCGAGATCGACGGCCGCCGCATCCTCGTGGGAGTTGAAGTCGTGGATGAACGCGGTGTGGATGACGCCGTCCACGCCCTCGGCACCCGCGCGCAGGCTGTCGTGGTCGGTGATGGAACCGAGGCGCACCTCGGCGCCGGCCGCCTTGATGGCCGCGGCAGAGGCATCCGACCTGGCGAGGCCGACGACCTCGTGGCCGGCGGCGATGAGTTCTGCGGTGACGGCCGAGCCGATCCAGCCCGAAGCACCTGTGACGAAAACACGCATGAGAAGAACCTCCTGATGACGCCGGGCTGCTCCACGCCGGATGCGCGAAGGTACGATGTCAGTTACTGACATCAACGATACACCTGATGTCAGTCGCTGTCATCCGGTACCATCGAAGCATGGGTCGATGGGAACCGGATGCGCGCGGCCGCCTGCAGCTCGCGGCGCTCGAGCTCTATCTGGAGCACGGCTACGAGCAGACCACCGTCGCCGAGATCGCCGAGCGCGCAGGTCTCACCGAGCGCACCTTCTTCCGCCACTTCTCCGACAAGCGCGAGGTGATCTTCGACGGTCAGGACGAGTTTCGCGCGATGTTCGTCTCGGCGATCGCCGAGGCTCCGGATGACGCGACGCCGCTTCAGGCGGTCACCGCAGCGCTCCACGGCGCTGCCGCCCAGTTCGAGCCCCGCCGCCCGTGGAGCCTGCAACGGCAGCGGGTCGTCGGCGCGAACCCGAGCCTGCAGGAGCGCGAGCTCATCAAGCTCTCCGGCGTCGCGACTGCGATCGCTGCGGCGCTGCGCGACCGCGGCGTCGCCGAACCGACCGCGAGCCTCCTCGCGCAGGCCGGAATGGGCGTCTTCCACGTCTCCTTCGCTGAGTGGATCCGGGCAGACAACACTCGCCCGTTCAGCGAGATCATCGACGAGTCTCTCGCCGTGATGAACGGGGCGTTCGCCGGATAGCGCAGCTGCAGGGCGTCAGCCGCGCTGCAGCAGCGCCGTCATCGCACCGGCGACGGTCTCCTCCGGGTCGCCCGCTGAGGTGGCGGAGCGCCAGGCGACCACGCCATCCGGACGCACGATCACCGCGCCCTCGGGCTCGATGCCGTAGGCGCGGGCGAAGGCGTTCGAGGCGTCGACGGCATCCGCGTTCGGGCCAACGGTGTATGGGCGCAGCGGAACCGCGTTGCGGCTCGCGACCGCCTTCGCGGCGTCCCGCCATGCCTCGCCCTGAGCGCCGGCGAGCAACACGTAGGAGTCCTGGAACAGGTCGTGCACGGAACGGGAGGAGCCGTCGACCACGACGTCGAGGTGTGGCGCGCGAGAGCCGACATCCGTCAGGGGTGCGCGCGGATCGACGACGTCACACTCGCCGCTGGCCGGCACGGACTGCTGCTTCGGATCGATCAGCGCTGCGGAGCGGTAGACCGTGCCGAGCTCGATGGACTCTGCCGGTCGAGGCTCGGCGAGCGGCTTGGCGTCGAGGGTGGCGCGCTCGGCATAGCGCCCGGCGTAGATCGAATAGGCCTGCTCCATCGTCATGAGACTGGCCGGCCTGCGCTCGGCGTCGTAGCTGTCGAGGAGGGCAGGTGCCGCCTCCCCCTTCAGTACCATGGCGAGCTTCCACGAGAGGTTGTGCGCATCCGCCACGCCCGTGTTGCCGCCCCAGCCGCCGGTGGGGGGCATGGTGTGCGCCGCGTCGCCGGCGAGGAAGACGCGGCCGGAACTGTAGCGCTCGGCGGAACTCGCGGAGGCCTCCCAGCGCTGCACGCTCGTGATCTCGACCGGCTCGTCGTTCGCGCATCCGAGTGCAATGCGCACGTACTCGCTGCAGCGTTCGTCGCTGAGGTCCGCGATGAGGTCGCGCTTCTCGCCCGTCTCCGGGTCGTTCACCGAGAAGATCGAGAGGAAGCCGGCCTGGCCATCGAGGGAGAAGCGGAAGAAGCCGAGCAGGTTCGGATTGAGCACGTAGATCACGCTGAGGTTGCGATCACCGATCATGTCCTTCATGTCCGCGCGGAAGTAGATCGTGATGCACTCCGAACTGCCGTGGCCCTGCATGGCGATCCCGAGCTGGTCGCGGATGCTGCTGTGCGCGCCGTCTGCGGCCACGAGGTACTGCGAGCGCACCGTCTTCGCCTCGCCCGTCTCGCGGGAGGTGATCGTTGCGGTCACGCCGTTGTCGTCCTGGGTGAAGTGGGTGAGTTCGGTGCCGAAGCGGTGCTCGGCTCCCCGCTCGGCCGCGGCCTTGCGCAGCACGGGCTCGAGGCTCACCTGGGTGATGAACAGGCGCGGGGTGGCGCTGAGGTCTTCGACGCCCTCGTTCCAGGACTTGTAGAAGTACTGCAGCTCCTTGCCACACAGGCTCTCGACCGCGACGATCGCGCCGTTCTGTTCGAAGTCGAGTGCCGCCGTCTTCTCGACCTCATCCTGAATGCCGGCGTGCCGGAAGATCTCCATGGTGCGCTGATGGAACGACGCTGCGCGCGGGTGGATCGCGGTGCCGGAGTGCCGTTCGACCACGAGGTTCTCGATCCCGTACGAGGAGAGAAGCAGTGAGGTCGTCAGCCCCACGAGGCTGCCTCCCGCAATCAGAACCGGCACCTGAAGGTCGGATGGTGAGGCAGTTTCGTTGGACATAATCGACTCCATTGTTGATCGGCTGTCAGCACACGGAGGAGGGACGCGCAGTCGGGAGGTCCGCTGGGTGGCTCTTTGCATTATCGATTCGAGCCGCGGTCGCTGTCAAGGATTAGTGAACAGTCTGTGTACTGGCAGCGATCACGTGCCGCGGCGAGTCTAGTTGTGCGAACCCCTCGTTAACAAGGGCAAGCGGCGTTCAGCACAGCAGACGCACGGCGCTTCGGTTATCCACAACGTGATCGACCTCTCGCCCCGTGCGTCGAAGTGCCGCTAGATTTGCGCGCGGAAGTCGCTCACCCCGAGCGCATCGCTTTCTCCTGACGAGGACCTGTCTTGGCTATTCCTGCGAGCTCATTCCAATTGCTCTTCTATCTCGCCCTACTAGTGCCTGGAGTGGTTTTCGCCGCCGTTCGAGTCCAGCTAAGGGGAGTGCGCGCGGCGGATCGGTCAGTCGGCGCACGGGTACTCGAGGCGATCGTCGCGAGCGCGATCTTCGATTCTGTTTACGCGGTTGTTTTCTCCGGTGAAGTGTCGATCGCGCTGCTTGACCTTCACACCTATCCAGCGCGGAACGTGGTGCCCGTCGCTTTCGTCTTCCTCGTAGGCGGTGTTCTCGTGCCGTACACCGCGGCGTGGATAATATACGGGCAAGTCCCCTTTCTCGAGAGACCGACGCGTCTTTGGGCCGAGCGGATCCGACCGCACCTCACCGGGTCGCAAGAAGCCAGTGACACGCCCACGGCCTGGGACTTCGGTAGTAAGACCGTGCGGGAGGGGTGGGTGCGTGTTCGAATCGCGGAAGGCGTCTGGGTTGGTGGCGTGTTTGACGAGCGAAGCCGCTTTGCGACCTATCCGGAATCGCGCGATCTGTTCATTGCCGAGCAGTGGAACATCGATAAGGGGGGCAGGTTCGTGTCAGTCGTGTCGGGAACGCAGGGACTTTGGGTAGCAATCAGGGATGACTACGTGGTCGAATGGTTACTGGACGAAGAGGATGAAAATGTCAGTGAACTTCAGCAATAAGGGTGCGAGTGAGCTTGGGGCCCGGCCTGGTTCGTCTTCGCGCGTGCAGGAAAGCGGCAAAGCGGGACAACCTCGCAGCACCGGCATTCGTCCCTCCAATCCTCCGCGCGGCGGAAGCGGAGTCACTCCACCCGCTGGAGTTCGACGTCCGGGCACTTCTCGCTGAGGCGACGAGCCCAGCTCCCCCGTAGTTACAGACAGAGCGGGCTACCGGATGCGGTACTTCTCCGCGTCGCTCTCCCGCAGGGTCAGGCCGTTGCCTGGCTCGTCTCGCGGGGTGATCGTGCCTCCGCTCGGGTCGAGGGTGCCGTCGAAGAACATCGTCTCGATGCGCACGTGGTCGTGAAACCACTCGAGGTGCCGCAGGTTGGGAGTCGCCGCAGCAACGTGGGCGTGCAGGTGCGGGCCGCAGTGCCCGGAGACCTCGAGGCCGAAGCTTGCGGCGACGGCCGCGGCGCGCAGCCACTCGGTGATGCCGCCGCAGCGGCTCGCGTCCACCTGCAGGCAGTCCACGGACTGCGCCTGGCACATGCGGCGAAAGTAGGTGAGGTCGAAGCCGTACTCGCCCGCCGCCACGTCGGCAGCGACGGCGTTGCGCACCTCGCGCAACCCGTCGAGATCGTCGGACGAGACCGGTTCCTCGAACCAGTGCAGTGCCACGTCTTCCGCGGCGTGCGCGATGCGGATGGCCTGGCCCCGGCTATAGCCGCCGTTCGCGTCCGCGAACAGCTCCGCCTCGTCGCCGATCACGGAGCGTGCCTGCCGCATCCGCGCGAGGTCGCGGTCGGGCTTGGTGCCCCAGGACTCGCCGATCTTGATCTTCACCCTCGGGATGCCCTGCTCGCGCCAGCCGCCGAGTTGCTCGGCCAGGCGTTGCTTCGAGTAGGTGGTGAAGCCGCCGCTGCCGTAGATCGGAACGGCCTCGCGCACCGCGCCGAGCAGGCGGTGCAGCGGGAGGCCGAGGAGGCGCGCCTTGAGGTCCCACAGCGCGATGTCCACGGCAGAGATCGCATAGCCGATCGCGCCCTGCCGACCGCTGTTGCGCACGGCCTTCACCATCTCGTCGAATCGGGCACCGACATCCAGTGCGCTGCGGCCGACGACGAGCGGCGCGAGCGTCGAGGTGACGACCGGACCGCACTCCGCTGCGCCGTAGGTCCAGCCGGTGCCCACCGTGCTGCCGCTCCTGGCCTGCACGAGCACCATCGTGGTGGAGTTCCACTGCACAGTTCCGTCGGCCTCCGGCTCATCCGTGGGCACCGTGTAGACGCGTGCCTCGACGGAGTCGACCGCGGCATCCGTCGGCCGCTCAGTCATGCTGCTTGCCGCCGAGCAGGTCGTCCTGCAGTTGCTCGAGTGACTTGTCCCTCGTCTCCGGCACCTTCCAGGCGAAGAACGCGATCGCGAGGATTCCGAGGAAGCCGAAGATGAAGAACGCACCCTGCCGTGTGACCAGCGAAATCAGCGTGAGGAAGGTGCCGGCGACGAGGAAGTTCGCCGCCCAGTTCAGCACGGTGGCGAGCGACATCGCCTTGCTGCGGATGCCCATGGGGTAGATCTCCGCGATCATCAGCCAGAACACCGGCCCGAGCCCCACCGCGAACGAGGCGATGTAGACGATCAGAGCGACAAGGGCGAGGTAGCTCGCGTTCTGCTGCAACCACGGCGAGGCGAAGAAGACGCCCAGGAAGATGATCGCCACGGTGAGGCCCACGGTGCCGATGAGCAGCAGGCGGCGACGCCCGATGCGATCAAGCAGCAGCACCGCGATGATCGTGAACACGACGTTCGTGACCCCGACAAACACCGTCTGGGTGATCGAGGCGCTGTTGGTGAGCCCGGTCTTCGACAGGATCGTCGGCGCGTAGTAGATGACCGTGTTGATGCCCACGAACTGCTGGAAGATCGCGAGCCCCGCGCCGACCCAGATGAGCGGGCGGATGTTCGGCTTCAGCAGGTCGCGAACGGTCGTCGAGCTCTCCTTGCGCTGCGCATCGCGCACCTCCTCTATCTCCTGCTCGATGTCGGCGTCCGGATCGCTGCCGCGCAGTTTCTGCAGCACCGTGCGCGCCTCGTCCTCCCGGCCGTGCTCCAGCAGCCAGCGGGGCGTGTGCGGCACCATGAGCATCCCGACCGCGAGCGCCGCACCGGGAATGGCACCGACCCCCAGCATCCACCGCCAGCCGTCAGGCACCGACGAGAACGCGAAGTTCACGAGGTAGGCGAGCAGGATGCCGGAAGTGATCGCGAGCTGATTGAACGAGACGAGGCCGCCGCGCACTCGCGGGGGAGAGACCTCGGAGATATAGAGGGGAGCGACGAAGGATGCCGTGCCCACGGAGAGTCCGAGCAGGAAGCGGAAGAAGATGAGCATCGGGATCGAAACGGCGAAGGCGCAGCCTAGGGCACCGATCACGTAGATGCAGCCGGACATCACCTTGGTCCACTTGCGGCTCATGCGGTCGGCTAGATACCCGGAGGCAATCGCGCCGACGATAGCGCCGAGCAGAAGCACCGAGACGATCCACTCCTGCGCGACATCGTTCGCGTGCAGGTCTTTCTTCAGATAGAGCAGGGCGCCGGAGATCACCCCCGTATCGAAGCCGAACAGTAGGCCGCCGATGGCAGCGATGATGGAGATGCGCAGCAGCATGCCGTTGCCGCTGGCACGCATGCCGCTGATGAAGTTGCTCATGATCTGCTCCTTCTCTATTTGGCGGGCTCGTCCTCCTGGCCGATCCCGAGCGTGCCCCGCACGCGTTCCACGCCCTCCACGAACAGCGACTTTGCGGTGTCCTTGATCACGGCAAGTCCCTCGGGGTCGCCCTTCAGCAGCGCCAGCCCGGTGTTCTTCGCGTACTCGAGGGCGATGTGCGGCGGCAGCGGCGGCACGTTCTTGCTCGTGTGCGCGTCGATGAGGGTGACGCCACGGTTGGCGAACGCGGCGTCCCAGGCGGGCGCAACCTCGTCATCCGTCGTCACTCGGATGCCCGTGAAGCCGAGCAGTTCGGCCCACCCCGCGTAGTCCACAGACTCGACGTTCTGAGAGGTCGACCACAGTGGATTCGCATCCTCCGTGCGCATCTCCCACGACACCTGGGTGAGGTCGTCGTTGTGCAGCACCATGATGATGAACTGCGGATTGTCGCCCCACTTGTCGAGGTACTTCTTGATCGTGATGAGCTCGTTCATGCCGAGCATCTGAAAGGCGCCGTCGCCGATCGTGCACACCACGCAGCGCTCCGGATAGGCGAACTTCGCCGCGGTGGCATACGGCATCGCCGCGAGCATGGTGGCTAGCCTGCCGGAGAGGTCGCCCAGCATGCCCTCGCGCAGCAGGATGTGGTGGCCGTACCAGTCGGCGGTTGAGCCGGCATCCGCGGTGACGATAGCGCGCGGCGGCAGTCGCTTATTGAGCTCGAAGTAGACCCTGCGCGGGTTCACGCCGTCGTCGTAGCTCGCCATCGCCTGGGCTTCCATCTCGCTGCGCCACTCGACCATCCCGTCCGCGACCTCCTGCTGCCAGGCGAGATCGGACTTCTGCTCGAGCAGCGGGGTGAGCGCGGCGAGCGTGTGCTTCACGTCGCCCCACAGGTTCAGCTCGGTCGGGTAGCGCAGCCCCATCTGGGCGGGCTTGAGGTCCACCTGGATGGCGCGAGCCTGGCCCGTCGCGGGCAGGAACTGACCGTAGGGGTAGTTCGTTCCGAGCATAACGAGGGTGTCGCATCCGCTCATCTGGTGAACGCTCGGAAGGCTGCCGAGGAGGCCGACCTGCTGCGAGTGGTATGGCACATCCGCCGGAACGACCTGCTTCGCCCGCAGCGTCGTGATGATGCCCGCACCGGCAAGCTCGGCCGCGCGCAGCACCTCCTCGGTTGCGCCGTTCGACCCATGCCCGACCAGGAATGTGACCTTGGAGCCCGCGTTGATGATCGCCGCGGCGGCCCGGATGTCGTCATCTGGCGGCGTGATCCTGATCGACGGGGCCACGGCGCTCGATCGTGACACCCAGTTCTCGGGGGTGGGCGGCACGAACTCCATGCCCTGCACGTCGTGCGGCAGGATGACGACCGCGGGCCCGAGTTCGACCCGCGCCATACGGAACGCGGTGTCGACGACCGCCTGCGCCTGCTCCGGCGAGACGACCGTCTGCACGTAGACCGCGACATCCGAGAGCGCGCGTTCCAGGTTGCTTTCCTGTTGGTTGGAGGTGCCGAATGCGTTGAGTCCCTGCTGGCCGACGATGGCGACGACGGGTTGGTTGTCCATCTTTGCGTCATACAGCCCGTTGATCAGGTGGAAGGCACCCGGGCTCGAGGTGGCCATGCAGACTCCGACCTCGCCGGTGAACTTCGCGTGCGCGGTGGCCATGAGCGCACAGATCTCCTCATGGGTCGGCCGGATGTAGTCGAGCCCCTCGCCCTCGCGCTCCGCTCGCCCGAGGGCTCCGTCGAACTCTCCGATGCCGTCGCCGGGGAAGCCGAAGACGCGGCTCACGCCCCACTCCCTGATCCGCTGGATGACAAAATCGCTGACGTTCGTCACGGTAAAACTCCCTTGTTCGATGCTTCGATCAGCCGATCGGCGGCGCGCGCCGCGACGGCCATGATGGTCAGTGCCGGGTTTGCGCTGCCCTGGGTGGGCAGCACGCTTCCGTCGACGATGAGCAGGTTCGGCACCGCGAAGCTGCGGCAGTCGGCATCCACCACGCCCTCCTCCTCGCTCGCGGCCATGCGGGCACCGCCCACGAGGTGCGCGTAGCGGTTGATCGTGATCACCTCGTCGGCACCGGCGGCCCTCAGGATGTCCTCCATCACCGAGGTCGCGGCCTTCACGAGGGCGCGATCGTTGTCGCACTGGCTGTAGTCGAAGCGCGCGATCGGCATGCCGTGGCGGTCCTTCTCCTCCGCCAGCACGACGCGGTTGTCGGGCTGTGGTAGGAACTCGCACAGCGCACCGAGGCAGGCCCAGTGCACGTAGTCGCTCATGTACTTGCGCAGGTCCGCACCCCAGTAGCCCTGGGCCATCACGTGCTCCGCCCAGGTGATCGGCAGCGGTGAGACCGTCTGGATCGAGAAGCCGCGCTTATAGGGCTTGCCGGGTTGCGTCTCGTAGAACTCCTCGGAGCTCACCTCGGGCGGCGGCCCCTTCCACATCCGCACCTCACTCTCGAAGCGACCCGCGGTCTGCGGCGCACCCTGAACCATGAGGTTGCGGCCGACCTGGTCGAAGTCGTTGCAGAGGCCGCGGGGGAAGCGGGCAGAGGTGGAATTCAGCAGCAGTCGTGGCGTCTCGATCGAGTATCCGGCCACGGCCACCATGGCCGCGCGCTGAACGTGCTCCACCCCGTCCCGCCAGTAGCGCACACCCGTCGCTCGACCCGTGCGCTCGTCGATCTCGATGCGGGTGACCATGGAATCGGGCCGCACCTCCGCGCCGTGGGCCAGGGCATCCGGAATATGGGTGATGAGCGGAGAGGCTTTCGCATTCACCTTGCAGCCCTGCAGGCAGAATCCGCGATAGATGCAGTGCGGGCGATTGCCGAAGCGACCGTTCGAGATCGCGACGGGGCCAACCTGCGCGCCGATTCCGGCGGCGAGAGCACCACGCTGGAACAGCTCACCGTTGCCCGAGACCGGATGCGGGCGCTGCGGATAGTCGTGCGGGTCGCCCCACGGCCAGTGGTCGCCGGCCACCGGCAGTTCGCCCTCGATCGCCTCGTAGTACGGCTTGAGGTCCGGATACTCGATTGGCCAGTCGGCGCCGACGCCGTCGCCCGTTCTGGTGTGGAAGTCGCTCGGGTGGAACCTGGGCGTGTAGCCGGCGTAGTGGATCATCGAGCCGCCGACGCCGCGGCCGGAATTGTTGGAGCCGAGCGGGACGGGGTCGTTGCCGCCGATCTCGCGCGGCTCGGTCCAGTAGAGGCCGTGCGAGCCGGCTTCGTCGCTCACCCAGTCCGCCTCGGGGTCCCAGAAGGGCCCGGCGTCGAGGGCGACGACGCGCGCTCCGGCCCTCGCCATCCGCTGGAGCAGGGTCGAGCCTCCCGCGCCGCAGCCGACGATGACCAGGTCGACCTCGTCATCGTCGCGATAGTGGCGCATGTTCTGGCGTAGCCGCGGCTCGATGCGGGCACCGTCCGCGGTCATCAGCCAGGCGGACTCGTTGCGTTCCCTGACGTCCATCATCGCCCGGCACCTCCCCTCGCGTCGTCGTGCCTTATCGGGTCCGCGGGATGCGCGTCGTGCACCTCGATGCCCTCCAGTCGGTCGACGCCGAGGTTCTTGTACCCGCGCGGGTAGGCGGGGCCGTCGAAGCCGATCTCGTTCCAGGCGAGCGGATGCGAATAGAAGGCCGTGCAGGCATAGCGCGTCCACAGGCTCCACACCTGCTGTGCGCTCATGCCGTGCCACAGTTCCGTGCCGAGCTCGTGAATCGCCCGCAGCAGGTCGCTCTGCTCATCCCAACTGCACTCGGCGAAGACCTGGCCGTAGCGATCGGTGCTGTCGTCGTCGAGGGCGGCCAGCGTCTGGCGCCAGGCCTCGGCATCCGGAGGCATGGTCTGGTAGTGCCAGCCGTCCGTTTCGCCCGCGGCGATGCGCGCATCCACCATGTTCATCACGGGCACGCGCGGCTCCTCGGGCTGGTAGAGCAACTGGTCGAAGAGGGCGCTCGCCGCGTGCTGTTCCGTCTCGCTGAAGAACCGCGGATGCGGGAGCGGGCGCAGTCGGGCCAGCACGGTTTCGCGGGTTCGACCGTCCCAGTGCTGGGCCTGGCTCGTGACGTCGAAGCCGGGAAAGCGGGCTCCGCCGTTCGTCGGCCCCAGCGGCAGCGCGGTCACTTCTCGCGCCGCAGGATCGCGGCGAGCACGCCCATGCCGCCGACGAGCGTGACGAGGAGGGGCGCCATCAGGGGTGGCCCCATCTCCATGTTGTAGCGAAAGTTCTTCCACCCGCCCGGCTTCTGCCGGATGCCGCGGCCGTGCAGCCAGAGTCCCTGCAGTCCGTTCGCGATGATCGTCGCAGAGACGACGGGCAGCACGGTCTTCGCGGCGCGGTGGCTCACGACGCCGAGCACGCCGGCGGCGGCGCCGACGGGCCCGAGCACCACCGGGACCCACATCCACTTGTTGCCGAAGCTCGCCTTGTCGTGTTCGAAGAAGATCTCGGCCGCGGTGACGACGGCACCGCCGGCGGTGAGTGCTGACAGGCTGCGCTCGAAGCGGCCGGTTCGCACATTTCGCACGAGACGATCGATGCCGTGCTGTCCCACCGGTCGTGCCTGTCGCGTTCGCACCCTGAGTCCTCGCCTTCCGACCATGGGAGGGGCGAGCGTTTCGTCCGGTCATCGACACGGCCTGCTTTTTCACCCTGCGCCCGACTTGCGGGGTAGCTCAACCCCGCAACGGTCTATGCGAAGCAGACTTTCGGCTCGCTCGCACCGCGTTCCCAGACATCGCACGATTCGCATCCAGCGGGCGTACCCTGCACGGTGTCAGAAAGGAGGCCGACGTGCTTCTTGAAGGAAAAAGCATCATCGTCACCGGCGGCAACAGTGGCATCGGCGAGGCAATCGTTCTTGCGGCTGCGGCGGAGGGCGCGAGCATTGTGATCGACTACGTCGCCAACCCGGACGAGACGAAGGAACTCGAAGCCACGGTCGAGAAACTCGGCGGCAAGGCCGTGGGAGTGAAGGCCGATGTCAGCACACTTCCGGGCATCCAGGCGCTCATCGATGCCGCGGTGTCGTCGTTCGGGCAGCTGGATGTGCTCGTGAACAACGCGGGCATCGAGACCCGCACCTCCATCCTCGACACGAGCGAGGAGCAGTTCGACCGGGTCATGGACATCAACCTGAAGAGCGCGTTCTTCGGCACGCAGTTGGCCGCGAAGCAGTTCCTGGCGCAGAAGACTCCGGGCCTCGTCATCAACATGTCATCTGTGCACGAGGACTGGCCGATGCCCGGCAACACCGCCTACTGCGTGTCGAAGGGCGGCATGCGGATGCTCACCCGCACCGCCGGCGTCGAACTGGGCGAGCACGACATCCGCGTCGTGAACGTTGCCCCGGGTGCCGTCGAGACGCCCATCAACGCCTCGACCATGAAGGACCTGAAGAAGCTCACGACGCTCGACAAGGCGATTCCGCTCGGCCGGATGGCGAAGGCGGCGGAGATCGCCGACCTCGTGATGTACCTGGCCTCCGGCAGACAGAACTACCTCACGGCGACGACCCTCGTGATCGACGGCGGTCTCATGCAGGGCAGCGTCGGTCTCTAGCCGAGTTCGGGCTTAGCCCAGTCGCACGGCGTCGGAGCCAAAGCCCGGCCCGGACGAGGTCGCCGACGAGGTTGCGGCGAGAGAGCCGAGCAGGGCGAGCGACCGTTCGCTCTCCGAGCCGCGCTCCGCGTGGTAGATCACGAGCAGTTGGCCCGCATCGCCGACGGGGAGCTTCTCTCGCCGGAGTTCGAGCATCCCCACTTCCGGATGCCGCATCCGCACGGGTGCGCCGGCGAGCGGCTTCACGTCGTGGCGCGCCCACAGTTGGCGGAAGTGCTCGCTGCGCAGCGACAACTCGCCGACGAGTTGTGCCACCGCGGGGTCGTCGAGGCGAGCGCCCACGGAGGTGCGGAACCCGGCGATCATCCCTTCGATAGCCTGATCCCAGTCGGGATACAGGTCCTGTTCCGCCGGGTCGAGGAACATCGCGAGAATGCGATTCTGGCCGACGCGGATGGTCGGTGACAGCGCGGTCGCGAGCGGATTCGTGGCGAGCACCTCGAAGAGTGAGCCCTCCACGAACGCGGGCAGGCCGATGGTGTCGAGCAACTGCAGGATGCCGACCGGCACCACTTCTCGTTTTGGCCGCCTCGAAGGCGCGCGCTTGGAGCCGGAGAGACTGAGCAGGAACTGCGTGGCTGGCGCATCGAGCCCGAACACGCGGGCGAGCGACTCGAGCACCTGGGACGACGGGTTGCGATCGCGGCCCTGCTCCAGTCGCAGGTAGTAGTCGGCACTGATGCCTGCGAGGGTCGCGACCTCTTCACGTCGTAGTCCTGGGGTGCGGCGCACCCCGGTCACCCGGATGCCGGCGTCGGCGGGGTCGACGAGCTGGCGTCGAGCCTTCAGATACTCTCCCAATGCATTCGACACGGCCATCCGTCCACTTTATGCGTGTCGCGTTCACCCACACTGGTCCTGCTACCCCCAGGATCGCGCGGGCACTGTCTGTGCCGCGGCGGCCGAAGCACAGTGGATGTGCGCCTCGCGACCGCGAGGCACGGGAGGACATCATGACAACACAGACACTCGCCGGCGGCACCTACCGCGTCGGCGATCTCGACCTCACCCGCGTCGGCTACGGCGCGATGCAGCTGGCCGGCCCCGGAGTCTTCGGGCCACCCAAGGATCGCGATGAGGCCATCGCCGTGCTGCGCGAGGTGGTCGCCCTCGGCATCACCCACATCGACACCGCGGACTTCTACGGACCGCACGTCACGAACGAGATCATCCGCGAGGCGCTCTTTCCTTACCCTCAGCAGCTGCACATCGTCACGAAGCTGGGTGCCCGACGCGATGATAAGGGCGGATGGCCGCATGCCCGCACTCCGGAGGAGTTGCGCACGCACGTGCGCGACAACCTCGCACACCTGGGGCTGGACGCACTCGATCTCGTGAACCTGCGGGTCGGCGCGGTCGAGGCTCCCGTGGAGGGATCGCTCGCCGAGGAGTTCGAGACGCTTGCCGAATTGCAGCAGCAGGGTCTCATCCGTCATCTCGGCGTCAGCAACGTCACCGCGGAGCAGCTCGCCGAGGCGCGAACCATCGCGCCGGTGGTGAGCGTGCAGAACTACTACAACCTCGCCCACCGGGATGAGGATGAGCTGGTCGAATACACGGCGGGGGAGGGCATCGCGTTTGTGCCGTACTTCCCGCTCGGCGGCTTCGCTCCGCTGCAGTCGGACGCGCTGAACTCCGTCGCGGCGCGGCTCGAGGCCACGCCCATGTCTGTGGCGCTCGCCTGGCTGCTGCAGCGCTCGCCGAACATCCTGCTGATCCCGGGCACCTCGTCCGTGGCGCACCTGCGCGAGAACGTCGCCGGGGCCGCGCTCGAACTGCCCGCGGATGTCGTGGCCGAGCTCGACGCGATCGGCCGGTAGCGGTCGCGAGGAGGATCAAGATCGATCGTTGACGTTTGCGCAGCCGCCTGCCATACTGGGCGGCTGCGCATTCTCACGGGACGACGACGAGAGCGTGCGCGAGCGACTGCGCCACCTCAGCGAATGTCGGTGGCGACGGGCACAGTAGGGCTCGATCGGCACGGTTCGGCAGCCCTGCCCGGGCTAACCACATCTTCAACAGCAACCATCACCCGACCTCTGGTGCGTTGCGGCTCGACGACCCCATCGACGAAAGACACCATGCTCGTAAAACTCCTCATCCGCTACCTGAAGCCCTATAAGTGGCTGCTGCTGGGCGTGCTGGTGTTCCAGTTCGGCTCGGCCATGGCATCCCTCTATCTGCCGAGCCTCAACGCCGACATCATCAACAACGGCGTGGCCAAGGGCGACACCGGCTACATCTGGTCCACCGGCGTCGAGATGCTGGTCATCTCCCTCGGGCAGATCGTGTCCGCGATCATCGCAACCTTCTTCGCGGCCAGAGCGGCGATGCTCATGGGCCGCGACATCCGCGATGGTGTCTTCGAGCGAGTCAGTGCGTTCTCCGAGCGCGAGGTCTCGCAATTCGGGCCGGGCTCCCTCATCACGCGCAACACCAACGACGTGCAGCAGGTGCAGATGCTCGCAATGATGGGCGCGACGATGCTCGTCAGCGCACCGCTGCTGGCGATCGGTGGCATCATCATGGCGCTGCGCCAGGATGTCGGGCTCAGCTGGCTCATCGCCGTCGCCGTGCCAGCGCTGCTGCTCATGGCCGTGCTCATCATCGGGCGCATGGTGCCGCTGTTCCGCCGCATGCAGCAGAAGCTCGACACCATCAACCGCATCATGCGCGAGCAGCTCACCGGCATCCGCGTGGTGCGCGCCTTCGTTCGCGAAGACATCGAGGCGAAGCGCTTCGAGGGCGCGAACCGCGACATCATGGTCATCGGCCGCAAGGTCGGAGAACTGTTCGTGCTGCTCTTCCCCCTAGCCATGCTGGTGCTCAACGTCACCGTGGTCGGCGTGATCTGGTTCGGCGGCATCCGCGTCGACAACGGTGACATCGAGGTCGGAACGCTCTTCGCCTTCATGGCCTACATCATGCAGATCCTGATGGGCGTGCTCATGGCGAGCTTCATGACCATGATGATCCCTCGCGCCGCAGTCAGCGCGGATCGCATCACCGAGGTGCTCGTGAGCGAGTCCACGCTGACGCGCCCCACGGATGCCGTCACCGAGTTTCCGACGCCCGGCACCGTCGAGTTCCGCGACGCCACCTTCACCTACCCCGGTGCGGAGCACGCCGTTCTCGCGGGAGTCACCTTCGCGGCGGCTCCGGGCGAGACGGTCGCGGTGGTCGGCTCGACCGGCGCGGGCAAGACCACGCTCGTCTCGCTCATCCCTCGACTCTTCGACGTGACGGCGGGTGCCGCGCTCGTCGGCGGCGTCGACGTGCGCCAGGCAGACCTCGACCGGCTCTGGAGCGGAATCGGGCTCGTGCCGCAGCGGCCGTTCCTGTTCAGCGGCACCGTCGCATCCAATCTCCGCTTCGGCCGCGAGGAGGCGACGGACGAGGAGCTCTGGCACGCACTCGAGATCGCACAGGGTCGCGATTTCGTCGCCGAGATGGAGGGCGGCCTCGATGCACGGATCGCGCAGGGCGGCACCAACGTCTCCGGTGGCCAGCGTCAGCGCCTCGCCATCGCCCGTGCCATCGTGCACCGGCCGACCGTGCTCGTCTTCGATGACTCGTTCTCGGCGCTCGACCTGACGACGGATGCCCGGCTGCGGCAGGCGCTCTGGCGAGAGTTGCCCGAGGTGACCAAGATCGTCGTCGCTCAGCGGGTATCCACGATCGTGGACGCGGACCGCATCGTGGTTCTCGACGACGGCCGCATGGTCGGCCTCGGCACCCACGACGAACTGCTCGAGACCTGCGAGACCTATCGCGAGATCGTCGAATCCCAACTCGGAGTGGAGGCCCAAGCATGAGCACCAGCACGCCCACCCCGCTCTCCGAAGAGGAGCGACTCGAACTCGAGCTCGCCGAACAGGCGCGCCTCGGAGCGGACGACTGGTCGAGCGTGAAGCCCGGCAAGGCGGAGAACTTCGGCAAGAGTTTCAGGCGCCTCATCGGCCTGCTCAAGCCGCACGCCATCGGTTTCGCCTTCGTCTCGCTCCTCGGAGCGGTCGGCGTCGTGCTCTCCGTCATCGCACCTAAGGTGCTCGGTGAGGGCACCAACATCATCTTCGAGGGCGTCATCTCGAAGATGATCCCGGCCGGCGGCACCAAGGCGCAGGCGGTCGCGGCTCTGCGCGCGAACGGCCAGGACGACCTGGCCAACATCGTCTCGGCCGCGCACATCACGCCCGGTCAGGGCGTCGACTTCATCGCACTCAGTCACGTCCTCATGTGGGTGCTCGCTCTCTACGCCGCCGCATCCGTGCTCAGCTGGCTTCAGGGCTACGTGATCAACGCGATCATGATGACCACGATGTTCAAGCTGCGCGAAGACGTCGAGGCGAAGATCAACCGCATGCCGCTCAGCTACTTCGACCGGGTGCAGCGCGGTGAGCTCATCTCGCGCGTGACGAACGACATCGACAACATCACCCAGACGATGCAGCAGTCGCTCTCCACCGCCCTGACCAATGTGCTCACCGTTCTCGGCGTGCTCATCATGATGTTCACGATCTCGTGGCAGCTCGCCCTTGTCGCCCTCGTGAGCCTGCCGCTCATGGCGGTCATCTTCGGCATCATCGGGCCGAAGTCGCAGAAGGCGTTCGGCATCCAGTGGCGGAAGGTCGGCCGGCTCAACTCGCGCGTCGAGGAGTCGTTCTCTGGCCACGCGCTCGTCAAGGTGTTCGGTCGTGAAGAAGATGCGCTCACCAAGTTCAAGGCAGAGAACCAGGAGTTGTTCGAGGCCTCGTTCAAGGCCCAGTTCCTCTCCGGCATGATGATGCCCGCCATGATGTTCGTCGGTAACCTCACCTACGTCGGCATCGCCGTGCTCGGTGGTCTCATGGTCGCGAGCGGCCAAGTGCGACTGGGTGACGTGCAGGCGTTCATCCAGTACTCGCAGCAGTTCACCCAGCCGCTGTCGGAGCTCGGTGGCATGGCCGCGGTCGTGCAGTCGGGCACCGCATCCGCCGAGCGCGTCTTCGAGATGCTCGATAGTGATGAGCAGGATGCGGACTCGGCGGACGCTCCCGCGCCGGCGAACGACGACGGCACCATCATCTTCGAGAACGTCGAGTTCTCCTATACGCCGGAGCGACCGCTCATCCGCGACCTGAGTTTCTCGGTCAAGCCCGGCCAGACCGTGGCGATCGTGGGACCAACCGGTGCGGGCAAGACCACACTGGTCAACCTCATCATGCGCTTCTACGAACTGAACGGCGGCCGCATCCTGCTCGACGGGCAGAACATCGCCGACCTGCGCCGCAGGGATGTTCGCGAGCGCACCGGCATGGTGCTGCAGGACCCGTGGCTGTTCGCCGGAACGATTCGCGAGAACATCCGTTACGGCCGGCAGGACGCCACGGACGAGGAGGTGCTCGACGCGGCGAGGACCACCTACGTCGATCGCTTCGTGCACTCGCTCCCCGACGGTTACGACACCGTGCTCGACGAGGAGGCGTCGAACGTCTCCGCGGGTGAGAAGCAACTCATCACGATCGCTCGCGCCTTCGTCGCGCGGCCGAGCGTGCTCATCCTCGACGAGGCGACGAGCTCGGTTGACACGCGCACCGAGTTGCTGCTGCAGCAGGCGATGGCCGCGCTGCGGGCCGGTCGCACCTCGTTCGTGATCGCCCACCGCCTGTCCACGATCCGCGACGCCGACCTCATCCTCGTGATGGAGCACGGTGACATCGTGGAGCACGGCAGTCACACTGAACTCATCGAGCGGAAGGGCGCCTACTGGCGCCTGTACAACTCGCAGTTCGAGCAGGCAGCGACGGATCTCGATGCCGCGGATGTGGCGCACGAGGGGCCGCAGGAAGTCCTCGACGCGGACTCAGATGACGCCGCTCTCGAACCGGACCGGGCCTAGGACGCGCTACTTCTTCGCCGAGTGCCTGGGGTGGTGGCCGGAACGAGAGTTGCCGGTCGACGCATCGCGCTGCGTGGCGGCCGCTGTCATGCTGGCCAACTCGTGACCCTCGTCCGGAGTGACCGGCGTGGCGGCGGTTGCCATGGTCGCGGAGAGCGGCGCGCTATCCACCGTTTCGAAGTGGAGAAGCGCCTCCTCCAGCACCGGGTAGCTCACCCACGATGACGGGTGCCCGTCGTCGAGCAGCATCGCGCCGAACCCGGCCTCGTTCTGTTCGATGAATCCCACGAGCTTGCGCGGGTCGTCCTCGCCGAGCCTCACGTCGCGCACCCGCCATTCGGTGAGCGAAATGGGCTGCAACTCGAGGTGTTCCACCCGGCGCTCAGAAGACGCGGGTGGCACGGGTGGATGAAAACGGATCGGCCCCGTATCGCCGAAGAATATTTCTCCCATGGGGTCTCTTTTCTGTTGTGCGGCGGGGGCCGCGGCGCTGTGATGGTGCCTCGCTGCTCTGCTCTGGCAGCCATTCTCAGTGAACGCCAGAAACGCCCCTGCGACAAGGGCTTGACTCGTGGTTCACCGTCCGTTAGCCGCGCTACTGCGCGGCCGGTGGCTCCGTGCGAAAGCCGATGCTCTTGTGTGTGCCGTCGCAATACGGCTTGATGTTCGAGACGCCGCAGCGGCACAGGGCCACAGTCTCGCGTCGGCGTTCGACCGGGTCGCCATCCGGTGTGGTGAGCTCGGCGGGGCCGCGCACCAGCAACGGTCCGTTCGGGCAGGCGACGATCTGCACCGGCCGCGGGTGCGATATCGGACTATCCATGGAGTACTCCTTCGTTGTGGCCGCGCTTCGGGGAGGCGAGCCGAGCGGCGAGCGTGCGCCTGGAGGAACCGGCCGCGGGTATGCGTGCACCCGAGTAGCGCACCCCTCCCCGCAGGCGGGCCGCCACAGCGAGCCAGACGCACACGGCTCGCTCGAGAATCCACACCGGCGCCCACAGGCTCGCCGTCGCTGGGAACACCTCGCGCCCGGAACCGCGTCGACGCCCGGCTTCCGCCACACCGATCGCGACGAGCCCGAGTGCCGCCAGCCGCGCTGGGGCGGCCGTGCACCACGCTACGAGGGGGAGCAGCGCCAGTTCCGCGGTCATCCGCGCGGGCTGAGCGAAGTCGTCGTAGGCCTGCCGTATCCGCTGTCGCCAGAAGTGGTCGGCCGATGGCGGCCGCCTGCTGACGAAGAGATCGTCGGCATGCAGAACTCTCGCCCCGTTCGCGCGCAGGGTGCGCATGAGTTCCAGGTTTTCGAAGAGCACGTCGCCGTCGTAGCCGCCCGCGTTCAGCAGCGTGGACCGGTTCACCGCGGCTGTTCCCGGGTAGTCGAACGCGAACGCACGATTGATCAGCGAACGAGCGGTATCCCAGCGGGCGTGCCACGGCAGGGGAGAGAAGTAGTTCTGGGGGAGCACGCAGTCCGCGCGCTCGAGCAGGTCGATGACTCGCCGCAACCCGTCGAGCGTGTAGCGCACGTCGTCATCGGCGAGAATCACACGCTCACTCCTGGCATGCCGCAGGCCCGTCATCACGCCCGCGACCTTACCGTTACGACCGGGCCACGGTTCGGGCGCGAGGTGGCGCACCCCACCGGACCAGGCGAGGGCGTGCGCGTCGAACAGCGGCTGCGGCGAACCATCGACGACCGTGACGGGCACCCATTCGCGCAGTCGCCCGAGGTAGTCGGTCAACTCGGCGAGCCCGGCGTCATCCGACCAGCGCAGCGGCAGGACGTATTCCGCGTCGGAAATGGCCGGCATGGCTCATACCAGCGTGTGCTGCCGGATGCGCAGGGACGAGCGACCGTTCGCCCACGCGTCCAGCATCTGGGCCCCCACCATGCCGTCGACGGTGAGGCAGGCGGAGGCACCGAACAGGATGTCGTCGAGAAGCGTCGGCTCCGCCTCGGCCAGTCCGCCGGCGAGGTCTCGTGCCGCAATCTGCTCGTGCACCGCATCCGCCTCAACGTGTTCGTCGAAGTACCAGGTGACCTCGCTGTCGAAGCCGAGCCGCCGGAAGCCGTTGCCGTACAGCCGATTGGGGATCGAGGAGGTCATCTCGAATGCGGCGAGGTGCCCGGCGATAGCGCCCCGCAGCCTGCGGTGCAGGCCGAACATCGACATCATGTTCACCGATGCCAGGGTGATGGCGGGCACGTCATCGATGTAGGCGCCATAGCTGTCGTCGAGGTCGAGCCCGCGCATGGTGATGCCGAAGATGACCGAGTGCATGCGGCCGGGGTCACCGCCGCCGTACTCGTCGGCCTGGATCTCGACGAGCGCCGCCTTGGCGCGGCCGGTGAGCCGGGGGATGGCCCAGCTGTGCGGGTCGGCCTCTTTCAGCTGGTAGATGGAGCGCTGGATGAGGAACTCGGCCAGTTGCTCGCGCGTGGCCTTCTGCGCAACGAACCGGGAGAGACTGGGGCCCGCGTCTTCTGCCGTGAGCGCGAAGAGCGTCTCGGCCACGGCATCCGCGGTCACCGGCGGACGTTCTGGCACGGCCACCCTGTCGCGAAGCACCCGCTCGAACCGTGACTCGATCTCCGTGCGCATCGTGAGCAGCATCGGATGCCACTCCCACGCCTCGTCCACTCCGTCGATGCCCAGGTAGTGGAGCTCGTACAGGCACAACAGCGTGAGCTGCAGGTCGTCGTCGAAGAGAAGCTCGCCTGTTGCGTTGAGCGCGGCGCGCGTCTGGGCAAGCGCGTTGGCGAGGTCGCCATCCACTGTGGACCCAGCGGTGTCTGGCCGCTGGCTGACTGACCGCAACAGCAGTGAGCTGATGGGCCCTCGGGCTTCGGGTGCCTTCATGTCGTCCTCCGTGGTGTACGCCAACGCAACAGGCGAGCTGCATCGAGTCAACGTGGAGGACGGTGAACCGACAAGGGCTTGACTCCACAGGTGGCGTCGGTTATTCGTGCCCGCGGAGTGACTCAGTGCACGGCGGTTCTGTGCACGGGTTCCAGCAACACGAGCGGGATCTCGCGCTTCGTCCGCGTCTGGTAGCCGGCGTAGTTGGAGTACCGGTTCGTGATGATCGGCCACAAGCGCGCACGCTCCTCGGACGTCGCGACTCGCGCGAGCATGGCGGTACGTGGACCGCGTTCGATCACCGCGTCGACGTTGGGGTTGGCGCGGAGGTTCAGAAACCAGGCCGGATGCCGGTCGTCGCCGCCGCGGGACGCCACCACCACGTAGGCGTCACCGTCGCGCAGGGGAGACGTCAGCATCGTGGTGCGCGCCTCGCCGCTCCGCCGCCCGATCGTCGTGAGCTCGATCACGGGCATTCCGCCGAAGTTCCAGCCGGCCCTGCCGCGAGTGACCCACTGCAGTGCCCTGTGTGCGGAATTCATGGCCTTGAGGGAGAAATCGCTCGGCATAATCGGGAGCCTACCCGCCGCGACGTGTCGGCGAGTGAGAGGCCGCGTCAGTGCCCTGTCGCAGTCGTCATGGTGAGCACCGTGGTTCCGTCGTCGTCGGAGAGTGCGAGCGACGCACGGAGATCGCCGAGCGCGCCCAGCGATTCGGCGTGAGTGCCTCCGCACGGGATGCTCGCGTCACCGTCCGGCAGTGCGCACTCCCAGTAGCGACGATCGGTGAGCAGGTCACCCTCGCGCCGGATGCTCACCTCGGCTTCCGTGGCGATCCAGTCGGCGAGAGTCGCATTCACCGCGGCCTCGATCGCGGGCAGGGCATCCGCGAGGCCATCGGAGACGAAGCCCTTGCGGCGCAGCGACTTGTTGAGACGGAAGGTGTCGACCGACCCGAACGGCACGATCGTGGAGGAGTCAATCGCGAGCTTGTCGAAGTCGGGCGCGCCCAGCGCGTCGGTGGAGGCCTCCTTCGTCCAGCGCTCGGCAAGAGCGCGATTGAGCGCGAGTGAGACGAGGTGGCAGCCGGTGTGCCCGATCGACAGGGAGCGGCGGTACTCGGCATCGACCTCGACCGTGACCTCCGCGCCGACCGCCGGCGCGGCGCCCTCGACGATGTGGGCCACCACGAAGGACCAGCCCTCGGTGCCCTTGCGCACGGGGATGTCCGAACCGAGGTGGAGGGCGCTGCCGTCGGTGGCGGCGACGACACAGTCCACGACGGGGAGAGTGCTGCCTTCCCATCGCAGGGTCGCGCGATCGGGGCCCTGGTCCGGCCAAGCGGCATCCACTGGATGGCAGGGAGTGGCATCCAGCAGCACGGCGGTGCGCCCATCTCCCCGCGGCTCGAGGTGCACGACGGTTGCTGAGCCGGTAACGGCACCGGAGGGGTAGCTGACGACGGTGTCGGTGCTGGGGAGAGGCATCCCTCTATTCTGCGGGCGAAGGCTGCGGGTGGTGGCACTCGCGGAGGAGGGCCGCAATCATCGCCTCGGCGATGAAGCTGCCGTACCGATCGAGCGACCATCCACGCTTCATCACCAGCAATTCGTAGAGCTCGGGGGAGCTGTACGTCCAGAGGACTTCGGCGGCGTGGTCCACGGTGATGCCAGCCCGGAGGTGCCCTGCTGCGGCGAGAGTACTGGCGTTCCGGGTCATGCGTGCCAGCCGCGCAGAACTCAGCTCCTCCAGCAACTCGGCCATCCCCGAGTCGGTGGCTGCAGCGTCGCGCAACAGCAGCAGGGTCGGTGCGACCAGGGGTGACACCTCGGCGGTGAGCAGGCCCCAGCCTTCGATGATGCTGCGCGGGTCCCGCGCCGAGTGCTGGAGTTCGTCAGACCGCGTCTCGGCGGGAATCGAGCCGCTGCCTGCCAGGCCCTTCTCGCAGATCGCGCGAATCATCCCGGCTTTGCCACCGAACGCCTTGTAGATCGTCTCGACCGACACTCCAGCGGCGGAGGCGATCGCGGCAACGGTGGTTCCGGCGAATCCGTCACGCAGGAAGAGCGCTTCTGCAGTGGAGACAATGAGGGCGCGGGTGGTTTGCGCCTGCAGCCCGCGCTGCGGGGAAACGTAGGGTCGTGTGGGCTTGACGGTGCTGCTCCTTAGATTCATACTTTCAGTACAGTGAACTGTAACAAAAGGACGGTCATGGATGCAAACGATGACCCGCGTGACGGGCCCAGAAGTCTGATTAAGCGGCTGCTGCGCGCAACCAATGAGCACGACATCGAGTCTCTCGTCGCGTGCTTCGCTTCCGATTACCGCAATGAGACACCCGCGCATCCGGCCCGTGGGTTCGTCGGACGGGATCAGGTGCGCCGCAACTGGGAACAGATCTTCGCCTTGGTCCCCGACGTGGCCGTCGAACTCGTGGGCTCTGCCGTGGATGGCGATACCGTCTGGTCCGAGTGGGAGCACTCGGGCACTCGAACCGACGGCTCGCGCCACCACATGCGCGGGGTATTGATTTTTGGCGTGGCCAACGGACTGGCCGAGTGGGCGCGGTTCTTTCTGGAGCCGGTCGACGACGGCGGCGTGAACGTGGATGTCGCGGTCGCCCGACAGGTTTCCGCCGCCGGTGCGCCGTGATTCTCGTTGCCGGCGGCACAGGGCGCCTCGGTCGCATGATCGTGGATCGGCTGGTCGGTCGCGGACTCGCCGTCAGGGTACTCACCCGCGACGTCGAGCATGCCCGGCCGCTGCTCGATGATCGGGTCGAGGTGGTCGCGGGAGATGTCCGAGATGACGCCTCCCTCGCCCTCGCCCTCGCCATGGCCGGGGTCGAGATCGTGGTGTCTGCCGTGCAGGGGTTCATCGGGCCGGGGAAGGTTACTCCGAGCACCGTTGACCGCGATGGCAACCTTAGGCTGATCGCCGCCGCGCGTGCGGTCGACGCCGAGGTCATCATGATGTCTGTGCTGGGCGCGGCCGCTGCGAGCCCGATTGAACTCTCCAGGATGAAATTTGCCGCCGAGGAGGAGTTGCGCCGGAGCGGCGTGCGCTCGACCGTGATCCGGGCGGCGCCCTTTCTGGACACATGGGTCGAGATTCTCGAAGCGACCGCTGTCCGATCGGGTCGCCCACTCGTCTTCGGGCGAGGCAACAATCCGATCAGCTTCGTCAGTGTCGGCGACGTCGCCGAGCTCGTGGAGCGAGTGGTCGTCGACCCGTCAACCCGTGGTTCGGTACTTCAGATTCGAGGCCCGAACGACCGCACGCTGAACCAGCTCGCAGCGGCGGTCCAGGCCAAAGCGGCACGCCGCGGTACGGTGCGGCACGTGCCCCCGCTGGCGCTGTCGCTGACCGCCAACACCATCGGGCGCATGAAGCCACAGCTTGGTCGCCAGGCGCGAATGGCCCTCGCGATGGACAGCGGGGACTTCACCTTCGACTCGACCGCCGATGGATTCACGGGCGCGATAGCTTCCCAGCCGTACGGGCGCTGAAATCGGGAACGTCTATGGAGCTCAGCGACTCATCGCGTCGTACCGGGCGAGGGCGTCCGCGTCGCGAGAGTACGTCGCCGAGTTGCGCGCCGTGTCGAGCGCGGTCACCGGGTCGGACTCGGCCTCGGCGATGGTGAGCAACCGCTGCGCCTCGGCGAGCCGGGTGCGCGCATCCGCCCCTACCCCACCGCGGCGGGCGTTGATGTAGTCGGCGGTCGTGGCGATCTGGCTCCGAGCGGTCAGCAGGGCGCCGACGAGCGCGGTGCGCGCGTGCTCCAGCCGCTGCGCCTGGTTGCGCGCCGTGCCCAGCGCGAGGTCGAGGGACGCGAGCGCCGCTTCGAGGCGCTGGATGCCTGAGGCCGGGTCGCCCACGGATGTCGGCGCCCCCAGTTCCGTGACGACTGCTTCCACGCCGCCGATCGCCTCGTTCACGGCGGCGCCGGTCGACGGGTCGGGCGGGGTGTCGCGCACGGCACGCGCCTCGGTGAGGTCGTCGCGGGTGCCGTCGACGAGCTTCTGCAGGCGCTCGCTGAGCGTGGCGAGAGTGGACGACAACCGCTCGATACCGTCGAGCGTCTGCGCGGCCTGGGCGACATCCTGCTGCGCCGAGCGAATCGACTCGGCCACCGGGCCAGCGTTGCCCGAGAGTCGAGAGGCCGCCTCATCCGCAGCGCTGCGCGCGGACGCCAGCAGCGCCTGCGCCCGCTCGACGCTGTCGCTCGCCGGGGCGATCGCCGCGGGGGAGTATCGCTGGCGCAGCTCCGCGAGGGTCTTCGAGCCAGCCGGGAGCCGGGCGGATGTCGCCGCAATGGCTCCGCGCACGGCGGCGAGGCTCGCCGGCGCATCCTTCTCGAGCGCGCGCCGCTCACCGAACGCGCGCTCCTGCTCGTCGAGACTCGACTGTGCCGCCTCGCACAGGTGCACGATGCGAGCGTTCCAGTCGTGGGTCTGCGTCGCCGTGTCCGGTGTCGAGTCGTCGAGGCGTTGCTTCAGCGTGAAAGCCTCGATGAGTTTCGCCCTCGCATCCGAGAGCACGGCGGCGAACTCCCGGGTTTCCTCCTCGCCGAACTGGGCGACCGCGAAGCCGAGCTCGTCGGCGCCGTTCTTCACCGCGTCATCCACCCGAACCAGCAGGATGCTCGCCCGCGTCGCGAGCGCACGCGGGTCATTGCCCTGCGCCGCAACGGTGCCCCGGCGGCGGAACAGGATCGCGAATCCCGTGCCCACTGCTGCGACGAAGATCACGACGAACGTGAGAAGGGCGATCGACCCCGCACCCAGCAGGTCGACAGCCTCGGCGGCGGAGCTCATGGGCCGTAGTTTACGAGAGCGGGCATCGCAGCCGCTGCACGGGCACTATCCGCGAAACCCCGCGCGCATCCCGGCAAATACAAGGCTGCACCTTTAAGGTAACGGTGTGTGGCGTGCGGATAGACAACGTGTACCGGAAGACGATCTACCGGGGTCCGAGAACAACGCTGCCCACGCGGAGCATCAGGTGACAGCACCACACGCACTCAGTCTCGGGGATCCGAACTTCACGGCGGCTAATGTGGCCGACCCGATCAGGCAGAGCTGGCGCGACCAGCTCGCCGCCATCGGTGGCACCTCGCCGCTGCTGCACTTCGTCGACACCCCTCGCACGCGCATCGAACTCAGCGCAACGCATCCGGGTGGGCTCGCGCAGTTCATCACGGGCAAGACCACCCTGCTCTCGAGCCTCATCCGCGACGACCTCGCGCTCAGGGCCGCCAAGATCGCTGCCGGGGAGATCGCCTCGAAGGGGCTCGAACTCGCCACGGCGCGCGGCATCGATGCCATCCACCTGGGCATTGGCATCGCAGAATGGCAGCACGACGACGTCGAATACCGGGCGCCGGTGCTGCTGCGTCCGCTCGCCATCCGTCGTTACGGCCGTGACTTCAAGGTGAAGCTGCGGGGCGCCCCCTTCCTCAACCCGGGACTTGCCAGCGCGCTCAAGGAGCAGTTCCAGATCGAGCTCGACGCAGACGCTTTTGTGGCGCTCGCGGAGCAGGACGGCTCGTTCAAGCCGAACCCCGTCATCGACCGACTGCGCGGACTGACCGCACACCTGCAGTGGTTCAGCGTTCAGCCCCGACTGGTCGTCTCCTCCTTTGCGGATGTCGCCCCAGCGATGCACACGGATGCCGCGCAACTCGAGCACCCGGTGCTCGATGCGCTCGCGGGAAACGCGTCGGCGAAGTGGGCCGTGCAGGAGGGCTACGCACCGGTCGAGCCGCAGCACCCGGACCAGCGCACGCCGGAGACCGACACCCTGCTCCTCGACGCGGACGCCGAGCAGGAGAACGTTGTCGCCCAGATTGCGGCCGGAAATTCGGTAGTCGTGAAGACGCTTCCGGGCACGGGAGGCACCCAGACCATCGTCAACGCGATCGGCTGCCTTGTCTCGCAGAACAAGCGCGTGCTCGTCGTCGGCCCGCGTCGCGCGGCTCTCGCCGGCATCGCTCAGCGGTTCGGCGACGTCGGACTGGGCGGCTTCGCGGTCGCACCGGCCTCGCTCAGGCGCGACCTCATCCGCTCGATCGGTCGCAACGAGAAGGCCGTGCAGCCGCAGCTCACCGAGGTCGATGACGCCCTCGTGCGACTGCGCAAGGTGCTCGTCGACTACCGCGGTGCCATCGTGCGCCAGGACCCAGACCTCGGGGTCTCCGTGCTCGACTGCGTCACCGAGCTCTCGCGCCTCGCGCTGCTGCCGAAACCTCCGGCAACGACGGCGCGACTCGACCGCAGTTCCGTGGAGTTCCTGGCGCGCGATCGCAGCCGCGCCGCGGAAGCGATCGTGAAGGCGGCAACCCTCGGCGAGTTCAAGTACGGCCCAGCGGATTCTCCCTGGTACCGCGCGAACTTCGCCAGTAGCGACGACGCGATGGGCGCGCACCAGCTCGCCAAGCGGCTGCACACCACAGACCTTCCCGCGCTGCTCGAACGTGCCAACGTGCTCATCGACCGCACGCGCATGCGACCGTTCGAGAACATCTTCGAACTCGGCGTGTACCTGCGACTGCTCATCGACATCCGCGACACCCTCGATCGCTTCCTGCCCGTGGTCTTCGACCGCTCGCTGAGCGAGCTCATCGCCGCCACCTCGCCCCGCAAAGACGCGCCAGAGATGTCGAGCGCGAACCGTCGCAGGCTCAAGAAACTCGCACGTGAGTACATCCGACCCGGCGTGCACGTGAGCGACGTGAACGAATCGCTCGTGCGCATCCAACACCAGCGGATGCTGTGGCAGCGTTTCGTCGCCGCGGGCGTCGGACCCGAGGTGCCGGTCGGCATCGCGGACGTGCAGGTCGCGTACCAGCAGGTGTCGCAGGATCTCACGAGCCTCGACGAGCCGCTCGGCGTAACCGATCAGCAGGCGCAGCTCATCCACCTGCCCATCGCGCAACTGTTGCGCAAGGTCGAGGGTCTCGCCGCGGACTCGGAGGTGCTGCACAACCTGCAGGAGCGCAGCATCCTTCGCACCACACTGCAGCAACTGCGACTCGACCCCCTGCTCGACGACCTCGCCGCGCGACACGTGCCAGACGATCAGGTCGCCGCCGAACTCGAACTCGCCTGGTGGCAGTCGGCGCTCGAGTCCCTGCTCGAGGCCGACCGGGCACTGCTCGGTGCGAACACCTCCGTTCTCGACCGGCTCGAGAGCGACTTCAGGCTCGTCGACGAGGCCCACGCCGCGGGCAGCGCACACCTGCTGGGCTGGCAGCTCGCGGAGAACTGGCAGATCGGGCTGGTCGACTGGCCGGATGAGGCGGCGGCGCTCAAGCGCGCCCTGCGTGGCGACCACCTCGACTCCGCAGCGCTGCAGGAGGCCGCACCGCACCTCTCGCGCACGATCGCGCCGGTCTGGCTCGCCTCGCCGTACGAGGTCGCGTCGATCACCGACCGCATCCGATTCGACACCGTGATTCTCGTGGATGGCGGCGCGATGACGCTCGCCGAGACCGTGGGCGCCATTCGTCGCGCAAAGCAGGCCGTCGTCTTCGGCGACCCGGTCACGCAGACTCCGGCGCCGTTCAGCATCGCCATCTCCGAGACCGAGTCGGATGATGCGGAGGTCACCGATGAGTTCCTCGACGAGCTGCACGCCGGTTCGGCCCTGGCGACCCTCGGCACGCTGCTGCCCACCCTCACGCTCACCCGCAGCTACCGCGCGGGCGGCGAAGACCTTGCCGAGCTCGTCAACCGCCGCTTCTACGCGGGCAAGATCGATTCGCTCCCGTGGGCTGGCAGCTTCCTCGGGCATCCGAGCATCCGCCTCGACTACGTCGCGGCAGGGTCGGGGATGCCGGACCTAGAGACCGGAGCGGTCGAGAGCGTTGACGCAGAGGTGGAGCGCGTCGTCGACCTCGTGCTCGATCACGCCGAGAAGCGCCCGCACGAGTCGCTCATGGTCATCACCGCGAGTGCCAAGCACGCCGTGCGCGTGCAGCAGGCCGTGCTCACGGCGATCGTGACGCGCCCCGAGCTCAACGACTTCATCCTCGGCGATCGGGCGGAGCCGTTCACGGTGACGACGATCGAGCAGTCTGTGGCGCAGAGCCGTGACCGCGTGATCTTCTCGATCGGTTTCGGCCGTACCCCGCACGGCCGCATGCTCTCCGACTTCGGCTCGCTCGGCAAGCCCGGGGGCGAGCGACTGCTCGCGGTCGCGATGACTCGGGCCCGCCGCGCGCTCGTGATCGTCGCCTGCTTCACCCCGGAGGACATTGACCGCGACCGGATGCACCATGGCGTGATCGCCCTCGCCGAGGTGCTCGAAGACATCGGTGCGCGCACCGCGAGCGAGCCGATCCCGGACGACAGCGATCCGATGCTCGTCGACCTGGCGCAGCGGCTCGAGTACCGCGGCCTTCGCGTCGCGCTCGGTCACCGCGGCAAGCTCGGGCTCGTCGCGTCGCACGAGGGCATGTGCCTCAGCATCGAGACCGACAGCCTCCTGCACGGAACGAGTCTGCGCGAATCGCTCAGGCTGCGCCCCGACATGCTGCGCCGCCTCGGCTGGCACTACCTGCGCGTGCACGCCTTCGAGCTTTTCAGTGACCCGGATGCCGTGGCCGACCGCATCACCACCATGCTCGGTGCGTCAACGGCCCCGATCACCGAGCCCATCGCCATCGTGCAGCAGCGTTAGCTCGTGGCGCCCTCGGCCGACGAGGAGCCGCGCGACCCCGACCTCCCGCACGCTCCCGCTTCAGACTCCTCGCCGCGCCGTCGCGCGCGCCGAAGGGTCACGACCGAGCCCGCGCCCGGCAGCGACCCGACTCCGCAGAAGGAACCGCCGCGCCACTCGGAGCACGAGAACGACGAGCGCCTCAAGCGCGACACCCCGCCCCACTGGGGCTACCGCTTCTAGCCCCTGCCGGTCGAGCTTGTCTAGACCGAGGGCTGCCGTTTGTCGCGACGGCTGCCGCGCAATCAGGCGCCCTTGCGACAAACGGCAGCCGTCGCGGCCTACTTGACCAGCGACGTCACAGCGCCGCGTGCTTCCCGTCCGATGCCGCATCCGTCGTGCCCTTGGCGAGCAGGTCGCGGATCTCGGCGAGCAACTGCAGCTCGTCCGGCGGAACCTCGGCATCCGAGGCACCCGCATTGCGCTTGGCCTCGGCACGTCGCTTCATGTAGTTGATCGGCATGACCAGCGCGAAGTAGACGGCCGCGGCCACCAGGAGGAACTGGATGAGCGCTGCGACGAGCGCACCGAAGAGCAGGTGCGCAGGCTTGCCGCCGGAGAGCGAAGGGATGTCGACGATCCAGGCCGTCTTGAGGCTGTCTGCGCTGAACAAGGCACCGAGGGCGGGGTTGATCAGACCTTCCACGAGTGCATTGACGATTGCGGTGAACGCGGCACCAATGACGACCGCAACAGCGAGGTCGATCACGTTGCCGCGCATGATGAACTCTTTGAATCCCTTGAGCATGGTCTCAGTCCTTACTCTCGTAGTGAACCAATTGTCACGTGTGGAGCGGCCCGAAGCTACTTTTTCGCGGAACCAGCGGCGCCGACTCCGCCGCCGGATGCCGCCGGGGCGGCCTTCGGCTTGTCGGCCTTCGAGCCACCGTCGCTGCCTGATGACGTCGAACTCGAGGAACTGCTCGACTTCGAAGGCGATGAACTCGGCACGCTGTCGCTCGACTTCGCGCGGGAGTCCGTGCGGTAGAACCCTGAGCCGTTGAAGGTCACGCCGATGGAATTGAAGACCTTGCGAAGCTGCGGCTGGCCGCAGTTCGGGCAGACGGTGAGGCTGTCATCCGTGAACGCCTGGTACTGGTCGAACGCGAAATCGCAGTTCGCACAGCGGTACGAATAGGTGGGCACGAAAAAACCTCCATGCAGAAAGGGAAAAGCTAGAAGGTGACGATCGCGTTCGGTGTCACAACACCGTTCACCCGCTTGTCGTGGACCTCGCTCGGCACGCTGTCAACCAGCTCACTGTCGAAAATCACAGCATAGACCGGCGGGCACTTCTCCATCGAACCGAGCGTGCGGTCGTAGTAGCCGCGACCCCAGCCCATTCGCATTCCCGTGCGGTCCACGGATGCCGCAGGCACGAGGATCAGATCGACATCGTTGATCACGATCGGGCCCAGCAGCTCACCCACGGGTTCAGGCCATCCGAACTGTCCCTCGGTCTCGTCCCCGGTCGCCACGACCCAGTCGAGCAGACCGTCGTCGCGTGAGACCGGCGTGAGCACTCGGATGCCCTCGCGCTCCGCCCATTCGAGGAAACCGCGCACATTTGGCTCGTCGGCGGTCGGCAGGTAGGCCGCGACGGACCGCGCTCCGATCCTGCGCGTCAACTCGGCGAGGTGCCCGGTCAGCGCCGTGGTCGCGCTCTCGCGTTCTGAGGACGTCATGTTGCGCCGACGCTCGCGTAACTCCGCTCGCAGGGCGCGCTTCTGGTGGCCTTCGTCACCGCTCATGCAGCCATCTTATGCAGGGTATGCCGTTACCCTAGCGATATGGCATTCACGATAACGAAGGCAGTAATCCCGGCCGCGGGCCTCGGCACCCGGTTTCTACCCGCAACGAAAGCGATGCCGAAGGAGATGCTGCCGGTCGTTGACAAGCCGGCCATCCAATATGTGGTCGAAGAGGCCGTTGCCGCAGGCCTCAACGACGTGCTGATGATCACAGGCCGCAACAAGACGGCACTTGAGAACCACTTCGACCGGGTGGGCGAACTTGAAGCACGACTCGAGGAGAAGGGTGATACCGCCAAGCTCGAGAAGGTCAACTTCTCCACCGAGCTCGCCGAGGTGCACTACGTGCGGCAGGGTGACCCGCTCGGTCTCGGCCACGCGGTGCTGCGGGCGAAGATGCACGTCGGTAACGAACCCTTCGCCGTGCTTCTGGGTGACGACATCATCGACAGTCGCGACGTGCTGCTCTCCCGCATGCTCGAGGTGCAGGCGCAGCGAGATACCACCGTGGTTGCTCTGCTCGAAGTCGACCCTTCGCTCGTTCACCTGTACGGCATCGCCACGGTCGAGGCCACCGACGACGACGACGTTGTACGCATCACCGGAATGGTCGAGAAGCCGAGCGCTGAGGAGGCTCCGTCGAACCTGGCGATCATCGGACGCTACGTGCTGAAGCCCGAGATCTTCGACATCCTCGAGAAGACCGAACCCGGCAAGGGCAACGAGATCCAGTTGACGGATGCGCTTGAGACGCTCGCCGCCGACGTTTCCATTGCCGGCGGCGTATACGGGGTGGTTTTCCGCGGCCGTAGGTATGACACCGGTGACCGTCTCGACTACATCAAGGCGATCGTGCAGCTTGCCGTCGAGCGAGACGACCTGGGCCCGGAACTGCGCCCGTGGCTGAAGGATTTCGCGAGCACGCTGGCCTAGATACGTGGCAACTCCCATTCAGACGCTCCACGAGGGACGCGTCACGATCCGGCCGATCCGGCTGCGGGATGCGCGCGCGCTGGAACGCGAGCTGCTCGACAACCGTGGGTGGTTGCGCAAGTGGGAGGCGACCAACCCGCACGGGCCGATGAATTTCGACGTGCGAGCTGGCATCCGCGGTCTTCAGGCGAACGCTCGGGCCGGCTTCGGCCTGCCGTTCGCGATCGAGTACGACGGGCAGCTCGCCGGTCAACTCAACGTCTCGGGTATCAGTTACGGCTCGCTGTCGTCGGCGACGATCGGCTACTGGGTGTCAGAGCGTTTTGCGGGCAAGGATGTCACGCCCACGGCCGTTGCGCTCGCGACCGACTACTGCTTCTTCCAGGTGGGGCTGCACCGCATGGAGATCTGTATCCGCCCGGAGAACGCACCGTCGCTGCGGGTGGTCGAGAAGCTCGGGTTTCGCTACGAGGGGCTGCGGCGCCGCTACATCCATATCAACGGGCAGTGGTGCGATCACTTCTGTTTCGCCCTCGTGGCGGAGGAGCTGCCGATGGGCGTGCTGCGCCGCTGGAAGGACCACCGGGTGCCCGAGGGTGCGGGCACGGTTCCGGATGCCGACCGCGCGGCCGCGCAGGTGCCGGGAGTGCAGCTCGGCTAGTCGCTGCGTTCGCTGAGCAGCCACCCGTTCGCTGAGCCTGTCGAAGCGCTCACGTTCGCTGAGCCTGTCGAAGCGATGTCCGACGCTCGGCTTAGGCTCCAGTCATGTACGAGACCGAAGGCGAGATCGCCGCGCTGGACGCGCTCATCGACGTGTCACGCGCAGGTGGTACGAACCATCTTCGCGAGATCATCACGGGCGAGCACGTCATGCGAGCGCAGGATGTCGTGGATTCCCTGACCGGCATGAAGGTGCTGAGCCTCGCCACGGTCACGGCGAAGGGCGAGCCGCGCGTGAGCGCCGTCGACGGTCACTTTCTGCACGGCAGCTGGACCTTCGGAACGGATGGCGGTGCCGCGAAGGCGCGGCACCTCGCCGCACGGCCTGCGGTGAGCGCGGCGCACATCGACGGTGAACGGCTCGCTGTGTTCTGCCACGGCACGGCCGTGCGGCTGACCCCGAGCGACGCCGACTGGGCCGAGACGATTGAGCACTGGACGAAGCACTACGGAACCGATCCCACCACCTGGGGCGACGACATCCGCATGTACCGCATCGAGCCGAGCTGGCTCGTCGGCTATCGGGGTGCACGCGACTGATGAAGCTCGATCTCCGTACTCGGTCGCGCGGCGGGCTGCGCTTGGCGGTGGCGTGGTGAAGGTGACGTTGTCGCTGGCGCGAGTCGGTGAGGAGGTCAGAGGTCTCGAGCCAGTTCACTCTCGCGGCCGGTCGACCCCGCAATCGTCAGGCCCGTTGCGCGGAACCCCACCCGCTCGTAGGCCCTTTGCGCGCGCAGGTTATCGGAGTGCACGTAGAGCCGCGCACGGTGCAGGCCGCGCTCACCAACCCAGGCGAGTGCTCCTGTGAGGAGGCGATCGATGGTGCCTGTGCCGCGGAACTCCGGGTCAAGATAGACGCCGACGACCATTCCCCCCGAGGTTTTGACCTCCTGTCCTTCGAAGTCTCGCTCGCCGGCGTGCTCGATGAGCACCTTACGGTGCCGACCCAGGCGCGGCCCTCCGTGACGGCGACGAACTGGCGGGCCTCCGCATCCGGCCCAGCGTCTGCGGACGCGGCACTGGTGCGCTGCTGCCAGAACTCGTCTGGTCGCGACAATGCTTCGTCGACGGTGTCTACGAAGGCGATGGTGGCGGCGTCATCGTGCAGGGCCTGCAGTCGCAGCGCGCGAACCTCGCGCCACTCGTGGTCGCGTATCGGGCGAACGGTGATGGTTTCCACCGCTCTATCTTCGGGCACGCCGAGCGTGGGGAACGGTTCGGAATCACCCGAGCGCGAGGTCTATGCTCAGCGCCAGCCGAGCGCCGGTGCGATATCCCGCACGATGGTCTCGAGCAGGTGTGTGTTGTACTCGACGCCGAGCTGGTTGGGCACCGTGAGCAACACCGTGTCTGCGGATGCGACCGCGGCATCCTTCAGCAGTTCCTCGACGATCGCATCGGGCTCACCGACATAGGTCTTGCCGAAGCGCGCGATGCCGCCGTCGATGTAGCCGACCTGGTCGCTGCGCTCGCCGTCGGCCATTCCGCCGAAGTACTCCCGGTCGACCTCGGTCGTGATCGGCAGGATGCTGCGGCTTACCGACACCCGGGGCTCGAAGTCGTGGCCCGCGCTCGCCCAGGTGTCGCGGAACAGGCCGATCTGCTCGGCCTGAAGCTCGTCGAATGGCACCCCCGTGTCTTCGGTGAGCAGTGTCGAGCTCATGAGGTTCATGCCCTGCTCGGCCGTCCAGACCGCGGTTGCGCGGCTTCCCGCGCCCCACCAGATGCGCTGGGACAGGGTCTCCGAACGCGGCTGGATTGCGAGCGCGCCCGACATGCCGGTCATCTGCGGGTTGGCGTTGGCGACGCCTGCACCGGCGATCGCCGCACGGAACAGCGCGGTGTGTGCGCGGGCCATGTCGGCATCCGTTCTGCTGTCGTCGGAGCCCGCATCGGGCACGTGGCCGAACGACTCGTAGCCGCGCAGGGCGGTCTCGGGTGATCCGCGGCTCACTCCGAGCTGCAGTCGACCGCCGCTGATGAGGTCGGTGGCCGCGGCCTCTTCCGCCATGTAGAGCGGGTTCTCGTAGCGCATGTCGATCACGCCGGTGCCCATCTCAATGCGGCTCGTGCGGGCTGCGATGGCCGCCAGCAGCGGGAAGGGCGAGGCGAGCTGCCGCGCGAAGTGATGCACGCGCACGTAGGCGCCGTCGATGCCGAGCTCCTCGGCGGCAACCGCGAGGTCGATGGTCTGCAGCAAGGCGTCGCTCGCGGTTCGCGCCTGCGCTCCGGGGGAGGGCTGCCAGTGGCCGAAGGAGAGGAACCCGATGCGCTTCATGATCCGTTCAGCGTACGCGCGTTGCCCCCTATTCCCGCCGCGCTATCCCGGCCCCGTTGACTCATGCGAGATGCCAGTTGTGGGTGCCATGGCGCGGGAATAACCCCCACAAGTGGCATCTCGCGGGTCGAACGGGCTTCACACAGTCTGGCCGACGAGGAAGTGCCAACCGAGCCACCACCAGAACAACAGGATGCCGATGCGGGCCGAGCGGGTCGCCATCACCCGCTCGAGGAGGGTGCCCACGGGCGCGAGGTCGTCGGGCCTCCGTCGGGCGAGCAGCTCAAGCACGACGGCGGCGACGGCGCAGACGAGGAATCCCGCGATAGTGATGTCTCTCATCGTCGGCCCCGCCGTCGCAGCAGGGAGACCCCGAGAAGCAGCCAGAGCACCGTGAAAGCGGCTCGTCCCTCGAAGCTGTCGAGCATCGGATCGAAGAGCTCCGAGATGCTCGGATGAGCGTTCGCCGCCGCAGGGGACGGCAGGCCGAGCAGGAACGAGGTGACCTCCCACAGGCAGCAGACCACGCCCACGGTGCTCCACAGGATCGCCGCTCGTCGCACGGCCGGGGACATCGTGGTGCGGGGCGTGCTCGTGACCTCGGTCGTGGTGCCGGTTGGGCCAGCGGCCGATCCCCACGCGAAGACCAGCACCGTCAGGCCGATCGCGGAGACGATGATCCCCTCGACGACGCTGTGGCGCGGGGCGAGCACGAGAGCGATCGTGAGCGGGATGCCCGCGGCGAGGAGCCAGGCCGCGCGTGGCCTCGCTGCGCCGGACACGCGAAGCCAGCCCAGGGCATCCGCCAGCAGGAGGGCTGCGATGCAGAGGAAGAATGCCGCGTCGATCGGGGCGCCGCGGAAGAGTTGGAAGAGTCCGGTGGTGACGAGGATGAGCGTCCAGGGCTGGGCGAGGCGGCGGAGGGTTGTCGATTTCCCCGCCGTCCGAGGGGCCGCATCCGGACGCATGCGCACAGGCTACGCCCGCTCTCGGGCCCGGCCTATGGCCGTGAGATGCCAGTTGTGGGTGCCATGGCGCGGGAATAACCCCCACGACTGGCATCTCGCGTCGGGAATGAGGGGCGGTCGGGTGCGGACACACCCTCCGCGCGGCGGCCGATAAGCGCTACGGCCTCGTACCTTAGGTGCATGGGAGTAGATGGATTCGGTTCGAGCATCGTCATTGCGCTCGCCGCGCTGCTCTGGCTCGCCTACCTCGTGCCCACCTGGTTCCGCCGCCGCGAGTATCTGGCGACAGAGCGCAACGCGGTGCGACTGCAGCAGACGCTGAGGATCATGGCCGAGACAGCGGAGCTGCCCGAGCAGGTGCGCGCCGAGACCTCGGCCCGAAGCGCCGCGGCCCAGGAGAAGCTGCTGCGCGCGCAGCAGGTGCGCGAGGCCGCCGCTGCCCGAGCAGAACTCGCCGCCGCCGATCGCGCCGCGACGCGCCAGCTCGCGGCGCGCCTCCCCGCACTGTCAGCGGATGTCGCCCCCGGCTCGACCGCGTCCCGCCGGCTCCGCAGGTCCAGGGCCCTCACCTCGCTCGTGCTCCTCGCCGCACTCGTCACCGCGGGCTTCGGCGTGGCGCCGCTGATGGCAGGCAGCTGGCTGTTGCTCGCCTCGGCATCCGTCGTCGCGCTCGGCGCTCTGGCCATGCTCGGCCAGATGTCCGCCGTCGCTCGCGCCAGGGCCGAGCTCGCCCGCGGCATGCGCGTGCGCAGCGAACCCGTGCGCGTCACGGTGAAGCTGCAGGAGCCGCCGGCCGAACCGCTGCGCAACTCAAGCTGGACTCCCGTGCCGCTGCCGAAGCCGCTCTACCTCTCGCGTCCGCAGCCCGACCGTGCTCTCGAGACCTCGCTGGATGCCGCTGCCGAACTCCGCGACGCGGCCGCCGCAGCCGAGCGCCGCCTTCGTGAGGCTCACGAGTCTCCCGAGGTGACCCCGATCATCCGTCCGGCCGCCGCGCCCGCAGCCCCGAGCCGTTTCGCCCGCATGGGCTACCTCGACGAGGTCGAGTCGGTGACAACCGATCTGGATGCCGTGCTGCAACGCCGCCGTGCATCCGCAGCGGGTTGACCGGAACGTCAAATCTCGCCCCCGCGCGCGTGATAACGTAGCTACGCACTAGGGCCCTTGGCGCAGTTGGTAGCGCGCCTCGTTCGCATCGAGGAGGTCAGGAGTTCGAATCTCCTAGGGTCCACCCAGCGCTTCTCTCGTGACAGCGCGCCTGCCTCTGTGACTCGGCGCCGCGACACTTGCGTGCCGCGACACTCGACGCCGTGACACGTCCCCGCTGCGGCTGCGCTTCGTCGTGTTCTGTCCCGTCCGATATGATGGATTCATCATTCCATCTATTCATTCGACGAACACGAGGCGAGGAGCGTGAGGTGTGACCGTGCTCGGTGACAAGGAGCGACCGCTCTACGAGATCAAAGCGAACCTGTTCAAGGGGCTCGCTCATCCGTATCGCATCCGCATTCTGGAGATCCTGTCTGCCTGCGATGAGGCCTCGGTCGCGCAGATGCTCGCGGACACCGGTCTCGAGGCCTCGCACCTCTCGCAGCATCTCGGTGTGCTGCGCCGATACCGGCTGGTCCTGTCCGAGCGCAGGGCGAGCGTCGTCTACTACCGCCTCGCTTTCCCCCAGGTCGCAGAATTGCTGCGGGTCGCCCGGCAACTGCTCTCCGAGGTGCTCAGCGTGTCCCAGGAACAGCTCACCTCGGTGCGGGACCTGCCCGCCATCCCCAGCGCTCCATGAGCCCGCCCGCCCGCGCCTCTCTCAGCGCCCTCCTGCCCAGCGCCGGAGACTACCGCGGACTCCGTTCCAGTTGGCGCGGCGATGTGATCGCGGGTGTCACGGTCGGCATCGTCGCGTTGCCGCTGGCCCTGGCATTCGGAGTCAGTTCCGATGCCGGAGCCGAAGCGGGGCTGGTCACGGCGATCGTCGCGGGGCTGATCGCCGCGGTCTTCGGCGGATCCAATGTTCAGGTTTCCGGGCCTACCGGCGCGATGGTCGTGGTGCTCGCGCCGATCGTCGCCAGCCACGGTGTCGGAGCGGTGGCAATCGTCAGCGTGTTCGCCGGCATCATCGTGCTCGTCGCCGGAGTCCTGCGTCTCGGCCGCACCGTGAGCTACATTCCGTGGCCGGTGATCGAGGGCTTCACCATCGGCATCGGCATCATCATCTTCCTGCAGCAGGTTCCGGCCGCGGTCGGTGTGAGCGGTTCGGGCCGCAGCACGAATGCGGTCGTGGCGGCGTTTGAATCGCTCGCGGCGGCCGACTGGCCCATCGCGCTGGTTCCCCTCGCCGTCGTCGCGGCGGTGGCTCTCGTGATGGTGGTTCTGGGGCGGGTGAGCGGGCGCCTTCCCGCATCCTTCATCGCGATCGTCGTCGTGACCACGGCAGCCGCGCTCCTGGTACTTCCCCTCGCGACGATCGGGGAGTTGCCGCACTCGTTGCCCGCGCCATCCCTGCCCTGGGCGGACCTGGGTGGCCTCGCCGCGCTCGCGGGTCCGGCTTTCGCCGTGGCCGCTCTGGCCGCGATCGAGTCCCTGCTGTCCGCCAGGGTGGCCGCGTCGATGGCGGATACCGGGCCGTACAACGCGGATCGCGAGTTGGTCGGTCAGGGCCTGGCCTCGATCGTCTCGGGGTTCTTTGGCGGTATGCCTGCGACCGGCGCGATCGCGCGCACCGCCGTCAACCTGCGTTCGGGCGCGCGAACCCGACTTGCGGCCGTCGTCCACGCCCTCGCCCTGCTGTTCGTGGTCTACCTCGCTGCGACCGTCGTTGCCATCATTCCGCTTGCAGCGCTCTCGGGTGTCTTGATGGTGACGGCGGCGAGGATGGTCTCACCGAGAGTGGTCCGCATGGTCGTGCGATCCACGAGATCGGATGCTGTCGTCTTCGTCGTCACCGCGATCATCACGGTGAGCTTCGACCTCATCGTCGCCGTCGGCATCGGAATCGCCGTCGCCGCCTTCTTCGCTCTGAGGGCACTCAGCGCCGCGAGCGGCGTGCATCGAGAGGAGCTTGCGGGCGAGCCCCAGCCCGGCGATGAACGGATCGCCCTCTTCCGGATCGATGGTTCGCTGTTCTTCGGCGCCGCCGAGCGCCTGCTCGAGCGCATCGCGGGCCATGGTGGCATCGAGGTGGTGATTCTGCGGCTGTCACAGCTTCAGCTCATCGACGCGACCGGGGCGCACACGCTGAGCGAGCTCGTCGCCGCTCTCGAGCAGCGCGGCGTCACAGTGCTGATCAAGGGGGTGCGGCCGCAACATCTCCAGCTCCTCGATCGGCTCGGCGTCATCGGTTCGCTGCGGCACTCGAACCACCTGTTTGCCGAACTGGCGCCGGCCGTCGATCACGCGCGCTCGCACATCCGGCGTGCCGCCGCGACGCACACATGAGCGCCACCGAGTCGCCCGCGGTGCACCCCGGACCGGATGGCCCCGGACCCGTTCGGATCAGTCGGCGGACGGCACTGCTCGGCCTCGGTGGTCTTGCGCTCGTCGGAGTCGGCGGGTGGTGGATCACCGACGGCATTCCGCGCAATGAGGGCAGTTCATTCTCGTCATCTCTGGCGATTCCGCCGCTGCTTCCCTCGGAGCGCGTGGGAGACGAACGGGTGTTCAGACTCAGTGCGCAGCAGGGTGCGGCCGAACTTGTTCCCGGGGTCTCCTTCGCCACGATGGGGTTCAACGGTGTCTACCTCGGCCCGACGATTCGCGCCACGAGGGGTGAGCGGGTGCGCATTCACGTCACGAACCGCATGGAACTGCCGACCACCGCGCATTGGCACGGGATGATTCTTCCCGCCAGCCAGGACGGAACACCGCACCAGACGATCATCCCGGGAGCCACCTGGACCGCTGCGTGGCGCATCGACCAGCCCGCAGCGACGCTCTGGTACCACCCGCATCCTCACGGGCAGACGGAATTGCAGGTGGGGCGCGGACTCGCCGGGCTCTTCCTCGTCGATGATCCGGCTTCCGATCCCGGGTTGCCCGCCGAGTATGGCGTCGACGACATTCCGCTCATCCTGCAGGACGTGACAGTCGTGCCCGGCGGAACGCAGGCGGGAACGCCGACCCAGTCACCGATCGGCCGGCTAGGCAACACCGTCGTAGTCAACGGCACCCACCATGCTCGGTTCAGTGCCACCACGACCCTCGTGCGATTCCGCATCCTCAACGCATCGACCGCGCGTTGCTACAACCTTGAACTCTCGACCGGAGACACGTTCATGCTCGTCGGCACAGACGGAGGCCTGCTCGCGACACCCAGATCGCTGAACTCGCTCCTGCTCTCGCCCGCTGAGCGCGCCGAGATCCTCGTGCGCGTTCCAAAGGACGCCGACATCGTGTTGCGCTCAGCCCCGTACGACCTCGGGATGAGCGCGGGCGACAACATCTATTCGGGCGCGGAGGACCATCTCGATATCCTGCGCATCACGGGTGCTGCGACAAGTGATCAAGGCATCGCCGTTCCCCGGTCGCTCCGCGCGGTCACGCCGCCTTCACGCACGGATGTCGTGGTCACTCGACATTTCACGCTCGGCGATACGACCATCAACGGTCGCACCATGGACATGAGCCGCATCGACACGGTCGTGGCCGCGGGAGCGGTCGAGAGCTGGATCGTGACCAACACCTCGAGCCGCGCGCACAACTTCCACATCCACGGCACCCAGTTTCACGTGCACTCGATGAATGCTCGGCCGTCGCAGGCGAAGGACTCGGGTCGGAAGGACACGGTGTTCATTCCGCCGCGCGGCGTCGCCGAACTGCTCGTACCGTTCAGTGGATTCGTCGACCCGACGACTCCGTACATGTATCACTGCCACCTGCTCTGGCACGAGGACCAGGGGATGATGGCCCAATACGTCATCACCGCCGATGGGGGCGAACCGTCGATGAGCATGGACCATGCCGGGGGACACTAGCCGGCCTCGGCGCGCCACTCCTCCGCGAGCTTCGTCGCGTTGCGGTAGGCCAGCGCCATGATCGTGAGCACGGGGTTCACGCCGCCGTTGGTCACGTGCACCGAGCCGTCGGCGATCAGCACATTCGGATGTCCCCAGACGCGACCCCAGCGGTCGGTCACGGAGGTGCTCGGGTCGTCACCCATGCGGCAGGTGCCGGCCTGATGCTGGCCACCGCTCGGTCCCTCCGGACGCTCGTCCGCGTTCATCCGGAACACGCGAGCGGCACCGCTCGCCTCGAGCCACTCGGCGGCGCGGTCGGCGAGCATGTTCGCGGCGCGGCGGTCTTCTGGGTGGATGTCGCCGCTCAGGAGCGCGACGGGCGAACCGAAGCGGTCGCGCACCTCCGGGTCCACGCGCACGCGCGACTCGGGGTTCGGGATCTCCTGGACGGGGCCGAAGACCATCAGCATCCTCGACAACAGCTCGCGCATGCCGCGCTTGCTGTCGGCGCCGAAGCGGTCGATCACGCCGAGCGTCGAGAGCGTGTGCCAGACGTTGAGCGGCGTGGGCACGAAGTCGTTGGCGATCATGCCGCCGCCGATGATTCCCGGGACGTTGTGGCGGAAGTCGGTGGAGGAGATCGACGGGCCAGGCCCGAGACCGTCCTGCACGACCTCGTCGAAGAGCGAGACGGCCCCCGCGTAGACATGGGCCTGCAGGTTGCGTCCCACCTGGTCGTGCGCGTTGCCGAGGCCATCCGGCTCGCGACCGTGTGCGCTGTTGAGCAGCAGCCGGGCGGTTTCGATGGCGCCCGCGGCGACGACGATCCGATCGGCGAACACCTCACGGCGGCGCACCTCGCCCGCGACGAGCGCGACCACGCTCACGCCCACCGCGGCGCCCGCCGCATCGGTGAGGATGCGCTCGGCGGTCACCCGCGTCAGCATGGCGCAGCGGCCGGTGGTGATCGCGCGGGGGAGCGCGGTGTTGAACGAGCCGTTCTTCGCCGCCGCGTGGCAGGCGTATCCGACGCAGAGCGCGCACCGCACACACGCGGGCCTGCCGTTGTGCGGCACCGAATTGATGGCGAGCGGCACCGGGCCCGTGCGCATCCCGAGCCGAACGGCACCCGTGGCCAGCACCGAGCCATCCAGGGTCTGCGCCTGCGGCGGCATCGGGTAGTCCCGGGCGCGAGGGCCGGCGAAACGATCGTGCCCCTGCTCGCCCGACACTCCGAGTTCCCGCTCGGCTCTGTCATACCAGGGCTCGAGGTCGTCGTAGGAGATCGGCCAGTCGGCGAGTGAGCTGCCGTCGGGAACGCCGTAGGTCGACGCCATCCGGAAGTCCTCGGGGCTGAAGCGCCAGGTCTGCGCGCCGAACACGCGGGTGCCGCCGCCGACGGCCATCGCGTTCGCGCTCCAACGCGGGTCGGGCGGATACACGGTCTGCCTTCCCGTGGACGTTTCGATCACCCGGGGGTCACCCATCGGATCCGCGCCCGTTCTCGTCGGCAGGCCCGAGATGGAACGCTCGCTGCGGAGCAGGTCGAGCGGCAGTTCCTCGGACGAAAGGGACTCGCCGCGCTCGACGAGCAGCACCGACATGCCGGCCTCCGCGAGCACCTGCGCCGCCGCCGCGCCGCCTGCGCCGGCTCCGACGATCACGGCGTCGTAGCGCTCGGCCGCCTCGTCAAAGGCGATGGTCGGCGCAACCACCTCCTCGGGACCAGGCCACTCGGCCCCTGCGGGCAGCACGCGGAATCCGGTCGCCGCCCAGCCTGCCGGGCCGGAACCGTCTGCGCCTCGCGCCGCGTAGTAGCCCTCGGCGCAGAGCAGCGCGAGCAGGTCGATGGCCTCAACGAGCCCGTCTCCCGAGGCGAGGGTGCGCAGAAGCTCGTCCTGCTCGGGCTGCGCCATCCGCTCGAACGGAACGCCCCGCGTGGCGCTCGCTTCGGCGCCGATCGCGTCGATGGCGGCGGCGAGGGCGCGCATCCGATCGCTGCGGTCTGTGACGAATTGGCCGGCGATGAACTCGACGACTCCCGCCTCGGTGCCGGAGGGGAAGCCGTCGGCCGGCAGCATGCACTCCACGATCGCCCGAAGAGTGGCGTCGTTCGACCAGTCGCTTTCGACGGACCTCATATTCCGTGTTCCCCTTTGATCACAGCTCCGACCAGGTTGGTCGAGGATACCGCGGCGGAGTCCTCGTCACGAGTTAGCCGCCGTATCCGCCCGTGCTCTCGCGGGAGTAGGCGCGGCGGGGCGGTACGACGTTCGCCCCACTGAGCCTGATCGCCTACGCGCTCGCATACCTCGGATGGCGCGCCGTGCGCTCGCGTGCCGCACGGCCCGCCGCGGTGCTCGCGCTCGCGCTCATGCACCTGGTCGTCGTTGTGACCGTCGTCACCGCCGCACAGCGGGTGGCACCGGTGCGCTAGGCGTCGACCGCACTCACGTCGGACGGGGTGCGCGACAATTCCACGAGCGCGTCCCGACACGCACGCAGAACGCGCACCAGCTCCACAGTCTCGCCATCACCGAGGGCCTGCGTCATCTGCGACTCAAGCCGCATGACATCCGGCGCGAGCGCCGCGACGCGTTCCGTGCCGAGTTCGGTGATGTAGAGCAGGAACTGCCGCCCGTGGCCAGGATCCTTCTCGCGACGGACGAAGCCGGCATCGATGAGCCCGGTCACGGTCTCGGCCATCGTCTGCGCGCGAACAAAGGAACGTCGGGCCAGTTCCGACGAAGTGATGCCGGGCCTGCTCTGCAGCACGGTGAGCGCCGTATAACCCCCGGTGGAGATGCCCTGCTCCGCAATGTACTCGTCGAATGGCCGCCGCAGGCCGGACTCGACCTGCTTGACGAGATAGATGAGGTACCCCTCTGGGTACCCCGTGCGGGGGTTGGTCATGCCTGGTCCGTTCATGAGAAAGGCGACTCGGTCGAGCCGTCTCGACTTGTGGCAGTGTTTCAGGTAGCCTGAATCATAGTCTTATTGCAATGGCGCAGAGGAGTTGACGCATGACCTCGACAACTGAGGATAGTCTGACCGTCCCGATCGAAGAGCTTCCCACGGTGGTGGGGCGATCGTTCGGACCTTCGTCGTGGAGGACGATCACCCAGGAGGAGGTGGCGGCCTTCGCCGAACTCTCCGGCGACAAGAACCCCGTGCACCTCGATCCGGTCTTCGCCGCGTCGACACCGTTCGGCGGCACCATCGTGCACGGTTATCTCACGCTCAGCCTTGTTGTGCCGCTCATGGCCGAGGTGTTCGAGGTCACCGGGATGAGCGTCGGCATCAACTACGGGATCGACCGTCTGCGTTTCCCGGCCCCGGTGCTCGTGGGCTCCCGCATTCGCGTCGTCGGCGAGGTTCTCTCGGTCGACGAGGTCGCGGGCGGCTTCCAGGTGGCTCCGCGCGTGACCTTCGAGATCGAGGGCGGCGCAAAGCCCGCCTGCGTCGTCGACATGGTGCTGAGGTACTACCGGTGAGCGCCGCAGAGGGCGCTCCCATCGACCTCAGCGGTCGCGTCGCGGTCGTCACGGGCAGCGGTCGAGGCCTCGGCCGCTCCTATGCGGTTGCACTCGCGAGCGCCGGCGCCGCCGTGGTCGTGAACGACGTCGACGCGGATGCCGCCGAAGAGACCGCGCAGCTCGTGCGTTCGGCAGGCGGTCGGGCCGCAGTGGTCGTCGCCGCGGTCGGCTCCTCCGAGACCGCCGACCTCCTCGTCTCCACCGCCGTCGCCGAGTTCGGCAGGCTCGATGTCATGATCGCCAACGCGGGAGTGCTGCGCGACCGGGTCATGTGGAAGATGAGCGACGACGACTTCGACCTGGTCGTCGCCACCCACTTGCGCGGCGCCTTCACCTGCGGTCGCGCGGCGGCCGTGCACTTCAAGGAAGCGGGCGAGGGCGGGCGCATCATCCTCATCGGCTCGCCCGCCGGGCAGTTCGGCAGCTTCGGGCAGACGGCCTACGCGGCCTGCAAGGCCGGCATCGTCGCGATGGCGCGCACCTGGTCGCTCGAACTCGCTCGAGCGGAGGTCACCGTGAACGCGGTCATCCCCACCGCCATGACCGCGATGACGGGCACCATGCCGATCTACGCCGAGGTCTACGAGAAGTTCCTCGCAGGCGAGCCGCTGCCGCCGATCGTACGGCGCGAGCACGCGCTCGGTTCCCCGGATGACGTGGCCGCGCTCATCGTCTGGCTCTCGTCCGCAGACTCCGCCTCGGTCACCGGCCAGGCGATCGGACTCGGCGGCGACCGCCTCACCCTCTACGCGCACCCCTCGGTGCTCGAGACCCGGGATGCCGACGGCGGCTGGAGCGCCGAGGGCATCCGCGACGTGTGGAACAGTGAGCTCGCGCCGCACGCGCAGCACTCCGGTCCGACCTTCGCTCCGCTGGACTGAGCGCGATGGACGGGCACTACGCCGACCTGTGGCACCGCATCGCGCTTGAGGAACCCGACGAGCCCGCGGTCGTCACGGTGGGGGAGGGCACGCTCAGCCGGGCCGCGTTCGATGAGGCCGGCGCGAAGTTCGCCGCACTGCTGGCGGAGCTCGGCATCGGTCGCGATGACAAGGTGTCCATTCTGCTGCACAACCAGCCGGAGTGGCTCGTCACCTTCGCGGGCTCCATCAGGGTCGGTGTCGTGCCGGTCTCGCTGAACTTCCGCTATCGCGCTCGCGAGGTGGCGGCCCTGCTCGACGATTCGGACTCCACGGTGCTCGTCTACGCCGCGAGCCTCGCGGAGGTCGTGGCCGAGGCGGTCGAGGTGCTCGACCGCCCGATCGCGCTCCTGCAGGTGCAGGACGTCGACGCCCCGCTGCTGCCGGGAGCGCTCGACTTCGCCGAGTACGCGAGTCGCGAACCCCTGCCCTATGAGAATCCGGTCGACAGCGACTTCTTCATGTACACCGGTGGCACCACGGGCAAGCCCAGGGCCGCCGTCTGGAGTGTGCAGCAGATGCTGACGATGCAGGTGCATAACGCCTACGTCACGGCCGGTTTGCCGCTGCCCGAGAACGCGGATGACGTCGTGCGGCTTGCCACTGGACCGAAGGCGAGGCACATGGTCGCCCTCGCACTCTCGCCGTACATGCACGGCACCGCGCTCACCACGGTGATCAATGCGCTGCTGGTCGGCGGCACGGTCGTCGTGCTTCCGACGGCTCGCTTCGACCCGCATCAGGCCATTCGCGCGATCGTCGATGAGGGCGTCACGCGGGTTGCGGTGGCGGGCGATGCGATCGCGATCCCGCTGCTCGAGGCAGCGGAGGCGGCGGGAATCACGGAGCTGCCCCACCTCACCTCGGTGCTCTCCTCGGGCATGCGCTTCAGCGACTCGACGAAGCAGCAGCTGCATGCCCTCGCGCCCAACCTCATCATCACCGACATCCTCGCCTCGACCGAGGGTGGGGCGGTCGGGCTCGGTATCACCCGCTCGGCCGACGAAGTTCCCGCGCTGTTCCAGCTCACCCCGGGAACCGTCGTGCTCGACGAGAACCAGGACGAGGTGCAGGGGATCCCCGGCTCGGTCGGCAAGATCGCCTTCACCGGCGGCATGCCCAAGGGGTACTACAAGGATGCCGAGAAGACGGCCGCGAACTTCGTCGAGATCCGCGGTAAGCGGCACATCATCCCCGGCGACCTCGTGCGGATCGTCGACGACGAGGGCCGCATCGAACTGCTCGGCCGCGGTGCCACCGTCGTGAACTCCGGCGGCGAGAAGATCTATCCGGCCGAGGTCGAGGAGTCGATCCTGCGTTTTCCAGGCGTCGCGGACACCACGGTGTTCGGTGTTCCGGATGCGCGCTGGGGCGAGCTGGTCTCGGCCGCGGTCGCTGTCGCAGACCCGGCATCCTTCGATGTTGCGGCCCTCGTTGCCCACGTCGGCGCGGAACTTGCCGGCTACAAGAAGCCGCGCAGGGTTCTCGTCCTGCGCGATCTGGAGCGCACCGGCACAGGTAAAGTCGACCTCGCCAAGCTTCGGCAACGCACCCTCGAGGATGGAGTATCGGCGTGACGCGCTATGAAACTGCAGTAAACCCCGACAGCATTACCGCGATCGACACGCACGTGCACGTGCAGTTCGACTCGACCGGTCGCCGCGCACTGCCGGATGACCTCCTGGACGCCATGGACGCCTACTTCGGCCACTCGCCGCGGGCACTGTCTGTGGACGAACTCGCGGACTACTACCGCGAGCAGTCGATGGCCGCGGTCGTCTTCACGGTGGACGCGCGCACGCAGACCGGCGTCGAGCCGAACAGCAGCGTGGAGATCGCCGAGGGTGCCGCACGGCATCCGGATGTTCTGATTCCCTTCGGCAGCGTCGACCCGCGCACCGGCGCGGATGCGATCGACCTCGCGACCAGGCTCGTCAACGACCACGGCGTGTGCGGCTTCAAGTTCCACCCCACCCTGCAGGGCTTCGACCCCTCCGCAGACGAGTTCAAGCCGCTGTGGGCGGCGATCGAGCAGCTTGGAGTGCCGATCGTTGTGCACACGGGGCAGACGGGCGTGGGTGCCGGGCTCCCCGGTGGCTACGGCCTCAAGCTGCGCTACTCGAACCCGATCCTGCTCGATGACGTCGCCGCCGACTTCCCCGGTCTCACGATCATCCTCGCCCACCCGTCCGTGCCGTGGCAGGACGAGGCTCTCGCGATGGCCACGCACAAGGCGAACGTGTACATCGACCTCTCCGGATGGTCGCCAAAGTACTTCTCACCGGCGCTCGTGCGCCAGGCCGGCACCATCCTGCAAGACAAGATGCTCTTCGGATCCGACTATCCGGCCCTCACGCCGGAGCGATGGCTGGGGGACTTCGCTGCCCTCGATATCAAGGATGCGGCCCGGCCGAAGATCCTGAAAGAGAACGCGGTGCGGTTGCTCGGGTTGTCATGACCGCGCTCTATCCGGTGTCTGACCTCTATGGATTCGAGGAGCTGCTCACCGGGGCCGAGGTGGCAAAGCTCCGCGCCCTGCGCGAGGTTCTCGATACTCGGTTGAGGCCGGTGCTCGCCGAGCACTGGGAGCGGGCGGAGTCGCCCGTGCAGCTGCGCCCGGCGCTGCGTGACCTCAGACTCGTCGACGACCCGTCGATCCTGGGGCCGGATGGTCGCGCGCGCTCCCTCTACAACGGCTTCCGCAACTTCGAGTTCTCGCGCACGGATGTCGGCACCGGCATGCTCTACCACGGCCAGGTCGCGATGTTCCGCGAGCTCGTGCGCCAGGGCGGGAGCCCCGAGCAGGTCGCGGCCTGGGACGCGCCGATCGTCGCGTTCGAGATGACAGGATGCTTCGCCCTCACCGAGCCCGACCATGGCTCCGACGTCGCGCGCGGACTCGCGACGACCGCGCGGAGGGATGGCGACCGCTGGATCCTCGATGGCCACAAGCGCTGGATCGGCAACGCGGCTCACTCGGAGTACGTCGCCGTGTTCGCCAGGGATATTGCCGACGAGCAGGTCAAGGTCTTTCTGGCCCGCACGGACGCCGCGGGGATGACGCTCACGACGATCGAGCGTAAGGCCGCGCTTCGCACCGTGACGAACTCCGATATCGAGATCGTCGACGTCTCCGTGCCTGAGTCGCACCGCCTGCAGAAGATCGAATCCTTCGCGGATGTCTCGGCGCTGTTTCGCACGCTCCGGCCCGACATCGGCTGGATCGCGGCGGGCGCGCAGGCAGGCGCCTACGAGGCCGCTCTCACCTATGCGCTCGAGCGGCAGCAGTTCGGGCGTCCCATCGCCGGCTTCCAGCTCGTGCAGGACAAGCTCGTCCGGATGCTGGGCAACATCACGGCATCGCTCGGAATGGCCGTGCGGCTGGCCGAGCGAAGGCAGCAGGGCGTGGAACGCGACGAGGACTCCGCCATGGCAAAACTGTGGATCGCGGACCGCCTGCGCGAGACCGTCGCGCTCGCGCGCGAGATCGTCGGCGGCAACGGAATCGTTATCGACCATGACGTCGCGCGCTTCTTCACCGACGCCGAGGCCATCTACACCTACGAGGGAACGCGCGAGATGAACACCCTGATAGTGGGGCGCGCGGTGACCGGGCTGAGCGCTTTCGTTCGCTGACGCGGGGCTTTCCAAAAAGGCTTGCCGCTTCGTGGTGTTTCAGGTAACCTGAGACACACCTCGGCGGCTCCGTCGTCGAATTGCATCATCTCAACGAAGAGACGTTAGGCGGGCAATGGATCGAATCAGCTGCTCGCCGCCGCCCTTGACACCGCCCCCAGGTCGAGGCAATGATCTCAATACACAGGAATCCTGATATTCAGTATCCCTGAGTTTCCCGCCACCATAGTTCAACGAAGAATGTGGAGTGTTTTGCATGAAGAAGATCGCACTAGCGGCCACAGCCGCAGCCATGCTCGTCCTCTCAGGATGCAGCGTCACCGGAGGTGGCGGAGCCACAGCGCCTTCAGCCAAAGATAAGTCTCCGATTCAGGTGGGAGTCATCCTTCCCCAGTCCGGTCCGTACACGATCCTCGGCGCTCCGCAGACCGCAGCGCTCAAGCTCGAGGTCGACAAGGTCAACGAGGCGGGCGGCGTCAATGGCCGCCAGATCAAGCTCACCTTCCGCGACGACACGAGCGACCCGACGGTCTCGGTGCAGCTCTACAACGAGCTCGCTGAGACGGGCAAGTACGACGCGATGATTTCGTCGTCTCGCACCGCCAACTCTCAGGCCGTCGGCCCCTCGGCGCTCCAGTACGAGATCCCGACGCTCGCTCTCGGTCCCGTCAACGCCTTCGCTGACGGCTCGAACCCGTGGGACTTCGTCATCCCCACCACGGGAGCAGTGAACGCCGAGGCGCAGATCAAGTACTTCAAGGACGAGGGTCTCAAGAAGGTCGCGATCGCCTTCATTGATGGCGACGCCTATGGACAGGATGGCCAGGACTCGCTGGCCAAGTTCGGTCCCAAGTACGGCATCAGCACCGTGTTCTCGCAGGGCTTCGACCCGGCGACCACCGACTTCACGCCGCTCATCCAGAATGTTCTCGCCAGTGGTGCGGACGCGTTCTGGGTCTGGGGCTCCGGTCCGACGCCGTCGATCATCACCGCCCAGTGGGCAGCCGCGGCGGCAAACAGCAAGACGCAGCTGTTCATGACCGCGTCGCAGGCCTCCAACCTGTACTCGTACAAGGACGGAAAGCCCGTTGCTTCAACGAACGGCGTGCACTTGAGCAGCAACATCGCCGTCGTCGGACCTCAGCTGCCCGACAGCGACCTGAAGACGATGGTTGCCGACTTCGCGAAGCGCTGGTCGACCCTCGGAAACGATCAGTACTCGTACCCGCCCCAGTTCGCGTTCGAGGCAGCGAAGGCCATCCAGGTTCTGTCGGCCGGCGTCAAGGCTGCGGGTTCCACCGATCACAAGAAGCTGCGCGACGCGATCGAGGGGCTCGACATCCTGACCTACACGGGCCAGACCAAGTACTCGGCCAAGGATCACGTCGGTCTCACGCCGGACTGGATCGCCATTGACTCGATCAAGGATGGAAACTTCCTCGCGACGGACTACTCGGTGGCCAAGTTCAAAGAACTCCTGAAGTAGCTGCGCCGTGGCAGGCGAAGAAGGCACTCGCCCACTGCTGGTCGCCGATCATCTCCGGTTGGCGTTCGGCGGCGTGGCGGCCACCAACGATGTCAGCCTCGAGGTTGCTCCAGGCGAACTCCGAGGAGTGATCGGGCCGAACGGTGCGGGCAAGTCCACACTGTTTGGTCTGATCAGCGGACACCTTCGCCCGGATGCCGGCCACGTGTACCTGGACGGCGATCGAATCGACCGGCTTCCGCCCCATCGCAGGGCGAAGCGCGGTATCGCGATCGTCTTCCAGGGCGCCCGGCTCTTTCCCGAGCTGAGCGTGCTGGAGAACGTCGCAGTCGGTGCAACGGGACGCACGAGGGCGGGGATCTTTGCCGCGGCCCTGCGCACGCCCGCACAGCGACGCGAGGAGCAGGAGATCTACGATGACTCCCACGAGGCGCTGCGGCGTGTGGGTCTCGAGTCCTGGGCCGATCGCGATCCCGGCCAGCTGCCGCTCGGGGTCCAGCGCCGGGTGCAGTTCGCTCGGGCTCTCGTGGGGCAGCCGAAGTTACTGCTGCTCGACGAGCCGGCATCCGGGCTTCGTGCCGGGGAGCGAAGCGAGCTGGAGGAACTGATCCGCGAACTCGCCGCCACGGGCATGACCGTGCTGCTCATCGAGCACGACGTTGGACTCGTGATGCGGCTGTCCGATCGCATCACCGTTCTCGATCTCGGCTCGGTCATCGCGGATGGCTCGCCCGAGGAGATCCGACAGAATCAGCGCGTCATCGATGCCTACCTGGGCACCAAGGAGAGTCATGCTGCACATCGCTGACCTCGTCGTGCGCTACGGCGCGGCGACCGCCGTCGACGGCGTCAGCCTCGACATCGCCGAAGGCGAGATGGTGGCGCTCGTCGGCCCCAACGGCGCGGGTAAGTCGAGCCTGGTCAATACGATCAGCGGGATGATCCATCCGGCATCGGGCACCATCGAACTGGCCGGCCGCACCGCACAGGTTCCGGAGGGTCGGCAGATGTTCCCCGACCTGAGCGTCGACGACAACCTGCGGTTGGGCGCGTGGAGCCTCGGCCGAGGCAAGCGCGATACCGACGCCATCTACGACGTGCTGCCCGAGCTCGTGCCGCTCCGCAAGCAGCGCGCCGGTTCGCTTTCTGGCGGGCAGCAGCAGATGGTCGCAATCGGGCGCGCGCTCATGGCGAACCCTGACCTCCTGCTGATTGACGAGCTCTCGCTCGGCCTGGCGCCGCTCATTTCAGAGAAGCTGGTCGAGCACCTGCGCCGCATCAATGCTGAGCGGGGAACGACCGTGCTTCTGATCGAGCAGGAGGTCGACCTCGCCTTCGACCTGTGCGCGCGAGCGTACGTGATCGAGGCGGGACGGATCGTCGCCAGCGGTGACACAGCCACCCTTCGCGAAGACCCGGCGCTGACTGCCGCGTACTTCGGCGGATTTGAGAAGCGAGGAACCGCCCAGTGACCCTCTTCATCACCTTCGTCATCTCGGGACTGGGCGTGGGTGCTGCCTATGCCCTGGTCGGGTCCGGGTTCGTCATCGTCCATCGCGTGACGCACGTCGTCAACTTCGCGCAGGGCACCTACGCTGTGCTCGCGGGCATGCTCGCCTCGAAACTCATCACGAGCGGCATGCCCCACGGCGTCGGTGAGCTGCTCGCGGTACTGGTGGCGGGAGCCGCCGGTCTTGGTGTCGGCGCGGTGGTTCTCGCCCGGCGCGACACTCCACCTTTCGTCGCGCTGCTCATCACCCTCGGGCTGGTCTTCGTCGGGCTCGCGATCAACATTCTGCTCTTCGGCCAGAACCCGGCGCCCTCCGTGCCGATCCTCTCCGGGTCCGTGAACATCCTCGGCGCGAACACCGAGTGGCAGCGTCTGCTCGTCGTGCCCATCGCGCTCGTCGTGTTCGGCATCCTGGGTCTGTTCTTCGAGCGAACGGATGTCGGGCGTGCGATGACCGCGACGGCAAGCAACCGGCGCGCGGCACAGCTCGTCGGCATCAACTACAGGCGCATGGGACTCGCCGCCTTCGCCATCGGTGGCCTTCTCGGCGGCATCGCCGGCGTGCTCATCGCGCCGAGCCAGCAGATCTCGCCGTACCAGGACATCCCTCTCGCCATCAGCGGGTTCACGGCCGCAGTTTTCGGAAACCTGTCGAGCCCGTGGCTCACCCTGCTGGGTGGGCTCTTCCTCGGAGTCGTCGGGCAGCTGCTGCAGGGCTACGGAGTGGGGTCCTTCCAGACCCAGGTTTCGCTCATCCTGATGCTGGTGATTCTGATCGTGCGAGCTCGAGCACTCAACGCTCAGGAGGAGGCCAAGTGAACGTCCTAGCGCGAGTGCGCGCACGGTCGCCTTATCCGGAGATTGCAGCGGTCACGATTGTGGCCCTCGTGATCCCGCTGCTGCTGCCGGAGCTCACCTTCTATATGCAGCTGCTCATGTCCGCGATAGTCGTCGTCGGCCTCTCCCTGTTCATGGGGTATGCGGGCCAGGCCGCTCTTGGCCAGGGCGCCTTCGTCGCGGTGGGCGCTCTCACCGTCGGAGTCTTCACGGTGCAGTGGCACCTGCCGCCCCTGCTGGCCCTGGTGTGCGCACCGATCTTCACCGCGGCCGTCGCAGCGCTGATCGGCTGGCCACTGCTTCGGTTGCGGGGTCACTACCTCGCGTTCGGCACGATCGCGATCCTCCTGCTGGTGCAGGCGCTCATGGGAGTCGTCCCGCTGTTCGGCCGCGGCATCGGCATCAACGGCATCCCGCCATTGATCGTGCTCCCGATCGAGGACGCGCAGGCTCGGAACAGCGTGCTCAAGCTCATCTATGTCGTGATCGCCGTGATCCTGCTCGTCGTGGCGCTCATACTCTCGCACCGCGTCGTCACCAGCCGGTTCGGCAGGGGCATCCGCGCGCTGGCGGGTAGCGAGTCCGCTGCCGCATCCGCCGGTGTCCCGGTGCTCGGAAGCAAGCTGCGCGTTTTCGTGCTTGCCGCCGTGTTCGCGGGGTTGGTCGGGGCGCTCGGGGCGTTCTACTTTCCGTTCATCAACCCGGAATCGTTTCCTCCCGATCAGTCGTTCGAGTACGTGATCATGGCCGTGGTCGGAGGCGTCGGCACGCTGTGGGGCGGTCTGGTCGGCGCCATCGCGGTGGGAATCCTGCTCAAGCTGCTCAACATGCTGTCGACCCTCCCCGACATGCCCGCGGTCATGGGCCCAACCCTGCAGTACGCGGGTTACGGGCTCGTGCTGGTTCTCGTGCTGGTCTTCATGCCGAAGGGCCTGGTGCCCACCATCACGGCGGCCTGGGAGAGGCGGTCGGCTCGCTCGGCAGCGCGATCCGCGGCGCGCAAGGAGCCGGCCGTGGTGAGCACGCCCGAGGAGTAGTCGCGCGCTCAGCGCCAGCCGACGATTTCAACCGCACGGATGACCGCTTCGCGGTCTGCTCCCTCGAGTTCCCGCACGGGTCGCGGCAGGTTCCGCGGCGCGGTGAGACCGAGGTGTGCGGCGATCACAGACACCGTGCGATAGCTGCCAAAACGCGGGAACAGCGACCAGATCGCGTCGAGTGATGCGGTGATCCTGCGCGTCTCCTCGGCGTCGCCCGCGAGAGCCGTGCGCGCGATGGCGAGGCAGAGTTCGGGCAGGATGCCGCCGAGCACGCTGTACCAGCCGTCGCATCCGGCGAGAAGGCTCACGGGTGCGACGGTGTCACCGCTGATGCCGATGGTCACGTGCTCGGGCACGCGCTCGCGCAGGCGCGCGACCCTGTCGCGAGTCTCTGCGAGGTCCGACGAGACGGGCGGAATCTTGATCGAGGCGATGCCGTCGAGCTGGGCGATGCGCGCGTGGAGGTCGTCACTGAAGGTCACGTGCGTCGTACCCGGGTTGTCGTAGACGACGATCGGGATGGACGCGGCGGCGGCGACATCGGCATACAGCCCGTAGACCTCGTCATCGCTGAGCGCCTGGTAGGTGACGGCGGGCAGCAGCACGGCGGCCGCCCCGCGGTCCTGGGCATCGGCCACGTGAGCGAGCACCTGGCGGGTGGAGACCGCGCCGACCCCGACGATGACGGGCACGGCGCCCGCGTGCTCGACGGCAATCTCCACGGCCCGCGCACGCTCGTCACGGGTCAGGTAGGCGTAGCTGCCGGTCGAGCCGAGCGCCCCGATCGAATCGACCTTCGCCGCGGCGAGCCGGTCGATGAGCCTCGCGAACGCGCCCTCGTCGACACCGTTCCCGGTGATGGGAGTGAGCGGAAACGCGCTGAGGCCGGTGAACATAGGGGTCAGACTAGCGCCTGGTCAGGGCTCGATCACTGCCGCGCGCACGTGTTCGTAGACGACGCTCGTGCGCACATCCGCCACCTCGTCGCGTTCGGTCAGCTTGTCGATCACGAAGGAGTAGAGGGCGTCGTTGTCGGCGACGGCCACGTGCAGCAGAAAGTCCTCGTTCCCGGTGACGACGAAGACGCCGACGGTCTCCGGCAGGGTGATGGTCCAACTGCGAAAGGCGTCGATGTTCTCGCGCGACGGCGGTCGGATGCGCACGGCGATGAGCGCCTGCACGGTGCGCCCAATCGATGGCAGGTCGATGTCGAGCCGGGCACCCCGGATGACGCCTCTTCGATACAGGGCGCGCGTGCGGTCGAGCGCGGTGGTGGGGGAGACCCCGACGGCGGCGGCGATGTCGCGATTGGTGCGCCGTGCATCTCGCTGCAGTTCCCGCAGGATCGCCGTGTCAAGTTCGTCCATCGTGCTCCCTCTGCTCCCTCTGGCGTACAAAGTACGGATGCGGCGCCGCGATGTCGCATCAAAGCCTAGCCTGAGGGCATCCACACGTGAGGAGTTCGACATGGAGACGATCGACGAGTCCCAGGAGCCGTTCGGCTTCGCGCCCGAGGAGATCGACACCGCAGCGCCCACCCGATCCGCTCGGCTGAAGTGGGTCATCGTCGTGAATGAGGCACTCCCGGCCGGGCGCGCGGCCAACGCCGTCGCGTGCGTGGCGGCATCCGTCTCGTCGCGCACGCGCGGGCTACTCGGGCCGGATGCTGTGGACGCTTCGGGCGCCACTCACTCCGGCCTGCCCTGGGCTGGCTGCACGATCCTGACCGCGACCGCTGCGCAACTCACCGCGATCCGCGAGAAGGCGAGCGGCTCAGAGGCCGTGCTGGTGGCAGACATGCCCGCCGAGGCGCAGTCGACCCGCGTCTACGACGAGTACCTCGCCGCGGTCGCGGACACCTCGAGCGACGCTCTCGAGTATTACGCGGTGAGCCTGGTCGGGCCACGCAACCGCATCGACAGGATCGTGAACCGGCTTCCCCTTATGCCCTAGCCGAGCGGCGGGAAGCGTGGTGCGCGTCGCGGCGGTGGGGGCGGCACGGCCCTCGTCGCGGTGACATCGGCGAGCGCGATGGTCACGAGGCCGCGACGGGTCTCGACCACGCACTCGGTGTCGCTGCGTTCGCGAAGGTAGCCGACGGCATCCGTGTGGCCGCCCTCGATGCGACGCCGCACGGTCATCCGGGTGCCGAGCGGGGACTCCCGGATGAGGTCGACCGGGTCGTTCACGGTGCTCACACCCCGTAGCCTACGTGCGCGAGATGCCACTTGTGGGGCTCATTCCGCACAGGTAACCCCCACAACTGGCATCTCACGAAATGTCACGCGGGGTTGTGGGACGCGGATGATAAGGGTAATGTACAACCAAATGGTTGTACATGAATTGAGTGACGCCGAGGTGGACCTGATCTTCCACGCTCTGGCAGACAGCACCCGTCGTGACATCGTCACGCGGGCGATCAAGCGCGAGCAGTCGGTCACTGCGCTCGCACAGTCGTATGCAATGAGCTTCGCTGCCGTGCAAAAGCACATCGCGGTGCTCGAGAGGGCGGCACTCGTGACCAAGGAACGACGCGGGCGGCAGCAGATCGTGCGCGGAAATCTCGACACCATCCGACGGGCGAGCGACCTGCTCGACCGGTACGAGCAGCTCTGGCGGGAACGCGCGGGGCGCATCGCAGACATCCTCAGCGAAGACTGAAACGCACGACACCGAAGAAGAATGGCCCAACGGAAGGAAAGACGATGACGACAATCACGAGCGAGAAAGATCTCGACGCCCTCACCATGACGATGACCGCCACTTTCGACGCCGGAGTGCCGCGCGTCTGGCAGATCTGGGAAGACCCGCGGCAGCTCGAGCGCTGGTGGGGCCCGCCGGAGTGGCCGGCGACCTTCGTTGAACACGCTCTCGAGCCCGGCGCGATGTCGCACTATTACATGACCGGTCCCGAAGGTGAGAAGGGCCACGGTTGGTGGAGGATCACCTCGGTCGATGCTCCGCACGGCCTCAAGCTCGACGACGGATTCGCCGATGAGGAGGGCAATCCCACGGGTGACCTGGGCGAATCACACATGACCCTCACGCTCGAAGCCGAGGGGGAGCAGACCAGAATGACCCTGCGCACCATCTTCGAGAGCGCGGAACAGCTCGAGCAGATGCTGCAGATGGGCATGGAGGAGGGCATGAAGCTCGCGATGGGCCAGATCGAGGCCATTCTCGCCGAGTAGGGCTCACCGAGCGAGTGCCGCGGGTGGATGATGGTCGGATGACGACCGAGTCCGCAGGCGCCATCGCTCCCGAGCACGACCAGGGTTCGACGCCCAGACGCGTCGCCGACTGGTACGAGCTATTCTTCGACCTCGTCTTCGTCGTGGTCATCGCAATCTCGGCGGAGATCCTCGAGGGTGACACGAGCCTCGGCGCGGTGCTCAGCTTTCTGCTCCTGCTCTTCCCGCTGTGGTGGGCCTGGGTGAACCTCATGGTCACAAACAACCTGTTCGGCGCTCGCTTCGCCTCGATGGGGGTACTCGTGATCGCGGCGATGCCAGGTCCGGCCGCTATGGCGATCGCGATCGCCGGCGGCATCGCGGAACAGGCCTGGCTCTACGTTGCGGGGGCGATCTGGATCCGCCTCGTGCTGCTCGCGATGTGGCTCGTCTCCCGCGCAAGCGGCGCGTCCTCCGCACCGCTATGGCGACCGTTCGCCTACAACCTCGGAACGGCCGCGGTCTGGCTGGTCTCTCTCGGCATCCCGCAGCCCTGGCAGTATCTCGTCTGGGCGCTCGCCGTCGTGGCCGAGGTGCTGCTGCTCGCCGTGCGGAGCCGCTTCGCCTTCGAGATCTACGAGCGGGCATCCGTCTCTCACGCGCTCGAACGGGTCGGCCTGTTCATCGTCATCGTCATCGGGGAGGCGGTGTACCTCGCGATCACCGGTCTCACCGAGCACCCGAGCTTCGGCGGGGGAGTGGCCGCTCTCTGCGGGTTCCTCGTCTGCGCGCTGCTTGCCCGCACCTTCTTCCGCTGGGGCCTGCCCACCACGGAGGCGGGACTCAGCATCGCCCAGCGCGCACACTCCTACGGCGCGATGCGCGACGTGATCATGTACCTGCCGTTCTTCCTCGTCGCCGGGCTCACGCTCGTCGCGGCCTCCATCGGCATCGCCGTGCGGCATCCGGATGCGTCGCTTCCGCAGGAGGCTCGCGTGCTGCTGGCCTGCGGCGTGGCCGTCCTCTACCTCGTCAACGCGATCATCGGGGTTCGGCTGGGCCGCCGCATCGACGGGGTGATCGCACTCCTCGTTCCCGGCGTGCTGCTGCCGGTGCTCGCGTGCCTGTTGAGCGGTGGGTTCGCAGCGTGGGCGACACTCGGTCTCGTCGCCCTCGCGCTCGCCGTGCTCGAACTCGTCAGCACAGTGCTGAGCGCTCGCGCCCTGCCCGCTGCGACGATGTCGGCGGAGTGATCGCGGCGGTTCAGGCCTTCGCGCAGGTCCAGTCCTCCGGCATGGTGCCGGCCTCGAGGAATTCGCTGAGCTCGGCACTCGCATCCGCGGTCAGCACCTTGTCCGCCTGCGGATAGATGATCGGCTCTTCCTTGGAGTTGTGCTGATCGAGCAGGTCGAGCAGCGAAGCACAGGATGCGCGCAGCGCCTCGGCATCGGAGTCCGTCGTGAGCAGCGTGGTGAGCGCGTCCATCGACTGCCACAGCTCGCCGTGCTGGCGCAGCATCACGAACAGCGGCACCATCATGCCGGCCTCGCGCAGCGGCGGGAACAGGAACTCCTCCTCGAGGTAGATGTGGCGGCGCAGGCCGCTTATCGACCGTAGCAACGGTTCGGTTGTGCCGCGCCCATCCGGGAGGCTCCCGATGAATGCCTCGATGCCGCCGTCGATCTCACGGTGTTCGCGCTCCAGGGCTGCGCCCAGCGTCTCGCTCATGTCCTCTTCTCTCGTTGGTGACCGAATGATCCGGTCCGCCTCATTCTCCTCGCAATGAGGCGGAGAGGAAGGGGTGGCTAGGCCTCGTTCGTCGCGCGGGTGACCTGCACCCGGGCGTTCGGCGTGATGAAGAGCAGATCGATGCCGCCCTCGTGCAGCAGCGGCACCGACTGAGATGCTCCGTCGACGACGACGCGACCGGCGCTGCGCAGGAAGAGGTCGGCCATGCTCTCCCGGGTGACGAACTCGCGACCCGCGAAATGGATGACGACACACGGCTCCGCAGCACGCGTTCGGCTGCTGCGTCGAGCGGCGTCCGGCAACGCTGGGGCCGCCTCGGATGCCGGCACGGCAGCGCGCGGACGGTACACCAGCACGACACCGGCCTTCTCCTCCGACTTGGCCTCGGCCTGCGCGGGCACCGGTGAGACGGCGGGTCTGCGGGCCGCCGCCCCATCGCTCAGGCGAACGACGGCATCCATGAGAGCACGTATTCGTCGGGTGCGCAGTCGCTGCGATCGATCTCGAGGAAGTGGTTTATTGCATCCTGAAGGCTGGAGAAGGAGAACCACTCGAATCCGCGGCCCAGTTGCATGGCCTCGAAGTAGTCGCCCTTTTTCTCGATGAAGCCCAGAAGGCTGAACGCGTCTTCCGGAGACAACCGTGAGTTGCTGATTCTCCACTCGGTGGCCGAGAGAGGATGGACAAGGAGGTCCTCTCGAGACAGCGCGCTTTCGTTGGAAACCCGATTGGCCGTAACCTTCATAATCGTTTCTCCCCGTTTTCGACTGTGACGCAAACCTATCTGCGCCGGCTTGTCCCCCGAAAGGGGTTGCTTTCGCCTCAGAACTTGGGTAGAACAATGTGTTCACGGCGCCCTGCGTCGAGCCTAGGGGGCGCGGGTTACGGGCAATGACCCACGTGGTAACGCTCGCGTAAACAGAACGCGTGCCAGCGTTCCGAAGCAGCGTTCCGAAGGGTCAGTCGGCGAAGATCGTGCGGCGCAGGAAGTCGTTGCGGAACTTGCCGAAGGGATCGAGCCGATCGGCCAGCTGCCGGAATGCGGGCAGCAGCGGGTAGAGCGAATCGAAGCGCGTGGCATCGATCTCGAACACCTTGCCCCAGTGCGGCCGCGCGTCGAACGGCGCGAGTGCAGCGTCGATGAGTGGCAGCAGCGCGAGCACCGCATCCTCGCGCTTCCAGGTGAAATGGATGGCGACGGTCTCGCGACCGAAGCTCGGGCTCAGCCAGAGCGAATCCGCCTTCATGGTGCGGATCTCGCTGATATAGAGGTGCGGGGCGATGCGCGGCCCCAGTGCGCGGATCGCGGCGATCGCCTCCACGGAGTGTTCGCGGGCGAAGAGGTACTCGGTCTGCACTTCCTCGCCATTGCTCGGCGTGAAGTCGAGCCTGAAGTGCGAGAGGCGGTTCCACCACGGTCCGGCGACGCCGCCCTGCTCGGTCGTGCTCTCGGCAGAGACCTCGGGCAGCGGATGCAGTTGCCGGCTCGCGAGCGCCGCCCCGAAGAATTCGGATTCCCCGGCCTTCGAAACGCCGGCATCCGGACGGGACTTGAGCCACACCTGGTCGATTCCCCTGTCGCTCCAGTTCGTGAACAGGCTCACGCTGTACGCGGCCGAGGTGATCTCGTCGAGGTGCGCGTCGAGCGTCGACCAGGGCAGGGTCTCGTAGACGTCCTGGCGCACATCGAAGGTGGGGGCGACATCCAGCGTCACTCGCGTGACAACACCGAGTGCACCGAGCGAGACGACGGCGCCGTCGAAGTCCGCCTCGCCGCGTCGCACGGTAACGAGCGAACCGTCGGCGGTGACGAGTTCGAGCGCGGCGACCGCGGTGGGAAGGCTGCCGTTGCGGTCGCCGGATCCGTGCGTGCCGGTGGCGATCGCGCCCGCGACGGAAATGTGGGGGAGCGAGGCGAGGTTATGCACGGCGAAGCCCGCGCGGTGCAGTTCCTCGGCGAACGCGCCGTAGCGCACCCCGGCGTTCACGGTGGCGGTGTTCGCGTTGCGGTCGATGGTGAGCTCGACCGGCATCGCCTCGAGGGAGAGCTGGTCGCCGGGGGAGTCGGCGACGTCGTTGAAGGAGTGGCGTGAGCCGAGCGCCTTGATGTGGTCGGCGGCGGCCACGAGTTCCTGCACCTCCTCGATCGAGGTCGGGCGGTGAATCGTGCCCGCGCGATAGGTGTAATTGCCCGCCCAGTTAGCCGAAGTCATGCGCCCAGTCTAGGAAAGGCTGGGTGCCTGTGACGCACGCGCTCTGCCCGGAGCACGCGGTGCCGGAATATAGTTGCTTGATCACAAGCAACTAATCAGAGAGACACCTGTGACTTCTGCCCCACCAGCCCGCAACGCAGCCCGCATCGGCATCGTCGACCGCGATCATCCGCGGTATCGCTGGGTCGCGCTCAGTAACACCACGCTCGGCACCCTCATGGCCACGATCAACTCTTCGATCGTGATCATCGCCCTGCCCGCGATCTTCACGGGCATCAAGCTCAACCCGCTCGAGCCGGCGAACGTCAGCTACCTACTCTGGATCCTCATGGGCTACATGCTCATCACCGCGGTCCTCGTCGTGAGCTTCGGCCGGCTCGGCGATATCTACGGCCGGGTCAAGATCTACAACCTCGGCTTCGTCGTCTTCACGATCGGCTCGATCGCGCTCGCCTTCGACCCGTTCACGGGTTCGGCCGGCGCCATGTGGCTCATCGTCTGGCGCCTCGTTCAGGGCGTCGGTGGTGCCATGCTCTTCGCAAACTCCACAGCGATATTGACGGATGCCTTCCCGGCCAACCGACGGGGCCTCGCCCTCGGCACGAACCAGGTCGCGGCCATCGCTGGCAGCTTCATCGGACTCATCGTCGGCGGACTCCTCGCCGTGGTCGACTGGCGTGCCGTGTTTTTCGTGAGCGTGCCGATCGGCATCATCGGCACGATCTGGTCGTACAAGTCGCTGCACGAGGTGGGCACGCGCAACCCGGGCAAGATCGACTGGCCGGGCAACGTCGTCTTCGGGGTGGGGCTCACGGCGCTGCTCGCCGGCATCACCTATGCGATCCAGCCCTATGGCGGCCTCTCGACCGGCTTCACGAATCCGTGGGTGCTCGCGGGTCTTCTCGGCGGAGTGGCGCTGCTGGTGTGGTTCGTCTTCATCGAGCTGCACAGCGAGGCCCCGATGTTCCGGATGCAGCTGTTCCGCATCCGGGCCTTCGCCCTCGCGAACCTCGCCGGACTCCTCGCCTCCATCGGCCGGGGCGGAATGCAGTTCATGCTCATCATCTGGCTGCAGGGCATCTGGCTGCCGCTGCACGGCTACTCCTACGAGAGCACGCCGCTCTGGGCCGGCATCTACCTGCTGCCGATCACGATCGGATTCCTCGTCGCCGGACCGATCTCGGGGGCGCTCTCCGACCGCTTCGGCGCGAAGGGCTTCGCCACCGTCGGCCTGCTGCTCGTCACGGTGGCCTTCATCGGTCTGCTGCTGATCCCGGTCAACTTCGACTATGCGGAGTTCGCGATCCTCACCGGCCTCAGCGGCATCGGCTCCGGCCTGTTCAGCGCGCCGAACCGCACGGCCATCATGAACAGCGTTCCCGCGAACCAGCGCGGCTCGGCATCCGGAATGGCGGGAACGCTGCTGAACGCGGGAAGCTCGCTGTCGATCGGAATCTTCTTCTCGCTCATGATCGCGGGCCTCGCCTCGAACCTGCCCGGTGCGCTGCACGCCGGACTCACGGCCAACGGAGTGCCCCAGCAGGCCGCCGCCGCCGTCGCGCAGACCCCGCCGGTGGGCAGCCTGTTCGCGGCGTTCCTCGGCTACAACCCCATCCAGAGCCTGCTCGCTCCGACCGGCGTGCTGCCGCACCTTTCGGCGGCGCATGCGGCCACGCTCACCGGCAAACACTTCTTTCCCGAGCTCATCTCCGGCCCATTCCACGACGGTCTCGTCGTCGTCTTCGTGGCCGCCGCGATCATGTCGCTCATCGCGGCCGTCGCCTCGGCGCTGCGCGGCGCGAAGTACATGCACGAGGATCTGCCGGAGCCTCTCGCGGCGCAGCCGATCGGCCGGGACTGACGAGGGGAGTGCGGATGACCGGGCAGGATGGGAGCATGCAGAACGACGCGGATGCCGAACTCGCCGCCCGCCTCACGCTCGTGTTCGGGCGCCTCAACCGACGGATGGTCGCCGGCGGTCAGGGCCTCAGTCACGGTGTACTTTCCGCGCTTGCGAGCATCGTCAGGTTCGGACCGCTGCGGCTCGGCGACCTCGCCCGGCGGGAGCGCATCGGGGCTCCCGCGACGAGCCGGATCGTCGCGCGGCTGGAGGCGGACAAGCTCGTGCTGCGGGAGGGCGACCCGGCCGACGGCCGTGCCGTCGTGATCGCGGCGACGCCCGCCGGTGCCGAACTCGTGAGCCGCGCGAGGACGGCGCGAACCGAGGTGATCGGCGAACTGCTCCGCTCCCTCGACGAGGCGCAGCTCGATTCGCTGCGCGATGCGCTGCCCGCGCTGGAACGGCTCATCGACGGTCAGTGAGCCCTCGCTGCCGCAGAGCTAGGGGGCCGGAGGCGTCTCAATGTTCGGCGCGTCGGGGGTCGCGGCGTCTGGCGAAGGGCCGCGCTTGCGCCAGCGCACGAGGGCGACGACGGCTATGGCGATCACTCCGCCGAGGATGAGCCAGGGCAGCAGCACCCCGACGACCACGACGAGGCCCGCGAAGAAACTGACGAGGGAGTTCCATCCGGTGATGAGGCCGTCGAGGAAGTTCCCGGGCAACTGAGCGCGCGCCGTCGCGGGCGAGTTCAGCGTGATCGTCACAGAGGCGAGATCAACCTGGTCCTTGAGCTGCCGCCGCTGCGACTCCATCGCCTCGAGGTTGCCCTGCCGCTCCGACAGCGCGGACTCGATCGTGATCAGGTCTGCCGTCGACGTCGCGTTCGCCATGAGTTGCTGCAGCCGGTCGACGGAGGTGCGGAGTGCCGAAATGCGAGCATCCAGGTCCTGCGCCTGACTCGTGACATCGCTCGAGGAGATGGACACGTCCCGGGCGGTGCCGAGCTTCTTCAGCTTCTCGACTGTGTCGTTGAGCTTCGCCGAGGGGATGCGGGCGACGACCTGCGCGCTGCCCGTGCCGCCGTCGTCGCCGGCGTGCTCGGTACGGCCATCAATGCGACCGCCCGCGGTCTCGACGATGTGGGAGGCCCGGTCCGCGGCATCCGCGGGGTCTTTGACTGTGATGGACATGTCGCCGGTTGTGATGACCTGCCGTTTGTCTGGCGCGGTCACCTTGCCTCCCACGACCGCCCCGCCGGCGTCCGAGGTGAGCGGTGCACGATCGGCGGCTCCGGACGAACTGCTGCCACTCCCGGTGCAGCCGGCGAGCGAGAGCAGCGCGAGGGCGATGACGGTGGGAATGAGTAGGCGCCTCATGGCTTCACCGTACCGGCGGCACGAGCGCCGCGACTAGCCGCTGCTCATCACGATTCGGACACCGGACGCTGCCAGCCGCGCTCTCTAGAATCGGAGCATGCAGACTCGAACCCTCGGCCGCACCGGCCGCACAGTATCCGTCATCGGCCTCGGCACCTGGCAGCTCGGAGCGGACTGGGGCGAGGTGAGTGCCGCCGACGCGCGCGCCGTTCTCGAGGCGGCGGCAGAGTCCGGGGTCACCTTCTTCGACACCGCGGATGTCTATGGTGACGGTCGCAGTGAGAGCTTCATCGGCGAATTCCTCGCCGCCAATCCCGCGTTCGACATCACCGTGGCCACCAAGATGGGTCGTCGCGAGGCACAGGATCCCGCGAACTTCACGCTCGCAAAGTTTCGCGAGTGGACCGATCGCTCGCGCCGCAACCTCGGCACCGACAGGCTCGACCTGGTGCAGCTGCACTGCCCGCCCACGCCGGTCTTCTCCACGGATGCCGTCTACGACGCCCTCGACACCCTCGTCTCCGACGGCGCCATCGCGGCCTACGGCGTGAGTGTCGAGACCGTGGACGAAGCTCTCGCGGCCATCGCGAGGCCCGGCACCGCGACCGTGCAGATCATCCTCAACGCCTTCCGGCTCAAGCCCCTGGATGCCGTGCTCCCGGCAGCGATCGAGGCCGGCGTCGGCATCATTGCCCGCGTTCCGCTCGCGTCGGGCCTGCTCAGCGGAAAGTACACCGTCGACACCACCTTCGCCGCGAACGACCACCGCAGCTACAACCGTCACGGCGAGGCCTTCGACGCGGGTGAGACGTTCTCCGGCGTCGACTTCGAGACGGGAGTGCGGGCCGCGCAGGAATTCGCGCGGCTCGTCGAGAACGAGCCGGCCGCATCCGGTCTCAGCACCGCGCAGGCCGCTCTCGCCTGGGTGGCGCAGCTCGATGGCGTCAGCAGCGTCATCCCCGGTGCCCGCAACGTGGAGCAGGCCCGCTCAAACGCCGTCGCGGGCTCGGCTGGACCGCTCGGTGAGGCATTCTCCGCGGAGATCGTGTCGATCTACGATCGCCACTTCCGCTCGGCGGTGCACCCCCGCTGGTAGCGGGTCGAACGCGTCGCCCACTCGGCGGCTCAGCTCTGGACCGGGATCGCTTCGGTGTCGGGCAGGGGGCTCGCGTCTCGTCCGCGCAGGTCGGGGTGCCAGCGGTGGAAGATCGTGGGGATCACGAAGCCGAGCAGGGCGAATGATGCCGCCGTGAGAAACGCGCCGCTCGGGCCGATGCGGTCGATGAAGAGCCCAGCGATGGCCGAGCCGAGCGCGGCGCCGATGAGCTGCCCGGTGCCGACCCAGCCGTAGGCCTCCGCGGTGTCGCTGAACTTGACGCTCGCCGAGACGATGGAGAACATCACGGCGAGGGCGGGAGCGATGCAGATTCCCGCGATGAGCAGCGTGAAGGAGAGCGACCAGAACTCCCACGCGAAGATCGCGAGCGCCATGCCGAGGAAGGTGACGAACATCCGTCTGGCCAGGGCCCACGGGCCCACGGGAAGATGCCCGAAGGCGAGCCCGCCGAAAAGGGACGCGACAGACCAGATCGCCAGCACGTAGCCGGCCTCCGACCCCTGGTCGCGGAACGTCGCGACGACGGCCGCCTCGACCGCCGCGCAGGCTCCGACGAGCAGGAAGCCGGTGATCGTGGCGAGCAGCACCGGCCGCTTCGCGAGCACGAGGCCGAGCCGTCGCTTGCTGCGCGGAATGCGCACCCGGCCAACCTCCGGAGAGGCGATGAACCACGCTCCTCCGCCCACGAGGAAGGCGACGGCGAGCAGGATCGCGAGCACCGAGGAGACCTGGGTGGCGATGAAGGTCGTGATCACGGGGGCCGCGATCCAGATGATCTCCTGTGCGCTCGCGTCGAGCGAGAACAGCGGGGTGAGCTGCTTGGAGTTGACCATCTTCGGATAGATCGTGCGCACGGCGGGCTGGATGGGGGGATAGCTCAGGCCCCCGATGAGCCCGATGACCATGTACCAGGGCACGGTGAGCGTCGCGAGGGCGATCGTCGTGATGGACGCCGCGCAGACGGCGGTCGTGAGGATGAGCACGGAGCGCATTCCCCACACGCCCATCCAGCGGCTCGTCAGTGGGCCGGCGACGGCCTGACCGACGCTCGTCGCGGCGAGCACGAGACCGGCTGCGGCATAGGAGCCAGTGGTCGCCTGGATGTGGATGAGGAAGGCGAGCGAGAGCATGCCGCCGGGGAATCTCGCGACCAGCTGCGCGCTCATCAGACGCGCGACACCGCGTGTCTTCAGGAGGTCGAGGTAGCTGTTCACAAGGCTGCAATCCTATCCGGGGCCGGTGTCATTCGGGCACGAAGGGAACGCGACCGCAGTGTCGGTGGTGCCCGCCAGAATGGCTTCGGTGGCTGTGGAAAACTCGGCGAACTTATGCACAGCTGTGGATGACACGCCCACTAGATATGGGGTTGGCACAATCGCACGACCCCGCTATATAGTGATTCCACTGCCAAGCAGCAACTCCTGGACACATCGCTCAGATGGCCAGACTGATGCACTCGACAGCAGGGATTCGTGGCCTTATTCGGGCCATTTCGGGGAGATGAGAACTGCAGGTCGGGCATAGTCCGCCGCCGCAGCCTCGTCGCAGTATTTGAGGAGCAAACGTGGCAATTACCGTAGTCAAGCGCGATGGGCAGCGTGAGCCGTACGACGCCAACAAGATCAACCTCGCCATCGAGCACGCCAGCGCCGGCCTCGACGAGAACATCACCTGGGTCACCCAGATCGCGAGCGAACTCGAACTCACCCTGTTCGACGGCATCACGACCCAGCAGCTGGATGAGGCGGTCATCCAGGTCGCCCTGCAGAACGTCAAAGACGACCCGGCCTTCGACACCGTTGCCGCTCGCCTCCTGCTCAAGACGATCTACAAGCGCGTGCTCGGCGACTACGAGACCGACGAGGAGCTGAAGAACCTCCACCGCGAGCACTTCGCCGCGAACATCACCCGCGGCGTGGAGGAGCAGCTGCTCGACTCCAGGCTCACCCAGCTGTTCGACCTCGACCTGCTCGCGCAGCACCTCGAGCCGGCGCACGACGAACTGCTCAAGTACATCGGCGTCGTCACCCTCAACAACCGCTACGGCATCAAGGGCCGCAACGGTGACGCTCTCGAGGTCCCCCAGTACTTCTGGATGCGCATCGCGATGGGCCTCAGCCTCAACGAGGCGAAGCCCAACGAGACCGCGATCGCGTTCTACGAGAAGATGTCGCGCCTCGAGTACCTCGCCGCCGGATCCACCCTCGTCAATGCGGGCACCATCTACCCGCAGCTCGCGAACTGCTTCGTCATGGAGATGCAGGACGACATGGAGCACATCGCGAAGACCACCCGCGACGTGATGTGGCTCACCAAGGGCACCGGCGGAATCGGGCTCTCGGTGACGAAGCTTCGCGCCCAGGGCTCGCCCATCCGCTCGAACAACACCACCTCCACCGGCCCGATCCCGTTCATGCACACGATCGACTCGATCCTGCGTGCGGTCAGCCGGGGCGGCAAGAAGTTCGGCGCGCTGTGCTTCTACATGGAGAACTGGCACCTCGACTTCCCCGACTTCCTCGACCTCAGGCAGAACTCGGGTGACCCGTACCGCCGCACCCGCACCGCCAACACCGCGGTCTGGATCAGCGACGAGTTCATGAAGCGCGTGCAGAACGACGACGACTGGTACCTCTTCGACCCGCTCGAGGTGCAGGACCTCAACGAGCTCTACGGTGCCGCCTTCAGCGCGAAGTACAAGGAGTACGTGGCCAAGGCCGAGGCTGGCGAGCTGCGGATGTTCAAGAAGACCACCGCCCGCGAGCAGTTCAAGGCGATCCTGATCTCGCTCTCGGCGTCGAGCCACCCGTGGCTCACCTGGAAGGACACGATCAACAACCGTGCCCTCAACAACAACACCGGCACGATCCACCTCTCCAACCTCTGCACGGAGATCACCCTCCCGCAGGACGAAGACAACGTCTCGGTCTGCAACCTGGCGTCGATCAACCTCTCGCAGCACCTGCTCGTCTCCGGCGGCACGGTGGCCGTGGACTACAAGAAGATCGACGAGTCCGCGCGTCTCGCCGTGCGCCAGCTCGACAACCTCATCGACATCACCCGCTCGTCAGTCAAGGAGGCCGACTTCTCCAACCAGCAGAACCGTGCTGTCGGCCTCGGCGTCATGGGCTTCACGGATGTCGTCGAGAAGCTCGGCCTGAGCTACGAGTCCGAGGAGTCGTACGACCTCATCGACGAGATCATGGAGCACGTCTCCTACGCCGCGATCGATGAGAGCGCGGACCTCGCCAAGGAGCGGGGCGCCTACCCGAACTTCGAGGGCTCCGGCTGGTCGAAGGGCATGGTGCCGATCGACAGCATCGCGCTCACCGAGGCTGACCGCGGCGTGCCGATCAAGGTGAACCGCACGACCCGGCTCGACTGGGATGCGCTGCGCGCGAAGGTCAAGGGCGGCATGCGCAACGCGACGCTCATGGCGATCGCGCCGACGGCATCCATCGGTCTCGTTGCCGGCACGACGCCCGGGTTCGACCCCCAGTTCTCGCAGATCTTCAGCCGCTCCACCTCGAACGGCAAGTTCCTCGAGGTGAACCGCAACCTGGTCTCCGACCTGCAGCGCCTGGGAATCTGGAACGCCGTGAAGGAAGACATCCTTCGCAGCCAGGGCGACATCCAGAACATCGCGGCCATCCCGGATGACGTGAAGGCCACGTACAAGACCAGCTTCCAGCTCTCGCCCTACGCCTTCCTCGAGGTGGCGGCCCGCGCGCAGAAGTGGATCGACCAGGCCATCAGTCGCAACATGTACCTCGAGACGCGCGACCTCGGCGACATGATGGACATCTACTACGGGGCATGGGAGCGCGGCGTCAAGACCACGTACTACCTGCACATGAAGCCGCGTCACCAGGCGGAGCAGTCCACGGTCAAGGTGAACAAGTCCGAGGAGATCAGCGGTGGCACCAAGCGCGGCTTCGGAGCCGCCGCTCCCGTGACGCCGGGCGAGGCATCCGCTGTCTCGGCCGTGCCCGAGGCAGAGCCAGCGGTGGCGGCGCCGGCACGCCGCGGCTTCGGCTTCGGTGGACTCACGAAGGCGGGTGAATGATGTCTGGACAGGCCTTCGAGGAGTATTCGGTACCCGTCGACCCCATGGACGAACTGCAGTGCGATAGCTGCCAGTAGGCAGCTCCGCGGGTCGAGCTTGTCGAGACCTCAGCACCGCACGCGGGTCGAGCTTGTCGAGACCTCACCACCGCAATAAGTAGAGATAGAAAGAAGATGACGTAGCAATGGGCATTCTCGGTACAGGCATTCAGGAGGGACTCCTCCTCAAGCCGATCCGTTACCAGTGGGCCATGGACCTGTACGACCAGGCCGTGGCGAACACCTGGTTCCCCAACGAGATCCAGCTCGACCAGGACATCGCCGACTTCAAGAAGATGACCGACGAGGAACGTCACGCGGTCACCTTCCTGATGAGCTACTTCAACCCCAACGAGCTGCTCGTGAACAAGGCGCTCGCCTTCGGTGTCTACCCCTACCTGAATGCGGCCGAGGCGCACATGTACCTCGCCAAGCAGATGTGGGAGGAGGCGAACCACTCGATGTCGTTCGAGTACGTGCTCGAGACCTTCCCCATCGATCGCGCCGCCGCCTACGACGCCCACATCGACATCCCGTCGATGGCGCTGAAGGAGGAGTTCCAGGTCAAGTTCATCCGCAGGATGACGGAGCAGACCCTCGACATCACTACGACCGAGGGCAAGAAGGACTTCGTTCGCAACCTCGTGGCCTACAACGTGATCCTCGAGGGCATCTGGTTCTACTCGGGATTCATGGTCGCCCTGTCGTTCCGCCAGCGCAACCTGCTGCGCAACTTCGGCTCGCTCATGGACTGGGTGGTGCGCGACGAGAGCCTGCACCTCAAGTTCGGCATCAACCTCATCCTCACGGTGCTGGAGGAGAACCCCGACCTGCAGACCACGGAGTTCGCGGAGGAGATCCGCAGCATGATCCTCGAGGCCGTGGCGATGGAGGAGCAGTACAACATGGATCTGCTCCCGGGCGGCATCCTCGGCCTCAACGCGAGCTACATCAACCAGTACGTGAAGTACCTGGCCGACCGCCGCCTGGAGGAGCTCGGCTTCGACGCGCACTACAAAGTGTCGAACCCGGCGAAGTGGATGGCCACGGCCAACGACACGCTCGAGCTCGTGAACTTCTTCGAGTCGACGAACACCTCCTACGAGGCCAATGCCAAGGCGTCGGTGGGAGCCAAGGAAAAGTAGCATCGGGAGGGGGTTCGCCCGAATTCGCGCAATTCGCGCAATTCGCGCGTTTCGGCGCGTTTGCCCCCTCCTCTCGCCTTCCTTCGACGAATTCTTGCTCAAAAGTTGCGCTAGGCTGCGATTACCGGCGTGACAACGAAGTAGCGTCTGATAGGTCCCTTTCCACCTCGTGGCTACCCGGCGTATAAATGGCAGCACCCACCAAGAGATAGATAGGAACTTTCTATGCGCATGAGATATTCAGTGCTGGCAGTCGCAGCAGTTGCGGCCCTGGCCCTCAGCGGTTGTGTTGACAACAGCACGGCACCCGCCGACAACGGCAAGAAGGTCAGCGTAGGCGCGGATGCAGCAGCCGTCGCCCTGCTGCCGGCGAAGATCAAGGATGCCGGCAAGATCATCATCGGCATCGACCCCACATACGCGCCCAATGAGTCCAAGGACGACGCGGGCAACCCGATCGGCTGGGATGTGGAGCTCGCGAATGCGATGGCCGCGAAGCTCGGTCTCAAGGCCAAGTACCAGATCTCCGGATTCGACAAGATCATCCCGAGCATCAAGGGAGGCACCTATGACATCGGTGTCTCATCCTTCACCGACAACACGGAGCGCGAGAAGGCCGTCGACTTCGTGAACTACTTCACCGCGGGCGTGCAGTGGGCACAGCCCATCGGCAAGAAGGTCGACCCCAAGAACGCGTGCGGTCTCACGGTATCAGTGCAGGCCACGACCTTCGAAGAGACTGAAGAGCTCCCGGCAGCATCGAAAGAGTGCACCGACGCGGGCAAGCCGGCCATCAAGATCCTGAAGTTCGACAAGCAGGATGACGCCACCACCGCCGTCGCGGATGGCCGCGCCGACGCCATGAGCGCCGACTCACCGATCACCCTCTACGCGATCTCGAAGCTCAAGGACAAGATCGAGCCGGCTGGCGACGCATTCGATGCGGCCCCGTACGGTGTTGCGGTCAAGAAGGGTTCCGACCTCACCAAGGCGATCCAGAAGGCGCTCCAGTCGATGGTCGATGACGGCAGCTACACGAAGATCCTGAGCAAGTGGGGCGTCGAGAGCGGCGCCCTGAGCGAAATCACGATCAACGCAGCCTCCAAGGGCTAGTTCGTGAGTTCACCAGAGCACAACCGTTCGGCGACACGGAGCACCGTGTCGCCGAACGGCGAAGGCCGTGCGGCTCCCATCAAAGCCATCCGGCTGAGGCACCCGGGCCGAATCGTCTTCGCTGTCATCCTCATCGCCGCGCTCATCCTGTTTGTGATCGATGCGTCGCAGCGACCCGCCTATGGCTGGGACAACTTCGCGAAGTACATCTTCGACAGGCGCATATCCCAGGCGGCCTTCAACACCGTGATGCTGACGATCTACTCGATGGTCATCGCCATCGTGCTCGGCATCACCCTCGCGGTCATGCGGCTGTCTGACAACCCGGTCGTCAAGGGTGTCGCGTGGCTCTACCTCTGGATCTTCCGCGGCACTCCTGTGTACGTGCAGCTGGCGTTCTGGGGACTCATCTCCACCATCTACGCCACCATCGACATCGGCATTCCGTTCACGGCGCCGTGGGCGGTCTTCCAGACGAAGGCCGTCATCGACGTCTTCTGGCTCGCGGTGATCGGACTCTCGCTCAACGAGGCCGCGTACATGGCCGAGATCGTGCGCGCCGGCATCCTGTCTGTCGATCCGGGACAGGAAGAGGCGTCAACCGCGCTCGGCATGTCGTGGCTGCAGACCATGCGCAGGGTCGTCATCCCGCAGGCGATGCGCATCATCATCCCGCCCACCGGCAACGAGGTCATCTCGATGCTGAAGACGACCTCGCTCGTCACGGCCATCCCGTACAGCTTCGACCTCTATGGTCGCGCTCGTGACATCTCCGTGGAAATCTTCGACCCGATCCCGCTGCTGCTGGTGGCATCCGCCTGGTACCTGCTGTTCACCTCGATCCTGATGATCGGGCAGTACTTCCTCGAGAAGCGGTTCTCTCGCGGTGTCGGCCAGGCCAGGCCGAACAAGAAGGGCGGGAGCGACACGGACAGCCTTCCCCTCGTCACGGGCGCACTGCCCTCCGTAGACATCGACAGGAGCGAGGGAGGCAAGGGATGACCATGCTGCCAGACACAGAAGTTGCCATGGTGCAGGCCGATCGCGTCTCGAAGAGCTTCGGCTCGAACGAGGTGCTGAAGAGCATCTCGCTCACCGTGAAGCGCGGCGAGGTGCTGTGCCTCGTCGGACCGAGTGGCTCGGGCAAGTCCACGTTCCTGCGCTGCATCAACCACCTCGAGCAGGTGAACGCCGGCAGGCTCACCGTCGACGGCGTGCTGGTCGGCTACGAGGAGCGCGGCGACAGACTCTACGAACTGCACCCCAAGGAGGCGGCCAGGCAGCGGCGTGACATCGGCATGGTGTTCCAGCGCTTCAACCTGTTTCCACACATGACAGCGCTCGAGAACATCATCGAGGCGCCGATGCGGGTCAAGGGCGTCAAGAAGGATGCCGCTGTCGAGCGGGCCAAGGAGCTGTTGGCCAGGGTGGGGCTCGCCAAGAAGGCGGATGCCTACCCGGCTCACCTCTCCGGCGGTCAGCAGCAGCGTGTCGCGATTGCGCGTGCTCTCGCCATGGATCCGAAGCTCATGCTGTTCGACGAGCCGACCTCGGCACTCGACCCCGAGCTCGTCGGTGAGGTGCTCGACGTCATGAAGGCGCTCGCGGCATCCGGCATGACGATGATCGTCGTGACCCACGAGATGGGCTTCGCGCGCGAGGTTGCCGATTCACTCGTGTTCATGGACGGCGGCGTCGTTGTGGAGGCCGGTGACCCGGACGAGGTGCTCGGCAACCCGCAGCACCAGCGCACGAAGGCGTTCCTGTCGAAGGTTTTGTAGCTGAACGCCGCTGGTCGAGCTTATCGAGACCTCACCGACGAGGAAACTCGGAGATAAGGTCTCGATAAGCTCGACCAGCGAGTGTGGTCAGCGGGGCGCCATCCGGATCGCACCGTCGAGCCGGATGGTCTCGCCGTTCAGCATCGGATTGCGCACGATGTGCTGCACGAGCGCGGCGTACTCCTCGGGCTTGCCGAGCCGTGACGGGTGCGGCACCTGCGCTCCGAGGGAGTCCTGCGCCGCCTGCGGCAGGCCCGCCATCATCGGGGTCTGGAAGATGCCGGGCGCGATGGTCATCACCCGGATGCGGCTGGAGGCGAACTCGCGGGCGAGCGGAAGCGTCATCCCGGCCACGCCCGCCTTCGATGCGGAATAGGCGGGCTGACCCACCTGCCCGTCGAACGCTGCGACCGACGCCGTCGTGACGATAGCGCCGCGCTCCTCACCGACGGGCTCGGTGGCCTGCATCGCCGCGGCCGCGAGCCGGATGACGTTGAAGGTTCCGAGGAGGTTCACCCGGATCACCCGCTCGAAGTCCTCGAGCGGCAGCGGTCCGGACCTTCCGACCGCCTTGCCCGGCGTCGCGATGCCCGCGCAGCAGACGACGATGCGCAGCGGGCCGAGACCGGCCGCGATGTCAACGGCCGCTTGCACCTGGGCCGCGTCGGCGACATCGGCGGGCACGAAGGCCGCTCCGATCCTGTCGGCTTGCGCTGTACCGTCTGAGCTCGGCAGGTCGACGATGAGCACCTCGGCGCCGGCCGCCCGAAGTGCTGTCGCCGTGGCGAAGCCGAGACCTGATGCGCCGCCCGTGACGAGGGCAACCGTTCCCGTGATGTCCATCAGATGCGCTCGATGATGGTGGCGTTGGCCATGCCGGCGCCCTCGCACATGGTCTGCAGGCCGTAGCGTCCGCCCGTCTGCTCGAGGGTGTTGACCATGGTCGTGAGCAGCCGCGTTCCCGAGGAACCGAGGGCGTGTCCGAGGGCGATCGCGCCGCCTCGCGGATTGACGAGCTCCGGATTGGCGCCGGTCTCCTTCTCCCAGGCGAGCGGAACGCAGGCGAAGGCCTCGTTCACCTCGAAGGTGTCGAAGTCGTCGATGCCGAGTCCAGAACGCTCGAGGATGCGCTGCGTCACCGGGATCACGCCGGTCAACATCTCGATCGGGTCGGAGCCGGTCACGGCGAAGCTGTGGAAGCGTGCGCGAGGGGTGAGCCCGAGCGCCGCCGCCTTCTCCTCGCTCATGATGAGCACGGCGGATGCACCGTCGGTGAGCGGCGAGGAGTTGCCCGCCGTCACCCGCCACTCGATCTCGGGAAAGCGCTCGCCCAGCTCCTCGTTGAAGAACGCGGGCTTCAGTCCCGCGAGAGTCTCGACCGTGGTGCCGGGACGCACGGTCTCGTCGACCAGGCCGACCCCGACATCCACGAGCTCACTGGAGAAATCGGATGCCGCAGCCAGCCGGTGGGAACGCTCGGAGAACGCGTCCAGGATCTGCCGATCGAAGCCCCATCTGGCCGCGATCAACTCGGCCGAAATGCCCTGGCCGACCAGCCCATCCGGGTACCTGGCGCCGACCATGGGACCGAAGGGGTCCTGCCCGAGAGTCGCGGAGTTGATCGGGTTCTTGCTCATGAGTTCGACGCCGCAGGCGATCACCACGTCGTAGGCGCCGGCGATCACGCCCTGCGCGGCGAAATGTGCCGCCTGCTGGCTTGATCCGCACTGCCGGTCCACGGTGGTGCCGGGAACGCTCGTGGGGAAGCCCGCGGCCAGCACGGCATTACGCGTGATGTTCACGGCCTGCTCGCCGACCTGGCTGAGGCATCCGCCGATCACATCGTCGATGAGCGCCGGGTCGAGATCGCTGCGGGCGACGAGCGCCTGGAGCGTCTGGGCGAGCAGGTCGACCGGGTGAAAGGCCGAGAGCAGGCCGCCCGGCTTGCCCCTTCCGGAGACGGTTCGAACTGCATCGACGATCACTGCCTGAGCCATGATTCGACTCTAACGCCGTCGGCGCCGCTGCGCCCCGATCGCCTGCGAACGACAAAGTTCGTAACGCGACGTGCGGTCGCGGGCGATTGAGACGATCCTTGGGCCTATGCCAGAAACAACGGATGCCAGAAAGCTGCGCGTCGTCGGAGTGTCGGGAAGCCTGAAGGCGCCCTCACGCACGATCGCTCTCGTGGACGGGATCATCGAGGCGCTCGGGCAGCAGCTCGACATCGAGCCGCTGCACATCCGCATCAACGAACTCGGCCCCTTCTTCGCCGGCGCGCTGACCCGCGAAGAGCTTCCGGATGAGGTGGAGAACGCGCTGCAGGCGATCGAGATCGCGGACGTGCTGGTGGTCGCGAGCCCCGTCTACCGGGCATCCTTCACCGGGCTGTTCAAGCACCTCTTCGACTTCGTCGACCAGTACGCGCTCGTCGACACCCCGATCCTCCTGGCGGCGACCGGAGGAAGCGAACGGCACGCGCTCATCATCGAACACCAGTTCCGACCGCTGTTCGGCTTCTTCCAAGCACTCACGCTGCCGGTCGGCGTGTACGCGCACGACTCGGACTTCACCGACTATCAGATCTCGAGCATCCGCCTGCAGGAGCGACTCGACAAGGCCGTGCTGAAGGCCATCCCGCTCATCCGTTCGAACGTCGCCGAAAAGGACGAAATCGCGCGCACCCTCGCGGGCGAAGGCGCACCCGTCGAGGAGCCGCTCGACCCGCGCAAGCCGGTGCGCCTGCTCAGCTGACTATCGCTCGCTCTCGGAGGTGAAGCTTCGAGTCGTTGGAGGCGTCCATCGGCGTATCCGTCGCCTTAGCTGCGTTGAGGTTTCCCGCGCAGTGGAGCAAACCTATGCCATTTCTTGCTCGCGCTTGGTGGCGGCCGGTCAGCCTCTCGTCGCTCTCCCTACGGGAGTTACCTGCGGGCTAGGCTAACTGTTCATGATTGCCAGTCGGGCTGTATGGCGCAGTCACGTGCGATGTGTACTCGTAGCCGGGATCGTATTCCTCGCAGCGAGCGCGAGCGGCTGTACGGCCCGACCAATCGAGTTGTCGTCCGCAGTTGGCAAGACTCTCGCGCAAGCCGAAGACCTACTGGCCGCCTCTGGATCGTTCGTCATATACGACTTGACGAAGCCCATCGCGGACGGCCCAGCTACCTATTCCGGCAAGCAGGCGAGCGACTTTTATACCGTCGTTGTCGCATGCGGCAGGTCCACGGCACTCGAGCCGTCACAACCGGTGGCGCTCGGGATCGTCAGCAACGACTCGTATACGAAGTCAGTCCGTGCGATCGCGCGCAAGGACGGGTACCGCTCACTCTTGGTTGAATGTTCGGAGGGTTAGATTCTCTCCGCGAGCACCTTCACGATGCGCTGCAGGCTCACGGACTCGGCCGTGCCGAGGTGCTGGGCGAAGAGGCTGATCCGCAGTTCCTCGAGCAGCCAGCGAGCGTGACGGATGCGCTCCGGCGCCTCCGACGCTAGGGGTAGCGTGCCGCCCGCCGCCGTGTAGCGCTCCGTTGCGGACTGCACCTCGGTCATCCAGACCCGGTCGCGCCCGAGGTTCTCGGTGAGCTTGCCGACGCGATGGGTGATGCCGCGCAGGTAGATCGGCAGCCTTGCGAGTTGCCGGTTGCCCGTCGCCGAGACGAAGCCGGGGTAGACGAGGTTGCTCAGCTGCTCGCGCATGTCGGCGAGCGGGCTCAGCAGCGCGATATTCGAGGCGCCGCTGATGGCCTTCTCGGCCTCGCGCGCGGAGCCGAGCACACTGGCGAGCAGCGAGACCGTGGCGAACAGCGAGTCGACGATGGTCTCGGAGACTGTGTCGCGCATCCGCTCGAAGTCCGCCCTGGTCCAGACCTCCTGCTCGCCGAGCACCGCGTCGACGCAGGCGGCGAGGCAGTCGGCGAAGAGCTCGGCGGTCGAGCGGTACGGGCTCTGGGCGAGCGCGAGTTTCTCGGGGCCGGTGAGGTGGGACTGCACGTAGCCGGTGGGGGAGGGTACGGCGATGAGCAGCAGTCGGCGCACGCCCGCGCGCATGGCCTTGGCCTGGTCCTGCGGGGTGCTCATGAGGCGAATCGCCACGCTCGAGCCCTCGTCCACGAGCGCGGGATAGGCGCGGATCGTGTTGCCCGCCTGCTTCGTGTCGAGCGTCTGCGGCAGGGAGTCGAAGTCCCAGCTCGTGAGGCCGGCGCGTTCGAGGTCGCTGTGCACGGCGACGGATGCCTTGGCCACGCTCGTGCGAACGCTCGACTTCAACTGTTCCTGCAGCGCCCGCAGCTCCTTGCCTCTCGCGAGTTCTCGGCCGCGCTCATCGACCACGGCGAAGCTCATCCTGAGATGGGCGGGAACGCGCCCGAGGTCGAAATCGGTGCCAGCCACCGGCACGTAGGTCTTCGAACGGATGAGTTCGGCGAGCACCGTGGTGAGCCCGCCATCCGGCTCGAGCGGCAGCTCGGCCGTGAGCCTGCGCGCCCAGTCTGCGGCGGGAACGACGTTGCGACGGATGGCCTTCGGCAGCGACTTGATGAGGCTCGTCACGAGTTCCTCGCGAAGGCCCGGAACCTGCCAGTCGAAACCGTCGGCGCTGAGGCCCGCGAGCAGGGCGATGGGAATGGTGACCGTGACGCCGTCGTCCGAGGCTCCCGGCTCGAAGTGGTAGCTCAGCGAGAGGCGCTGGTCGCGCTGCTGCCAGTGGGTCGGATAGGAGGTTTCGTCGACCGGTTCGGCACCCGGTTCGTCGGCGACCAGGTTCTCTCGCGTCATCGTGAGCAGCGTCGGTGACTCGAGCCTGGCCTTCTTCCACCAGGACTCGAAGGAGCGCTGGCTCACGACATCCGCGGGGATGCGCCGATCATAGAACTCGAAGACGGCCTCGTCGTCGTAGAGGATGTCGCGGCGGCGGGTGCGCTCCTCGAGCTCGGCGAGTTCGGCACGGAGCCCGCGGTTCGCTAGGTCGAAGGCCTTCACCTGGGCGCCGGTGCGGTCCAGATCCCACTCGCCCTCGACCAGGGCATGGCGGATGAACAGCTCGCGCGCGTAGACCGGGTCGACCCGGGAGAACTGGATCCTTCGCCGAGCGACGATCGGCACGCCGTAGAGCGTCACCTTCTCATAGGCGACCGCCGCACCCTGCTTCTTCTCCCAGTGCGGTTCGCCATAGCTGCGCTTGACCAGGTCGCCCGCGAGCGGCTCGACCCAGGCGAGGTCGATGGCCGCGTTCATGCGCGCGAACAGGCGGCTCGTCTCGACGAGCTCGGCGCTCATGATCTCCGCGGGCTGCTTCTTGGCGAGGGCGGAGCCGGGGAAGATCGTGAACCGCACCTGGCGCGCACCGATGTAGTCGCCCTGCTTGCCCTTCGCCTTGGCATCCTTCGCGACATCCTTGATGCCGATCTGACTGAGCAGTCCGGCAAGGATTGATCGGTGGATGCCATTCGGGTTCGCGCTCGCCTCGCCCACGACGAGGCCGAGCGGCTTGGCCATCCGCTTCAACTGCCGGTAGACGTCGAACCACTCGCGCACCCGCAGGAAGTTGAGGTATTCGGCCTTGCAGAGCCGACGGAACTGGTTGCCCGAGAGCTCCTTCTCCTTCTCCCTCAGGTAGTTCCACAGGTTCAGCAGGGTGAGAAAGTCGCTCGTCTTGTCGACGAAGCGGGCGTGCGCCTGATCGGCCTGCGCGCGCTTCTCGAGCGGGCGCTCGCGCGGATCCTGGATGCTGAGCCCCGCGACGATCGCCATGACCTCGCGGGTGGTGCCCTGGGCCTTCGACTCGATCACCATGCGGGCGAGCCGCGGGTCGATCGGCAGCTGGGCGAGCTGCTTGCCGATGGTGGTGATGGTGGATGCGGTCGCTGAGCTTGTCGAAGCGCCGACGGAGCGAACGGCGCCGAGTTCCTTCAGCAGATCCAGGCCATCCTTGATACCGCGCGAATCCGGCGGCTGCAGGAACGGGAAGTTCTGGATGTCGCCGAGGCCGAGCGAGATCATCTGCAGGATGACCGCCGCGAGGTTGGTGCGCAGGATCTCGGGCTCGGTATATTCCGGCCGGCGCATGAAGTCTTCTTCTGAGTACAGACGGATGGCGATGCCGTTGCTCGTGCGGCCGCTGCGCCCGGAGCGCTGATTTGCCGACGCCTGCGAGATCGCCTCGATCGGCAGTCGCTGCACCTTCGAGCGCACGCTGTAGCGACTGATGCGCGCGGTCCCGGCGTCGATGACGTACTTGATGCCGGGCACGGTGAGGCTCGTCTCGGCGACGTTCGTCGCGAGCACGATCCTGCGGCGGATGCCGGGGGCATGCGAGGGCTGGAAGACGCGGTGCTGGTCTGCCGCGCTCAGCCGACCGTAGAGGGGGAGGACCTCCGTGCCCGGAAGGTTCCGTCCCCGGATAGCCTCCTCGGCATCCCGAATCTCGGCCTCACCGCTGAGGAACACCAGGATGTCGCCGCTGCCCTCGCGCCCGAGCTCGTCGATGGCCGCGTTGATGCCGTCGATGGGGTCGCGGTCTTCCGCCGATTCGTTGGTCGAGCCTGTGGAGACCTCCTCGTCATCCGCTGCTTCGGCGACGAGCGGCCGGTACCGAATCTCGACTGGGTACGTGCGCCCGGTGACCTCGATGATCGGCGCTGGGGCGCCATCCGCATCGGAGAAATGGCGCGCGAAACTCTCGGGGTCGATGGTGGCGGAGGTAATGACGACCGTGAGGTCGGGGCGGCGGGGAAGCAGCTGTTTGAGATAGCCGAGCAGGAAGTCGACGGTGAGGCTGCGTTCGTGCGCCTCGTCGATGATGATGGCGTCGTACTTGCGCAGCTCGCGGTCGCGGTGGATCTCGTTGAGCAGGATGCCGTCGGTCATGAGCTTGATGCGCGTGTTCGGGCCGACGCGGTCGGTGAACCGCACCTGATACCCGACGAGGTCGCCGATCTCCTGGCCGAGTTCCTCGGCGACCCGCTCGGCGATGGTGCGCGCAGCGATGCGCCTGGGCTGGGTGTGGCCGATGCTCGTTTTACCGAGCTCGAGCAGGATCTTCGGCAGCTGCGTCGTCTTGCCCGAGCCCGTCTCGCCGGCCACGATCACGACCTGATGCTCGGAGATGAGTTTCGCGATCTCCTCGCGCCGCTGGCTGACCGGGAGGTCCTCCGGGTAGTGGATGGCGGCGGGAATCATGAGCCCTCCAGTTTAGGGCTCGGCCGGTGGAGCTCGTCGACCCCGCGTCGGCACTAGTCGAGACAGAACTCGTTGCCCTCGGGGTCGCGCATCGTGATGAAGCCCACTTCCATGGTGGCCTCGTCGGGCTCGACTCGGTATGCGCGCGTCGCCCCGAGCGCACCGAGGCGGTCTGCCTCTGCTTCGAGGGCGCTCATCCGCGCATCGCCCTTGAGTCCGGGCGCAGCGCGCACGTCGAGGTGAACCCGGTTCTTGACCGTCTTGCCCTCGGGCACGCGCTGGAAGAAGATGCGGGGATGGGTGCCCTCTATGGGCAGGATCGCCGATCTCGAATTCCACTGCTCGCGTGGCACGCCGACCGCGGCAAGGGCCGCATCCCACGAGTCGAATCCCTCAGGCGGCGGTTGAAGCTGGTATCCGAGTGTCTCGGCCCAGAACTCCGCCAATCCTCCCGGGTCGGCGCAATCGAAAGTGATCTGCACGTCTTTTGTCATGCGGACACACTGGCACTTGCGACCGACACTTTACGCGCTCGCGGCCGGGACCTCCTGCACGGTCGCGCGCAGCTGATGAAGCGCCGCTCGCAGGCCAGCAAACTCGTCATCGCTGAGCCCTGTTGATGCCTCGACCTGTTCGCGAACCGGGGCGCAGCGCGCCTCCAGCGCCCGCCCCGCATCGGTGAGGTGCACGTGCACCACGCGTTCGTCGGTGCCGGAACGCTGCCGGCGCACGAGGCCAAGCGTTTCGAGGCGACGGATGAGCGGCGAGAGAGTGCTTGATTCGAGATCGAGAGCGCCCCCAAGCGCTGCGACGCTCTGGGCGTTCTCTTCCCAGAGGGACAGCATGGCGAGGTACTGCGGGTACGTGAGCCCAACGTCGGCGAGCAACTGGCGGTACGCACCGGAGACTGCCCGCGATGCCGCATAGAGTGCGAAGCAGAGCTGGTCGTCCAGCTTCGCGTGTGCGCTGCTCGGTGTCATGAGCTTCCCCCTTTCGTCCCCATCAGTCTACGCCGGTAAAGCGTGTACGATTCAGTCGTGCACAACTTACGTGTACGCAACTGAATGGAGGGATGATGGCAGAGCAGTGGTTGCCGACGTTGATCACGTCGAGCCCCGAAGAGGGCTTCATGCTGGCGATGAAGCTGTCGCGGAAGGTTGTCGGCCTGACCCAACCCGACGGCGAGATTCGCACGAAGCTGCGCCCCGCGTACTCGGAAGACGCGAATTCACTGATTGCGACCTCGCAGGTCGTGGCGACGAACTTCCAGACGGTCGCCGCAGCGAACAACTACTGGCGCGGCGCCGGTAGCTGACGGATGCCCGTGGGATGAGCGGGGTGCGACGGCGATTCGCCGCACGCCACTCACCCGGGCCGACCTTCGGTCTACCGCCGCCGCTCAGCGGTTCTTGCGCGGGGCATCCGGGTCGGCGGGGGAGTGATCACGTCGCTCCTTGACGAGGTCCTTCGTGCGCACCAGGCGCAGGGCTGTGATGAGCACCACGCCGCCGATCAGGTTGAACAGCAGCGTGTAACCGAACCATCCGAGCCATTGCAGGTAGCTGATGTCTGCGCCGGCCTGGATCGCGCCGAAGATGAGAAGTGAGTCGAGGATCGAGTGGAACAGCTGCAGTCCCGCGAGGAGAAACCCACCAGCGACCGCCGCAACGATTTTCGCCGGATCTGACCTGGTTCCGTTCTGCATGCGGGTCATGAGGGTGATGGTGCTGCCGCCGAGGATGCCGAGAACCGCCGTCTGCAGCGTGAGCGGCGCGCCCGCGAAGTGCTCGCCCGCGGTCATCATCGTCTCGTGCCACTGCGGGAACGCCTGCGCGATGAACCACATGAAGACCCAGCCGCCGGCGAGGTTTGCGAGCAGCGTTCCGAGCCAGAGTTTCGCAAGCTTTGCCACGCTCGCCTCCCGCGCGACGACTGCGGCGATCGGCAGCAGGAAGTTCTCCGTGAAGAGTTCGCTGTGCGCGAGCAGGAGCGCGACGAAGCCGATACCGAACGCCACTCCGGCGAGCAGATGGTCACCCGTCTCGTGGAGAACGGCGAGGTATGCCATGACCCCGACGCCTACCTCGAGGCCGCCGAACAGCCCGGTGATGAGGATGTTGGTCAGGGTTCTGTGCAGTCGCTCCGCGCCCTCTTCGACGATGCTGTCGAACGCTTCGTGGAGTTCGTCTTCGACGGGCGCGTCGCTCTCGCCCAATTCTCTGCGTCGCTCGTCGCTCATCGTCGCCCGTTTCGTCATCGAGGGTGAGGCCGCCCAGTTGATGCCGTCATCCTACTCAGCGGTCCTCGGATTTCGGCTGATGTGAGTCCCCAGGGACGGAGCGTAGCGGTCGCTCTCCTCTCCTCCACAGGCCTGCGCCACAGCCGGCTCTCCACAGTGATAAACCCGGTCTGATCAGCATAAACGGAATGTCGGTGGTCGCTGGGATAGTGAATTCATGGAAACGACGGAGGACATTCTCGAGCGGGCAACCGCGCTGCTCGCCTCCGTCGCGGACGTGCCCGAACTGCCCGACGATCGGCTCGTCGGAATGCTCGCGCTCACCGAGCAATTGGGGCGCCAGGCTGACCGCATCCGTGTCGCCGTGGCGACAGAGGTCGCCCACCGATCGCGTCACGAACTCGGTTCTGAGGGGCTGTCCTGGCGACTCGGCCAGCGTCGACCGGGCCACCTCATCGAACAGATCGCGCTGGTGTCGGGCGCAGAGTCCGCACGCCGGATGCGGCTCGGCGCCGTTGTGACTGCTCGCAGGGCGCTCGACGGACATCCGCTTCCTCCGCTGTTCGCGCGTGTTGCCGAGGCGTTCGAGGCGGGGAGTATCGGCGTCGAAGCAGCGATGCAGATCACTCGCGAGCTCGAGAAGGTGAGCGGGCGGTGTGCGCCGGATGATGTGCTCCACGCCGAAGCGATGCTCGTCGAGAGCGCGCTCACCGAATCGGCCGACCTCGTCGCCGTGAACGCTCGCCTGTGGCGAGATGCGCTGGACGCCGACGGCGCGCAACCACGCGACGATGAACTTCGCCAGCGCGGTCACTTCCATCTCGGGCGCGAACGCCATGGCATGACCCCGTTCGGCGGTGAAGCTGATCCGATCGCCGCGGCAAAGCTCCGCGCGATGCTCAATGCCTACACTGCGCCGGGATCCACACCCGCGTTCGTCGAGGATGCCGCCGGGTCGCATGGCGCCACCGCGGGCGCGTTGGACGATCAGCGCACCACGGGCCAGCGCAACCTCGACATTCTCCTGGGAGTGATCACCGCCGGGATGAACTCGGATGACACGGTGCCGCGAGCGCGCGCGACCATCGTTGCCACGGTGCGCGCCGAGGACTTCGAATCGGGCCGCGGCGTGGGGTGGCTCGATGGCGTCAGCGAGCCGGTGTCGAGTGCGAGCGTTCGAGAACTCGGATGCGACGCCGACATTCGACTGCTGACCTTCGGCCTGCGCGGAGAGGTTCTCGCGCTGGGCCGCACGCGGCGACTTTTTTCTCCCGCGCAGCGCCTGGCGCTCGCCGTGCGAGACGGTGGCTGCATCTGGCCGCAGTGCACGGCGCCGCCGGCGTGGTGCGATGCGCATCACGTCGAATGGTGGCAGGCGGGCGGCGCTACGGACGTGTCGAACGGTGCGCTGCTCTGCCCGGCACACCATCATCTGCTGCACAACAGTGACTTCACCCTGCGGATGGAGAACGGCCTGCCGCGATTGAAGCCGCCTCAGCGCCTCGAGCCGACCGGCCGGGAATGGCACGTCGGTCGGTCGCGGGTGTCCGCGCCCCTGCGGCGGTAGGCGAGCGGAGAGGGCACACGCCGGCAGGAACGGCTCAGCCGCGCCGCGCCGCAAGCGGCAGGAACAGCTCATCCACGATCGAGACGATGCGCTTCGCGGCCACCGGTTTCAGCGTCATGAGCAGGTCCTGGCGGATCAGGTCGAAGGGCATCGCGAGCACGGATGCGGGCAGGCGGTCGAGGTCGATCTCGCCGCGCTCGTGTGCGCGACGGAAGATCGCATCCGACAGTCGTGGTTGGTTCTCGAGGATGCGGGTGCGAATCTCGTCGGGGGTGAGTCCGGAGTCTGCGAGGAGTCCCGCGAAGACCGAGGTGATCACGGTCGTGAAGCCCAACCGCCCCTCGTTCATCTCCGTCATCAGCCCCAGCAGGTCGCCACGCAGGGAGCCCGTGTCGGGAACGTGCACCGGATGCGTTGCCCGGTAACGCTCGATCGCCGCGATGACGAGAACGTCCTTTCCCGCCCAACGCCGGTACAGCACCGGAACGCTCGTCTCGGCCCGCGTGGCGACCGACTCCATCGTGAGCCTCGGAAACCCGACCTCCACCAGTTCCTGCCAGGCGGCATCCAGAATCGCAGCCTCCAGCACCTCGCCGCGTCGACGCGTTCGCACTTCCTCCGCCATGGCATCCAGTGTATCGGGCCGCCGCGTAATAAGACTTGCATTCCTTTCTTAGGAGTCGTACTCTCCATAAGAAACGAAAACAAGTCTTATCGAAGGAGAATTGCATGTCGAGCAACAAGATCGATCCGCACGTGCTGAAGACGGCGCTCGTGCTCGCCGTCGGCGTCATGGCGGTCGTCTTCGACACCACGATCGTCAGTGTCGCACTGCACACACTCGCGCACGATCTGGGCACGACGGTCGCCACGATCCAGTGGGTGACCACCGGCTACCTGCTCGCGCTCGGGGTCTCCGTGCCGCTCAGCACCTGGGCGCTCGGCCGATTCGGGGGTAAGCGGGTCTGGATGTTCGCGCTCGCCGTGTTCCTGCTCGGCTCGCTCGGTTCGAGCATGGCCTGGGATGTCGGCTCACTCATCGGCTGGCGCGTGGTGCAGGGCATCGGCGGAGGTCTGATGCTGCCCGTCATGGCCACCCTCGTCTTCCAGGCCGCCAAGGGCAAGGCGCTCGGGCGCACTGCGACCTGGGTCGCGCTGCCCGCCCTGCTCGGCCCGATCCTCGGCCCGCTCATCGGCGGCGCGATCGTCACCAACCTCAGCTGGCGGTTCATGTTCTGGGTAAACGTGCCCTTCTGCGTCGCGGGCCTCATTCTCGCCGGCCTGTACCTCGCCAAGGATGCGGTGCCCGCGACCAGACCACGGCTGGATGTCTGGGGGCTCGTGTTGCTCGCGCCCGGCATCGCTGGCATCGTGCTCGCACTGAGCAACGCGGGTGGTGCCGCCGGCTTCAACCAGGTCGACGTGATCGTGCCGCTCGTGATCGGTGTGGCGCTCCTGGTGGCCTTCACGCTCTACGCGCTGCGGCGCGACGAGCCGCTCGTCGACATCCGGCTGCTCGCCGTTCGCTCGGTGGGTTCCTCCTCGTCGGTGCTGTTCCTCTCGGGCTTCGCGCTGTATGGCGCGATGCTGCTCCTGCCGCTCTATTACATGGAGGTGCGCGGCACGAGCGCACTCACCGCCGGACTCATCCTCGTGCCGCAGGGGATCGGCACGCTCATCAGCCGGCAGATCGCAGGCCCACTCACCGACAGGCTCGGGGCACGCTCCATCGCGGCCGTCGGCTTCCTCATCGTCGCCGCCGCGACCGTGCCGTTCAGTTTCGTCTCGGCAACGAGCAGCGACTGGCTACTCGCGCTCTGGCTGCTCGTGCGCGGCATCGGCCTCGGCGCCGTGACGATGCCCGTCATGACCGCCGCCTACGTGGGTCTCAAGCACGAGCAGGTCGCACACTCGAGCGTGCTCACCCGCATCGCGCAACAGCTCGGTGGATCCTTCGGCACCGCCGTGCTCGCGGTCATCCTGCAGTACGCCTTCACCGCGGGCGGTGCCAGCGACCTCGGCGGCGCCTTCCACATCGCGTTCGGGTGGGCGACGGGCTTCGCCGTGGTCGCGATGGCGCTCTGCGCCTGGCTCCCCGGGCGCAAGCAGGTGCGGGAGGCCGCCGCGGCGGCTGCGGCTGCTGCCGACGCAGGTACCGCTGCAGCGCAGGACGTCAGGCCCACGCCCGCTCGCGCCTAGCCTCAGGTGGCGGGCGGCTCGAGGTGGAAGGTAGCCGCGAAGCGATCGAGCAGCGCGGGCTCCCCGGAGAGGATATGCACGGTCTCGCTCGCGATCGCCTCGCGTGCGCTCAACTCTCCCGAGATGAGTGAGCGGATGCCGGGCCCGGCCGCGAAGGCGAGATCGGCACCGCCCGCCACGGGGTCGACGCCCGCGGCGAGGCCGAGCGGATGCGGCGCGACGAGCAGTCCCCCCACGCCGGCGCGCAAGCCGAGGGCAACCTCGCCGATGTGCACCTCGTAGGCGGTCGTCGGAAACGCGGCCGCCGCATCCGCCCGGTATGCGGTTCTGAAAGCCATGGTCATCGAATCCGAGGTGACGATGTCGCCCTCGGCGGGTTCGCCCATCGCCTGGAACCCCCAGCGGCCGAGCGCGAGCACAACGTCTTCGAGCCCCTTCCCGTAGTCGGTGAGCGCGTAGGCAAGGCCGTGCGCCATGGGCAGCCGGCGCACGACGCCAGCCTGCTGCAGCTCCTTGAGGCGCGTGCTCAGAATGTTCGTCGGGATGCGCGGAAGCCCCGCCTTGAGGTCGCTGTACCGCCTCGGCCCCACGAGCAGGTCGCGCACGATGAGCAGGGCCCAGCGTTCACCGATCAGGTCGAGAGCCGTGACGACGCCGCAGTACTGGCCGTAATTCCGGGCGGCCACCTAGGCGGATGCTCCGCCCTGCTCGGCCAGGTACGCCTCGGGGCCCTGCTCCGCCGCCTTCGGATCCATCCACAGGATGCCGAACTCGTTGCCGTCGGGGTCTTCGAAGTCGCGCGAGTACATGAAGCCGTAGTCCTGCGGGTCGCGCGGTTCGGTGCCGCCAGCGGCGAGCACCTTCTCGAGGAACGCATCCACGGCTTCGCGACTTTCGACGCTGAGCGACACCTGCATCTGCGCTGAGGCGCGAGGGTCGGAGAGGGGCTTGGAGGTGAAGGTCGCGAAGAACTCCCGCAGGAGCACCATGAGGTAGATGTGCTCGTCAATGACGACGCAGGCGGCGTTCTCGTCCGTGAAATTGGGGTTGATGCTCCACCCGAGACCTTCGAAGAAGGCCTTCGCGCGGGGCAGGTCGGTGGTGGTGAGGTTGACGAAGATGTCGGTGGACATGGTGTGCTCCTTTGCGTGCCGTCCGGGTGGGATCTCGTGCCTGGAGTGATACTTGCAAATAACAAGTAACGCTGTCAAGAGGCGATCCGGCCGCGCGAAGATTCGGGATGGGCCACGATGTAGGCATGACTTCCGCTGCTGCCGTCTCCGCCGTCCCGCGTGCTCCGGTGCCCGGCTTCGGTCGCCGCATCGCGGCCCTGGCGATCGATTACGCGCTCATCCTCGCGTACATGGCGGTGATCGGGGGCGTTGCGCTGCTCGGCTTCGTGCGCACGGGGAGGTTCATCGACTGGCTCGCCTGGGGTTCGCTCGGCGCTGAGTTCTTCGGATTCCTCGTGCTCGTGCTCCCGATCGGCATCTACTTCTTCCTCTGCGAGGCCTCCTCGCGCCGCGCGACGGTCGGCAAACGGGCGCTCGGCCTCGTGGTGGTTCGCGCCGGGGGACTCGGGCGGGCATCCGCCGGGCGCATTGCTGTGCGCGCGGTCGTGAAGCTCATTCCCTGGGAGGTCGCGCACTTCTTCGTCTGGCAGGCGGTCGCATCCGGCGAGGCGCTGCCGGGCTGGGTCGGTGCGGGGCTCGTCGTGGCCAACGTGCTGCCGATCATCTACGTGCTCGTCGTGCTGCTGCAGCGTGAGCGACGCGGCCCGCACGATCTCGCCGCCGGAACGCGAGTCGTTCGGGTCTGAGGCAGGATCAGAGCCGCTTGCGGAACCCGTGTTCGCCGATGTCCATGGGGTCGAGCGTCGGGTCGAACTGCGGCTCGTAGCCGGTCGCCAGGTAGAGGTGTACGGCCTCGGGTTGGCGCGGGCCCGTGCTGAGCACGACATCCGTGAACCCACGTCTCGACGCCTCGGCCTCCAGCTCGGTGAGCACGAGTCGCGCAAGTCCCTGGCCGCGGTGCTGCGGATGCGTCCACACCCGCTTGATCTCGGCGGTGTGCTCATCGATGGTCATGAGTGCTCCGCCCGAAATGGGCGCGCCGTCACGCAGCAGGAGCAGGAAGGTGCCCCCAGGCGGGGAGAAGGTCTCCGCGGCGTAGCGGTTCATTTCGGCGGCAGCTCCGCCGCTGAACAGCGATTCGTACCGCTCCTGGTATTCGCGCTCCAGGTCAACCAGCAGGGGCGCCGCGAGCGGATCGAGCGGGGTCGTGTGCAGGAACACATCGCCAGGTCGAAGCGCGCCTTCGGGCGCGGAGCCTGTGGGGCTTTCCGTGGCGTTACCGGTTCTCATGAGCCTCTCCAGACTAATGCGGGCGGCGACACCTAGGCTGTAGAGGTGCAGTTACATGAGGTTCGAGTACATCGCAGTGACGAAAACCTGGCCCGCGAAGACCAGCTCGCCTGGAAGCTCGCCGAGGTCGCGACCGACCCGGTCGAGGTGACGGATGAGGTGGCCGACATGGTCATCAATCGCATCATCGACAACGCCGCCGTCGCCACCGCGTCGCTGGGCCGCGCGCCGGTGCTGGCCGCGCGGGCGCAGGCCGAGGCGCATCCGGTGTCCACGGGCGGGGCCGGGTCAGCCGTGTTCGGCGTGGATGGCCGGCACAGCCCGGAGTGGGCGGCCTGGGCCAACGGCGTCGCCGTGCGCGAGCTCGACTACCACGACACCTTCCTGGCTGCCGAGTACTCGCACCCCGGCGACAACATCCCGCCGATCCTCGCCGTGGCGCAGCACCTCGGCAGCACCGGGCACGACCTCGTGCGCGCGATCGCGACCGGCTACGAGGTGCAGATCGACCTCGTCAAGGGCATCAGCCTGCACGCGCACAAGATCGACCATGTCGCTCACCTCGGCCCGTCTGCCTCGGCCGGCATCGGCACCATGCTCGGGCTCCCGGTCGACACCATCTTCCAGGCCATCGGCCAGGCTCTGCACGTGACCACCGCTACCCGCCAGTCGCGCAAGGGCGAGATCTCCAGCTGGAAGGCGCACGCTCCGGCCTTCGCGGGCAAGATGGCGGTCGAAGCTGTCGACCGTGCCATGCGCGGCCAGACGAGCCCCACCCCGATCTACGAGGGCGAAGACGGCGTGATCGCCTGGCTCCTCGACGGACCGGATGCCCGCTACGAGGTGCCGCTGCCCGAGCGCGGCGAAGCCAAGCGCGCCATTCTCGACAGCTACACCAAGGAGCACTCCGCCGAGTATCAGGCGCAGGCGTGGATAGACCTCGCGCGCAGGCTCGGCCAGCAGCATCCCGAACTGCGAGACCCGGCGAACGTCGTGCGCGCGGTGCTGCACACGAGCCACCACACCCACTTCGTGATCGGCTCCGGCGCGAACGACCCGCAGAAGTACGACCCCATGGCGAGCCGCGAGACCCTCGACCACTCGATCCCGTACATCTTCGCGGTCGCGCTGCAGGACGGCGAGTGGCACCACGAGCGCTCCTACGCGCCCGAGCGCGCTGCCCGCCCCGACACCGTCGAGCTCTGGCGGAAGATCAGCACCGAGGAAGACGCCGAGTGGACCCGCCGGTATCACTCCCTCGACCCCAGGGAGAAGGCCTTCGGTGGCCGGGTCGAGATCGACCTCGCCGATGGCACCCGCATCGTGGACGAGATCGCGGTCGCCGACGCGCATCCGCTCGGTGCCAGACCCTTCGCGCGCGAGCAGTACATCGGCAAGTTCAGAACGCTTGCGGATGGCGTGCTCGAGCAGGCGGAGATCGATCGCTTTCTCGAGACGGTGCAGCGCCTTCCCGAACTGGCCCCGGCCGATCTCGCGGGCCTCACCGTCACGCCCGCGACCCCCTTCCCGGCCCCGTCGAAAGGCATCTTCTAGTGCTGTACTCCCCGATCACCCCCGCAACGAAGCGGCAACTGCTGCGCGAGCACCTCGCCACGGGCAAGCTGCTGCGCTACCCCGGTGCCTTCAACCCGCTGAGCGCGAAACTCATCGAAGACAAGGGCTTCGAGGGCGTCTACATCTCCGGCGCCGTCATCTCCGCCGACCTCGGCCTGCCCGACATCGGGCTCACCACACTCACCGAGGTCGCCGGTCGCGCCCAGCAGATCAACCGGATGACGTCGCTGCCGACCCTCGTCGACGCCGACACCGGTTTCGGAGAGCCGATGAATGTGGCACGCACCGTGCAGGAGCTCGAGAATGCTGGCATCACCGGCATCCACATCGAAGACCAGGTGAACCCCAAGCGCTGCGGCCACCTGGATGGCAAGGCCGTGGTCGACGAGGGAACCGCGACCAAGCGCATCCGGGCCGCAGCCGAGGCCAGGCGCGACCCGAACCTGCTCATCATGGCCCGCACCGATATCCGGGCGATCGACGGAATGGATGCCGCGATCGATCGGGCGAAGGCGCTCGTGGATGCCGGCGCCGACGCGATCTTCCCCGAGGCGATGCGTGACCTCGCCGAGTTCGAGGCCGTGCGGAAGGCCGTGGACGTGCCGATCCTCGCCAACATGACCGAGTTCGGCAAGAGCGAGCTGTTCACGACCGAGCAGCTCGAGGGCGTGGGGATCAACATCGTCATCTACCCGGTGACCCTGCTGCGCAGCGCGATGGGTGCGGCCGAGCGTACGCTCGACCTGATCGCATCCGAGGGCACGCAGCAGTCGGCGGTGCCGGAGATGCAGACTCGCGCCAGGCTTTACGAACTGCTGGACTACGAGGCGTACAACAGCTTCGATTCCGGCGTCTTCAACTTCGAGGTACCCACTGTCCGCTGAGCGGTTCGTGGTCGACAACAGCAGAGGAGCAGCATGACAGACACAGAAATCCACAAGGGTCTCGCCGGAGTCGTCGTCGACTACACCGCGATCTCCAAGGTCAACCCGGAGAGCAACTCCCTGCTCTACCGGGGCTATCCGGTGCAGGAACTGGCCGAGAAGTGCACCTTCGAGGAGGTCGCCTACCTGCTCTGGCACGGCGAGCTGCCCACCCCGGTGCAGCTCGAGGAGTTCCAGACGCTGGAGCGCTCGCTGCGGCCGCTCGATGCGCGCACCAAGCGGGTCATCGACGAGCTGCCGTTGACGGCGCATCCGATGGATGTCGTGCGCACCGCGGTCAGCGTCCTCGGTGCGACAGATCCCACGCTCGGTGACGCCGAGAGCATCGGCGACCGCAAGCTCAATGAGGGTCGCGCCGTCTACCTCCTCGCGCAACTGCCGAGCATCGTCGCCTACGACCAGCGTCGCCGCCGCGGCCAGGACCTGATCGAGCCGCGCGACGACCTCGGTTTCTCGGCGAACCTACTGCACATGACGTTCGGCGAGCTGCCCGACCTCGTTGTCGTGAACGCCTTCGACATCTCGATGATCTTGTATGCCGAGCACTCGTTCAACGCGAGCACCTTCACCGCCAGGGTCGTCACCTCAACCCTCGCCGACCTCTACTCGGCCGTCACCGCCGCAATCGGCGCGCTCAAGGGGCCGCTCCACGGCGGGGCGAACGAGGCCGTGATGCACGCCTTCGACGAGATCGGCACGGCAGACAGGGCCGAGGCATGGCTGGATGCCGCCCTCGCCGAGAAGCGCAAGATCATGGGCTTCGGTCACCGGGTCTACAAGAACGGCGACTCCCGCGTGCCGACGATGAAGGCCGCGCTCGACACCCTCGTCGCCGAACTCGACCGGCCCGACGTCGTCGAACTGTATGAGGCGCTCGAGAGGGCGATGGCCGACCGCAAGGGCATCAAGCCGAACCTCGACTACCCGAGCGGCCCCGTCTACAAGCTCATCGGCTTCGACACGGAGCAGTTCACCCCGCTCTTCGTGGCCAGCCGCATCGTCGGTTGGACCGCGCACATCATGGAGCAGCAGGCATCCAACGCCCTCATTCGACCGCTCTCGGCCTACAACGGCGAGGAAGAAAGGCACCTTTCATGACCGTCCCCACAGTGAAGCTCAACGACGGAACCGAGATTCCGCAGCTCGGTTTCGGCGTGTTCCTGGTCGACCCAGACGAGGCGGAGCGGATCGTGTCCGACGCCCTCGAGGTCGGCTACCGCCACATCGACACGGCGGCCATCTATCGCAACGAGGAGGGCGTGGGTCGAGCGATCGCCGCCTCCGGGCTGAAGCCCGGGGAGCTCTTCGTCACGACGAAGCTCTACAACAACGATCAGGGCACGCAGTCGGCCTACGACGCCATGCAGCGCAGCCTCGAGAAGCTCGGCCTCGAGCAGGTGAACCTGTACCTGATCCACTGGCCTAGCCCCGCGCAGGACCGCTACGTCGAGTCGTGGCGTGCGCTCGAGAAGATTCGCGAGAAGGGCCAGACCCGCAGCATCGGCGTCTCGAACTTCATGGTTCCGCACCTCGAGCGGCTGCTCGCGGAGACCGACACAGTGCCCGCGGTCAACCAAATCGAGCTGCACCCGTACCACCAGCAGCCGGCCGTCACGGCGTTCGGTGCGGATCACGGCATCGCCACAGAGGCCTGGGGCCCGCTCGGACAGGGCAAGTACCCGCTGCTCGAGCTGCCCGAGATCACGAGCATCGCGGATGCGCACGGCAAGTCCGCCGCGCAGGTCGTCCTGCGCTGGCACCTGCAGCAGGGTCACATCGTGTTCCCCAAGTCGAACCGGCGCGAGCGGATGGCCGAGAATTTCGACCTGTTCGACTTCGAGTTGACGGCGGCGGAGCAGGCCTCGATCACCGGACTGGAGCGCGCTGGTCGCGTCGGCGGAGATCCCTTCGAGGTGAAGTAGCGCCCACACAGGCGGGTTGAGTAGCGAGGGACGAGCGTATCGAAACTTGGTGCGCGGCTACTCCACCACGACGCGCTCGCCGCGCGGCACGCCCAGCACGAGATCGCTGAGCCCCGCAGCGGCGAAGGCGGCCTCGAAGTCCTCGCGGGTTTCGGAGAGGTGCTTCCAGTCTTCGGTGTGCACGGCGACCACCCTGCCGGCTCGCAGCGCCTTGGCCGCTGCCACGGCATCCGTACCGGTGAGCGTGAGCGCCGCATTGATCATGGGAACCCGCGCCGCTCCCGCGAACAGGATGGCAAGGTCGACGGGCGCGAAGCGGTCGGCGATCTGCTCCACGAGCGCCACGGACGCATTGTCGCCGCTCACGTAGACGGTGGGCTCGCCCTGCGCCTCGAGCATGAAGCCGATGACCGGCCCGGTGCTGGCCTCCGCACCGGGCGGCCCATGCAGTGCGGGAACGGCCGTGATCGTCACGTCGCCGAGCTGGTAGCTCTCCCAGGAGTCGAGACCGACGACGTTGCCGCCGAAGAGGTCGAGACTCGCCTTGCGCGTGCTGAGAGTGAGAACGCCTGTCGCGAGCAGTTCGAGGCCCTCATAGTCGAGGTTGTCCCTGTGCTGATGATGGCTGAGCAGCACGAGGTCGACGGCGCCCAGGTCTTCTCGGGCGATCGCTGGGCCCTGCGTCTTCTCCAGCGGAGCTCGCCCCGGATCGGGGGCGTAGACCTGGGCCGGGTCGAAGGTGGGATCGGTGACGATCCGCAGGCCGGCCCATTCGAGCAGCACGGTGGGTCCGCCGATGAGGGTGATGGCTGACGTAGACACGCTTCGAGCTTAGCTTTCGAGCAGGCTCTAGTGCTGGGATCGCGCCCGCCCGCGTCGAACGGCGCGGGTAGCGTGGGAGCATGCCCAATCGCCTCGCGGATGCCGTCAGCCCATACCTTCGCTCGCACGCCGATAACCCGGTCGACTGGCGCCAGTGGGGCGCCGAGGCCTTCGAGGAGGCGGCTCGCCGCGACGTGCCCGTGCTCGTCTCGATCGGCTACTCGACCTGCCACTGGTGCCACGTGATGGCTCGCGAGAGCTTCAGCGACCCCGCGCTCGCGGCGTACCTGAACGAACACTTCGTGGCGGTCAAGGTGGACCGGGAGGAGCATCCGGATGTTGACTCGAGCTACCTCGCGGCCGCCGGCGCATTCACGGAGAACCTGGGTTGGCCGCTCAACGTGTTCGTTACACCGCGCGGTGGAGCGTTCTTTGCCGGGACGTACTGGCCGCCGGTGCCGCAGGGCGGGCATCCGACCTTTCGTCAGGTGCTCGAGGCCGTGATCGACGCATGGAAGGAGCGCCGCGACGCCGTGGAGGGTAACGCGGCCGAGCTGATGCAGGCTCTCGCCGAACAGGTCGCCCACGTCGGCAGCGAGCTTCCCGATGGGGATGCGTTGGCTCGCTCCGTGCGGCAACTGCTCGACCGCGAAGACGGCGTCTTCGGTGGTTTCGGCACGGCACCCAAGTTCCCTGTGGTGCCGGTGCTGCTGTTCCTGCTCGACCGCGGTTCGCTCGGTGACGGCGCGGCGCTCGACCTCGCCGAGCGCACCCTCGTGGCGATGGCGGGCTCCCCGCTGCGCGACCGGGACGGCGGCTTCTTCCGCTACGCGACCCGGCGGGACTGGTCCGAGCCCCACTACGAACGGATGCTCTACGACAACGCCCAGTTGCTGTCGGCCTACACTCGGCTGTCGCTGCTCTCGGCGTCTTCCCGCACGCTCGCCGGGGGGACGGCCACGGGCATCGCCGGCTTCCTCCTCGCGACCCTCCGCCTGCCCGGCGGCGCCTTCGCCTCCGCACAGGACAGCGAGAGCATCATCGACGGGGAACGCGTCGAAGGCCGCTACTACCTGCTCGATGCCGAGGCTCGTGCGACGCTCGCACCTCCCGCGCTCGACGACAAGGTGCTCACCGGATGGAACGGCCTCGCGATCGATGCACTCGTCGAGGCCGGTTCCGCGCTCGGTCGCGCCGACTGGGTGGATGCCGCGCGCGCCGCCGCCGACTACCTGCTCGCGCACCACCTCGTGTCGCCCGAGCCGGTCGCGGTCGATCCTGCCGCGTCCGACCCCGCCCACGTGAAGGAGTCGGGAGCGCTCATCCGCGCATCCGTCGCCGACAGACCCTCTGCCGCAAGCGCGACGCTCGAGGACTACGGGATGCTCGCGGGAGCACTCCTTCATGTGGGCGAAGTGACGGGGGAGGTGCGGTACGCGAGTGTGGGCCGCCGGCTCGTCGACGCGACGCTGGCTGATGCTGGGTCCGCTCGCGGCGGCACGCCGTTCGCGGTGCCCGGCGGCGCCGACCCCGTGCTCGTCGCGCAGGGGGTCGCGATCGAGGCCGACCCCTCCGAGGGTGCCTATCCCTCCGGGTCGAGTGCTATGGCATCCGCGGCTCATCGCCTGTACCTGCTCACGGCAGAGTCCCGATACCTGGATGCGGCCACCGCCGTCGCGCAGCAGCTTGCGCCGCTCGCGCTGCGCCAGCCGATCGCGTTCGGCGGCGCGCTCGGCCTTGCCTCGGCGCTCGCCGCGCCGACGAGCCAGTTGGTCGTCGTGGGCGATTCGGTTTCGCCGCTGGCATCCGTGGCCCGTCGCTGGTATCGCGGTGGCAGCGTCTCGGTGCAGGTGACGGATGCCGCTGCCGCGGAGTTCGCGGACGCCGGCTTCGAGCTGTTCGAGGCTCGCAGCGCGCTCGACTCGATGCCGACGGCCTACCTGTGCCGCGACTTCGTGTGCAGGCTGCCGCTCACGGCGCCGGCGGACCTGCTGGCTGCGCTCGAAGACGCTCAGCGACCGAGCTAGGCTCCGAGCACCAGCTCCAGCCGAGGGTCCGCTGCCCACTCGTTGAGCGAGCCGTCGTAGACGGCCACGTTGCGATGACCGAGGAGGGTGAGCGCGAGCGCATCCGCCGACGCGGTGATGCCGCCGGCGCAGTACGCGACTATCTTCTCTTCATCGAGCACGGCTGCGAACTTCTCGCGTAGCGCATCCTCGCCGAGCAGCGCGTTCGTGCTGCGGTCGACGAGGTACCCCGCCGGAATGCTGATGCTGCCGGGAATGTGCCCCGCGCGCGGGCGACTCGACACCTCACCGCTGAACTCCTTCGGCGCGATGCCGCAGACGAGCGCCGCGTTCTCCGTGCCGGCGGCCACGCTCTCGACGTAGGCGCGGTCGGCCCACAGTTCCGGCCTGGCCTTCGCGACGAAGTGCCCCTCCGGGATGTCGCGGTGGCCGATCTCGGTGTCGCGACCCTCCGCGAGCCACTTCGTGTAGCCACCGTCGAGCACGGCCACGCGGTCGTAGCCCCAGGAGCGGAACAGCCACCAGATGCGGGATGCCCACTGGCCGAGCGCGGAGTCGTAGACGACCACCGTCGTGTCGTTGTCGATACCCACCGAGGCCGCGGCGGCCTCGAAGCGCGCCTGATCCGGCTTGGTGAACGGGAACTGGCCATCCGGATCGGAGAACGTCTCGAGCAGGTCGGCAAACCGCGCGCCCGGGATGTGACCGGTGAGGATGAACTGTTCGTGCCCGCTGACATGGCCGTGGTGTGGTGCCGAGACCACGTGCACCGTCGCGTCGAGCACGACGAGCTTCTCGGAGCCGAGGTGGTCGGCGAGCCACTGGGTCGACACCACGGGGGACGTGATGAGGGGGGCGAGCGTCGTCATCGTCAGCGCGCGGTCTTGCGCGCGGAGATCACGCCCGTGTCGAAGCCGAGCAGGTACAGGCCGCCATTGAAGCGCGCGTGCTCGATCTTGATGCAGCGGTCCATGACCACGTTCAGGCCCTTGCTCTCACCGTAGATCGCGGCATCCTGGTTCCAGATGCCGAGCTGCACCCAGATGGTCGGCGCACCGATCGCCACGACGTCGTCGATCACCGAGGGAATGTCGCTGCCCTTGCGGAACACGTCGACGATGTCGGGCACCTCCGGCAGCGAGGCCAGGTCGGGGTAGGTCTTGTGACCGAGGATCTCCGAGGCATTCGGGTTGACGAAGTACACCCGGTAGTTGCTCGACTGCAGCAGGTAGGTGCCGACGAAGTAGCTCGCGCGAGCGGAGTTCGGGGACGCTCCGACGATGGCGACCGATTTCGCGCCCTGCAGGATCTTCAGGCGCTGCTTGGCGCTCGGCCCCACCCAGGTGCGCTGCGATCTGAGCAGCTTCGCGAGCGGCGAATCGGCCGGGAGCTCGCAGCTCAGTCCGTTGGCCAGTTGCGAGGTGACGGTTGCTGTACTCATCAGTTGCCTTCCGTGGCCGCGGCCAGCGCCTGGTCGAGGTCGTAGATGATGTCTTCCGGGTCTTCGATTCCCACGCTGATGCGCACGAGCCCCGGCAGCACTCCGGCGTCCACGAGCTGCTGTTCCGTGAGCTGGCCGTGGGTGGTCGACGCCGGATGAATCACGAGCGTCTTCGCATCGCCCACGTTGGCGAGGTGGCTGGCCAGGTTCACCGACTCGATGAAGATGCGCCCGGCATCACGACCGCCCTTGACTCCAAAGCTGAAGATCGAGCCCGGGCCCTTCGGCAGGTACCGCTTGGCGCGCTCGAAGTGTGCGTGAGACGGGAGACCGGCCCAGTTCACGAACTCGATGCGCGGGTCGGCCTCGAGCCACTCGGCGACGATGCGGGCGTTTGCGACGTGCGCGTCCATCCGGAACGGAAGGGTCTCGACGCCCTGTGCGAGCAGGAAGGCGGAGTGCGGCGCGAGCACGGGCCCGATGTCGCGCAACTGCTCGGCGCGCAGCCTGGTGAGGAAGGCGTATTCGCCGAAGTTGCCCGACCAGTTGAGGTTGCCGTAGGTGTGAACCGGCACGTCGAACAGCGGAAACTTGTCGCTGTGCCAGTTGAAGCGGCCCGACTCGACGACGACGCCGCCCATGGTCGTTCCGTGGCCGCCGAGAAACTTGGTGGCGGAGTGGACGACGATGTCGGCGCCCCACTCCATCGGGCGGTTGAGGTACGGGGTGGCGAACGTGGAGTCGATGATGAGCGGGATGCCCGCGGCATGCGCTACCTCGGCGAGCCCCTCGAGGTCGGCGATGTCGCCGGACGGGTTGGAGATCGACTCCGCGAAGATCAGCTTCGTCTTGTCGGTGATCGCCGCGGCGTAGTCAGCCGGGTCGGTGCCCGGCACGAAGGTCGTCTCCACACCGAAGCGGCGCAGCGTCACGTCGAGCTGGGTGACCGAACCGCCATACAGACCAGCGGATGCCACGATGTGGTCGCCCGCGCCGGCCAGGGAGGCGAAGGTGAGGTACTGTGCCGACAGTCCGCTCGAGGTCGCCACGGCTCCGAGTCCGCCCTCGAGGCTCGCGACGCGCTCCTCGAACGCGGCGACCGTCGGGTTTGCAACCCTGGAATAGATGTTGCCGTACTTTTGCAGTGCGAACCGGGCTTGGGCATCCGCGGTGTCGTCGAAGACGAAGGCGGTGGTCTGGTAGATCGGCAGGGCCCTGGAGCCCGTTACGGCGTCGGGAACGTTGCCTGCGTGGATGGAGCGGGTGCGAAAGCCCCACTCCCGGTCTGTGCGGTCTGCGCCGGTGCGGTCGGGATCTGCCATGCGTTCACGCTACCGGAGCGGCCCGCGCGGTCAACTTTGTTTCGCCACGGACGGTAACACGGCGGGGGTCACCGCTCGACGCTCTCCAGGACCTCCGCCGCGTTGTCGGGCTCGGCCTCGGGCTTGGTGGTGAGTCTGAGGTAGAGCCAGAGCGCGAGGGTGAGCACGGTGAAACAACCGAGCACGAACAGCCAGACGGGCAGGCTCTGGGCGATCTCCCGCGGAGCGATCGCCGTGGGCAGCACGAGGAACGCGAACGCCGTTGCGGTGACAAGGAAGAGCGACGCCCAGAGCCACTTGGAGTGCTCCCAGACGGCCTTGCCCTCGAAGAAGGTGAGCGGAAAGAGCCCGAGCAGCATGCCGGTGAGGCCCTCTGCCGTGACCGTCGCGAGCGCGTCCTGCACGAGACCGGTCCAGATCGTGCCCGTGCCGTCTCCGACCCCGAGCGCGATGAGCGAGTACCCCACCCACGCCAGCAGCGCGAGACCGACGATGACGCCGACCTGCACCGCCATCGACCGCGCGCGATGGCGGAGCGCTGCGCTCGCCGCGAGTTCGAGGCCGATCGCCAGCCCGATCAGGAAGCCGGGGGAAAAGCCGAGCAACCGGCCGATGACGACACCGATGATCGCGAAGATGAGCGCCGTCGGCTGGATCGAGATGTCGCTCGAGACGCCCCAACGCCTGCGGATGATCGCCCCGCTGATCTTCGGCGCAATGAAGTACACGACAACGAGTGCGAGCACGATCGACACGGTCAGCCGCAGCGAGACGAGGTCGAAGCCGTAGCTCGGGTCGGCGAAGCCGAAGATGATGCTCGAGAGCACGATCATGACGACGGATGACGCTGCCGAGCCCCTGGTGACCCGGTTCAGCCAGGCCGTCGCCCGTTCCGTTGCCGCGCCCGCCCGTGCGATCAGCGGACCGAAGCGGTCGAGATTAGAACTGACCGCGCTGTCGAGGATCTCGGTCGGTAGGGCGACGAGCAGCATGATGGCGAGCGCGAGTGCCGCCGCGATCGCAAGCACGCCCGGGTTCTCGAACAGTGCTGAGACGGTGGGCAGCGCATTGGTGAAGGAGCTCGGGGCGGTGATGGCGTCCCGACTCGGCGTGCGCGAGTGATGCTTGCTGGCCGTGGTGGACGCGCCGCCGGCATCGTCCGCGCCGGCGGCCGCGGAGGTGACAGCGACGGCATCCACGGGAACGATCGTGATCGCGGCCTGCTGCGGCGACGGTGCGTCGCCGATCGGAGTCACCGTGACGACGATGTGGTGATCGCCCGGCTCGACGTCGTCCGGGATGACGAGAGTCCTCGCGAAGGTGCCGTCGGCCTGCACAACCATGCTGCCGAGGGAGCGGGGCGTCGAGTGCAGTTCGAAGTTGACGCTGGCGCCGACGGGAAGTCCCGAACTGCTCACGGTCACGACATCGCCAGCGCGCAGTGGCGCGTCACCGCCGGAGACGTTGAGCACCCAGAAGAACAGCGTCGGGATGACCGGTGGGGTGACCGCCGTGCCGTGTTTCGGCGGAATCACGGGGTTCACCGGCGTGACGGGTGTACCGGGCGCCTCGGGGGTGACGGGCGTAGTAGGCGTGGTGGGGGTTACCGGAGTAGTAGGTGTGGTGGGCGTGGTCGGAGTACCCGGGAGATCGGCGACCGACACCTCGGCCGGTGCGCTCAGCGCGGAGACCGCGTTGTAGAGGTTGCTGTCGCCGTAGTTGCCGGACCCGGGGACGACGAGGCCCTGATCCAGTTCGGATGCCGTGTAGGAATGCGGGCCCGCGGTGGTCGAGATCGTGCAGCTCCACGCTCCCGCAACGACAGTCGCCTGGCAGACCTCGGCTCCGTTCTCGAAGACGCTGACGATGTCGCCCGTCGTGCCGCTGCCCGACAGGGTCACGCTCTGGGGCGCGCTGGACTGCGCCGTGACGGTGGGTGCCGCGGGCACTCGGAAGTAGTCATCCTGGTAGAGCGACTGCTCGCCGCCGACCGCCTGCCAGCTGAACACATTCCAGACTCCGGGGGCGAGGTCGCTGAGCGTGCACACCTGTGTGGTCGAGAGCTCCGCGGTCGCGAAGGCGGTGCCTTCGTCACCGCCGTTCCGCGAACAGCCCGGGTAGGGCGTAAAGGTATTGGTATTGCCCTCGCCGGCGCCCACGTTCACCACATAGATCTCGATGTGGGTGCCCTCGCCGTGGGGATCCCCGGTGCCCGTGATGGCGACCGCGGCCGGGCTGAACTCGTAGCCCATCGTGGGCGGGTTCGGCGCCACCGTTGGTGGCGGATCAGATCCGGACTCAGAGCCGTCGTCGACGGTCATCGGAACGAGCGCACCATCCTGGGTATAGAAGGTGTCGGATGGCGAGCCGGGCGTCGATGCCTCGACCAGGACGCCGGTCGTGGCAGCGGGCACCGGGTTGCTCGGTGTGCAACTCCACTGGCCGCTGTCTGGCACCACGGTCACGGTGCACAGGGTCTGGTTCGAGTCGGTGATCACCCTGATGCTGCCGCGAGCGGGCCCGCTGCCCTCGAAGGTGGTGTTCGGCTGGATGACCGCGCCGCTCGCCGGTGACGTGAGCGTGGGCCCATTCGGGCCGTAGACGGTGATGGTCGCGCTGGTGACCGAGGCGTGGCCATCGGTGGCGGTGAAGGTGGTGCTGCCGAAGGCGACATCCGGACCACTGGGGCACGACCACGTGCCGTAGTAGTCCACGGCCACGACGCAGTAGTCCGCAACGCCGGTATCGGGATTGCTCGACTTTACGGTGACCGTCGTGCCGTGCTCAGCGGTGCCGTGAATCGGCGGCTGACTTGCATTGTGCAGGCTCGAGTTGGTTGCACCACTCGAGTCGAACGGCGCGAGCGTGAAGTCGTCGGCGTGAGCCGCCTCCGCTCCACCGAAGACGAACAGCGAAACGAGTGCGAGGGTGGCAACGGCGCCACCGGTCTTGCCAATGCGCATGGCAGCAGTCCAGGGGAGGGTAAGGGCAAGAACCGGATGGGGAGTCCGACTGCTGCAGAATTCGGGTAGTGCATCGGGTAAGAATGCGCTCGAATGCTACTCCCGCTCGCACCGTTTTGTCACGGTGCTCACTTTTGCCCCGTGTCGCTCAGATCCAGCTGCGCAGCCAGTAGTGCAGATCCAGGAACCAGGTCGGCTCCTGCACCGCCGTCCACATCGGATACCAGAAGGCGCTGAGCAGCGCAGCGAAGCCCAGAAAGATCACCACGAGTCGGATGCCGCTGAGCCGTCGCCACCGCGGATCGTGCCGCGAACCGAGAATGAGCCCGAGCACCATGGTGAGGCCGAGGATCAGATAGGGCTCGAACGCGATCGTGTAGAACTGGAAGACCGTGCGGTTCAGGTACAGCAGCCACGGCAGGTAGCCGGCGGCGACCCCCGCGAGTACGAGACCGGCCCGCCACTCCCGAAAGCGGATGAGCCGGTAGAGCAGGTAGACCGCCGCGGCGACGGCCGCCCACCAGATGAGCGGGTTCGCGATGTCGGTGATCGCCTCGCCACAGCGGCTTGCCGTGCAGCCCTTCTCGCCGAGGTTAGAGGCGACGTAATACATGCTCGTCGGCCGGAGCATCAGCAACCAGCCGAGCGGGTTCGCCGCGTAGGGGTGCGCCGCATGCAGCCCAACATTGAAGTCGTACGCCATCACCTGGTAGTGCCAGAAGCTCTGCAGGGAGTGCGGGATCCAGGCGAAGGGCCCGGTGAGCGCGTTACCAGGAGTGTCGGCCCAGTGCCGGCCGTAACCGCCGTTCGTCACGAACCAGCCGGTCCAGCTCGCCAGATAGGTCGCGAGCGCGATCGGCACCGTCAGCAGGAAGCTCGCCGGACCCTGCTTGAAGACCGTGCCGCTCGCCCACAGTGTGACGCCCGCGCGGCGCCTGGCCACCGCGTCCACCACGAGCGTGTACACCGCGAATCCGGCGAGAAAGTAGAGGCCGTTCCACTTGACGGCGGAGGCGAGACCAAAGAGGAACCCCGCGCTGATGAGCCAGGGGCGCCACCACAGCGCAGGACCCCAATCGGTATGCAGGCCCCGCTCGCTGCGCTGCGCCATCCACAGCGCGAGCCGCCCGGCGCTCTGCCGCCGGTCTTTCAGGATCGCCCAGAAGCCGAGCAGCGCGAACAGCATGAGGAAGTTGTCGAGCAGGCTCACCCGCGACATCACGATCGCGTGACCGTCGATCGCCATCAGGCCGCCCGCAATCGTGGCGAGCAGCGTGGACTTCAGCAGTTCGCGCGCGATCATCGCGACCACGAACACAGCGATGATGCCCACGATCGCCGTGCTGATGCGCCATCCCACGCTGTTGTCGCCGCCGAATGCGGCCATGCCGAGCCCGATCAGCCACTTGCCGACCGGCGGATGCACAACATAGCCGCCCACGGACGTGAAGATGTCGACGTGCCCGGCCACGAAGTTCGGGTCGGGGTTGGCGGGCCAACTGCCCTCGTAGCCGAGGTGGATGAGGCTCCACGCATCCTTCACATAGAAGGTCTCGTCGAACACGAGCGCCTTCGGATGCCCCAGATGCCACAGCCTCAGCACCGCGGCGAGCAGCGTGACCGCGAGCGGACCGCCCCAGTACCAGAGGCGGAATGCGCCGGGGCGAGCGAGCACGCGGCCCCACCACCGGTCGATGCGGAGTAGCGGTGCGCTGGTCGAGCCGTTTTCGCCGGTCGAGCCTGTCGAGACCCCGCCGCGCGCCGGTTCCCCCGCGGCGATCCCCGATGCCGCGCCCGTGACAACCGTGTCGAAGTCGTCCGGGGCGCTGGTCACAGAGGCAATGCTAACCAGCACGACCGCGAACAGGGGGATGGGAGGATGGAACCGTGATCATCCTCGCCGCGACTCCGATCGGCAATCTCGGCGACGCATCCGCCCGGCTGATTGAAGCGCTCGGTTCTGCGACGGTGATCGCGTCCGAGGACACCCGCGTCACCATCCACCTCATGCGGGCGCTCGGCATCGAGAACCGGCCCAGGCTGATTCCGCTGCACGAGCACAACGAGGTGGCGAAGTCGGCCGAACTCGTCGAGCTGGCGCGCGAGACGGATGTGCTCGTGCTGACCGACGCGGGCATGCCGGCCATCAGCGACCCGGGCTTCTCTCTCGTGAGCGCCGCCGCTGCCGCCGGGGTGCGGGTGACCGCGCTGCCGGGCCCCTCCGCCGTGCTCACCGCGCTCGCCGTGTCGGGGCTCGCGACCGACCGCTTCTGCTTCGAGGGTTTCCTGCCGCGCAAGGGCGGTGACCGTCGCAAGGCGCTCGGGAGCCTCGCGCGCGAGGAGCGCACGATGGTCTTCTTCGAGTCCCCGAACCGGCTGGCCGACAGCCTTGCGGATGTCGCTGCCGCGTTCGGCGCTGACCGCAGGGTCGTCGTCGTGCGCGAGCTGACCAAGCTCTTCGAGGAGGTCAAGCGCGGCACCGCGGCCGAGCTCGCGGAGTGGGCCGCCCCGGGTGTGAAGGGTGAAATCTGCATTGTGGTCGAGGGCGCCGCTGCTCGTGAGATCGACCTGGGCACCGGGGTGGCGCAGGTGCTGAAACTCGTGGCCGATGGCATCCGACTGAAGGATGCCTCTGTCGAGGTCGCAGAGGCGACCGGGCTTGGCCGCCGTGAACTCTACGAGGGCGCGCTCGCCGCTCGAGGCTAGCCTGCCGCGGGCGTGCTGATGCCCTGTCGATAGCCGCTCGGCGAGGAGCTGGCCCAGTCGCGTCCGTTCCAGGAGACGCTGTACTCGCCGATACCGACCGCTATCCCGCGTGCGACGAAGTCGGAGGCCGTGCTGCAGTGGACCGCGCCCTTGCCGTTCTGATCGAGCAGCAGGCAGATCCCGCCAGCGCGGTCTTCGGCGACCCACGCCCTCACGAGTTCCCGATCTCCGCCGAGGTATCGCACGGTTGATTCCCGCAGGCCGCTCAGCAGCGCGGGGTGTGGGTAGGTCACCTGCTCGCTCGCCGCTGCCGCGAAGAGTGTGCGGGCGGAATCGAGATCGCCCAGGGGCAGGTTGGTGTCCCTCCCGACGACGGGCACGGTCTCCTGACTCGCCGACGGTCCCGCCGCCCCCGGCCCCGAGGTCGACGGCACCTCCGAAGTGGAGACGCCGTCCCACGACACCTCGAATCCGTTGAAACCGAGCGTGATTCCGCGCTTGACGAACTCCCTCGCCGTCACGCACTGCGAGGCGAAGACGCCGTCGGGAACACCGGCGATGAGACAGATGTCGTTGCTGGCGTTCGTGGCACCCCACACCGTGATGTGGAGGTCGTTGAAGTGATCGTCGCCGACCTGGATGACGGATTCCAGGCCCTGCCCGTCGACGAAGCCGGGGTCGGGGAAAGCGGTGGCGCTGCTCGCCGCGGCGAGTTGGGCCCTGGCGGCATCCAGATTGCCTCGCAACGGCTGTGACCCGTTCACGGCATCGGATGCCGTGGCGGGGGCGCGCGGAGCGGCTGCCGGCCCGAGCGCTCCGCCCGCAATCGCGCCGACGACGAGCGAGACGATCACGATCGGCAGTACCCACACGAGTGGGATGCTGCGTCGCGCGCGCGGCGCCGCGACCTCGTCGGCGGACGCGACCGGGTCTTCCGTGGGCGCTGGCTCGACCTCCGGCTCAACCGCCGTCTCGACCGCCGTCTCAACCGCGGACTCGCTCTTGTCGGCGCGCTCCGCTTCGGTCGCCCTGCGCGCGAGTTCACGCGTCGCGGCCGCTCGCGCCTCCTCGGTGCTGGACGGTCCGAACGCGATGCGCCGCAACTCCTCTGCACTACTGTTCGCAGCGCCCTGCGGGAAGTCGAGCGGCATGGGTAGAGCCTAACTTCGGCGGCTGGACTGTCCCACCGCGAGCCGCTCGGTCGCCCGCTGGCGTTCGTCCGGGGTGCTCGCCTTGCTTCATACGGGAGCAACCAGCATCGCTCGGACAGGATCTCCTGTTGCGCTGCTGCCTAGGTCAACGCCCCTGACCCTTCGCGCAGGTCTGATCGGCAGCGGTCTGCCCGGTCACGCTCGGCGGAAGCACCACGGCATCCTGAGTCGGGGCCGTGGTGGGCGCCGCTGTCGCCGAGCCGGATGCGGTGGGCGGCGTCGTGGGAGTGGTGGGCACGAGCACCGTGCCCCCGCCGGTTGTTCCGCTCAGCGCGACCGGTTGGTCGGCGGCGAGCGCGGCCTTGAGTGCGGTGGCTGCGGAGATTTGCGGCACGACCCGGTTCGGATTACTGGGGTCGGCCACGCTGGGGAACTGCAGGAAGACCATGTGGTCGAGTCCGACGTTCTTGAGCGCCAGGGCGATTTCCACGAGGGTCGTCGGGTTCGTCAGCGTGTCTGACATCGTCACGTTGTGCACGGCGGCATTGGCGAGCGAATAGAGCTCGAGCGGATTGCTGAGCACTCCGGCGCTCGTGACCTTGCGCGCGAGTGCCGACATGAACAGTTGCTGGTTGCTGATGCGGGCAAGGTCGCTTCCGCCGACCAGGCCGTGCCGGGTGCGCAGAAACGACAGCGCGTCCGCACCCACGAGCGTGGCCTCCCCAGCGGGCAGGTGAACGGGCGGGATCACCATCCTGTCGTTGATGGGGCTCGCAATGCACACGCTGACGCCGCCCACGGCATCCGACATGGCGATCACACCGTCGAGGGTGATCTTTGCAGCGAAGGGGATGTCGATGCCCAACAGCTTCTCGATGGTCAGCACCACGCAGGGCAGGTCGCCGCGGGGGAGGGTCGAGTTGAGCATGGCCCGCGACTCGGAAGGGTACGAGCCGCCGCCGGCGCGCGGACACGACGGCACCGGAACGAGCAGGTCACGCGGAAAGCTGATCACGGTGACGCTCTTGTGGTCGGCGGCGATGTGAATGAGCATCGTCACGTCGTTGTTGCCGACGCCGGAGCTGCCCCGCAACTCATCCTTGGTCGCGAACGAACCGCCCTGGCCGGAGCGCGTATCCGTACCGGTGAGCAACATATTGACGCCACCCTCGATCGCACCGATGTTGGTGACGTCGACCTTCGGCTTGCCGGCAAGGTGAGAGAGGTGGATGCCCGGCTTCACACTGCTGGCGAGGTTCCAGACCGCGAACCCCGCGATCGATGCGGTCGAGACGACGGCGACGGCAACAACCACTGCGAGGATGCGCGCGAGGGTGCCGACGGGCCCGCGAACCTTCTGCTGCCCGTGCCGCACGGGCGCGGGCGATGCGGATCGCTTGCCCCGGGTTCCTGCGGCCATGCTCTAGGCCCCTTCGCCGTTGAAGCCGGCGAGTTGTTCCGCCGTGAGCACGAGTTCGGCCGCCGCGGCCGAGTCTCGGATGCTCTCCGGTCGCGTCGATCCGGGGATGGGGATGACGACGTGCTCGAGAGCCAGCTCCCAGGCCAGCGCGAGCCGCTGTGGGCTGATGCCCAGCTCATCCGAGACCTCGGTGAACGCGGGCTGCGAAGCGAATACTTCCGCCCCCTTGCCGATGCCACCGAGCGGGCTCCACGGCAGGAAGGCAATCTCGTGGTGCGCGCAATATTCGAGTTCGGGCATGGAGTCGCGGTAGACGGGGGAGAAGCGGTTCTGTACCGAGGCCAGCCTCCCGTCGAGCACCTCGTTCGCCAGGGTGATCTGCTCGACGCTCGCGTTCGAAATGCCTGCCATCCGGATGACGCCGTCGTCGAGCAGGGCGGCGAGCGCCTCGATCGACTCGCGATACTCGACCGCGGGGTCTGGCCGGTGGAACTGGTACAGCCCGATCGAGTCGACCCCGAGCCGTTCGCGAGACTCCTCGGCCGCGCGCTTCAGGTGCTCGGGGGAGCCGTCGCGGTCCCACGGACTGACGTCGCGATGGATCAGGCCGCCCTTGGTGGCGATGAGCACAGCCGAGCTGTCGCCGGGGTATGCGGCGAGCGCCTCGGCGATGAGCAGCTCGTTGTGTCCCTGGCCGTCGGCATCGAGCGTGTAGGCATCCGCCGTGTCGATGAGGGTGATTCCCGCGTCGAGCGCGGCGTGCACCGTGGCGATGGCTCGATCCCGGTCGGGCCTGCCCTGCACCGACAGCGGCATCCCGCCGAGTCCGATGGCGCTGACCGTCACGTCTCCGATGCGGCGAAATCTCATTACCGCAGCTTAACCGGACCTTCTGCGAGAAAACCGAGACGGCATGCCGCTCGACCCCGTCTCGGCGTCACGCAGCGGGGCGCCCGGTATCCGCCAATTAGGATGTTCAGCATGGCCGCGCGTAACTCCTTCTATATTGCGACCCCCATCTTCTACGTGAACGACGTGCCGCACATCGGCCACGCGTACACCGAAGTTGCGGCGGACGTGCTCGCTCGCTGGCATCGCCAGAGCGGCGACGACACCTGGCTGCTCACGGGCACCGACGAGCACGGCCAGAAGATCCTGCGCACAGCAGTCGCGAACGACACGACCCCGAAGGCCTGGGCCGACAAGCTGGTGGCGGATGCCTGGCAGCCTCTGCTTGCGACCATCAACATCCGCAATGACGACTTCATTCGCACGACCGACGAGCGCCACGAGAGCGCCGTTGTGCTGTTCCTGCAGAAGCTCTACGACGACGGATTCATCTACTCGGGCGAGTACGAGGGCTACTACTGCGTCGGCTGCGAGGAGTACAAGCAACTCGACGATCTGCTCGAGACCAAGGACGGCGACTACGTGGGGCAGCTGGTCTGCAAGATCCACTCGATTCCTGTGGAAATTCTCAAGGAGCGCAATTACTTCTTCAGGATGAGCCAGTTTGAGCAGCAGCTGCTCGACCTCTATGAGAAGCGGCCGGACTTCGTGCAGCCGGAGAGCGTGCGCAACGAGATCATCCAGTTCGTCAAGGGTGGCCTCGACGACCTCTCGATCTCCCGCTCGAGCTTCGACTGGGGCATCAAGCTGCCCTGGGACGACAGCCACGTGCTGTACGTCTGGTTCGACGCTCTGCTCAACTACATCACCGCGATCGGCTACGGCACCGACCAGGAGAACTTCGACCGTCGCTGGCCGGCCACCCAGCTGGTGGGTAAGGACATCGCGCGCTTCCACGCCGTGATCTGGCCCGCGATGCTGATGGCCGCGGGCCTCGAGCCTCCCAAGCAGGTCTTCGGTCACGGCTGGCTGCTCGTCGGCGGCGAGAAGATGTCCAAGTCCAAGCTCACCGGCATCGCGCCGCAGCAGATCACCGACACCTTCGGGGCGGATGCGTTCCGCTACTACTTCCTGAGCGCCATCCACTTCGGGCAGGACGGCTCGTTCAGCTGGGAGGACCTCGCGGCCCGCTACCAGGCAGAACTCGCCAACGGTTTCGGAAACCTCGCCTCGCGCGTCATCGCCATGGTGAATCGCTACTACGACGGCGTCATCCCGGCCCCGGCCGAATACCTGGATGTCGACGTCAAGATCCAGAGCACCCTCGCGATCGCCTACATCCAGGCGGATGCCGCCATGAAGCGCCTCGCGATCGACGAGGCCATTGCCGCGGTCTGGACCGTCGTCGACGAGCTCAACGGCTACATCACGACGCAGGAGCCGTGGGTGCTGGCGAAGTCGGACGAGACTCGCGCGAGGCTCGGCACGGTGCTGTACACCGCATCCGAGGGTCTTCGGGCGCTCGCCGTGCTGCTGTCGCCGGTCATTCCGGAGGCCACCGCCAAGCTGTGGGACGCGCTCGGCACCGCAGGTTCACTCGGGTCGCTCGAGGAGCAGCTGATCTCGGACTCGTCCCGCTGGGGCCAGCTGCCCGTGGGCAGCCGGGTCAGCGTGCTCGAGGCGCTCTTCCCGCGAATCGAGACCCAGGAAGCGTGACGGGGCGCACACGATGAGTGAACGCGACACGAGCTACCCGCCTCTGCCCGAGGCGCTGGTCGTGCCGGTCTACGACAACCACACCCATCTCAATCCCAGCGACTGGCCGGACTCGCTCGACTACCTCGAGCTTCTCGATCGGGCCAGCAGCGTCGGCGTTCGCGGCGTGGTGCAGGTAGGCGACGACCTGGAGTCCTCGCGCTGGTCGGCCGAAATGGCGGCACGAGAGCCGCGGATGCTCGCGGCCGTGGCCATCCACCCGAACGAGGCGCCGCGGTATGAGGCGGCGGGCGAACTGGATGCCGCGCTCGCCGAGATCGACGACCTCGCCACGCGCCCGAGGGTTCGGGCGATCGGCGAGACCGGGCTCGACTTCTTCCGCACCGACGAGTCGGGCAGGGCGGCACAGTTTCGCTCCTTCGAGGCGCACATCGAGATCGCCAAGCGCCACGACCTCGCCCTGCAGATCCACGATCGCGACGCGCACGACGACGTGCTCGCCACCCTTCGCCGGGTCGGCGCCCCCGAGCGCACGGTGTTCCACTGCTTCTCCGGCGACGCGGAACTCGCGAAGATCTGTGCCGATAACGGCTGGTATCTGTCCTTCTCCGGCACGGTGACGTTCAAGAACGCGGCGTACCTGCGCGAGGCGCTTGAGGTCGTTCCGCGCGCCCAGATCCTGGTCGAGACGGATGCGCCCTACCTCACGCCGACGCCGTTCCGCGGGCGCCGCAATTCCTCCTACCTCATACCGCACACTCTGCGCGCGATGGCCGACCACCTCGGAACCGAGGTCTCGATGCTCGCGGCGCAGATCTCCTCGAACACCGAGCTGGTCTACGGAAGCTGGAACGCCGAGGCCGTGACGCAGGATGCGGGCTCGCCCTACGACGAGGCCATTGATCCGGCCGACCTCGCCTGATGCATCACCTTTCGTTCCCTGAGCTTGTCGAAGGGGAGAGCGCGCATGACTGAGTCGAAGCTGCTCGGCCCGGCCGAGATCCGCGACCTCGCGGAACTGCTCGGCATCCAGCCCACCAAGAAGCTGGGGCAGAACTTCGTCATCGATGCGAACACGGTCCGCCGCATCGTCAGGGTGGCCGGAGTGCAGTCTGGCGAGACCGTCGTGGAGGTCGGTCCGGGGCTCGGCTCGCTCACGCTCGGGCTGCTCGAGACCGGCGCGTCCGTCGTTGCGGTGGAGATCGACAAGCGGCTCGCGGCCCAGCTGCCGCTCACCGTCGAACTCATGCAGCCCGGCGCCGACCTCACCGTCGTCACGGAGGACGCGATGAAGGTCACCGAGCTCCCGGGCGCACCGACGACGCTCGTCGCCAACCTGCCGTACAACATCTCCGTGCCTGTGCTGCTGCACTTCCTGGAGCACTTCCCGGCGATCACCTCCGGGCTCGTCATGGTGCAGGCGGAGGTGGGCCAGCGGATCGCAGCTCCGCCCGGTTCCAAGGTCTACGGGAGCCCGAGCGTGAAGGCCGCCTGGTACGGCGAATGGAGGGTCGCGGGCCAGGTGAGCAGGCAGGTGTTCTGGCCGGTACCGAACGTCGATTCGATCCTCGTCGGGTTCGAGCTGCGGTCCCGGCCGATGGGCAGTGAGGCCGAGCGCCTCGCCACGTTCCAGCTCGTGGATGCCGCATTCCAGCAGCGAAGGAAGATGCTGCGGCAGGCGCTCGCGGGCGTCCTCGGCGGCAGTGCCACGGCATCCGCGGTCATGGAGAAGGTCGGAATCGCCCCGACCGCGCGGGGCGAGGAGCTTACGGTAGACGACTTCGTCGCGATAGCCCGTGCCCGCGAGTAACGAGTGCCGGAAACGGTCGGCTAGGTTGGAGTCATGACCACCTCGGCCGCTCCACAGGTGGTACACGCGCGAGCACCGGGCAAGATCAATGTGTTCCTCAAAGTGGGGGCGCTGCTCGACGACGGCTACCACGATGTTGCCACCGCGTACCAGGCCGTTTCGCTCTGCGAAGACGTGCGCGCCTACCCGGCAGACGACTTCTCCGTGTCGTTCTCTGGCACCGTGGATGTCTCCGGCCTCGCCACCGACGGCTCGAATCTCGCGATCAAGGCGGCAACGCTGCTCGCGCGCAAGGCCGACTTCCGCGGCGGCGTGCGGCTCGAGATCGAGAAGCACGTTCCGATCGCGGGCGGCATGGGCGGGGGCTCCGCGGATGCCGCTGCCACGCTACTTGCCTGCGACGCGCTGTGGGGCACCGGCCTCAGTCGCGAGGAGCTGCTCGAGCTCGCACAGAAACTCGGCTCCGATGTGCCCTTCGCGTTCAGCGGTGGCACCGCGATCGGCACCGGCCGGGGTGATCAGCTGAGCCCGGCCCTCGCCAAGGGCGTCTTCCAGTGGGTCTTCGCGTTCGCCGACTTCGGCATGAGCACTCCGGAGGTCTACCGCGAGCTGGACCGGCATCGCGAGCGTCACTCCCAGGACATCTTCCCGGCCGAGGTGCAGCCGCAGGTCGACGCTCTCGTGCTGCAGGCCCTGCGCGCCGGCGACCCGCACATGCTTGCCGAGGTGCTCCACAACGACCTGCAGGCGCCGGCGCTGCACCTCGAACCCGAGCTCGCGGCCATCATCGAGCTGGGCGAGGAGAACGGCGCTCTCGCGGGCATGATCTCTGGCTCCGGTCCCACCGTCGCGTTCCTCGCAGCCGACCTCGACCACGCCCTCGAGCTGCAGATCGCGCTCAGCGCCGCCCGCCTCACGGTCGTGCGCGCCACGGGTCCCGTGCACGGCGCCCGACTGGTAAACGAGTAACCCCTCCTCTCCTCGCGGCGAGGTGGATCGAACAATCGGGCGGCGGAGAAGTTCAGAGGACGAGGGAGAGCAGCAGCGCCAGCAGGCCGCCGATGATCGAGATGATCGTCTCCATCACCGACCAGGTCTTGATCGTCTGCCACACCGTCATGCCGAAGTACTCCTTCACGAGCCAGAAGCCGGCGTCATTGACGTGGGAGAAGAACAGCGACCCGGCCCCGACGGCGAGCACGACGAGTGCGAGCTGGGCGGGCGGGAGGTTCGCCGCCAGGGGCGCGACGATTCCGGCCGCGGTGACGGTCGCGACCGTCGCCGAACCGGTGGCCACTCGGATGAGCACCGCCACGATCCAGCCGAGCACGAGCGCCGACAGGCTTGCGGCCACCGCGAACTTGCCGATCGCCACGCTCGTGCCGCCGTCGACGAGCACCTGCTTGAAGCCGCCACCGGCACCGACGATGAACACGACACCGACGATGGGCAGCAGCGAGTCGCCGATCTTCTTGGAGAGCGTGCTCACCGAGAATCCGACGGTGGTTCCGAAGGTGATCATCGCGAGCAGCACGGCGATGAGCAGAGCGACCACCGGGTCACCGATGAATTGGAGAATCTTGTAGATCGGCGTCGTCGGGGAGATCCACAGGTCGGATCCCGCCCTCAGCAGCATGAGCACGACGGGGGAGAGCACCGTCGTCAGCGTCCAGCCGAACGACGGTGTTCGGGTGACGGCCGGGTCGGCCGCACCCTGCTGAACCGTCTTGGTCTCCGCGCGGGTCGCGGTTTTCGTCGCCGCAGCGCCCGTGCCGGCGGCCTCGTCCGAACCGGATGCCGCTCCCGCGCCGACGAAGGCGAGCCCGGCACCGGCGGGGCCGATCGGCACCCACTTGGCGGCGAGTCTGCTGAACAGCGGTCCGGCGACGATGACGGTGGGGATCGCGATGAGGAGGCCGAGCGCGAGGGTGTCGCCGACGTTGGCGTGCAGGATGCCGATGGCGGCGACGGGACCGGGGTGCGGCGGGATGAAGCCGTGCAGTACCGAGAGGCCGGCGAGCGCCGGGATTCCGAGCCGCATCGCGGGCCCCTTGGAGCGGTGCACGGCGAGCATGACGACGGGGATGAGGAGAACGAGTCCGACCTCGAAGAACATCGGGATGCCGATGATCACGGCGACGAGGCCCATCTTCCACGGCAGGGAAGCGGGCCGTCCCCGCAGAAGGGTGTTCACTATCCGGTCTGCACCGCCTGAATCGCCAAGCAGTTTGCCGAGCATGGCGCCGAGGGCTATCAACACGCCGACGTAGCCGAGCACGCCGCCGACGCCCGTTTCGTAGGATGCGGTGACCTTGCCGAGGTCGATGCCGGAGGCGAGCCCGACAAACAGTGCGCCGATAGTCAGCGCGAGGAACGCGTGCATCTTCAGCCACACGATCAGGGCGACCACGATGAGGATGCCGATGGCCGCCACGATGAGCACCTGCGTGTCGTGCGGTCCCCAGGGTTCGTGAATCGCCTTGGTGGTGTCGTCGGTGAATACCGCGGAGAGCGAGGTGCCGAGGCGTGCGAGTGTGGTCATGTTCTGCCCTTCGTCTCTTCCATCGTTTCCCTCGCCCTGAGCGGTGTCAACGCCCTCCGCGCCGGCCATCGCCGGTGTATGCTCCGGGTCTGCCTCGGCTAGTCTCGAACGAATGGCCCACCTGCTCGGCGCGGAAGCGCTTCACCTCGAATACCCGACCCGCGTCATCTTCGATCGCGTCACCATCGGTCTCGACGAGGGCGACCGCATCGGCATCGTCGGCCGCAATGGCGACGGCAAGTCCACGCTGCTCCGGATGCTGGCGGGCCGGCTCGAACCCGACTCCGGCCGGGTGACGAGGCGCGGCGGCATCACCCTCGCCATGCTCGACCAGGCGGATGATCTCGACGACGAGCTCACCGTGCACCAGACGATCATCGGCGATCTCGATGAGCACGAGTGGGCTGGTGACCCGAAGGTCCGCGACGTCATCGCGGGACTCGCCTCCGACATCCCCTGGGAGTCGAAGGTGGCAGACCTCTCGGGCGGCCAGCGCAGGAGGGTGGCGCTCGCCGCACTCCTCATCGGCGACCACGACGTGATCTTTCTCGATGAGCCCACCAACCACCTCGACGTCGAGGGCATCGCCTGGCTCGCGAAGCACCTCAAGCAGCGCTGGTCCGCGAACTCCGGTGGGCTCGTGGTCGTCACCCACGACCGGTGGTTCCTCGATGAGATCTGCACCGCCACCTGGGAGGTGCACGACCGGCTGATCGAGCCGTTCGAGGGCGGCTACGCCGCGTACATCCTGCAGCGGGTCGAGCGTGATCGAATGGCTGCGGCATCCGAGTCGAAGCGGCAGAACCTGATGCGCAAGGAGCTGGCCTGGCTGCGCCGCGGAGCTCCGGCTCGCACAGCAAAGCCGAAGTTCCGCATCGACGCGGCGAACGCCCTGATCGAGAACGAACCGCCCGCGCGCGACAGCGTTTCGCTCGCTTCGATGGCGATGCAGCGCCTCGGCAAGGACGTCGTCGACCTCGAGAACGTGTCGGTGAGCTACGACGACAAGAACGTGCTGAAAGACGTGACCTGGCGCATCGCGCCGGGCGAGCGCACGGGCATCCTCGGGGTGAACGGCGCTGGCAAGAGCACGCTGCTGAGCCTCGTCGCGGGGAGCCTGCTGCCGACCACCGGCCGCGTGAAGCGCGGCAAGACGATCAAGGTCGCGACCCTGACGCAGCAGCTGTTCGAGCTCGAGGAGATCTGGAACGACCGCGTGAGCGAGGTGCTCGGGCGGCAGAAGAGCAGCTACATCGCCGGCGGCAAGGAGATGACACCGGGCCAACTGCTCGAGCGCGTCGGGTTCTCGAGCGCGCAGCTGAGCACCCCGGTCAAGGATCTCTCCGGCGGGCAGAAGCGCCGCCTTCAACTGCTGCTGATCCTGCTCTCGGAGCCCAATGTGCTCATCCTCGACGAGCCCACCAACGACCTCGACACCGACATGCTCGCCGCCATCGAGGACCTGCTCGATTCCTTCCCCGGCACCCTGCTCGTGGTGTCGCACGATCGATATCTGGTCGAGCGAGTGACCGACCAGCAGTACGCCGTGATCGATGGCGGCCTGCGGCACCTGCCCAGGGGCGTCGAGCAGTATCTCGAGCTGCGCTCGAAGCAGCAGCGGGATGCCGAGCGCGGCAGCAAGACCGAGGCACCGGCCGCGCAGAAGCCGTCGGGTCCGCCGAAGCTGGCGGGCGCGGAGCTGCGCAACGCGGAGAAGGAGTTCGCCGCCGGTGGTCGCAAGATCGAGAAGCTGAACGGCCAGATCGCGGCGCTGCACCTGAAGATGGCGGAGCACGACCAGAGCGACTATGCGGGACTCGGCGAGCTGTCGACCGAGCTCAGCACGCTGCAGGCATCACTCTCCGCGGTCGAGACGCGATGGCTCGAGCTCAGCGAGCTGCTCGGCTGAAGTTCAGTCGAAGTCGAGGCTGAGGCGGCGCAGCAACCCGGCCAGTCGCTCCTGGTCGGATGCGGAGAGCCCCTCGAGCAGTTCGGTCTCTGCCCGAAGAAGCAGGCTGATCGCCGTGTCGACGCGCACGCGACCGGTCGGCGTCATGACGACGAGGATGCCGCGGCCGTCGTGCGGATCGGTGCGGCGCTCGACCAGCTGTCGTTCCACCAGCCGGTCGATCCGGTTGGTCATCGTGCCGCTTGAGACCAGGGTCTGCTGCAGCAGCGCCTTCGGGCTCAACTGGTACGGCTTGCCCGCGCGACGCAGCGCCGACAGCACGTCGAACTCCCAGGAGTCCAATTCGGATGCCGTGAACGCCGCTCGCCTCGCCCGATCGAGGTGCCGGGCCAGCCGCCCGACGCGCGAGAGCACCTGCAGCGGAGCGAAATCGAGGTCGGGGCGCTCCCGCTCCCAGGCCCCGACGACGCGGTCGACTTCGTCGCGTTCTGGCATGCGCCCATTATCGCCGACGCGCGAACCGGGTAGTGACGGGCCGTGCGTCTGGCAGAATTGACGGGCACCGGATGCTGCGGCCTCCGTGCGGTCCGCCTTGGTGTAATGGCAGCACGACAGCCTTTGGAGCTGTTAGGTCTAGGTTCGAGTCCTGGAGGCGGAGCTGCAGCAGGCACGAGAAAGAGGGAACATGACCGATTCAGCAGAGCGCGACTCGGCACTGGCCGTCATCATCCTCGCAGCGGGCCAGGGCACGCGCATGAAGTCGTCGAGGCCGAAGGTGCTGCACGAACTCGCGGGCGTCTCGATGCTCGGCCACGTTCTCACCACAGCAGGCCAGCTCGGCGCCGCTCACGTCATCACGGTCGTGCGGCACGAGCGCGACGCCATCGCCGCGGTGGTCGCCGAGCACTTCCCGTCCGCACTCATCGTCGACCAGGACGAGGTGCCGGGCACCGGCCGTGCCGTCGAGCTCGGCGTCGCCGCTCTGCCCGCGGGCTTCGCCGGCCACCTCGTCGTACTGAGCGCCGATGTTCCCCTGCTCGATGCCGAGACCATCCACGGCATGATCGCGAGCCACCGCGACTCCGGCAACGCCCTCACGCTGCTCAGCGCCTTCTTCCCCGACCCCACGGGCGCCGGGCGGATCCTTCGTTCCGCCGACGGCGCCTTCGAATCGATCGTCGAGCAGAAGGATGCGACGCCGGAGCAGCTGCTCGTCACCGAGGTGAACGCGGGTGTGTACGTCTTCGACGTCGCCGCGCTGCGAGCCGCGCTCGGCGCGATCGGAACCGACAACGCGCAGAGGGAGAAGTACCTGACGGATGCCGCCGCAGGCATCCGCGCGTCGGGTGGTCGCATCGAGGCGGTTCCGGTGTCAGACCCGTGGCTGGTTGCCGGCATCAACGACCGCGCCCAGCTGAGCGCGGCCGGCGTGGAACTGAATGCGCGCATCGTGCGCCGCTGGCAGCTCGCCGGCGTCACCGTGCAGGACCCGGCGTCGACCTGGATCGACGTGGACGCGACGCTCGCCGAGGACGTCGAGCTGCTGCCTGGCACCCGCATCAAGGGTGCGACGTCGATCGCGCGCGGCGCCATCGTGGGGCCCGACACGACCCTCGTCGACTGCGAGGTTGGCGAGAACGCCGTGGTGAAGCGCACCGACGCGACGCTCGCGGTGATCGGCGCTGGCGCATCCGTTGGTCCCTTTGCCTACCTCAGGCCCGGCACCGAACTCGCCGAGGACGGCAAGATCGGCACCTTCGTGGAGACGAAGAACGCCCACATCGGCCGGGGGAGCAAGGTGCCGCACCTCAGCTACATCGGCGACACCGAGGTGGGCGTCGAGTCGAACGTGGGCGCGGGCACGATCACCGCGAACTATGACGGTGTGAACAAGCACCGCACCACTGTCGGGTCGAACGTGCGGACCGGGTCGCACAACGTGTTCGTCGCCCCCGTTAGAATTGGCGATGGAGCCTACACGGGTGCCGGCACGGTCGTTCGCAAGGATGTGCCCGCCGGGGCATTGGCTATCAACGTGGCTCCGCAGCGCAATATGACTGGCTGGGTCGAGACGAATCGCCCGGGCACTGCGGCGGCGAAAGCGGCGGCGGCGGCTGGCGAAGAAGCTACCGACTAGCGGCTTTTTCACACACGCCGGCGACGGCAGAGAGCGGGATACGTGTCCGAGATCAAAATCAACGGACAGAAACGGCTCGTGATCGTGTCCGGTCGCGCGCACCCCCAACTCGCCGCGGATATCGCGGCCGAACTCGACACCGATCTCGTGCACACCAACGCCCGCACCTTCGCCAACGGTGAGATCTACGCCCGGTACGACGAGAGCGTGCGCGGATGCGACGCCTTCGTCATCCAGTCGCACACCGAGCCGATCAACGAGTGGCTCATGGAGCAGCTCATCATGGTCGACGCACTCAAGCGGGCCTCGGCCAAGCGCATCACCGTGGTCGCGCCGTTCTATCCGTATGCCAGGCAGGACAAGAAGGGCCGCGGTCGCGAGCCGATCTCCGCGCGCCTCGTCGCCGACCTGTTCAAGGCCGCCGGCGCCGACCGCATCATGTCGGTCGACCTGCACGCCGCCCAGATCCAGGGCTTCTTCGACGGCCCCGTCGACCACCTCTTCGCGATGCCGGTGCTGCTGAAGCACTTCCAGTCCAAGCTCGACACCTCGAACCTCACCGTCGTCTCCCCAGACATGGGCCGCGTGCGCGTCGCCGACATCTGGAGCGACAAGCTCGGCTCCCCGCTCGCCATCATCCACAAGCGCCGCGACCCGCTCGTGCCGAACAAGGTCTCGGTGCACGAGATCATCGGGCCGGTCGAGGGGCGCGTCTGCCTCATCGTCGACGACATGATCGACACCGGCCGCACGATCGTCGCCGCGGCACAGGCGCTCAAGCAGGCCGGTGCGCTCAGTGTCGTCGTCGCCGCCACCCACGCGATCTTCTCCGACCCGGCGCCGGAGATCCTGCAGTCCGAGTTCATCAACTCGGTCGTGGTCACCGACACGCTGCCGATCTCGCAGGCCAAGCGCTTCCCGACCCTCGAGATCCTGCCGATCGCGCCGCTGCTCGCGACGGCCATCCAGCAGGTCTTCGGCGACGGCTCGGTCACCTCGATGTTCGACGGCGCCGCCTAGGCTTTCGCGCGCCGAGGCACACTCGCCGTTCGCGGAGCGTGTCGAAGCGCCGGCGTCAGCGTCCGAGCCACCCGCCGTCCACCGGCAGCACGATGCCGGAGACGTAGTCCGAAGCGGGCGAGGCGAGGAATACCGTTGCTCCACCCAGATCGCTCGCCCGGCCCCAGCGCCCGGCCGGTATGCGCTGCAGTATCGCCTGGGCGCGTTCCGGGTCGTCCTGCAGGGCCTGAGTGTTGTCGGTGGCGATGTAGCCCGGAGCGATCGCGTTCACCGTGATGCCGAGCGGCGCCCATTCGTTCGCGAGTGCCTTGGTCAACCCAGCGATGCCGGACTTGGATGCGGTGTAGCCAGGCACGTTGATGCCGCCCTGAAAGCTCAGCAGTGACGCCGTGAAGATGACCTTGCCCCGCCCGCGAGAGATCATGCCGGCCGCGACTGCCTGAGTGAGGATGAATTGGCTCGTGAGGTTCACCTCGAGCACCCGATCCCACATCTCGAGCGGATGTTCCACCGCCGGCGTTCGCTCAATCGTCCCGGCGTTGTTGACCAGGATGTCGACGGCCATATCCCGCAGTTCGTCGCCGAGCGCCACGACGGCCTCGCGGTTCGAGAAATCCACGGCACGGGCCGTGAAGCTTCTGCCCAGACCCTCCACCGCCGCGCCGACCGCACTCCCGGCTGCCGGCAGCGTCGCACTCACGCCGATGATGTCCGCGCCCGCCTCGGCCAGCGCGATGGCCATCGCCATCCCGATACCCCGACGTGCGCCCGTGACGACCGCGGTCGTGCCCGACAGGTCGAATTGCGACACCGCGCTCACCTCTCGTCCTGTTCGCTCTGCACATCGACGAGGATCTTCATGGCGTCTCCGGACTCGAGGTCGGCAAAGGCAGATTGGGTCTCCGAGAGCGGAACGATCTTGGTGATGAGCAGGTCAGCGGGAATTGCGCCTCGCTGCAGCAGCTCCACCGCCTTCTCGAAGTCGGTGCGCTGATACACGCGCGCGCCCAGGATCGTCAGTTCGCGCCAGAAGACGCGCTGCAGGTTGATCTCCCGGGGAACCGGATGTATCGCGACCACGACCAGCGTCCCTCGCACCTTGGCGAGATCGGTGGCACCGAGAACGGCCGCGGCGGATCCGGACACCTCGAACACGACATCCGCACCGGCCCCGCCGGTCCATTGCTCCACCCAGGCAACCTGGTCGGTGGCGCGCGGGTCAAGCGTGGTCAGACCAAGGCCAGCAATGGCCTCACGGCGCGTGGCATCCAGTTCGATCACGGCGACCTCGGCACCGAAATCGCGCGCGACCGAGGCGATCAGGACGCCGATCGGACCCCCGCCGATGACGACCACCTTGTCGCCGGGCGTGAGGTTCGCGCGCCGAACGTCGTGCACGGCCACCGACACGGGCTCGACGAGCGCAGCGTGATCCAGGCGCAGCTCGGTGGGAAGCGCCACGAGGGTATCCGCGGGCACGTTCCACAGTCCCTGCAGTGAGCCGGGGGAGTCGATGCCGATGAAGTTCAGGTTCTGGCAGATGTGCTGATTGCCCGCGAGGCAGGCCGGGCAGGTGTTGTCCCAGTCCAACGGCATGACGGTGACCGGAGCACCGACCGACCAGTCCGTCACGTTGCTGCCCAGAGCGGCGATCGTGCCGCTCATCTCGTGTCCGAAAACGAGGGGCATGCTGACGCGCGCGTCCATGTTGCCGTGGAGAATGTGCAGATCAGTGCCGCACAGGCCGGTGTAGGCGACCCTGATCTGCACCTCATCCGCGCCCGGAGCTGCTGGTGTCGCGTCTGCGATGGTGATTGTCTTGTTTCCTGAATACGCGGCGGTGCGCATGCGTCCTCCTTGAGTGGTCTCCCCATTATTGATCAGATGAATGGTCGAGCGCATCTCCTGTGCTCAATGGGCCAACCGACGAGGCACCGCGCGAGTGCGCTGAGTAGAGGGGCAAATGATTAGACCTCTTTGCTCCCGCCGTGGGAAGTCGGGTGAGCCTCCGCTGCGCTCCCGGGCCCAAATAGAGCTGATCTATTCGGGCAAATATGCCCAATTTGGGCTGATTCCCGCCCCGGAGGCCATATTGATCTAATCTTTCCCCTATGATCGAAGCTAGTTAGACAACGGCGATCAAAGGGGAGTGCTATGCGCGTACGCACACAGGTGCGAGATCTCCCGCTTACTGAACTCGGACTCGGGACTGCCCAGCTGGGCAACCTGTATCGCGAAACGACACCCGAGCAGGCGGATTCGGCAATAGAGCAGGCCTGGAGCGACGGCATTCGCTACTTCGATACGGCTCCGCACTACGGCCTCGGCCTGTCGGAGCGTCGGGTCGGCGCTGCACTGCAGAATCGCCCGCGCGACGAGTTCGCCATATCGACCAAAGTCGGCCGGATACTGGAGCCATCACCGAGCACCGCAGACCAGCTCGACGACCAGGGCTTTGCCGTGCCTGCTGCGACCGTGCGGCGCTGGGACTTCAGCCGCGACGGCGTGCTGCGCTCGATCGAGGAATCGCTTGAGCGCACGGGGCTCGCCCGCTTCGACGTCGTCTACCTGCACGACCCGGACGATTTTTGGGAGCAGGCGAGCACAGCCGGCATCGGTGCGCTCATCGAACTTCGTGAGCAGGGCGTGGTTGGTGCAGTGGGTGCCGGAATGAACCACAGCGCGCCGCTCGCTGAGCTGATTCGCAAGGCCGATGTCGACCTAGTGATGATGGCGGGCGAAATGACTCTGCTCGAGCACTCGGCGCTGGATGACCTTCTGCCGCTTGCTCTCGAGCGCGGCGTCGGCGTTGTCGCCGCCGGCGTCTACAACTCGGGCATTCTCGCGAAGGCCCGGCCCGAGGCGCAGGCAAAGTTCAACTACGAGGACGCGGCGTCCGAGACAATCGTGCGCGCGAATCAGATCGCCGATGTGTGCGAGCGCTACGGCGTCGCCCTGCCCGAGGCCGCCGTCGCTTATCCGCTGCTCCACCCCGCGGTGGTGTCCGTCGTGCTCGGTGCGCGGGACGCGGCGCAGGTCTCCAGCAATGTTCAACGCTATTCGGCCACCATTCCGTCGGAACTCTGGGCCGAGTTGCACTCACTGGGCTTCATCCCGCATCTCATCACCGCAGAAAGCTGAACAAAAGCAATGGCAATCATCACTTCCGTGACGGCGCACGACATCCGCTTCCCCACCTCCTTGAGCCTGGATGGCTCGGACGCGATGAACAAGGATGGTGACTACTCCGCCGCCTACGTTGTGATCCACACCGACGACCCGGAGCTGAACGGATTCGGCTTCACCTTCACCATCGGTCGAGGCAATGACCTCTGCACGGAGGCGGCTCGTCAGCGAGGCCAGGCGCTCGTGGGGATGGACGTCCAGGCCGTCGTCGCGGATCTGGGTTCCGTGTACAGAAAGCTCCAGAGCGACACGCAGCTGAGGTGGCTGGGCCCCGAGAAGGGCGTCGTCCATCTCGCGCTCGCCGCCGTGATGAACGCCGTGTGGGACCTCGCCGCTCGTGTCGCCGGAAAGCCGCTGTGGCGCCTGCTGACCGACATGACGCCGGAAGAGCTGGTGGATGCCGCGGACCTGAGCTACCTCTCTGACGCCCTCACGCGGGAGGAGGCGATCGCCCTTCTCGCCGACCTTGCACCGACGAGGGACGAGCGCATCGCCGAAATGGCTGCGACCGGGTACCCCTGCTACACGACGAGCGCCGGATGGCTCGGCTACAGCGACGAGAAGCTCCGAGGGCTTCTGACAGAGGCCGTGAACGCGGGCTACGACCACGTGAAGCTCAAGGTGGGGGCGAACCTCGAGGACGACCGCCGCCGGCTCGCGATCGCGCGCGATGTCATCGGCTGGGACGCCAAGTTGATGATCGATGCGAATCAGGTCTGGGATGTGCCGCAGGCCATCGAGTGGGTGCAGGCCCTCGCCGAGTTCGCTCCGCTGTGGATCGAGGAGCCCACGAGCCCCGACGACGTGCTTGGCCACGCCGCGATTCGCAAGGCCATCGCTCCCATCGGAGTCGCCACCGGGGAGCACGGGATGAATCGCGTGCTCTTCAAGCAGCTGTTCCAGGCGGAGGCCATCGACTTCTGCCAGCTCGATTCGGCACGGCTGGGCAGCATCAACGAGATTCTTGCCGTCTACCTGATGGCCAAGAAGTTCGGGATCCCGGTCTGTCCGCACGCGGGTGGGGTCGGTCTGTGCGAGCTGGTTCAGCACCTCTCAATCTTCGACTACGTGGCCGTGTCTGGCAGCCTCGAGGGCAGGGTCACCGAGTACGTCGACCACCTTCACGAGCACTTCGTTGACCCGTGCATCGTCGAGAACGGCGCGTACGTGCTTCCGTCGCAGCCCGGATACAGCGCCGAGATGTACTCCACGACCATCGACGAGTACGCCTTCCCGGCGGGAAGCTACTGGAGTGGGCGGGCTGCCAGCGCGGCCTGATTCAGGGTTCGTCGATGCCGGGTTGTTCCTGCAGGATGTCCTCAACGCCCAGAAGGTGATGGTCCATCTCGAGCCGGGCCCTGTCGGGCTGGTGTGACTCGAGCGCCCGCAGGATGGCGACGTGCTCGTTGTGCGCGGTTCTCGTCTGACCCTGATGGTGAAGCCCGAGCCACAGGCGAGCCCGGCTCGTGCGGTTCCCCAGCGCGTCGATGAGCGCGGCGAGTGTCGAGTTGTTCGCGGCGTGCGCGACGACGCGATGGAACGCGATGTCGGCATCCATGATCGCCTCGTGCTCGGTCACGGGCTCTGCGTTGGTGAGCGCGTCCACTCCATCGAGAATGCGACGAGCTTCGTCGAGTTCATCCTGGGTGATATTGAGCGCGGCCCTCGCCGCTGCTTCGGCTTCGAGGAGCCTGCGAACAGCATGGATGTCGTGGCGGTGCTCGGGCGACTGCAGCTCAACCATGAATTCCATCGGGGCGAGCAGGAGTCGCGAGTCCAACGACGTCACATAGGTTCCGTCGCCCTGTCGCGTCTCGAGGACACCCATGATGCAGAGGGCACGAACGGCTTCTCGGAGCGATCCGCGAGACACCCCGAAGGATGAGGCGAGCTCCTTTTCGATCGGCAGGCGAGCCCCCGGGGCGAGTTCGCCGGCGGAGAGCATGTCACGAATCCGTGAGATCACGACATCGGTCTGCGATTGCGGGTGGGTCGCAGCTTCCGCCTTGTCGTCGCCCGGTGATGCGGTCGAGTCCTGTGCCATGTCGTCAGTATAGATGGGAGGACGAATACATCTGATCTATGCTGATTCATCACATGTATAGAGTCCGGCCCGTGGCATAAGCACGTGCTGGTATCCCATCCGACGGCGCCACGTGGCGACAGAAACGGAGCGACAACAGATGGTCAGTCCTGTACTCGATACCCATCAGCACGTGTGGGACTTGAGCCGAGCAGAATACTCCTGGCTCGGCCCCGACGCGGGGGAGCTCAATCGCACGATTGCCTTCGACGAACTCAAGCCCTCGTTGAAGCGGGCCGGCATCCACGGCACGGTTCTGGTGGAATCCGCCGATAATGCGGAAGACACAGACCTCATGTTCGATACGGCCGCTCACAATCCCGAAGTGGTCGCGATTGTCGCCTTCGTGCCGCTCGACCGACCGGCGGAGGCCGCCGTGGCGCTCGAGCGGCTCAGAGAGAGCACTCTGACCGTGGGAATTCGCAACCTCATCCACAATCAGGCGGATCCGGAGTGGCTCCTGGGCCGCGAGGTATCGCAGAGCCTGGGCATGCTCGAGGATGCCGGGCTGACGTTCGATCTCGTGTCGGTGTTGCCGCGTCACCTCGAACTCGTGCCGATTCTCTCCGAGCGATTCCCGCGCCTGCGCATGGTGATCGATCACCTTTCCAAGCCGCCGATCGGCCTGGACAGCACTCAGCCGTGGTGGGACCTGATCGCCGCCGCCGCCGAGAATCCACTGGTGTACGGCAAGGTCAGCGGGCTCTACGCGGCCACCGCGAATCCGGAAGCGTGGACGGTCGACGCGGTGCGTCCCTACGTGGATCATGCGATGGATGTCTTCGGGGCGCGTCGCCTGATGTATGGAGGCGATTGGCCGATCTCGCTCACCGCTGGCGGCTACGACCGGGTGTGGGAGGGCCTGACCCGCATATTCGACGGCTTCAGCGCCGATGAGCGGACGGCAATCCTCGGAGCCACGGGCGTCGAGTTCTACGGCATCGATGAGTCGCGCATCGACGCAGCGATCGCGCGAAGCTCCGAATAGTCCAACCAATTTTGAGATTGGGGCACCGGATGTTACGAAAAAGCCGCGGAAATCAAGAACCCTGCCACATTCATCCGATCTATACTAGGATGATCGGTGAATGATTCGATGAATTGGCTGTGCTCACACGTTCGACCGGCACCTCTGGCTTGATACGACGTTTGAGCATGCGGCGAAAACCGCGTTCGGCCGCACCTAACAGTGAAACCACGCGCCGCATAGGCGGCACATAAACACAAAGGAGTGTCCATGAAGTCCAAGAGAGTGTTCTCGCTCAGCGGGGTGATCGCCATCGTCGCCCTCACCTCCCTCGCGCTGAGCGGCTGCGCGGGTGGGGACAGCGGGACCAAGGCCGAGAAGCAGACCGACTCGGGCGGAAAGATTACCGTCTGGGTTGATCCGCCCCGCGTGCCAGCCGCGGAGGCCTTCAAGAAGGCACACCCCGAGATCAAGATCGACGTCGTGCAGATCGACGGCACCGTCGGAGGGCAAACTGTCAAGCAGGCGTTCGCGAACTTCGACTCGGCTAAGTCTGGCTGGCCGGACGCGATCTTCTTCCCGTCCAACGACGACATCGCCTGGGCAACGAACTCGACGAGCAACTATGCCGCCGACCTGACGAAGCTCCTTCCGGATGTCATCAAGGGCTACGACCCCGCTGTGCTGTCGTTCTGTGACTTCGACGGAAAGATCCGGTGCCTGCGTAACGACGCCGCGCCAGACGTGTTCTGGTACAACAAGAAGTTCTTCGACGACAACGGCTACTCGTTGCCGACCACCTGGGAAGAGTATGGCTCGCTCGCGGTGAAGATCGCGGCGGAGCACCCGGGCAAGATCAGCGGATTCCTCGGTGACGCCTACGCGGTCAACCGCTACCTGCAGGGCTCAGATTGCCCCACTAACGGGCGTCTTTCGGAGACAGAGGCACACATCAACCTCAAGGACCCGAACTGCGTGCGGGCGACGAAGTTGTTGTCCACGATGTACCAGGGCAAGGCGTTGACCACCCAGGGCATCTTCGACGGTGACGCCGACAAGGCCGGGGTCAACCTCGTCATGAGCCCCGGTGCCGCGTGGTGGGGCAACTACCTCTTCCGCGATACCTGGAAGATCCCCGCGGGAGAAATGAGCGCGGTTGCTCCACTGACGTGGAAGGGCGATTCCAAGCCGACGGCAGGCAACGAGGGCGGCGGTCTGTGGGGCGTTTCGTCGCACATCAAGGGCAAGCAGCTGGCAAACGCGCTGACCTTTGCGAAGTTCGTGGCGACTGATCCGGCCTGGCAGGTTGAGCTCAGCACTGGACTCCCGGGTTACGGACCGGATCAGGACAAGTGGCTCGCCAAGATGGAGGCGGACAAGTACTTCGCCGACATCCCGACGACGCAGGATGCCATGAAGTCGGCAGCCGGAGCCGTGGCGCCGTACTCGTACATGCTGTACGACACCGGCTCGGTGTGGACGGAGACGGTGAGTCCGACGCTGATCGCCGGAAAGACGGTGGACGACGCCATCGACAAGTTCGGCACCACCCTGGTCAACAAGGCCAAGTCGATCGGATACACGGTCAAGGAATCCAAGTAAGTCACGTGTGAGCGGGGGTACCTGCCCAAGGCCGGTACCCTCGCAGCACGAGATGGTCATACAGCTGCTACCGCATTCGAGGATGAATACATGAGTTTGGCAACACTTCGCCCGACCGCAACTGTCACGCCGCAGAAGCCGGCGACGCGCGGGCGACAAGTGCACCAAAAGGCAGAGAGCCGTGGCGCGTGGTTGCTCATGACGCCATACATCCTGCTCTTTCTCATCGGCGCGGCAATTCCCATCGGGTACGCCTTCTACATCAGCCTGCAGAAGGCACCAACCCTGCTGAATCCGCAGACCGGGTTCGGCGGAGTCGACTCGTTCGTGACCGCTGTCACGGACTATCGCTTCTTCTCCACGTTCTTCAACATCTTCAGCGTGCTGATCGTCTGGTTGCCCCTAATGATGATCGGCATCGTCGGCCTCGCGCTGCTCGTGCACGCCAGCCCCGGCCGCTTTGGCGGAGCAATGCGCTTCATCTATTACGTGCCGGGGGCGCTTGCCGGCATAGCCAACTTCGTTCTCTGGGTCTACCTGTTGAACCCGTCACAGTCACCGATCGCGTTCCTCTGGCAGAACATGGGACTGACGGACCTGAAGCAGGTGGTCACCGACCCGAACATGCCCGCCATCCTGACCGGAATGCTGTTTTTCCAGGGTGTGGGCACCTGGATCGTGATCGTCAATGGTGGCCTCAACGGCATTTCGGACGAGATCTTCGAGGCCGCGTCGCTCGACGGCGCAAACGCGTGGCAATTGGCGTGGCGAGTGAAGCTGCCGCTCATCCGACCGTGGATCGGATACGCGGCACTGATGAACCTGGCCTACGGATTCCAGCTCTTTCTCGAGCCGTACCTTCTGCGTCAGATATCGTCGGGCTCGATCAGCAGCGAGTGGGGCCCGAACCAGTTGGGCTACGCCTTTGCCTTCACCAACCGCAACTTCCCCGCGGCCGCCGCCATGTCCATCATTCTGCTGGCGATCACTCTGATCATCGGAATCTTCATTGTCTTCAGAAGTGGGCTTTTCGGGGACGAGGAGAAGAACTGATGTCCAAAACTACAGCGGCCCTTGCCCCCGAGGTCGTCGGCTCCCGCCGGTGGTCGGTCGGACGCCTCGCGCGCATCGTGACCATGTTGTTCGTCGCGGCCATCTTCATCGTCCCGATCGTCGGCTTCATCGCGATGGCGTTCCGAGACCAGAGCCATGTGGCCGCGGGCTCCGACGGCTTTCTGGGGCTGGGCGGCTTGTCGTTCGACAACGTCGCCTTCAGCTGGTCCCAGGTCGTCGGATTCGGGCCCGGCGGCGGCGGGCTGTTCCCCAGGTGGATACTGAACTCGCTCATCGTGTCGATCGTCGGAGGGTTTCTCGCTGTCGCTTCCGCGCTGCCTGCGGGCTATGCCATGGCGCGACTCCGTTTTCGCGCGCGCAAGACGTGGCTGTTCATCACCCTTCTTGCGATGGTGATGCCGAACACGGTTCTGGTCATCCCGCTGTTTCTCGAGGTGAACGCCGTCGGGGCCATCGGGCAACTCTGGCCGATGGCCATCATCATGGGGTTCTTCCCCTTCGGCGTGTACCTCGCCTACATCCACTTCATGTCGAGCATGCCGCACGAGTTGGTGGAGGCATCGCGCATTGATGGCCTGGGCGAGATCGCCACGTTCTTCCAGGTGGCGTTGCCGATTTCGAAGCAGGCCGTGGCCCTCGTGGCCTTCTTCTCGTTCGTCGCGAACTGGACGAACTTCTTTCTTCCGCTCGCGCTCGTCACCTCCAGCCAGGAGAACAAGACTGTGTCGATCGGCATCCAGGAGCTCATCGGAGCCAGCCCATTGTTCAACGCGACCGTGGCAGCCGGACTGGACGTGAAGCTCTACATGCCGCAGCTCGCGCTGGCCACGGTCATCAGCATGCTCCCTCTCCTGGCCGTGTTCCTCGGAGCCCAGCGGTTCCTCATCCGTGGTCAAACGGTCGGCGCGGTGAAAGGCTAGGGACGTCGTGCGGAACGCCACACACCGAGCAACGCTGAAAAGAAACGAGGCAGGGAAGTGAAGCTGGCCAGACTCGGCGATGCCGGGCGGGAAATTCCGGTGGTGCGAGTGGACGATGTCACGCTCGACCTTCGGTCGTTGACGCGGGACATCGATGGTGCCTTTCTTGCGAGCGGTGGCGTCGAGCGGGTGCGGGCCGCTCTCAGCGCGGGAGAACTGCCGCCGCTTGAGGATGCTGAGTCGATGCGGGTTGCGCCACCGGTGGCTGCGCCGGGCAAGATCGTGTGTATCGGACTCAACTACCGGGACCACGCCGAAGAGACCGGAGCGGCCGTGCCGCCGGAGCCCGTGGTCTTTATGAAAGACCCGAGCACGATCGTCGGCCCCAACGATCGAGTCCTGATTCCTCGTCGTTCGGTAAAAACCGACTGGGAAGTGGAACTCGGCGTCGTCATCGGCACTCAGGCTCGCTACCTCGATTCCGAAGCCGACGCGGACCGGCACATAGCGGGCTACGTGCTGTCGCATGACGTGTCGGAGCGAGAATTTCAGCTGGAACGCGGCGGTCAGTGGGACAAGGGAAAGAGCTGCGAGACCTTCAATCCCCTCGGGCCGTTTCTGCTCCCGGCGAGTGAAGTCGCCGACCCCCAGAACTTGCAGTTGCGACTGTGGGTCAACGGGGTGCTTCGGCAGGACGGCACGACCGCGAACATGATCTTCGGTGTTCGCCACATCGTCTGGTATCTGAGCCAGTTCATGGTGCTGAATCCGGGCGACATCATCAACACCGGGACTCCCGCGGGCGTTGCGCTGGGCTTGCCGGATACGCCGTATCTCAGAGCCGGCGACGTCGTGACCCTGGAGATAGACGGACTCGGCAGGGCACAGCAGGAGATGGTGCAGGCATGAGCGAGTTCGACGGTCTGGTCGCGGTCGTCACGGGCGGGGCATCCGGGATCGGCCTGGCAACGGCGCTCGCGCTCTCGAGAGCCGGTGCGAGCGTTGCGGTTCTTGATCTCAATCCCGACGCAGTGCCTAGCGGGCTTGTCGGCATCGCGGCCGACGTCTCTGCTCGCGCGTCCGTGGAGTCGGCCATCTCGCAGGTGGCGGAGCACTTCGGCAGAATCGACGTTCTCGTCAACAACGCCGGAATCAGCGCCGTCGGCACGGTCGAAGACAACACCGACGACGAGTGGATCAGGGTGCTCGACATCAATGTCGTGGGCATCGCACGCGTTTCGGCCGCGGCACTGCCGTGGCTCAGAAGGTCACCGTCGGCCGCGATCGTCAACCTGTGCTCGATCGCCGCGCTCAACGGTCTCCCGCAACGGGCGCTCTACGGCGCATCAAAGGGTGCGGTGCTCGCGCTCACGTTCGCCATGGCGACCGACCACATCCGTGAGGGCATCCGGGTGAACTGTGTCAGCCCGGGCACCGTATCCACGCCCTTCGTCGACCGGATGTTGGCAAAGTTCGACGATCCGGTCGCGGAACGCGCCGCGCTGGATGCGCGCCAGGCGACGGGAAGGATGGTCACCCCGGAGGAAGTGGCTGGCGCGATCCTGTATCTCGCGAGTCCGCTCTCCGCATCCACCACCGGCACGGCGCTCGAGGTGGACGGCGGGGTTCACAACCTCCGCATCCGGCCCGAAGCTCCGTCACCCCGGGGGAGCGGTCGATGAAAAGACTCGCGTCCGTCATCGGCCTTCCGCCGGAGAATGTCGCCGAATATGAGCGTCTGCACGCTGCGGTGTGGCCCGACGTTCTGGCCAGGCTCTCGGCGAGCAATGTCAGGAACTACTCGATCTTCCGGCACGGCGATGTGCTGTTCTCCTACATGGAATACGTCGGCGACGACCTCGACTCCGACATGGCGGCGATCGCCGCCGATCCCGCCACCCAGGAGTGGTGGAAGGTGTGCGAACCACTCCAGCGGCCCGTGGCCGATCGCGCGGAGGGCGAGTGGTGGAAGGTGATTCCCGAGATCTTCCATCTCGACTGACGACGCCATGACGAGGTCGCGGGTTCGTCCCTCGCAGACCTGCGGTCGAGTGTCAGCTGTTCTCGGTCGCGGGCAGCAGCGTCGCTCCGCCCGGAATGAGCCCGAGCGAGGCCACGTGACGATCACCGCCAAAGGTGCCGACGGCGTAGCACTCCCAGCCCATGCCACTCGGACCGAAGAGTTCGAAACGGGCGGATGATTCGCTCGCGTCGGGTGAGAGATGACGCACCCAGATGGCGCAGGCTCGCTGCGCGGTGGCGGAGCCGACGGAGATCGTCGTGACGATGCCCGGCAACACGAGCGCAATTACGCCGAGTACGACGATGATGCGCATGATGAAGAGCCGCCGCCTGCGACCCGGCAGCGGCCGGTCATCCGTCGGATCGTAGCCCGCCAGCTCCGGGTGCTCCTCGAGGTCGCTCATAGCGCTCCAGTCTCCCATGCTTCGATCAAGGCCGGTTGAGTAGTGAGCGCCGGCGGGCGTATCGGAACCCATGCAGGGAATGGCTTCGAAACCCGCGAAGTTGCACTCGACATGACTTCAGCCATGACGGCCATCGTTGCTTCGACCGGACCCATCGCCGACCCGATGACGTTCAGTCAGATCGAGGTACCGCTGCCCGAGTTGCGGCCTCGCGATCTCCTCGTGCGCGTCGAGGCGGTCTCGGTGAATCCGGTCGACACCAAGCGACGTCGTGCACTGCCCGCGGGCGAGTCCAAGCGCTTCGGCTTCGACGCGGCAGGCACGGTGGCGGCGGTCGGCACCGGGGTGACCCGCTTCGCCGTCGGCGACGAGGTGTACTACGCGGGAGACATCACCCGCGAGGGATCGAACGCCGAGTTCCAGGCTGTCGACGAGCGCATCGTCGGCCACAAGCCGTCGACCCTCGATTTCGCGGCCGCGGCGGCGCTGCCCCTCACGACGATCACGGCGTGGGAGTCGCTGTTCGAGAAGCTGCGCCTCGACGCGGACAGCGCCGGCGTGCTGCTCGTCGTGAGCGGTGCTGGTGGCGTCGGGTCGATCCTGACGCAGCTGGCCCGACAACTGACCGGCGTGACGATCGTGGCCACGGCATCCAGGCCCGAGTCTCGCGAGTTCGCAACCAGGATGGGCGCCCACCACGTCGTCGATCACTCCGGCGACCTCGTGGCCGCCGTGCGCGAGGTCGCGCCGGGCGGTGTGAAGTGGATCTTCTCGCCACAGACGGCCAGTCACTTCAACGCCTACGCCGAGCTGCTCATCCCGTTCGGCGAGCTCGTGACGATCGATGGAGCGAGCGGGCTCGAGAGCGCCCGGCTCGTGCAGACCAGCATCACCTGGCACCAGGAGTGGATGTTCACCCGCGCCAAGTTCGAGACGCCCGACATGGGCGAGCAGGGGCGCCTGCTGGATGCCGTGGCGGGGCTGGTCGACGAGGGTCGGGTCGTCAGCACCCTCACCACCCGGCTCGACGGGTTCACACCGGACAACCTACGCCGGGCGCACGAGCTCGTCGAGTCGGGTCGAAGCATCGGCAAGGTCGTCGTCGCGCGCTAGCGCTTCGACGAGCCCAGCGACCGGTGAACTAGTGGGTGCTGGGCTCCGTGGCGATCTCGCTGCGGTCGCCCGACCACAGAGTGTGGAAGACGCCCGGCTCGTCCACGCGCTTGTAGGTGTGCGCTCCGAAGAAGTCGCGCTGACCCTGCACGAGAGCTGCGGGCAGTCGCTTCGAGGCGAGGGAGTCGTAGTAGCTGAGCGCGGCACCGAATCCGGGGATCGGGATGCCGGACAGTGCCGCCGTCGACACGACGCGGCGCCAGGCCGCCTCGCCCTCCTTCACTGCCTTCGCGAAGTACGGGTCGACCAGCAGCGAGGGGATGGACGCGTCGTTGGCGTAGGCCTCGACGATGCGGTTGAGGAACTGCGCGCGGATGATGCAGCCGCCGCGCCAGATCGTGGCGACCGCGCCCTTGTCGATCTCCCAGCCGTACTTCTCGGCTCCGGCGATGATCGCATCGAAGCCCTGCGCGTACGCGACGACCTTGGACGCGTAGAGCGCGGCGCGCACGTCATCCTCGAAGGAGTTGGCGGGGTCGGGGGTGACGACATCCGGACGCGACTCGACGATGGCCTGCACGGCCTCGCGCTGCTCGGGGTGGCTCGAGACCGCGCGGGCGAAGACCGCCTCCGCGATGCCGCCCACCGGAACGCCGAGGTCGAGCGCGTTCTGCACGGTCCAGACTCCCGTGCCCTTGGACCCGGCCTGGTCGAGCACGATGTCGACGAAGGGCTTGCCGGTCTTCGCATCCACCTGCCTGAGCACCTCGGCGGTGATCTCGATGAGGTATGACTCGAGATCGCCCGAATTCCAGGTCTCGAAGACGTCAGCGATGGCCGCGGGCTCGTGCCCGGAGACGTTGCGCAGCAGGTCGTAGGCCTCGGCGATGAGCTGCATGTCGGCGTACTCGATGCCGTTGTGGATCATCTTGACGAAGTGGCCGGCGCCGTCGGTGCCGATGTGGGTGACGCAGGGCACGCCGTCGACCACCGCGGCGATCGACTCGAGGATCGGGCCCAGGGTCTTGTAGGCCTCGACCGAGCCACCGGGCATGATGCTCGGTCCTTTGAGAGCGCCCTCCTCGCCACCAGAGATGCCGGCGCCGACGAAGTTCAGGCCTTTCTCGCGAAGCGCCTTCTCCCTGCGGATGGTGTCGTGGAAGTTCGCGTTGCCGCCGTCGACGATGATGTCGCCCGGCTCGAAGACCGCGGAGAGCTGGTCGATGACCGCATCCGTGCCCTTGCCCGCCTGCACCATGATGATCGCGGTGCGCGGCTTCGTGAGCGACGCCGCGAACTCCTCGATGGACTTCGAGGCGACGAAGCCGTCATCCGGATGCTCGGCGAGCAGCACTTCGGTGCGCTCGGGGGAGCGGTTGTAGACGGCGACGGTGTTGCCCTCGCGGCTTGCCAGGTTGCGGGCGAGGTTCGATCCCATGACGGCGAGGCCGACGACACCAATGTTCGCGGTGGCGGTTGCGTTATCTGGCATGGGGTCTCCTCGGAGGTTCGAGCTGTTGGGGGTGCGGAACATTCCGCTCTTACAGGCTAGGGCCACCGCGCCGCACACCAAAGCCGGTTACGGCGAGCTTCGATGTTCAGGGCGCGTAGGCCCCTACCGACTGACCGGCTCGGCGCCGTTCAGGAGTGCGAGTTCGTGGCGGCGGGGAGCACCCTCCCAGTCTCCGGGAACGAGGCAGGCGTATGCGCCCGTGGTGACCGCCGTCGCCAGGCGGGTGTCGACATCCGCGTCGAGGAGGTATTCGGCGAGGTAGCCCGCGACGAAGGCGTCGCCGGCGCCGACGGTGTCCACGGGTGTGATCTTCACCGCGTCCCGCAGATGCTCGCGGCCGTCGACGAGGGCGAGCGCTCCGTGCGCACCGAGCTTGATGACGGCCTCGCGAGCTCCGAGGTCGACGATTCGCCGAGCGAGCTCCGACGCGGAATCGGCCGCACCGACGGCGATTGCGGCCTCGTCATCGCCGGCGAACACGATGTCGGCCTGGGGGATGATGCGCCGGTAGGCCTCGCGCGCCTGCTCACGCGACCAGAGCTTGCCGCGGAAGTTCAGGTCGAAGGAGATGGCGACGCCGGCCTCCTTGGCCACCCGGATCGCTTCGGAGACCGTTTCGGCCATGCCGTCGGAGAGCGCGGGGGAGATGCCGGTGAGGTGCAGCAGCGATGCCTCACGGATCACCGCGGGATCGAACTCGTCGGAGCGCAGCCGCCCGCCCGCCGTGCCCCGGCGGTAGTACCAGACGTGCGTGTCGTTTGCGGTGCGGCGTTCCTTGATCATGAGCGAGGTGGGCACCTCGGGGTCGCGCGCAGCGATCACCCGGATGCCCTCCGCCGAGATCTCCCTGAGAACCAGGTCTCCGAGTGAGTCGGCTCCGACCTTGCCGATCCACGTCACGTCGACGCCGAGGCGCTTCAGACCGACCGCGACGTTGCTCTCAGATCCTCCAACGCCGAGCGTCATGCTGCGCTCGTGCTGCAGCGGTCCGACCCCGCTGGCGGCCATGAGCGCCATGGTCTCGCCGAGGGTGACGACACCGCTCATGCCCGTGCCTCCCGAGCGACCTCGACGGCCGACCGGGCACGGGCGGCGAGCTCCGTGAGTGACCCGCCCTTGAGCGCATCACCGACGAGTGGACCGCCGAGGCTCACAGCGACCGCGCCGGCGCCGAGCCAGCGCGGGATGTCGGCGAGGGTGATGCCTCCCGACGGCACGAATTGCAGCTCGGGGAAGGGTCCGCGCAGGTGCGAACCGTACTGCGGACCCACGGTCTCGGCCGGGAAGAGCTTCACGGCGGTTGCTCCGGCCTGCCAGGCCGTGAACAGTTCCGTGGGGGTGAGACCCCCGGGAAACACCGGAACGCCCGCGGCGACGCCGAGTTCGATCACCGCGGTGTTCAGGATGGGCGTCACGAGGTAGCGGGCCCCCGCGTCAATCGCACGCTGGGCCTCGTCGACCGTGGTGATCGTGCCGAGGCCGACCTCGACATCCGCCCCACCCCTCGCGACGATCGCAGGGAGGTGCCCGAAGGTGTTCGGGGTGCTGAGGGTCAATTCCATCGAGCGCACGCCGTTCTCGGCCAGCACGTCGATCACGGGCGCGTAGTCGGCGGCGTCGCGCGCTCGCAGCACGGCGATGATCGGATGCGCCTGGAGCAGTGCCGAGGGCGTGAGTCGCTGGTGTTCGGTCATGGGTGCTCCTCGTCGTGCCTTTACCAGTCGTGGATGGTGCCGTCGAGCTTCAGGCGATTCACCGGCAGATAGGCGGGCGTGTACTCAAAGGATGCCGCAAGATCGTCGTCGTAGTCCACTCCGAGACCGGGGTTCTCGCCGGGGTGCAGCAGGCCGTTCTCAAATGTATAGCTCGTCTTGAAGACGTTCAGGGTGTCATCCGAGTGCTTCATGTACTCCTGAATGCCGAAGTTGTGGATGGCGAGGTCGAGGTGCAGAGCGGCTGCCTGGCCCACGGGCGAGATGTCGGTGGGGCCGTGGAAGCCCGACTTGATCTGGTAGACGGCGGCGAAGTCCATGATCTTCTTGAGCGCGCTGATGCCGCCGGTGTGGGTGACGGCGCTGCGCACGTAGTCGATGAGCTGCTCGGTGATGAGCGTCTGGTAGTCGAACACCGTGTTGAAGATCTCGCCGATCGCGAGCGGCGTGGTGGTCTGCGAGCGAACGCGCCGCAGCCCCTCCTGGTTCTCACCCGGCGTGCAGTCCTCGAGCCAGAACAGGTCGTATGGCTCGAGCGACTTGCCGAGGATGGCGGCCTGATTCGGCGTGAGCCGGTGGTGCCCATCGTGCAGCAGCGGGATGTCGTAGCCGAACTCCTCGCGCACGGCGGCGAACACGGTGGGGATGTGGTGCAGGTAGGCGCGACTGTCCCACTCCTCCTCGGTGGGCACCTCGGTGCGCTTGGCCGGCTCGTAGTCGTAGCGCTCGCCGGGTTTCTGGTTCGTGGCGACGCCGTAGACCTGACCGAGGCCCGGAACGGCGGTCTGCACGCGAATCGCCTTGAAACCCTGATCGAGGTGGTTGCGAATCGAGGTGAACAGCGACGGCAGGTCAGAGCCGGATGCGTGGCCGTAGGCGAGCGCGCCGGTGCGGGACGCACCGCCCAGCAGCTGGTAGACGGGCAGACCCGCGACCTTGCCCTTGATGTCCCAGAGCGCCACGTCGACGGCGGCGATCGCGGCCATCGTGACCGGGCCGCGCCGCCAGTACGCACCGCGGTAGAGGTACTGCCAGGTGTCTTCGATCTTCTGCGGGTCGCGGCCGATCAGAAGGGGAACGACGTGTTCCTTCAGATAGGCGACCACGGAGAGCTCGCGGCCGTTGAGGGTGGCGTCGCCGAGGCCGGTGACGCCATCCGAGGTGGTGATCCTGAGCGTGACGAAGTTGCGGCCGGGGCTGGTGACCAGCACCTCGACGCGATCGATGGTTGACATGGAGTCGTCTCCTTTAGTTGGTCAGCGACCGCGCGGTGCGTAGGTCTGCAGCGGCAGGGTGTAGCTGAGGTCGATCGCAGTCTCGATGGCCTCGTCGAGGCCGAGCCGGTGCTCCGCGACGAGTTTCGCGAGGAAGCCCGCATCGATGCGCCTGGCCAGGTCGTGCCTCGCCGGGATGGAGGCGAACGCGCGGGTGTCGTCGACGAAGCCGCTCGTGTTGTAGAAGCCGGCGGTCTCGGTGGTCAGTTCCCTGAACCGCGCCATGCCCGCCGGCGAATCGAGGAACCACCACGGGGCGCCCAGCCGCACCGAGGGGTACGCGCCCGCGATCGGAGCCAGCTCCCTCGAGTAGCTCGTCTCGTCGACGGTGAACAGCACCATGCGAAATCGCGGGTCGTGCCCGAAGGCATCGAGCAGCGGCTTGAGGGCCCGGGTGAATTCGATGCGCACGGGGATGTCGAAACCGACGTTGTGTCCGTAGCGGTCGAGCGCGGTGGAGGAGTGGTCGCGCAACACGCCAGGGTGCAGCTGCATAACCAGCCCGTCGTCGAGCGACATCCTCGCCGTCTCGAACAGCATGTTGGCGGCGAATGCTGATGCCGTGGCCGCGTCGAGCGGACCGTGCAATGCCGCGTCGAAGATGCGCTGGGCCTCGGCGGCGGGCAGCGGAGTCGTGTCGGCCAAGAGGTGGCCGTGGTCGCTCGCGCGCGCTCCGGCCGCCGCGAAGGCCGCGCGGCGCTGACGAAGCGCCTCGAGGAAGCTCGCGTAGTCGTCGACCTCGATGCCGCTCGCTGCGGAGAGCCCGCGAAGGTCGTCCGCCCAGCCGGCGCGGTCGGGGTAGAACATCGCATCGGGCCTGAACGTCGGCACGACTCGGTTGCCCCAGCCCTCTGCCGCGAGCTTCGCGTGGGAGGCGAGGTCGGCATCCGGGGCGTCGGTCGTGCTGAGGATCTCGATGTTGAAGCGGTCGAAGAGAGGGCGGATGTGGAACTCGGGCCTCGCGAGCGTCTCCAGAAGGTGGTCGTACAGTTCGTCTGCCGTTTCGGCGGACGGTTCGACGGTCGCCCCGAACACCTCGACGAGCTCGTGCTCGAGCCAGTACCTGCTCGGGGTGCCGCGGAACAGCTTCCAGTTCTCGCAGACCGTGCGCCAGATGAGCCTGTGGTCGGTTTCGACCCGCAGTTCGGGGTCGAGGGAGGGCGCACCGAGTTGCTCGGCGGGGATGCCCTGCGACACGAGCATGCGGGTGAGGTAGTGGTCGGGGATGACGAAGAGTTCGGCCGGATCTCCGAAGGATTCGTTGTTCAGGATCGCATCGATCTCGATGTGTCCGTGCATGGAGACGAGCGGCAGCGCTGCCGTCGCGGCGTACACCTCGCGAGCGATGGTGAGCTGAGTCGTCTCCGCCGGCAGTGCTCGATCCGGGTGCAGCACCCAGGGTCGTGTGGCCACAATCGCCTCCTCATTGAAACAAGTTTGAGCAGTGTTTCAGTCCGTTCCCGAAAACGATGTGCCGCTCGGACGCAACTATAACCCCTGAATAAAGGGAAAGTCACGTCGTTCTTCGGCCGGATGGGGCGATCTCGCAACGATCCTGGATTGCCACTTGACGAAACACTGAAAAGGTTTGCAGAATGTCCTACACGAGGCACGGGTGTGCCGTCCGATTCCGCACGAGGTGGTGTGAGCATGGCTGTAACGATCCGCGACGTCGCTCGCGAGGCCGGTGTTTCGATCTCGACGGTGTCGCGCGCTCTCGCATCGCCCGATCAGGTCGCAGCGGCGACGAGACTCCACGTTCAGGCCACCGCCGATCGCATGGGCTACCGCGTCAACAACAACGCGCGCTCGCTCATCACCGGCAGGAAGCACAGCTTCGGCCTCGTGGTGCCCGACCTCGAGAACCCGTTCTTCGGCTCCGTCTGCAAGGGAGTGCAGGCCAGGGCCAGGGCCGCGGGCTATGCCGTGTTCGTCGCGGACACCGACGAGGATCCGACAGTCGAGACCGAGGTCGTGCGCAGCCTCACCAAGCAGGTCGATGGCGTCATCCTCTGCTCATCGCGAGCAACGGACGAGGAGATCGCCGAGCTCGCCAAGGAGACGCCGCTCGTTCTCGCCAACCGCGCGCTGAGCACGATCCCGTCGATCACCTTTGACAACGGCGGCGGGCTGCGCCTGGTGATGAGTCACCTCATCGCCCTCGGGCACCGCTCCATCGCGTACGCTGCAGGCCCGCTGCGCTCCTGGTCGAGCAACGAGCGCGCGACGGCATTCCGCGAGTTCGAAGCGAACGGCATCGAGCTCGACCTCATCGAGCTCGGCAACTTCGCCCCCTTCTTCTCCGGCGGCGTGCACGCGGGTGACCTGGCCATCGCGAGCGGCGCCACGGCGGTAGTCGCGTACAACGACATCATGGCGCTCGGGCTGATCGACCGACTTCGGCAGCGTGGACTCTCCGCGCCCTACGACATGAGCGTCACGGGCTTCGACAACGTCGCCGTGTCCACTTTTGTCTGGCCGAACCTCACCACCGTCGACCTGCCACGGGTGCAGATGGGTCGGATGAGCGTGGATGCGCTTCTCGACATCCTCGATGGGGACGGCGCGCCGAGCTCGGCCCCTGTCCAGCTCCCCACGGAGCTCGTCGTGAGGCAGTCATCCGGAGTCGTGGGGAACTCACAGGGGGAAGCGGCTCTCGCCGTGAACGAGAAAGCTTCTGGACGTTGATGTTCAGTCGAACCGAGAGAAAGGAACACGACATGCGATTAAGTACGAAGACCGCTGTGGTCTCTGCCGTCGCCGTGCTCGCACTCGCGATCACAGGATGCACAGCACCAAACTCAGCACCAGCAAAGCCGGCCAACAAGGCCAGTGACGTACCGGCAAAGCCATCAGCGCCCGTCGCCCTGCACATCCTTGACGTTGCGGGAAACCAGAAGCTCACCGGGCCGATGGTTGACCAGTACGTGAAGGACCACCCCGACATCATTTCCTCTGTCACGTGGGAGAGCGCCGGTGCACCGGACCTCGTCGGCAACATCAAGCCGCAGGTCGACAGCGGCAACATCACCGTCGACCTCGTCATGACCGGTACAGACGGACTCTCCGCCGGAATCGGTCAGAACCTGTGGGTTCCGCTCGTCAAGAAGTATGGCGACCGCCTGTCTAACATGAAGAACTACATCGACCCGGCGCAGAAGATGCAGGACCTCGCCGATGGATACGGTGTCGTCACGACGTACTACCCCTCCGGACCGCTGCTGCAGTACAACCCCGACATGGTGAAGGACGTTCCGACCGACGCGGCGAGCCTCCTCGCCTGGGCCAAGGCGCACCCCGGCAAGTTCGGCTACGCGCGTCCGGCAAACTCCGGACCCGGCCGCACCTTCCTCATGGGCCTGCCGTACATCCTCGGCGACAAGGACCCGAGTGACCCGATCAACGGCTGGGACAAGACCTGGGCCTACCTGAAGGACCTCGGCCAGTACGTCGACAACTACCCGACGGGCACCGGTCAGGTCATCACCAATGTGGCCGACGGCTCGTGGGGACTGATCCCGACCACCACCGGTTGGGACATCAACCCGCGCGCGCTCGAGCAGGAACCGAACACGATCAAGGCCGCAGCGTTCAAGAAGTTCACCTGGGTGACGGATGCGCACTACGCGGTGGTTCCGAAGGGCCAGTCGGCAGACAAGCTCTCCGCAACCCTGCTGCTGCTGCAGTACATGCTCACACCGAAGATCAACGCCATGGCGTACGACTCCGGCTACTTCTACCCCGGTCCTTCGGTCAAGGGCGCGACGCTCGCCAAGGCGCCGAAGGCCAGCCAGGAGGTCATCGCCAAGTACGGTCGCGACTGGTTCGATCCGCTGATCGAGAAGATGCCGAAGGCAACCCCGCTCACACCAGACAACCTGGTGAAGGCGTTCGACAAGTGGGACCGCGAGATCGGTGCCGGAAAGTACGTGGCAAAGTAAATGTCCCACTCGACTAGCGCTTTTGACTCCCTTGAGCTGAAGGATGTCGGACGCAGTTTTGGCGGTCACGATGCGTTGGTCGACCTCAACCTGACGATCCGGGCGGGCGAGTTCATCGCCCTGCTCGGACCGTCAGGTTCGGGAAAGTCGACGGCGCTCAACTGCCTCGCCGGCCTTCTCCCGCTCACCCACGGAAAGATCATGATCGACGGCAAGCGCGTCGACACCCTGCCACCCGAGAAGCGCGACTTCGGAATGGTTTTCCAGAACTACGCGCTGTTCCCGCACCTCTCGGTGCAGAAGAACATCGCCTTCGGGCTGCAGGTGCGCGGGGTTCCGCGCGCCGAGGTCACGAGGCGCGTCGCCGAGGCCATCGCACTCGTCAAGCTCGAGGAGCACGCCAAGAAGCTCCCTGGCCAACTCTCCGGCGGCCAGCAACAGCGCGTCGCGATCGCCCGCGCCACGGTGCTGGAGCCGAGGCTCGTACTCATGGACGAGCCGCTCTCCAACCTCGACGCGAAGCTGCGGCTCGAGATGCGCACCGAAATCCGCAGGCTGCATCAGGCCCTCGGCCTCACCACGGTCTACGTCACGCACGACCAGGAGGAGGCGCTGTCTCTGGCGGACCGCCTCGTAGTGCTGCGCGACGGTCGAGTGCAGCAGATCGGCACCCCCGAGGAACTGCACAACAACCCCGCGAACTGGCACGTCGCCGACTTCATGGGCTACCGCAACCTGCTCGACCTCGAGGTCGACTCCGTCGCAGGCAACCAGGCGCAGGTCTCCGGTCACGGCGTCTCGCTCGTCGGCAGCGCCGTGCACGACGTCACGGTCGGCGACAGCGTTCGCGTGGCCATCCGCCCACACGACCTTCTCGTCGTGGCGGACGGGACCGCCGGGCAGAACACCTTCGAAGCCCTCGTCAACGTGGTCGAGTACCAGGGCCGCGAGTTCGCGGTCGGCGTCACCACCTCAACGGGGCAGAATCTCTTCGTGCACGCGGAGCAGGCTCCGCACGTGGGCGACCGCGTCATCCTGAGGGTCGACCCCGCGAGGGCACTGATCTACCAAGCGAACCTCGATCGTGAGAAGGTCTCGTCGCCACAGGCGGCGGTCGCCGAGCCCGCGCGGGTGGCGCCGTGAGCACCGGAGCGAACACGCTTCCGCGCCGTCGCAGTTCGGCGAGCCTGCGTCACCGGCTCGCCGAGCGCGGCATCGACAGCCAGCTGTGGATGCTCGTGCCCGCCGTGGTCTTCGCGCTCGCGCTCTTCGTCTATCCGTTCGTCTACGGCATCGGACTGACCGTGCAGCCACTGCCCGGCATCGAGAAGCAGTGGGGCGGCGGCATCTTCGCCAACTACGTCGCGTTCTTCAAAGACCCTTTCGTGTTCGACTCGGTGTGGATCACCATGAGGCTCGCGATCCCGGCGGCGCTCATCAATGTGCTCGTGTCGATCCCGATCGCGTTCAAGCTGCGCGGCAAGTTCCGAGGAAAGCGATTCCTCTCCACGCTGCTCGTGCTGCCGATCACGCTCGGCACGGTGCTCACGGCCCAGGGTCTCTTGATCTTCGCGGGCAGGCAGGGCTGGCTCAACCGCATCCTGATGGACACCGGCATCATCCACGAACCGCTGCAGCTCGTGAACAACTATCTCGGCGTGATGTTCTCGCTTGTCATCTCCGGGTTCCCGTTCGCCTACCTGCTCATCTCCTCCTATCTGTCGGGCATCGATCCATCGCTCGAGGCGGCGGCCCGCACGCTCGGCGCGAACTGGAAGCAGCGCTTCGCGCGGGTGACCCTGCCGCTGCTGGCGCCCGGGCTCGCGACCACGTTCATCCTCACCTTCGTGCTCGCGTTCAGCGTGTTCCCGTCGGCGAGGCTCGTCGGTGACCCCGGCGACGCCACCCGCGTGATGGCGCTCATGGCCTATCGCGCATTCGGCGAGCAGCAGAACTACAGCATGGCCTCGACGATCGCCGTCATGATGGGCGTCGCCGAACTCGTCATCATCGCCTTTGTGCTGCTCGGGCGTTCATTCCTCTATAAGGGGTCTACCGGAGGGAAGGGCTGATGGCCGACTCAACGATCGTCGAATCGACCGAATCCGCCGCCCTGGGTGCGGAACGCGTGTTCGCCAAGGAGCCGAAGGGCCAGAAGCGCGGCAAGCCCAACCGGCTGCCGGGGGAGAAGTCGCTCGCCGCATCGCCCGGCACCTGGTTCGTGTGGGCGGGAATCGTCGCCTTCTTCGTGTTCCTGTTCGGGATCATCCTGAGCGTGCTCGTCGACTCGCTCGGCAAGCCGTGGTTCACCACCTGGCTGCCGGAGCACTTCACCGTCGGATGGTATCAGGAGGCGTGGACGCGCTTCGACCTGACCCACATCATCGTGGTGACGCTCGTCGTCGCGTTCACGGTCGTGGTCGTCTCGATCCTCGTCGGGGTGCCCGCGGCTTACGTGCTCGCGAGGCGCAACTTCCCGCTCAAGCGGCTCGTGATGGTGCTCTTTCTGCTGCCGATCCTCATCCCCCCGATCACCTTCGGCATCCCGCTCGCGACCGTGATGTACAACTTCGGCCTTGGGCGCACGCTCACCGCGGTCATCCTGGTGAACCTTGTTCCGTCGATCCCGTTCGTGATCATCACGATGACGCCGTTCATCGAGCAGATCAATCCGGCGATCGAGAATGCGGCCAGAATGTCGGGCGCGAACATGCGCCAGATCTTTGCCCGCATCCTCGCCCCGCTGCTGGTGCCGGGCATCCTCGCCGCAGGGATCCTCGTGCTCGTGCGCACCGTCGGGATGTTCGATCTCACCTTCCTCGTCTCCGGACCGCAGTCCGACACGCTCGTGGTGTCGATCTATCGGGCGATGACCGCGGCTGGTGGCGGAGAATCGAGGCAGCTCATCTCTGCGATGGGCGTGGTGTACACGGCGATGATGCTCGTGATCCTGATCATCGCGCTGCGCTTCATCAATCCGACGCAGCTCGTGGCCCAGGTGAGGGAATCGCGCGACGACGAGTAGCTGCACCGGTAACCCACCCTCGTCGACTCGCAACTCTGGAGTGCAAGTGTCATCAGAACGGCTCTCGCTGGCGACTCTGCCATCGGCGCGCGCCGGCGCATTCACCGTGCCGACGCTCGATCCGAGAGAGGTCTCGATCGGCATCGTGCACTTCGGTGTCGGCGCCTTCCACCGCAGCCACCAGGCGGTCTTCACCGAGGATGCCGCGGCCGCGAGGGGCGAAAGCGGATGGGGCATCCTCGGCGTCACGGGTCGAAGCGATGCGGTCGTGCGGCAGTTGCGACCGCAGGACTGCCTATACGGCGTGCTGCAGAAGGATGGCGCCGCCAGTTCGCTGCGCATCGTCGGCGCGATTCGGGAGGTCGCTTCGCCGGGTGCGGACTCCGCGCGCGTCGTCGAGGTCATGGCGAGCGAGCACACGCACCTCGCCACGCTCACGATTACCGAGAAGGGTTATCTGCGCAGCGCGGCAGGCACGGTCGATCTCGAGTTGCCGGGCGTGCGCGACGACATTCACACGGTCGTGGCCGAACTGCACGCGGAGCAACCCTCGACCGCATCGAAGACGGCGATCGGGCTGTTGGTGCGCGGTCTCGCCGCGCGCTATCGGCGCGGCGGCAGGCCCTTCGCCGTGCTCTCCTGCGACAACATCGTGCACAACGGTGAGGTGCTGAAGACCGTGATCACGTCCTTCGCAGACGCCTGCGACGTCGAGGGCTTCACGCGCTGGCTCGAGAGCTCGGTCAGCTTTCCGTCATCCATGGTCGATCGCATCACCCCCGCCGTCACCGCCACCGACCACGCCGAAGCGTTCGCCATGCTCGGCCTCGAGGATGAGGCGCTCGTGGTGGCCGAGCCGTTCTCCCAGTGGGTGATCGAAGACGACTTCGCCGACTCGCGCCCGGCCTGGCAGCTCGCGGGCGTCACCATGACCTCCGACGTCATGCCCTTCGAGCGCGCCAAGCTGCGCGTTCTGAACGCCACGCACTCGCTGCTGGCCTATCTCGGTCAGCTGAGCGGGTACGAGACCATCGCGCAGGCGGTCGCAGATGAGGCGATTCGCGAGCGGGCGCTGCGGATGCTGAACGACGACATACTGCCCACTCTCGACGACCTTCCTGGCCTCAATCTCGCGGAGTACCGGGACTCGGTGCTCGATCGCTTCGCGAATCCCGCGCTCGCGCACACGACGCTGCAGGTGGCGATGGACGGCTCGCAGAAGCTGCCGAACCGCACGCTCGCCACGGCAGAGGAGAGACTAGCCGAGGGTGCCGTGCCACAGGGGCTCGCGCTCACCATCGCGGCCTGGCTGCTATTCATCGCCTCGACCATGACCGACGGCGGTCCCTCCCTCGACGACCCTCTGGCCGCGCGGCTGACAGCGGCAGTCGGCGCGCCCGGGGCCCTGGAATCGGAACCGGAGGCGGTCGTCGATCGCCTGTTTGGCATCCGCGACATCTTCTCTGAGGAGCTCGCCTCCTCCGGAGCCTTCCGCGACGCCGTCGTGTCGCAACTCACACGGGCGCGCCGTCTGACGGCATCCCGCCCATCGAAAGGATGACTACCATGCCCAGAATCTCCGGCATCACCGTGCAGGACGTGCGCTTTCCCACCTCGCTCGAACTGGATGGTTCGGATGCCGTCAACGTCGATCCGGATCACTCCGCGGCCTACCTCTCGATCACGATCGACGACCCGTCGTGGCCGAGCGGACACGGCTTCGTCTTCACCGGAGGACGCGGCAACGACGTGCTCTGCTACGCCATCGAGGCGGTGTCGAAGCTGCTGCCGGATAAGCCGGTCGAGTGGATGCTCGACAACCTCGGCGAGGTCTCCCGCCTGCTCGTGCACGATTCCCAGTTCCGCTGGATCGGGCCGGAGAAGGGTGTGAGCCACATGGCGGCGGGCGCCGTGCTCAACGCGCTGTGGGACATCAAGGCGAAGCGTGCCGGCCTCCCGCTCTGGAAGCTGCTCGCGCTGATGACGCCGGAGGAGCTCGTGGAGACCCTCGACTTCGGTCACATCACGGATGCGCTCACTCGCGAGGATGCGCTGGAGATCCTGCGTGCCGGGCAGGAGGGCAAGGAGGAACGCATCGCGGAACTCGAGGCGAACGGCTTCCCCGCGTACACGACCGGACCAGGCTGGCTCGGCTACACCGACGAGAAGATGCTGCGCCTCATCCGCGAGGCGCTCGATCTGAAGTTCCACATGATCAAGATGAAGGTCGCAGGCAACCTCGACGACGACAAGCGGCGACTGCGGCTCGCCCGCGAGGCCGTCGGGCCCGACTACCGGCTCGCGATCGACGCTAACCAGCGCTGGGAGATCGACGAGGCCATCGACTGGATCAACGAGCTCAAGGAATTCGACCTGTACTGGGTAGAGGAGCCGACGAGCCCCGACGACATCCTCGGTCACGCCCGCATCCGCCGGGCCATTGCGCCGACCAGGGTCGCGACGGGTGAGGCGGTGCAGAACCGCATCGTGTTCAAGCAGCTGCTGCAGGCCGAGGCGATCGACGTGATGCAGATCGACTCCACCCGCGTCGCCGGGCCGAGCGAGAACGTGGTGAACCTCCTGCTCGCGGCGAGGTTCGGCATCCCGGTCTGCCCGCACACCGGCGGCGCGGGGCTCTGCGAACTCGTGCAGCACTTCTCGTTCTTCGACTATGCGGTCGTCGGGCGCTCGCTCGAGGGGCGCATGATCGAGTACATCGCGCACCTGCACGAGCACTTCGTCTCGCCCGCTCGGCTTGTGAACGGCAACTACGCCGCTCCCGTCGACCCTGGTAACAGTGCCGAGATGCGGCAGGAGTCGATGGAGCGCTGGACCTATCCGGATGGCGCGGGCTGGGCAGAGCTGCGCGCAGCCGGCCGCGTCGCGTGATGCCAGTAACCTTGTAGCCATGTCGACACCTCAGCAGCCGCTCATCGTGATCATGGGAGTGGCGGGCTCCGGCAAGAGCACCGTCGGCGCGATGCTCGCCGAGCGCCTGGGCGTGGCGTACGTGGATGCCGACGACCTGCATCCGAAGGCCAACGTCGAGAAGATGGCCTCGGGGCATCCGCTGAACGACGACGACCGCTGGCCGTGGCTCGCGAAGGTGGGCGAGACCCTGCAGGATGCCGATGGCACGGGCCTCGTCGTCGCCTGTTCCGCCCTCAAGCACTCCTATCGCCTGGCCATCCTCGAGAAGGCGCCGCGCACTCGCTTCGTCGACCTGAGCGGTCCCCGCGACCTGCTGCAGGAACGCCTGCGCGGGCGCAAGGGTCACTACATGCCGCCGGCCCTGCTCGACTCGCAGATCGAGACCCTCGAGCCGCTCGGGCCCGAAGAGCCCGGCTTCACCGTGCAGATCGACCAGGCTCCGGAGCAGATCGTCGACGAGATTCAGGCGACGTTGGGCTAAGGGCCCGCCTTCGGCTAAGCTTGGCCCCTGAACTTCGGCGAGGGGATTACCTTTCGGTAGTCCCGTGATCGACGCGGTGGAGCAGGCAGGTCTGTCGGGAAACACTTTCCATGGGCACGCGTCTTCCTCACGCTGCAGTGCTTTGTGAACTGCCGATGCGTTCGAGTTGAATACACACACGTGGGCCTCGGCCCCGACAGGAGAAAACCATGGCTGACAACAGCACCAACCACCTCGTCACCGAGGTCCGCGATTCCTTCGGCAAGGGTGCGGCTCGCAAGATCCGCGCCGCGGGCAAGATCCCCGCCGTCATCTACGGGCACGGCACCGAGCCCCAGCACGTGACGCTGCCGGGCCACGAGGTCGCGCTCATCATCCGCAAGGCGAACCAGGTGCTCGAGCTCGACATCCAGGGCAAGTCGCAGCTGGCGCTCGTCAAGGATGTGCAGAAGGACCCGGTGCGCCAGATCATCGAGCACCTCGACCTCGTCGTCGTGCGCAAGGGCGAGAAGGTTCAGGTCGAGGTCTCGGTTCACCTCGTCGGCGAGCCCGTCTCGGGCACCACCGCAGAGCTCGACACCCAGCGCCTCCTCCTCGAGGTCGCCGCCACGAACATTCCGGAGCGCGTCGAGGTGAGCGTCGAGGGCGCCGAGGCCGGCACCCACATCCTCGCGAGGGACGTCACGCTGCCCGAGGGCGCGTCGCTCATCTCCGACCCCGAGGCTCTCGTCGTGGCGATTGCCGTGCCGCAGGCCCAGGACCTCGGCGAGACGCCGGAGACCGAAGAGGCCGCAGTCGAGGCTCCTGCCGAAGAGGCAGCGGCGGAGTAACACTTCACCTCTTCCCCCGTGGACAGTCAACAGTGGCTCGTGGTCGGGCTCGGTAACCCCGGGCCCGACTACGCAGGCAACCGTCACAACGTGGGGCAGATGGCGCTCGCGGAACTCGCCGATCGCGCATCCGCGAGCTTTCGTTCACACAAGGCTGGCGCGGCCGTTGCCGAGGCGCGCAGCGGACTCGAGGGCCCAAAGCTCATCCTGGCCAAGCCGAACAGTTTCATGAACCTCTCCGGTGGTCCCGTCGCGGGGCTGCTGCGGTTCTTCTCGCTCGACCCCTCGCGACTCATCGTGCTGCACGACGAGCTCGACATTCCCTACGACACCCTTCGGCTCAAGTTCGGCGGCGGTCACGGCGGCCACAACGGTCTGCGCGACATCATCGCCGCCACCGGCACCGCCGATTTCACGAGGGTGCGCATCGGCATCGGACGCCCGCCCGGGCGCCAGCCCGCCGCCGACTTCGTGCTGCGCGACTTCACCGCCGAGGAGCGCAAGGTGCTCCCCAACCTGCTCTCGGATGCCGCTGACGCGGTCGAGCAGATAGCTCGCGAGGGCCTCACCGCGGCCCAGCTGCGCGTGCACACCGCCCCCACCGACTGATCCACGTCGCTCCAACAGGAGGATGTGCGCGCGGGGCACCTTCAACAGGAGAAACTGCACGGCATCCCGGCGATTGTCTTGTTGGGTTGCGCTCGCCGCGCGCTGTCGGAGGGCTCGCGTAGACTCATCCGGTGATACTTGAGGGCTTAATTCCCGCGCTTTCGCGCGCCCGCACGCTGAAGAACGCCCTCGGTTACGCATCCGCCAGTGCCGACTTCTCGCTCGTCGACGGGCTGCGTGCGCCACTCATCGCGGGGCTGCTGAACGCGCGCAAGGGTCCCACGGCGCTGCTCGCCGTCGTCGCCACCGGCCGCGATTCCGAATCCCTGCGCGAGGCGCTCGCGAGCGTCGCGCCCACGGCCGAGATCATCGAGTTCCCCGCCTGGGAGACGCTCCCGCACGAGCGACTGAGCCCGAGCGCCGAGACCGTCGGCAAGCGCATCAGCGCGCTGCGCCGGCTGCAGCGCTGGCAGCAGAACAGCCCGGATGAGCGGGCGAAGCATCCGGTGATCATCGTCGCCTCGGTGCGCGCCACACTTCAACCGCTGGCGGACAACCTCACGAGCATCGAACCGGTCGCGCTCGTCGCGGGTGGCCGCGGCTACAACCTCGCCAGCCTCTCGGCCCGGCTCGTCGATCTCGCCTATTCGCGCGTCGACATGGTCACGCGGCGCGGCGAGTTCGCGGTGCGCGGCGGCATCCTCGACGTGTTCTCGGCGACAGCCGAGCATCCGTGGCGCGTGGACTTCTTCGGGGACGAGGTCGAGCAGATCCGTCAGTTCTCGGTGGCCGACCAGCGCTCGCTCGCCGATCCGATCGCAGAGATCGAGCTTCTGCCGAGTCGCGAACTGCTGCTGAGCGAGGATGTGCGCCAGCGCGCCCGCGAGATGCAGCACGAGTTTCCGAGCCTCGCCCAGATGCTCGCGAAGATCGCCGAGGGCATTCCGGTCGACGGCATGGAGTCGCTCGCACCCGCCCTCGTGGATCGCCTGGTTCCGATCACCCACTACCTGCCCGAGGATGCCGCTGTCGCGGTTCTCGCCCCGGAGCGCGTGGCGAACCGCGCCGTCAGTCTCGTCGAGACGAACCGCGAGTTCCTCGCCGCGGCCTGGAACGCTGCCACCGTCGGTGCCGAGGCGCCGATCGACCTCGACTCCGGCGACTTCCTCACTCTCGAGCGGCTGCGGGATGCCGCGGGTTCGCGCTCGTGGTGGACCTTCAGCAGCTTCGACAGTGGCGCGGCTTCGCTAGTGGAGACCTCGCCGACGAGCGAACTTCGCGACGGCGAGCACTACATCCGCATCGACGCCAGCACCGTTCCGAGCTTTCAGGGTCAGGCGAACGGCGCGATCGACTACGTCGGCGACCTGCTGAAGAACGGCTGGAGCGTCGTGGTCGTCGCCCAGGGCACCGGTCTCGTGGATCGCGCCGCAGAGGCGCTCGCCGATCAGGGCTATGCGGCCCGCGCGGTCGAAGAATTGCCGACGGATGCCGAACCCGGCGTCGCATACCTGCTCAAGGCATCCGTAGAACACGGTTTCGAGCTACCGGAACTGAAGTTGGCGGTGCTGAGCGAGAGCGAGTTCTACGGTCGCGCGGCCGGCTACGACGCGAGGCAGGTCAAGAAGCTCGCGGTGCGCCGCAAGAACGTGGTGGACCCGCTGCAGCTCAAGGCGGGCGATTTCGTCGTGCACCAGACGCACGGCATCGGCAAGTTCGTCGAGCTGGTGAAGCGCCAGGTCTCGAGCGGCGGCCGAAACCCGGTGAAGACCGAGCGCGAGTTCCTGCTGATCGAATACGCGCCCTCGAAGCGAGGGTATCCGGGCGACAAGCTCTACGTGCCCACAGACCAGCTCGACCTGCTCACCCGCTACGTCGGCGGTGAAGCGCCCGCGCTCAGCAAGATGGGCGGCAGCGACTGGTCGGCGGCGAAGGGTCGCGCGCGCAAGGCCGTTCGCGACATCGCTGTCGAACTCGTCAAGCTCTACTCGGCCCGCATGGCGTCGAAGGGCCACGCCTTCCCGCCGGACACCCCGTGGCAGCACGAACTCGAAGACGCGTTCCCGTTCGCCGAGACGCCCGACCAGCTCACCACGATCGACGAGGTGAAGGCCGATATGGAGCGGCCGATCCCGATGGACCGCCTCATCTCCGGCGACGTCGGCTACGGCAAGACCGAGGTCGCCGTGCGCGCCGCGTTCAAGGCGGTGCAGGATGGCAAGCAGGTGGTGATGCTCGTGCCGACCACGTTGCTCGTGAAGCAGCACATGGAGACGTTCCAGGAGCGCTTCGCCGGGTTCCCCGTGCACCTTCGCGCGCTCAGCCGGTTCCAGACCGACAAGGAGTCGAAGGAGACGATCGAGGGCCTCGCCGACGGTTCGGTGGATGTCGTCATCGGCACCCACAGGCTGCTCTCCGGCAACATCGTCATCAAGGATCTGGGGCTCGTGATCATCGACGAGGAGCAGCGCTTCGGCGTCGAGCACAAGGATGCGCTGAAGAAGCTGAAGACCAACGTGGACATCCTGGCGATGTCGGCCACGCCCATCCCGCGCACGCTCGAGATGGCGGTGACGGGCATTCGCGAGATGTCGACGCTCGCGACGCCGCCGGAGGATCGGCATCCGATCCTCACCTTTGTTGGCCCGTACCACGACCGCCAGGTGGCTGCGGCGATTCGACGAGAACTCCTGCGCGAGGGCCAGGTGTTCTTCGTGCACAATCGCGTGTCGTCGATCAACCGGGTCGCCGCACAACTCGCCGAACTCGTGCCGGAGGCGCGCATCGCCGTCGCCCACGGGCAGCTGCCGGAGCACGTGCTCGAACAGGTGATGGTCGATTTCTGGGAGCGCAAGTTCGACGTACTCGTCTCGACCACGATCATCGAGACCGGGCTCGACATCGCGAATGCGAACACGCTTATCATCGACCGGGCCGACAAATACGGCCTCTCGCAGCTGCACCAGTTGCGCGGTCGCGTCGGTCGTGGTCGTGAGCGCGCCTACGCCTACTTCCTCTACGACGCGGAGAAGCCCCTCGGTGAGGTCGCTCACGATCGCCTGGCCACAATCGCCGCGAACAACGAGCTCGGCGCCGGAATGCAGGTGGCGCTCAAGGACCTCGAGATCCGCGGCGCGGGCAACCTGCTCGGTGGTGAGCAGTCCGGGCATATCGCGGGCGTCGGTTTCGACCTCTACCTGCGGATGATCGGGGAGGCCGTCTCGACGTTCCGCGGCGAGGTGGCCGAGGGTCAGACCGAGCTGCGGCTCGAGTTGCCGGTGGACGCGCACATCCCCGAGGACTACGTGGAGAGCGAGCGATTGAGGCTCGAGGCATACCAGAAGCTGTCGACCGCGTCGTCGCCCGCGGCATCCGCTGACCAGATCGACCAGGTGCTCGAGGAGCTCACCGACCGCTACGGCGAGCCGCCGGCGCAGGTGCTGAGCCTCATCGAGGTCTCGAAGCTTCGGCGGATGGCGCAGAAGGTTGGTCTGTCAGAGGTCGTCTCCGCAGGCCCGAACCTTCGAGTCTCGACCGCGGAGCTCGCGGACTCAGTGCAGGTGCGGCTGCAGCGCATGTACCCGGGCGCGCGGTACTTCCAGCAGACGAAGGCCGTCGCGGTGCCGATGCCGCGCGTGAACGGCGAGGCCCTGGCCGACGCGGACCTCATCTCCTGGGTGAGCGCCCTGCTCGTGGCGATCTTCGGTGCCGAGGTAACGGAGCCCGCTCCGGCGCCGTAGGCGGGTTGAGTAGCGACTCGGCGGGTTGAGTAGCGAGCGCCAGCGAGCGTATCGAAACCTCTGCCAACAAGGCGGGTTGAGTAGCGAGCGCCAGCGAGCGTATCGAAACCCCTGATTTGCCAACCCAGCAACCCCACTTGCTGTTCCGGCACCCAGCGGCAACACTGGCAAGCATGACTGATTACGACTCCATCATCGTGGGCGGCGGAGCCGCCGGGCTCGCCGCCGCCATGGTTCTCGTGCGGGGCCGCCGCTCCGTGCTGCTGTTCGACTCCGGCCAGCAGAACAACCTGCGCACCACGCACTCTGGCGGGGTGTTTCTGCACGACGGCGAGGCGCCATCCGCTCTGTATGCCGGCGCGCTAGAGCAGTTGCGCGAGTATCCGACGTTCAGCCTCCTGCGTGCCACGGTCGAGAGCATCGAGCGGGCGGATGGCGGTTTCCGCGTGAACTCGGACCAGACCGCGCGCACGATCGTGCTCGCACAGGGCGTGCAGTTCATCCCGTCGGAGATCCCGGGCGTTGATGCGCTGTGGGGGAGCAAGATTGTGAATTGCCCGTTCTGCGATGGCTACGAGTCGCGCAATATGCGCGTGCTCGGTGTCGGCAACGAGGACTGGCTTGCCCACATGGGTGGCTTGCTGCCGAATTGGGTCGATGACCTGAGCTGGTCAGCCAGCGCAGACCTCGAGAGTGTCGAGGATGTCGCCAACGGCATTCTGGTCCGCTACCGCGATGGTCGTTCCGAGACCTTCGAGCGGATGTTCGTGCAACAGGCCTGGACCCAGCGAGCCGGCCTCGCCGACGCTCTCGGCTGCGACCGGACTGCGGAGGGCACCCTCGTCCTCGACGGCTTCGGCCAGACGACCGTGCCGGGCATCTTCGCTGCCGGCGACCAAACGGGTGGCCCGATGCAGGTCAACCTCGCGGTCGGGTCCGGCCATCTCGCCGGCATCGGCGCGATAAACGCGCTCGTCGCGCGCTGAGCAGTGAAGACGCGGCCTGGTTGTGACACCGGACACCGACTGGATCAAAACCTCACCCGCCGGGTCATCGACGTTCTACTTCGCCCTACGGTCATTCAACTCAGCGACCGTCGCAGAGCGTGCGGAAGTGATTCAGGCGCTTCGTCGGAACGCTGGTTCGTAGCCGCGTGAATGGCCTTTCCTGCGTGGTGCCATCATTTCCGAATGGATCACCGAGCACGTCGGCGCAGGAAGTCAGCACTGTCTGGGAGGATTAGGGCATTCCTTGAGAATTGCATTGAAACGTGAGGTACGCATGAGTGGCACTGCCGAGGTTCGTGACTCGTTTAAATTCATCGATCTGTTCGCTGGCCTGGGCGGGTTCCATGTGGCGCTGAGCCGCCTGGGCGGCAAGGCGGTGTTCGCCGCAGAATGGGTAGACAGTCTGGCAAACCTCTACGAGCAGAATTTTTCGCTTAGGCCTCAAGGTGACATAAGCAAGATCGACCCGAAGTCCATTCCTGACCATGATGTTCTCACGGCGGGGTTCCCATGCCAGCCATTTTCGAAAGCGGGGGAGCAACTCGGATTTGAACACACCGAACAGGGTCAGTTGTTCTTCCACGTCGTGGACATTCTCCGCGAGAAACGCCCTCATTATTTCATTCTCGAGAACGTCCCGAACATCCTGAAACATAAGTCCGGGGCAACCATCGCGAGGATTGAAGCCGAACTCCGGGATCTGGGGTACGACGTGCAAATCAATCGTTTCTCTCCCCATCACTTTGGCATTCCGCAGGTTCGAGACAGGGTTTACATCGTCGGCTCATCGACGAATCTCGACGCTTTTCAATGGCCGAAACACGGAAAACAACCTACTGATGTGCGCTCAGTGCTAGAGGAGAACCCAACCGATGCGCGGCAGTTGTCACAGAAGGCGCTGGACTGCTTGCAGGTATGGGACGACTTTTTGACAAGTAGCCCCGCTGCCCTCCAAATTCCTTCATTCCCCATATGGTCCATGGAATTTGGGGCCACGTATCCGTTCGAAGATGAAACACCATTTGCTCTGACTGAAGAACTTGGCAGGGAGGGTCTCGCGGAGTACAGGGGGAGCTATGGCGCGCGACTGGAGGGGCTTACAGTTCAGGAACAAATGTCTGCCCTCCCAAGCCACGCGCGCAGACCCCAACTGCAGTTCCCACAGTGGAAAGTCGACTTCATTCGCCAAAATCGGGAATTCTATGCTGCGAATAAAAAGTGGATAGACCCGTGGCTCCCAAAGGTGGTGTCGTTCCCATCAAGCTTCCAGAAGTTTGAGTGGAACGCTAAAGGTGAGACGAAGTCGGTCTGGAATTTAGTTGTCCAGATGCGGGCCTCCGGGGTCAGAGTCAAGCGTCCGACAACGGCGCCGAGCCTTGTCGCGATGACGGACACGCAGGTACCAATCATCGCGTGGGAGCGGCGCTACATGACTCCAAGGGAGTGCTCTGCGCTGCAGAGCCTAGAGTCGATTGACTTGCCAGTCAGGCGAACGGACGCATACAGGGCGCTCGGAAATGCGGTTAACGCTCGTGTAGTCGAGCAGGTAGCGTCGGCTCTCTTGAGTAGCGAACAAGCGCCAGTATCTCTCGGGCTCAAAGAAGTTGAGGCTGACGCGGCATGACTGGTGAGCTGCGAGTAAACATCCGGCCTGAGGTGAATATCCTCTCGGTGCTGCGTCACCTAAATTACAAGCCCTGGTTTGCGCTCGCGGAGTTCGTAGACAATTCGCTTCAGAGCTATCTCGACTCGAATCTTGCAGTCCAAGGGATACCTCTCGCGGTAGCGATTGACTTTGAAGCCGAGGGCGCCGGCCGAATAGTGGTTACTGACAACGCTGCGGGTATCCTCTTGTCCGATTTTCCACGGGCGTTTCGGGCGGCGGATGTGCCGCCCAACACGAACGGGCTGTCTGAATTCGGAATGGGGATGAAGAGCGCAGCCTCGTGGTTCGCAAAGACATGGCGCGTGCGCACTTCAGTGGCAGGTGAAGGGGTCGAACGTTCGGTAACGTTCGATATCACAAGCATTACTCAAAACCACACGGAACAACTCGATGTTATCGAGGCATCGGCGCCCATAGATGCGCACTACACAGTGATTGAGCTCAATGGACTGAATCACATTCCACAAACCCAGACCGTCAACAAGATTAAGAGCCACCTCACGAGTATCTACAGGACCTACATACGTGATGAGCGAATGACGCTATCTTTTCGGGGCGAACAGCTTCAATACGCGGAAGTCGAGCCACTGAGCGCCCCGAGGGCTGCTGAACCCGATGGTGTCGTTGAATCCTGGTGGAAGCCAATCGAGTTCTCGCTTACTGGCGGCCAGACCGTCGTGGGATTTGCGGGTATTCGCGCGGTCGGATCGACCTCGCAAGCGGGATTCGCTTTGCTTCGCCGAGGTCGGCTCATTCTCGGAAGTTATGACGAGCCTTACCGACCAGTAGAGATATTTGGACGGTCGAATACATATACCTATCAGAGACTTTATGGCGAACTCACCCTCGACGGGTTTGAAGTCAGCCACACCAAAGATGGTTTCCGATGGGAAGAAGAAGAAGAGGAGTTCCTAGCGCTGCTGGAACTGCAGATTCGTGCTGAGCCGCTGAATCTATTCGCCCAGGCATCAGGATACCGCGCAAAAACCGCGGACCTCATTACGCCAATTGAGAATGCGGCGACCAACGTCGCGGCTGCCGTGGAAGCTCATTTCGTCGAAGTTCTTGGCAACGCGCTCGTCCCAATAGTCGACTCGATGATTCCGGACCAGGTCTCCGAAGCCGCTGGGCGGACGATAAAGCGCCAGATAGAAGTCAAGATTGACTCCGCGAACTGGCTGATCGAGATTGAAGCGACGGTTGACGCACCCCAGGGCGACTGGCTGGAAGTTGGTGCAAACGTGGACGAAAAAGGTCCTGACGGCAAGCCCCGGACTAGAGTTTCAGCGAAAGTCAACTTGAGCCACCCGTTTAGCACTAAGTTTCTCGGCCCCTCTAACGAGAACAGCGAGTTGATGATCGCACTCGCAAGTGCCGTTGCGCTTTCATTGGCACTCGGGAAGCAAGTGGCTGCGAAGTCATACAAAATATTGCGTGACCTGAATGTTCTCCTCCGCGATACATTCGCGGTCATTACTGGGCAGGAGGAGCAGCGATGACTGTGAACGTGAGACCGCTCAGTGGTCCTTCGGGCGAGTGGACCCCGTCGATAGGTTCGCGGACGACCGCCTTTATCGGAAAGAAGACTGCTGGACCGAACGCCATGTCGCCCGATGCGGTCAATCAGGTTCTCGAAGAAGCAACCGATATTCTCTCGCATTGCGTAGCTCCGACGGCTAGTACCGGGGCCAACGCGGTCCTCGTCGTTGGCTACGTGCAATCCGGTAAGACCTTATCGTTCACCACGGTTGCGTCTCTCGCCCGGGACAATGGCTACGGGCTCGTCGTCGTGCTCGCTGGAACGACTAACAATCTTAAAGGGCAGTCTGAGGACCGACTCGAAAAGGATCTCGGACTGGACGAACTCCAGCGAGACTGGCGACACTTCGACAATCCGGAGTCGGAGGGGGCTGATGCCGCTGAGATTCGGAAGATACTAGTGAACTGGGACCGTCATCGACAAGGCAAAACCAGGGAAGACAAACCGGCAGTATTAGTAACTGTCTTGAAGCACGCGAAGCGATTAAGCGACGCTGCGGAACTATTCGAGGAGCTCAAGTTAACTGGGGTTCCTGTCCTCGTAATCGACGACGAAAGTGATCAAGCCGGGCTCAACATCAAAGCGCGCCAAAACTTGCTCCATGGCACTGCGGATGAGAGCGGTACATACGGGTCGATTGTCGCTCTACGTCGCGCGCTTCCCCTCCATTCCTATCTTCAATACACAGCAACGCCACAAGCGAACCTCTTGCTCTCGACGACTGACGTCTTGAACCCTTCTTTCACGAAGGTGATTAGCGCGGGACAGGGGTATGCCGGCGGAAGTATTTTTTTCGTTGACCGCCGGAGCGAGTTGATCGTTCGGGTGCCGGACACAGAGATTTTTGACCCCGCCAACCCGTTCCCGGAACCACCCCCAAAACTACAAGAAGCATTGCAGGTTTTCGTGCTGGCAATCGCAGCTGGCGCTGGGAGCGATGGTCTGTCGAACCGCTCGATGATGGTACAAGCACACCAGAACACTGCGCCGCATGCCCTCTATGCAAAATGGGTGCAGAGTCTGCTCAAATCTTGGAGCGACGGACTCAACTCTGGGAAGCAATCCGCAGTTGAGCAGATTCACGAGGAATTCCAAGTTGCCTACGGTGAATTGGGGAAAACCGTAGGAGATCTGCCCAGCCTCGAGGCGTTGCTCATGGAGGCGGGGGAGAAAATCGACGAGATTAAGGTCGTGGTCATCAATTCGACAGCCGACGCAGTGAAGAAGATCAAGTGGAAGTCTTCAGAATACTGGGTTCTCGTTGGGGGGCTGAAGCTGGATCGCGGGTTCACGGTTGAAGGGTTAACTGTCACGTATATCCCGCGGCGCGTAAGCGCTAATGCAGATGTACTTCAACAGCGTGGAAGATTCTTCGGCTATCGCGAGGGCTATATCGACTATTGCCGCGTGTATATGACTGGGGACTCAATAAACGCGTTCGCGGATTACGTTGAAGACGAGGAGTTTCTAAGGAAAAGCCTCCTCGAGCACGAGGGTCGTCCAATGACCGCGTGGAGGCGCGACTTTATTTTGAACCGCCAACTTTCTCGTCCGACGCGCGCTGGCGTAGTTGGGCGGCGAGTTAAGCGATTGCCGCTGAACGCCGGTTGGACCTGGCCTAAGTCGATGCATGTAGACGCTGGCGCAATCGCGCGTAACAGCCAAATTTTTAACTCATTGCGTGCGTCGATGCAGACACAATTGCAAGACGCCACAGTGCTCCCGGGCGTTGTTGACAGGCGGACAGGCGCGTATCGGCACGAGGTGCGGACGCACGCCCCGCTAGGATCGGTCATCGAATTCTTGCTACAAGCGCAGTTCCCCGTGATGGAAGATTCGCTTCAATTGACCGCGATAAACATGGCGCTGGGCCGCTATTTAGCGAAGAGACCCGACGCGACCGGGACGGTCGTCTTTATGTCCGAGATGAAAGTTCCGACGGGGCCGGGGCGTGACCTTGAGGTCCTCAGAGGAAACATATTCGTCGGCATGACGCCTAACGGCGCGAGCGGGTCAGACGTGATCTACTCCGGCGACCGCACAGTCTTCAGTCCCAACGAAGTAACTGTTCAATTGCGATTGGTGAAATTGTCGTCACCACCTCCGCCACCTGGTGATCAGTACAGTTCTGTTCCTTGGCTCGCGGTCCATTTTCCCAAGGACATTGCTCATGACGCGTGGCTCGAAGATGACTGACGTGTTCGCGATTGCCGAATTCGCAAGTGATGCCTTTGAGGGGCTGAGCCGGCGGATTACCCGAGGCACAGGCGTCATGCCCGCGGCATGGGTTCCGGGCCGGGCAGACGCTCTGTTTGCGTTGTCGGAGGCAGGAGACTATTACTTACTAATCAGCCTGGATGAACCAGTACACATAGCCGAGCGGCGGCTAAATGCGCTGCGGATAAGTTCGGGGGGAGTGTTCGCACTTTCCTCAGATGAACCGGCGGAGAATATCGAGGCGTCGTTTGCCGCAGTGGTCCTTGAACGCGGCCATCCCGAATTAATCACCGCGTTTGGAACGCTGGCTGGCATACTCCTCGGGTCGCTGTCACAGTCACCCTCCCGCCAAGAACTGACAGTCTTCTTAGACGATTTCCTGGATCTGTTTGCAGTCCGGCGGGTTGTTCCACGCCAGAAGGTTGTCGGCCTGTGGGGCGAACTATGGCTAATGAGCCAAGTGTCTAACCCGTTGCGCTTAGCCAAGGCATGGCACATGGACGCGACGGCCAGGTTCGATTTTTCGCTTGAGAATGCTCGAATCGAGGTGAAGACCACCGAGCGCCAGACCCGGACTCATCGCTTCAGTCTTGCGCAGCTCGAGGTGCAGCCCAAACCCACCTGGATCGCTTCAATAGTGGTTGTCGGTGACGCATCCGGGTCCTCCATTTCGGATTTGCTGATCGCTCTACTGAACTCGCTGCCGCCTGCAGAGAAGGCGCAGGTCGCACGCAAGGCACTCGAGGTCGTGGCCGGGGATTTGGAAGCGACGTCAGACTTCCGATTTGCTCCGAGCGGGGCCGCGCCGCTGGCTCTCGTGGAAGCGCAAAATATTCCACGAGTGGCGGTACCAAAGAATGCGGCGATCAGTGACGTAGTCTTCTCGGTCGATATCTCCCGGGAGTGCGCGGTTGCAGACGTCAGTCTCGGTAGCCTTCTAGCCTGACCTCAAAGCACTCAAATAAGCGCGCCGCTTCAGTGCTCAGTTCTTATCCCAGCGCATTAACGACATAGGACAATTCTTTGCAGGCGTCCCTAGGTAATGTCTGTGCCGAACGTTGTGGTCAGAGCTTTCTGAAGTAGTCCCGCCATGGCGGCGTCTAGCTGAATCGTTTGGCTTACCTTTGGTAGCGACGCCCGCGCGTCGGAACCGAAAGTCGATATCTGCAATAATGGCGCCCCATCGTTGTCGGTAACGATGGACCATTCAGCATCGACCTCCGTTGGATGGACCTTTCCAGATCCGGAATTCTTGGTCATCGAGCGAATTCTTGCCATGGGGGACTCCATTGATAGTTGCTTGGTAGTGACGCTATCTAATTGCTGCTGAAGTCGGTGAATTCCCATCCGGCGCTACCGACTATTCATGCGAGGCGTCGTGCCAACGATCTTGAAATCACTGTCCCGCGGCGTCGGCGAAGGTGTCAATCAGGCCATCTCGCGCACAACAACCAGACACTTCGCGGTCGACCCTCAGTTGATCCTGTGGTGCTTGGTGGCAACACCCAGATGGTCGGTCGCGGCAAACGGTCTGCTCAACGCATCGTGCTCGCCGAACCATATGACAGGGGTGCGTGGCTAAGCTGCTGATGGTCGCCGAATTCACAGAAGCGCACCTAGTTCGTCCCACCCTCCACCGTCGACATCCATCGCACCCCACGACGCGGCGGACGACTGCCCGTGCCCGAACCGCAGCGGCTTGCCGGATGATTGCCGCCACTACGAGTCGGCCGCGCGGGAATCCCGCCCGGTGCACAATGGTTGAGCCACAAGACCAAAGGACACCGTGAGCTCACCCACCCCCACGACCAGCGTCGGCTTCCGCTCCGAGCGCGGGCCGATCCTCATCGCCCTCATGCTCACCACAGGGCTCGTGGCCATCGACTCGACCATCCTCGCCACCGCCGTCCCCTCGATCGTCAAAGACCTCGGCGGATTCGCGGCCTTCCCCTGGCTGTTCTCCATCTACCTGCTCGCCCAGGCGGTATCGGTGCCGGTCTACGCGAAGCTGTCCGACGTCATCGGCCGCAAGCCGATCGTGCTCATCGGAATCGGCCTCTTCCTCCTCGGCTCGGTGCTCAGCGGATTCGCCTGGAGCATGCCGGCCCTCATCGCGTTCCGCGCCCTCCAGGGCCTCGGCGCCGGCGCGGTGCAGCCGATGGCCGTCACCATCGCCGGCGACATCTACACGATCGCCGAACGCGCAAAGGTGCAGGGCTACCTTGCGAGCGTCTGGGCAATCTCCGCGGTCGTCGGCCCCACCCTCGGCGGAGTCTTCTCGCAATACCTCAGCTGGCGCTGGATCTTCTTCGTCAACGTGCCCCTGTGCATCCTCGCCGCCTGGATGCTGCTGCGATCGTTCCACGAAAAAGTCGAGCACCGCCAGCACCGCATCGACTACCTCGGAGCGGCGCTGCTCACCGCATCCCTCAGCCTGCTCATCCTCGCCGTGCTCGAAGGCGGGCAGGGCTGGGCCTGGAACTCACCGCAGAGCATCGGGGCATTCGCGGTCGGCGGCATCCTGCTCGTCGCATTCGTTTTCGCCGAGCGACGCGCGGCAGAACCGGTGCTGCCGCTGTGGGTGTTCTCCCGGCGGCTGTTGCTCACCACGACGCTCATCTCCCTCGGAGTCGGGGCCATTCTCATCGGCCTCACCTCCTACGTGCCCACCTACCTCGAAGGCGCACTCGACGCAGCCCCGATCGTCGCCGGCCTCACCCTCGCCATACTCACGATCGGCTGGCCCATCTCGGCGTCGCTCTCCGGCCGCATCTACCTGCGGATCGGCTTCCGCAACACGGCGCTCATCGGCATGGCACTCGTCATCCTCGGAGCGATCGTGCTCGCCGTCTTCGCCCTCACACCGAACCTCATCATTGTCGCCACCGGATGCTTCGTCATCGGCCTCGGATTCGGCCTCGTCGCCACGCCGAGCATCATCCTCGCCCAGTCGAGCGTTGGCTGGGGCGAACGCGGAGTCGTCACCGGTACCAACATGTTCGCGCGGTCCATCGGCAGCGCGGTCGGCGTCGCCATCTTCGGCGCTGTCGCCAACTCGATCGTCGTCAACCGCGGCGGCGACCAAGCGGATGTCGCCACAATCGAGAGCGCAGCATCCGCCGTCTTCATTGCGGTCCTCATCACCGCAGGGGCCACGCTTGTGGCGGCACTCGCCATGCCCCGCCGCGAACCGCAGCTCGCCGAGGAGCCGGTGGCAGGATGAGTTCATGACACCGCGGTATCCGAAGCTCGAAGAACTCATCGACGTGCTTCACCAGTTGCGGGTCCCGGGCGGCTGCGCGTGGGACGCCGAGCAGACCCACGCTTCCCTCGTGCAGTACCTCGTCGAAGAGACGTATGAGCTGGTCGACGCGATCGAGACCGGCGACCGCGATGAGCTCATCGAGGAGCTCGGCGACGTGCTCTACCAGGTCGTATTCCATGCCGACATCGCCGCGCATACGACCGGCGAGAACTTCAGCCTCGAGGATGTCGCCGAACGCATGACGTCCAAGATGGTGAGCCGGCATCCGCACGTCTTCGGCGACCTGGCGGCGCAGCAGGCCATGAACATCCAGACCGGGGACGACGTCGTCGCCGTGTGGGACGAACTCAAGAAGGCAGACAAGCCGCATCGCACGAGCGTGCTCGACGGTGTGCCCCAGTCCATGCCCGCGCTCGCGCTCGCCGACAAACTGCTCGGCAAGGCGGGCAAGCTCGGCGTGACGATCGCAAAACCCGCGGATGCCGCTGCCGCGCCCACAGCACACGACGAGTCCCAGCTTGGCGCGCTTCTGCTCTCGATCGTCTCGACCGCGAAGCAGAACGGCCTCGACTCCGAACGCGCGCTGCGCACGGCGCTGCGCGGACTGCAGGACGACATCCGCGGGGCCGAAGCGCGCGGAATACGGCTTAAACAAGCGGTGCCCCCTCTAACCCGAATAGAGAGGGCACCAGGTTCGGCATGATTATTTCGCTGGAAATTTCACAGTGAAAGAGCCATACCCAACCAGGGGCAGCCGGTTTACCCGACCGGCTGACCCGGTTTGATCGTGCCGATGCGATGCTGCATCACACGTGCATTATGCAGGCGGCCAAGCCCCGACGCTTTACGGCCTGCGTGCATATGTCTCTGAGTATAACAATAACGGTCGTTTGTGCAAACGTACGTTATGTTTATGTTATGGCGCGCACTCCGGATCCCGAGAGGCGCCCTGCGCTGCTCGAACAGATCGTCGAACACCTGCTCGATCAGCCGCTCGCAACCCTCTCCTTCCGCAGTCTCGCCTCTGCCCTCGGTGTGAGCACATACACGCTGGTCTATCAGTTCGGCAGCCGTGCCGAATTGCTCCATGAGATTGTACGAGCGATCACTACGCGCCAGAACGTGGTAGTCGAATCGGTCGCCGCCGAGACGGGGGATCTTGCCGCCCACCTGCGGAATCTCAGGGAGTCGTGGGAGTGGTTCCTGCAGCCGCGCAACCGACAGTTGCAGCGACTCGAGTTCGAGGCCTCGATGCTCGAGGCCCAGGACCCGGGGGAGGACCCCATTACCCCCAAGGTCTTCCAGCTGTGGCACAGTGCCGGCCTTGATGCCCTGCTCGCGATGGGCATCCCTGCCGCGGATGCGGACGTCGAGGCGCGCGTCATCACGAACACGATGTACGGCCTGCAGCACGATCTCATCGTCAACCGAGACGAGTTGGCGGCGACGAGAGCATTCGAGCGGGTACTCCGCTCCTATTCCGAGCGCATTCGTGCGCTGGTACCCGACGTGGGCGAGTTCGAATCCGTGCTGGAAGGCAGCGCCGAAGCGTAGTCCGCGGCCGTGGAACAATCGGGGTATGGCACGTTTGGTAAATCCCCCGCGCGGCATGCGCGACTTTCTCCCCCAGGAGAAGGAGCGCCGCGAACGCGTGCTCTCCGTCATCCGCTCGGTCTATCGCGCGCACGGCTTCGACGAGATCGAGACCCCCGTCATGGAGGACTCGTCCCGGCTGCACGCGGGGCTTGGCGGAGACAACGAGAAGCTCGCCTTCGGCGTGCTGAAGCGCGGACTGACGGCCGACGACCTGCACGCCGCGAACGATGCTCTCGACCTCGCCGACCTCGGCCTGAGATTCGACCTCACCGTGCCGCTCACTCGCTTCTATGCCACGCACCGCGCCGAGCTGCCGTCGGTGTTCCGTTCGATTCAGATCGCGCCGGTGTGGCGAGCCGAACGACCGCAGAAGGGCCGCTACCGCCAGTTCCTCCAGTGCGACATCGACATCATTGGCGAGGCCGGATCGCTCGCCGAGGTCGAACTGCTCGGGGCGACGGCCGACACCATGGACGCGCTCGGCATCGAGGGCTGGTCGCTACGCGTCAACGATCGCCGCATTCTGCACTCGCTGCTGCGGTACTGGAAGATCGACCCCGAGAACTCCGAGCGCGTGCTCATCGCCCTCGACAAGGAAGACAAGATCGGCGTGCAGGGCGTCGTTGACGAACTGGCCGAGCTCGGCTTTGGAGACGCCGAACTCATCGCGAGCGTGCTGCTCGGCGGTGAGCTCACGGATCTCGCCGACGATGGATGGTCGCTCGACACCGCGGCGGCACCCGCCTGGCTCGACCTCGACGTCTACGCCGAGCTGCGCGCACTTCGGGACGCGCTGCCCCAGGCGCACGTCGTCTTCTCACCGATTCTCGTGCGCGGCATGGGCTACTACACCGGCACGATCTTCGAGATCGCGCACCCATCCTCCACGAGCTCGCTCGGCGGCGGCGGACGCTACGACGGCATGGTCGGCCGCTTCCTCGGCACCGACGTTCCGGCCGCGGGTTTCTCGATCGGCTTCGAACGCATCCTCGACCTCGTGCACCTTTCCCAGGCAGAGGCGACGGATGCGGTGGTCCTCCTCTACGACGCGGATGTCGCCCCGCCGACACTGCTGGCCTTGAAGTCCGCGCTGCTCGCCGCCGGCGCGCCCGGTGGACGCCGCGTGCGACTGGAACGCAGGCCTCGCAACCTGAAGCCGCTTCTGGAGCAGCTTGCGGCATCCGGATTCGGCAGCCTCGCCACCGTGACGGCGTCGACGACCAGCATCGATGAGCTCGAATTCCGACCGCTCGAACAGGCTCCGGCGGGGGAGTAGCGGGCACAAACTACCGCATCGGGAGTGGTCACCGCCCCCGAGTAGGATGACCAACGGCTTAGTGAAACGCAAGAAGATAAAAGGAGACCATCCGTGGCTTTGATCGAGGCAGTAGGCGCTCGCGAGATTCTTGATTCCAGGGGCAACCCCACCGTCGAAGTCGAGGTGCTGCTCGATGACGGCATCGTCGCACGTGCGGCTGTTCCGTCCGGCGCATCCACCGGCGCCTTCGAGGCCTACGAACTGCGCGACGGCGACAAGGCCCGCTACGGCGGCAAGGGTGTGCTCAAGGCAGTCTCCGCCGTGCTCGACGAGATCGGCCCGGCCATCGAGGGCTTCGAGGCGAGCGACCAGCGCCTCGTCGACGCCGCGATCATCGCGCTCGACGGCACCGACAACAAGAAGCGTCTCGGCGCTAACGCCATCCTCGGCGTCTCGCTCGCCGTCGCCAAGGCCGCTGCGGACTCCGCAGACCTGCCGCTGTTCCGTTACGTCGGTGGCCCGAACGCGCACACCCTGCCGGTTCCGCTGCTCAACATCATCAACGGCGGATCCCACGCCGACAACGACATCGATGTGCAGGAGTTCATGATCGTGCCGCTCGGCGCGGAGAGCTTCAGCGAGGCGCTGCGCTGGGGCGTCGAGACGTACCACTCGCTCAAGTCGCTGCTCAAGAGCAAGGGACTGTCCACCGGCCTCGGCGACGAGGGTGGTTTCGCCCCCGACCTGTCGAGCAACCGCGTGGCGCTCGACCTCATCGCAGAGGCGATCGGTCAGGCCGGATTCACGCTCGGCAGTGACATCGCGCTCGCGACCGACGTCGCCGCATCCGAGTTCTACAAGGACGGTTCGTACCACTTCGAGGGCAAGCAGCTCTCGGCCGGCGACCTCACGGCATACTTCGCCGACCTCGCGGCGAACTACCCGCTCGTCTCGATCGAAGACCCGCTGCAGGAGGACGACTGGGAGGGTTACCAGCACTTCACGTCTGAGCTCGGCGACAAGCTGCAGATCGTCGGCGACGACCTCTTTGTCACCAACCCGGTTCGCCTGAAGAAGGGCCTCGAGCTCGGCGCGGGCAACTCGATCCTGGTGAAGGTCAACCAGATCGGCACGCTCACCGAGACGCTGGATGCCGTGGCCATGGCCCAGCGCGCCGGCTACACCGCGATCCTGTCGCACCGCTCGGGCGAGACCGAAGACACCACGATTGCCGACCTCGCTGTTGCGACCGACTCCGGCCAGATCAAGACCGGTGCCCCGGCTCGCAGCGAGCGCGTCGCCAAGTACAACCAGCTCCTGCGCATCGAGGAAGAGCTCGCCGAGGCCGCGGTCTACGCCGGTCGCAGCGCCTTCCCCCGCTTTAAGGGCTAGTCGGTCCTGAGCTTGTCGAGGCGCTGCGGCGCTTCGACAGGCTCAGCGACCGACGCTCGCTTAGGCTCGACTCATGACCAAGCGACAGCGTGCAAAGGATAGGCAGCGCACTCAGCGCGTCCCCGTGCAGCTGCCGGATCTCGCGGGCGCGTCAGGCAACTGGCTGCGCAGCATCCGCCTGTCCGGGTTTGCGATCGCAGCCCTATCGCTCATCGTGCTCTTCGTCGTCGTGCTTGCGCCGTCGCTGCGGATTCTGGTCGAGCAACAGCAGCAGATCGCATCGCTGCGGGCAGACGTGCAGCAGCAGAAAGACGCCGTGAAGGGCATGAAGGGCGAGCTCGCACGCTGGAATGACCCGAGCTACGTCGAGTCCCTCGCTCGCGAACGATTGAACTACGTCTACCCGGGGGAGTACAGCTACCTCGTGATCGACGACGGCAAGACGCTCGCCACGGCGGATGGCCAGCCGATCAGCGCCAAGCTGCAGACCACGCAGGTCGACTGGGTGCGCACGATGCTCTCCTCCGTGCTCACGGCGGGGCTCACGAATGCGCCGGCGAGCAAACTCGTCGCCCCAGTCATTAGCGGGCAGGGCGCGCAGCACCAGCAGCAGAGCACACGGTGAGCACCCCGCCCTTCGCGCCGCCGAGCGAGGCAGACATCGCCACCGTCTCCCACCAGCTCGGTCGCCCCGCCCGGAACGTCATCGGCATCGCCGCTCGCTGCGTCTGCGGAGCGCCTACCGTGGTCGCGACGAGCCCGAGGCTCGGTGACGGCACGCCGTTCCCCACCCTCTACTACCTGTGCCATCCGGCCGCCACCGCTGCCATCTCGACGCTCGAGGCGAATGGCGTCATGCCGGAGTTCGCGGCACTGCTCGCCGAGGATGAGGAACTCGCTGCGCGCTACACGGCGGCACACGAAAGCTATCTTGCTGATCGAGAGGGCATTGAGAGCGTGCCGGAGATCGCCGGAATCTCTGCGGGAGGTATGCCGACCCGGGTCAAGTGCCTGCACGCGCTCGCGGGCCACGCGCTCGCCGCGGGCCCCGGCGTGAACCCCATCGGAGACCTCGCGCTCGAGCGCGCGGAGTGGACCCCGCTCGTTTGTGAGTGCGCGGACTACGGGCTCGGCGCGGACGGCGGCCACAGCGCGCCGGGCAACCCCGCGTGACGATGCTGCGGCGACTGGTAGCGGGCGCTGCGGCGCTCGGCCTCGCGGCATCCGTGCTGCTTGTCGCCGCCCCGGCATCCGCCGACAGCATGCGCAGCGCCGAGTACTGGCTCTCGAGCTACGGCATCAGCCAGGCGTGGAAGACCACAAAGGGCGCCGGCGTCACCGTGGCGATCATCGACACCGGGGTCGACGGCTCGCACCCCGACCTCACCGGAACGGTGATCGGCGGCACGGATGTCTCGGGCGTCGGTTCCCCGAACGGCCAGACTCCCGTCGGAGAGGGATCCGCCCACGCCACCATGGTCGCCTCTCTGCTCGCGGGCCACGGTCACGGCTCGGGCGACGGGATCATGGGAGCAGCGCCCGAGGCGAAGATCCTGTCCGTCTCCGTGGGCTTCGGCCAGGACGGTTCCGATGCGCAGATCGCCTCCGCCGTTCGCTGGGCCGTAGACAACGGCGCGAGCGTGATCAACATGTCGCTCACCAGGAACACACTCGACTGGCCCACGAGTTGGGACGATGCCTTCCTCTACGCGATGGAGCACGACGTGGTGGTGGTCGCCGCCGCGGGCAACCGCGGGAGCGGCACCACCGAGGTCGGCGCGCCGGCAACGATGCCAGGGGTGCTCGTCGTCGGAGGGGTCGACCGCAACGGCGTCGCGAGCTTCGATGCGTCGTCGCAGGGCATCACGATCGCGGTCTGCGCACCGAGCGAGGACCTCGTGGGCGCGGGACCGGGCGGTACCTATTATGAGTGGTCGGGCACGAGCGGAGCGACCCCGATCATCGCGGGAATCGTCGCCCTCGTGCGAGCGTCTCATCCGGGCCTGGATGCGGGCAACGTCATAAATCGACTCACTGCCACGGCGAGGGGTGTCGGCACGGTGCCGAATCCAAGCTACGGCTATGGGCTCGTGAACGCCGCGGCCGCTGTCACCGCCGAGGTGCCGAAGGTCACGACCAATCCGGCGAACCAGTTGAAGGACTGGATCAAGGTCTATCGCCGCGCCGCGTCAACACCCGCGCCGACGGAGGGCGCGGCCACGGCGCCGGCTCCGCGCAGAGAGCAGGCCGCGGCGCCGGCCAATCCGCTCGGCACCGTGCTGCCCTCGATCGAGTCGCTGAGGAACACGGGATTGCCGTTGCTCGTCTATCTCGTCTTCGGCATCCTCGCGGTTCTCCTGGCGAGACGATTCTTTCTCAACTACGGTCGACGCGGAGGCAAGTAGTAGATTGTAGGTCGTGCCCAAAATCCTCATCGTCGGCGGCGGTTACGCCGGATTCTATACAGCCTTTAAACTTGAAAAGCTCTTGAGGGCGGGTGAGGCAGAGGTAACGGTAGTGGATCCACTGCCGTACATGACCTACCAGCCCTTCCTCCCGGAGGTTGCGGCAGGCTCCATGGAGCCCCGTCACGCTGTTGTCTCCCTGCGTCGCCACCTCGAGAAGACCGAGGTCATCACGGCCACCGTCACCGGCATCGATCACGCGAACAAGACCGCGACGGTCACTCCCGCCGTCGGCGAACCGTGGACCATCAACTACGACATCATCGTCGTGACGGCCGGCTCCGTCTCGCGCACCTTCCCGATCCCGGGCGTGGCCGACGTGGCCATCGGCATGAAGAGCATCGAAGAGGCAACCGCTGTGCGCGACCGCCTGCTCACCAACTTCGACCGCGCCGCAAACCTGCCCGCAGGCCCGGAGCGCGATCGCCTCCTCACCGTCACGATCGTCGGCGGTGGATTCGCCGGCATCGAGACCTTCGGCGAGCTGCGCAGCCTCGCGAGCTCCCTGCTCCGGTATTACCCGCGTCTCAGCTTCGACGACACCCACTTCCACCTCATCGAGGCCATGGGTCGCATCATGCCCGAGGTGTCGCTGAAGACCAGCCACTGGGTGCTCAAGAACCTCGCTCAGCGCGGTGCCGAAGTGCACCTCGACACCCAGCTCACCTCCGCCGTCGGCGGCAAGATCGAGCTCTCCACGGGCGAATCGTTCGAGTCCGACGTCATCGTCTGGACCGCGGGCGTGATGGCCAACCCGGTCATCAAGGGCACCGACCTCCCGGTCGAGGAGCGCGGTCGCCTTCGCGTTCAGGCCGACCTCCGTGTCGTGAACGATGATGGCGTGGTTCCGGATGCCTGGGGCGCCGGCGACGTCAGTGCGGTTCCCGACCTCACCGGTGGTGGTGTCGGCGGATACTGCGTTCCGAACGCACAGCACGCGGTGCGCCAGGGCAAGTTGCTCGCGAAGAACATCGCGGGTGGACTTCGCGGCGACGCGCCTCGCGACTACTACCACAAGAACCTCGGCGCCGTGGCGGGTCTCGGCCTCGGCGAGGGCGTCTTCCAGTCCGGCAAGATCGCGGTCAAGGGCCTCCTGGCCTGGTTCATGCACCGCGGTTACCACGGCCTTGCGATCCCGACCTGGGAGCGCAAGATCCGTGTCTTCGGCAACTGGATCCTGAACTTCTTCCTGCGTCGCGACATCGTCTCGCTCGAGGCGAGGCAGACGCCGCAGGCGTTCTTCCAGGAGTTCGCCTCGCGCCCGAAGTCCTAGCTCGCGCGTTCTGCTCGCTGCGTTCTGCCAATAGGCTGCTGCGTGCGCCCGTAGTTCACCGCGCGCCCCCGTAGCCCAATTGGCAGAGGCAGACGACTTAAAATCGTCCGAGTGTGGGTTCGAGTCCCACCGGGGGCACCGTCGATTCTGCGGTCGTCAGACGCTGGCGGGCTCCACGTAGCGCACCCACGCCCACACGGCGAGGCAGAGAGCCGCGAAGCCGACGGCCAGGAGGAATGCTCCGAGCACGGGGAACGCCGCGCCGCTTCCGCCCAGCACGATCACCCAGGCGAGAGTGGTGACGACCACCATCGCGACGATCCAGGCGACGGGCGACCACTCGAGGATGACACGCCCGGGCAACTGGGCGAGCGGCAGCATGAGCACGATCGCCGAGCCGAGGCCGGCGAGGCACAGGGTCGCGAGCAGTTCCAGCGACAGATTGCCCCAGAAACCCTGAGTCGGGCCCGTCCACTGGTGGCCGAGCCAGGCGAGCACAGCCACGAGCGCGATGGTGCCCACTTCGGCGAGGTTGACGATCGCGCGTTGCTTTGCAGCGGTCATCCGCGCGAAGCCCACCCCGATGAGCACGCCGGCGACCACCGGCGGTTCGAGACCGCTCCAGCGCGAGACAAGTGCTGCGGCCGCTGCGGCCACGAGCAACACGGGCATGAACCGCAGCCTGCCGCTGACGCCCTGAAACCGCGAGGAGAGTCGAGTGGCAATCGCGACGCCGACCACGTTGAGGATCGCCAGTCCGATGCCCACCGCCGCGAGGAGGCGCAGGAAGCGCACCTCTCCATTAATGCCGCCCGAGAGCACGATGAGCCCGGCGGCTGCGGCCAGCGGAATGGCGCCGACGAGCCAGGGGTTGGGCGGCGGTGCGTCATCCGGTTCTGCTGCCAGCTGATTCCTGCCGGTGAATTGCGCGCGTGGGAAGCGGAGGCGACCACGCAGTGTCGAGGCGAGCAGCCGAAGCGGCAGCGCGATCAGCAGGATGGACCCGAGCGCCAGCAGCGGAGCAAGGGCCCAGTTGCCGTGGGAGACCGTCTGCGCGAAGGTCGGCAGGTGCGCACCGAAGGTCGTGGGCGTTCCCCAGTTGGTGAGCGATTCCTGCAGCGACGGCGGAGGCGCCCCCGACCCGGGTACGTACGGCGCGGGAGGTGGCGTCGCGCTCCGTTCCGGCGCGGGGGTGGGGGAGGGGGTCGCCGGGGTCGTGGCGCGCGGCGGCGGCGCGACGGGCGCGGGCTTCGCGCCGTACTGCACGGTGAGAGGGGCGCTCGGGTCGCTGAAGTTGCCTGCGCTATCGCTCTGGATGGCCTGCACCGCGTGAGCGCCATTGCTGATTCCAGATGCCGCACAACTCCACCGGCCGCTTGAGTCGACGCTGGCACCGCAGACCGGGCTGGCGTCGATGTAGACGTTGAGGAACCCGAGCGGTTCACCCGTGCCCGAGTAGGTCACCGGCTGCTTGACCACGCGGGAATTGCCCCTCGGTGAGGTGACGACGGGCGGCGCGGGTCGATCCTTGTCGATCGTGACGCGCTGGGATGCAGACTCCTGTGAGTGCTGGCCGTCGCCCCTCGTCCAGGACTGGTGTGCGGTCACCGTATAGGTTCCGGATGGTGCCCTGATGCTGCATGACCAGTAGCCGTTCACGACATCCGACACGCAGCCCTCGGCGGAAGGGCTCGTCACCGTGACGGTGACGGTGTTGCCGGTGGTGGCACCACCCGACACGATGCCGGGTGTCACGAAGGCGCCGGCGCCATCGAGGCTCGGGGCGCCGAGAACATCGACCGTGATCGAGGACGCGCTCGTGCTGCCGTCGGCATACAGCGTCTCGGTGGCGGTGAGAGTGACCTTTTTCCCGTTCGGCACCGCCGTCGCCTGGCAGCTCCAGGCGGTATCTGCCGATGAGGGCACTGTGCAGAGCTGACCGCTGGCACCACCGCTCACGGCACCCGTGACGATGACGCTGCTGTCGGCATCCTTCGTGCCGCTCACGGTGAACGAATTCGTGCCGATGAACGAGCCATGGGTGGGTGCGGTGAAAGTCACGCCGGCCGCGGCGATTGCCGGAGAGGGCGGTGCCGGTGGGGGTGCCGCGACCGCGACGCCAACGCCGCCTAGCGAGAGGAGCGCGGTGGTAACCGCGGCAGACGTCAGCCGCGCGGCCCGACCCACACCTCGCCGAAGAGCGCTCGCTCCGCGATCGCGAAACAAACGCCTGGACGCGTTCGAATGTGTGGGCTGCACTGTACTTCCATTTAGCTAGGCATTCACGACACTGTCAAACCGGCTGACTCGGACCGAAATGGTGCCCGTGGTTGACGTGGATGGCTCAGCGACGCCACTATTCTTAGTCAGGCGACTGGGACAAGTGACCCACTGTACGACACCGAGGCATCGGGCCTCACCGTGGACTAGGAACCGCCGACAGGGAACCGCAATGACGCGATTGTCATCCGAACAGCGACGTGCTGCAATCATCCGCGCCGCCGTGCGGGTTATTGCCAGGGACGGGCTGGGCGCCGCGACAACCCGTGCCATCGCCGCCGAGGCCCGGATGCCGCTCGCGAGCTTTCACTACGCGTTCCACTCGCGAAATGAGATGATCCGAGAACTCATCGCCTTCGTGCTTGAGAACGAAAGACTTGCGGTCCTCGGTTCGCTGCAGCCCGGCGCGGATATCCGCACGTCCGTTCGCGCGGGTATCCAGGCCTACTTCGACATCGTTGTGCTCGAGCCGGGGCGCGAGCAGGCCATGTTCGAGCTGCTCCACTTCGCGCTGCGCACGCCAGACCTCGATGACCTGCCGCGGCTTCAATACGAGAGCTACCATCGCGTCGTCAGGGAGATTCTCGTCGCGGGAGCGGACCACGCCGGCATCGAGTGGTCGCTTCCCGTCGCCGACCTCGCTCGGCTCGCGGTCGCCCTGACCGACGGACTCACGCTCGCCTGGCTCGCCGATCGCGACGCCGAGGCTGCGGGCAGGCTCATGGACTCCATGGCGGATGCGCTGGCAGGCTTCGCCCGACCGCCCGCGACCTCCAACAGATCCTCCGCCCGAATCAAGGAGCACAGCGCATGACCTCACAGCAGCAGGCCGTCGGCGAGCAGGCCCCGGAACCCTTCGCCGAGCCCACCCGCGCCGTCCCGAGCCGCTGGATCGCCGCCTTCGCGAGCGCCTGGCTCGGGGTGTGGATGGCGCAGCTCGCGCCCATCCAACTGCTGCTGCCCAACCAGGTGACGGCTCAGCTGCGCACGACGAACTGGGTCGACAACGTCGTCGCCTTCGGCATCATCTCGGGCATAGCGGGCGTCTTCGCCCTCGTCGCCTATCCGCTCACCGGCGCGCTCTCCGACCGCACCACCTCGCGGTTCGGTCGCCGCCGACCGTGGATCCTCGGCGGTGCCGTGCTCTTCGGGCTGTCGCTGCTATTGCTCGGTCTGCAGGACTCGCTCATCGGCATCGGCATCCTGTGGTCTCTGGCACTGATCGGCTTCTGCGTGCTCACCGCCGCACTCACCGCCACGATCTCGGACCACGTTCCGGTGCGCCAGCGCGGGTTCGTCTCCGGCTGGATCTCTGCCCCGCAGGCGGTCGGAACCATCCTGGGCGTGCTTCTCGTCACGATCATCGTCGGCCAGTTCGCGGGATACGCGGTGCTCGCCGTGCTGCTCGTGGTGCTCGTGCTGCCGTTCGTGCTGTGGACACCGGACGCTGTCCTCGACAAGGGCGAGCGTGAACCGCTCACCCTGAAGACCCTCATCGAGGGATTCTGGATCAGCCCCCGCAAGTATCCGGACTTCGGCTGGACGCTGCTCAGCCGCATCCTGGTCAATTTCGGCAACGCCTTCGGCACGACGATGCTGCTCTATTTTCTGCAGTTCGGCCTCAACGACAAGAACGCGGAAGACGATCTGCTCGTGCTGATCCTCATCTACATGGCGTTCGTCGTGCTCGCCTCCCTCTTTCTCGGCCGACTCTCCGATCGGCTCGGTCGACGCAAGGTCTTCGTCTTCGCAGCCTCCGCACTGCAGGCGATCGCCGCGCTGCTGCTCGCACTCGTGCCCGACCTCGGTGTCGCCATGGTCGCGGCCGGCATACTCGGCCTCGGCTACGGCTGCTTCCTTTCCGTCGACCAGGCGCTCGCCACCGAGGTGCTTCCGGATGCGCGCAGCCGCGGCAAGGATCTCGGCATCATGAACATCGCGAGCGCCGTGCCGCAGGCACTCGCGCCGCTGCTCGGTGCCATCATCGTCGCCGTCCTGGTCGGATTCCAGGGACTCTTTCTTCTCGCCGCAGCCTCCACGCTCCTCGGCGCGCTCGCCATACTTCCGATCAGAACGGTTCGCTAATGACCATCGCCCTCACGAGACCCGAGGCGTCGCACACGCCGTGGCTCGATCCCTCCTCTTATTGGCAGGGGCTCACCGCCGCCACGAGCGAACTCGACCCGCCCTACGGCGTCATCTCGCTGCAGGCGCTCGCCGCCAACGCGTTCAGCATGCTCGATCGCGCGAACGGCACGCGCATCCGCGTCGCGAGCAAGTCGGTGCGTGTGCGGGGCATCATCGACGCTGTGCTTGCGTTGCCGGGCTTCGGCGGCATCCTCGCCTACACGCTCGACGAGGCGCTCTGGCTCGCCGAAGATCACGCGGATGTCGTGGTCGGCTACCCGAGCGTCGACCGCGAGGCGCTGCGGCGGCTGGCTCTCAGCCCCGAACTCGCCTCCCGGGTCACGCTCATGGTCGACTCGGTCGAACACCTCGATCTCATCGACGCGATCCTGCCCCCGGGTAAGCGCGAGTCGATCCGCGTCTGCCTCGAGCTTGACGCGAGTTTCGAGTCGAGGGTGCTGGGCCACATCGGCACCTACCGTTCGCCCCTGTTCACCGTGCAGCACGCGCGCGACTTCGCGCGGCTCGTCGGGGCGAGGGACGGTTTCACGCTCGTCGGGATGATGGCCTACGAGGGCCAGATCGCGGGCACCGTCGACCGCCCGGCGGGCAAGCCCGTCTACGGCGCGATAGTACGCGGGATGCAGAAGCAGTCCGTTCGGGAGCTCGCCACCCGCAGGGCCGAGGCGGTCGCCGCGGTGCGCGAGGAGGCGGAACTCGAGTTCGTCAACGGCGGCGGCACCGGCTCCCTTGAATCCACGAGCGCCGAGGATGCCGTGACCGAGATCGCGGCGGGCAGCGGCCTCTTCGGCCCCCACCTCTTTGATCACTACTCGCGCTTCACGCCCGCCCCGGCCGCGGCCTTTGCCCTCTCGGTGGTGCGCAAGCCCACGCCGAAGATGGCGGCGCTGCACGGCGGCGGCTGGATCGCATCCGGTCCGCCCGGGGGCGACAGGCTGCCTCTCGTCGTCTGGCCGGAGGGACTCAGGATGGTCCCGCGAGAGATGGCGGGCGAGGTGCAGACCCCCGTGACCGGTGACGGCGCCGCGCGGCTGCGGGTGGGCGACCGCGTGTGGCTGCGCCACACCAAGGCGGGCGAACTCAGCGAGCACCTCAACGACTTCACACTCGTCGACGGCGATCGCATCGTCGGCAGGGTGCCGACCTACCGCGGTGAGGGCAAGGCGTTCCTGTGAGTTCGGTGATCGCACCGGGCAGAACCTGGCGCAACTGGGGACGCTCCGAGAGCATCCGACCGCAATTCGTCGCGCGACCGTCAAGCGTCGACGAGGTGGTCGCCGCGGTGCGCTTCGCCCGAGAGCGCGGCCTGCCGGTCAAGGCGATCGGCGCGGGCCACAGCTTCACCGGCATCGCCGTCGCGCCGGGGCTGCAACTCGACCTCTCGGGGCTCGATGGGCTCCTGTCGGTGGATGCGGTATCCGGCCGGGTTATGCTCGGCGCCGGCACCCATCTCTACCAGTTGCCCGCGCTGCTCGGACCCCACGGGCTCGCGCTCGAGAACATGGGCGACATCGACCGGCAGACGATCAGCGGCGCGACCTCGACCGGCACCCACGGCACAGGTTCCCGATTTCGCGGGCTCGCGGCGCAGATCGTCGCCGTCACCCTCGTCACCGCCGATGGCTCGCTCCTGCGGGTGAGCGAGACCGAGAATGCGGAGTTGCTGCCGGCCGCTCGCCTGGGGCTCGGCGCCCTCGGCATCCTCGTGGACCTCACGATCCAGTGCGTGCCCGCCTTTCTGCTGAGCGCGGTCGAGCGACCGGAACCGCTCGACAGCGTGCTCGACGACTTCGAGGCGCGCGCCGACGCGGTCGACCACTTTGAGTTCTACTGGTTCCCGCACACCCGAACGGCGCTTACCAAGAACAACAGCAGGCTCGACGGTTCGGATGAACGGCATCCGCTGCCGAAGGCGAAGGAGTGGCTGGAGGAACGCGTGCTCTCGAACGCCACGTTCTCACTCATGTGTCATGTCGGCCGCGTGGCGCCCGCCCTAACGCCGGGCGTCAACCGCCTCGCCGGCAGGCTCATCGGCAACCGTGATTTCACCGACCATTCCTCCGAGGTGTTCGTGACCTCCCGCACGACCCGGTTCCGCGAGATGGAGTACGCAATTCCGCGCGCTGCCATCCCCGAGGCGCTGCGGGCGGTCGATCGTCTGATCGCCGAGCGGGGATGGCGCATCTCCTTTCCGATCGAGGTGCGCGTGGCGGCGCCGGACGACATCTGGCTCTCGACGGCGCAGGGTCGCGAGAGCGGCTATATCGCGGTGCATCGTTTCTTCCGCGACGACTTTCGCGAATACTTCGCGGGTGTCGAGGCGATCATGCGCGGCCTCGGCGGTCGCCCGCACTGGGGCAAGATCCACAGGCAGGATGCCGCGTCACTGGCCGAGTCGTATCCGCACTTCTCCGACTTCCTCGCCGTTCGCGACCGACTCGACCCCGACCGGGTCTTCGCCAACCCCTATCTGGATCGCGTGCTCGGTCGCTGAGCGTCGCAGCCGCCGCCCGCGGCACCTTCGAGTTGGCCCCGAGCTTGTTCTGGGGCCGCGTTTTCGGGGGTGTGCTTGGTTATAGTTGTCAGCGAAACGTGGCACTAGGCCCGAAGGAGCCCCGCAGCAATGGAATTACTCGTCGTCGTCGGAATTATTGTCCTGATCGTCGTCATCGTAGGCATCTACCTGTGGAGCACCTACAACGGTCTCGTGCGCCTCAACGTTCGCGTTGACGAGGCGTGGAGCGACATCACCGTGCAGCTCAAGCGTCGTGCTGACCTCATCCCGAACCTCATCGAGAGCGTCAAGGGCTATGCGGCACACGAGAGCGGCGTGTTCGAGGCGGTCACGAAGGCTCGTGCCGAGACCGTCAGCGCCAACACCCCCGCGGATGCCGCGGTCGCCGAGAACCACATGCAGTCGGCACTGAAGAGCATCTTCGCGGTCGCGGAGGCCTACCCCCAACTGCAGGCGAACCAGAACTACCTGCAGTTGCAGGGTGAGCTCGTCGACACCGAAGACAAGATCCAGGCCTCGCGCCGCTTCTACAACGGCGGTGTGCGCGAACTCAACACCAAGATCAAGACCTTCCCGAACACGCTGTTCGTGCGCGGTCTCGGCTTCAGCGAGCGTGAGTTCTTCGAGGTGTCCGACAGCGCGGCCATCGCGGAGCCGCCGCGCGTGCAGTTCTGACGCGCCAGCATTGCCTGACAGCGAGGCCTAGATGTATCGCGCCATAGCGAAGAACAAGCGCAACACCGTCTTCATCATCCTGCTGTTCATCCTGATCATCGGCGCGCTCGGATGGCTTGCGGGCTACATCTACCAGAGCCCGAGCATCACGATCACGGTTCTGGTCATCGCCACGATCTACGCCGTCATCCAGTACTTCGCCGCATCGCGGCTCGCGGTGTCGATGGCCGGCGGGCAGGAGATCCAGAAGTCCGACAACCCTCGCCTGTATCGCGTCGTCGAGAACCTGTCGATCACGGATGGCCTGCCGATGCCGCGCGTGTTCATCGTCAACGACCCGGCACCGAACGCCTTCGCGACCGGGCGGGACCCGGAGCACGCGATCGTCGCGGCAACGACCGGGCTCCTCGACCTGCTCGACGACTCCGAACTCGAGGGGGTGATGGCGCACGAGATGGGCCACGTTCAGAACTATGACACCCGGGTGTCGATGATCGTGTTCGGGCTCGTCGTCGCTGTCGGCTTCATCGCCGACATGTTCCTGCGCCTCGCGTTCTTCGGCGGCGGCCGAGACCGCAACAACAATGGCGGTGGCGGCAACCCCATCGTTCTCGTTTTCGGCATCGTCGCCATGATCGTCGCGCCCCTCGTCGCCGCCGTCGTGCAGGCGGCGATCTCCCGTCAACGTGAATACCTCGCCGACGCAACGAGCGCCATGACCACGCGAAATCCGGATGCGCTGGCGAGCGCGCTCGCCAAGCTCGGCCAGTACGGGCGGCCCATGCAACGCCAGAACTCGACGATGTCGCACCTGTGGATCTCGGATCCGATGAAGCCGGGCGCCATGAGCCGCCTGTTCAGCACCCACCCGCCGATCGCCGATCGCATCGAGCGACTGCACACCATCGGTGGTGGCTTCTAGCCCTCCCGCGGGTTCAGTGCGTCGCCTTGCGCGGGTTGAGTAGCGAGGCTCGAGCGTATCGAAACCTCACACCGCACTAACACTCACGCCCAACTCCGCCGCAACCGCGTCCGCCAGGTCCCCGCGTCCCATCACTTCCACCTCGCCCAGCCCCTGCCAGGCAGCGGTCTGCCGCAGCAGCGGCGCAAGGCGCTCGGCCGTGCACGCCGGCGCATCCGCTTCGCTCCACGAGGCCTGCACCCGCAGCACCCCGTTCTGACGGTCGCTCTTGAGATCGATGCGTCCCACGAGTCGATCGTCGATGAGCAGCGGCAGTACGTAGTACCCGAACACCCGCTTCGGTTGCGGCGTGTAGATCTCGATGCGGTAGTGAAAGCCGAAAAGTCGCTCGGCGCGAGCGCGCTCCCACACGACAGGATCGAAGGGAGAGAGCAGCGCCGTTGCGTCGATGCGCCGCGCCATGCGGGCATCCCGGTGCAGGTATGCGGGCTGCTTCCAGCCCGGAACGGTCACCGGAACGAGCGTGCCGTCGTCCACCAGGTCGAGGACGGCGGGCATAGCTTCGTTGCGCTTTAGTCGAAAGTAGTCGGCCAGGTCGGATGCGGTGCCGATGCCGTGCGCGCTCGCCGCGTGCGCGATCAGTCGCCTTCGTGCCTCATCCGTCGGCACGTCACGCGAGAGCACCTCCTGTGACAGCACCTGCTGTGGTAGCGCATAGCTGCGCTCGAACCGGGTGCGTCCGCCGCTGACGACCTCGCCCCAGCGAAACAGTACCTCGAGTCCGATCTTCACCTCGGACCAGCCCCACCACGGGCCGCTGCGCCTGTTGGCGTCGTGCTCTATCGCGCTCGCGGGCAGTGGGCCCTTATCGGCCAGCTCGGCGAGCAGCCAGTCCATCATCGGGCGATTGGCGGCCGCCCAGTGGCTCTCGTTACGGGCCGCGCGCTCACGATAGTCCTGCATCCGCCAGCGCAGGAGTGGCCAGGTGTCTACCGGAATCACCGCGGCCTCGTGCGCCCAGTACTCGATGTACCTGCCCTTCTGCGCGAAGGTCAGCCGGTCGAGTTCGGCCTTGTCGTAGGCGCCGAGCCTGGCGAAGGCGGGCAGGTAGTGACTGCGCTCGAACACGTTGACCGAGTCGAGTTGCAGCAGGCCGACCCGGCGGATGAGCGAACCGAGCTGACGGATGCCGGGCGTCGCGGGGGAGGGACGCCCGAATCCCTGCGCGGCGAGTGCGATGCGGCGCGCCTGCGCGAGCGACACCTGCGGTGGAGTGTGCGTGACCATCATCTCGACCATAGCCACGACATCCGACACTGTGTTTTCGCCGTTCATTCGGCGTTCGCACCCTCGGCGACACTCAGACTTGCGGACGACTCGTTGCTCTCCGTGCAGCACGAGGGTGCCGAGCGTCCGCAGCCCGGAGAGACGGTGCACCTTCGCCTGCGTGGGAACGCTGTAGCAGTGCGCCCGCTCGTCTAGATTCCAGTACGGGTATATTCGCTTAATCGAATGCCGGGCGCGCATAGACTGAACCGATGGTACTGGGCAGAGCGAAGCGCACCGTGACGAAGAACGTCGCCCCCGTTCGGGAAGCTGAGCCGATCCCGTATGGCGTTCGGCTCGCGGCGGGCTGGTCGTGGCGTGTGCTCGCCATCGCCGCCGTCATAGCGCTCTTCATATTCCTGATCACGCAGTTGCGTGGCATTGTGATTCCGCTGATGGTCGCAATTCTTCTCGCCGCTCTGCTGGTGCCCCTTGTCAGTGCGCTCATGCGGCACAGGTGGCCCAAGTGGCTTGCCGTGATCGTGGCGATCGTCGGTCTCATCGCGGTCGTCGGCGGGCTCGTCGTACTTGTCGTGTTCCAGGTGCGCGGCGGCCTGCCCGACCTGCAGCGGCAGAGTGTCCAAGCCTTCGACAACTTCAAGCACTTTCTGCTCGCCTCCCCGCTGCACCTCACCGAGACCGACCTCAACAAGTACCTCGCGCAGGCGTGGGTCGCCATCCAGAACGACAGCCAGGCGTTGCTCTCAGGAGCTCTCTCGGTGGGCTCATCGGCGGGGCGCTTCCTCGCCGGACTGCTGCTCACCCTGTTCGCCACGATCTTCCTGCTGATCGACGGGGCGGGAATCTGGCGCTGGACCGTGCGGCTCTTTCCACGCCGCGCTCGCGCCGCGGTCGATGGCGCGGGCAAGGTCGGCTGGGTGAGTCTCACGAGCTTCGTCCGCGTGCAGATATTCGTCGCGTTCGTCGATGCCGTGGGCATCGGGCTCGGTGCCTGGATCATCGGCCTCTTCTTCGGTGGCTTCCCGCTCGTCATCCCGATCGCGATCGCGGTGTTCCTCGGCTCGTTCATTCCGGTGGTCGGCGCCGTGCTGACCGGCATCCTCGCGGTCTTCGTCGCCCTCATCTACCTCAATCCGTTCGCCGCGTTCCTCATGCTCTGCGTCGTCATTGCCGTGCAGCAGATCGAGGGCCACGTGTTGCAGCCACTCGTGATGGGCAGCGCGGTACGAGTGCACCCGCTCGCGGTCGTCTTCGCTGTCGCGGCAGGCAGCTTCCTCGCCGGCATTCCGGGCGCACTGTTCGCGGTGCCCGTGGTGGCCGTCGTCAACGTCATGGTCAACTACATCGCTCGAGGAGAGTGGCGCAGCACCACCGATCCCACGCTGAAGGATGCACTGAGAAATGTCTGAAACCACAGCCTCCAGCACGATGGACGATGACACCCGCGAGACGCGCGAGGCCCCGGTGCTACCCGGGCCGACCCTCGCCGATTTCGAGTCCGCGCGGGCGACCGTCTCGCGTGTCGCCAAGGTCACGCCCATGGAGAGCTCGCTCTTTCTCTCCGAGGTACTCGGTTCGCCCGTCTTCCTGAAGTGCGAAAACCTGCAGCGCACGGGCTCGTACAAGATTCGCGGAGCGTATAACCGACTGTCGAAGCTCAGCGCAGAGGAGCGGGCGCGCGGCGTTGTCGCCGCATCCGCAGGCAATCACGCCCAGGGCGTGGCCCTTGCCGCCCGCGAACTGGGCATCAAGGCCACGATCTTCATGCCCGTCGGCGTCGCGCTGCCGAAGCTGCAGGCCACTCGCCGCTACGGTGCAGAGGTCGTGCTGCGTGGCCACACCGTCGACGAGCCGTTGCGCGCCGCCGCCCAGTTCGCCGAGAGCACGGGCGCCGTACTGATCCCGCCGTTCGACCACGCGGATGTCATCGCCGGCCAGGGCACGCTGGGTCTCGAGATCCTCGACCAGGTTCCCGATCTCGACACCGTGGTGGTGCCGATCGGGGGCGGAGGCCTGATCTCGGGGATCGCGAGCGCACTCAAGCAGAAGTTCGCCGCCGAGGGGCGCACCGTGCGCATCGTCGGCGTGCAGGCCGAGAATTCGGCTCCCTATCCGCTGTCGCTGCAGAACGGTGAGCCGACGGAGATCACGATCCTGCCGACGATCGCGGACGGCATTGCCGTGAGCAAGCCGGGCGCCCTCAATTTCGACATCATCCGTTCTGCCGTCGACGAGGTCGTCACCGTCAGCGACGACGACATCGCCAGGGCGATCCTCGTGTTGCTCGAGCGGGCGAAGCTCGTCGTGGAACCGGCCGGAGCCGTCTCGGTCGCGGCCATCATGATGGGACTCGTGCACGGCGGCGGCGGGTCGACGGTCGCGATCCTGAGCGGCGGCAACATCGACCCACTGGTCATGGAGCGCGTCATCTCGCGTGGGCTGTCGGCATCCGATCGCTACCTCAAGCTGCGGCTCATGCTGCCCGATCGCCCCGGACAGCTCGCGCGGGTCGCGGAACTCATCTCCGAGGCCAACGCCAACGTGGTCGAGGTGCTGCACACGCGCCACGGGCGCAACGCGCTGATCAGCCAGGTCGAACTCGAACTCAGCCTCGAGACGAGGGGCCCGGAGCACGTCGAGCGCGTGCTCGGGCACCTCATCGATGCGGGCTACGATCCCCGCGTTGACTTTTAGAGCGGCGGTTTTTTAGGAGCGGGCGTCCTTAGAAACGGTACGGCTCGACCTTGACGATCTCCACGGGGATGTCCTTGCCGTTCGGCGCCTCATAGCTGGTCTTCGTGCCGACCTTGAGGCCGATGATCGCCGTGCCCAGCGGGCTGCCCTCGCTGTAGACGTCGAGATCGGTGTCTTCGTCGACGATCTCGCGGCTGCCGAGCAGGAACGTGGTCTCATCGCCGAGGATCTTCGCGGTTACGACGGTTCCGGGCTGCACGGTGTCGGTGCTCGTGGGCGCCTCGCCCACCGTGGCGTGGCGCAGCAGCTCGGTGAGCACGCGGATGCGCGCCTCCATCTTGCCCTGCTCCTCCTTGGCGGCGTGATATCCGCCGTTCTCCTTGAGGTCTCCCTCTTCGCGCGCCGCCTCGATCCGTTTGGCGATCTCCGCGCGACCTTCGCCCTCGAGTTGTTCGAGTTCGGCGGTACGACGATCGAACGCTTCCTGGGTGAGCCAGGTTTCGACAGATGCGTTGGACACAGTGCACTCCTCACAAGAGGGCCGGCTCAGTGCGGGCCCTCGCGCTAAAGAAATGAGACCGGCCGATCGGCCGGTCTCTGGGATTCGAACCAGCTTAGGTCAGCCAGCAGCGGTATATCAAGCCGGTCACCCCGAGCTCGGAGCTGCGCACCGTGTCGCTGAAGGCGCGAGTCTCGAGCTTCGATGCTGGGATTTTTACGATCCTCCAGCCCACGATGCCGTGGGCCTCGTTCTGCACCTGCAGGGCGCACGCCGCCGTCGAGCCGGGCGCCATCGAGACCTGGTAATTGACGCTCACGCTGCGGTCGTCGATGACCTTATGACCGATGTCGGTGGCATCGATGCCGCCGCCCGCCATGTCCAGGCCGGCCCAGATGACCCACGCTCCGACGACAGCGGCAACAGCGATTCCGCTGCTGATCGCGATCCAGCGGTCGCGCTTGCGCTTGGCGGGACTGCGGCCGTAGCGGGCATCGAGCCCGGCGCGCGGTGCCCTGCCGGTCTCGTGGGCCGTGTCGGTCATCCGTCGTTCCGTTCCCTGGAGGCGATTAGTCTTGAGCCAAGGCTATTCGTAATCCCTAGGAGTCCGGTGACACTGCGCCTGCTTGCCGTTCACGCCCATCCCGATGACGAGTCGAGTAAGGGCGCGGGCAGTTATGCCTATTACCGCAGCATTGGTGTCGAGGTGCTCGTCGTCAGCTGCACGGGTGGTGAGCGAGGCGACGTGCAGAATGAAGCGCTCGCCGAGCGAGCGATGGCCGAGCGCGACATGGCGGGACTGCGGCGAATCGAGATGGCGCGGGCGCAGGCGATCCTCGGGATCGACCATCGCTGGCTCGGCTACTTCGATTCCGGTTTGCCCGAGAACGGCGAGTCCGTTCCCGCCAATTCCTTCGCGGTGATTCCGCTCGAGTTCTCGGCGGCGCCACTCGTGAAGATCGTGCGTGAGTTCCGTCCGCAGGTGCTCGTCACCTACGACGAGAACGGCGGATACCCGCATCCGGATCACATTCGCACCCACGAGGTCTCGATGTACGCCTTCGATGCGGCTGCGGACGCGGCGCGCTATCCGGAGCTCGGTGAACCGTGGCAGATCAGCAAGGTCTACTACGACCGCATGTTCAATCCGGAACGTCTCGGCAGCATGTATGACGAGCTCGTGGCATCGGAGCCGGATTCACCGCTGATTCCCCAGCTGCAGGAGTTTCGCGAGCGTTTCATCGAGCGCGCGCTGCCGGCCGCGACCACCAACGTCAACGTCGGCGAATTCTTCGAGCATCGGGATGGCGCGCTGCGTTCGCACGCGAGCCAGGTGCCGCCCGACTCCGCCTTCTTTTTCTGGCCGAACGATCTCCAACGACGGGCCTGGCCGTACGAGGACTTCGAGCTTGTGCGCTCGCTCGTCGATTCGACCCTGCCCGAGTCCGACCTGTTCGCGGGAATTATCGATCAGGATGCCGACGGCTCGCCGGCCTCCACTGCACTGGAGGACCGCTCGTGAGTATGACCCTTGGCACCGTCGGGCACTGGCTCGCGGCGGCGACGCCGACGCCCAATCCTGATTTCGACCCAACGACCGTCACGCCCACCTGGGTCGGCTTCGCGGTTACCTTCCTAGTCGCGGTCGCGACCGTGCTTCTCATCATGGACATGGTTCGTCGGGTGCGCCGGGTGCGCTACCGCAGCGAGGTGCTCGAGAAGCTCGAGGCCGAGCGTGCCGCACAGGCGGGCGGCCGCACGTCAGGGGGATCAGACGAGCACTGAACTGCCCGGGATGCGGGCGAGGGTGCGGGCGGGCGCTCCTTTCGTGCTGCTCGGAGTCGTCGCCATCATCGGAGGCGGCCTGCTCTCTGCCGTGACCGCAAGCGTCACCAACCGCCAGCTCGCGTGGCTCGTGGCCTACCTCGTGCTCGTCGTCGGCATCGCCCAGATCGGGCTCGGTGCCGGGCAGGCGTGGCTGGCGCGACGCTCGCCCGCGGCGTCCACGATGTGGGGCCAATTCGTGCTGTTCCTGCTCGGCAACGCCGGGGTCGCCATCGGCACGATGCTGGCCATTCCGGTGCTCGTGGATGTGGGCGGTGCTCTCCTCGTCGCCGCGCTCGCCCTGTTCCTCGCGGCTGTCGTACGCTCGAGCCGGGGTGGATGGCTGCGCTGGCTGTATCTGGCGCTCGTGGCGACCCTCCTGGTCAGCATCCCGATCGGATTGCTGCTGGCACAACTTCGAGCCGCCAGAGCCTAGTGTGGAGTCATGAGCACCATCGGGGCGGTACCGCTCCTCGATACCCACAACCGGCCACTGCGCGATCTGCGCATCTCGGTGACCGACCGCTGTAACTTCCGCTGCGTCTACTGCATGCCGAAAGAGATCTTCGGCCGTGACTACATGTTCATGGAACGCGACGAGTTGCTCTCCTTCGAGGAGATTGCACGCCTCGTGCGCATCTCCGCCGCACACGGCGTGGAAAAGATCCGCCTGACCGGCGGTGAACCGCTGCTGCGCAAGGGCATCGAAGATCTAATCGCCGAACTCACCCGGATCAAGACCGTGGATGGCCGCGATCTCGACATCGCGATGACGACCAACGGCTCCGCGCTCGCGTTCAAGGCCCAGGCGCTCAAGGATGCTGGACTCGACCGCATCACGGTGTCGCTGGACTCGCTCGACGACGCGACCTTCCGCAGGATGAATGACGTCGATTTTCCGCTCGCCAAGGTGCTGCACGGCATCGAGGTCGCCCACGAGGTCGGCCTCGGGCCGATCAAGATCAACATGGTGGTCAAGCGCGGGGAAAACGACCAGGACATCGTCTCGATGGCCGAGCACTTCAAGGGCTCGCCGTACATCCTGCGGTTCATCGAGTTCATGGACGTCGGATCGAGCAACGGCTGGCGCATGAACGACGTCGTGCCCTCGGCGGAGGTCATCGAGCGCATCAACGCGGTGCTCCCGCTCGAGGAGATCGCTCCGAACTACACGGGCGAGACTTCGGTGCGCTGGCGCTACCGTGACGGCGGCGGCGAGATCGGAGTCATCTCCAGCGTGACCCAGTCGTTCTGCCACTCCTGCAGTCGCGTGCGGGTGTCGACCGAGGGAAAGCTGTACACCTGCCTCTTCGCCACGGAGGGTCACGACCTGCGTGCGCTCATGCGCGGCGGATGCACCGACCGGGAACTCTCCGACGCCATGGCCCTCATCTGGCGGCAGCGCACCGACAGGTACTCGGAGCTCCGCGGCTCGAACACGGGGGAGCTGCGACCCACGGCCAAGCGCATCGAGATGTCGTACATCGGAGGCTGACGTGAACGTGACAGTGCGCTACTTCGCCGCCGCCGCGGAAGCTGCCGGAGTCGAGGAGGAACAGCTCGATGTCGGCGGTGCCGGCACGCTGGGCGAGCTCAAGGCGATCCTCGACGCGCGCTACGGCGAGCAGATGAGCCGGGTGCTGGCATCCGGATCATTCCTGATGGACGAGGTGGTTCAGCGCGATTCCGGGACCGCCCTCACGAGCCGCGTGGACGTGCTGCCGCCGTTCGCGGGAGGCTAGCGCCGCACGCTCAGTGGCGGCGGCTTACAGCATCAACGGCTCAGAGCCCGACCCATTCGGAGGCCCCGTCGTCGAACCACTGACGCTTCCAGATCGGGATGGTGTGCTTGATCTCCTCGACGAGGCGCTCGCAGGTCTCAAACGCCTCCTTTCGGTGCGACGCGGCAACCACGGCGTACAGGGCGACATCGCCCACCCGCAGTGAGCCCACTCGGTGCGCCGCCGCGAGCGGCAGTCCGGATTCCTCAGCAATGCGAGCGCAGCACTCCGCGAGGATGCGACCGGCATCCGGATGCGCCTGGTAGTCGAGCGAACGGATGCTCTGCCCGTGATCGTGGTTGCGCACGATTCCCTCGAACGTGACGACGGCCCCCGCGGTCGGGTTCGCCACGGAGCGTCTCAGCGCGCCCTCGTCGATGGGCTCGTCCGTGACGAGGGACAGCGGTTCGTGCATGGTGCGGAGGTCTCCTTCGGCGCGGTTGAGCGAGGTGCCCGGTTCAGTATCTCGTGAGCGACTGATCGATCGCCACGGAATAGGCATCGATGCCGCCCTCGAGCCAGCGCACATCCGTGAAGCCGTTCTGCCGCAGGATACCGGCGGCATATCGCGACCTCGTGTCGTGGTGGCAGTACAGCACGACCGGTGCGTCGCGGCGCACCCGCCCGAGCGACGTCGCCACGGTGCCAAGGGGAATAAGCTCGGCGTCACCGATCGTCGCGATCTGCGCCTCGAACGGTTCGCGCACGTCGATGAGTTGCAGGTCCCCGCCCTCGCGCAACAACTCCGACAGTTCCGTCGGGGTCGTCGATTCGGCGCGCTGCGGGGCTTGCGCCACCTGCGGCGCCCTGCCACAGAACAGTTCGTAGTCGATGAGTTCGGTGACGGGTGCGGCGTCGGGGATCGTCCGGTAGGGGATCTCACGGAAGCGACCGGTCAGGGAATCGTAGGTGGTGACCCTCCCGATGAGCGGCTCGCCGATGCCCGTGATGAGTTTGATCGCCTCATTCACCATGATCGACCCGATGATCGCGCACACGGTGGGGATCACGCCGCCGACGGAGCAGGAGAGCACATTGCCGGGCTCCGGCGGCACGGGGAAGAGGTCGCGGTAGCTCGGGCCATGACCGGCGTATGCGACGCTTGCCTGTCCGCCGTAGCGCAGGATGGCGCCCCAGACGACGGGCTTGCCCGAGAGGGCCGCCGCGTCGTTCACGAGATACCGCGTCGCAAAGTTGTCGCTGCCGTCGAGGACCAGGTCGTAGTCCGCGAAGAGTTCCATGGCGTTGCTCGAGTCGAGCCACACGTTGTGCTTTGTCACGACCGTGTGCGGGTCGATCTCGCGAACGGTGTCGGCGATCGAGTCCACCTTGTCGCGGCCGAGGTCACTCGTGCCGTGCGCGACCTGACGATGCAGGTTCGACAGCTCCACCACATCCGTGTCGATGACCCCGATCGTGCCGATGCCCGCCGAGGCGAGGTACGGAATGCTCGCGCTGCCCAGTCCGCCGGCGCCCACGACGAGCACCCGCGCGGCCGCGAGTCGGCGCTGGGCGATGTCATCGAAGCCCGGCATGGCCAGTTGCCGGCTGTAGCGGGCCAGGCGATCGGCTGCGAGCGCTGGCGCCGGATCGACCAGAGGGTTCAGAGAAGTCATCGTCTCTCGATCCTAACGATGAGTGGCACTGCCGCGCGTGTGCGCTTGCGCTTAACGCGGCTAACTGATAGGCCTAGGGCGTGAGTAGAATCACGGCTCGACGAAGAGTCACCCGCATCAGTGTCGGCAACAGCTCTGTTCTCCAAGAGGACCAATTGGCGGTGGAAGAGCCGCTGGAGATCCGGGTTGGTGGCCGTTCACTCGCCATAACCATGCGCACGCCCGGCAATGACTACGACCTGGCCGCAGGATTCCTCGTGTCCGAGGGCGTCATCTCCAGGGCGGAGCACTTCGCGACGGTCAGGTATTGCGCCGGCGCCACCGTTGAGGGGCTGAACACCTACAACGTCCTCGACGTGACCCTCGGTCTCGGCGTGCGACCGCCCGATCCGAGTCTTGAGCGCTCCTTCTACACGACGAGTTCGTGCGGGCTGTGCGGCAAAGCCAGCATCGACGCGGTGCGAACGCAGTCGTCCTATGACGTGCGCGACGACGCACTGCGCATCGACGCCGAACTGCTCACCACCTTCCCGGAGCGATTGAGGGCCCAGCAGGCGGTGTTCGACAAGACCGGCGGATTGCACGCGGCAGCACTGTTCGACGGCACCACGGGCGAGTTGCTCGTCCTGCGCGAGGACGTGGGCCGTCACAATGCCGTCGACAAGGTCATCGGCTGGGCGGTCAAGGAAGATCTGCTGCCTCTCACGGGCACGGTGCTCATGGTGTCCGGGCGGGCGAGCTTCGAGCTGACGCAGAAAGCGATGATGGCCGGCATCCCGATGCTCGCGGCGGTGTCCGCACCGTCGTCGCTCGCGGCAGAGCTCGCGACAGAGCTCGGGATGACGCTCGTGGGCTTCCTTCGCGGGAACTCGATGGTGGTGTACTCCGGCGGCGAACGCGTCGTCGAAGCGGAAGCAAGGGTGAAAGAGGGAAGCGCAGCATGACAGGAAAAGCTCCCGTTGAGGACATCAACGAAGATGCCACCAAGATGGAGGTCGGAACGCCGAAGGTGTGGGCCGCGGGCGTACCGGGTGTGACGCATTCGATGGGCCCGGCTTTCAAGGAGATGGGTGTCGGCCGCAGCCTCACGCTGATGACCGACATGAACCAGAAAGACGGCTTCGACTGCATGAGTTGCGCGTGGCCGGATCCCGACCACCGCAAGACCTTCGAGTTCTGCGAGAACGGCGCGAAGGCCGTGACCTGGGAGGCGACGCCCGTCACGATTCCGACCTCCTTCTGGGCGGAGAACTCAGTCGCGAGCCTGTGGACCAAGTCCGAGTACTGGCTGGGCATGCAGGGTCGACTGATCGAGCCCGTCTACAAGCCGAAGGGCAAGGACAACTACGAGCCGATCAGCTGGGACGACGCATTCACGATCATCGGCGACAGGCTCAAGGCGCTCGCGAGCCCCGACGAGGCGACGTTCTACACGAGCGGGCGTACCGCGAACGAGACGGCATTCATCTACCAGTTGCTCGCCCGGTCGTTCGGCACCAACAACCTCCCCGACTGCTCGAACATGTGCCACGAGTCAACGGGTAAGGCCATGGGCCAGGTGATCGGCATCGGCAAGAACACCGTGGCATACAAGGACTTCGCGAAGGCCGACCTGATCATCATCATGGGCCAGAACCCCGGCACGAATCATCCGCGGATGCTGACCGCACTGGAGGAGGCGAAGGAGGCCGGCGCAGATATCGTCGCGGTCAACCCGCTCCTTGAGGCGGGCCTCATCCGCTACAAGAACCCGCAGAAGGTCAAGGGGATCATCGGGCACGGCACGGGTCTCGCCGATCAGTACCTGCAGATCCGCGCCGGCGGTGACGGCTGGCTGATGAAGGCGATCTCCAAGCGCGTCTTCGAGGCCGAGGCCGCGAACCCGGGCACCGTGCTCGACCACCGGTTCCTCGAGGAGCACTGCATGGGACTCGAGGAGTTCCGGGCGAGCCTTACGAACCTCGATCACGAGATGGTTCTGCGGGCGACGGGCCTCACGACCGAAGAGATCGACGAGCTGGCAGACCGCTACATCAAGGCAGACAACGTCATCATCACCTGGGCGATGGGACTGACCCAGCACAAAGACGCCGTCTCCATCATCAAAGAGGTCATGAACCTCCTGTTCCTGCGCGGCAACATCGGCAAGCCGGGTTCAGGCGCATCCCCGATCCGCGGGCACAGCAACGTGCAGGGCGACCGCACGATGGGAATCTGGGAGCAGATGCCTCCGGCATTCCTCGACGCCCTCCAGAAGGAGTTCAACTTCGATCCGCCGCGCGAGCACGGTGTCGACGCGGTTCAGGCGATCGAGGCGATGCTCTCGGGCAAGACCAAGGTCTGGATCGGCATGGGCGGAAACCTCGTGTCCGCGGTGTCGGACACGAGGGCCGCGGAGGCGGGCTTCCGCAAGCTCGGGCTGAACGTGCAGATCTCGACGAAGCTCAATCGCAACCACCTCACCGTGGGGGACGAAGCGCTCATCCTGCCGGTGCTCGGACGCACGGACATCGACATGCAGAAGTCCGGGCCGCAGATGCTCACCGTCGAGGATTCCGTCTGCGCGATCCACGCGACGCGCGGCAAGGTCAAGCCGATGTCTGACCTGATGAAGTCCGAGATCTCGGTCGTCGTGGGAATCGCACGCCAACTGGGCGGCGAGGTCGCGAAGATCAATTGGGCCGGGTTCGAGGAGAACTACGACACCATTCGCGACCACATCGAGCACGTCGTCAAGGGATTCGACAACTTCAACGAGCGCCTCAAGAGGGACAACGGGTTCATCCTGCCTCACGGTCCTCGCGATTCGCGCACCTTCACGACGCCGACGGGCAAGGCGATGATCACGGTCAACGAGCTCGAATACATCGTGTGCCCGCCCGGGCGACTGCTGCTGCAGTCCATGCGAGCCCACGACCAGTTCAACACCACGATCTACAGCCTGGATGACCGCTACCGCGGGATCAAGAAGAGCCGCAAGGTCATCTTCGTGCACCCGGAAGACCTTGCGGTGCTCGGCGTGGAGGATGGCGACATCGTTGACGTGCACAGTGAGTTCACCGACAACGTGGATCGCGTCATCCGCAACTTCAAGGTCGTCGCGTTCCCCACGTCCCGTGGCTGCGCGGCGACGTACTTCCCCGAGGGAAATCCGCTCGTCCCGCTCGGATTCACGGCAGACGGAAGCAATACGCCGGCATCCAAGTCCGTGGTGATCCGATTTGAGCCGCCAGAGAATCCGAGCGACGAACTCGCCGATCTCGTGACGGGCGCGACCGTGAGCGTATAGGAGCACAGGGAGGTTCACCCGGCCGGTGCCCGTGTACCGGCTGGGCAGGCCGCCCTCCTGTCCGGGATCGCGACCAGTATCGAGAAAAATAAGGAGAAGTATGTCGCAATCAGCTACCCATGGCGTAGCCGGAGTGTCACACAGCCCTACTCGAGGTCGATGGTGGATCGTGATCGCAGCGCTGTTGCTGCAGTTCTCGATCGGTGCCGTCTACGCGTGGAGTGTGTTCAGCTCGGCGCTCAAAGCGCAGGAGGGCGTGCCCGTCCACGGAATGAACCTCACCAACCCTGAGGCATCACTTCCGTTCACCGTGACCATCGGAATGATCTTCATCGGCAGCTATCTGGGTGGACGCATCCAGGACAAGGTGGGCCCGCGACCCGTCGCACTGACGGGTGGAATTATCTACGCGGTCGGCTGCATCCTGGCATCCTTCGCAACGTCCCACGACAGCTCACAGCTGTGGTTGCTCATTCTGGGCTATGGGGTGATCAGCGGTTTCGGCCTCGGCTTCGCGTACATCGTTCCCATCGCGATGCTGCAGAAGTGGTTCCCGGATCACCGCGGTCTCATCACGGGGCTCGCGGTAGCGGGGTTCGGATTCGGCGCTGTTATCACTGCACCCGTTGCGCAATGGCTCATTGCGATGACTCCAACCGAGCCCAACCGTGCGTTCCTGCCTCTCGGCATCGGATACCTCGTGCTCGCCCTCGTTGGCGCGTCGTTCTTCCGCAATCCGCCAGCAGGGTACACGGTGCCCGGATGGGTGCCCGCAACCAGTGGGCGCATTAGGGACAGTGCAAAGCAGTTCACCGAGGGTGAAGCGCTGCGCAGCTACCAGTGGTACCTGCTGGCAGCGATCCTGACCCTGAACGTCACCGTCGGTATCGCGCTGATCGCGCAGGCCTCTTCGAGTGCCATAGATATCGCCGGATACTCCGTCGCCGGTGCTGCGGCTCTGGTTGGTGTGCTCGCGCTGTTCAATGGTGGTGGTCGAATCTTCTGGGCGTGGGTCTCGGGATTCACGGGGCGCATGGTCGCCTTCGGCCTGATGCTGGGCCTCCAGGGTGTGTGTCTGCTGATCATCCCTCACGCCAGCAATAGCGCGCTGTTCTTCATCCTCGCGGCAGTGATCTACCTCTGTTACGGCGGCGGATTCGGCACGATGCCAGCGACGGCGGGTGACTTCTTCGGCGTCAAGCACGCGGGCGCCATCTACGGCCTGATGATCATCGGTTGGAGCCTCGGTGGGATCATCGGCCCGCCCATCATCGCGGCACTCATTGGTGACGAGAAGAACTACACGCTGGGCTACACCGTCATCGGAATCATCGCGCTCGTGTCGCTCATCCTGCCGGTGATCACGCGGATGCCGAAGCCGAAGGTTGACGCGGTCCGCACCGTGCCGGCCAGCGACGACGCCGTCGCGATCGGTGACAACGCCTAGGGTCGATCGAGGATCGTTCTCAGCAATTGAGCACGGGGGAGCGGCACCACGACGACGTGGTGCCGCTCTTTCTCGTTCTAGCGAGGGATCGGATGCCAGGGCAGCGGGAGTACGGGCACCGTCTCGCCCGCGGCCGCACCGGCCCCGGGGGCCACGAGCACGCCGTCGGCCTCCGCGAGGCCGCGGAGCATGCCGGACCCGAACCACTGGCTGGTCTGCGCGACGCCATCCTGCAGTTGATACGGGAGCAGCCTGCTGAGACCCGATCGACCGCGCAGTCCACTCGCGGTGACGACCGTGCCGAGCGTGGGTTCCATGCCACCGGCGAGCCCGGCGAGAAGCGGTCGAACCAGCGTGAGTACACCCATCATCGCGGCGAGTGGATTGCCGGGAAGGCCCACCACGAATCGCCCGTCGGGTAGAACGGCGAGCAGGCTCGGCCCGCCCGGGCGCATCGCCACCCCGCCGATCAGGATTCGCGCCTCGAGCTGCTGCAGCGCCGCGTGGAGGTGGTCGACATCCGAGGTGCCGGTGCCGCCCGTTGTGATGATGACCTGCACATCCGAGAGCCTCTCGATCGCCGCGACGAGCAAGCCGAGCTCATCCGGCAGCCGAGTGCTGGAGGTGACCTCGCCGCCGAGCATCGCTACGCACGCGGGCAGCTGCGGCCCGAAGGTGTCGCGCACGTGCCCTGCGGCGGGTATGCCGTGCTCGACCACCTCGTTTCCGGTGAGCACCAGGCCGACCGCGGGCGTCGGCAGCACGAGTAACTCGTCGTGACCGCACACGGCGGCAACGGCGATGTGCGCCGGGTTCAGCGCGGTGCCGGCGCGCACGACCGTGTCGGACATCGCGACCTCTTCGCCGGCTGGACGCACGTTTTCGCGGTCGGTGGGCTCGTCGTTTCGAGCCCTGTCATTGCGATCGAGCAGCGCGCCGTCATCCGTCACCGTGCCATGCTCGCTGCGCAGGATGCCGTCGGTGCCCTCAGGAACGAGGCCGCCGGTCACGATGGGCCTCGCCTCGCCGTGCGCCAAGCTGTCGCTGCTCACCAGACGCCACGGTGCGGCGCCGGACACGGCCCAGCCGTCCATCGCAGAGGACGGGTAGTGCGGCACCTCGCAGCGAGCCACGATGTCGCTCGCCGCCGTCCTGCCGATGGCCGCGCTGAGCGGAACCGCGACGGCAGGCAGCGCCGCCGCCGCGAGGAAGGCCTCGTGGCGCGCGGTGTCCCAGTCCGGCCGCTCGAGGTGCGGCCGGTGGCTGCTAGTCATCGGTCTTCGCGGCGTTCATGGCCTCGCGAGCAAGTTCGAACCCGACGTCGGCAGCCGCGGTGAAGGCATCCTCAGCGCTCGCCCTGCCGGACCCGACAGCGACTCCGGCGGCGTATCCGACGATGAACGTCGTGAGCGGGGCCGCCGGGCGCATCACGCCGTGAGCCGCGCGACCCGCGAGCCCGAGCACGGTCTTCAGGTCGACCTCGAGCTCGGGAACGCCGGTGCCTTCCGCGACCTTCCTGCACCACTCGCGCAGTGCCTCGTCTTCCTGGGCGCGGGTCTCTTCTTCAGTGCTCACTGCCACTCCTTTGTATTGCTGTCACCGGTATCCGGATGCTCTATGCCCCAGTCTGCGGCATCGGCCCAGGTGTCGACGTCCGACGTCGCACGGTCGGGAATCTGAAGCTCCAGCAGCGTCAGCTCGCGAATGAGCTGGAACATCGACAGGCCGCTGAGGGATCCCGCGCGACGCTGGCGCTCGACGGCCAGCAGCAGCGACGCCGTGCGGTACGCGGCTGCGAGGGGCTGCAGCCGGTGCTCTGGGTCGACGGCGATGACACCATCGACAGCGCTGCTATCGGCCGCACCATGGACCGCACGCAGCAGCAGCGGCACCACGTCCACCACGCCCGGCATGTCGCAGGCAAGCACGATGGTGAAATCCGAGCCGGATGCCCCGCTGGAGGAAAGTGTGTCAAGTCCAGCACCGACGCCGGCTGCGGGCCCTCCGAATGGCGGATCCTCGCGGCAGACGAGAACGTCGGTCGGGAGCGCCTGCGAGGCAACGCCGCCGACAACGACGGTACGAAGCTCCGACACTGCCGAGACCGTGTTCTGGAGAAGGCTCTGCCCCCGATAGCTCAGTGACGCCTTGGGAATCGAATCCAGCCGCATCGACCGGCCACCGGCGAGGATGAGCGCGTCGACAAGCACGGTGCCACTCTATCTACGGTGCTTGTCGGCGACTCGCTCAGCTGCCGACGTAGCTTGCCTCGACGGTGATGGATGCGCCAGCGAAGAGGCGAGAGATCGGGCAGAGCGCGGCGGCCTCGTCCACGAGGGTCTGGAAGCCGGCAGCATCCGTCCCGGGGACATCACCCTTGACGGTGATTGCCGCGGAGACGATCGTGGGCTTGCCGTCGGCCTCGGCGAGCGTCACGGTCGAACCGACCGTGAGCGTCGTCGGCGTCAGCTTGTGATTGCCCAGCGTGAGGGCCAGCGCCATCGAGAAACACGAGGAGTGTGCCGCCGCAGCGAGCTCCTCCGGGCTCGTCTTGCCGCCCGGCTGCTCCGTGCGCGAGGCCCAGGTGACGGGCAGTCCGTCGAGGGCGCCACTCGTGCCATGGAGGGTTCCCGAACCGCTGGCCAGTGCTCCGGTCCAGACCGTTTCTACCGTGCGTTCTGCGATGCTCATAGCGCTCTCCTCGAGTCGATTGTGCTTTAAGAGTAGCACCGCCCTTTTTATTAGTTGGAGTTGGGCTAATGCCATTGCTAGGCTCGCGATATGGACCACACACCGAGTGACGACCAGCTATTTCCGGCGCCAGACAAGGGCTATTCCGGAGTAACGACCAGTTTTCGCAGCGAGCTCGATGCGAGACGACACGAGAAGGTCGGGGACGACTGGGCCGGTGGCGTTGCACCGCAGTATGGCGTCGCGCCGCGCATCCGCATCGGTCGTAATAAGTGGTTCAACCTGCTCTGGCTGATCCCCATCGGCGTTGTGCTTCTAATCATCGGCGTCGCCGTGGCCAAGGGCCTGCGCGAGATCCCGTCGGTGCAGGACTTCATGACCACGTATCCGGGTCAGTCAAAGCTTCCGGATGGCGCGCCTGTCGGCTTCCCCGCCTGGCTCGGCTGGCAGCACTTCCTCAACGCCTTCCTGATGATCTTCATCATCCGCTCCGGCGTGACGATCCTCGCCGACCACCCGAGGCTCTACCTCACCAGGCACTCGACGCCGGGCAAAGACTGGTTCCGCATGCAGAAGCCGGTGCCGGCAGACCCGCTGTACACGGCCAAGAACGACTCGCTCACCCTGCCCGACGGCGTCGGCCTCCCGGGCCGCCGCCACTCGATCGGCCTCGCCCGCTGGTGGCACCTCGGCATCGACACCCTGTGGCTCGCCAACGGCATCATCTTCTTCGTGCTCATCTTCACGACGGGGCAGTGGATGCGGCTGGTTCCGTTCAGCTGGGACGTCATCCCGAACGCGATCTCGGTCGCCATCCAGTACCTGTCTCTGGACTGGCCTCTCGAGACGGGCTGGGTCAACTACAACAGCCTGCAGCTCATCGCCTACTTCATCACGGTGTTCATCGCCGCACCGCTCGCGCTCATCACCGGGCTCGGTATGTCGCCGGCCCTGTCCACGCGATTCCGTCGCATCAGCTCGGTGTTCAGCATCCAGGTGGCGCGCTCGTTCCACTTCGCCGTGCTCTGCTGGTTCGTGGTCTTCATCATCATGCACGTCACCCTGGTCCTCACGACGGGAGCGCTGCGCAACCTGAACCACATGTTCGCGAGCCGCGACGACGAGAGCTGGGTCGGCTTCTGGATCTTCGCTCTCTCGCTCGCGGTGATGATCGTCGCCTGGGTCGCCGCGACCCCGTTGACGTACCGTTACCCGCGCAAGGTGCAGAAGGTCGGCTACGCGCTCATCGGACCGGCCCAGCGCCTGTTCGAGCACCTCGACGCCAAGCCGGGCCAGTACAGCGAGAAGGACATCTCGCCGTACTTCTGGCACAACGGTGCATACCCCGCCGACGACGAGTTCGAGAAGCTGCGCGCTGACAACTTCGCCAGCTACCGGCTGCGCATCAACGGCCTGGTTGAGAACCCGGTCGAGCTCGACCTCGCGCAGCTGCGATCGCTCGCGCACCACGAGCAGATCACGCAGCACTTCTGCATCCAGGGCTGGTCTGGTATCGCCAAGTGGGGCGGCGTCTCGATGTCGACCATCCTCGACCTCGTCAAGCCAGACCCGAAGGCCAAGTGGGTGATCTTCTACTCCTACGCTCCTGGCCCCGATGGCGGTCTCTACTACGACGCACATCCGATCGAGCAGATGAGTTACCCGCTCACGATGCTCGCCTACGAGATGAACGACGAAGACCTCTCCTTCGGTCACGGTGCCCCGTTGAGGCTGCGCAACGAGGTTCAGCTCGGTTTCAAGATGGTCAAGTGGATCAAGGGAGTCGAGTTCGTCGAGCACTTCTCCGAGGTCGGCGCCGGCCACGGTGGCTACAACAACGACCACGAGTTCTTCGGATACCGCCAGTCGATCTGATCCACCCTGTACCGGGCCCGCGCCTCTTCCAAGCTGCACAGCGCGCGGGCCCGGTTCGGTGGCGTCTGGTCTCAGTAGCCTTCGGCGCGGCTTCCGCACGAGCGAGCGTGTCGCTCTCAGGCCGCCAATAGCTGCCTGAGAACGTACTGCAGGATGCCGCCGTGCTGGAAGTAGGCCGCCTCCGCCGGGGTATCCACGCGCACCGTCGCGTCGAAGCTGCCGTTCTCGTCGCCGCGCTGCCAGCTGACCGTGGCGCGTTCGGGCACACGCTCTGCACCCGCGAGCCCCGTGATCGAGAACACTTCCTCGCCCGTCAGTCCGAGGCTCTCCGCCGTGTCGCCGCCCGTGAACTGCAGGGGCAACACACCCATCCCGATCAGATTCGAACGGTGGATGCGCTCGAACGACTCCGCGAGCACAGCCTTCACCCCGAGGAGCAGGGTTCCCTTCGCCGCCCAGTCGCGTGAGGAGCCCGAGCCGTATTCCTTGCCAGCGATGACGATGAGCGGAACGCCGTCGGCGATGTACTTCTCGGACGCGTCGAAAATGCTCAGCTGCTCGCCGTCGGGGAAGTGCCGGGTGACACCGCCCTCGACGCCGGGCACGAGTGCATTGCGCAGGCGGATGTTGGCGAAGGTGCCGCGGATCATGACCTCGTGGTTGCCGCGCCTCGAACCGTAGGAGTTGAAGTCGCCCGGCTGGACGCCCTGCTCGATCAGCCACCGTCCGGCGGGGGAGTCGCGCTTGATGTTGCCGGCGGGGGAGATGTGGTCGGTCGTGACCGAGTCCCCGAGCAGCGCGAGTACGCGCGCATCCGTGATGTCGCGCAGTGCTTCGGGTTCCCTCGGCATCCCGTCGAAGTACGGCGGTCGGCGCACGTAGGTCGAGGTGTCGTCCCACGCGAACATGTCCGCCGTCGGAATCTCGAGGCTCCTCCAGTTGTCGTCGCCGTCGAAGACGTTGGCGTACCCGGTCGAGAACATTTCGGCCTGCACGACGCTGCCGACGACATCCTCTACCTCTTGCGGGCTGGGCCAGATGTCACGCAGGAAGACGTCCTGCCCGTCGCTGCCCGTGCCGATGGGATCGGTCAGAAGATCGGTGTTCATCGTGCCGGCGAGGGCGTAGGCGATCACGAGCGGCGGGGAGGCGAGGAAGTTCATCTGCGTCTCGGGGTGGATGCGGCCCTCGAAGTTGCGGTTGCCCGAGAGCACCGCGCTCACGTTAAGGTGGTTGTCGTTCACCGCCGTGGCGACCTCGGGGATGAGCGGACCGGAGTTTCCGATGCAGGTCGTGCATCCGTAGCCGACGAGGTCGAAACCGAGCTGGTTCAGGAAGGGCGTGAGTCCCGCCTTCTCGTAGTAGTCGGTGACGACACGAGAGCCCGGCGCGAGCGAGGTCTTCACCCAGGGCTTGGAACTCAGGCCGAGCTCGACGGCCTTCTTCGCCATGAGACCGGCGCCGATCATCACCGAGGGATTGGACGTGTTGGTGCACGAGGTGATTGCGGCGATGACGACGTGGCCGTTGTCGACATCGCTCGCCTCGCCATTCGGGAACGTCACCGAGACCGGGTCGGAAAGCCAGGGCACCTCCTCCTGCCTGCCGGTGCGGTCAATCGGCGCCTCGCTTGCCCCGACCTTGCCGAAGGCGATCGGGTCGCTCGCGGGGAACGATTCAGCGGATGCCTCGTCGAGGCCGATGAGTTCCTCCGGCGCCCGCGAACCCTCGGTCAGAATCGCGCCGACGACCTTGCGCGCCTTGCGGAGCGGAATCCGGTCCTGTGGTCGCTTCGGTCCCGCTATCGAGGGCTCCACCGTGGACAGGTCGAAGTCGATGGTCTGCGAATAGTCGGCCTCGTGATCGGGGTCGTGCCAGATGCCCTGCTCCTTCGCGTAGGCCTCGACGAGGCGCACCTGCTTCTCGGGCCTTCCGGTGAGACGCAGGTAGTCGAGAGTCACGTCGTCGATGGGGAAGATCGCGCAGGTGGAGCCGTATTCCGGGCTCATATTGCCGAGGGTCGCGCGGTTGGCGAGCGGGATGTTGGCGACTCCCGGCCCGTAGAACTCGACGAATTTGCCGACGACTCCGGTCTGGCGCAGCACCTGGGCCACGGTGAGCACGAGGTCGGTCGCGGTGGCTCCCTCGGGCAGCTGCCCCCTGAGCTTGAATCCGAGCACGGGCGGCACGAGCATGCTCATCGGCTGGCCGAGCATCGCCGCCTCAGCCTCGATGCCGCCGACGCCCCAGCCGAGAACGCCGAGCCCGTTGACCATGGGGGTGTGCGAGTCGGTGCCGACGAGGGTGTCGGGGTAGGCCTGCACCGCACCGCCCCGCTCGCGAGTGAAGACGACGCGCGAGAGGTACTCCAGGTTCACCTGGTGACAGATGCCGGTGTCCGGCGGAACGACGAGGAAGTCATCGAAGGCTTGCTGCGCCCAGCGCAGCAACTGGTAGCGCTCCTGGTTGCGCTGGAACTCGAGATTCGCGTTGATTCTGAAGGCGTCCGAGCTGCCGAAGGCATCGGCGACGACCGAGTGATCGATGACAAGTTCAGAGGGGATGAGCGGGTTGATCTTCTGCGGATCACCGTCGAAGGAGGCCATGGCATCCCGCATCGCCACGAGGTCGACCACGCAGGGCACACCCGTGAAGTCCTGCAGCAGCACGCGGGCTGGCGTGTACTGGATCTCGGCGCCGTGGTCGGCCGCCGGGTCCCAGTCCGCAATCGCGCGCACCTGCTCCGCGGTGACGAGGGTGCCGTCCTCATTGCGCAGGAGGTTTTCCAGCAGCACTTTGAGGCTGTATGGCAGTCGCTCGGAGCCGGGCACCGCATCCAGTCGGTAGATCTCGTAGTCGGTGTCGTCGACCGAGAGCGTGCTTCGTGCGCCGAATGAGTTAGTCATAGCAGACCTCCATTGGTCCGCCTGCCGGTGCTCCCACCGCGGGCGGGTCGTCACTTACATGCTCGCCCCACGTAGACGGGGTGTCAACGCGTCACCAGTGCCGCGAGTGGGGGAATAGGCTTGACTCACAACGGTCTGTCGAAAGTGAGGCCCGTCATGGCGGACATAACCCGTCCCAGAACACAGCGTCCGAAAACCGGACAAAGGACAAACCGCAAGGGTGCGGAGGAAGCGTCCCGAGACGCATCCGCGCACACCGATTCGCCGGAGTTGCTGCGGGGCTACTACGAGCAGATGTCTCTCGTTCGCGAATTCGAGCTTCGCGCCAGTGAGATGTACGCGCGCGCGAAGATCGGCGGCTATTGCCACCTGAATCTCGGCGAAGAGGCCACGGTTGTCGGTCTCAGCGCGGCACTCCAGCCGCAGGACTACCTGTACACGACCTACCGCGATCACGGCTACGCGCTGCTTCGCGGTATGGAGCCGGGACCGGTCATGGCCGAACTCTTCGGCAAGTCAGATGGCGTCGTCGGTGGTAGGGGCGGCTCCATGCACATGTTCGACTCCGAGCTGCGGATGATGGGCGGATACGGCATCGTCGGCGGCCAGATCCCGCCGGCAACAGGCGCAGCGTTCGCCATCCAGTACCGCAGTGAGGCCGGCCCGGACTCCGAGGCCGTGATGTGCATCCTGGGCGACGGCACGACCAACATCGGTGCGTTCCACGAGTCGCTCAACCTGGCCGGCATCTGGAACCTGCCCATCGTCTACGTCATCGTGAACAACAAGCTCGGCATGGGCACGACCGTCGAGGCGGCCTCCGCGGAGCCCGACCTCTATAAGCGTGGCAGCGCCTACCGCATCCCGGGCGAGCGCGTGAACGGTGACGACCCGATCGCGGTGCGCGATGGCGCCCTGCGCGCCCTCAAGCGCGCGCGGGAAGAGCGGCAGCCGATGCTGCTCGAGGCCACGAGCTTCCGCCTCCGCGGCCACTCGGTGGTCGACCCGGCCCGATACCGCTCCAAGGAAGACACCGCGGTGGCGCAGAGCAACGACCCGCTACCCGCGTTCCGCAACCAGCTCATCGCGAGCAAGGTGCTCACTGAAGACGAGGCCGAGAAGATCCACGCGGCCGCGGACAAGACGGTGACGGATGCGGTGAACTTCGCCGATGCGAGCCCGTCGCCCTCCGTCGACACCCTCTTCGATCACGTTTACGCGACACCTGTGGCCAATGAGCCCCGCGCACTTCCAGGAGAACCAGTGATGCAGTCATGAGCGACAACCAGCCGCAGTCGCGCGTTATCAGCTACCGCCAGGCCCTCAACGAGACGCTTCGCGCCGAGCTGACCCGCGACGAGAACGTCTATCTCGTCGGTGAAGAGATCGGCATCTTCGAGGGTTCGTACAAGATCACGGCCGGGCTCCTCGCGGACTTCGGACCGAAGCGCGTTGTCGACGCTCCGATTGCCGAGGAGGGCTTCGTCGGCACCGCGATCGGTTCGGCGATGCTCGGGCTCCGTCCCGTGGTCGAGATCATGACGATCAACTTCAGCCTTATCGCCATCGACCAGATCGTGAATCATGCGGCCAAGATGCACGCGATGTTCGGCGGACAGGTCAAGGTGCCGCTCGTCATCCGCATGCCGGGTGGTGGCGGGCAGCAACTGGCCGCGACCCACTCGCAGAACCTCGAGGTCTGGTACGCCCACATCCCGGGACTCAAGGTCGTCGCGCCAGCGACGCCGGCGGATGCTAAGGCGCTGCTGGCGGCTGCCATCCGCGACGACGACCCCGTCATCTTCCTCGAGAACCTGGGCCTCTACAACGTCAAGGGCGAGGTTCCGGATGGCGACCAGGTTGCCGAGATCGGCAAGGCGGCAATCGTCAAGCCGGGTTCCGATCTCACCCTGATCAGCTACTCGCGCGGTGTCGTCACCGCGCTCGAAGTCGCGGGCAAGCTCGAGGAGGAGGGCATCTCGGTCGAGGTCGTCGACCTCCGCACCCTGCGCCCGCTCGACCGCGAGACCTTTGTGGCCTCGGTGCGCAAGACCAGCCGCGCGGTCATCTTCGAAGACGACCTGCTCAGCTACGGCATCGGTGCGGAGATCGCGGCCACGATCGGTGAGGGCGCTTTCGACTTCCTCGACGCGCCCGTGCGCCGGGTGGCCGCGGCCGAGGTGCCACTGCCCTACGCGAAGCCGCTTGAGCTGGCAGCGATGCCGGATGCCGCGGCGCTCACGCGGGTCATCCACGAGGTACTCGACGGATCGGGATTCACGAGTAGCGCCACGAACAACAAGGGAGCCAGCAATGTCTGAGGTGATTATGCCCCGTCTCTCCGACACGATGGAGGAGGGGGAACTCGCCAAGTGGCTTAAGAATGTCGGCGATAAGGTCACGAAGGGCGAGAGCCTCGCCGAGATCGAGACCGACAAGGCCACGATGGATCTCGAGGCCTTCGAAGACGGCGTCCTCGAGCAGCAGCTGGTGGCCGAGGGCACGATCGTGCCCATTGGGCAGCCCGTGGCCGTGATCGGCGATGGCAGTGGCGCGAGCGCAGCACCGGCCTCACCGGCACCGGCCGCAGTAGCCGCGGAGCCCGCCAAGGAGTCCGCAGAGCTCGGCGTGCCCGTGAGCGACGCTTCCTCCGCCGCTGCGCCCGCCGCCGCTGCACCCGCCGCCGCGCAGGCACCGGCACCCGCCGCTGCCGCGGCACAGCAGCGCCCGTCGAGCTCCGACGACGCACTGCGCGCATCCCCTCTCGCCCGCAAGGTCGCTCGCGACCACGGCATCGACCTCGCCTCTGTCATCGGCAGCGGCCCCCAGGGCCGTGTCGTGCGAGCGGATGTCGAGGCGGCCATCGCGGGAGCTCCGGCACCAGCGCAGTCGGCATCAGCGCCGCAGGCATCCGCCCCGCAGGCTCCCGCAGCAGCGCCGGCACCGTTCAGCGCGGAGGACGAAGAGGTCGCGGTCAGCAAGATCCGTCTCGTGGCCGCGCGCAGGCTCACCGAGAGCCAGGCAGTGCCTCACTTCTTCCTCACGAGCGTCGTCGACGTCGAGCAGCTGCTGGCCTTCCGCAAGGAGGTCAACACCTCGCTCGAGTCGCAGGGCGTCAAGGTGAGCGTCAACGACCTGCTGGTGCGCGCGGCGGCACTCGCCCTGCGCCAGCACCCGGATGCCAACTCATCCTGGGCAGGCGACAAGCTGCTTCGGCACGGCCACGTCAACATCGGAATCGCGGTGGCGACGCCCACCGGGCTGCTCGTTCCCGTGGTCGCCGATGCCGACCGCAAATCGCTCGGCGAGATCGCGGCAGAGACCGTGGCACTCGCGGGCAAGGCGCGCGAGGGCAAGCTCAAGCTCAACGAGATGAGCGGCGGAACCTTCAGCATCTCGAACCTCGGCATGTTCGGTATCGACCAATTCACCGCCGTGATCAACCCTCCCGAGGCCGCGATCCTCGCCGTCGGCGCAGCGAGCCCCGTGCCCGTGCTCCGTGACGGCGCGCTCGTCGACGTGCCGAAGCTCAAGATCACGCTTACGGTCGACCACCGGGTGATGGATGGTGCGGTGGCTGCGGCGTTCCTGCGCGACCTCGTCGGCATCCTGGAGCAGCCGCTGCGCATCGTTCTGTAGGGCTCAGCCGGACGTCAGAGTTCAGCCGAGCACTGGTGGCGCGATGGCGACGAGCAGGATCGCGACCCAGTGGCAGAGGAACGCCAGCAGGGTCAGGCTGTGGAAGATCTCGTGGAAGCCGAACCTGCCCGGGAACGGGTTCGGCCGCTTCATCCCGTAGATGACCGCACCGATCGTGTAGCAGAGCCCGCCGACCAGGATGAGCGTCATCATGACGGCGTTGGCCGCGAAGAAGTCGCCGATGAAGATGAGCGCGCCGTAGCCGAGCAGCAGGTAGAGCGGCACGTACAGCCAGCGTGGTGCGCCAATCCAGAAGACGCGGAAGGCGATGCCGAGGCCCGCGCCCACCCAGACGATCCAGAGCAACAGCACCGACTTGTCGTGCGGCAGTGCGAGCACCGTGATGGGTGTGTACGAGCCAGCGATCAGCAGAAAGATGTTCGCGTGGTCGAGGCGCTTGAGCGTGCGCTTCGTGCGGTCACTCCAGTTGAAGCGGTGGTACAGCGCGGAAATTCCGAACAGCAGCAGCGACGACACCACGAAGACCGCACAACTGACCTTCGCGGCGGCGCCGTCGGCCGCGGTGAGCAGCACGATTCCAAGCACGATGGCGACGGGAAAGGTCGCGGCGTGAATCCAGCCGCGCCAGGTGGGCTTCGCGTCGACCGTGCTCGGACTGTGGTCGACTTCGTCCTGAACGAGCGGCAGGTGCGGCAGCGGCTCCGCCGATTCCGCGCCCGTGGGCTGCGGCGAGGGTGGCGTCATGTCGCCAGCCTACGACAGCATCACCGCAGGTCGGCTGGGAACGGGGCGCGAGGAGTGGACTAGCGTTAGCCTGTGCAGAAACGGCAGGTTCCCCTGGGTCGAGGCATCCTCTACGGGGTATATCAGAACCGCATCCGTCGTTGGCTGACGACGCAGGACCTTCCGAAGCACGTCGCGATGATCCTCGACGGCAACCGGCGCTGGGCACGGCAGAACGCCCTCGCGACCACCGCCTACGGACACCGCGCGGGCGCCGCCAAGTTCCGCGAGTTTCTCGTCTGGTGCGACGACCTCGGTATCTCGGTCACGACCCTGTACCTGTTGTCGACGGACAACCTCACCGGGCGCCAGTCCGAGGAGCTCGATCAGCTGTACGAGATCATCGCCGATCTCGCCGAGGAGCTTTCGCACTTCCGCAACTGGCGAGTGCAACACGTCGGCTCGACCGAGGGCCTTCCCGAGCCGCTCGTGGCGGCCCTCGTCGCGGCGCAGAAGCGCACGGCCTCGAACACGGGAATGCACATCAATTTGGCCGTCGGCTACGGCGGCCGGTGGGAAATAGCGGATGCGATGCGCAGCATCGTGCGCACCCACGCGAGCGCCGGCGGCACGCTCGACGCGCTCGCCGAGATCCTCACCCCGGAACTCATCGGCGAGCACCTGTATACCGGTGGGCAGCCGGACCCCGACCTCGTCATCCGCACCTCTGGTGAGCAGCGGCTGAGCGACTTCATGCTGTGGCAGAGCGCACACAGCGAGTTCTACTTTGTTGAGGCCCTGGGGCCCGACCTGCGCGAGGTCGACTTCCTTCGAGCGCTGCGCGATTACGCGACGCGTCAGCGACGCTTCGGGCAGTGAATCGGGCCGCGCCCCCTCACCGGGGGCGTGCGGAGTCGTGATGACTGGCACAATGGTGTCCTCATGAAAAGCATCGAAGACTTCATCGCCGGTTTCGACGAGGAACCGGGTTACCTCGACTTCGCCTCCATCGGACCGCTCGGCCGCGTCGTGGCGCAGGAGGAGCAGGCGCAGTTAGAACTGCTGAGCCGCGCCAGGTTCGGCAGCTTCGGCAGTCTGCACGCGCAGGACGAGCGAGTGCGCGAGGCCGTGGGTGCCTTGACTGGCTTTCGCCCCGATCAGGTCTCGTTCCAGCCCAACACGAGCATGGGACTCATGCACGCGATGTTCGGCATCACCGGCGGGGTGCTGCTCTCACCCGCCGAGTTTCCGAGCCTGACCTTCGCCGTCGATCGCGCATCCGCGGCCCTCGGTGTACTCGCAACGAAGTGGCTGGAGACCGACTACGGACGCGTGACACCCTCCGTGGTGAAGGAGCAGCTTGACTCGAGCGTCACCGCGGTTGCCGTGAGCCTCGTCGACTTCCGCACCGGTTACCTCGCCGATATCGACGGCATCCGCCAGGTGATCGGTGATCGGCTGCTCATCGTCGACGCCATTCAGGGCTTCGGCGTCGTCGATGCGCCGTACCAGGTGGCGGATGTCGTCGTTTCGGGCGGCCAGAAGTGGGCGAGGGCCGGATGGGGCACGGGCTTTCTCGCACTCAGCGACCGCGCGGCCGATGCGCTCACGCCGGTCATGACCGGCTGGATGGCAGACGACGACCTTCCGCTCGACGAGATCCGCCCCGTGGGCAGGGGAGCGGGCGCCTTCCGCGTGAGCAACCCCAGCCCCATCGCTGAGGCCAGGCTCGCCGCCTCCCTCGAAGATCTCGCCTCCGTCGGGGTTTCAGAGGTCAACCGCGTTGTCGCCGAGAAGGTCAGTCGGATGATCGACCTCGCCGACGAGTTCGGTGTGCCGGTTTCCTCCTCCCGCGCCGAGAACGAGCGCGCCGGCATCGTCATCGTGCAGCCGCCCGCCGATCAGCTGACGGTGCTGACCGCGTCCCTGCACAACCACGGCGTCACCGCGACGACCAGGCAGGGGAGTGTGCGGCTGAGCGCGCACGCGACGACGAACGACGAGACGTTCGACATGCTGCGGTCGAGCTTCATGAGCTTCGCGAGTGCGATCAGCGCCTGACATCCGGGTGACGAAACGCCGCACGTGGCGTGTCGGAACGGGCAGGGCGCTCGAGGCGACATAGCGTCTGAGTCATCGGGCATGGCGCTCGATCCGGGCGGCCACGTAAGTTCGTCTCGGTGGGGTTACTGGCCGTTCGTGCGACTGGAACCGAGTGCGAAGCGCTCGGGGAGGAGTGCAAATGGCCCCCGTGGAGAACACCAGAGAAAACACTCGACGGAAGGCCGGTCCGGCCTCCTCGACGACGTCCTCAGTCAGGCAGACCGAGCGCACCTATGTGCTCGATACCTCGGTGCTGCTGTCTGATCCGAAGGCGATGTTCCGCTTCGACGAGCACGCCGTCGTGCTGCCCGTCATCGTCGTCACCGAACTCGAGAGCAAACGCAACGACCCGGAGATCGGCTACTTCGCACGTCAGGCGCTCCGCAACCTCGACGAGCTTCGTGTGCAGCACGAACGGCTCGACTTTCCGATCTCGGTCGGCGAGGGCGGTTCGCTGCGGGTGGAACTCAACCACTCCAACCTCTCGGTGCTCCCCTCCGGCCTCCAGCTGGGCGATAACGACTCCCGCATCCTTGCGGTGGCACTAAACCTGTCGAACGACGGTCTGGATGTCGTAGTGGTCTCCAAGGACCTCCCGCTGCGCGTGAAGGCCGCCTCGATCGGTCTCGCCGCGGAGGAATACCGCGCCGAGCTCGCCGTGGATTCCGGCTGGACCGGAATGTCCGAGATCGATCTCGGCTCGGAGCAGATGGCCGAGCTCTATGACAGCGGGCACCTGTCGTCGCGGCTCGTGGGCGACCTGCCGGTGAACACCGGTCTCGTCATCCACTCGGATCGCGGTTCTGCTCTCGGACGAGTGACCGAGCGCGGTCGCCTCGACCTTGTTCGCGGCGATCGTGAGGTCTTCGGCCTGCACGGGCGGTCGGCCGAGCAGCGACTGGCGATTGATCTGCTGCTCGACCCGGAGATCGGCATCGTCTCACTCGGCGGTCGCGCGGGCACGGGCAAGTCCGCGCTCGCGCTGTGCGCCGGACTCGAAGCGGTTCTGGAGAAGCAGCAGCATCGCAAGATCATGGTGTTCCGGCCGCTCTACGCGGTCGGCGGGCAGGAACTCGGCTTCCTCCCCGGGGACTCGGCCGAGAAGATGAACCCCTGGGCCCAGGCGGTCTTCGACACGCTTGGCTCTGTCGTCTCTCAGAACGTGCTCGACGAGGTGCTCGAACGGGGACTGCTCGAGGTGCTGCCGCTCACCCACATCCGTGGTCGCTCACTGCACGATGCCTTCGTGATCGTGGACGAGGCGCAGTCGCTGGAGCGCAACGTGCTGCTGACGGTCCTGAGCCGCATCGGGCAGAACTCTCGCGTCGTGCTCACCCACGACGTTGCGCAGCGGGACAACCTGCGGGTCGGCCGTCACGATGGCGTGGCCTCGGTGATCGAGACGCTCAAGGGACACTCGCTGTTCGGCCACGTCACATTGACCCGATCCGAGCGCAGTGCCATTGCCGCCCTCGTCACGGAGATGCTGGAGTCAAACGAAGTGGCCTGATCGTCGTTCAGTTACGTAACAAAAACGCGACAGGAGCGCAATCAGTCCGAACCTCACCGGGGGACACCGTAGGGTCGAAAGGTGAATCCTCTCCTCCTCGTCATCGCGGGCGGTCTGGCGATCCTGACGATCTGGGGATTCATCTCTCCCCGCGGTCAGTGGCGCGTTCTTGGTGCGTGGACGAGGCGCGAGCCGTACGCGAATGAACCGGGTGCCGGTCTCGTCGCCATCCAGCGGATCGTCGCGGGTATCGCGATCATTGTGCTGGGCACCACGGGCTGGTCGATGTACAGCACCTACGTCGACAGCCAACCGACACCGCCACCGCCGCCCGGACCGGTCGAGCAAATGTGGGGCGCGCCGGCACCGAAGGTCGTGAACCGAGTGTTCACGCCGCTCGAGAGCCCACCCGCCGGTCTCGTGAACGAGAAAGTGCTCGGCTACCAGCCGGTCAACGGCACTTCCAGGGATCCGCAGTACCTGTTCAGCCTCGATCATCTGATCGTCAAGGATGCTTCGCAGGGAATCGGGTACCTCGGGCACGCGCCGCAGGCGGGGCTCACGGCTCTCGATACCGCCGATCTCGTTGTCGAGGTGCGTGGCGACAGCGCCTGCATTCCGCAGCAGGTCGTCGTCGACGAGGGTGACGACGTCGTGCGAGTTGCCGTGTACTACGGCCAGCCGAATCCTTCAGACGGTTCCAACGCCGTCAACCTCGCCCACTGTTCCGCGAACCCGAAGGCGGACAAAGCGCGCACGGTGCTCGTGCCGATCGACCTCGCGGAGACTCTCGGCGACCGCAAGGTGGTCACCTTCGATGGCTCGAAGAAGATCCCCGTCGTCCCGCTGAAGAGGTAACGCCTACCGCCTCAGCCGGCGCTCTTCTCGGGCCCGACCGGGGTGTGTCATCGAGAGCACGTCGAGCGCGCTGTCGAGCTGTTCGAGCGTCACCTCACCGCGCTCCACGAAGCCGAGGTCGATGACCGAGTCGCGCACCGTGATGCTCTTGGCCACGGCGTTCTTCACGACTTTCGCCGCCGCCTCGTATCCGATCACGCGGTTGAGTGGCGTGACGATGGAGGGGGAGGACTCGGCGAGGGCGCGAGCGCGCTCGACGTTGGCCTGCAGGCCGTCGATGGTCTTGTCGGCGAGCAGGCGGCTCGAGTTCGTGAGCAGCCGCACCGATTCGAGCAGCGCGGTTCCCATCACGGGGATGGCAACGTTGAGCTCGAACGCTCCGGATGCCCCGGACCACGCGATCGTGGCGTCATTGCCGATGACTCGAGCGCTCACCATGAGCACGGCCTCCGGAATGACGGGGTTCACCTTGCCGGGCATGATCGAGGAGCCCGGCTGCAGGTCGGGGATGTGCAGTTCGGCGAGTCCGGCATTCGGGCCGGAGCCCATCCAGCGCAGGTCGTTGCAAATCTTCGTAAGACTCACCGCGATGACGCGAAGGGCGCCGGATGCCTCGACCAGGGCGTCACGCGCACCCTGCGCCTCGAAGTGGTTGACCGCCTCGGTGACCGGCAGCCCGCTGTCTTCGGCGAGCAGCGCGATGACCTTCTGGGGGAACCCGGCGGGGGTGTTGATGCCCGTGCCCACCGCGGTGCCGCCGAGGGGAACCTCGGCCACCCGGGGGAGCGCGGCCTGCACGCGCTCGATGCCGAGCCGGATCTGCCTCGCGTAGCCGCCGAACTCCTGGCCGAGCGTGACTGGCGTGGCATCCATGAGGTGCGTGCGTCCCGCCTTGACCACCGTCTTCCACAGCTCGGCCTTGGCCTCGAGCGATTCGGCAAGGTGCTCGAGCGCCGGAATCAGGTCGTGCAGCAGTGCTCCCGTGACCGCGACGTGAACCGAGGTCGGGAACACGTCGTTCGACGACTGCGAGGCGTTCACGTGGTCGTTCGGGTGAATCGGCTGCCCGGCGATCTCGCTGCCGAGCGTCGCGAGCACCTCGTTCATGTTCATGTTCGAGGAGGTGCCGCTGCCGGTCTGGTAGGTGTCGATCGGGAACTGATCGTGGTGCCTGCCCGCGATCAACTGGTCTGCGGCGCCGACCACGGCATCCACGATCTTCTGGTCGAGGATGCCGAGTTCGCCATTGACGATGGCCGCCGCGCGCTTGATGCGTGCGAGAGCCACGATCTGGGCGGCCTCGAGCCCCGAGCCCGAGATCGGGAAGTTCTCGACCGCACGCTGCGTCTGAGCGCCGTACAGCGCCAAGGCGGGGACGCGCACCTCGCCCATGGTGTCGTGTTCGATGCGGTACTCGGGGCTCGTGGACTCGGTCACTTCTTCAGGCATCCTTGCTCTCGTGTGTGAATGGGGTCGTGCGACGTGACTCGTGCGAGCACGTCGGGCGTGCGTCAGACCTGGCCGACGACGGTTTCCCTGATGGCGCGACCCTCGGCCAGGCGGTAGCTCGCTCCCACGATAGCCAGCGTACCCGCGGCGACCGCGTCGCTGATGATCTCGGAGCGTTCGAGCAGCTGCGCGATCGTGTTGTCGAGGTGCTGGCGCCCGACCTCGGAGGCATCAAGCTCGGTCTCGCCCTCGTGCTTGTCGTGCACGGTGCGAACGGCCGGGACAATCTGCTCGACGAGGGAGTTGATGTGCGGGGGCAGCGGAGTCGCATCCGGGGCTTCGGAGTCGATCGCGGCACGCACGGCACCGCAGCCCTCGTGGCGAAGCACGATGAGCAGGGGCACGCCCAGGATCGCGACCCCGTATTCGATCGAGCCGAGCGAGGACTCGGTGACGACGTGGCCGGCGTTGCGCACGACGAACAGGTCGCCGATGCCCTTGTCGAAGATGATCTCGGCGGTGACGCGCGAATCGCTGCAGCCGAAGAGTACGGCGTGCGGTTCCTGCAGGGTGAGCAGTTCGGCCCTGCGCTCGGAGTCCTGTCGCGGATGGCGCGGAGCTCCCGTGATGAACCGCTCGTTGCCGCGGGTCATCTCGTCCCATGCGGTTGCGGGGGTGAGGGGTGCTTCGGTGCCAGTTCCGTTCATCTGCGTATCCATCTCTTCTCTAGTTGTTGGCGTCATTCTTGAGCTGTGTGGCGAGTGCCTCCGCGAGGGTGTGGAACTCGGAATCATCTGCAGAGCCGTGCAGCACGAAGCTGCTCTTGCCCCGCGTTGCCGTCATCGAGTAGGCGTAGTCGTCGGAATCCTTGCCGGCCTGTGCGCTCGCCGAGCGGCGGTCGTAGGTCGTCCACTCGATGCCGTCGATCGTCTGTCTGCCCGTGGGTCTGGTGCCGTTGACCTGGTTCGAAATCCAGCTCGGATTCGCCTTCACACCCTGCACGAGGCCGATGTACTGGGGCGTGGGCGTGATGAATCCGATGGTCCAGCTGAGCACGCCATCCGGGCCCTTGCGCAGTCGCGCGGAATTCGCGCTCCAGTCCTTGGGCAGCGTCGGGCTCGCGAGCGGCTCGGAGACCGTGGGCTGCGCATCCGCGGCGACCTTCTGATAGTCGACGCGCGGTGCAGAGTCGGTGGATGGACGCACAACCACGAGCACGAGGAAGAGCACGATCGCAAGCGAGGCCGCGAGGGCGAGCACGAGGTTGAAAAGCGTCTGGTTCGCGCGGTGCTTGCGCGAGTTCTCCGCCTTTCGAGCGGCGGTCTCCTCCGGCGTCTCGGGACGGCCGAGTTCGGCGACGATGCGCTGCTGGGTGAGCTGGGGTATCTGCGTGGGCCGGGCGTTGTGCCCGGGCTGGGAGTTGTGAGGGGAGGTGTTCATTCTGCGCGGACTAGTCGTCCCCGGCCGCGGCGCCGCCATTCGAGGCGCTGCCGGATGCGCTGCGCGCGGCATCGAGGCGCGCGCGGGCGCCGATGAGCCATTCCTCGCAGCGCTGGGCGAGCGCTTCGCCGCGTTCCCAGAGGGCGAGCGACTGCTCGAGCGTGGAGGAGCCCTGTTCCAGCTCGCCGACGACGCGCACGAGTTCGTCGCGCGCCTGCTCGTAGCTCAGTGCCGCGACGTCTGAGTTGCCGGGTTCCGGGGAGTCTTTCACGACCCCATTCTATCGAGCCGGGATACGGCCACCTGGGCTAAGCGTCGACGGTGGTGGAAACCTTGCCGTCGGCGAGCGTGAGGAGGAGGAGCGTACCGGGCGTGGCATCCTTTTCGTTCCTCAGCACGGAGCCGTTAGGCAGCTGCGCGATGGAATACCCGCGGTCGAGGGTGCGCTGCGGCGAGAGCGCCCGCAGTTCGGATCGCAGCTCGCCAACGCGGCGATGCGAGCGCTCGAGCGCGAGTTCGATGAGTTCCGTGCCGCGGCCGACGTAGCGTGACAGTTCCTCGGCGCGCGAGTCGACGAGCCAGGCGGAACTCGCCAGCACGGGGCGTGAGCGCAACTGCTCGAGTCGCTCGACCTCGTGCGAGACCAGGGTAGTGATCCTGCGACGCATCACGGCCTTGGCCTGCTGGGTGCGATCGAGTTCCTCGGCCACATCGGGCACCACGCGTTTCGCCGCGTCGGTGGGAGTAGACGCTCGCAGGTCGGCGACGTCGTCGAGCAGCGGTCGGTCGGCCTCGTGGCCGATCGCGCTGATGATGGGCGTGACGCAGGCCGCCGCCGTGCGCACGAGCGACTCGTCGCTGAAGACGAGTAGGTTCTGGAAGTCTCCGCCGCCGCGGGCGACGATGATCACGTCGACCTCCGGGTCCGCGTCGAGACGCAGCAGCGCCGCCGTCACCTCGGCCGCCGCTCGATCGCCCTGCACCGCGGCGTGGGCGACGCGGAACTGCACCGCCGGCCAGCGCAACTGGGCGTTGCGCAGCACGTCTTTTTCGGCATCCGAATCTTTGCCGGTGACGAGACCGATGCAGGCCGGCAGGAACGGCAGTGGTTTCTTGCGCGCCACATCGAAGAGCCCCTCGGCGCGGAGAGTCTGCCGAAGGCGCTCGAGCCGCTCGAGCAGGTCGCCGAGCCCGACGTGACGCATCTCGAACACCTGCATGGTGAGCGTGCCGCCCTTGACCCAGTAGTTGGGCTTCACGAGCGCGACGACCCGGTCGCCCTGCTTGAGGTCGTCTGGCAGCTTCGCCCTCACGGACGACCACACAGTGAACCCGACCGTGGCGTCTGCGGCGAGATCCCGGAGCTTGCCGTACACGTTGCCGCCGGACACACCCCACTGCGTGATCTCGCCCTCCACCCAGACGCTGCCGAGGCGATCGATCCAGCCCTTGATCTTCTGGGAGAGCAGCGCAACCGGCCAGGGCGCATCGACGGTGGACGGGGCGTCGATGATCGTCATGGATTCAGGCTACGGGATGGCGCCCACAGCGGTGCGTCGCGCGCGGGGGGCAGCCGCGCATCTGCGGCTGTGGAGGAGCCTCGCTCCCAGACTCTGCCGTGCCGCCACTCGTAGACTGGCGTGGTGGGAACCATCTCGAACGGCACCATGGCCGAGCACCTCCCGATTCCTCGGATGCCCGCGCTCCGTGGTCCGCTGCGCGACCTCCCGATCGAGGGCACCAAGCGCGTGCTGCTCGCTGCGCCGCGCGGCTACTGCGCCGGCGTCGATAGGGCGGTCGTCGCGGTCGAGAAGGCGCTTGAGCGCTATGGCGCGCCGGTCTACGTGCGCAAGCAGATCGTGCACAACCGGCACGTCGTCGCCACACTCGAGCGGCAGGGGGCCATCTTCGTCGACGATGTTGATCAGGTTCCGACCGGCGCCCACATAGTCTTCTCGGCGCATGGCGTCTCGCCCGCGGTCGTGCGGGCAGCGGAAGATCGCGGACTCCTGGCGATTGACGCGAGCTGCCCGCTTGTCACGAAGGTTCATCGCGAGGCGAGCAGATTCGCACGCGACGGTTTCCGCATCCTCCTGATCGGCCACGCGGGCCACGAAGAGGTCGAGGGCACGATGGGCCATGCTCCAGAACGCATCGTGCTCGTCAATGGGCCCGCGGATGTCCCCGTGCTTGACATCGACGACGACGAGCGTCTTGTCTGGCTCTCGCAGACCACGCTCAGTGTGGACGAGACGATGGAGACGGTTCGGCTGCTGCGCGAGCGCTTCCCCCGCCTGCAGGATCCGCCGAGCGATGACATCTGCTACGCGACACAGAACCGTCAGGTCGCCATCAAGCGCGTGGCCGCTGAGGCAGAACTCGTGATCGTCGTCGGCTCCGCCAACAGTTCCAACACCCTGCGCCTGGTCGACGCCGCTCTCGAACATGGCGCGAGGGCCGCGTATCGCGTGGACTTCGCGAGCGAGATCCGTCAGGAGTGGCTCGATGGCGTAGCCACAGTCGGCGTCACCTCGGGTGCCTCGGTTCCCGAGCTGCTGGTTCGAGAGGTGCTCGACGACCTCGCGGATGCCGGCTACGGCTCCGTGGAGGAGGTCGTGACCGCGGAGGAGGACCTCGTCTTCTCGCTGCCCAAGGAACTCCGCAAGGCACCCGATGGCGCACGGGACGGCCGCGCGCTCGGCGGGCGCGCATCCGCAGTACCGGCGGGCGAAGGGCAGCGACCGTGACCGACTCCAGACCGCGCCCCCAGTACGGCGAGTACGCGACGCCCGAAGAACAGGCGCGGGCGATGGGCACCCACCGTTCTGCACCCGCCGTGCAGGCGGCGGCGCCGTCCGGTCCCAGCCTCGCGCAAGCCTCGGCCGCCCGGGACGTGCATCCGAGCACCGCGCAGCAGGTTCGCAGTTCGCGTGATCTCGTGATGACCGTGACGCTGCTGGCCATCGGGCTGGTCTGGGTGTTGCTGTCTATACCCGGCGCCGCAAACCTGCCGGACACCCTCAACCGCACCTACGAGCTTCAGGGCTACACCGGCGGATACGGTCCGGTGGCGCTCGCCTCGATGCTCGGGCTGCTCATGAACATCAGCTCGATCGTGGTGTGGGGCATCAGCTGCGCCGTGTCGGTCACCCTCCTGCGCCGCCATCGGCGGGCGGCGTACGTGCCGATCATCGGCGCGGTGGTCGCAGGCGCGATCGCGCTCGCTCTCACCCTCGTCGCGATGCTGAGCGACCCCGGCCTGGTCGCCTACATCAACACACTGCAGGCGTAGTGCTCGCACGGCACCGTCGCGCCGGATAGTCCGTCTTGTGGGGGTACGAGCGGCCGCGCGGCCACTGGCAGACTTGAGCGCGACTGTGCGCGATCGACCGGGGGGTGCGAATGGCTATCGCTGTGCTGCCGCGCGCCACCGCCGCTGCCGTCGTCAATCGTGCGCTCGCGCGCGGCACCTGGGCGGTCGCTCTCACCGTCATCGTGTTTGACGTTCCCGTGCTCCTTGACGTCTTCGGCCGGCGGGGCCTGGGCGATCAACTCGGTGTTCCGTTCATCGCCCTGATCGTGATGGGTTGCGCGCTCGCAGTCACGGCACTGCGGCCGGCGCCGTGGCTCGTCGCGCTGTACCTCCTGATCGGTGGCGTCTGCGTCGTCGCCTACGAGGTCGGCATCATCTCTGCAGACCCGAGCCTCGTCTCCGACGCCACGTTCCTGCTCAATCGACCGGCGGTCGCACTCGTTCTCGTGGGCTCCCTGTCGTCGAGCACCCTTGTCGGCATCCTGTGGTGCGTCCTCGGCTACCTGGTCTCCTTTGCGGCATCGTTCGTCGCCGCCGGCCTCACCGCTCAGCCACTGCATCCGGGTCTCGGGCCTACGCTGCTCTTCGGCCTCTACGTCACCTCGTACCTCGCGCTCGCGCTAGCCCAGCGCGGTCAGCGCAGGCGCGTGCCCGACTTCGAGGCGGTCGAACGCCAGGGCGAGCGGATCGTGGCCGAGCGCGAGTCTGCGCTGCGGACGGCGGCGATCGTGCACGACACGGTGCTGAGTGACCTCGCTTTCGTCATCAACGCGCCGGACGCGCTTGACGAGCGCGCCCGCGAGCGCTTGCGCAGCGACGTGGCAACCCTCACGAGCGCCGAGTGGCTGGCACAGAGTGCAGAGACAGCCGAGGCGAATCGTTCGGAGGCGCTCGTGCGTAACCGGCTGGCAGCGGTGGTCAGCGACCTTCAGTGGCGCGGACTGACCGTGCACGTGAGCGGCAACAGCAACGCCGCACTTCGATCCAGCATTGCGGCCGCTGTTGCGGCAGTGGATGCCGCACGGGCGTGCCTTGAGAACGTGCTCGCGCACGCCGGAGTGGCGGTCGCGCAGATCGTCCTCGGTCAGGATGCGGGCGAGAGCACGATCATGGTGATCGACGAGGGTGTCGGATTCGAGCCCGACGCTGTGTCGGAAGACAGGCTCGGACTCCGAGTATCGGTGGTCCAGCGGGTCGAGGCCGTCGGTGGCTACGTGCGTGTCTGGTCGTCACCAGGCAACGGCACCTCCGTGTTGATCTCGGTGCCCGCGGTGGCTGTCGGTGCCCGTCGAGGAAGGGCCCGGCCGTGAGGCGCAGGGTTGCGGGTCCGCGGGAGGCGAGCACCGCCCAGGCGATCGATCCCTTGAGCTGGTTCACCGCGCCGTTCGCGCCTCTCGCCTTCGGCGGTGTCATCCTGCTGCTCGGTTCGAGCATGATCGTGACCGGTGAGAGCGATGCCGCCACCCTCGTCGTGCAGTTGCTCGCCCTCGCGGTGTGCACCTCAGCCTGCGTGCTCATCCACGTGGCCACGAGACCGAAGCGCGGCGCGATCGGCTGGCGAACCTCGTCACTCGCGCTGCTGGTCTCACTCTGCGGCTACCTGCTGTCAGCGCTGAACTTCGGGGCGGACGGTCAGCGTCCGGAGCAGTGGTGGGCTCCTGGCGCGGTCGCGCTGGCCATCGCGTCGCTCGCCCCGTACGTCTCCATTCGGCGACTCGCTGTACTTGGCCTCGCCACGAGCATCGCCGTCGGTGCGGTCGGCTGCGCGGCGTACCCCGCGGGATCGGGTCCCTGGTCGGCAGGGAGCGTCGTGATCATGGTGATGACGACTCCGCTCCTGGCCGTGGCAGCGTCATCCGTGTTCATCGTCACGGTGGTGCGCACGATGCGGCGGCTGCTCGCCGAGCGTACGGATGTCGCGCGGGTGCCCGCTGACGACTCGGCGTCCGCGGTCAGCGCGCACTCGCTCGCCCGCCTGACCGCGCGAGTAACCCCGTTTCTCGAGCGACTCGCGGAGACGGGAACCGTCACGCCGACGGATCGCGCCGTGGCCGGGCAGCTTGCACGCCGGCTGCGGGACGAACTCGTCACGAGCGCCAACGCGAGCTGGCTCGACACGCTAGCCATGGGCCGGCCGGTGGTCGTCATGGACCCGGAGAGACGTGCGGATGTCATGAACGCGGCCCAGAGATCCGCCCTGACCGGCCTCCTCAGCGCCATTCTCGACTCGCCTGAGACGGCGTCGAAGGCGATCCTGGTGGAGTTGCGCGGTCGTGACGGCGGCGCGACGGCGGTCGCCGTGAGCATGGACCTCGAACTGCCGGAGGGCAGGCGCACGATGCACCTCGCGCCGTATTACCTCACCCTCAAGACTGCGTTCGAGGGGCTCTCCTGGAGCGAGGGCAACCTCATGAGCATGCGGTTCGAGGTGCCGGCAACCGACACCTCGAACGGCTGAGGCTGCGAGCGCTACTTTCCGGAGTGACCGGCCGAACCGAGCTGCTGGGTCGACTGGATGACGCGCTGCGCCATGGCGGTCTCGGCGACCTTGCCCCAGGCGCGCGGGTCGTACACCTTCTTGTTGCCGACCTCGCCGTCGACCTTGAGGAAGCCGTCGTAGTTCTTGAGCACGTTATCGGCGATGGCCCGGCTGAATGCGTACTGCGTGTCGGTGTCGACGTTCATCTTCACCACGCCGTTCGCGACCGCGGTGGCGATCTCCTCGTCCGTGGATCCCGATCCGCCGTGGAAGACGAGGTCGAGCGGCTTGGCGCCCTTGCCGTTCGTTGCAGTTAATCCGTACCGTTCGGCGATGCCGGCCTGGATCTCGCCGAGCAGCTCGGGACGCAGCTTCACGTTGCCTGGCTTGTACACGCCGTGCACGTTCCCGAAGGTGAGCGCGGACATGTAGCGGCCGTTCTCGCCGAAGCCGAGCGCCTCCACCGTCGCGATCGCGTCATCCAGTGTCGTGTACAGGTGCTCGTTGATCTCGTGGCTCACGCCATCCTCTTCGCCGCCGACGACGCCGATCTCCACCTCGAGAATCGCGTTGATCGCCTTCATGCGCGGCAGGATCTCCTTGGCGATCTCGAGGTTCTCGCTGAGCGGCACCGCAGAGCCGTCCCACATGTGGGACTGGAAGATCGGGTTGCGGCCAGCCTTGACCTCGGCCTCGGACGCTTCGATCAGCGGCAGCACGAAGCCGGCCAGAGCATCCTTGGGGCAGTGGTCGGTGTGCAGCGCGACGGTGATCGGGTAGTTCTTGGCCACCTCGTGCGCGAAGGCCGCGAAGGCGAGTGCTCCGGATGCGCGGTTCTTGACGGTCTGGCCTGCGAAGTAGTCCGCGCCACCGGTGGTGACCTGGATGATGCCGTCGGAGCCGGCCTCGGTCAGCCCCTGGAGCACGGCGTTGATGGTCTGGGAGGAGGAAACGTTGAACGCCGGGTAGGCGAATCCGCCGGCCTTTGCCTTGTCGAGCATTTCTGCGTACTGCTCAGGGGTTGCGATAGGCATGACGTCTCCTCGGTAGCTGGAATATCCGCGAACGAGTCTATCGGAGCGGGCTCGGCCTCCTCTTACTCGCCGTGCTCCTCGTAACAGGGGCGTCGCGACGGAGCCGCGCAAATGTCGCCTTCTCTAAAGAAGCCACGATCTTTCGCAGCCCGGGGGCGCAACCGCCCGGCGGCTCGGAGCGGCCTCTGCCTAGGCTTAAACCATGACCCCGAATACCGACAGCATGTACCTGCAACCGGACCGCAACCTCGGAATGGAGCTGGTGCGGGCGACCGAGGCTGCGGCCATTCGCGCCGTGCCCTTCATCGGGCGGGGCGACAAGAACGCTGCCGATGGTGCGGCCGTGGATGCCATGCGCACCTTTCTCGGCACGGTCAATTTCGACGGCGTGGTGGTGATCGGCGAGGGCGAGAAGGATCACGCGCCGATGCTGTTCAACGGGGAGCACGTTGGCAACGGTCACGGGCCGACCTGCGACATCGCGGTGGACCCGATCGACGGAACCTCACTCACCGCATCCGGCAGACAGAACGCGCTGTCGATGATCGCCGTGGCCGACCGCGGCAGCATGTACGACCCGCGCGCGGTCTTCTACATGGACAAGATCGTCACCGGGCACGAGGGTCGCGGGGTCATCGACCTGCTCAGGCCGATCGGCGAGAACATCCGGGCGCTCGCCAAGGCGAAGCACAAGGATGTCGCCGACATGACGGTGGCCGTGCTGGATCGCCCGCGGCACCTCGAGCTCATCGACGAGATCCGAGCGGCCGGTGCGGGCACGCGGCTGATCCTCGACGGGGATGTGGCCGGCGGCATCAATGCGGCCAGGGACGACAACATGCGCATCGACATGTGCGTCGGCATCGGAGGCACTCCGGAAGGCATCATCACCGCGTGCGCGCTCAAGGCGCTCGGCGGCGTGATCCAGGCCAAGCTGCACCCCAAGGACGACGAGGAGCGGCAGCGCGCCATCGACGCCGGCCACGATCTCGATCGCGTGCTCGACGGGGACGACCTGGTGCGCAGCGACAACACCTATTTCGTGGCGACGGGCGTCACGGATGGCCAGCTCGTCGGCGGTGTGCGCAAGTTGGGTGCCGTCATCCACACGGAGAGCATCGTGCTGCGCGGCAAGTCGGGAACGATCCGCCGAGTCTCCGCCGACCACCTCGCCGAGAAGTGGGTCTAGCTCGCGTCCTGGCTATTCGCTGGCCAGCTCAGCGGTGAGCTCGAACGCGGTGAGCTCGCGCGGTGCCTCTTCGATGCCGCTGAGGGTGCCGAGCACCTTCGACTCGTCGAGCGCGCTCAGCTTGCGCGCGCTCGGCAGCACCTGCCGCTCGAGGGAACCGACGAAGTTGTTGTAGTCCTTCACGCTGCGCTCGATCGAGCGTCCGAGCTTCTCCACGTGCTCCGAGAGCTTCGACAGCCTGCCGTAGAGCTCGCGGCTGAGGTCGAAGAGCAGCTTGGCGTCTTCGGTGAGCACGTTCTGTTGCCAGCTGAACGCGACGGTCTTGAGCACCGACCACAGCGTGACGGGGGAGGCCAGGGCGACCCGCTTGTTGAACGCATAGTCCATGATCGAGGGGTCGGCCTCCATCGCGCTCGAGACGAGCGACTCGCTTGGGATGAACGCGATGACGAGCTCTGGCGAGGCATCGAGGCCGTCGTAGTAGGCCTTGCTCGAGAGGGTGTCGACGTGGGCGCGCAGAGCTTTGACGTGCTGCCGGATGAGTTGTTCGCGCTTCGCTCCCTCCTCTCCGGTCGCGGTGACGGGGATTCCGCTCGCCTCGAGATAGGCGTTGAAGGGAACCTTGGCGTCCACGGCGATATTCTTGCCGCCCGGCAGGTGCACGACCATGTCTGGGCGGCCGGCCCCCGCATCCGAGGTGATGCTCGACTGCACGTCGAAGTCGACGCGCTCGATGAGGCCCGCCGCCTGCACGACGTTGCGCAGCTGGGTCTCGCCCCAGACGCCGCGCGTGCTGTTGCTCTTGAGCGCCGAGGCCAGGGCCTCGGCCGTGCTGCGCAGCCGCTCCTCGGACTCGGTGGCCGACCTCAACTGCTGGGTGAGTTCGCCGTGCTGTTGCTGGCGCTGCGTCTCGAGCTCGGTGACCTTGTGCTGCATCGTGCGCAGGCTCTCCTGCACGGGCGTGAGCAACTGCAACACCTTGCTCTCGGCGCGCTCTCGCTCGGCCGCCGCCGCCTGTTCGGTGCGCTGGCGCTCCAGGATCTCTCGGTGCTGGTCCTGCAGACCGACCACTTGCTCCCGCAACGCCGTCGCCGTCGCCTGCACGGATGCCAACTCGGCGGACAGTGTCGCCTGCGCCGACTGCTCCTGCACCTTCAGCTCCGCGAGCGCCATCTGATGCTGCGCCTCGAGCACGGCCGGACCGGCTGTGTCGACTGTACGACGACCGCGCGCGAGCACCCAGCCGAGCACGCCGCCCAGCACGATGCCGATGACGAGGCCGATGATGAGTGGCGCGATGGAGTCCATGCCTCCAGTGTGGCAGCGGCCGACGACAATTCCGCGAGCGACCCAGTCGCGGCGGACCGCCGCCGATGCGAACATTTCGGGAACAATACGGTCGGTCGGTTCACGGTCGCGGGTCCCTCATCCGCAGCTAGCATGGCGCCATGGACATCCTGAATCACTGGCTTTCTGGCACGTCATTCGAAGGCGAATCGTCGCGCACCTCACCCGTGTACAACCCCGCCCGCGGCACCGTGCAGAAGGAGGTGCGACTCGCCACAGTTGGCGACGTCGACACCGCCGTCGCCGCAGCAAAGGCCGCGTTCCCGCAGTGGGCCGAGACCTCGCTCGCCAAGCGACAGGCGATCATCTTCCGATTCCGCGAGCTGCTCAACGAGCGCAGGGAGGACCTGGCGCGCATCCTCACCGCCGAGCACGGCAAGGTGCTCTCGGATGCGATGGGCGAGATCGCGCGCGGCCTCGAGGTCGTCGAGTTCGCGGCAGGCATCCCGCACCTCATGAAGGGGGAGTACAGCGAGAACGTCTCGACCGGCGTCGACGTCTACACGACTCGCGAGCCGCTCGGCGTCGCCGCGATCATCAGCCCGTTCAACTTTCCGGCCATGGTGCCGCTGTGGTTCTTCCCGATCGCGATCGCGGCGGGCAACGCCGTCGTGCTGAAGCCGTCGGAGAAGGACCCGTCCGCCGCCAACTGGATGGCCGAGCTGTTCACCGAGGCAGGCCTGCCCGACGGCATCTTCAACGTGGTGCACGGTGACAAGGTCGCGGTCGACGCGCTTCTCGAGCACCCGGATGTCGCATCCATCTCCTTTGTCGGATCGACCCCGATCGCGCGCTACATCTACGAGAACGCGGCGAAGCAGGGCAAGCGGGTGCAGGCGCTCGGCGGCGCGAAGAACCACATGCTGGTTCTCCCTGATGCGGACCTCGACCTCGCCGCGGACGCCGCGGTCAACGCCGGCTTCGGCTCCGCGGGCGAGCGCTGCATGGCGATCAGCGTGCTCGTGGCGGTCGAGTCGATCGCTGACGAACTGGTCGCAAAGATCGCCGAGCGGATGTCGGGCCTCGTCATCGGTGACGGCCTGCGCTCCTGCGACCTCGGTCCGCTCATCACCAAGGAGCACCGCGACAAGGTGTCGGGATACATCGAGCTCGCGGCGGCCGACGGCGCGACCGTCGTCGTGGATGGTCGCGATGCGCGCCCCGACGGCGAATCAGACGGCTTCTGGCTCGGCCCGACCCTCTTCGACCGCGTGCCGGTCGCATCCAAGGTCTATGTCGATGAGATCTTCGGGCCGCTGCTCTCGGTCGTGCGCGTCGAGACCTTCGACGAGGGCATCGAGCTCATCAACAGTGGACCTTACGGCAACGGCACGGCGATCTTCACGAACGACGGCGGGGCTGCCCGCAAGTTCCAGCGCGAGATTCAGGTCGGCATGATCGGCATCAACGTGCCGATCCCGGTGCCCGTGGCGTACCACTCGTTCGGCGGCTGGAAGGCCTCGATGTTCGGCGACACCAAGGCCTACGGTTCGGATGGAGTGCGCTTCTTCACACAGGAGAAGGCCGTCACGAGGCGCTGGCTCGACCCCTCGCACGGCGGGATCAACCTGGGCTTCCCCGAGAACCACTGACCGACGTTCCCTGAGCCTGTGGAAGGGGCTGTGCGTGAAATGGGCCGATCCGTCCATTCGGGGCCGACGCGTCGACTCATTCGGGACGCATTGGCCCCGTTTACGCCGCGCTAGCCGAGCGCCATCGCGCGGGTGTCGGCCGCCGCTGCACCGATCGCCCCGATGCGTGCGCCCGTGATGGCCGAGAGCTGCGCGAGATCGGATGCGTCGTGGCGCCTCGCCGCGTGCACCATGATCGCGGCGCAGGCCTCGGCATCCGCGAGCGCGTTGTGGTGGTCGAAGTCCTCGAAGCCTGCCGCCATCGCGGCCACCGGCAGGCGGTAGGAGTCGAGGTTGTAGGTCTTGCGCGCCACCTGGAGGCTGCACAGGTAGGAGAACGACGGCGTCTCCACATAGCTGGCCTGGCACGCGGCGCTGATGACACCCATGTCGAAGGATGCGTTGTGGGCGACGAGCAGGTCACCACCGGCGAAGGCGACCAGTTGCGGTAGTTGCTCGCTCCAGAGCAGGGCGTCCACGACATCCGCCGCCATGATGCCGTGGATGCGGATGTTCCACTCGTTGAACGCATCGTGGCCGAGCGGGGGCTTGATCAGCCAGTAGCTCTTGTCGACGACGTCGCCATCCCGCACCTTCACGAGCCCGACCGAACAGGCGGATGCGCCCGAGGAGTTGGCGGTTTCAAAGTCAATTGCGGTGAAGTCGACGGCCATTCCCGCATCGTCTCACGCACGTCCGACGAGGGTGGCGCGACCCGCCCGCTGTTCGTAACTCAGGCAATGTGTCTCGAATCGCGCGCGGGCGACCCGGGTGGGGCGTCCGCTGGCGATTCTGCCTGAGTTATGAAGTGCGGCGGTCGGCGTCCGGCGCGGCGATGCAAGATGGAGTGATGGATGAGCAGCGCTTCGTCGAGCAGGCGAACTCCTTCGGCAGGGTGGTCGACGAGTACGAGCGCGCGCGGCCGAGCTACCCGCGTGAGGCCGTCGACTGGCTCGTGCCGCCGAGAACGCGCATCGCTCTCGACCTCGGTGCCGGCACCGGCAAGTTCACACGGTCACTCGTGGCTCGCGGGCTGGAGACGATAGCGGTCGAACCGGACGACGTGATGCGCGCCGCGCTCGCCGATGCGCTGCCGTCCGTGCACTCGCTCAAGGGCACGGCGGAGGCGCTTCCACTGCCGGATGCCAGCGTCGACCTCATCACCGCCGCCCAGTCCTGGCACTGGGTGGATGAGTCCCTGGCGCTGCCCGAGGCGGCCCGTGTTCTGAAGCCGCGTGGTTCGCTCGCGCTGGTGTGGAACATCCGCGACGAGAGCGTGCCGTGGGTGAAGCGGCTTGGCGAAATCATGGGTGGCAGTGCGGCGGAGACGGCAATGCAGCAGGAGGTCACGATCGGCGCACCCTTCGGCCGCACCGAGCGCTTCACCTGCGACTGGAGCATGACGACGAGTCTCGACGGGCTACTCACTCTCGCGGCGTCGCGCAGCTACATCATCACGGCCGAGGAGGCCCGTCGGGCGGAGGTCTTCGACGGCATCCGCGACCTGGTCGCGAGCGACCCTGGCATCGCTGGACGAGACACCTTCGAACTGCCCTACCGCACCTTCTGCTTTCGCGCTGCCCGTCCGTAGACCCCGGTACGATGGAGCCTCGTGGCTCTCACTATTGCAATCGTCGGACTCCCGAATGTCGGCAAGTCCACCCTCTTCAACGCGCTCACCAAGAACCAGGTGCTCGCGGCGAACTACCCCTTCGCCACCATCGAGCCGAACGTCGGCGTCGTGAACCTCCCCGACCCGCGCCTAGAGACCCTCGCCGAGCTGTTCCACAGCGAACGGATCCTGCCGGCGCCTGTCTCGTTCGTCGACATCGCGGGCATCGTCAAGGGTGCATCCGTCGGCGAGGGGCTCGGCAACAAGTTCCTGGCGAACATCCGCGAGGCCGACGCGATTGCGCAGGTCATCCGTGGCTTCAGTGATGCGGATGTCGTGCACGTCGACGGCGCCGTCAACCCCGCATCCGACATGGAGACCATCAATACCGAGCTGATCCTGGCCGACCTGCAGACCCTCGACAAGGCCGTCGAGCGGTACGAGAAAGAGGTCAAGACCAAGCGCACCGAGCCTGCCGTGCTCGAAGCCGCGAAGGCCGCGGTGGCGTGGCTGAACGAGGGGAAGCCGGTCTCGGCATCCTCCATCGACCTGGAGCTCATTCGCGAACTCGGCCTCCTCACGACGAAGCCGTTCATCTACGTGTTCAACGTCGATGAGGCGATCCTCGGCGATGCCGCGAAGCTCGCGGAGCTCGCAGCCCTGGTCGCTCCGGCGAAGGCGATCTTCCTTGACGCGAAGCTCGAGTCCGAGCTCATCGACCTCGATGCAGCGGATGCCGCAGAGCTGCTCGCGAGCACCGGGCAGGAGGAGAGTGGCCTCGACCAGCTCGCCCGCATCGGCTTCGACACGCTCGGCCTGCAGACCTACCTGACGGCTGGACCGAAGGAGTCGCGCGCCTGGACCATCCACAAGGGCTGGAAAGCCCCGCAGGCTGCGGGGGTCATCCACACCGACTTCGAGAAGGGCTTCATCAAGGCGGAGGTCATCGGCTTCGACGACCTCGTCGAGACCGGTTCAATCGCCGAGGCCCGCGCGAAGGGCAAGGCCCGCATCGAGGGCAAGGACTACGTCATGCAGGATGGCGACGTGGTTGAGTTCCGCCACAGCTAAACAACAGGCTTTGAGCTCGCCATTTTCCTGGCAAAGGAGGCTGCCCTCGTCCGATGGGGATCCGTAAACGCGGTTCAGTCAATTTTGGGCTGCCGGTCCGACTAGAGGAACATCTTCATTCCACTAAGGTTGGCTCGACCTCGCAGGTGGTGAAAGGACCGAGATGGAACTTCAGGAACGACAGATTCGCAAGCGTCTTGAAGAGGATTTCGGGCCATCCATCGATATGACTGATTGTCTGCAGCATTCGGCAGACGAGCAAGCGAAAACACGAACCTCGCGTGCCCTAGCCGCAATGACAGTCGCCGCGAACGCCAAGATCCCCGTCGAAGAGTCTTGCAAATCCGTCGTGGACGAGTCGGGCGACGCTGGCATCGATGCCATCGGCATCTCCCTGGCGCGCGGTGAGGTCTACGTCGTGCAGGCTAAGACGTCCGCGGGTTCTCCCAGTCCGACTGAGGTGATGAAGTTCGCGAACGGCATCCGATTGTTCCTTGACTGGGACTGGAACAGACTCGGCGCCAAAGCAAGGAAGCGCCGAGCCGAGTTTGAGGAGGCGCTCGAGAGCGACATCAAGGTGGTCGCAATTTATTCGCACCTCGGATCCCAGGGACCGAATGAAGACGCTAAACAGTTGAGCGACCAGTTGATGCAGGACGTGAATTCTTCGGGCGACATTCTCGAATTTCGCTATCAGGGCCTACGCGAGAACTTCGATCATCGGAACATTGCGAGCGGCTTGGGGGCGCCAGACTACGAACTTACGTTCGAGCGCTGGGTGACTATGACCGATTACCGCTCTGAGATCATGGGTATTGTCGCCGGCGAGCAACTCGCGAACTTAGTGGAGTCCTTCAACGAACGCCTTTTCGACAAGAACATTCGCGCAATTCTTCGTCAGACGGAAACGAACGAAATACTCGATGACACTCTGCGCAATTCGCCGTCAGATTTCTGGTACTACAACAATGGAATCACCATTGTCGCGAACTCGATCAGTTGTCGACGTACGAATCCTCGGAGTGCCAATGAGATGTTTTCGTTGAAAGGTTTGAGCGTTGTTAACGGCGCACAAACCTCTGGTGCTCTCGCACGCAGCCTTCGCTCAGGCATCCCGTTGGATGATGTTCGAGTCACCGTGCGTGTCATTTCCACAGAAGATCACTCCGTAAACTTCGAGCAGCAGGTTACGAGATACACGAACACGCAGAATCAGGTGTCGAACCGCGAGTTCGTTTCGTTAGACGCATTCCAACAGGAGCTCAGCGACATCCTGCTGGCGGAGGGCGTTCAGTACTCGTTCCGGACGGGGCAGGCGCAGGACCCCGACGAATTCAGCTTCACGTTCGATTTGGAAGAGGCAACACGCGCCCTAGCCTGCTTTACGGGCGAGGGTAATGCGACGCGAGCCAAGAGGGAAATCGGCCGTATGTGGTCGGATCTGAACTCGAGCCCATACCTAGAACTATTCCCAAGGGGATTAGACGCTGCCACGATGTATAACGCTGTGAGGTTTTGGCGTGCGGCCAACGCAACCTTGGATTCGGTTTCCAAGGATTGGGAATCGCGCGCGCAGAATATCCTGAAGAACTCTGTCTACGTCTCGTGTGCTCTGCTCATGCAATACGCGCGGAACAATGGGGCTCACTTCTCGGATATTGAATGGAATGTCGAAGCTTGGCTCCTCCAGGAGCAAGCGAAGGTTGAGCGATTGGCGACCCTCGTGGTCGAACTTCACGAAGGGGCAAACGCAGGCGGTTTCGCGATGTCCTTCTTCAAGAATCAACAAAAAGTCGAAGGCTTTGCCAGCGATGTCAGGAGAAAATTCTTAGATACAGGTCGTTGAGTCCATCGACTCGCTAGAGAGCTACGGTTGCGTCGACACCGAGCCTCAAATTAGATGCTCGTATTCGACGGCGAGGTCGCCGAGCTCAGCGACAGATGAACACTTGACGCTTCATCAGTCTCAGAAAGGAGGCGACGTGCCTCAAGTAGCGATTCGTCCGGCGAAACAATCGTACGAACTCCGTCTGTTGGGATATCTGGCGACCTCACGCAGGTTGAAGTAGCCGTGGACTGGCTGGGGGTGGTGATGGGGTGGTTGCAAGGTAACCTCGCGGTACTGAGCGCGCTCTTTGTCCCGGTTCTGCTTGGAGTGATCGGTCCGCTGACGTCGCGAGAAGCGGGTGGGCGTCAGTACCGGCGCGTTCGCCGACACGCTCAGCTCAGGGGGCTGCTGAGAGACGGCTCGAGCGCTGCTAAGCGGATGGACGCTCTGCTCGACAGCGAGATCCAACTGCTCACTGATCGGCGGTCCAGGAAGCTGAACGGGGCCAACCTCGCCGCGATCGTCGTAGTTTCCATCGTCGGCGCTGCGATCTCTTTCTTCCTCGTTACCTGGGCGCAAGGGAGCGTCGGCCTCTGGGCTTGGGTCGCTTGGATCCTATTTGGCGCGTGGACCCTTTTCATCGTGCTGCTCGTTCTCGTAGGGGGACTGCAAAATTTCTACAAGCAAGTTGAGGAGAGCTAGTGCCAAGGAGTACCAATATCTTGGATTTCGTCTTCATTGAAGTGCATCGCGAAAATGGTGGAGTTTCGCATGGCATCGATTCAGACTCTGAGCGATCCGAATCTCGGCGGCGGGTCCACTGAGCTGGTATTTGCGGGAGAGCTCCAGACGCTGTCTGTTCGATGGATGTCGGCTCTGTAGAAGCGTAGATAGCCGCACATCTCCCCCGAAGGAAGGTTGGACGCTGTGCGATCGACTGTGAGCAGCTTCGCCCAACACGCCGCGTTTTAGGTTCGGGACGCTTCGCGCCCTTGCCGGATGATGAGCAGATGTCCGTAGAGCTGTTTGCCGTGAACGCCGTCAGTGACCGCATCGCAGCTTGCCCGCGGTTGAGCCCCGAGATCGCGTCCGGAGATCGAACTCCTATCACGGACGGCCACATCGACTTCTACAGCTCCGAGACTCACACCAAGAAAACGCACAGCGGGCGCGTGCCTGTCCAAGTAAAAGGACGAGTTACCCCAAAGAAGATCAAAGCCTCGCGCGACACGCAGTCGTTCAGCGTCGAACGGGAAGTGCTCCGCTTCTTCCGCAACCACGGGGGCGGCATCTACTTCTACGTTCCGATGCGCGCGGGCGGTGAGCAGCGGGAGGTCTACTATGCGATGTTGCTTCCGTTCAAGATCGATCGCCTGCTGACGACGAGTCCAAGAGAGCAGAAGACGTTCTCCATAAAGCTCACGCGACTCCCCGAAAATACCACCGCTATCGAGCGGATCGTTCGTCTCGCTTGGGACGGGCGCTCGCAGAGCGCGTCCATCGGCGGGAATGGCCACCTTTTGGAGAAGGCCGAGAGTTTGACGGTCCACTCGCTTATCGGTTTCGACGAATCTCGTCCAACGCGCCTTGCACTTGCGGAAACGGACTACGTCGTCGTAGCCCATCTGCCGGGCGGGGTAGAGGTACCTCTGGACATCGACCTCGAGGTGTTCCCCCAGGAGTACACCGAGAGGGAACTGGCGGTATCGATATCTTGCGGGGGCATCGAGTTCTCGGGGGGATCAGGGCGTCGCATCGACGAGGAGACTCTTCGCGTGCGGTTGTCCGCAGGCCTGGAACTTCGCCTCAAGGTCGAGGAGAGTGTGATCAATGCGAACCTGAACCTTACACGTGACGGGTCCTTTCGCGATCAAGTGAAGAACATCGACTTCGTGCTCGCTGCCGCAAGCGGTACCCCCTTGGTCATCGGCGGGCAGTCGCACCTGCCGCACGAGGGCGACTCGCGACTTGCCGCAGAGCTCGAAGTCGTTCGCACTCAGCTCTTTCATCTCATCGAACTCTTCGATGAGCTCGGCATTGATGACGCGGTAACTGCGGAGCTGAGTCTCGACGAGGGTATGAAGCGGATGCTGTTCGCTTTTCACCAGGGGATTGTCGAGAACCGCCCTGTGCGCGGGACTTCTGACGGAACCGGACGACTGGACATTTCGTTGGGGCCGCACAAGCTGATGGTGATCGTCTTGCCCGCGGAGGAGGAAGGGCACCGGCGGATAATCGACCCGTTCGACCCCGGCAAGCGGGAGCAGTTCCGAATCTATCGACTAGATGGAGTTGGAACGGCGGAGCCCGTCGAATGGGGGACTGTGTACGAGACAGTGACTCCGGAGGACATGGCTCTCATACTGAATCTCAGACTGGGCGATATTGTCTCGTGTTACTCGGCGCTCGCTGACCGCTCCGGCGCGCTCAACAAGGCAAACCTGACGGTGCTTCGCCTTCTGTCCGCTTCCGATCTGACGACGGATGAGCGGCACCGCAACTACTTGCTTCAAGGCGCAGCGAGTCTTTGCGATTGGTTGCTGTCTGAGGACGTAGATTCGCTCATACACCGGATCAACTGGTGGCAGACGAAGACCCGCCTGGCGTCACTCAGTGACGATGATCGACGCGAGATGCGGGCCGCCCGGCGGAGTCTGAGTAGGAACGAGAAACAGGCGGGTCTGCTGGAAGCCTGCATGCTCATCCTGCTCGAGGAGAGTGAGGAACTCGAACTTGCGATCTCAGAGCTAGGCCTTGAAGAGGTTGAGACATTGAAGAGCTGGCCAATCTGGAGCCTCAGGATGCCGCACGCGCCGACAGAAGCGCTCACTCAATAGCGCTAGGGAGTGCGATGAGTGACGCGCCGCGAGATCCATGCGAGGCCGTCCGCTTGACGACTCCGAGCCGCTGGGCCTGCTTCGTCCCCACCCGCCAGACGATCCGAGGATCGCGCAGGTCGCGTCTCCTGGTCATCCCGCGTACCCCCTGCAAGGGAAGGGCGACGCATCGCTGACAGCAGCAATCGGTGCTAAATTTTATGCGGAGGAAGCGATGCGTACAACGGTCACAGTGGATGACGAACTCGTAGCGAGAGCCGCGGAACTGACCGGTCGTGAGGAGCGCTCCACGCTTATCCGGCTGGGGCTCGAGGCGCTGATCGAGCGCGAAAGTGCCCGGCGGTTGGCGTTGCTCGGTGGCACCGATACGCGTGCGGCGACCGCGCCGCGCAGGCGGGTTGCCTGAACTGTGATTCTGGTCGATACCTCAGTCTGGATCGATCATCTGCATCGGTCCGATCCCGTGCTCGTCGGGCTCCTCGATGGCTCCTCCGTGCTCCACCACCCGATGGTTCTGGGCGAACTCGCCCTCGGAGGTCTGCGGAACCGCGCAGAACTGGTCGGCTCACTGGCGGGGTTGCCGTCGGCCGAACGCGCCACTCACGCCGAGGTCATGCACCTCATCGAGAGCAGACAGTTATACGGCGACGGCCTCAGCCTCGTGGGTGCCTACCTACTTGCATCAGTGCTGCTGACTGAGGGCGCGTTGTTATGGACGCGGGACAAGAAACTACAAGCCGCGGCGCGACAACTCGGCATCGAATTCTCACCAGTTGTTCCGACGGAGACGAGCGAGGCGCCAGTAACACCATGAGTCGCGCGTCGAGCGGCACGCGCTCGACGCCCCAAAGCTAGGCTGGATTCACGGCCGATACGCGACCATGACGAGACGCAGTCAGCGCTCGCCGGATTGGACCACTCATGCGCATAGTCATCGGAGCTCCCAGCAACGGCTCGGCACTGAAAGACGCCATCAAGTCCTGGCTCGAAGCGGATGACCGGGTCGCCGAAGTCATCGACCTCTCGACGCCGGAGATCACCTACCCTGCCGTCTCGTTCGCGGCGGCGGAGGCCATCGTCGATCGCCGAGCGGACCGCGGCATCCTCGTCTGCGGCACGGGAGTCGGCACCGCGATCGCCGCAAGCAAGGTGGACGGGGTGCGTGCCGCGACCGCCCACGATCTCGTCACCGCGCGCGGCGCGGTCGAGAACTACAACGCGCAGATCCTCTGCATGGGCCAAAACGTCATCGCCCCCGCTGCCGCGACCGCTCTGGTCGACCTCTGGCTCGATCTGCGCCACGACCCGGCGGGCAGCTATGCGCCCAAGCTCGACGAGATCACCGCGTACGAATCCCGCAGATAGCCTCGTAGACGAGCGCAGAGTGAGAAGCACGAGCGCACCGTGAGGACCCGCGCATGACCCGAGTTGCCGCCTTCGACTGCGGAACGAATTCGATCCGACTGCTCATCGCCGATCTTGATGAGCGTGGAGGCCTTCGCGATGTGGTGCGCAAGCTCGACCTGGTGCGCCTCGGCGAGGGGGTCGATCGCACCGGCAGATTCAGCGAGGGCGCCCTGGAACGCACGCTCGAGGCAACCCGCCGCTACGCCGAGCTGTGCCGCGAGCACGGCGTGGAGCGCATCCGTTTCGTCGCAACGTCGGCGACCCGGGATGCCGCCAACCGGGCGGAGTTCACCGACGCCGTCGAGGCGCTGCTCGGCGTTCCCGCGGAGGTCATCGCCGGCACGGAGGAGGCCGCGCTGTCCTTTCGTGGCGCACTCACCGCTCTCGGTCCCTCCGACCTGCTCGACGACACGGTCGAGCGCCTCGTTATCGACATCGGCGGCGGGTCCACCGAGCTGGTGCTGGGTGGGCGCACCCCGCACGCCGCCTATTCCATGGATGTCGGCTCGGTCCGACTGACGGAACGCAACGTGAGCACCGACCCGCCCTCGCGGTCCGATCGCGACGGCGTGCGCGCGGCCGTCGATGCGGCGCTGGACCTCGCATCCGAGACCGTCGATCTCGGCCAGGCGGCCGAGGTGATCGGAGTCGCCGGCACCGTCACCACCATCACGGCGCACGCGCTTCGCCTGCCCTCATACATCCCCGACGCCATCAACGGCGCACGGTTGCCCGCGGCCACGGTGCTCAAGGCGTGCGACGAACTCAGCCGAATGCCCAGGGCCGAGCGGGCCGCACTGCCCTACCTGCACTCGGGGCGGGTCGACGTCATCGTCACCGGCGCGTTGATCTGGTCGGCCGTCGTGCAGCGGATCGCCGAGGCCTCGACCGCGGCAGGGCGCCCGCTCGAAACCGTCATCACGAGCGAGCACGACATCCTCGACGGAGTGGCGCTGTCTCTCGCACCGAACGCCGCCGACTGACGCGGCGTCGAATGAACACCTCGGGCGTACCATCGGCGCATGAAGCGAAACCTCGCGGCAAGCGTCCTCACGACGCGCTGGCTGGTTCGCGCACCCATCCACCTGTTCCGCGCGGGGCTCGGATTTCTCTTCGGCGGCAAGCTCCTGCTTCTGGAACACGTCGGTCGCGTCTCGGGTGAGAAACGCTACGTCGTGCTCGAGACCGTCGCGCGAGAGAGCCCGGATTCGGTCATCATCGCCTCGGGATTCGGGCGCAAGTCGCAGTGGTTCCGTAACCTCCTCGCGCATCCTGACTGCCGCGTCAGCATCGGTCGTCGCCGCAACATCCCCATGAGCGCGAGCGTGCTGGAGACGAAAGAAGCGGATGCGGCGCTCGCCTACTACAGCGCACAGCATCCGAAGGCCTGGGCCGAGCTCCATGCCGCGATCGTCGCCGCGACGGGAGAGAGCGACCCGGAGATCCCGCTCGTGCGCCTGAGCAGACGCGGCGACACAGCCACCCGTTAGGCTTGAGTCCAGGGCAGTGCGCACGAGATTGAGAACCACGAGTGAAATGGTTTCGCCGCAGGCGACGCCGCTGGTCGCGGCCATTCGACGAATCCGCGCTGCCGCCTCCGCCGCCGTTCTCTCTTGAGGACTCGGTCTCCGAGGGCCTCATGCTCGCGGAATACTCCTCGCGACTGCGACTCAAGAACCGCGTCATCGTGGGCGTGCTCACGGCCGATCGTGCGTTCGATCCGGCGCAGTACCTCGACGAGGCACGCGAGGCCATCGACGTGCTCATCGACGAGTTCGACCTCGAGGGCATCCGCATCGCGAAGCAAGTGCGCGTCGCCAGGTCGATACCGGGCAAGGCCTCGCACGCTCACGACTACCGCTCCGGCGACGCACACAACCTGGAGCTTCGCGAGGAGGTGCTCGCGGTCGTCACCGAGACGCTGCGCGAACGCCGCGCCAACGGGGACTACCTGCTCGAGCTGATCGAGAGTGCCCGGCAGGACGCCTGGCTCGACATCGCGCGAGCGGTCGAAGACTGGCTCGACCGCTCCAACATCGCGACGGATGCCGACTACGAGCGGCACAGGAGCAAGCGGATGCGGCTGGTCGCCGACGACCTCGCCGCCCTGGTCCCGGTCGGCGAGCGCGGCACTGCGGAGTAGGACACGCGACCGAGCGCGCTCGGCGCCCATAACGGAGCGCCTGAGTGGGGTCAAGCCCGGGCCGAGCCACATCGACGCGTGTCAAGCTGAAGGCATGCGTGAATGGATGCGTAACCACAGCCTGCTCTTCGCAAACCTTGCGCTGTTCGTCATCTTCTTCTGCGGCATGGCGATCACCGGGTTCAACACCTACAACCAGGACCAGCTCGACCACGGCCAAAGCGCCGTCAGCTTCACGGCCTATCTCGGTACCGGCGCTTTCGGCGAGGCCACCTTCGAAAACTGGGAGAGCGAGTTCCTGCAGATGGGGATGTACGTGGTGCTCACCGTCTTCCTCTACCAGCGCGGCTCATCCGAATCCAAGCCGATCGGCGAAGCTGCGGCGCAGGATAAGGATCCGCGGGAATCGAGGAACGAACCGAACGTGCCGTGGCCTGTCAAGCGCGGTGGTTTCGTGCTCGTGCTCTACGAAAACTCGCTCGCCATCCTGTTCTTCGGGCTGTTCATCGCATCGGTCGTCCTGCACGCCGTGACCGGGGCCGCGGCGTACGGCGAGGAACAGCTTCAGCACGGTCAACAGGCCGTGTCGGCGCTCGAATACGTGACGACCTCGCAGTTCTGGTTCGAATCGTTCCAGAACTGGCAGAGCGAGTTCATGGTGATCGCGCTCATGGTCGGCGCATCCGTCTTTCTCCGCCAGCGCGGTTCGGCCGAATCCAAGCCCGTCGCGACACCGCACGCCGAGACCAGCGCCTGAGCCCGTCGGGCGCGCGGAGGCTCAGCCGTTGCTAAGCTGGGCGAACAACCACATACACGGCCGCAACGCGATGCGGGAGAGTTCGCTCAGTTGAGCGAACACCGAAGGAGCAAGCCTCCCCGCTAATCTCTCAGGTCCAGTACCGCATCGAACTGGCCACTCTGAAAAGCGAATTCGCAAAGCGAATTCGGATCGAGCCTGTCGAGATCCCAAAGATCCCTCGCGGCCCATCCGAACTCCCGAGCAATTCCGCCCATGGTGAAAGTCGGCATCCGCCGGTGAAGCTCTCAGGCCTATGACAGAGGGGGAGTTCCCGCAGCCATTACGCCAGGAGAACTCGTGCCAGATCCTCAGCGCCCCGAATCGTCAGACCCCGGGTCAGACGGACAGCGGCTGTCTCCACTGCACCAGATCCATGTGGATGCCGGTGCCAGCTTCACCGACTTCGCCGGCTGGCAGATGCCTGTGCGGTACTCGAGCGACCTCGCCGAGCATCACGCCGTGCGCAATTCCGTAGCACTGTTCGACCTCTCGCACATGGCCGAGATCCTGGTCACAGGGCCGGATGCGGGCCGCGCCCTCGATTACGCGCTCGCCAGCAAGATCTCCGACATTGCGGTCGGCCAGGTCAAGTACTCGCTGCTGCTGACTCGCGACGGGGGAATCGTCGACGACGTCGTCATCTACCGCACCCACAAGAACCGCTACGGCGTGGTTGCGAATGCGTCCAACCGCTTCGCGGTGGCTGGCGCCCTGGCCGCTCGCGCCGCCGACTTCGACGTGACGGTCTTCGACGAGAGCGACGGTCTCGCGCTCGTCGCGGTGCAGGGGCCCAACGCGCTCGCCGTGCTCGAGCGGCTCGACGGACTCGAGACGGTGAAGCCCGTGGGTGAGGTCGGCTACTACTGGAGCACGATGGGCACTTACCACGGCAACGAGATCATGGTCGGGCGCACCGGGTACACGGGCGAAGACGGCTTCGAACTGTACGTGCGGGTGGAGAACGTCGAGCAACTCTGGCGGGAACTCATGACGGCTGGCGCCGAGTATGGCATCGTCCCGGCAGGGCTCGCGAGCCGCGACACGCTGCGCCTCGAGGCGGGCATGCCTCTCTACGGGCACGAGTTGAGCACCGACATCATGCCAGCGCAGGCCGGGCTCTCTCGCGTCGTGAATCTCACGAAACCGGATGACTTCGTCGGTCGCGAGGCGTCTGAGGTTGCGCTTCCGGAGGGAGCGCGAGTGCTCGTCGGCCTCGTCTCGGAGGGCAAGCGCGCCGGCCGGGCCGGCTACGCCGTGTATTCGGCCGACGACCGCGAGATCGGCGTGGTCACGAGCGGCGCGCTGTCGCCGACTCTCGGCTATCCGATTGCGATGGCCTACCTCGACCCGGTCGCCCTCGCCGAGCCCGGCGGCATCTTCATCGACGTGCGTGGCACGCGAGTGGCGGCATCCGTCGTTGCTCTGCCGTTCTACAAGCGGCCGACCGCACATCGTGAGTCCACAGAAAAGAGAACGGAAGAATGACAGATCTCGCAGCGCTCAAATACACGGCGGAGCACGAATGGGTGCTGGTGGAGGGCGACACCGCGACGATCGGCATCACCTCCTACGCGGCGGACAAGCTCGGTGACGTCGTCTTCGTCGAGCTCCCAACGGTGGGCGACGCGGTCGCGGAGGGCAAGGTGATCGGCGAGATCGAATCGACCAAGTCGGTCGGTGAGCTCTTCGCCCCGGTCAACGGAACGGTGTCGGAGACCAACGCCGCGGTCGTCGACTCACCCGAACTCGTCAACAGCGACCCATTCGGCGAGGGCTGGATGATCAAGGTCACCTTCACGGAGCTTCCCGCGATGCTGAGCGCCGAAGAGTACAACGCTCTGGTAGGGGAGTGATGGCCACGCTCCAGCGCGCGGATCAGAAGGAGCAGGCGGCAGACGGATTCGTCGAGCGCCACATCGGAACCGATGCCGAGGCCCAGCGGGTCATGCTCGACGCGCTCGGCTTCGCCTCGGTCGATGCGCTCGTGGCCGCGGCCGTGCCGAAGTCGATCGCCGTCGAGGCCTTCGAACACGCGGCAGAGACGGCCCTTCCTCCGGCGGCAACCGAACGTGAGGCGCTCGCAGAGTTGCGCGGCCTCGCCGCTCGCAACCGCGTGAACCGCTCGATGATCGGCCTCGGCTACTACGACACGATCACGCCCGCCGTGATCAAGCGCAATGTGCTCGAGAACCCGAGCTGGTACACGGCATACACGCCGTATCAGCCCGAGATCTCGCAGGGTCGCCTCGAGGCGCTCATCAATTTCCAGACGATGATCTCCGACCTCACCGGGCTGAAAACCGCCAACGCGTCGATGCTCGACGAGGGCACCGCAGTGGTCGAGGGGATGCTGCTCGCGCGCCGCGCCTCGAAGTCGGGCTCGGCGACCTTCATCGTCGATTCGGATGTTCTGCCCCAGACCCGCGCCCTCCTGCAGAACCGCGCGGCCGCGGTCGGCATCGCGCTCGCGGAGCTGCCGCTCGCCACCACCGCGCCCTCGGAGCTTCCCGAGGCGTTCGGCATCTTCGTGCAGTACCCGGGCGCATCCGGCCAGCTGTGGAACCCCTCCGCGGTCATCGAAGCAGCACGCGCCCGGGGCGCCATCGCGGTCGTCGCGGCAGACCTGCTCGCGCTCACCCTCATCACCAGCCCCGGCGAGCTGGGGGCGGATGTCGCCGTCGGCTCCAGCCAGCGCTTCGGTGTTCCGATGGGATTCGGTGGTCCGCACGCGGGCTACATGGCGGTGCGCGGCGGGCTCGAGCGGCAGCTTCCCGGTCGGCTCGTGGGAGTCTCGCAGGACGCGGCCGGCCACTCCGCGTACCGCCTGTCCCTGCAGGCGCGCGAGCAACACATCCGTCGCGAGAAGGCGACGAGCAACATCTGCACCGCGCAGGTGCTGCTCGCGGTCATGGCCTCGATGTACGCGGTGTACCACGGGCCGGCCGGGCTGAAGCGGATCGCCGAGACCGTGACCCGCGGCGCGCGCTACCTCGCCGAGGCGGCGAGCGACGGCGGCCACACGGTCGTCTCGGGCAACTACTTCGACACCATCACCCTCGAGACCGATCGCAGCGCTGATCGCCTCGTCGAGGCTGCTTACGACGCCGGGTATCTCTTCCACCGGGTGGACGACGACCACGTGCAGTTCTCTGTCGACGAGACCACGAGCGACGAGGACCTCCTCGCCGTCGCGAGGATCCTCGGGGCCGAGCGGCCGTTACTCGAAGGCGCGGGGCTTGCACGCACCGAGGTCGAGGGCTGGATCCCGGCGGACCTGCGCCGTGCGGACGACTACCTGACGCATCCGGTGTTCAACACGCACCGCTCGGAGACGAGCATGATGCGCTACCTCAAGTACCTCGCCGACAAGGACTACGCGCTAGACCGCGGGATGATCCCGCTCGGCTCGTGCACCATGAAGCTCAATGCGGCCACCGAGATGGAGGCGATCAGCTGGCCGGAGTTCGCGGGGTTGCACCCCTTCGCACCCGAGGCGGATGTCGAGGGTTACCTCGAACTCATCCAGCAGTTGCAGCGCTGGCTGGCCGAGGTCACCGGGTACGACGCGGTGTCGCTGCAGCCCAACGCGGGCAGCCAGGGCGAGCTCGCGGGTCTTCTCGCGATTCGTGGCTACCACCGCGCCGCGGGCAACGACCAGCGCACGGTATGCCTCATTCCGTCGAGTGCGCACGGTACGAACGCCGCCTCCGCGGTGCTCGCCGGAATGCGCGTCGTGGTCGTCGCGACGAACGAGCTCGGCAACGTCGATCTCGACGACCTAAGGGCGAAGATCGACGAGCATCGTGACGAGCTCGCCGCCCTCATGATCACCTACCCCTCCACGCACGGTGTGTACGAGCACGAGGTCGGCGACATCTGCAAAGCCGTGCACGACGCGGGCGGCCAGGTCTACGTCGACGGAGCCAACCTCAACGCGCTGCTCGGCTTTGCCCGCTTCGGCGACTTCGGGGGCGACGTCTCACACCTCAACCTGCATAAGACGTTCTGCATCCCGCACGGTGGTGGCGGACCGGGCGTCGGACCCGTCGCGGCCAAGGCGCACCTCACGCCGTACCTGCCCGGGCACCCGATGGCGCAGCGCGATCTCATCGCCGAGCAGGTGCCCAGCGAGGCGCGCGCTGGCGGCTCAGGCCCCGGCAGCGCGAACGCCGTCAGTTCGGCCCCCTACGGGAGTCCCAGCATCCTGCCGATCAGCTGGGCCTACATCCGCATGATGGGTGCAGACGGGCTCAAGCGCGCGACGGGGGCCGCCGTGCTGGCCGCGAACTATGTCGCCGTGCGCCTGCGTGATTACTACCCGGTGCTCTACTCGGGTGAGCACGGCCTCGTTGCCCACGAGTGCATCCTCGATGTGCGTCCGCTCACCGAGGCGACCGGGGTGAGCGTGGATGACGTGGCCAAGCGCCTCATCGACTACGGCTTCCACGCGCCCACGATGTCGTTCCCGGTGCCCGGCACGCTCATGGTCGAGCCCACCGAGAGCGAGGATCTGGTCGAGATCGACCGCTTCATCGAGGCGATGATCGCGATCAAGGCAGAGGCGGATGCCGTGGCGGCTGGCGAGTGGCCGGTCGACGACAACCCCCTGCAAGGAGCTCCGCACACCGCGCGATCGGTGATCGAGGGCGAGTGGACGCACGCCTACTCGCGCGAGACCGCTGTCTATCCGGTCCGTTCGCTGCTGCGCAATAAATACTGGCCGCCGGTGCGCCGGGTCGACCAGGCCTGGGGCGACCGCAACCTGTTCTGCGCCTGCCCGCCGCCCGAGGCCTTCGCGTAACGCTCCCTCGGTGATTGAGCTTGTCGAAATCCGCCCGCGAGTAACTCTGTGGGAGGTTTCGACAAGCTCAACCCCCAAACAGCCCAGGAAACGCGGATGCCGCCCACGGGTACCCGACGAAAACGGCTGCATCGATCACGAAGTGCGCGATCACGAGCGGCAGAACCCGCCGGGTGCGCGTGTACAGCCAGCCGAACAGCAGCCCCATCGCGAGGTTGCCCACGAACGATCCATAGCCCTGGTACAGGTGGTAGCTGCCGCGCAGCACCGCCGCCGCGATGATGATCGGCCACCTGCCCCAGCCGAGATCGCGCAGCCGGGCGAACAGGTAGCCGATCACGATGACCTCCTCCTGCAGCGCGGAGCGCAGGGCCGAGAGCAGCAGGATCGGAACGGTCCACCAGTAGCTGTCGAGGCCGCTCGGGTTCACCGCGACCGTGACTCCGATCGCGCGCCCCACGAGGTAGAGCGCGATGCCTGGAATTCCGATCAGGAGCGCGAGCCCGATGCCCGAGAGCGCGTCGTGCCACGGCCGGCGGAAGTCGATGCCGAGCCGCGAGAGGTGCGGTGTGGCCGCGTTCCAGAGCAGGAACGCGACGAGCATCACGGGCACGAGGTCGAAGAAGATCCCGAGGAATTGGTAGATCAGATCGAACGCTTCCCGGTCGCTCAGCGCTCCGTTGAGCGTGGCCTTCTGGCTCGACAGCGAGGTGGCGCGCGTCGAACGGTCGACGATCGTGACGATCGAGTACACGGCGGACGCGCCGAGCGACAGCCCCAGCACGAGCAGCACTTCTGTGCGGATGCGGCGGTGGTCAGGGCGAGAATCCCGCGGCCCGTTCTGCGCCGGCGGTGTGTTCGCTCCCCGCTCGGCAGAGGGTGACGGAGACCCGAAGCGCATGAGTCGATGCTACGCGGCGGCCGCCCCCATAGATGGCTTTCATACCGCGTGAGGCGGGCTATTTGTGCGAACTCGCGCTTTTGCACGCAATGATCCGCTATTCGACGCAGATATTTCCAACAACGGTTCGCGCAGGAACTCGTTTCCGCTTACAGTTTTGGAATGCGGGCGGCCCCCCTTTAGGGTCCTTGTATCACCAGCGACAGCACGACCTAGGAATCGGCTGTCGTGAGTTCATCTTGCACAGGAGGAAAATTGAAAATGACACGCAAGCGATTGCTTTCCGCAATCGCAATAGCAGGTGCGGCAAGCCTTCCCCTCGCCGCATGCACCACCACAGCCGATACGACGACGTCGTCGAATACGGGCAGGACGGTGACTATTGCGCAGGTGAACGAGGCGACCTCGTTCAACTACAACACCCCGCAGGGCAATCTGGACACGAACGGGCTCATCTGGCAGATGACGCAGCCCCAGTTCTTCACGCTCGATCAGCAGTACAACGTCGTCCCGAACAAGGACCTGGGCACGTATAAGAAGATCAGCGACAGCCCGCTGACCGTCAAGTACACGCTGAAGTCGGGTCTCAAGTGGTCTGACGGCAAGCCGATGAACGCCGACGACCTGATGCTCGGATGGGCGCAGGCCTCGGGCTACTACGAGTCCGCGACGCTCAACGACGACGGCGACGTCACCGCGGGCACGCAGTACTTCGCGAGCGCTGCGGGTTACCCGTGGTCGTCTGCGAAGCCGACTCCGAGTTCAGACAACCTCTCGATCACGATCAAGTACACCAAGCCATACGTGGACTGGCAGCTTGTGAACCCGATCCAGTTCCCGGCGCACGTCGTCGCGAAGCAGGCGGGCGTGAGCGAGGCCGCGCTGATGAAGGCGATCAAGGACACTCCCGCTGGCGACCCGAGCAACCCGGGCCCCGTCAACGAGACGTTGAAGAAGGCCTCGAGCTTCATTAACACGGGGTATGACGCCACCGGAATGCCGAAAGACAAGGCGTTGGTCGTTTCGGGCGGCCCCCTCGAGGTCACCGGATGGACGCCGAAGCAGTCGATGACGTTCACCAAGAACACCGATTATGTCGGCTCGCACGAAGTGAAGTTCGGCAAGCTCATCATGCGCTTCATCGGTGATGCGAACGCTCAGGTCACGGCACTGCAGAACGGTGAAGTCGACGCAATCCAGCCGCAGGCATCCGCCGACACGGTCGAAGCGCTCAAGAAGATCTCGGGCGCCAAGGTCATTCAGGGCAACCAGGCGGCCTATGACCACCTTGACTTGAACTTCAAGTCGGGCGTGTTCAGCGATCCGACCGTTCGCAAGGCGTTCTTGCTCACGATTCCTCGCGAGCAGATCCTGAAGGCGATCGTCACGCCGATCATCCCCGATGCCAAGGTGCTCGACTCGCAGATCTGGCTCCCGGACCAGCCGCAGTACGCGGAAGCGGTCAAGGAGAACGGCTCAAGCGAGTACAACAAGGTCGACATCGAGAAGGCAAAGTCGTTGCTCGCGGGCAAGACGCCGACAGTGAAGATCCTGTACAACACGAACAACCCCAACCGGGTGAACTCGTTCCAGGCGATTCAGGCCTCGGCCAAGCTGGCGGGATTCAACGTCACCGACGGTGGTTCGCCGCAGTGGAGCAGTCTCCTCACCGGTGGCGACTACGACGCGTCCATCTTCGGTTGGATCAACCCCGGAGCTGGTAACGCGCAGATTCCGCAGTTGTTCCAGACGGGCAACAGTGGAAACTACAACAACTACCTCGACAAGGACGCGAGTGACATGGCTGTGGAGACGCAGTCGACTCTCGACCCGAAGAAGCTTGACGCTTTGAAGCTGAAGATCGACAAGCTGACGTTCGCTGATGGCTACGGTCTTCCGCTGTTCCAGCTGCCTGGCTTGTTTGCGGCAAGCAAGAAGCTCGACGGCGTGAAGTGGTTCGGTGGACAGAACGGAATCACGTGGAACGTCTGGGATTGGACCAAGAAGTAGCCAGTCCGCACGTCCGCCCTCAGCACGTCTGAGTTAGTCTGAGGCGCTGGGCTCCCACAGGAGTCCAGCGCCTCAGTGCTGAGGCGGGTCCGAAAGAGGAAACCGCTGCCATCCGCTGCGGCAGTTCAGCGGCACCGCCACAGCGGTGCCTCCTCACGTTCCGCAAAGGTAAACCGAAACTATGGTGAGTTTCATCGCGAGACGCATAGTCGTCTCCGTCTTAATCCTGATCGCAGCGTCGTTCATCATGTACGTGCTCGCGGCAAACGCGGGCGACCCGCTCGCCGATCTGACCGGCAGCAGCGCGCCGAACCGCCAAGCGCTGATTCAGGCCAGGGTCCACACAAACCATCTCGACCTTCCCTCACCGTTGCGGTGGGTGCTCTGGCTCGGTGGTGTCGCCAAGTGCGCGATCCCCTTCGCGGCTCAGTGCGACCTTGGAAAGACCTTCTCCAACCAGGCCGTGACCGATCTTCTACCGCAGGCCATGGGCTCCACGCTCCAGCTGGTCACCCTGGCTTTCGTGCTCGCCGTGGTGCTGGGCATCGCGCTCGGTATAGTCACTGCGCTTCGTCAGTACAGCGTTTTTGACTACAGCGTCACGTTCGTGAGCTTCTTTCTCTTCTCGCTGCCCTCGTTCCTTATGGCCGTCATGCTCAAGGCCTTCATCGCGCTGGGGTTCAACAATTTCCTCGCCGAACCGGTCATTGGTCCTGCGGCGCTGATCGTCATCGGGATTGTGGTTGGTGGCGTCCTGCAACTACTACTCGGAGGTACGTGGCAGCGCCGCCTCGTGACCTTCGGGGTCGCAGGCACGGTCACGTCGCTCGTGCTCTGGTACATGTCCGCGACGAACTGGTTCTTGAAGCCGTCGCTTGGACCGATCGTTATCGCGCTCCTGATCGCGGGAGTGGTCGTGGGCGTAACGGCGATCATGGCAGGAATCCACAACCGCAAGGCTCTCCTCACCGCGGGCATCACCGGTGCGATTGCCTTCGTCTGTTACTTCGGTCTCCAGTGGCTTTTCAACATCTCGTCGCTCGGCACGCTCGTCTTCCTGGCCGTCATCGCTATTGCGGTCGGCGTGCTGGTCGGGTTCCTGCTTGGCGGATATGACCGGTCACTGTCGATGCGTGTGGGCGGCGTTGTTGCGCTGCTCACTGGCGGGCTCGTGCTCCTCGACCGCTTCATGCGCACCTGGCCGCAATATATGAATCTCGACCAGGTCAACGAACGACCGATTGCCACCGTCGGCGCCCAGACGCCCGACCTGGTCGGCAGCGTCTGGATTCAGGGCACAGACACGTTCACCCACCTGTTGTTGCCGACGATCAGCCTGTTGCTCATCAGCTTCGCCGGCTACACGCGATACTCGCGCTCGGGAATGCTGGATGTCCTGAATCAGGACTACGTGCGCACGGCTCGCGCCAAGGGGCTTCCGGAGCGCACGGTCATCGTGCGGCACGCGTTCCGCAACATGCTGATTCCTCTTGCGACCCTGGTTGCGACCGACATCGGCGCGCTACTTGGTGGCGCGGTGATCACAGAAACGGTCTTCGCGATCAGCGGGATGGGTCACCTTTTCGTCGCCGGCCTCGAGCGCGTCGACGTGAATCCGATCATGGGCTACTTCCTTGTGATCGCCATCACGGCAATCGTGTTCAACTTCCTGGCCGACCTCGCCTATGCGGCGCTCGACCCCCGCGTGAGGACTCACTGATGATGCGAACGATGTGGACACTCGCAGTAGTTGCGGCCGGCGACGAATCCGGCAGGACTGAAAGGGGAATGCTATGAGCACAGTTCAGGGCAACCCGATGGAGCCGAGTATGTCGCCCGAGCCCGACGTGGTTCCCGTCGTCGGCGAAGATGGGCGAGGTGTGAGCCAGGGTCGGCTCATCTTCCGTCGATTCATGGGCAACAAGGTTGCTGTTGCATCGATCTTCATCTACCTGGCCATCGTGATCTTCTCCGTCACGGCGCTCGGCTTCGGCCCGATCCACGGCTGGTGGCAGTATTCCTACACCCAGCTCAACGACCAGCTGAATCACGGCGCACCGACCCTCTCAGTGATTCCGCAGTGGCTCGGCGGCGATGGCATCCATTTCGGAAAGCATCCGTTCGGCCAGGACACCATCGGCAGGGACTACTTCGCGCTCACGATGCGCGGGATTCAGAACTCGGTGCTCGTCATGCTCGTGCTCGGCCTCTTTGCGACCGCGGTCGGCGTTGTTGTCGGCGCCGTTGCGGGCTACTTCCGCGGATGGGTGGATGCCCTCCTCATGCGCATCACCGACGTCTTCATCGTCATCCCCGCGATTGTCATCGGTGCCATCGTCGGGCGCACGGCAAACGGGCTCGGAGCCTTCGGGCTCGCGGTGTTGTTGGGTGCGGTCTCCTGGATGGTCATTGCGCGTCTGGTGCGAAGCGAGTTTCTCTCGCTGCGCGAACGCGAGTTCGTCGAAGCAGCCAGAGTGGCCGGTGCGTCCGACGCTCGGATCATCTTCAAGCACATCCTGCCGAACGCGGTCGGCGTCATCATCGTGTCGTCCACACTGTTGATCGCGTCGGCGATCCTGCTCGAGACAGCCTTGAGCTACCTGGGTTTCGGTATCAAGGCGCCAGACTCCTCGCTCGGCCTGCTCGTCAGCCAGAACCAGTCGGCACTGCAGACGCGTCCCTGGTTGTTCTGGTGGCCTGGATCCTTCATCGTGATCCTCGCGCTGATGGTGAACTTCGTCGGCGATGGTCTGCGCGATGCTTTCGACCCTCGCCAGCGCCGCTTCAGCATCCGCAGAACCAAAGAGCAGCCCGCGAAGCCGGTCGAGCGGTCATGACGACGTCGACCACCAGGAGCCGTGCGCTGTCACAGGGCGACGAGCGCGACCAGGGCTCCCGCTCCCAGCGCCAGCAGGGCGACGATCGTGTACCCGTGCCAGTGAACGTGCACCGGCGTATCCTCGGCAGCACCGACCTCGACAGCTCCGGATTCGAGCAGCGCATGCCAACGCTCGCGCACGAGGTGGGCTGCCTGCCCGGACTCGCTGGCCAGCAGATCGCCGGGGCGCACTGCACCATCGACCGTCGGGCCGCCGCCTACTCGACCGCTCTGTTGCGCTCGCCTGGCAATGTTTGTGCCGGTGCGGCCGGGGGCGGGTGCGGCCCACGCCGCAAACTGGTGGCCGGGCGTGTAGAGCGTCAGTGCATAGCGGGTATCCACCTGGATGAGCGCTGCCCACGGAATATCGATGGTGCGGAAGACATTGCAGATGCGGACTCCCGCGTCGCTCACTCGAACGTGAGGGCGCCACAGCGCGGTCCAGGCGAACACGGCGAAGAACGCTCCTGGAACCAGAGCAAACGCGCCGGATGCGCCGCCCGCAAGCACCGTGGTGGTCACCATGACAAGTGCCAGCGCCCAGATCACGATCGCGAGTACGCGGTTGAACCGAGAACTGAAGACGGTGTCGGAGTCTGCCGCGGTAGGTTCCATGGCTCCATGGTGTCAGCATCTGCGGCGGCCGCAGACCGCACCCAAGCAACGCGCGTAATTTCTCTCGCGGAAAGGATCATTCGCTGATGGCTGCTGAGACAACCGCCGAGACTCCGGTACTGCAGGTCACCGATCTGAGCGTCGACTTTGGTGTCGACAACCTGTGGGTTCCCGCCGCGATCAAACTCAACTATTCGATCAAGCGCGGCGAGGTCATGGCGCTCGTCGGCGAATCCGGCTCGGGCAAGAGCGTGAGTTCGATGTCGATTCTCGACCTGCTGCCGAAGAACAGCCGGGTTAGCGGCAGCATCAAGCTCAACGGCAAGGAACTGCGTGGCATTTCTGCAGCGCGCATGCGTGCGGTGCGAGGCAAAGACGTCGCCCTGATCTTTCAGGAGCCGATGACGGCGTTGAACCCCGTGTTCACGGTGGGTTTCCAGATCGTCGAGACACTTCGAGTGCACTACGGAATGTCGCCGAGCGAAGGCAAGGACCGCGCTCTCGAACTGCTGCGGATGGTCGAGTTGCCCGACCCGCTGAAGGCCTTCAACTCCTATCCGCACCAGTTATCCGGCGGGCAGCGACAGCGCGCCATGATCGCCCAATCGATTTCGTGCGACCCGGGGTTGTTGATTGCGGATGAGCCGACCACAGCGCTGGACGTTACGGTGCAGGCCGAAATTCTCGACCTGTTGCGCAGCCTCCGTGACCGGCTCGACAGCGCCATCCTGCTGATCACCCATGACATGGGAGTCGTCGCAGACCTGGCCGACCACATCGCAGTCATGCGGCGCGGCGTCATCGTCGAAGCCGGCACGACCCACGAGATATTCAACAACCCTCAGCACGAGTACACGAAGGCGCTTCTGGATGCCGTGCCTCACCTCGGACAGAGTTCAGAGGGTGCCGATATCGACTTGACCGCGACGCTCGCGGTGGTCACCGCGAGCGGGGGAGTAGACGAGGAACTGCGGGAGCGAGCGGCCGAGAACGAGCGTCTCGCTGACGAGGCCAAGCGTGTCGCCGAGAGCGAGTTGGCTGCGCTACCCACGGTGCTGGACTTCAGGAACGCGGTGGTCGAGTATCCGGGTCGCGGGCGCGTCAAGGCGTTCCGCGCGGTCGATCAGATCGACCTGCAGATTCACGAGGGCGAGGTGGTTGGCCTGGTCGGTGAGTCGGGATCGGGAAAGACGACGCTCGGCCGCGCCGCCGTCGGCCTGCTGCCGATCACGTCGGGGTCGCTGACCGTGGTCGGAACCGATCTTGCGCAGCCGACCAGACGAAGCGTTCGCGAGGTGCATAAAAAGGCCGGCATCGTCTTTCAGGACCCGTCGTCGTCGCTGAATCCCCGAATGACGATCGGCCAGAGCATCGGCGAGCCACTGTTGCTGGCCAAACAGGCGAAGGGCCAGGCACTGGTTCGTGCTGTCGAGGGGTTGCTCGACTCCGTCGAGTTGCCCAGAAACTATCGCACTCGATACCCGCACGAACTCTCCGGCGGGCAGAAGCAGCGAGTAGGCATCGCACGTGCTCTGGCGCTGAAGCCGACCCTGCTCATCGCGGATGAGCCGACATCCGCACTGGATGTTTCGGTGCAGGCCACCGTCCTGGAACTGCTCAAAACGCTCCAGCACGAAATGAACTTCGCGTGCCTGTTCATCACCCACGACCTGGCGGTGATCGATGTTCTTGCTGACCGCATCGCGGTGATGCACCTCGGCAAACTCGTCGAAGTGGGTACCAGGGACGAGATTCTCCGCCACCCGAAGCACCCGTACACACAGAGGCTCATCGCCGCCGTTCCTCTTCCAGATCCCGACGTGCAGCGCGAACGGCGCGAGATGAGGGCGAGGATTCTCGCCTCTGGGGCGGACGAGAACTGACAGCGTTCCCATTCACTCTCGTTAGGCTTCTAGCGACTCCACGAAGGGGAAGTTACCGCATGAGAGCCAGAAGGATCGGGGCGCTGCTGGCGTCCGTGGCGACCGTCGCGCTGGTGCTCTCGGGCTGCACAGCGCCGGTGCTCGTGGAGGGCACCTCGGTCACCGTGGCGGCGAGCCAGTCGTTCTTCTCGTACAACGCGAAGACGTCGTACGGCAATTCGACGGCGAACAGCAGCATCGTCGCGGCGACCAATTCGCAGTTCAACTACTACGATAACGTTCCGCAGCTCGTCGAAGACCATTCCTTCGGCAGCTACCAGATCGTCTCGCGCGATCCCTTTAAGGTGAAGTACACGATCCGGGATGGCGTGAGTTGGTCGGACGGCACGCCCGTCGACGCCGCCGACCTGTTGCTGGCGTGGGCGGCCAATTCTGGCGCCCTCAACAGCAAGGGCTTCGATCCCTCCCGCTACGTCAATCGAGAGACGGGCGCCTTCACGAGCACGTTTCCGAAAGATGTCGTCTACTTCGATGGATTCAGCGGCAACGGCCTGCAGCTCGTGACCAAGGAGCCCGTGATCGGTGACGGCGGCAACTCGATCACGCTCAGTTACGGCCACTACTTCGTCGACTGGCGACTGGTCTTCGGCGTGGGCCTGCCCGCACACGTTGTTGCAGGCAAGGCCCTCGGCATCCGAGATCACCAGAAGGCGAAGGATGCCCTGGTCAAGGCCGTGACTAGCCGCGACCACGCAGCGCTGGCGAAGATCTCGCGGTTCTGGAACTCGGGCTTCAACTTCACGAGCATGCCGAAGGATCCGGAGCTCGTCGTGGGCACCGGCCCGTACGTGCTCACCGGTCTGAAGGCGAACGACCACGCCACCCTCACGGCGAACAAGCACTACGTCGGCGATCACCAGCCCCGGTTCGAGAAGGTCACGATCAAGTTCATCTCAGACCCGCTCGCCGCGGTGCGTGCCCTGAAGGCAGGCGACGTCGACGTGATCGCGCCGCAGTCCACCGAGGACGTCGCCAAGGCGCTCGTCTCGGCCAGCGACGTGACCGTGCGCAGCGGCTTCGACGGCGCCTACGAGCATCTCGACCTGCAGTTCGCCCACGGCAGGAGTGGCGCGTTCGCAGACCTCCGCGTGCGCCAGGCCTTCCTCAGCGTGGTTCCGAGACAGCAGATTCTCGACAAGCTCGTGCTTCCGCTGCAGGAAGACGCCGTGCTGCGTTCCTCGCAGGTGTTCCTGCCCGGCTCCGACGGCTATGCAGAGGCGGTCAAGGCGAATGGATCGAAGGCCTACGCGCGCGTGGACGTTGCCCGGGCCAAGACGCTGCTCTCGCAAGCCGGGGTGACAGACCCGCACGTCTGCATCCTGTTCGACCCCTCCAATCCGCGCAGGGTAGCCGAATTCGGTCTCATCCAGAAGTCCGCCGCGCTCGCCGGATTCGTCGTGACCGACTGCTCCAGCCCCGACTGGCGCGCGCTGCTTGGTACGCCAGGCGCCTACGACGCCGCCCTCTACGCGCTGCGCCCGTCCACCCTCGCGGTCACGGGAACGGCGTCGTTGTTCCGCTCCAAGGCGAAAGCGACCAATCACAGTTATTACTCGAATCCGAAGGTGGACGCGCTCCTCGATCAGCTCGATTCCACCTCGGATCACTCGAAGCAGCGGGAACTGCTCACCCAGGTGGACACGCTGCTGTGGGCCGATGCCTACGGCGTGCCGCTCTACCAATTCCCCGCGATCAGCGCCTATCGACGCAGCGTCTCCGGCGTCTCGCCCTCGCCGCTCGCACCCGGCGTGCTCTGGAATATCTGGGCCTGGAAGCCGGTTGAGAAGGGGTAGAAAAGTCGCAACCGTGGTATAGCGGTAGACTTGTCGGCGCGGGTTTCACGATTGCAACCTCGCCTTCCCTCTCTCTTTTCAGAGACTCTCACTTTCAAGGATGTACAGCTATGGCAATTGCCACCCGCACAGACCTGCGTAATGTGGCGATTGTCGCGCACGTCGACCACGGCAAGACGACGCTCGTCGACGCCATGCTCCGCCAGACCAACTCCTTCGCAGCGCACGCGCACCTCGAGGAGCGCGCCATGGACTCGAACGACCTCGAGCGCGAAAAGGGCATCACCATCCTCGCGAAGAACACCGCGGTCTCCTACTCCGGCATCCACGCCGGAGAGCACGGAAATGGCGGCCCGATCACCATCAACGTGATCGACACCCCCGGCCACGCCGACTTCGGTGGCGAGGTCGAGCGAGGCCTCAGCATGGTGGATGGCGTCGTGCTGCTCGTTGACGCGAGCGAGGGCCCGCTGCCGCAGACGCGCTTCGTGCTGCGCAAGGCACTCGAGGCAAAGCTCCCCGTCATCCTGCTGGTCAACAAGACCGACCGACCGGATGCCCGAATCGACGAGGTCGTCGCCGAGAGCCAGGATCTGCTCCTCGGCCTCGCGAGCGACATGGCCGACGAGCACCCGGATCTCGACCTAGACGCGATCCTCGACGTGCCCGTCGTCTACGCTTCCGGTCGCAACGGCGCCGCGAGCTGGAACAAGCCCGCGAACGGCGAACTGCCCGACAACGACGACCTTGAGCCGCTGTTCGACGCGATCATCAAGCACATTCCCGCGCCGACTTACGACGACGAGCACCCGCTGCAGGCTCACGTCACGAACCTCGACGCCTCGCCGTTCCTCGGTCGTCTCGCCCTCCTGCGCATTTTCAACGGCCACATCAAGAAGGGCCAGACCGTCGCCTGGGTCAAGCACGACGGCTCGGTTCACAACGTGCGCGTCACGGAGCTGCTCATCACGAAGGCGCTCGATCGTTTCCCGACCGACAGCGCGGGTCCCGGCGACATTGTCGCGGTCGCCGGCTTCGAAGACATCACGATCGGCGAGACCCTCGCAGACCCGAACGATGTGCGCCCGCTGCCCACCATCACGGTAGACGACCCGGCCATCTCGATGACGATCGGCACCAACACGAGCCCGTTGATCGGCAAGATCAAGGGTCACAAGCTCACCGCTCGCATGGTGAAGGACCGCCTCGACCGCGAACTCGTCGGTAACGTTTCGATCAAGCTGGTCGACATCGGGCGCCCGGATGCCTGGGAGGTGCAGGGGCGTGGAGAACTCGCCCTCGCCATCCTCGTTGAGCAGATGCGTCGCGAGGGCTTCGAACTCACCGTCGGCAAGCCGCAGGTGGTCGTCAAGCAGGTCAACGGCAAGGTGCACGAGCCCTTCGAGCACCTGACCGTGGATGCGCCGGAGGAGTACCTGGGCGCCATCACGCAGCTGCTCGCAGCACGCAAGGGCCGCATGGAGGGCATGAGCAACCACGGCACCGGCTGGGTGCGCATGGAGTTCGTCGTGCCGTCGCGTGGTCTGATCGGATTCCGCACCGAGTTCCTCACCATCACTCGCGGTGCAGGCATCGCCAACGCCGTCTCGCACGGCTACGAGGCCTGGGCGGGGGAGATCACCACACGCACCAACGGCTCGATCGTCGCCGATCGTGCCGGTGTCGCCACCCCATTCGCCATGGTGGCGCTGCAGGAGCGCATGTCGTTCTTCGTCGAGCCGACCCAGGAGGTCTACGAGGGCATGGTCGTCGGTGAGAACTCGCGCGCCGATGACATGGACGTGAACATCACCAAGGAGAAGCAGCTCACCAACATGCGCCAGTCCACCTCGGACACCTTCGAGCGCATGACCCCGTCGCGCAAGCTGACGCTCGAGGAGTGCCTCGAGTTCGCCCGCGAAGACGAGTGCGTCGAGGTGACGCCGGAGTTCGTGCGCATCCGCAAGGTCGAACTGGATGCGAATGCTCGCGCTCGCAAGGTCTCGCGCCTCAAGAAGCAGAACGAGTAATTTCTCAGCAATACGCCCGTTTCCGTGGAGTGAGAAACGCTTAATGCTGTAGTGTCTTGTCCGCAGGGGGCTTTGGGTTTCTGGGGTTCAGTGTTGTCGCGTGTGGAAAACACGGCGCGGTCGCGCTTCGCCTGTGTCCATTTTCCAGCAGAGTGAGGTAGTAGCGCGTGAGATCATCCATCACAACATCCCGATTCGCCAGGGCGGCAGCGCTCGGCTTAGCTGCGGCATTGGTCGCGGGGGCGTCGCTCTTCAGCGCAACCACGGCGCAGGCAGTTGACGCGCGGTATTCGATCACGGGCGCCGTGAACGCAGCGAACGGGACGCCCTTGGCGGACGTCGCCGTGTCGATCACCTTCCTGGATACGACCGACACCACCAACAGTCGTTATGAGACGACGTCGGATGCCACCGGTGCGTACGCCTTCGCGGCGGACCAGACGTTCCCCGACGGCGATTACACCATCAACTTCACCCTCGCCGGGTACGGTGACACGAGTGTTCCCGTGACGGTTGCCGGCGCTGACGTCGTGGCTCAAACGGCGGTCATGTCGCCGAACCTCGCGGCGGGAACCGTCGCAATTACGGGCACGCCGCTCGTCGGAAACGCGCTAACGGCGACGACGGCCGGCTGGCCGGCAGGTACGACCTTCACGTACGAGTGGTTCTATAACTGCGGCGAGTGCGGCGGCTCGATCGATGGTCAGACGGCTTCCAGCTACACGGTGACAGACAACTACATCGGCGACCGGATCGGCGTCATCGTCACCGGAACCAAGGCGGGATTCGCGGACGCGAAGGTCACCACACTCACGGATGCGACCGTATCTGCCCCCCAGAAGCCGACTGCTGCTGGAACCACGGACCTCGCAGGCTACCTCGCGGCACACGGGTCGACGCCGGCTGCGCAGACCTCGGCCGGCCTTCCTGCGGGACCGCTCGACCCCGCTGCCAATTACACCGCGAAGGTTAACTGGTCGGCTGCCGACTCCTACGTCGACGTGTACATCTACTCGACACCGACTCTGGTGGGCACTTTCCCCGTCGTCAACGGCGTCGCGCAGGTCACGCTGAGCAAGGCCGTTCTGGCCACGCTTTCCACAGGAACGCACACGCTCGTCCTCACCGGCCAGTCGTCCGGTACGGTGCAGAGCTTCGTTGTCGCCCTGGGCCTCGCGGCCACGGGTGCGGAGAGCCCCGCAGTGCCGCTGACCGTCGCGTCGCTGCTGCTGCTGCTGGGCGCCGGGCTGTTGATCACCCGTCGTCGGATGGTGGCGCAGCAGGCCTAGTCGAAACGAGTACACAAGGGCGCGACCTGCGGGTCGCGCCCTTGTGCGTTCGGCAAACATAGGGCGGGTTGACGGCCGCGGGCGGCCTAGGCAACCCGCATATCTCGCGCTACGACGCGAAGAGCGTCGCGCCCACGTAGCTGCCGCGCTTCACGCCGGGCGGCACGGCAAAGATCGCAGAGCCGATGTGTTTCGTGTACTCGTTCATGGCGTCGTTGCGTGAGAGCGCATCCTGGATCTTCACGAACTGCGTGCGTGGGTCACGCTGGAACGCGATGAAGAACAGCCCGGCGTTCAGGCGCCCGAGCGCATCATTTCCGTCGACGAAGTTGTAGCCACGACGCAGGATGACCGCTCCGTCATTCTGCTTGGGGTGCGCGAGCCGCACGTGCGAGTGCGGATCGATGGCGGGCTTGCCGCCGCTCCGAGTGGAGAAGTCGGGCTCGGTGAACTCGGTGCCGCCCGAAAGCGGAGCGCCCTCGCCCTTGTCGCGGCCGAAGATGCGCTCCTGTTCGCGCAGTGACGCGCGATCCCAGGTCTCGATCGTCATCCGAATCTTGCGCGCGACGAGGTACGAGCCTCCGGTCATCCAGGCCGCGGAGTCCGCTGATGGCACCCAGACGTGCTCGTCGACGATTGTGGCATCCTCGGACTTCACGTTGGCGGTCCCGTCCTTGAAGCCGAAGAGATTGCGCGGTGTGACCTGTGAGCGGCTCGTCGACGAGGTGCGACCAAAGCCCAGCTGCGACCAGCGAATGGATGCACGACCGAACGCGATGCGCGAGAGGTTGCGAATGGCGTGCACGGCCACCTGGGGGTCGTCGCTGCAGGCCTGGATGCAGAGGTCGCCGCCGACGAGTTCGTCCTGCAGGGCGTCGCCTGCGAAGTGCGGAAGGTCGATGAGCGCTTCGGGGCGCTTGTCTGCCAAGCCGAAGCGGTCTTGCCCATCCGTGTTTCGGAAGAGGGTGGGGCCGAAGCCGAAGGTGATCGTGAGGCCGGATGCGGGCAAATCGAGCGCTTCGCCGGTGTCGTCGGGTGGCGCATCGAGTGCACCGCCCACCGCGCCGTCTGGGCCCACGTCGCGGCCCTGCGTCATGCGGGCGGCCGCGGTGGTCCAGTCCTTGAGCAACCCGATGAGCTCGGCGCGGGAGATGTCGGCGACGTCGAAGCTGGCGAAATGCAGGCGGTCTTGGGCCGCGGTTGTGATGCCGGCCTGGTGCTCGCCGTAGAACGCATAGCTATCGGATGCGCCGGACGTGGAGGGCGCACTGTGCGGCAGCGCGAACCGATCAATACCGACGCCTGCGCCGATACCGACCACGCCCGCTCCGGCGAGACCCAGCAGGCCGCGCCGCGAGATGCCGTGCGTGGGCTCCGAAGGCGCAGGCTCCGAAGGCGCAGGCGCGTGCTCTGAGGGGGAGTCTGTCACGAGCACACGCTACTTGACGAGAGCGGCGGTGAGCCTGCTGAGCGGCTCACTGAGCGCGTTCACGCCGTTGGCCAGAGCCTTCACCTGCGTGGGCGTGAGCTCGTCGTAGTAGGTGAATCCGGCATCCAGGCTGCCATACCCCGCAAGCTGCTGCTCGAGCGCGCCGAACTTCTCGTCGATGTTCTTCACGAGCGCTGAGTTCTTGCCCCTCACGATGTCGCGCACGCCTTCGTAGGCGACGCGGGCCCCGTCGAGGTTCGCCTGGAAGTCCCACAGGTCGGTGTGCGACCAGATTTCCTCTTCTCCGGTGATCTTGCCCGTGGCGACCTCGTCGAGCAGCCCGATCGCGCCGTTGCTGATCGTCTCGATCGAGACGGAGTAGTCCTCCGCGTTCACCTTCGTGCTGAGCTCAGCGATGTTCTCCGAGAGCTTGTCGGAGTAGTAGCCGCGCTGTGCCGCTGTGAGGGCCACGTACCCGGCGTTTGCCGGCGGCCAGAGGTCCTTCTCGATGCGGTGGAAGCCGGTCCATTCCTCGCCCTGCGGCACATCCGCCTCGCGGAAGTCGATCTCGGGGTCGAGATCACCGAACGACTCGGCGACGGGCTCGATTCGCTCGTAGAAGGCTCTCGTCGTCGCATACAGGGCGCGGGCGCGCTCGTCGTCACCGGCACGATATGCCGTGAGGAACGCCGCGGTCGCTGGCACGAGGTCTTCGACCTGCCCCTGCACGTAAGCAACGTAGTTCTGGGCCGCGCGCGAGGTTTGGGTGTGGATGTCGCCGCTGAGCTGCATCGCCTTGCCCGACTCGGTCACGGTGAACTTCGAACGACCGACGCCGCTGCCCGCCATGCCCGGCTTGCACTCGGTGAAGTAGGTGCCCGGCTGCAGTCGCACGGTGAGGCTTCGCTTGACGCCGGGGGTGATGTTCTCCAGCTCGCCGACGATGCGCAGGCCGTCCTCACCGAGCACGTAGAACTCCGTGACCTTGTCGGCGGAGTTCGTCACGCTGAACACGACGGGACCGCTCGGTGCCGTATTCGCCGACACCGTGCAGGCGGTCGCGCTGCTGTCAACGCTCACCCGCGTCGAGGCGGATGTCTTCGATTCCGTTCCCGCGTTGGGCACACAGGCCGTGAGCGCGAGCAGGGTGGCGGCGCCCGCGACGGCCAGGAGGCCGAGGCGAGTGGTGCGCTTGATCATCGAACTCCTTCTGCGGCGAGCGTTTCGCTCGGCGCGGGGGCGGGAACAGTGCTCTGGTGCTGGCGACCGAGTGCACGCACAAAGATCGTCATGACCGGGATGACGTAGGCACACCACACGATGGCCTGCAGCCAGGTGGTGGCCGGTGAGAAATTGACCGTGCCCTTGAGCAGCGTGCCGTACCAGCTGTCAGGCGGGATGACGGCGCTCACGTCGAAGGCGAGGGAGTTGAGGCCGGGAAGCAGGCCTCCCTCCTGCAGGTCGTGCACGCCATAGGCGAGCACGCCACCGGCGAGCACGATCAGGAAGATGCCCGTGTAGCCGAAGAATTTCGAGAGGTTGATGCGGATGACGCCGCGGAAGATCAGCCATCCGAGCAGCACGGCGATGACGATGCCGATTGCAGCTCCGATGAGGGGGAGTGTGCTCGCGCCCGTCGCCTGCACCGCGGCCCAGATGAACAGTGCGGTCTCGATTCCCTCGCGCCCCACCGCGAGAAACGCGACCAGCACGAGACCCCACCCGGCTGTGCTGAGGTGACGGTCGACATCCCCCCGGAGGTGTGCGCTCAGCGAGCGCGAGGTACGCAGCATCCAGAAGATCATCCAAGTGACGAAGGCCGCCGCGGCAATGGAAAGGCCGCCGCCGATGAGTTCCTGCGCCTCGAAGCTGAGGCCGTAGGCGCCGAAGGTGAGCACGGCGCCGAGCGCGAGCGAGACCAGCACCGCGAGCGCCACACCGAGCCAGATGCGGCGAAGCACGTCGCGCCGGTCGATCTTCACGACGTAGGCGATGAGGATGCCCACGACGAGTGCCGCCTCGAGGCCTTCGCGCAGGCCGATCAGCAGGTTTGCGAGCACGATGTTCTTTCGATCGGGCCAGGTAAGGCTTGGCTTTTATTGGTAAGGCTTACCTTACATCACGACTCTACTGGGCAGCGCATTATCCTGTCCACTGTGGATGTCCGGAGCGAGCGCACTGCTACTGGGGGCGAGCACGTGCTCTTCGTCCACGCGCATCCCGACGACGAGACGATCACGACCGGCGGCACGATCGCGACGCTCATCGAGCGAGGCGCCGGCGTCACCGTGCTCCATTGCACGCGCGGGGAGCGCGGCGAGGTCATCCCGCCGGAGCTGCACTCTCTCGAGGGCGACCTGCCGGCGCTCGCCGCCTACCGCGAAGGCGAACTCCGGGCGGCGATGGGCATCCTGGGAGTCACCGACCAGCGCTTTCTCGGCGCACCAGAAGCGCGCGTCGACGGGTCGCTGCCCCGCCGCTACGTCGACTCCGGCATGCGCTGGGGCGTGTCCGGCGCGGAGGCGCCCAAGCAACTCGACCCCCAATCGCTCTGCGCCGCGCAGCTCGGCGAGGTGGCCGCGGACGTCGCCACGGTCATCCAGCAGGTGTCGGCCACGCGCGTGGTCAGCTACGACGCGCACGGCGGCTACGGGCACCCGGACCACATCCGCGCGCATGACGCTGCCAGGCGCGCCGCGGACGTTATGGGAGTGCCGTTCTACGCCGTGGTCGCCGAAGGGGCGGAAGCCTTGAGCGACGACATCGTCGTCGATGTCAGCGCGGCACTCGCCAGAAAGACGGATGCGCTGCGCGCCCACCGCACGCAGGTCACGGTCGAGCGGGGCAGCTTCGCGCTCTCGAGCGGACCGTTCCGCCCCATCGTCGCACAGGAAAGTTTTCGCCGCATCGTTCGCCCCGAGCCCCGCTCGGAGGGCACCGCGACGTGGAGCGACCTGGGTGTTACGGGGCGCGTCGTCGCGGGCGTCCTCGCATTCGTCGTGGGCCTCGCGCTCGGCGGCATCGGCACCGTGAACCACCAGCTCGTGCTGGGCGTCGCAGGGCTGCGGCTCCCGGGCGGCGTGACCGTCGCCCTACTGCTGGTGCTCGCTCTCATGCTCGGCCTGCGGCTCGTGTTCCGAACCCGTGTCATCCCGCTCGTCTCCGGGCTGGGCATCCTGGCGGCCATGGGCATCCTCACCATCGGTGGTCCAGGTGGTTCGGTGCTCGTGCCGGCCAACGCTGCGGGGTATGCCTGGACCTACGGAGCGGCGGCCATCGTGGTGCTCGTGCTGGTGTGGCCGCGCATCGTGGTGCCGGCCGCGCGCACGGTCGACACATCGCCGCGGGATACGATGGAAGCCAGCCACACCACGAGGGGAACGACCGCGCAGTGACCTACATCATCGCCCTTCCCTGCGTCGACGTGAAGGACCGTGCCTGCGTCGACGAATGCCCGGTCGACTGCATCTACGAGGGCGACCGGATGCTGTACATCCACCCCGACGAGTGCGTGGACTGCGGCGCGTGCGAGCCGGTCTGCCCGGTCGAGGCGATCTTCTACGAGGACGACACCCCCGCGCAGTGGGCCGACTACTACAAGGCGAACGTCGAGTTCTTCGACGACCTCGGTTCTCCCGGCGGCGCCGCGAAGATCGGCGTCATCCCCAAGGATCACCCGCTCGTCGCAGCACTGCCGCCCCAGGCGTAATCGAGCATGGCCTTCCAGCTTCCCGAGTTCCCCTGGGACTCGCTCGTCCCCTTCGCCGAACGCGCACGTGCTCACTCCGGCGGCATCGTGGATCTCTCCGTCGGGTCGCCCGTCGATCCGACGCCGGCACCCATCCGCGAGGCACTCGTCGCCGCGACGGATGCACACTCCTACCCGCTCACCGCCGGTTCGCCCGCCCTTCGCGAGGCCATCGTGGAGTGGTACGCGCGTCGCAGGGGAGTGACCCTCGGCGTTGCGAACGTGCTACCCACGATCGGATCGAAGGAACTCGTCGCCTGGCTGCCGTTCATGCTCGGGCTCGGCGAGGGCGACACCGTGGTGCATCCGTCCGTCGCATACCCCACGTACGCGATCGGCGCGGCGCTCGCCCACGCGTCTGTCGTGGCGAGCGACGACCCGGCCGAGTGGCCCGAGAGCACGAGACTCGTCTGGCTCAACAGCCCCGGCAATCCGGATGGCGCGGTGCTGTCGGTCGAGCAGCTGGCAGCCGCCGTCACGAGGGCTCGCGAACTCGGGGCGGTCATTGCGAACGATGAGTGCTACGCCGAGCTCAACTGGTCGAGCGCCGACGGTGAACCGACGCCCTCGATTCTCGACCCGCGCGTCATCGGAGATGACCGCAGCGGGGTGCTCTCCGTCTATTCGCTGAGCAAGCAGTCGAATCTTGCCGGCTATCGCGCGGGTTTCGTCGCGGGGTGCTCGACAGTCATCGGTCGACTGCTCGAGGTGCGCAAGCATGCCGGGCTCATCCCGCCGGCTCCGGTGCAGGCAGCGATGGTGGCGGCCCTCGGCGATGACGAGCACGTGGCGGCTCAGCGGGAGCTGTATCGCGCCCGGCGTGAGATTCTGCGCGGCGCGGTCGAGGCAGCCGGATTCCGCATCGATCGCAGCGAGGCCGGCCTCTACCTGTGGGCGAGTCGGGGCGACGGAGATCCATGGGTCACGGTCGGCGCGCTCGCGGATGTCGGCATCCTCGTGGCGCCGGGTTCCTTCTACGGCGATGCGGCATCCGATCACGTGCGTTTCGCGCTGACGGCGACGGATGAGCGCATCGCCGAGGCCGCGCGGCGTTTGGCTACTCTCTCCAAGTAATTCGTTCCGCTATTGGTGGATGTGACGGTCGACTGTCGTGGCAATTAGGCTGTAGGCGTGAACGACGCTGCCAACGCTGACAAGGCGACCCTCCACTTCCCCGGCGGGACCGCCGATTTCCCGATCCTCAAGAGCGTGGACGGTGCGTCCAGCATCGACATCTCGGGCTTCACCAAGCAGACCGGATACACCACTCTCGACCTCGGGTTCGTGAACACCGCGCCGACCCGCAGCGCGATCACCTACATCGACGGCGACCAGGGCATCCTGCGCTATCGCGGCTATGCGATTGAAGACATCGCCGCGAACTCGACCTACCTCGAGGTGGCCTGGCTCCTGATCTACGGCGAGCTTCCCAGCCCGAACGAGCTCGCGAACTTTGAGGAGCGGGTGCGCAGGCACACGCTGCTGCACGAGGACCTGCGGCGCTTCTTCGACGCGCTGCCGCACGACGCGCATCCGATGTCTGTGCTCTCGAGCGCCGTCTCCGCGCTGTCTACGTTCTACGAAGACTCGCTCAGCGTGCACGACCCGGAGCAGATCGAGCTCTCCACCATCCGTCTGCTGGCGAAGCTGCCGGTGATCGCTGCGTACGCGCACAAGAAGAGCCTCGGGCAGGCCTTCCTCTATCCGGACAACAACCTCAGCTTCGTCGACAACTTCCTCAAGCTGAACTTCGGCACGATGGCGGAACCCTACGAGGTGAACCCGGTGCTCTCCACCGCGCTCGAGCGACTTCTCATCCTGCACGAAGATCACGAACAGAACGCGTCCACCTCCACGGTGCGGCTCGTCGGTTCCACCGAGGCCAACATGTTTGCCTCGATCTCGGCCGGCATCAACGCCCTCTACGGTCCGCTGCACGGTGGCGCGAACGAGGCCGTGCTCAAGATGCTGAGCGAGATCAAGGCATCCGGCGAATCCGTGGAGAAGTTCGTTGAGCGCGTGAAGAACAAGGAAGACGGCGTTCGGCTGATGGGCTTCGGTCATCGCGTCTACAAGAACTTCGATCCTCGCGCCAAGCTGGTCAAGGAGAGCGCGGACGAGGTGCTGAAGGCGCTGGGCGTGCAGGACGATCTGCTCGATATCGCCAAGGAGCTCGAGGCCGTCGCTCTCGCCGACGACTACTTCATCGAGCGCAAGCTGTACCCGAACGTGGACTTCTACACCGGCGTCATCTACAAGGCGATGGGTTTCCCCGCCCGGATGTTCACGGTGCTGTTCGCGATCGGCCGCCTGCCCGGATGGATCGCCCACTGGCGCGAGATGAACGGTGACCCGACCACGCGCATCGGGCGCCCGCAGCAGCTCTACGTGGGCTCGCCGGCCCGCACCTGGCCCCGCTAGCCCTACCGCGCGCTCCGCCCGCTCGCCCGCGAAATGGGCCAAAGCGTCCGCAGTGGGCCAGCGCGTCGACCCATTCCGGACGAATTGGCCCCGTTTCCGATCGCGTGGTCAGGCGTGCAGGGCCGCGTTGAGCTCGATTCCACCGGAGCGCGGGAGTACCTCGACGGTTCCGGTGAGTGAGTTGCGCCGGAACAGGAGGCCGGGCACGCCGGAAAGCTGCTCTGCCTTGACGGCGCGCGGGGCGCCATCCGCTGTCACGGTGCCGAGCACGACGACCTTGGTGCCCGCGGTGACGTACAGGCCCGCCTCCACGACCGAGTCGTCGCCGATCGAGATGCCGATGCCGGAGTTCGCGCCGAGCAGCGCGCGTTCGCCGATCGCGATGCGCTGCTTTCCGCCGCCGCTGAGCGTGCCCATGATGGATGCGCCGCCGCCGATGTCCGAGCCGTCGCCGACCACGACACCCTGCGAGATGCGCCCCTCGACCATCGACGCACCGAGCGTTCCGGCGTTGTAGTTCACGAAGCCCTCGTGCATGACGGTCGTTCCGGGCGCGAGGTGCGCGCCGAGTCGAACCCGCGACGCGTCGGCGATGCGCACGCGATCGGGCACGACGTAGTCGACCAGCCGCGGGAACTTGTCGATGCCGTGGGCCGAGATGCCGGCGCGCTGCAGCGAGGGCCGCAGGCGCGCGTAGTCGGCTGGAAGCACGGGCCCCGCGGTCGTCCACGCGACGATCGGCAGGTGCGCGAAGATGCCGTCGAGGTTCACGTCGTTCGGCCGCACCAGCAGGTGGCTGAGCAGGTGCAGGCGGAGGTAGACGTCCGAGGTCGATTCCGGCGCCGCATCCAGGTCGATCGCGGTCGTGACGAAGTCGACGCGCACGTTGCGGCGCTCATCCTCGCCGAGCAGCACCTCGAGCTCGCGCGGGGCGATGTAGGGGTCGCGTCCGGCCGGCATCGCGCCAAGCGCGGGGGAGGGGAACCAGGTGTCGAGCACGGTTCCGTCGGCGGCGATGGTCGCGAGGCCGTAGCCCCAGGCTGCGCGTTCAGTCATACGCCCAGATTAGCGACTGCCCGGGTCGGCCCCGGCCGCCGATAAACTTGCGCCCATGCCTGCCCCAGCGCTCGACTTCACCGCGTCCGCGATCGACCTCACCCGGCAGCTGTGCGACATCGAGTCGGTGTCAGGCAATGAACAGAACATGGCGGATGCCATCCAGGCAGCGCTCGCACCGCACGATCACCTGGAGGTACTTCGAGACGGCGACGCGATCGTTGCGCGCACCACCCTCGGACGCGAGCGCCGCGTCGTCATCGCCGGTCACATCGACACGGTGCCGGTGAACGGGAACCTGCCGACGCGACGCGAAACGATCGACGGCGAGGAATACCTCTGGGGCCGCGGCACAGTGGACATGAAGGCCGGTGTCGCTGTGCAGCTGAAGCTCGCGGTCGAGCTCACCGAGCCGCGGTGTGACGTGACCTGGATCTGGTACGACCACGAAGAGGTGGCCTCGGAACTGAACGGGCTCGGTCGACTCGCGGCGACGCATCCGGAACTTCTGGTCGGCGACTTCGCCATCCTCGGCGAACCCACGAACGCGACGATCGAGGGCGGCTGCAACGGCACGGCACGCGTCGAGTTGCGCACGACCGGTGTGCGCGCCCACTCCGCGCGCGCCTGGGTCGGCCACAACGCCATCCACGACGCCGCGCCCATTCTCGCGACCCTGGCCGCGTACGTTCCGCGGGAGGTCGAGGTGGATGGGCTGGTCTACCGCGAGGGACTCAACGCCGTGGCGATCACGGGCGGGGTCGCGGGCAACGTCATCCCCGACGAGTGCGTCGTGACCGTCAACTACCGCTTTGCGCCGAGCAGCTCGGGCGAGGACGCAATTGCGCACCTGCGCGAGGTGTTCGTGGGCTTCGAGCTGACCGTCACCGACCTGTCCGAGGGAGCTCGGCCCGGGCTCGATGCGCCCATCGCGAAGGACTTCCTCGCGGCGGTCGGCGGAGTCGCTGCGCCGAAATATGGGTGGACGGATGTCGCGCGATTCTCCGCGCTCGGCGTGCCCGCGGTGAACTATGGGCCCGGGGATCCGCTCAAGGCGCACGCCGATGACGAGCGGGTGCCGCTCGCGCAGATCACGGAGTGCGAGCGCGGGCTGCGCGCCTGGCTGAGCTGAGGCACGGCCTCCCGCGGCCCTTCGACAGGCTCAGGCACCGACTCGTTCGCTGAGCTTGTGGAGGCGCGGTGTGGCCCTTCGGCGACTCAGGGACCGGAGGTGCGCTTCGCTACCTGGTAGCCGCCTTGCGAGTAGATCAGGCTGTAGGCGCTGCCCTCGAAGCTCTGCTCGGCGTAGGCCGCGGCGTCCGTCGGTGGGTTCGCGCCCCACGCGCCGCTGTTCTGGTCGAGGATGAGGTAGTCCGCGGCGGGGTTGTCCGAGTTTCCGATCCAGTAGGCGGTGTCGCGGCTCGACAGGTAGGCGAGATAGGTCAGGTCGCTCACGACAGTGGCGTCATCCGGAATTTTGGCCATCGCGGCGACAGCCCCCGCCGGTGAGGGCGCATACGACGACGGCCGCACGAGCTCGGCGAGCGGTAGCTGCGGCAGCATGACGAGCGCGAACGCGAGGGACATCGGCATCGCGGCTCGGCCATAGACGCGCAGCCAGTTGTGGCGGGAGCGCCTCGCGAGCAGCAGCGCGTCGATGAACGCGACGAACACGATCGGCATGAGCACCGCGCTGTAGTGCCAGCTCGGCCCCCAGTAGGCGTCGTTGTCGGAGAGGAACCGCCAGGCGAGCGTCGGCAGCACCGCGAGCGAGATGGGGGAGCGGAAGGCGAGCACCGCAGTGGCGAGCGTGAGCATGACGATCGTCTGCAGCTTCGGCGTCGTCACCAGCGAAGCGAGCGTGTCTCCGAGGTGCAGCAGCGAGCCGCCGACGTTCGAGCTGCCGCCGTAGTCCCAAGTGCCGTGTGGGTTCAGTAGGGGCAGGATGACGAGGGTCGTCGCCGCAAACCAGAAGACTCCCCAGGCGCACAGCGCGGCTCCGAGCCGCCTGGCGCCCCGCAGGAACAGCACAACGCCGATGACCAGCACGGTGAGTCCGAGATCTTCCTTAACGAACACGAGCGGTGCTGCCCACAGCGCGGCGGCCAGCCAGCGCTGGCGCACCACCGCAGCCAGCGAGAGGGCCAGCAGCGGCAGCGCGAGCGCGATCTCGTGAAACTGCGCCGCGACGGCATTCTGAAGCCCCCAGCTGACCGCGTAAGCGAATCCGATGGCGAGGCCAGGCATCCGCCCGAGTCTTTCGACCGCCAGTCGCGTCACGACGAACGCGGAGATCGCGACGAGTGCCGCCTGCAGCACGAGCAGCGTCAGCCCGGAGGGGAACGCCGCGTAGAACGGGGCCAGCACGACGAGCAGCGGATGAAAGTGGTCGCCGAGCAGATTGAACCCGGCTCCCTTGATGGGCACGATCGGTGCCTGCAGCGTGGCATAGTCGCGCAGAAGCTGGGTGAAGATGCCGAGATCCCACGACGGAACGGACATGCGTCGCCACTGCAGGCATCCGTAGAGCGTGTAGGCGGCGAAGCTGAGCGCGGAGATGAGAAGGGCGGGCCAGGTTGCCACGCGCGAGCGCAGCCACCGTCCGATCATCTGCACAGGATACTGTCATGTCGTGGCGAGCAACCCGGGCACGGCGGTGAGACCCGGCTTCCGGCCGCTGCGACTGTGGCTGCTCGTGCGCTACCGGCTCACTCCGTGGTGGCTGCGGGTCGTGGTCATCTGGGCGCTGTCGCGCGTGATCACCACCTGGATGATGCTGGTGTTCGCGGCGTGGCAGGGTCCGAACCAGTGGACCGGCGCGCATCCGGACTACCTGCAGTTCGCCCAGTTCTGGGACAGTGGCTGGTACCACACCATCGCGACCACCGGCTATCCGGCGGTACTTCCGCTCATCGACGGCCACGTCGCCGCGAACGCCTGGGCGTTCATGCCCGGCTATCCCTTCCTCGTGCGCACGCTCATGGAGGTGACCGCCCTGCCGTGGGAGCCGGTGTCGGTGTTCGTCTCGCTCGCGTTCTCTCTCGGGGGCGCGCTCGCGTTCTACCGGCTGATGCGGCTGGTGCTGCCGCCATCGGTCGCTCTCTTCTCTGTCGTGCTGTTCTGCGTCGCACCGCTGTCGCCGATTCTGCAGGTGTCGTACGCCGAGTCGATGGCCGGGTTTCTGCTCACTGTCACGCTCTACCTGCTTCTGCGCCGGCGCTACCTGGTCATGCTCCCCGCGATCGCCGTCCTGGCGCTGACGAGGCCGACCGGGCTCGCGCTGGCCCTGGCGCTCGCGCTGCACGTCGTGTTCCGCTGGGTGGGCCGTGGGAACGACCCGTATCCCGTGCGCGAGCGCGTGACCTCGATCATCGCCGTCGCCTTCACCGGGATGATGGGGCTGGCCTGGCCGACGATCGCCTGGCTGGCAACGGGCTCGCCCTCCGCCTACGCCGACACCGAACTCGCCTGGCGCGCGCCATACGTCGGCTACCAGGAGCTCGTGCCATTCAGCGCGTGGATCCAGGGGGCCGGATTCTGGATGCCCGGTCCGCTCGGTATCGTCGCGCTCGTGCTCATCGTGGCGCTGTTCGCGACGCTGCTGTTCCTGCCCGCGGTGCGCAGGCTCGGCAGCGATCTGGTGAGCTGGATCGTGAGCTACTCGCTATACCTGCTGGCCGTGTTCTTTCCGCAGTCCAGCACGTTCCGTCTGCTCATGCCGCTGAACCCGCTGCTCGGCGCGATCGCCCAGCCGCGATCGCGAATCTACCGGGCCTGCCTCGTCGTGTTGTTCATCGCCGGGCAATGGGGATGGCTATACATCTGCTGGTGGGCGGACGGCTACGACTGGACGCCACCCTGACCGAATCGCCTGTCTCGCGCCCCCGCGTGACGCCCCCGTTTTCGGGATAGGACAAAAGTACGGGATAATGGAATACATTCCACGAAAGGGGACAACTCATGGCAGCCATGAAACCGCGGACCGGCGACGGGCCAATGGAGGCTGTTAAGGAGGGTCGTCTCATCATCGTGCGTGTGCCGCTCGAGGGCGGTGGCCGCCTCGTCGTTTCAGTGAACGACGCAGAGGCGAAGGAACTGCACGACGCGCTCGCGGGAGTCGTCGCGGCAGCGAAGTAGTAGCAGCGACGGGCGCCTGACGCTCATTGCACGCAGCAGCGCGCCGGCTGGCTCAGGCGAGCCGCGTGATGTGAAGCAGTCCGTCGCCCACGGGTGACAGTGCGCTGATCACGGCTTCGGAGTCGCCGATCTCCTTCAGCAGCGTGCGGAAGCCCGTGACGATATCGTCGCGCTGGGCGGGGTCGGCAACGCGTCCACGCCAGAGAGCGTGGGGCACGAGCACCGAACCGCCTGGGCGCACCAGGCGCAGGGCGTGTTCGACGTACTCGATCACGGACTGCGGGTCGCCATCCACGAGCACGATGTCGTAGGACTGCTCGTTCATGCGCGGCAGAACCTCGCGTGCGCGACCGGTGATGAGCCGGATGTGGTTGGCCGGCAATCCCGCGTCGAGGAACGCCTTCCTCGCGGTTTGCTGGTAGTCGGTCTCGATGTCGATCGAGGTGAGGGTCGCCGCGGGCGCGCCGCACAGCATCCAGAGGCCACTGACGCCAACGCCGGTGCCGATCTCGATGATGTTCGTGGCGGAGGTGGCGGCCGCAACCACCGCGAGCTGGGCGCCGATCGCGGGCGTCACGGGCTCGAGACCGAGCTCCAGCGCATGCCGGCGAAGCTGCGCGATGTCCTCGCGCTCGGTGCCGAATTCCTCGGCAAATCTCCAGTTGGAATCTTTGTCAGACACAGTGGTTCTCCTCGCCCATCAGCGTAGGGCCGCGGAGGTTGCGCGCTCCGTTGGCGCGCCGCGTCACGGCGGGCTGTGAGTGCACCGCGGAGCGCTCGGAACCGGTTAGTCTGGACCAATGTTCGGGCTGACCTTCGACAAGCTGCTGGTGATCGCGGTGATCGCGGTCTTCCTGCTTGGCCCGGAGCGCCTGCCCGGTTACGCGGCTCAGCTGGCCCGATTCGTCAAGAGCGTGCGCAGGATGGCGGATGGCGCGAAGGATCGTCTGCGCGACGAGATGGGCCCCGACTTCGACGACGTCGACTGGCAGAAGCTCGACCCTCGGCAGTACGACCCGCGCCGCATCATCCGCGAGGCTCTCGCCGACGAGTTCGAGTCGGTCACGGCGAGGCCCGTTCAGGCATCCGCGTCGGCAGAGCGCAAGAGCACCCTCGGCGACGGTCCAGCGCCGTTCGATGACGAGGCCACCTGAGCCGACGTTCGGTCGCGGCCCGCACTAGCGGCGGCGGAGCGCCTTCAGCGCGCGAAGTAGCGTGAGCATGAGCCCGGTCATCCGAGCGAACTCTGCGCCGGTACGGGGGAGCGTGAGTAGCCCGGTCGACTCGGCGACCGTGCGGGCCTCGACGAAGCGCAGCAGCCCGACGCGGCCGTTGCGGCGCCCGAGGCCTGACTGCTTCATGCCGCCCATCGGGGCGTCGACCGAGGAGAAGCTCGCGCGGTAGCCCTCGTTGATGTTCACGCTTCCCGCGTCGATGGCGCTTGCGAGTTCGCGACCGCGACGCACCGAGCCGGTGAAAATGGATGCGTTGAGCCCGTAGGGCGAGTCGTTGGCCGCGATGATCGCCTCGTCCTCCGAGTCGACGACGGTGATGGACACGACGGGGCCGAAGGTCTCCCCGATGACGCAGGCCATGTCATCCGTCACGTTGCTGAGCACCGTCGGTTCGTAGAACAGCGGCCCAAGGTCGGGCCTCGCCCTGCCGCCGGTGAGAACGGTCGCGCCCTTGGCGACCGCGTCATCGACGTGGGCCTGCACCCGCTCGAGCTGCGACGGGAGCGTGAGCGAACCCACATCGCTCGAGTAGTCGAACGCGGCGCCCTGCACGAGTGCCTGCGTTCTCGCGACGAATTCCCTCGTGAACTCCTCCGCGACCGCCCGATGCACGTAGAGACGCTCGATCGAGACGCAGAGTTGCCCGAGCGAGGCGAAGCACGCGTACACCGCGCTCGCGGCGGCCTTCTTGGGGTTCACGTCGTCGAGCACGATGAGGGGATTCTTGCCGCCGAGTTCGAGAGAGGCACCGATCAGATTGGTGGCCGCCTGCACACCGACGACGCGCCCGGTGGCGGTGGAGCCGGTGAAGCACACGTAGTCGCAGGCGTCGATGACCGCGCCGCCGATCTCGGCGCCGTCGCCCGCGACGACCGGCCACAGCTCCGCGGGTAATCCTGCGTCGATGAACGCGCGCCTCGCGGCGAGGATGCTGAGCGCGCCCTGGTTGTCGGCCTTCTGCACGACGGCGTTGCCTGCGGCGAGCGCGGGAACCACATCCATGAGGCTGAGGCTCAACGGGTAGTTCCACGGCGTGATGACGCCGACGACGCCCTTGGGGCGGTATTCGACGCGCGTGATGAGCACGAGCGGGATGCCGGCGCGATGGCGGCGGGTGCGCAGCATCGATCGCGCGGAGAGCGCGTAGTAGCGCGTGACCCCCGCGCCCATGAACACCTCTTCGAATGCCTGGCCACGGGTCTTGCCGGTCTCGGTCTGCACGGCATCGAGGAGGAGCTCGCGCCGCTCCAGCAAGAGGTCGTGCGCGCGCAGCAGGATCCTGCGGCGATAGGCCCAACCACCCTCCTGCCAGAGGAGTTGTGCGAGCTGCGCTCGCGCGGCGGCATCCTGCACGTCGGTGACCGTGCTCATCGGCAGCTCGTGCAAGACTTCACCGCTGAACGGTGCGAACACTGCGGTGCTCGACGCGCGTGAAGAGTGAAGATCGCGATCGAGCTCGTCGATAACCGATCGTTCGAGAGGGGCGCCGGGCATGGCTTATTGTAAGCCGCGCTTCTCCGCCCGGTGCTGAGGCGGGCCGCCAGCGTGTGGCGGCCGCGCTACACTCTCGAAATGGTCGCACTGGAGCGCACATCGCCTCGCTCAACCCTGCCCCGCAGAACCGTCGCCGGTTATGCCATCGGATCGCTCGGCACGGGAGGTTTCGCCACCCTGCCGGGGCTCGTGCTGGTCTACTACCTGACCGACACGCTGGGAGTGGCGGCCATTCTCGCCGGGCTCCTCGTGACGATGGCGAAGATCTGGGACGTGATCATCGACCCGGTCATCGGTGCTCGCAGTGATCGCAGTCTCGCGCTGACCGCATCGAGGCGGCGGCTCATGGTGCTCGGCTCGCTCGCCCTGCCGGTGTTCTTCATCCTCACCTTCGCCGTGCCCACGGGGCTGCCGCCCATCGTCTCCGGGCTGTGGGTGCTCGTGGCATTCATTCTCACCGCCACCGCGTTCAGCCTGTTTCAGGTGCCGTACATCGCCCTGCCGGCGGAGCTGGTGGCCGATTACGACGAACGCACGCGGCTGCTGTCGTGGCGGGTCGTGGTGTTGACCTTCGCCATCCTGCTGTTCGGTGCGGGCGGTCCCGCGCTGCGCGACCTCGGCGAGGGGTTCTTCAAGTACTTCATCATGGCGGTCGTCGCGGGACTCGTCATCGGGTTCGGGATGCTCGTCTCGAGCTTCGTCGCGCCGCGCAACACCGGGTTCTCGGATGCGCCCAGGGTCTCGGTGCGCGAGAACTACGCGGCGGGCATCCGCACTCTGCGCCGCAGCCCGGCGTTCCGCGCCCTGTTGCTCACCTTCCTGCTGCAGGGACTCGCCACGGGGCTCATGCTCGCCGGCGCTCAGTACGTGGCCACGTGGGTGCTCAACAGCGAGAGCGCCGTGACGCTACTGTTCATCGCGCTTATCGCACCGGCACTCGGCGCCGCGCCCCTGTGGGGTGTGCTCGCGAAGCGCGTGGGCAAGGAGCGCGGCTTCGTGTGGGCGAGCATCCTGTTCGGCATCGCGGCGCTCAGCATGCTTGTGCTGCTCTGGTTCCCGGGCGACTGGGTGTACCTGCCCGTCGCGCTCGCCGGCGCAGGCTACGCCGGTATGCAGTCGCTGCCGATGGCGATGCTGCCCGACGTGATCTCGCACGACGCGCTCACGCACGGGGAGGGCCAGGCCGGCGCGTTCGGGGGAGTGTGGACGGCGGGGGAGACCGCGGGGATGGCGCTGGGAGCGAGCGTGCTCACGGTGGTGCTGGCGGCATCCGGATACGTCGCGGGCGTCGCCGGCGCGGTGAAGGAGCAGCCGGACTCGGCGGTCGCGGGCATCGTGCTGAGCTTCAGCATCGTGCCCGCCGTGATCATCGCGCTGAGCCTGTGGTCGTTCGCGCGGTATCCGCTGCGCAAGGCCGACATCGAGGTGACGGCGTGACCTCGTTCGTCGAGCAGCCTTCCGACATTCTGGAGCGACTGGCCTCCCTGCGAGAGGCGGATGCGCCCACGCACGGCGGTCACGTGCTCTCCTACGTCTACGACTCCGGCCTCGCCGAGCTCGACGAGCTCGCCGCCGCCGCGATTCGCATGGTGCAGCCGGTGAACGGACTCGACCCGACCACGTTCACCTCGGTCGCGGTGATGGAGTGCGAGGTGATCGGCTTCGCCCGCGCGATGCTGCACGGCAACGCGGATGTCGTCGGAACGGTCACGACCGGCGGCACCGAGAGTTGCCTGCTCGCCGTGAAGACGGCGCGGGACACCTGGCGGGCGACCCACGCCGGAACGCCGAGGCTGCTCGCCCCGGTCACGGCGCACGCGGCCTTCCAGAAGGCGGCGCACTACTTCGGGCTCGACCTCGACCTCGTGCCGGTGGACCAGGACGGCACGCTGCCCGCCGCGCGGATCCTCGAGCGGCTCGGCGACGACGTCGCGCTCGTCGTGGTCTCCGCACCCTCCTACCCCTTCGCGGTGCTCGACCCGATCGAGGAGGTCGCGGCCGCGTGCCTCGCGGCGGGCATTGACTGTCACGTCGACGCGTGCATCGGCGGGTGGGTGCTGCCGTTCTGGTCGGACCTGCCGCCGTGGGACTTCCGGCTGCCGGGCGTCACGAGCGTGAGCGCAGACCTGCACAAGTTCGGCTACGCGCCGAAGGGTGCATCCGTTCTGCTGCAGCGCGGGCGGGACAGGCAGCGCGCCCAGTATTTCGCGACCACGCGATGGCCTGGGTATCCGGTGGTCAACCCGACGATGCTCGGATCGAAGTCCGCAGGGGCGCTCGCCGCGGCATGGGCGATCATCCACGCGCTCGGGACGCCGGGCTTTGCGGCGCTCGCCGAGTCGTGCGAGCGGTCGACGCATGCGCTCGTCGCGCTCGTCGGCAGCATTCCGGGGCTGCGCGTCGTCGGCAAACCTGTGGGTCCGCTGCTCGCGGTCGCCACGGACGAGTCGGTTCCGGCCGACGAACGGGTTGACCCGCACCACTGGGCGGATCAGGCGCGAGGTCACGGCTGGTTGCTCCAGCTGCAGCCCGGGCTCGTGCAGTCCGACGGGAGCCACCTGCCGCACACCACGCACATCACGGTCACGCCCGTCACCGAGGGAGTGCTCGACGAGCTCGGCGCGGCGGTCGTTCTCGCCGCCGACGAGGTGCGCGGGCTGCCGCCGGTGACCGCGTCTGACGTGCTCGGCGGTCTGCCCCCGGAGATCGTGGCTGGCCTGTCGGCTCCGGATGCCGCCCCGCTGACCTCGGAGTCGGCATACGGCCTGCTCGCGCAGATCGGGCTGATCACGCCGGGGGATGTATCGTCACAGCTGCCCGAGCGAATGGCGCCGTTCATCGCGCTCATCGAGGCCCTGCCCGCGCCGCTCACCGAGCGGCTGCTCACGGAGCTGCTGGCGCGGCTGGTCGAGCCGCCTACTCCTTGAACTCGCGCCGCTCGCGCGCGTTCTTGAGCCAGACAGTGCTGAGCCCTCCGCCGATGATGACGATCGGACCGACGATCGGAAAGACCAGAGCGGCGGATGCGGGCGGCAGGTTCGACGCGAGCAGCCAGGCTCCCACGAGCACGACGGCACCGATCGCCAACACGGTGAGTCCTGCCTTCATGTGACGACTCTACCCGCCGGCGCTTCGACAGGCTCAGTGACCCTGTGTCTCAGCCACCGGAGGCTCGGCGACCGGTCGCGGGCCGCGCGCGGCCAGCAGTTCGGCGACGCCCGCGATCGCGACAGCGGCGGGGTCATCCGGGGTGCTCAGCACGATCGGCGTGCCGGTGTCGCCTCCCACGCGCAGGCCAACGCTGAGCGGAATGGAGGCCAGCAGCGGCACCTGCTGCTCGTCCGTGGAGAGCCGCGCCGCGGCATCCGCCCCACCGCCGCTGCCGAAGAGCTCGAGCACCGTGCCGTCCTGCTGCACGATCCCCGCCATGTTCTCGATGACGCCGATGACGCTCTGGCCGGTCTGCCGCGCGACGAGGGCGCTGCGTTCGGCGACCTCGGCGGCGGCGCGCTGCGGCGTGGTCACCACGAGCACCTCCGCGAACGGCAGCAGCTGGCCGATCGAGATCGCCACGTCGCCGGTACCGGGCGGCAGGTCGAGCAGCAGCACGTCGAGCTCATCGAAGTACACGTCGGTCAGGAACTGCTGCACGGTGCGATGCAGCATCGGCCCGCGCCAGGAGACGGCGGTGCCCGACTCGACGAACATGCCGATCGAGATCACCTTCACGTCGAAGGCGATGGGCGGCAGGATCATGTCCTGCACGCGCGTCGGCTTCTCGCCCGCGATACCGAGGATGCCGGGGATCGAGAACCCGAACACGTCGGCGTCCACGATGCCCACCCGCAGCCCTCGCGCAGCGAGCGCCACGCCGAGGTTCGCGGTGACGGTGGACTTGCCGACGCCGCCCTTGCCGCTCGTCACCGCGTACACGCGCGTGGGGGTGTCCGGTCCGAACTGCAGCGCCTTCGAGCGGCCGTTGCGCAGCTTGTAGGTGAGCTTATTGCGCTCCTGCGTGGTCATCGACGTCATCACGAGGTCCACCGAGGTTACGCCCGGCACAGCCGTGATCGCCGCGCGAACGTTGTTCTCGATCGTGCGCGCGGCGGGGCAGCCAACGATCGTCAGCTTGATCTCCGCGCTGGCCTCGCCGGCATCCGTCACGGTGATCCAGCTGACCATGTCGAGTTCGGTGATCGGCTTGCGGATCTCCGGGTCGATCACCTGGGTCAGCGCGCGGAACACCTTCTCTTCGAGGGGGTTCGGATCGTGCACCAGGGCCGGGGAGTCGGTGGTTGGTTGGGAGCTCGTCGGCTCCTCCGTGACGGGAGTGGGGTCGGTCATGATTGCGGAGTCGTCGAACGGCTCACTCCGCGGTCACCTCGTCTGTCTTCTCGTTATCGTCACGGTGCTGTTCATCGAGTTCGGCCAGCAGGGAGCGCAGTTCGGCCCTGATGAAGTCCTTGGTGGCCATGTCTTTCATGGCCAGTCGCAGCGCAACCACCTCGCGGGCGAGGTACTCGGTGTCGTTGAGGTTGCGCTCCGCACGCTGGCGATCCTGCACGATCTGCACGCGGTCGCGGTCATCCTGTCGGTTCTGCGCGAGCAGGATGAGCGGGGCCGCGTAGGAGGCCTGCAGCGAGAGGATGAGCGTGAGCGCGGTGAAGCCGTTGGCCGCAGAGTCAAAGCGCCACTGCACGGGCGCGAGGACGTTGTAAGCGAGCCACGCGACGCAGAGCAGCGAGAGCCCCACGAGGAACCACGGCGTTCCCATGGCGCGAGCGAATGTCTCGGACATGCGACCCATCCGGTCGCTGCTGCCGGGTCCTCCGCTGGTGAAGCGCGGCACGAAGCTCGTGCGGAGGCCCTTGGGGGAGTCGAGCGGGAGGTCGTCGCGGTTAGCCCTGGCCATTGCCTGTCCTCCTTGCCCGGTTGGTCGTTCTCTGCACCTGCTGTATCGCTATGGGAGCCGTCGCGGTCGAGACGGCGGACTGCCTGGCTCGCGCGCGAGGCGGCAGCGCCTGGTCTTCGTCGTGACTTCGCCAGTCGTCCGGCAGCAGATAGTCGAGGACATCGTCAATGGTCACCACCCCGACGAGTCGCTGGTTCTCGTCCACCACCGGCACCGAAACCAGGTTGTAGCTGGCCAGGATGCGCGCGACCTCGGCGGCCGAGGCATCCGAACGGACCGGGTCGAGCTTCTGGTCGATGAGAGTGCCGAGGCGTTCGTTGGGTGGGTAGCGCAGCATCCGCTGGAAGTGCACCATGCCGAGAAGGCGGCCGGTGGGAGGCTCGTACGGCGGCAGGGTCACGCATACCGCAGCGCCGAGTGCGGGCGCGAGCTCGTGACGACGGATGAGCGCCAGGCCCTCAGCGACGGTCGCGTCGGCGGGCACGATGATCGGGTCGGTAGTCATGAGTCCACCGGCGGTGTCGGGCGCATAGGCGAGGAGCATGCGCACGTCCTCCGCCTCCTCCGGCTGCATGAGCTCGAGGAGGGCCTCGCCGCGCTCCTCGGTGAGCTGCGCGATGAGGTCGGCCGCGTCATCCGGCTGCATCTGGTCGAGAACGTCGGCCGCACGATTGTCTTCGAGCTGGTTGAGGATGCCGACCTGCTCGCTCTCGGGCATCTCCTCGAGCACGTCGGCGAGGCGCTCGTCCGACATCTCCTCGGCGACCTCGAGCATCCGCTGCTCTGGCAGGTCGAGGAGGGCGTTGGCGAGGTCGGCGGGGAGTAGGTCTTCGTAGGTCGCGAGCAGCTGCGTCGCGGACTGCGCCTCACGCCTGCCGCTGCTCTCGCGAACGTCGGCCCACTTGGCGAAGAGCGTTTGGCCCTTGGCGAAGGGGCTGCCGCTGGGCTTCGGACGGCGCACAAAGAGGTCGGTGATCGACCACTCGGCGTCGTCGCCTTCTTCGATCGCCACGTCTTCGATGGTGGCCGTGCCCGAACCGTCCACCAGGGTGATCTTGCGGCCGAGCAGTTCGGCGATGACGCGCACCTCGCCGCCGCGCTGTTCGAAGCGCCGCATGTTGATGAGCCCGGTGGTGATGATCTGGCCCGAGCCGATACTCGTGACCCGACCAATGGAGAGGAAGACCTGGCGCCTGCCGGGAACTTCGACGATGAGTCCGACGACTCGAGGCGAGGACGTGTTGCGGTAGACGACGAGCACATCGCGCACCCTGCCGACCTTGTCGCCCGCGGGGTCGAAAACGGCGCACCCGACCAAACGGGCGACGAAGACTCTCGTGGCGCTCACAGTCTCTAACTTAGACCTTCAGCCCTGAATCTCGGCCGGATCGAGCGGGTCCAGCGTGCCGCCTTCCCAGCCCTGCCGGGGCGTTTCAGAGCTTCACCGGGGATAATGAGTCGCATGACAGGTCAAAACCCCTTCCTTCGTCGTGGACCCGTGTTCCCGACCCTGCCGAAGGGGGATGTGCTGGGTAGCTACGACACGTATCTCGAGGCCCAGGCGGTCGTCGATCGCCTCGCCAAGGCCGAGTTCCCGGTGAAGCAGCTCTCGATCGTCGGCAGCGACCTGAAGACCGTCGAACGCGTCACCGGCAAGCTCAGCTACGGCCGTGCCGCGGGAGCGGGAGCGGCCAGCGGCGCCTGGTTCGGTCTCTTCATCGGACTCGTGCTGTTCATCTTCTCGCCCATCGCCAACGCACTCGTCTACGTGGGCGCCGCGGCGCTCATCGGGGCCGGCTTCGGCATGCTGTTCGGCATCGTCAGCTACGCGCTCGGCCGCAGCCGCCGCGACTTCACCTCGACCCACCAGGTGCTCGCGAGTCGCTACGAGATCATCGTCGAGCCGAACCTGCTCATCCGGGCTCAGGAGCTGCTCGACCGCCCGGTTCCGAGCTCCTAACCGTTAGCGGCGCAGCCAGGCCTCCACGTCATCCGCCGTGCGAGGGATGCCGATGGACAGGTTCTCGGCGCCGTCGCCGGTCACCAGGATGTTGTCTTCGATGCGCACGCCGATGCCGCGGAACGCGTCGGGCACGGTGAGATCGTCGGGCTGGAAGTAGAGCCCAGGTTCGATCGTGAAGACCATGCCCGCCTCGAGCACACCGTCGAGGTAGAGGTCGCGCCGCGCCTGTGCGCAGTCGTGCACGTCGATGCCGAGGTGGTGTGAGGTGCCGTGCACCATGTACCTGCGGTGGTACTGGTTCTCGGGCTTGATCGACTCCTCGGCGCTCACGGGCAGCATGCCCCACTCGGCGGTCTTCCGGGCGATCACGGCCATCGCGGCCGCGTGGATCTCGCGGAACCGGATGCCGGGCCGCACGATCGCGAACGCGGTATCCGCGGCCTCGCGCACGGCCTCGTAGACGAGGCGCTGCGTCTCGGTGAAGGTGCGGCCGATCGGCAGCGTGCGGGTGATGTCTGCCGTGTAGTAGCTGTCGAGTTCGATGCCGGCGTCGAGCAGGATGAGCTCGCCCGGCCTCACCGGTCCGTCGTTGCGGGTCCAATGGAGGATGCAGGCGTGCGAGCCAGAGGCCGCGATCGTGTCGTAGCCCACGGTGTTGCCGTCTGCGCGGGCGCGGCGGTTGAAGGTTCCCTCAACGAGCCGCTCGCCCCGCGGATGTGCCGTGATCGAGGGGAGGTCGGCGATCACGTCGTCGAATCCCTGCTTCGTTGCCGCTACCGCGAGGCGCATCTGTTCGATCTCGTAAGCGTCCTTGACCAAGCGGAGTTCGGAGAGATCGCGGGCGAGCACGGCGTCGTCATCGTTCGGCTCGAGCTCGTCGAGATTGGCGGCCAGCAGCCTGCGACCGTCAACCTGGTCTGTGATGCCCCGGTCGGCATCCCGCACCAGGAGCGTGTCGGCGTCGACCGAGTCGAGCACGCCGGCGAAGTCCGCGATGCCCGCGGTCGCGAGGCCGAGGTCGGCGGCAACCTGGGCGAGAGAGGGGCGCGCGCCGATCCAGAACTCGCCGATCTCGGGGTTCGCGTAGAACTCGTCTGAGTCGCGGCCGGCACGCTCGCGGAAGTACAGCGTCGCCTCGTGTCCGTTCGCCATCGGCTCCATCACGAGCACGGAGTCGGGTTCGCTGTCGGAGCCCCAGCCGGTGAGGTGCGCGAACGCGGAGTGCGCGCGATAGGGGAAGTCGGTGTCGTTCGAGCGCACCTTGGCGGCACCCGCCGGCACGATGAGTCGCTTGCCCGGATGTAATGCGGAGATGCGCTCGCGGCGTGCCGCGGCGAAGGCGGCCTGCTCCCGGGGAGCGGGGAGGGCATCCGTTCGTTCGGCCCAATTGCTCGAGATGTAGCTCTTGAACGTGTCGGAGCCCGGCACCGTCGAGCGGTTGGAGGTAGCGCGCGGAGCGTCAGCTTTCGATTCGGCCATGCTCCATTGTCTCTCGCGAGGCTGCGCCGCGTCTCAGCCGGCGTGCTGCAGTTGCGCCACGACCGGCCGGTGGTCGCTGCCCGCCTTGTCTTGGTCTTCGATCACGCGCATTCCCGTGACGCGCCAGCCGTCGGTGACCATGACGTGGTCGATCGGCGCTCCGAGGAGCGCCGGAAGCGCGGTTGGCCAGGTTCCGATACCCGCGTTCCGCGTGCTGCTCGCCGCATCCGTGCAGTTTCCGAAGCTCTTGCCCGGTGTCGCGAGCCCGACCATGTGATCGAGTGTGGCGTTGAAGTCGCCGGCCATGATCGTGTTGCCCGTGCAGTGCTTCGACAGCCACTCGAGGTCCGACCTCCAGTGGGGCAGTTCGCCCGGCACGGGCGAGACCGCGTGTACCGCGACGATCGTGGGCCCCGAACCGTCGGCTGGCTGCGCGACGATCGTGGGCAGGGTCGAGGTGGAACCGGCGCTGCCGTCCACCCGATAGTCGCCGAGCCTCGCGCTGATGAGCATCGAGGTGGATCTCGCCTTCGAGACCTGGTCGAACGCGATGGAATGCAGGGTCATCGGATGCCCGCCCGCCTGCATGAGACCGGCCACGGCATCCGCGGTCGCTCGCGTCGTTTCGGGCAGCACCACCACATCCGCGCCCGCATCGAGCGCGAGGCTCGCGATGGCCTTCGCGCCGGGAGCGTCGCCGAGGGTGTTCCATGACAGCACGGTGATGTCGGAACTCGACTTGGTCGTGAAGGCGGGATTGCCGACGCCGCGCGTCGCGAGCACCGCGACGTTCACGAGGCCGAACGCGAGCACGAGCAGGGCGAGCGCCGAGCCGAACCGTCGGAAGGAGCCGTTCACCAGCACGAGCAGCAGGAGCAGCACCACGATGACGAGCGCCGCCATCGCTATCGCACCGCGGAACGAGACGAGTTGGGCGATGATCGCTGTGCGCTGCAGCCGAAAGAGCTCCGGCCACGCCACCACGAGAAGGGCCGCGGCAAGCGCAAGCAGCGCGGCGGAGGCGAGGATTCGACGGAGCATGGCCCCTCACCCTAACCGCTCGGTCACGACCGGGGCTGGAAGGAGGCTTAGCATGGCACCATGCCTGGGCCGATCGATCTGCACACTCACAGCAGCGTCTCGGATGGCACGGAGACTCCCGCCCAGCTGATCCGCGCCGCCGTGGCCGCCGGGCTCGACACCGCGGCGCTGACCGACCACGACTCGACCGCGGGCTGGCAGGAGGCCTTCGGTGCGGCATCCGGAACCGGCCTCACGGTGATCCCCGGCATGGAACTGTCGACGCGCTACGAGTGGAAGAGCGTGCACCTGCTCGCGTACCTCTTCGACCCGAGCAACGGTGGCATCATCGCGGAGACCGCGCGAATCCGGCAGGCGAGGCTGCTGCGCGCCGAAAGCATCGTTGAGCGCCTCTCGGTCGACTACGACATCGACTGGGCGGATGTCGTGGCCCAGACGACGGAGGGAGCCACCGTCGGTCGCCCCCACATCGCCGACGCGCTCGTGGCGAAGGGACATGTGCCGAACCGCAGCGCGGCCTTCGCGAGCATCCTGCATCCGCGCACCGGGTACTACCAGCCCCACTACGCTCCCGACCCTCTCGCCGCGGTGAAGCTCGTGCGTGCGGCCGGGGGAGTGCCGGTTCTCGCGCACCCGGGCACGAGGGATCGCTCAGGGGTCATCCCGGAGGATCGCTTCTCGCAGCTCGTCGACGCCGGACTATTCGGCCTCGAGATCGACCATCGGGAGAACACGGACTCAGGTCGCGCGAGGCTCTACGAGCTGGCCGAGCGCTACGGACTCGTGATCACCGGCTCAAGCGACTACCACGGCGAAGGCAAGCCGAACCGGCTCGCCGAGAACACGACGGCGCCCGAGGTGCTCGACCGCATCGTGGCCGAGGCCACCGGTAGCGTGCCGTTCACGGGCTCTCTCGTCCCCTGAGCTTGTCGAAGGGAGCTTGAGCTTCACGTTCCCTGAGCTTGTCGAAGGGAAGTGCGCTTCGACAAGCTCAGCGACCGTGTGTTCTGCGCTTCGACAGGCTCAGCGACCGAGTGCTGCTACGCGGCGGGCGGCGGCGTGCTGCTGCCGGTGCTCGGGCGACGCGTGCGGTTGCGGCGGCGGCGCGTTGGACCGGTCCCGTCGTGCGTTCCCGCGCCCTCGGCGGTCTGGTGCGTCTCAGAGCGGGTCGAGTCGGCGCGGGGTGAGCTCGAGTGCGCCTCATCCGAGCGACCGGATGCGCCACCGCGGGTGCGCTGGCGCGGCGCGCCATCGCGTGAACGACCGTCGCCCTGACCAGAACCGCCACGACCGGAACCGCCACGACCGGAACCACCGCGATCAGGGCCACGACCGGAACCACCGCGTCCGGACGCCGAGGCGTTCGCGGAACGGGGCTCGCGCTCGCGGGCGGGACCCGCTGTTGCCAGGCGACCCTTCGCATCCGCGGGGATGTCGAGGTCGGTGTAGAGGTGCGGCGACGAGGAATAGGTCTCCTGCGGCTCGGGTTGACCCATGTCCAGCGCCTTGTTGATGTGCGACCACTTGTGCATGTCGTCCCAGTCGACGAAGGTCACCGCGATGCCGGTCTTGCCCGCGCGCCCGGTGCGGCCGACGCGGTGCAGGTAGGCGTCGTGGTCCTCGGGAATGGTGTGGTTGATCACGTGCGTGACGTCGTCGACGTCAATGCCACGAGCCGCGACATCCGTGGCGATGAGGATGTCTTTCTTGCCGGCCTTGAACGCGGCCATGGCACGCTCGCGCTGCTCCTGGTTGAGGTCGCCGTGCACTGCGGCAGCGTTGAATCCGCGGTCGTTGAGTTCTTCGACGAGCTTGGCCGCCGCGCGCTTGGTACGCGTGAAGATCACGGTCTTGCCGCGACCCTCGGCCTGCAGGATGCGGGAGATGACCTCGTCCTTGTCGAGCGCGTGCGCCCGGTAGACGACATGCTTGATGTTCGCCTGGGTGAGTCCCTCGTTGGGATCGGTGGCCCGGATGTGGATGGGCTTGTTCATGAAGCGGCGCGCGAGGGCCACGATCGGCCCCGGCATCGTGGCGGAGAACAGCATGGTGTGACGCGTCGGCGGCGTCTGGGCGAACAGCTTCTCGATGTCGGAGAGGAAGCCGAGGTCGAGCATCTTGTCTGCCTCGTCGAGCACCATCACCTCGACGTTCTTGAGCGACAGCATCCGCTGGCTCGCGAGGTCGAGGAGGCGGCCGGGCGTTCCGACGACGACCTGTGCGCCTGCCTTGAGCTGCTCCACCTGGCCTTCATACGCCTTGCCGCCATAGATCGCGGCCACCTGGGTGCCACGGTTGGCCGACGCCATCACGAGGTCTTCGGCCACCTGCACGCACAGTTCGCGGGTCGGCACCACGACGAGCGCCTTGACTCCGGGTTCGGGGTTGGTGCCCAGGTGTTGCAGCAGCGGCAGGCCGAAGCCGAGCGTCTTACCGGTTCCGGTCTTCGCCTGGCCGATGATGTCCTGCCCGGCCAGCCCCATGGGGATCGTCTGCGACTGGATGGGGAACGGTTCGAGGATGCCGTGCGCGGCGAGCGCCTCCACGATGTCCTGGTCGATATTGAGTTCAGAAAAAGTCAAAAGTTCAATGCCCTTGTTTGCGTCAAGCGGATACGCCCGCTTTGTCCTGGGGCGTAGGGCCCCCGTCAGAGTGGGAGGCGATTGCGCCAGTTTAGCGGTCTTCGGCTGTGGAGCCCGGTTTCCCGGGTGGATGCGGCGTGCCAGCGGGAGCCCCACGGCTAGGCTAAGCACGTGGTTACCTGGTTCGGACGGCGCAGAAAGCGTGTCGAAGTGCCGCGATTGCGCTCGCGTTCCGACGCTCCGGTGAACGTCAACCGCGTCGCGCTCGGCGAGCTCACGCCCGAACTCGTCCCATTCCTCGGGCAGGCCGCATACATCCAGCTCTCGATCTTCGAGGCGCTGACGCACGCGATCACGTCGGCGCCCACGGCCAGCGCCAAGCTCGCGGTCAGCCGGGTCGCGGCGACGTCCCTGACCAAGCATCACGGCCTCGTTGCCGAGCTCGAACGACAGGGCACGAACGCCGGGGAGGCAATGGCGCCGTATACGGAGCGCATCGACCACTATCGCCGCATCACGCGCGGAGACGACTGGTACGAACTCGTCACGGCCTGTTACCTCACCGCGGGCATCCTCGACGACTTCTTCCTCAGCCTCGCGTCCGGTCTTCCGCGAGCGGCGGCCGAGCGCATCGAACGTGTGCTGACCTCGGATGCGGGGGGCGACATCCTCGCGCACGAGCTTCAGTCGGCGATCAACGCCGACCCGCGCCTCGCTTCGAGGCTCGCGATGTGGGGTCGCCGTCTCGTCGGAGACACGCTGCTCGTCGCGCGGTCGGCACTCGCTATGCCCCCGGCCAGTGCGAAGGACGAGGAGAAGCTCGAGCCAGTCGTCACCGAGGTGATCGCCGCCCACACCCGCCGCATGGACGCGATCGGTCTCACCGCGTAAGCGCTTGCACTCTCGCGGCGTTCCCGCGGGCATCTGGAGGCCGCGATGGCGCCCCCGGCCCGCCGCTTCGCGGTAGGCGAACCCGTTTTGGGGGCACGCTTGGGTGCCCGTAATCCGTTGTTTTCGGGTAATAATCAATGATGACCGGATCGCACGAGGCACTTCCAGCCGGGCGTCCCGCCCGGTCAGAGCGTCGATCTGTCTCGGTCAGATTCCGCATCCTCGTCGCGATCCTACTCGTCTCCGCGGTCGGTCTCGCCGTCACCGGTGCGGCCTCGTATCTCGTGCAACGGCAGCGTGCACTCACCGCTGTCGACGCACAACTGTCCCGCTCTGTCGTTGCGCTGAAAGCGGTTGCTCAGCAGGTGGGCGCGGATACTTCTCACACTTCGGTGGATGCGGTGCTGCGCGCGGCGATGCAACGCCTCGTGCCACCGGAGAACCAGGCCGTGATCGGGCTCGTCAATTTCGCGCCGGCCTACGCTCCGTCGACCAAGCGGGCGTTTCAGATTCAGGATGATCCAGAGCTGCTGAAGCGAGTTGTCGTCGAGGCGAGTTCCTCGAGCGTCGTGCGCGGCACGGCGAAGAGCTCGATCGGCACCGTTCGCTACGTGATCGTGCCCGTGAATGTGAGCGGTGACAAGCGGCTCGGTCTCTACGTGGCCGCCGTGAACCTGGATGCCGTCCTCGCGGACGTCGCGCAGTCGTTCCAGGGCTTCTTGGTGGTCGCGCTTTTCGCGCTGGTGCTCATCGGCCTCGTCGCGTGGTTCGTTGCCGGGCGACTGTTGCGACCGATCCGGCTGCTGCGGGATGCCGCGGCAGCGCACTCGGCCGCGGACCTCTCCGCGCGCATCCCGGTCACCGGCAACGACGACATCTCCGAACTCGCCGTCACGATCAACGGGATGTTCGACCGGCTCGAAGACTCGTTCGCGAGCCAGCGGCGGCTCATCGACGACGTGAGACACGAGCTGAAGACACCGATCACGATCGTGCGGGGAAACCTCGAATTGCTCGACTCCTCAGACCAGGCGGATGTCGACGCGGTTCGCGCTGTCGCGCTGGATGAACTCGGCCGGATGAGCTCGCTCGTCTCGGAGCTGTCGCTCCTCGCCGAGGCCCGTCGCCCCGACTTCGTCGAGCTCGCGCCGATGGATGTGAACGATTTCACCGCCGCGGTGGCCATCAAGGTGCGCGCCCTCGACCCGCTCAGGACGTGGCCGGTCTTTGTCGGATCCAGTGGAACCGCGATGGTGGATGCGCAGCGTCTCACCCAGGCGTGGTTGCAACTGGCAGACAACGCCGCGAAGTATGCGACGAAGAACACGCCCATTTCGATCGGGAGTGACATCGGCCTGGATGGCGGTGTCGAGTGGCTTTACCTCTGGGTGCGCGACAGCGGGCCCGGCATCCCGGCACACTCTCACGCGCGCATCTTCGAACGGTTCGGTCGCCTGGAGTCGAACCGCGGCACGGCCGGCTCGGGACTCGGGCTCACCATCGTGCTGGCGATCGCAGAGGCACACGGTGGAACGGTCACGCTGTCCAGCGAACTGGGCCAGGGGTCGACGTTCACGATCAGGGTGCCGCTGAATGGGCAGGCGGACACCGCCGGACTGGCGTAAAGATAGACCATGACCCGGATACTGATCGCCGAGGACGAAGCACGAATTTCGGCCTTCGTCGAGCGCGGTCTCAAGGCCGCAGGCTTCGCCGTGCACGCGGTCTCTGACGGCGCGGAGGCGTTGGCGGAGGCCCGGTCGGGCGCGTTTGACCTCATGATCCTCGACGCCGGATTGCCCACCATGGACGGGTTCGAGGTGCTCGAAGCGCTCCAGGCGGCCGGTGATTCCACCGTCGTCATCATGCTGACCGCGCGCGACTCGGTTGCAGACACCGTGCGCGGACTGGAGAGCGGTGCGAGCGACTACCTGGCCAAGCCGTTCGGATTCGACGAACTGCTCGCTCGCATCCGACTGCGGCTGAAGGGCGCTCAGGCGGGACCCGTCGACACGATCGAGGCGCTCGGTCTGCAACTCGATTTGCGGACCAGAAGGATCACTGCGGGCGGGCGACAGCACGACCTCTCCTCGCGCGAATTCGCGCTCGCCGAGGAGTTTCTGCGCCATCCCGAACAGGTACTCAGTCGCGAGCAGTTGCTCAGCCGCGTGTGGGGATTCGATTTCGACCCGGCATCCAACGTGGTCGAGGTATACGTGCGTTACCTGCGCGGCAAGATCGGATCGGATCGGATCGAGAATGTGCGAGGGATGGGATACCGCCTGAGGCAGGGGTCCGGGGGCGCCTAACCCGAATAGGCGCCCCACGACCTGCCACCGGTTACCAGCCGGATCATGGTCTGGGACACCTCACCCGAAGAGGAATCCCGGACCGGCTGTCGGCGCTGTGTGCCGACAGAGTCTATGGAGTTATTTCTTCGACCCGTTGCCGGACTTGCCACTGCCGGCGTCGGTCGCCTCGCCGTTCGCAGGGTTGGCGGGCTTCCCGTTGCCGGAGTTAACGGAGTTGCTGCTGCCGTTGCCCGAGTTGGCGTGGCCGGAGTTGCTGTTGCCCGAGTTGGCGTGGCCGGAGTTGCTGTTGCCGGAGTTGCTGTTGCTGTTGCCCGAGTTGGCGTGGCCGGAGTTGGCGTTACCGGAGTTGCCGGAGTTGCCGGAGTTGGCGTTGCCGGAGTTGCTGGTGCCGGAGTTGCTGGTGCCGGAGTTGCTGGTGCCGGAGTCATTGTTCCCGGAGTTTCCGTTGCTCCCGATCACGCCGTTCCCGTTGCCGTGGAGCTCGGTGTTGCCGCCACCCTCGCCCTGGTTGCCCGTTCCGGCGTTCCCGTCATTGCCCTCGGCCGCATTGAAGCCCGGGTTGGGAGCGTCTGTCACCCTGGGAGAGTGGCTGTCGTCCGCGTTTAGTTGATCGTCAAGACCCGCTCGCGCGCTGGCCGCGCCGTCTGCTGACCCGAACAGCGAGACGGCCGCGGCCTGCGCGACGAGGTGGACGCCCCCGGCCTGGCCTGCTTCAAGCAGCTTCAGGCGGGCTTCGGCGCTGTCCTGCACGGCGTCGGCACCCGAGCCGACGCCCTGCATCTGTAGGACTTGTCCAGGGGCATCCGCCACGAGGCGTGAACCTGTCGTGGCGAAGGCGCCGCCTGCGACGATCACGGCGCCGAACAGGCCGGCCGCCCCCGCGACCAACACCTTTACGCCGTGTTTCACTGTTGTTCCCCCGTTGTGACCCCGCTGGACCTTATGCGACTACCCTGCGCGAGAAAAATGAGGACACAACGAGAATCGAATGAGAGAAGTCTTATTCAGTGCTTACGCTCTGCTCAGTGTCTGCAGCATCCGTTCGTCGGTCGCGACGCGGTGTCGTGAAAGCAGCAGGGCCACGAGGATGCCGGCGACGCCCGCCGACAGCAGGCTCATGACCCAGATCCAGCCGCCATCGAATGGCCAGCCGAGCCAGGTGAGTGCTGCCCACACCGCCGCGGAAACTGCGCCTCCCATGGCGGGCAGCAGGAGCACTCCGTAGCTGTGCCGATGCGGCAGCAGGTAGCGCAGGCCGCCCGCAATCGCGATGCCTCCCAGCACCGCGAACAGGAGTTCCATGGTCACGCCACGAAGCCGACGCGCCTGGTGGACTCCGAACCGATCTCGATGTAGCCGAACGATTCGAGCGGAACGAGATAAACGCTGCCCTTGTCGTCGTTCAGCTTGAAGAACTTCGCCGACGACTCGAGGGCGTCTGAGACGACCTTCTCGATCTCGCTGGCGGGCTGCGCCGACTCGAAGCTGATCTCACGGGGGCTGTTGATGATGCCAATGCGAATGTCCACGAGCCCAGATTACGACACGGGGCGGTGCCGTTCGGGCGCGTTCGCTCTGGGCGGTACGTGGCCCCGGCGCTGTCGGTGGTTGCCGGTAGTTTTGAAGCATGTCGGCATCCGGGTTCCTGCGCACGCCGCGCGGCGTCGCATCCGGCACACCGGTGGTGCTCGACGACGCGCAGCAGGCCGTCCTGCGGCTGCCGGATGCCGCATCCGCGGTCGTTCTTGGAGCGCCGGGCACCGGAAAGACCACGGCTCTGATCGAGCTGGTGGCCGACCGGGTTCACCGCCTCGGATTCGCGCCGGAGCAGGTGCTCGTGCTCACCTCCTCGCGCGGCACCGCGACGAGGCTGCGCGATCGGCTCGCCCTGCGCCTCGGGGTGCCCACCAACGGGCCGCTCGCCCGCACGGTCAATTCGCTGGCCTTCGACATTGTCGGGCATGCGGCGCGCAGCGCCGGCACCGAGCCACCCCAGCTCGTGACGGGCGGCGAGCAAGACAGCGACCTGAGCCAGCTGCTCGCTGGCCAGCTCGAAGACGGCACCGGGCCGGCCTGGCCCGAACACCTCGGGCCCCAGGTGCGACGGTTGCGCGGCTTCCGCACCGAATTGCGCGAACTCATGGCCAGGTCGACAGAATTCGACGTCACGCCGCAGCGGCTTCGGCAGCTCGGTGAGCAGCGGGATCGCCCCGAGTGGGTCGCCGCGGCCGAGTTTATTGCCGAGTACCTCGCGGTGATCAGCAGCTCCCGTCCACACCAGCTCGACTCGTCCGAGCTCGTGCAATTCGCCATCGCCGCCGTTGCTGGCGACGACCCCGGCGCCACCGTCGACAGGCTGAAGCTCGTCGTCATCGATGACCTGCAGGAGGCGCCGCGGTCGACCCTGCAGCTCTTACGTGCGCTTGCGGCTCGCGGCATCCGTGTGGTTGCCTTCGGCAATCCGGATGTCGCGGCCAACGCGTTCCGCGGCGGCGAACCGGAGGCGCTCGCGCGCCTCGGCACCGTGCTCGACCTCCCCGACCTGGTTCACCTCACCCTGCACCACAACCATCGTGCGGGCGAGGGACTCACTGCCTTCACGAGTCGCGTCACGGAGCGCATCGGAACGGCGGGAGCGGTGGGACATCGCGACGTGACGGCGGCCGAGCCCGCGAGCGCGCCCGATGTCCCGGCCATCCTCTCTATTCAGGCCCCGACGCCGGCGCGCCAGTGGTCCGCCATCGCGGCGCAACTGAGGGAGTGGCACCTGCTGCGGGGTGTGCCCTGGAGCAGCATGGTCGTGGTCGCGCGCAGTGGCGCGCAGCTTCCGGTGATCGCCAGGGCGCTCGCGCTCGCCGAGGTGCCGACGCGCACGGCGGTCGGCGGCAAGGCGCTGCGTGACGACCACGCGGCGCGAGGCCTGCTCGCCGTGGTCGACGTGGGCATCGGGCGGGCACCGCTCACGGCGGCGACGGCGAACGACTTGCTGCTGGGTCCGTTCGGCGGCCTCGACCGACTCGCCCTTCGCAGGGTGCGACTCGCGCTTCGGGCGGAAGAGATCGCCGGCGGCGGAACCCGCTCGAGCGACGAGCTGCTCGTCGAGGCGCTCTCGGCACCCGGTCGCTTCGCCACGATCGACGCCAGGGTCGGTCGCCATGCCGAACGGATGGCCACCACTCTCGCCGCCGTCGCCACCGCGTTTGCCGAGGGCGACACGATCGAGGAACTGCTGTGGCTTGTCTGGGAGCGCAGCGGGCTCGCGAAGCCCTGGCGCGAGCAGGCGCTCAGCGCCGGCATCACCGCGGCCGAGGCGAACCGCAACCTCGACGGCGTGCTCGCGCTGTTCACCGCCGCGAAGCGATTCGTCGAGCGCCAACCGGGCACGGCCGCCACCGTGTTCCTGGAGCAGGTGCTCGATGCGGAGGTGCCGGAAGACACGCTGTCGCCGCAGTCGCAGGCCGAGACGGTGCTCGTGACCACGCCATCCGGAACCGTCGGGCTCGAATTCGACGTCGTCGTGGTCGCGGCCCTGCAGGAGGGCGTGTGGCCCAACCTGCGACTGCGCGGCTCCCTCCTCTACCCGCAACAGCTCGTGCGGGTCATGAGCGAACTCGGCGACGTCGCGCTCGACGAGCGCCGGCAGGTTCGGGATGACGAACTTCGCATGTTCGCACTCGCGGTCTCTCGAGCACGCAGGCAGGTCATCCTCGCCGCCGTCGTGAACGAAGACGAGGCCGCGAGTGTGCTGTTCGCGCTCGCACCGAAGGCGGTTCCCGTGAAGGTCTCCGCCCTGCCCTCGCTCTCGCTGCGGGGGCTCACGGGCGAGCTGCGGCGGGAACTCGTGCGGCCGCGCGCGACGGTGTCCGATCGCGAGGCCGCAGCATCCGCCCTCGCCCTGCTCGCCGCCCAGAGCGTGCCCGGTGCGCACCCGGCACAGTGGCACGGCCTGCTCGATCCGTCGACGACCGAGCCGCTATACGGGGAAGACGAACGCGTTCGGGTCTCGCCGTCGAAGCTTGAGGCATTCGAGCAGTCCGCGCTCGACTGGTTCATCGAGTCGGTCTCGGGCACCCAGTCGAGCGTCGCCATGGGCCTCGGCACGATCGTGCACTGGGCCATGGAGACCGCGACCGATCCCACAGTCGACGCGATCTGGAGCGCCATCGAGGGGCGCTGGAGCGAGCTCGTGTTCGAGTCGCCGTGGCTCGCGGAGCAGCAGCGTCGCGCCGCGCGCATCCTCGCGGGTGGGGTCGCCGAGTATCTCGCCGATTTCGCGAGAGACGGCAAGCAGCTCGCGGCGGCGGAAGGCAGGTTCGAGCTCGAGATCGGCAGTGCGGTTGTGAACGGCTCCATCGACCGGGTGGAGCGTGCGGCGGACGGCTCGATCGTGATCGTGGACCTCAAGACCGGCAGCCCGATCACCAGGCAGGACCAGATCGACGCCCATCCGCAGCTCGGTGCCTACCAGCTCGCCTACGCCGAGGGCGTGCTCGACGAGGTTCTCGACGAGCTCGGCGAGCACCGCGGCGGGGGAGCGAAGCTGCTCTACGTGAAGAAGGGCCTTCGATCCAAGTTGTATCGGGAGGGCGTGCAGGCGGTGCTCACCGAAGAGCAACTCGAGGGCTTCAGGGAGCGCATCCGTCAGGCCGCCGCGGGTATGGCGCAGGCCGCCTTCCTCGGAGCGATCGACCTCGACCAGTGGAGTTCCTTCGACGTCGCGACCCGCAGACTGCACCGAGTGAGGGCAGTGAGTAGTGACTGACGCCGAGCACCGCTTCACCGAGCACCTGTTCATCAGCGCGGATGCGATAGCCGACGCGATCGGAAAGCCGCGACCCACGACGCAGCAGCGAGCCGTGATCGAGTCACCGCTCGAGCCCGCACTCGTCGTCGCCGGCGCGGGCAGCGGCAAGACGGAGACCATGGCCAACCGCGTGCTCTGGCTGCTCGCCAACGGTCGCGTCGGCATGAGCGAGATCCTCGGCCTCACCTTCACGCGCAAGGCGGCGGGCGAACTCTCCGCGCGCATCCGTGAGCGCATCGGCCAGCTGCACGAGGCGGGGTTGCTGCCCGGCGACTATGACGAGTTCGATCCGCCCGTCGTCGCCACCTACAACTCCTTCTCGAACACCATCTACCGCGACAACGCGATCCTCCTCGGGCGGGAGAGCGACGGCGCGGTGCTCGGCGAGGCCTCCGCCTGGCAGCTCGCGAGATCGATCGTGGTGCACGCGAGCGACGAACGACTGCCGGAGCTCGGCAAGAACGTCGACACCGTGACGAGGGCGGTCATCGCGCTCAGCCGGGCGCTCAGCGAGAACGTCGCGGATGCCGGGGAGGTGCGGTCGATGGCCGAGGCTTTTGCGGCGCTCGCGGAACTGCCCTCCGGCGGCCGCGGCGACTATCCAGAGGCCGTGACTCTCGCCCAGACTGTCGGCTCGCTGCCGGTGCTGATCGAGCTCGCGCAGCAGTTCGCCGAGGAGAAGCAGCGCCGCGGATTCATCGAGTACTCCGATCAGGTGGCGCTCGCCCTCGAGATCATTCGCACCGTTCCGCGGGTTGCCGAGGAGTTCCGCGACCGCTTCAGGGTCGTGTTGCTCGACGAGTACCAGGACACCAGCGTGGTGCAGACCTGGCTGCTCGCCGAGCTGTTCGCCGGGCATCCGGTGATGGCCGTCGGCGACCCGAACCAGTCGATCTACGGATGGCGCGGCGCCAGCGCCGCGAACCTCGAGGGATTCGCGCAGCAGTTCGGCGGCGGCCGGGTGCTGGACTTCGCGCTCGCCACCAGCTGGCGCAACGGGCACGACATCCTCGCGGTGGCCAACGCGCTCGTCGAACCGCTCGCCGCCACCGCGACGGTCGGCGTTCAGCGACTCGACGCCTCTCCGAACGCGACCGCGCTTCCGGTGGACGTGATCTACGAGGAGACGCTGCCGGAGGAGGCAGAGGCCGCGGCGCTATGGCTGAAGCGGCGGCTCGGTCCGCAGAACGGTTCTGGCGACACCGGGCAGACCGCGGCGATGCTGTTCCGCGCCCGCAAGACGCAGGGTGTCTTCATCGAGGCGCTGCGCCGGCACGGCATTCCCTTCCACGTGCTCGGCATCGGCGGACTCATGGCGGAGCCGGAGATCGCGGACCTCGTCTGCGCGCTCGCGGTCGTCAACGATCCCACCGCAGGCTCCGAACTCGTGCGACTTCTCGCCGGCTCGCGCTGGCGCATTGGGGTGAAGGATCTGCACGCCCTCAGCCGGCTCGCCTCCTGGCTGCGCGATCGGGATATCGCCCAGCAACCGCTCGACGATGTCGTCAAAGAACGGATGCGCGCCTCCGTCGCTGAGGGAGAGGGCGGCTCGATCGTCGACGCGCTCGACTTTCTCGCCACCGCGCGCGAGGGCCACACCGCTCTCTCGCGATTCAGCGAGATCGGACTCGCCAGGCTGCGGGAGGCCGGCGCGACGTTCGCGAAGCTCCGTGCCCGGCTCGGTCTCGACCTGCTCGACTTTGTCACCTTCGTGCAGCAGGAACTCCTGCTCGACATCGAGGTCGCCGCGAACGAGATGCGCACGGGCGACACCGCCAACATGGAGGCCTTCTTCGACGCGCTCGGCAGCTATCTCGTGGTCGACGACTCGGCGAGCCTGGGGGGCTTTCTCTCCTGGTTGCGCGAGGCCGAATGGCGCGACGGCCTTGCACCGCGACCGGAGGATCCGGAGCCCGGCACGGTGCAGCTACTCACCATCCACGGAGCGAAGGGACTCGAATGGGATCTCGTCGTCGTGCCGCGGATGGTCGACAAGGAGCTCCCCGGTGCGCCCAGCGAAGGATTCAACGGCTGGCTGTCGTTCGGCAGCCTGCCCTACGAGTTCCGTGGTGACGCTGCCGAGCTTCCCGAGTTCGACTGGCGCTCCGTGACGACGCGCAAGGAATTGCTCGACGCACGCGCGGCCTTCAAAAACTCGGTGAAGCAGCGGCACGAGCTGGAGGAGCGGCGACTCGCCTACGTCGCCGTGACGAGAGCACGGCATTCGCTGCTCATGAGCGGCTCGTTCTGGGCGGCGCAGACCACCCCGCGGCCTCCGAGCCCCTTCCTCGTGCAACTCGCCGAGGCCGGCGTGATCGGTCCACTGCCTACGGCGAGCGAGCACGACGAGAACCCGCTCGGCGACGATGTGCGACTCTTCCTGTGGCCGCAGGATCCGCTCGGCCAGCGCCGGGCAGCGGTGGAAGCGGCCGCGGAACTCGTGCGCACGGTGGAGGCCCGGGGCGACATCCGGGTCGAACGCGCGGGCAGGTGGGCCGTCAATCTCGAACTGTTGCTGCGGGAGCGCAGGGCACGTCTTGAGTCGAGCGGCCTGGTCGCGCTGCCGAGCCGCGTGCCCGCATCGCGATTCAAGGACTACGTGACCGATCCGGCAGCCGTGGCCGCCTCGCTGCGACGCCCCATGCCCGAGCGGCCGTACCGCGCGACGCGGCTCGGCACGCTGTTCCACAGCTGGGTCGAGGAACGCTACGGCGTCGGCGGTTCGGTCGAGGCGATCGATGCGCTCGACACGGAGCTCGATGGCCTGTTCGGCGAGGCCGTGGCGTCCGGCACGGCACCGGTCGAGCAGGCGGAGCTCACCCGACTGCGCGAGACCTTCGAGCGCTCCGAATTCGCGGCGCTGAAGCCTGCCGAGGTCGAGATCGAGATTCACCTCGTGCTGGATGACGAGGTCATCGTCTGCAAGCTCGACGCCGTCTACTTCACCGAGGGTCGCTGTCGCATCGTCGACTGGAAGACCGGCAAGGCACCGCGGGACGCCGCGGACCTCGAGGCCAAGCAGTTCCAGCTCGCGCTGTATCGCCAGGCGTTCGCCGAGTGGAAGGGTATCGATCCGGAACAGATCGACGCGGTCTTCTACTACGTGAGCGACGACCGCGTCATCCGCCCCGAGCGCATCTACTCCAGGGACGAACTCGTCGCGGCCTGGCGCGGCGTCGTTTCGACGGCATCCTGAGTCAGCATCCCGGCTATTGCGCCTTCGAAATCACAGCTTGGCGCGCCACGATCGCGGCGCTGAGCGCCTCAATCGGCTCGCGCGCCGACACCGGGTTCGAGAGCAGGGTGAAGTCCACGTTGCCGAGCCGCGGTAGCTCGAAGAGCACCGGCAGCTGGGCGAGGTCGGGCGGGATGAGACTCTGCGGAAAAGGAGCGACGCCGATGCCGGCGCGAACGGCAGCGAGCACGCCGTTCACCTCGCGCACGTTGCAGGTGATGCGCCAGGTGCGGCCTGCTCCCTCGAGCGCGCGGATCGCGAGCGTGCGCGTGAGGCTCGGTGCGGGGTAGGTCACGAGAGGAACGGGGCTGTCCTGCTCGAGCTGCATGCTCTTGTGGCCGACCCAGACGAGTCGATCCCGACGCACGAGCTGGCCGGCTCCCGTTCCCGCCTCCTCTTTGATGAACACGAGGTCGAGCTGGCCCGACAGCAGACGCCGGGTGAGAAATCCGCTCTGGCCCACGGTCAGTTCGAGGTTGATGTGCGGATACAGCTGCCGAAAGTCGCGCAGGATCTGCGGCAACTGGGTGAGCGCGAGGTCGTCCGCCGAGCCGAAGCGCAACCGGCCCCGCATCGCCGAACCGGTGAAGTAGCTGCTGGCCTGATCGTGGGCGGCCAGAATCGTGCGCGCGAAGCCGAGCAGCGCGTCGCCATTGTCGGTGAGCCGCACCTCACGGGTGTCGCGCACCACGAGGTTGCGGCCGGCCGCCGCCTCGAGCTTGCGGATGTGCTGGCTCACCGTGGGCTGGCTGAGTCCGAGCCGCGCTCCGGCCCCGGTGAAGCTGAGGGTCTCGGCGAGCGTGACGAAGGTCTTGAGGAGAACGGGGTCGAACATCCGCGCCTCGCATTCGAAGACTGAATAGAAGTGGTGCTTCTCAGCGTAATCGGCAATGGCATCGGGATCTCCGCATCCCGCTCTCGATAGTGGCGACGACGGTTGCGGGAGCTACGATGGATATAAATTACTTTCTTCCGTGAAAATACCCCGAGAGGACCTGACCGTGGCCGAGATTCCGATCCTGGATGTGCGTTCCGAGATACCGCAGCGTCGGCACGAGCTGATCTTCGAGCACTACCACGCGCTCAAGCCGGGCGAGAGCTACATCCTTCTGAACGACCACGACCCGATCCCGCTGTACTACCAGTTTGAGGCGGAGTACAAGGGCAAGTACGTCTGGAAGTCCATCGAAGAGGGGCCGGTCGACTGGCGCGTGGAAATCGGCAAGCCCTGATCGCCACAACTGTGCTGCCTTTCGCTCTCGAGCGCACGCTGCTCGGCATAGTCACTCTCGGCGCCAGCCTCTGGATCGGTGGCTTCGTCGCCATCATGATCGTGAGCGCGACGAGCAATAAGTCGCTCGAGACCAAGGAGCGCATCGCGCTGTTCCGCGGTCTCGGCCGCGGCTACCTCAGGGTGGCGGTCGTCGCCTTCCTCGCCGTCGTCGTCCCGGGAATCGTGCTCCTCGCGTTCCGGCCGTGGGACGGCTACTCGCTCGCGATCGTCGTGCTCGCGGTGGCTCTCGTGATCGTGACGGCGCTCGGCGTGCGTCAGGCCCGGCAGCTCACCCGGATGCGCAAGGCCGCGGCAGAGGCATCGAGCGAACCGACACCCGCGGCGTCACTCGCGCGCAAGGCCGTCGCGGCGCGCGCGCTCCGCTCGGCCATCGGACTGCTGAGCCTCGCGATCTTCATCGTCGTCGTGGCGATGCCCTGAGCGCCGTGCCCTAGGCGAGCAGAATGCGGTCGACCTCGTCTCCGACTTCGAGCAGTAGGGCGGTGGAATCCCACGTGCCGGCGAGAAGTTGACGTCGTCGGCCCTCTCGCAGTCGCACCGCAAAGCTCGTTCCGCCAGCGGACACCGTCATCGAGTGCAGATCAAGGGCAAAGCTGGTGTCTGGGTGGTTCTCGCACAGCTGTTGCAAAGCGGTTGCTGCCTCGGCCTCGATCTCCGCGCACGGCACGCCGATCGCGAGGCAGTTTCCCGCAAAGATCTCGCCGAACGACTCACCGACTATGGCCGCGATGCCGGCGCGCTGGAGGCCCTGTGGCGCGTGCTCCCGGGATGATCCGCATCCGAAGTTGCGATTGACGACAAGGATGCGCGCTGGCGTCACCCTGGGCACGTCGAGGGGATGGACCGTTCCGGATTCTCTCGCCTGAAGGCGCGCGTCCTCGAAGACATGCGCTTCCATCCCGGCAAAAGTGATCCACTTGAGAAACCGCGCCGGCATGATCTGGTCGGTGTCGATGTCGTCCCCCCGAATCGCGACGGCCTGGCCCACCACGCGCTCGACGCGCTGATCCGACATCGTCTTCATCGGGCCGCCGCCAGGCTCGGTGCGGCGAAGAAGCTGCGCGCATCCACGATCTCACCCGCGATTGCCGCCGCCGCGACCATGACCGGCGACATCAGCACGGTGCGGCCGGTGGGGGAGCCCTGCCGTCCCCTGAAATTGCGATTCGACGTGGATGCGCAGAGCTCGCGGCCGACCAGACTGTCGGAGTTCATGCCGCAGCAGAGCGAGCATCCTGTGTCTCGAAACTGGAATCCAGCATCGAGAAAGAGCCGATCGATACCCCGCTCGATGAGCTCGTCTCGCACCGCCCTGGATCCCGGAACGACGAGCGCGCGTACGTGCGGCGCGACGTGAAAGTCGCTGCGGCGCAGGAAGCCGGCGATCGCTTCGTAGTCCGACAGCCGCCCGTTGGTGCACGAGCCCATGAATGCCACGTCGATGCGCGTTCCGATCAGTGGCTTGCCGGGTTCGAAATCCATAAACCTGAGCGCTTCCGCAACCTGCAGTCGCTGATCGACGGGCAGCGACTCGGGAGCCGGGGTTGGCTCGGTGATCGCGATGGCCTGATCCGGGGAGGTGCCCCAGGTGATGATGGGAGCGATGTCTTCCGCCCTCATGAAGACGATGTCGTCGTAGTCGGCGTCGGGTTCAGAAGCGAGCGCGCGCCACTGCTGCACCGCGAGGTCCCAGGCCGCGCCGCTCGGTGCGTGCTCCCTGCCGCGCAGATAGTCGAACGTCGTCTCGTCCGGGTTGATGTAGCCGCACCGTGCGCCGGCCTCGATGGCGAGGTTGCAGAGCGTCATTCGCTCCTCCATCGAGAAGCGATCCACGACGTCTCCGCCGAATTCGTAGGCGAAGCCCACGCCGCCTTTCGCGCCGAGAACGCGGATGATGTGGAGGGCGACATCCTTGGCGTAGACACCCGCGCCGAGTTCGCCATCCACCTGGATCTTGCGCACCCTGAGTTTCTCCATGAAGAGGCTCTGAGCGGCGAGCACGTCGCGCACCTGGGAGGTGCCGATGCCGAACGCGAGGGCGCCGAACGCGCCATGGGTGGAGGTGTGACTGTCGCCACACGCGATCACTTTGCCCGGCTGGGTGATGCCCCGCTCGGGGGCAAGCACGTGGATGATGCCGTGCTCGCCTCGCGAGGGGTTGAAGTAGCGCAGTCCGAACTGCGCCGAATTGTTGCCCATCACGGTGACCTGCGCGCGGTTCATCTCGTCGGCAAAGTCATCCGGTCGCCCGCTCGTGGAGACGGAGTGGTCGGAGCTGGCGAAGGTGAGTTCCGGATGCCGCACGGCAAGTTTGCGTTCTCGAAGCGCATCGAACGCCTGAGGACTCGACACCTCGTTCAGAAAGTGCAGGTCGATGGCGAGCTGGTATTGGCCGGGCGAGGCCTCCCTAACGACGTGCTGGTCGAAGACCTTGTGGTAAAGCGTGCCTGGCATGGGAACCTCCGAGTCAGTGGGTTCCGCTAAAGGTACACCAAATTGGTATACCAACCGAATGCCGCGTAGAGCAGGGTGCGGTCGGGAGGGGTCTGAGTTCTCGGAGAACTCAGTAGCTGCGCTGCGTGTGGTCGAGCATGTCTTCGACCTGCGCCACGTCGAGGATCGGCATCGTATTGTGGCCGAGCGTCTGTCCCACGTCGCTCTGCACGCTGTCAAGAAGGCCGTGCAGCATGGCGACCGCGTCATCCACGATCTCGGTGCTGCGCTCCTGGGTGCCGTGCAGCAACCACTTGGCGATCTCGAGCTCACGGTAGAGCGTCGCGCGCTGGGTGAGCTGGCGGTCGCTCGTGCCGCGGGTGCGGATGTACGAGTCGATGGCGGTCTCGGAGGTGGCGTCCCCGCGTGCACCGAGCAGCCAATGCAGGTCGCGCGCCGGGTCGCCGACGCTGAGGCCGCTCCAGCCGAGCACGCCGGTGACCTCGTCGCCGGCACTCAGGAACGAGTCCACCGCGAGGGTGCCGTTGATCACCGTGGGCGCGAACTGCCAGAGCGCCGAGTCCTCTGCCGCACGCTCCCAGCGTCCGAGGAGGGCGGCGGGCACGAGTCCCGTGGCCGAGGCGCGGTCCATGACCGTGACGCTGGAGCGCAGGATCTCGACCGGCGAGAGCACCGGGAGTCCGGCATCCGCAATGAAGCTTGTGGGCAGCGAGTGCACGGCGGCGATCGCGCGACCGATGGATGCGGCAAGGCCTTCGCGGCCGCGCATCTCGCCGAGCCCGAGCTTGGAGCCGTAGACGAACTCGTAGACGACGGCGCGCGTGCCGTTGATCGGCGTCTGCCCCGCAAAGCTCGAGACAGTGAAGGGCAGGCGGGAGCGCACGCCGGTGCTGAGGGCGCGCAGGGCGACGAGGTCGGCGGACTGCTCCGCCTCCGCTGCCTCCGAGCGCGGCACGCGGATGATCCAGTGCCTGCCGTCGCGGCCGGTGATGAGCGCCGAATCGAAGTCGCCGTCCGTCGCGGAACCGAATGCGGCGGACGCCACGGCATCGAGGCCGGCAACGGCGGTGGTCGCCAACGCGGCTAGAGTGAGATGAGATCTGGCCATACCTCACAGGGTAGGTCGCGCACCCTCGACCGGTGTCAACGCCACGCTGTTCCCACTCCCTTCGATGATTGGTCTTCGATGCCCGCTTCGCCCCGCCCGGAACTGCCCCTGTCGCGGTCGGAGCACGATCGCGACTACCTTTCGCGCAGCCGGCCCGAGCTCTTTGCCGAACTCGCGGCTGACCCCAGCACTCGAGTGCTCGTGCTGTGGCAGGGCAAGACCCTCGTGACGGACGGCGCTCTCGTGCTGCTGCCGAGCGAGCGCGTGCCGAAGGCCGAACTGCGCATCTACCTGGGTCGCTCACTCGCGGGGTCGAGCCCGGAGCCGGTCGGTACCCCCGTGATCGCGGCGGTCGTCTCGGATGAGGTGGCAGAGCAGCTGAGTCCCGATCCGGCATCCTGGGCCGGTCTCCGCTCGGTCGGCTCGGAGCTGAGCCGGCGCGATGCCGGGCTGTTGACCGAGGCGCTCGCGATGGCCAACTGGCACGCGGCGCACGCGTTCTCCCCCCGCACCGGCGAACCGACGCTCCCGGAGTTCGGCGGCTGGGTGCGCACCGCAGCGGCAGCGGGCGATGGGCGCGCGCAGGAGAACTTTCCCCGTACCGACGCCGCCATCATCGTGGGCATCACGGATGCCGACGACCGCCTGCTGCTCGGCGCGAACGCGCTGTGGGAGAAGAACCGTTTCTCGCTCCTCGCGGGGTTCGTGGAACCCGGGGAGTCTCTCGAGAGCGCGGTGCTGCGCGAGGTCTACGAGGAGTCCGGCGTGCGGGTCAAGGATCCGGTCTACTTCGGATCGCAGCCGTGGCCGTTCCCGGCGTCGCTCATGCTCGGCTTCCGCGCAACCGTCGACCCGGATCAGGAATGGGCGCTCAAGGCCGACGGCGTCGAGATCCTCGACCTGCGCTGGTTCAGCCGCGAGGAACTGCGCGCGGCCGACATCATCCTGCCCGGTCGCACCTCCATCGCCCGCTACATCATCGAGGACTGGTTCGGTGGCCCGATCGATGATGGGCAGGCGTGGTGAGCACGCCCGCCGTCACCTCTGCCGAGGCACTGCTGGCCGGGCTCGACGATGAGCAGCGGATCGCCGCCGAGACCCTGACCGGCCCCGTCTGCCTGCTCGCGGGAGCCGGCACCGGCAAGACCAGGGCGATCACGCACCGCATCGCCTACGGCGTGGCGACCGGCGCGTACGCGCCAGGCCGGGTCATGGCTCTCACCTTCACCGCTCGCGCCGCGGCCGAACTGCGTGGCAGGCTTCGCCAGCTCGGCGCCCCCGGCATCGCGGCGCGCACGTTCCACGCCTCGGCGCTCTCGCAACTCGGGTATTTCTGGCCGCAGGTGATCGGCGGCACCATGCCGCGCATCCTCGACAGCAAGGGCCGGATGCTCGGCCACGCCGCCGAGACGCTGCGGCTCAAGCTCGACACGGCTGCACTGCGCGATGTTGCCGCCGAGATCGAGTGGCGCAAGGTCTCGAGGCTGACGATCGAGCAGTACGCGGTGAAGGCGCCGTCCCGCTCGCTGCCGCCAGCGCTCGACGCCGAGAAGATGATCGCGCTCCATCGCGCCTACGAGGCGTTGAAAGACGAGCGTCGCCAGCTCGATTTCGAGGATGTGCTGCTGGCCACCGCGGGCATGATCGAGTCGGAGCCGCGGGTCGCCCAGCAGGTGCGGGAGCAGTACCGCTTCTTCGTGGTCGACGAGTACCAGGACGTCTCACCCTCGCAGCAGGCGCTGCTCGAGCTGTGGCTCGGTGACCGTCGCGACCTCTGCGTGGTGGGCGACGTCAGCCAGACCATCTACTCGTTCGCGGGGGCGTCATCCGAGCCGTTGCTCGGTTTTCCCACCCGCTATCGCGACGCCACGGTGGTGCGCCTCGAGCAGAATTACCGCTCCACACCCGCGATCGTCGAGACCGCGAACCGGCTGATGCGGGGCAGGCCGGGCGCGCTGCACCTGCACGCTGCGACTCGCGATTCGGATGCCGGCGCCCCGTCGACAGGCGCGGCCAGGCCGGCAAAATCGGTCGAGCCCACGATCGATCGCTACGCCACGGACTCGACCGAGGCGCGCGCGGTCGCGACCCGCATCGCCGAGCAGCTGGCGGCGGGAACGAGGCCGCAGGATGTCGCCATCCTGTATCGCCTGAACGGCCAGGCCGCCGCGCTCGAGGCGGCGCTCGGCGACGCCGGCGTGCCGTACCAGCTGCGCGGCGCCACCCGATTCTTCGAGCTTCAGGAGATCAAGCAGGCAATCATGATGCTGAAGGGCGCGCTCGTCGCCGCCCAGCGCGAGCCGCTGTTCAAGACCGTGAGCGACGTGCTGCGCTCGCTCGGCTGGACTCAGGAAGCGCCGGAGGCGCGCGGCGCAGTGCGTGACCGCTGGGAATCGCTCAACGCGCTCATCGGGCTCGCGGAGTCGTCGGCCCCCGGCACCACCCTGCGCGAGTTCGTCGACGAGCTCGTGGAGCGCGCCGCAAGCCAGCACGAGCCGACGCTCGCTGCCGTCACCCTCGCGACGCTTCACTCCGCGAAGGGACTCGAGTGGCACACCGTCTACCTCGTCGGGTTGAGCGAGGGGCTCGTGCCGGTGAGCTACGCGAAGACCCTCGAGGCGATCGATGAGGAGCGGCGACTGCTCTACGTTGGCGTCACGCGGGCACGGCAGCGACTTCATCTCTCCTGGGCAGGCGTCGGCGGTTCGGCGCGCGGCGAACGTCAGCCAAGCCGTTTCCTGGCAGAGCTAAGCACGCGCACTCCGGGTGCGGCTGCCACTCGCGTCGGCTGATCTCCCCGGTCGTGGCATCGAGCCGAAGGGATGTCGCCCTCGGCAACGCGGGATCCTCCGGCAGGGTGCCGCGCAGCCTCGTCAGCGCGTAGCGGCCGACGATCGCGGCCACCTCGGTTGCCACGAGCGGACTCTCGAGCGGTGACCGCTGGCCCCAGAGCTGGGATGCGATGGCTGGCCAGGCCGGGTCGGCATCCGCGTGCTGTCGTTCGAGACAGTAGAGGCACGGGGTGAGCCCGGGTTCGATCACCGGCCCGACGCGCACGCTCGCGTCGCCGAGTACCACGGCGAGGTGAGGCACGTCCCTGCGCAGCCAGAGGCCGTGCAACTCGGGTTCGATCACGAACTGCGCCACGATGATCGCCAAGTCGGCGTCGCCGATCGACTCTCCGTGGTCGACGGCAACGCCGTCGGCGCGAACGATCTCGGCGATGCGGTCGGCGATGGGTCCATCGCCGTGCAGGGCCACTCGCCGCGGCGCGGGTCCCTCGCTCGACCCGTCCAGCATCACGGGACCGAGGCTTTCGAGAAGGCTCTCGACCTCGGTCTCGTCGCCACCGGTGTCGAGACACACCATGCTCAGTCCAGAGCGGCTGATGCCGCGCGAGAGCACCGCGATCATCCGGTCGACCGCCTCGGTCACGTCGTGCAGCACGACGGCGGGGGAGTCCAACCCGAACTGCAGACTTGTCGGCGTGCGCCACACGAGGCGGAATCGTGGATCGAGTTTGAGCACCATGCCACGATGATGACTCAGCCGCGCGAGCGGCGAGCGATCAATCCACAGGCGCGACGGCCTCGTTAAGCGGCCTACTTGATCGACCCGTCGTCGCCCTCGTGCGGGCGGTCGTCGCTGTTGTCGTTCAGCAAGTCTTCGATCGCCTGGTCCACGTAGTCGGGCTCCGGCTGCGGGTTCACGAGCCTCGCCACGAGAGCACTCGGGTCGTCGATGTCCTCGGAAGTCGGAACGAGGTCGGGGTGCGACCACAACTCGTCCCTGCGCTCCGCACCCACCTCATCCGTGAGCTTCTGCCATAGCGCCGCGGCCTCGCGCAGTCGCCTGGGCCGAAGTTCGAGTCCGACGAGGGTGGAGAAGGCGGACTCCGCCGGACCACCCGCTGCACGGCGGCGACGCACCGTCTCGGCGATCGCGGTCGACTTCGGCAGCCTTCTGGTCGCATCCGCCGTGACCACGTCCACCCAGCCCTCGATGAGCGCCAGCATCGTCTCGAGCCTGGCGAGAGCGGCGAGCTGTGCGGGTGACTTCGGCGGGATGAGCGCACCGCTCGCCATGGCGTTGCGCAGCTCTTCGGGGTTCGACGGGTCGAAGTCCACGGTCAGCTCTTCGATCGCGCTCGTATCGATGCGGATGTCCTGCGCGAACTCGGTGATGGAGGTCATGAGTTGCAGGCGCAGCCACTTGGCGTGTCGGAACAGGCGTGCGTGGGCGAGCTCCCGCACCGCCAGGTAGAGGCGCACCTGTTCCTCGTCGATGTCGAGTCCCTCGCCGAAGGCGCTGAGATTCTGCGGAAGGATGGCGGCCTGCTGCTCCGTGCCGCCTACGGTGCCGAGCAGTGGGATGCCGATGTCGCCACCCGAGACGACCTCGCTTGCGAGCTGCGCCACGACCTGGCCGAGCTGCATGGCGAAGAGCGTTCCGCCGACATTGCGCATGATCTTGCTCGCGCCCTCGATCATCTCCGACATCTCCTCGGGCGCCTGCTCCCGCAGCACCGTGGTGAGGGAGTTGGAGATGCTCGTCGCGACGGGCTCGGCGAGCTGGGTCCAGACCGGCATGGTCGCCTTGATCCATTCGACGCGGCTCATGAGGCGCGGCCGCACGGTCAGTTCCGAGATGACGGTGGCCTCGCTCAGCCAGAGCTCTGCCACGACGAAGGCCTGCTCGAGCGCCTCGGCCTCGGCGGGGGTGGTGGGCTGGCTACCACTCGACGCGGTGGCCTTCGCCTGCTCCTCCGCGAGACCCCAGTTAATGCCCTCGTCACTGCTGCTGAGAGCGTTCTGCAACTGGCCCATGAGCTGCTGGAGCATGGCGGGATCATTGGGCAGGCCCGCCGCGCTCGCGAGCTTGCCGGGGTCGATGTCGGAGTTGCCGGCCAGGAACTCGCGCAGCATGTCGCGGAACTCGTCTTCCGGGTCTTCGGCCGAATTATCAGGCATGAAAACTACGCTAGTCGCCGCGCGAGCGTGCAGGTTGTGAAATGACCCTAGGCTGGACGCTCGACTGTGCGCCTGTGGCGAACATCCTTGAAGACCTACGGGAAAGGACCGCGGTGACGCTCTTTTCCGGCGACCGGTCAGCGGGCTCGACCGGTGGCAGGCGCCCCGCTCGGCGTGGTCGACTGGGCTGGACCTTGCTGTTCCTGGCTCTCTTCGGCACCGTCCTGTTCGCGCTGCTGCCCTCGCCCTATGTGATCGAGCGGCCCGGCCCCGTGTTCGACACTCTCGGCAGCGTGGAGATCGGCGGCACGCAGACGCCGATGATCTCGATCCCGGGCGAGAAGACCTGGCCGGCAACCGGCGCCCTCGACATGCTCACGGTGAGCGTGCTCGGCGATCCGGACCATCTCCCCAACTGGCTCGACGTGGCTGGCGCGTGGCTCGACCCGAGTCAGGCCGTGCTCCCGCTCGACTCCGTCTATCCCCCCGGTTATTCCGTCGAGGACTCGAATAAGCAGGGCGAGATCGACATGCAGAACTCGCAAAAGGATGCCGTGGCGGCGGCCCTGCGCTCGCTCGGTCACAAGGTTCCCGCCGTCGTCACCGTGGCGGAACTCACCTCGACGTCCCCCTCCCGTGGCATCCTCGAGAAGGGCGACCGCGTCGTGAGCGTCGCGGGAGCGGTCATCGACTCCGTCACGGCCCTTCGAAAGGCCATTGCCGCGGCGGGTGCGGGTACGCCGCTCAAGCTCCAAGTGGTGCGCGACGGCGAGCCGCGTACCGTTTCCGTGACGCCCGAACTCAGCACGGGCGCACATCCGACGCCCGTGGTGGGAATCTACGCCGCCGTGTCCTACGAGTACCCGTTCGACGTGAAGATTCAGCTCGACAACGTTGGCGGCCCCTCGGCCGGCCAGATGTTCGCACTCGGCATCATCGACAAGCTCACCGAGGGTTCGCTCACCGGCGGCAAACACGTCGCGGGCACCGGCACCATCGACGACCAGGGCACGATCGGTCGCATCGGCGGCATCCGGCAGAAGATGTATGGAGCGAAGCGCGCGGGGGCCACGATCTTCTTCGCGCCGCGGGGTGACTGCGATGAGGTCGTCGGGCATGTGCCCGACGGATTGAAGGTCTTCGCGGTCTCGACGCTCAAGGAGTCGCTGCACGATCTGCACGTCATCAGTTCGGGCGGCGACATCGGTGCGCTGCGCACCTGTGCGGCGGGCTGACGGCGCCGCTTCCAAGGGGTTCTCGCAGGCGGCGCTGACCTAGGATGGAGGCCAGGGCGGCCCATTCGGCACGCCACGACATCTCGACCCGGGAGAAAGTCTTTTGACTTCTGCAGCCACAGACGAACAACAGCCACGGTCTCGATCGAGGGCGACACTCCTCATCTCGGTCGCGATCATCGCCGTGCTCGTCATTGCGTTCTTCATCTTCGCCAGCCTCTACACCGACTGGCTCTGGTTCAGCCAGCTCGGCTACCGCGAGGTGCTCACCACCCAGTGGATCGCCGGCAGCGTGATGTTCCTCATCGGCTTCTTCGGCATGGCCATTCCGGTGTGGATCTCCATTGAGGTGGCATTCCGCTGGCGACCGATGTACGCCAAGCTCAACTCGCAGCTCGACCGCTACCAGCAGGTCATCGAACCGCTGCGGCGTCTGGCCATGTACGGCATCCCGATCATCCTCGGCCTCTTTGCGGGCGTCGCGGCGTCCTCGCGCTGGCAGCTCGCGCTCCAGTGGATCAATGGCACTCACGTCGGCAAGGTCGACCCGCAGTTCCACCTCGACATTTCCTTCTACCTGTTCGCGCTGCCGTTCTACCAGTCGGTCGCGGCGTTCGCCTCGGCCGTCGTGCTGCTCTCGGCCATCGGCGCCCTCGCCACCAGCTACCTCTATGGCGCGATCCGGCTGAGCGGTCGCGAGTTGCGCATCTCGCGTTCCGCGCGCATCCAGCTCGCCACCACCGGTGCGGTCTACCTCGCCCTTCAGGCGATCAGCATCTGGCTCGACCAGTACTCGACGCTCGCGACGAGCACCAGCTCCGACCTGATCACGGGCGCGTCGTACACCGACGTCTTCGCGGTCATCCCCGGTCGCGCGATCCTGGCCGGCATCGCCGCGGTCGTCGCCGTGCTCTTCGTCATCACCGCGATCGTCGGCCGATGGCGCCTCCCCATCGTCGGCACGGCGCTGCTCCTGGTGAGCGGACTGCTGATCGGCTCCGTGTATCCGTGGATCGTGCAGCGTTTCACGGTCGAGCCGAGTGCCAAGAGCCTCGAGAAGCCCTACATCGAGCGCAACATCCAGGGCACGCGTGATGCCTACGGCGTCGCCGGTGTCAAGGAGGAGCAGTACACGGCCACCTCGGATGCCGAACCCGGTGCCCTGAGGAACGACGCCGAAACCACGGCCAACATCCGCATTCTCGACCCGGCGCTCGTCTCCGATACCTTCGCGCAGCTCGAGCAGATCAAGCAGTACTACCGTTTCCCCAATTCGCTCGACGTCGACAGGTACAAGATCAACGGCAAGTCGCAGGACACCGTGATCGCCGTGCGCGAGCTCGACCAGAAGCAGCTCGGCAACGCCAACAGCTGGTACAACAACACCGTCGTCTATACGCACGGTTACGGCGTGGTCGCGGCCTATGGCAACCAGCGCTCGCCGGAGGGCTTCCCGGTGTTCCTCGAGTCCGGCATCCCGGCTAAGGGCAAGCTCGGCAAGTTCGAGCCGCGCGTCTACTTCGGCGAGAACTCGCCCCTGTACTCGATCGTGGGTGCCCCGAAGGGCGCGGACAAGATCGAGTTCGACTACCCGGCCGGCGACAAGCAGTCGAATCAGAACGCCACGACGACGTTTAAGGGTGATGGCGGTCCGAAGCTCGACAACGTCTTCACCAAGCTCATCTACGCGATCAAGTTCCAGTCCGAGCAGATCCTGTTCTCGGACGCCGTGAACAACGACTCGCAGATCATCTACACGCGCGACCCGAAGGACAGGGTGGCGAAGGCCGCCCCGTACCTCACCCTCGACAGCGACGCCTACCCGGCGGTCGTCGATGGGCGGGTGCAGTGGATCGTGGACGGTTACACCACGAGCTCGCAGTATCCGTACTCGAAGACGGAGCAGCTCTCGAGCGCGATCGCGGACACGTATACGCCCGCGCCGCAGTATCCGATCGACGACATCAACTACATCCGCAACTCGGTCAAGGCCACCGTCGACGCCTACACGGGCAAGGTCACGCTCTATGCCTGGGATGCGAAGGACCCGATCCTGAAGACGTGGGAGAAGATCTTCCCGTCGACGGTCAAGCCGATGAGCGACATGAGCTCTGAACTGCTCAGCCACGTGCGCTACCCGGCCGACCTGTTCAAGGTGCAGCGCGCGATTCTCGGTGAGTACCACGTCACCGACTCCGACACCTTCTACTCGGCGAGCGACGCGTGGGTCAGCCCGCCCGACCCGACGAAGCCGAAGCCCGCTCCGCTGCAGCCGCCGTATTACCTCACCATGAAGATGCCTGGCGCGGACAAGTCGGCGTTCTCGCTCTACTCGACCTACATTCCGAAGTCGAGCACCGACGACCGGTCGATCCTCACCGGCTACCTCGCGGCCAACGCGGATGCGGGAAGCACGAAGGGGCAGATATCTCCCGAGTACGGAAAGCTCACGCTGCTGACGCTGCCGAAGCAGGACACCGTGCCAGGCCCCGGTCAGGTGCAGAACAACTTCAACACCGACACGGCCGTCGCGAACCAGATCTCGCTGCTGCAGAAGGGCGACACGAGGGTCACGCGAGGCAACCTCCTCACGGTGCCCGTCGGCGGCGGTCTGCTCTACGTGCAGCCGCTGTATGTCGAATCCACGGCGGAGACGACGTATCCGATCCTGCGCAAGGTGCTCGTCTCCTTCGGCGACAAGATCGCCTTCGAAGACACGCTGGATGCCGCGCTCGACGACCTCTTCGGTGGCGATTCAGGAGCTTCGGCCGGCGACAGTGGTGCACCGAGCCCGGAGACTCCGACGCCGCCATCGAGCGAGACGCCGACGAAGCCGACGCCGACATCGCCGGGGGAGAGCGCCGCGGTCAAGGCCGCTCTCGCCGACGTGCAGACCGCGCTCACCAACCGGGACGCGGCGCTGAAGTCGGGAGACCTCACGAAGTACGCCGCCGCCGATCAGGCCCTGGTCGACGCGCTCAAGGCACTCTTCGCGCTCGAGGGCTGATTCTCGGTGGTCGAATAGCGAGCGTCACTTCCGTTGGCCGAGTAGCGAGCGCCACTTCCGCTGGTCGAGTAGCGAGCGTCGATTCCGCTGGTCGAGTAGCGAGGTACGAGCGTATCGAGACCCGGCCAGCGGCCCCGAATCCCTGTGATAGAGTTGTTTCTCGTGCCGCGGGGTGGAGCAGTTCGGTAGCTCGCTGGGCTCATAACCCAGAGGTCGTTGGTTCAAATCCAGCCCCCGCAACCAATGTCCCGGTCTCGAAAGAGGCCGGGACTTCTGCGTTAGCCGGCTCGGCCGACTCGATCGGTTCGTTGCCCAGCGGAATAGTCAAGAGCACCTCATTGGCTAGGGAAAGTGCATCAGAGACTTCCCTAATTGCCTCTTCCTGGATTTGCTTCTCTCGCTCGGCGGTGGGCCAATCGCGGAGGAGAGCATGTACGGCATCGAGAGAGACAATTGTCTGGACCGGATGCCTGAGCTCGTGAGCTACTTCGCGCGCCACTCGCCATCCACTCCTACTGATCGAAATGCAGAATCGGTCGCTTGGCTCCGTTTCAGCAGGAAGTCAAGCGACCGATGGCGTTGGACGTATGGGTGGTGCGACTAGCTAGACAATGCCTTTCTGCGACGGTTGCGGATTGCACGAACGGTAAGCCAGGTGCCGAGCGCCACGACTGGCGCAATGATTAGCGCAACAATCCATGTCACTTTGTCTCCTGTTCTCAGCCTCCCATCCTTGACAGTGGTCACGATCGCCCAGATTATGGCGACGACATAGACGATCGCGGCTAGTAACACGACAAGATGTATTGGCGAGAAAGAGTTGGTGAGCATGATTTTGACTCCCGTTCTTGCCTAACCGTTGGAGATTGTTCCAGCGGAATTGACGTGCATAGTATATGACTCAGCCCATGCGATAGGGCCGCCCTTGACTGCAATAGAAACGTTCCAGTTCATTTGCAGTTTGCGTGATGTGGTGCTGCCGCTATCGGAGCAAGCTGTGTTCGTTATGGCGTACCCGACCGCATAGTTCACCTTGCAAGAGTGCGTCCCGTTGTAACCCCGATACGTCACTGTGACCCACGCCCGAGCGCCGTCATAGTAAAAAGTACCGCTCTGTGTTTCCGAATCGGTAATTTGATTGATCGTTTGGCTGTAAGGCTTGGAATGCACTGTGCCGGCCGCCGCTGCCACAACGAGGGCCTTGAAGTCGGATGCACTCAGACTCGACTGTGCCGCCTTGACGTCGAATGTCGTCGCTGGGGTTGCGGGTCCGGCTGTAGTTATTACAGTCGCGGTGCAGACGTCGGACGACAACCCCTTTACTCCCCTCGCTTGGCCATCGGCTATCGCCGCAACGCACGCGGAGTTTGTTTCTGTGGAACGGATTGACGTGGCAAAGTCGGTGGTCGCCGCATTTGCACTTAGGGCAGAGCCCAGTACGAGTGCGATAGCGACAACACCAGTCGCAATAATCTTTTTCATCTTCCATTTTCCCGTCTACTTATATTGCAATCACGAATGGTTTGAATTTCACGTCCCTGGAACATCGAAACTTCTGCCCAGGGCGTCCACGCCAGCCAGCAGTGGGATACGGCCGCCGACGAGGTTGGAGAGGGGCTAAGGCTTTCAAGAAATTGCCCCTTAGAGTGGTGTCGACTGCCACGACCGATTCTGGAAAATGAAAGTTTGAGTACAGGGCTAGTTCGATCTGGACTACAGAAGCGCGAACTATTCTGAGGGAAACTTTGTCTTGTAGGAACGTCTTGTATACCCCCCATTAGGGGCACAAAATGAAGTCGCACGGGTTGCCTTGATATCCAGAGACGGTTGATTGTCTCGAACCTGCTTCTAACGACTGAGAACTTTCGGGTTCTCGCCGTGTCGAACCCCGAACGTTCCACCGTGCCATCGGAATCGACCCATCTACTAAGTACCGAGTCAATTCAGAGAACTCAGCCGACCGCGGTGAGCGGATCCAGGCCGTGCAGTACTTCCTCGACCATCCAGAAGCCAGCCCCCACCGACAGCTGTGAGTCACATCGCCTCAATGAGTTCTGGGCCGTGCCCCGCGGTGATGACCACGCGAGGGTCGCGGCGGCCGGCTCCTGCTCGCTGCCCGGTTAAGTCGGGACGACAAAAGGCCCGGAATCCCCATGATTCCGGGCCTTTCGCGCTTTGTGGCGCCTCGCTGCTAGCGGGCGACCGTCGCGATCGATGCGGTGCCGAGTGCGGCGTGCTGGCGCAGGGCGTTGAGCTCGCTGCTGATGCGAGCGACATCCCGGTTCTCGGGGTCGTTCGTGCGAATGAGGCCGCGCAGGGCGGTCTGAGCCTGGCGATAGGGCGAGCGAGTCGAGTGGCGCTGCTTCCACATACTGAACGTTTGCATGCTTCCATATTCGGATGGATAAAGCATTAGCACAAGCGACGCTTCCTTACGGTTCGTAAAGGATTGCTATACAATGGGGGGATGCTCGACACGTACCGCTTACGCATCTTCCGCTCGGTCGTCGCGAGTGGCTCCATTCAGGCGGCGGCTCGGCATCTGGGCTTCACCCCGTCGGCCGTGAGCCAGCAATTAGCCACCCTGCAGCGCGAGACCGGCCTGGTACTGATGGAGCGCTCCGGTCGCGGAATCGTGCCCACCGCTGCGGGCCGCGCTCTCGTCGCCGCGAGCGATGATGTCATCGCCGACCTGACGAGACTCGACACCGTCGTTGCCGACCTGCGCGAGGGCCGCACGGGCCGGCTCATAGTGGGCTATTTCGCGTCGGCCGGGGCCGCGTGGATGCCACGCGTGGCGAAGACGCTCACCGACGAGTTCCCAGAACTGGTGCTCGAACTCGTGCTGAGCGAGGTGGCCGACAGCACCGCGTCGCTCAACCTCGACATCGACCTGGTCAACGGATTCCAGCACGACGAGGCCGCACCCCCGGCCGGGTACCACCGCAGGCACCTCACCGACGACCCCTACATCGCTCTCGTTCCCTCGGAGCATCCGCTGGCCGGTCGGGAGAGCATTCCGCTCGCCGAACTGAGCGGCGAGGAATGGGTGGACAACGAGATCGCCGATCGGCCGGGTAGACGCATTCTCATCGCGGCATGCAGCGCCGCTGGCTTCACTCCGCGCTTCGTCGTGCAGGCGCAGGAGCACTACACGGCGATGGCGTTCGTTGCCGCGGGGGTGGGCATCACCGCGCTCCCGCAGCTTGCCTCGCTCGAAGCTCCGCGTGGTGTCAGCTCCATCCGACTCAGCGATCCCGAACCGGTGCGTCGCATCTCGCTCCTCGTCAAGGAATCGCTCGCGGGCAACCCCGTGGCCGAGCGCGCGGTAGAGCTGCTCACCGAGTACACCCAGCTCGCCGGATGAGCGGGCAAGGGGCCGCGACGCAAGGGGCCAAAGGTCCCGACTGCCGCGCCCGGAATCCGGCAGGATGATCTCGTGACAGCAACTGCAGCGAGGTTCCCACGCACCCTCATCGTGATACTCAGCGTGATCGGCGCCCTGGTGATTCTCGCGTTAGCGGTGGTGTTCACTCGCGGCGAGCCGACGCAGCTCGACGAATCCACCCCCGCCGGGGTCGTGCAGCGTTATTCGGCCGCCGTCATCGCTGGCGACGAGGCGGCCGCAGCGGACTACCTGACCGAGGGTGTGCGCGCAGAGTGCACCCGATTCGAACAGTTCGGCGCGGGAAACCTCGCCGTGAGGCTCGTTTCGACGAAGGAGCGGGTCGACTCCGCTGATGTCACCGTGTCGATTGCCTCATCCACGGGAAACGGCCCCTTCGGCTCTGCGGAGTCGGAGTATGAGGATGTTTTCGGGCTCGTGAAGACCGATAACACCTGGCGCATCGAATCGGTGCCGTGGCAGCTCACGGTGTGCACCAACGCGGGGCAGAAGTGATGGGTATCGCGGTGGTCGTCGCCGTGGCGCTGCTGATCGTCGGCGGCATCGTGGCCGTTGTGATGGCTACCAGGGCAGCGCCATCCGCGGGCGAGACGGCAGCCGCGCCGACCGTTCGGCGCCTCATCGTGTTGGTGCTCCTCTTCGCGCTGGTCGTGATTGGCGCGATCGGCATCGCCGGTCTCCTCGGGCGCCTCCTGAACGTGGGTGCCGAACTGGTCGCCGGTGACACCGCGGGCCTGGCCGGGTCGCTCGCGTTCGCCCTGATCGGCGGCCCGCTCGCCGGGCTCGTGTGGTGGTTGGTGTGGAGGAGAGCGGGGATGCCCGCGGAGCGCCATTCCGTGGCGTGGGGTCTCTACGTGGCGGGCATGTCTGTGGTGTCGCTCGTCACGTTCGCGAGCAGCCTGTTGTCAGCGGCCTCCAACCTGGTGGGAGGCAGCTGGCATCCGCAGTCCTTCGCCACGGGGCTGGTGTGGGCGGGCGTCTGGGCCTGGCACCGGTGGATGGCGAAGCACCCCGAACGCGGGCCGCTCGCGTTGGCTGCGGTGGCGCCGATCCTGAGTGCCGCCTATGGACTCATCCTCGGGACGGGAGGGGCGGTTACAGCGCTGGGCGGGCTGCTCGACGCAGCGATCGGACGGCTTGCCACGGACGGCAGCATCGGCCACCCATGGTGGCGGAGCGTGCTGGAAGCGGTCGTGTGGGCCGTGGGCGGCGCGCTCGTGTGGTGGTGGCATTGGGTGCGCGGGGGCGTGCGGCACAATCAGGACCGACTGGCGCACGTTGCGGTTGCCGTGTTCGGGATACTGGGAGGTGCCATCCTGACCATCGCGGGCGCCGTGGCCACCCTGCACGTGCTCCTTCGGCTCGCATTCGACCCGGGCGAACCGGCCGCCCGGATCCTCGCCCCGATGGGCGTCGCGATCGCGGCCGCGGCGCTCGGATCCCTCGTGTGGGCCTATCACGATCGCGTGGCCTCGGAACACTCCTCGGGTCTGGCCCGGACGGTGCGGTTGGTCGCATCCGGGGTCGCGCTGGTGGCGGCGGCCTCTGGAGTCGGAGTGATCGTGAACTCCCTCCTGGCGACGTTCGGGGAACCGCTGGCAGGATCTGGTGCGCGCACACTGCTTCTCGGCGGCATCAGTTCGCTCGTGGTCGGCGGCCCGCTGTGGTGGCTGGCGTGGAGGCCGAACCGTCCCGCCGCGCCCGCTGAAGACTCCACCGGGCGCCGGATCTACCTGATCACCGTGTTCGGCCTGAGCGCCGTTTCGGCTCTCATCACGCTCCTGGTTCTCGGCTTCCGGCTGTTCGAATTCGCCCTCGCCGATAACCTCGGCGGAGCCCTGGTCGACCGGGTGCGCGCACCGCTGGGACTGTTCGTCGCCACCGCCCTGGTCGCGGCGTACCATTTCAGCGTCTGGCGGCACGACAGGGCAGCGCAGGCCGAGACTCCGTCGCGAAAGCGCACCATAGAGCGGGTCATCCTCGTTGCTACGGCGGATGCGGAAACGCAGAAGCGCGCCGTCGAAGAGTGCACCGGCGCCGCCGTCACACTCTGGCTGCGGGAGGATGCCGCTGTCGAAACTCGCGCGTCGCTTCCCGAGGGCACTGCGATGACGAACGCGAGTGCCGACCCCAGTGCCGACTCGGCGGTGCCATCGTGGGAGTTGCTTGCCGCGGCCCTGAAGGGCGTGAGCGGTAAGCGCGTGCTCGTGGTGACCGGCCCGGGAGCCGCGGTCCAGGTCATCCCCTTGAAGGACTGAAGAGTGGTCCGGTCGCCGGATAGGGTGGAGCCGGCGGGCGGAAGACCGGTCTCGACGGCGAGAGGACAGCGATGACCCACCAGCGCTATGTGGCCGCTATCGACCAGGGGACGACATCCACCAGGTGCATCGTGTTCGACCACGACGGCGCCATCGTCTCCGTGGCCCAGCAGGAACACCAACAGCACTTTCCGAAGCCGGGTTGGGTGGAGCACGACGCTGCCGAGATCTGGTCGAAGGTGCAGCAGGTCACGAAGGATGCGCTCGCGGATGCCGACATCGAGCCCGCAGAGCTGGCCGCCGTCGGCATCACCAATCAGCGCGAGACCACAGTGCTGTGGGACAGGGCCACCGGCGAACCGGTGGGTCGAAGACTGAGGCGGCGCTAGCGCCCCGTTGACTCCCGCAGGTCAAGACCGGTGAGCTCACGCAGCTGCTCGAGGGTCGTGTCACCGAAGAGTTCACGCACGCTCGCGCCTCCGTCGACGAGATCGAACACCGCGTAGTCGGTGTACACGACGGTGACGCATTTCAGGCCAGTGAGCGGGTAGGTGCACTTTTCGACGAGCTTGCACTCGCCCTCCCGCGTGAACAGTTCCATGAGCACGAAGACCTGCCTCGCACCGATCGCGAGGTCCATCGCGCCGCCGACCGCGGGAATCGCGTCCTCGGCACCGGTGTGCCAATTCGCCAGGTCGCCGGATGTCGACACCTGGAACGCGCCGAGCACGCAGATGTCGAGGTGGCCGCCCCGCATCATGCCGAAGGAGTCCGCGTGGTGGAAGTAGCTCGCGCCGGGAAGCTCGGTCACCGGGATCTTGCCGGCGTTCAGCAGGTCGGGGTCGATCTCGTCGCCCACGGCCGCCGGACCCATGCCGAGCATCCCGTTCTCGGTGTGCAGGATGATCTCGCGGTCGCTCGGCAGGTAGTCCGAGACCTTGGTGGGCAGGCCGATGCCGAGGTTGACGTATGCGCCCTCCGGGATGTCCTGGGCGACCCTGCGCGCCATGTCGTCGCGGGAGAGTGGGCCGCGTGCCGGTGCGTTCGCCATTACTGTCCCTCTGTCGGTGTCGGTATCGTTGCCCGGCCGCCGACCTCGACGACCCGCTGCACGAAGATGCCCGGGGTGACGATCGCCTCCGGATCGAGTGCGCCGACCTCGACGATCTCGCTCACCTGCGCCACGGCCACCGTTGCGGCACTTGCCATCAGCGGACCGAAGTTGCGCGCCGTCTTGCGGTAGACCAGGTTGCCGAGGCGGTCGCCCCGATGGGCCTTGATGAGGGCGAAGTCCGCGGTGAGTGGAGCTTCGAGCACGTAGTCGCGCCCGTTGATGGTGCGCGTCTCCTTGCCCTCGGCCAGCATCGTTCCGAATCCGGTCGGGGTGAAGAAGCCCCCGATGCCTGCACCACCGGCACGGATGCGTTCGGCAAGCGTTCCCTGCGGAACGAGCTCAAGTTCGATCTTGCCCGAACGGTAGAGGCCGTCGAAGACCTGCGAGTCGACCTGGCGGGGGAACGAGCAGATGATCTTGCGCACTCGACCGGCATCCAGCAGCGCCGCGAGACCGGTCGTGCCGTTGCCCGCGTTGTTGTTGACGACCGTGAGGCCGCTCGCACCCTGGTCGAGCAGCGCGTCGATCAGCTCGACCGGCTGGCCGGCGGAGCCGAAGCCGCCGATCATGACGGTGGCTCCGTCGGGAATGCCGCTCACGGCATCCGCGAGGCTCTCAGAGATCTTGGAGATCACGACGCCGTCCCGGATGCCCGGTCGGGCGCTCGGCCGAAGAACGACATTGTTACTCCTCTTTGATCTGAACGCGTGCACTGGCGCAAGAGTGTGCGCAGAGTGAACGCCTGTACTCATTATGAACGTAACATGCCTCCGCCCGCGCTGCAATCACGCGAGGAGGCGAGGATCAGTGCAACGGCGAGCGCGAGGGGTCGCCGGAGAACGGTCGGGACGCCGTGAGGTCGGCACTGATGTTCGCCGCGGCGAGGAGCAGGGGCGGCAGCAGCGTCTCCTCGATCGACTCGAGGCTGCGGCTTGCCGCTGTGGTCGACACGTTGATCGCGGCGATGACCCTGCCGCTGCTGTGCCGCACGGGCACGGCGATCGAGCGCAGTCCCTCTTCGAGCTCCTGGTCCACCATCGCCCAGCCCTGATCGCGCACCTTCGCGAGCTCGGCCTCGAGCGCCTCGCGCGAGCCGACGGTGTGCGAGGTGCGGCTCTCATAGTCGATCGACGCGAGGTGTTCCTCACGCTCCTCGGGTGACAGGCCCGCCAGCAGCACGCGGCCCATCGATGTCGCGTAGGCGGGAAAGCGCGTGCCGATGTTGATGCGCACCGACATGATCCGACGCGTGGGAACGCGCGCCACGTACACGATGTCGGCGTCGTCGAGCACGGATGCCGAGGTCGATTCGTGGATGGCCGCCGCCAGCTGCTCAAGATGCGGCTGCGCGATCTCGGGCAGCGACAGTGCGGCGAGGTAGCTGAACCCGAGTTCCAACACCTTTGCCGTGAGCGAGAACAGGCGGCCATCCGTCTTCACGTAGCCGAGTTCGAGCAGGGTCAGTAGGAAGCGGCGGCTCGTCGCCCTGGTGAGTCCGGTTCGCCGCGCGAGATCGCTCAGCGTCATCTCCGGGTGCTCGCCGTCGAAGGCTCGGATCACGCTGAGGCCGCGGGCGAGCGATTGAACGTACTGGCCGCTCGCATCCGGGGCATCATTCGAGGTCTCGCTGAGTGTCATGCGACCATCATCCTCGCCCGGTCGTGGTTGCCTCTCGAGGCTCGCGCCTATCGCTCCAGCACGATCGCGAGACCCTGGCCGACGCCGATGCAGATCGCGGCAACGCCGATGCCGCCGCCGCGGCGCTTGAGTTCGTGCGCAACGTGGCCCACGATGCGCGCTCCGGAGGCACCGAGCGGGTGACCGATCGCGATCGCGCCGCCGTGGATGTTGACCTTGGCTGGGTCGAGGTCCGGCCAGAGCTGAAGGCAGGCCAGGCTCTGCGAAGCGAAGGCCTCGTTGAGTTCGACGACGTCGACATCCGCCCAGGTCTTGCCCGCCTTCGCGAGCGCACGATTGGCGGCCTCGACCGGAGCGATGCCGAAGACGTCGGGGTCGATGCTGGCGACGCCGCGCGAGACGATGCGCGCGAGCGGCTCCGCGTCGATGGGTGCGTTCTCCGAGCCGATGATGAGTGCGCCAGCGCCGTCGTTAAGAGGAGAGGAGTTACCGGCGGTCACGGTACCGTTATCGCGGAACGCGGGCTTGAGCGCCGCGAGTGCCTCGAGCGAGGAGTCGGCACGAATGCCCTCGTCGCGAGTGAGCGTGGTTCCGGGGACCGCGACCACTTCGCCGTCGTACACGCCCTCGTTCCAGGCGGCATCCGCCTTCTGATGGCTCGCGAGCGCGAATTCGTCCTGCGCCTCGCGCGAGATGTCGTAGCGGTCGGCGAGGATCTCGGCGGTCTCACCGAGTGGCACCGTCCATTGACCGGGCATCTTCGGGTTGACCATGCGCCAGCCGAGGGTCGTGGAGTGCAGCGTCTCGTGCCCGCTCGGGAATCCGCGCGACGGCTTCAGCAGCACCCAGGGCGCGCGGCTCATCGACTCGACACCACCGGCGAGCATGAGTTCGGCATCACCGGTCTCAATCGCGCGACTGGCCTGAATCACGGCCTCGACGCCCGAACCACAGAGGCGGTTGACGGTGACTCCGGGCACGGAGGTCGGGAATCCCGCGAGGAGCGCGGCCATGCGCGCCACGTTGCGATTGTCTTCGCCAGCGGCGTTGGCGTCGCCCAGGATGACGTCGTCGATGCGCGCGGGGTCAAAGCCCGGATGCCGCGTCACGATCTGCGACAACACGAACGCCGCGAGGTCATCCGGCCGAACTGCGCTGAGTCCCTTGCCATAGCGCCCGAACGGGGTTCTGATCGCGTCGTACACGAAACTGGCGGTCATGGTCTTCTCGATCCTCGAGCGAAGTGCGTGTGCGCAGAGCGAACTTGTGTTCTAATGATGAGCGTATCATCGGCGACACAGGCGGGCAATGAGCCCGACCGGCAGAAGGGATGGCAGCGTGGCCACGCGAACGAGCATTTCCACCCGTGTTGCAATCGTGGGAGGCGGCCCGGCCGGGCTGCTCCTGTCACACCTGCTTAGACGTTCCGGCATCGACAACGTCGTGCTCGAACTGCGCGACCGGGAATACGCCATCCAGCGGGTGCGCGCGGGTGTGCTGGAGAACGACGCCGCCGAACTTCTCACGCAGGTCGGCCTCGGCGAGCGACTTCACCGCGAGGGCCAGCGCCACGACGGCATCTATCTGCAGTACGCGGGCCGGCGCCACCACGTCCCGTTCCGCGAACTGGTCGGGCGGTCAGTGTGGTTGTACAGCCAGCAGGAAGTGGTCAAGGACCTCATCGAGGCCCACGACGCCGCCGGCACGCCGCCGAGGTACAGCGTCAGCGACATCCACCTCGAGAACCTCGACGGGGACGGTCCCGCCACGGTGCGCTTCACCCACGAGGGCGAAGAGTTCGAACTGAGCGCCGACTTCGTCGTGGGAGCCGACGGCGCCCACGGCGTCTGCCGCCCGAGCATCCCCGAGGCGCAGAAGACGACGTATGAGAGGGAGTACCCCTTCGGTTGGCTCGGAATTCTCGCACACGTCGCCCCATCCACCGATGAGCTCATCTACTCGCTGCACGAGCGCGGCTTCGCCATGCACAGCATGCGGTCGGAGTCGGTGAGCCGTCTCTACCTGCAGGTCGATCCGCACGACGATGTGGCCAACTGGCCGGACGAGCGCATCTGGGACGAGCTCGACGTCCGCCTCGGCACCGAGGGCTGGACGCTGCACCACGGCGAGATCTTCGACAAGAGCATCACGCCCATGCGCAGCTTCGTCGGCGACCCGATGCGCTACGGCAAGCTGTTCCTCGCGGGCGACTCCGCCCACATCGTTCCACCCACCGGTGCCAAGGGACTGAACCTCGCGCTCGCGGATGCCAGCTACCTTCACGACGTGCTCGTGGCCTGGTATCGGGATGGCGACGAGGCAGGGCTCGAGGAGTATTCGCCACGATCGCTCGAACGCGTCTGGACGATCCAGCACTTCTCCACCTGGATGACCCGGATGCTGCACCGCTTTCCCGAGTCGGCCGAGCAGCCGGGCGCCGCGGAGTTCGATTACCAGGTGCAGCTCGGGCAGTTGAGGCAGCTCTGCGGCTCCGAACACGGCATGGCGCAGCTCGCGGAGGTGTATACGGGCCTGCCGTTCCTCAGCTATCCGAGCGCGCAGTAAGGATCTGCTCCTAGGCTGAGTTCATGGCTGAAGCACAGGGTTCGGAAGCGCTCGCGATCGCCGTCGCCCAGTTCGCGCCGGGCACCGACAAGGCCGAGAACCTCGCCGACATCCGCCGGCTCGCCGCAACTGCCTCCGCTCGCGGTGCCAGGCTCATCGTCTTTCCCGAGTACTCGTCGTTCTTCACCCCCGAGCTCGGGCAGCGGGCGCTCGATGCCGCCGAACCGCTCGACGGCGCCTTCGTCGACGGGGTGGCCGAGATCGCGGACGCGCTCGGTGTGCACATCGTCGCGGGGATGCTCGAACGAACGGATGATCCGTCTCGCTTCTCGAACACGATCGTTGCCATCGCGCCGCGCATGGGCATCGAGGCGAGTTATCGCAAGACGCACCTTTACGACGCCTTCGGTCAGCGCGAATCCGACTGGGTGCTCGCCGGCCCGATCGATCACCCCGAGACCTTCGCCGTCGGTGGGTTCACGATCGGCATGCAGACCTGCTACGACCTGCGCTTTCCCGAGGTCACGCGCCGCATCGTCGACGCAGGCGCTGAGCTCGTCCTCGTGCCGAGCGAGTGGGTTCGCGGACCGCTCAAGGAGCAGCACTGGCGCACTCTGGTCACCGCCCGTGCCATCGAGAACACGGTGTATGTCGCCGCGGCGGACCAGGCTCCTCCCGTCGGCGTCGGCAACAGCATGATCGTCGATCCGATGGGCGTAGAGCTCGTCACGATAGGCGAAGAGACGGATGTTGCCCTCGCCTGGATCTCGCGCTCACGGGTCTCAGAGGTGCGCACCATCAATCCCGCCCTCGCGCTGCGCCGCTTCGCCGTCGTACCCCGTTAGACACCATCTTTGGGGGTGCTGTACCCCTGACGTGCATCGCGGCCGCCCGTTACAGTGGGTTAAAAGTGATGACAGCGGGGGGCTGGAATGTCTGAACCATATCGGGTGGTCGTGGTCGAAGACGACCTCGACGTCGCGGACTACACGAAGACCGTGCTCGAGAAGCGGCTCGGCTGTCAGGTCATCGCGGTGTCCGATCCCCGCCTGGCCCGCGGAGCCATCGAGCAGCTGCAGCCCGACGTCGTCATCACCGACATCGAGATGCCTGGCGCATCCGGACTCGAACTGATCGCCACCTATAAAGAGGCACGGCCGGGCGTATCCATCATCGTCATGACGGCACACGTGTCCGTCGACTACGCGGTCGGCGCGCTGCGCAGCCAGGCCGATGAGTTCCTCACCAAGCCCATCTCCACGGCAGACCTCGTGTCCACCGTGACGAGGCTCGCCGAGGCCGCTCGCGAGGCGTGGCAGAACGCGCCGGCCAGGCAGGTGGTGCTTGCCATCGGCGCCCACCCCGACGACGTGGAGATCGGCATCGGCGGCATCATCGCGGCTCATCGCGCCGCGGGCGACTCGGTCACCATCCTCACTCTCTCGAAGGGCACTCGCGACGGCGGCATTCGCACCGCGTGGGAAGAGGGCTCTGCGGCGGCGGCGATCATCGGCGCGACGCTCGTGCTCGAAGACAGCGCGGATGCGCAGCTCAGCAGTTCGGAACCCACCGTGGGCATCATCAAACGGGTCATTTCCGACCTGCGGCCCACGGTGGTCTATGTGCACAGCAACAGCGACCGCCACCAGGATCACAGGGCCGTGCACGACGCCACGATCCTCGCGACGAGCGCGGTGCGCACGATCGCCTGCTACCAGAGCTCCACGGCGACGGTGGACTTCCATCCGAACCGGTTCGTGAGCATCGACGGCTTCACCGAGGCGAAGGTCGCCATGCTCGAGTGCTTCGCGCGAAATCAGGATCGAGCGAAGTATCTTCAGCGCGATTTCGCCCTCGCCACGGCACGCTACTGGTCCCGCTACGGGCAGGGAGACCACTGCGAGCCGCTCGAGATCATCCGCGACTCTTCGCAGGTCTCCTAGTCCCCATGAATGGGGGTTCGCGAATCATGATTAGTTGCTGCGAAGACAGAATTACGTCGCTAGGGTCAAACATGGGGGAAGTAGATTTCAGCACGCCCGAGGCATTTCGGCTGGCCCCAGCGATCATCGGAATCCCGTTGATCGGTATCGCACAAGGGAAGCGCAGCGCCGAATGAGCCTCACCACCGTGACGCAGCAACGCGTCAAAGTCCTGATCGTCGATGACAACGACGACCAGAGAAACCTCCTGCGCCGACACTTCGAAATCGCTGGCTGCGAGGTCACCGACGCGGCGACCGCCGAGTCCGCCATCAGCGCCTATGCCACCGCGGAACCCGACCTCGCCGTCATCGATCTGATGCTGCCCGGGATGGATGGATGGGCCCTCAGCGAGCGCCTCTACGAGGACGTTCCCGACTGCCCCGTTGCGATCAGCTCCGTGCTCGACCTCGAGAACTACCCGCCGACGCGGGCAGCGCTCCCCAAGCCCGTCACCCGCGCCAGCGTGCGCGAGGTGCTTCTCAACTGTGTACCGAGGTGGATTGCGCCATGACCGATTCGGGTGTCAAAATCAGCGTCATCGTCGCGGATGATGACCCCGATATTCGTAGTCTCGTCGCGTACGCGGCGCAGAAGGCCGGTCTCGACCTGGTGGACGAACTCGGCAACGGCGACGACGCGTGGGATTCGATCATTGCGTTCAAGCCAGACCTCGCCGTGCTCGACGTTGCGATGCCGGGCAAGACCGGCCTCGACCTGTGCCGGCTCGTGCGCGCCCACGACGAGGTGAACGGCATGCACATCGTGCTGCTGTCGGCCGCCGTCGATGAGGCCTCGCAGCAACTCGGCAGGGATGCCGGAGCCAACGACTACTTGATCAAGCCATTCAGTCCACGAGAGCTGGCGGAACGCCTCGCGCTCATCGCCCCGTCGATTGGAGCCGGAGCATGAAGATTGCAGCCCTGTACAAGCGGCTCGGGTTCGACGCCCCCTCGCCGCTGCTGAAGCAGGCGCCGACGACGCTCCTCGTGTTCGCCGCGACCATCGCGGCGATGGCGATTCCGGGGCTGCAGGTCACCTCGCCCCTCGCCGTCGCGATCGCCGTCACGGCCGTCGCGGTGGCCACGGTGTTCGCCGCGATCATCAGCCCCCGCGAGTCGCTCTGGGACTGGGGTCTGTGCGTGCCCGCCGTCGACTTCTTCGCGATCGGGCTGCTCTGCATCGGCACGGGCAACAACGCGACCGTGTTCACCGCGCTCGTCGCGCTGCCGATCGTGTGGTTCGCGGCCGAGGAGGGTCGCAAGTTCGTCCTCTACTCGGCCATCGGTGCCGCAGTCACCGTGTTCATGCCGTTTGCGCTCGGCCTGCCGATCGCCGCGAACCTGGAGCAGTTCCTGCGTTCGGGCTTCACCGTCATCGTCTACGGCTTTGCCGCCGCCGTGATCAATGAGATCTCGCACACCGCCAGGCACCGGCTCGAGAAGGTGCGCCGCTTGGCCGAGCAGAGCCGGGTGATGCTCGCGGAGAGCGTGCAGCACGCGATCGAGCTCAAGCAGAGCGAAGCGAAGGTGCGCACGGCCGAGCGAATGTTCCGCGAGATCTGGGTGGCCGTCACCGAGCAGGCGATCATCGGTACCGATCTCACCGGCCTCGTCGACGCCTTCAACCCCGGCGCGGAGAAGATGCTGGGCGTGCCCTTCGGTGAGGTGCAGGGCAAGCTGCACATCGACGAGTTCCACCTCGAGTCCGAGTTGCTCGAGCGCGCCCGCGATCTCTCTTATCCGGCCGGCGCGACCGTCCTGAACCCCGGGTTCTCGGCTCTCGTCGAATCCGCTCGACTCGGTGTCGCGGAGGTGCGCGAGTGGAGCTACGTGCGCGCCGACGGCAGCACGATTCCGATCGAACTCTCGGTCACCCCGAGGCTCGACAAGTCGGGCGAAATCGTGGGCTACCTCTTCGTCGCCTACGACCAGACGAAGGCCCGTGAGGTCGCGAGGCTGAAGGACGAGTTCGTCGGCCTGATCTCGCACGAGCTGCGCACCCCGCTCAGTTCCATCCTCGGATACCTCGAGCTCATGCGTGACGACGATGAGAACCAGCTCAGCGACAGTCAGCTGCGCTACCTCGGCGTCGCCGAGCGCAATGCGCACAGGCTGCTGAGGCTCGTCGGCGACCTGCTCTTCACCGCCCAGGTCGAATCGGGAAAGTTCAACCTCGACCAGAAGGAGCAGGACCTTGCTCCCATCCTGATGGCCTCGGTCGAGTCGGCGAGGCCCGTGGCTGCCGCGGCGGGCATCACGCTGCACACCAACGTCGTCGAGGGACTGCTGGTCAACGGCGACTCCGTGCGCCTCGGTCAGGCCTGCGACAACCTCATGTCCAACGCCATCAAGTTCACCCCGAGCGGTGGATCCGTCACCCTCGGGCTGCAGCCGGACGGGTCGAACGTCGTCATCACCGTGCAGGACACCGGCATGGGCATTGCGGCATCCGAGCTCGACAAGCTGTTCTCGCGCTTCTTCAGGGCATCGACCGCCACACGCAACGCCGTGCCCGGCGTCGGTCTCGGTCTCGTGATCACCAGGGCGATCATTCGCGCCCACGGCGGAGACATGGGCGTCACGAGCGAGGAGGGCGTCGGTACCTGCTTCAGCATGACGCTGCCCGTCGTCGAACACGCCAACGTGCTCACCGGTGCCTGAGGCACGGCGCTCGTCGAATCGAACGGTCCCTGAGCTTGTCGAAGGGCCGCTGACCGGCAGCCGCCGCCTCGACCTACAGCGCCGCGAGCTGGGCGGATGCGCGCTCGAGCAGCTCAGACTTCTTGCAGAACGCGAATCGCACGAGTGAGGCGTACTGCGCGGAGTTCGCTTCGCTCACGAATGCGGTGATCGGCACGCCGACCACCCCGGCGAGTTCGGGCAGCCGGCGACAGAACTCCGCGGCATCCGGGTAGCCGAGCGGCGCCGCGTCCGCGACGATGAAGTACGAGCCCTGTGGTTTCGAGATGGTGAAGCCCGCCCGCACGAGCCCGCTAGAGAGCAGATCGCGCTTCTGCTGCAGCACCTCGGCGGTGCGGGCGAAGTACTCGTCCGGCAGACGCAGGCCGACGGCGATCGCCGGCTGGAATGGTGCGCCGTTCACGTAGGTGAGGAACTGCTTGATGGCGAGAATCGCCTCTACGAGCTCGTGCGGTGCCGTGAGCCAGCCGATCTTCCACCCCGTGGTGCTGAAGGTCTTGCCTCCGCTTGAGATCGTCACCGTGCGCTCCGCGGCACCGGGCAGCGACGCGACCGGGATGTGGGTGGCGCCATAGGTGAGGTGCTCATAGACCTCGTCGGTGACGATGATCGCGTCGTGGCGGTGGGCGAGTTCGACGAGCAGCTCGAGCGTCTCGCGATCGAACACCGAACCGGTGGGGTTGTGTGGGTTGTTGATCAGGATGACGCGGGTGCGGTCGGTCACGACCCGGCGCAGCTCGTCGTGGGCTGGCTGGAAGTCGGGGGCGCGCAGTGGAACCGTGCGATGGACGCCTCGCGCCAGCGCGATCAGGGCGGCGTAGGCGTCGTAGTAGGGCTCGAACGTCACCACCTCGTCGCCGTCGTCGACGAGAGCGAGGATGCTCGCCGCGAGCGCCTCCGTCGCGCCCGCGGTGACAAGTACCTCGCGGTCGGGGTCCACGCTCATCCCGTAGAAGCGAAGCTGGTGCTCCGCGATCGCCTCGCGCAGCACGGGCATGCCGATGCCGGGCGGGTACTGGTTGACGCCATCGCTGATGGCTTGCCTTGCCGCCTCGAGAACCTCGGCAGGGCCATCCTCGTCGGGGAAGCCCTGCCCCAGGTTGATCGCGCCGGTCGCCACCGCAAGAGCCGACATCTCGGCGAAAATCGTCGGCTTCAGCTCGCCGCTCGCGGCCATCAGTCCCGCGCCGCGTGCCGCGCGCTGCCACGCCCCCGAGATCGTCATTCCGACACCAGCCCCATCGCTCTGTTCACCCCTTCAACCTATCCCGCGCGGCGTTCTGCCCGCGTGTGACAGGTAGGTTTATCGCATGGCTTCTTCCTGGTCCCTCTCGGGCGCACTGCGCGGAATGTTCGCACGCAAGACGATCGATGACGACACCTGGAGCGACCTCGAAGACGCGCTCATCGGCGCGGATTTCGGCTCGGACCTCACCGACGCGCTCGTAGCCGAACTGCGCGCGAACGTCGCGAAGTATCGCACCACCGACCCGGCCGACCTCAAGCGGATGCTGCGCGAAAGCCTCGAGGAACGCCTCGCCAAGCTCAATCCCACGCTCTCGCTCTCGGAACGCCCCGCGGTCGTGCTCGTCGTCGGCGTGAACGGCGTGGGCAAGACCACCACCATCGGCAAGTTCGCGAAGTTCCTCACCGGCTACGGCCGCAGCGTGATCGTGGGCGCCGCGGACACCTTCCGGGCCGCCGCCGTGGAGCAGCTCGCGACCTGGGCCGAGCGCGGCGGTGCTGCGATCCAGAAGCCGCAGCAGCAGGGGCAGGACCCGGCGTCCGTCGCCTTCCAGACCGTCGAGCGCGCGCAGCGCGAGGGCATCGAGATCGTGCTCATCGACACGGCGGGCAGGCTGCAGACCAAGAGCGGCCTCATGGACGAGCTGTCGAAGATCCGCCGCGTGATCGAGAAGCAGACGACGATCGCCGAGGTGCTGCTCGTGCTCGACGCGACCACCGGCCAGAACGGTCTCGCCCAGGCGGAGGCCTTCGTCGAGCACGCGGGAGTCACCGGGCTCGTGTTGACCAAGCTCGACGGCTCGGCCAAGGGCGGCTTCGTGCTCGCCGTGCAGGAGAAGACCGGCATTCCGATCAAGCTCATCGGGCAGGGCGAGGGTATCGGTGACCTCACCGGTTTCACGCCGCACGTCTTCGTGCAGGGCCTGCTCGACTGACACCGATCACACAGCCTGCCGAATCGCTCCAGTTGTAGGGTCGAACGATGGGTGTTCGCGAGTTGATCCTCGTCCGCCACGGCGAGAGCACGGCCAACGTGGCAGCCACGCAAGCCGAGCGCAACGGCGCCGATCGGGTCGACGCGCCGCTGCGCGACGCCGACGTTCCGCTCAGCGACACGGGTCGCCGCCAGGCCGAGGCACTCGCCGTCTGGCTTCGCTCGCTCGCCGACGAGCAGTTCCCGCAGGCCGCATGGTGCTCGCCCTACCTGCGGGCGGCAGACACGGCATCCATTGCTCTTACGGACCAGCGGATGTCGCTTGCACCGCGAGCAGACGAACGCCTGCGCGACCGGGAGCTCGGCATCCTCGACACGTACACCCACCGCGGCGTCGTGAGCCACTATCCGCGTGAGGATGCCAGGCGCACCCGCCTCGGCAAGTTCTACTACCGGCCGCCCGGCGGCGAATCCTGGGCCGACGTTGCGCTCAGGCTGCGTTCGCTCCTGGCCGACCTCGATCGCGAGTGCGACGGAGAGCGGGTGCTGATCGTCGCGCACGACGCCATCATCATGAACCTGCGCTACATCTGCGAGCGACTGAGCGAACGCGAGCTGCTCGAGCTCGCGCGCACCGAGCCCGTGCTGAACGCCGCCGTCACTATTCTGCGGCGGCCGAGCGGCACGGGGGAGTGGTCCCTCGGAATCCACAACTCGGTCGAGCACCTCAAGAGCCTCAACGCCCCCGTCACGGCCCACACAGGAGATCGGGATGTCGAACCCCGTTAGCACCATCACCCCCGACCTGCTGCGCGAGTGGGCGCTGCCGAGCGGTGCGGACTCGAAGTACGCGAGGGGCAGCGTGCTCGTGGTCGGCGGTGCGAGCAGCACCCCCGGGGCGGTGCTGCTCGCGGGCACCGCGGCTCTGCGAGTGGGTACCGGCCGACTGAGCATGGCCGTCGCCGGCTCGGTGGCGCCCGCGCTCGCCGTTGCCATGCCGGAGTCGGCCGTGCTCGCGCTGCCCGAATCGAGCGCGGGTGCCGTTCTCGCCGAGGGGGCCGCGCGCCTTGAACAGGCCTTCGCCGCGACGGATGTGGTGCTCATCGGACCCGGCCTGGACGACGCCGACGAGACCCAGGCCCTGCTTCGCGCTCTCTCGCCGCTCGGCGGCGAGTCCACCTCGTTCGTGCTCGACGCCTACGCGCTCGGGGTGCTCCCCGAACTCGGTGACGCGCTCGAGGGCTGGGCTGGGCGCCTCGTGCTCACGCCGAACAAGGGCGAGGCCGAGCGGCTGCTCGGCAGGGACATCCGCGACCTCGAGGTCGACATCCCCGAGCTGGCGCGGCGTTACAACGCCGTCGTCACCTGTTTCGGACTCATCTCCTCACCGGATGGGCGCCGCTGGCGACTCGGCTCGGGGCCCGGTGGGCTCGGCACCTCGGGCAGTGGAGACGTGCGCGCGGGCGCCATCGCCGGGCTGATGGCGAGGGGCGCCGATCCGGCACAGGCAGCCTGTTGGGGCTCACACCTGCACATCACCGCGGGCGATCGCCTCTCGGCCCGCATCGGACCGACCGGCTTCCTGGCGCGAGAGCTCATCGACGAGCTGCCGTCGCTGCTGCTCGAGCTCGGGCAGCGCGCCTAGATCTTCGCGTGGGCGCTGCTGATCTCCAGGTAGTGCCGTGCGTTCTCGCGGATGTGCTCACGCTCCTCGTGGTTCAGTTCGCGACGCACCTTCCCGGGCACTCCCGCGACGAGCGAGCCGGGTGGAACGATGGTTCCCTCCAGCACGACGGCTCCGGCCGCGATGAGCGATCCGACGCCGATCACCGCGCCATTCAGCACCGTGGCACCCATTCCGATCAGGCAGTCATCCTCGACCGTGCAGCCGTGCAGCACCGCGGAGTGGCCCACGCTCACGCCGCGACCGACCGTGGTGGGGATGCCTGCGTCGCAATGCACGGAGACGTTGTCCTGGATGTTGCTGCCGGCGCCTATCGTGATCGAGTCGACATCCGCGCGCAGCACGGAGCCGTAGAAGACGCTCGCCCGCTCGCCGAGCGTGACCCGGCCGATGAGCGTGGCGTTCGGCGCGACCCACGCGGAGCCGTCGATCTCGGGGGAGTTGCCGTCAAAGGGCAGAATCAGTGCGCTCATGCCATCAACATAGCGGCGGCCGGTTAAACTGGATGCACCATGGCCACTTTTGGAAATCTGACCGACCGCCTCACCGAAACCTTCAGGAACCTCCGCGGCAAGGGCAAGCTGAGCCCGGCGGACGTCGATGGCACCGTGCGCGAGATCCGTCGCGCCCTGCTCGACGCCGACGTCGCGCTGGATGTCGTGAAGGACTTCACCGGCCGCGTGCGTGAGCGCGCCCTCGGCGACGAGGTGTCGAAGGCGCTGAACCCGGCCCAGCAGGTCGTGCAGATCGTCAACGACGAGCTCATCCAGATCCTCGGTGGCGAGGCCCGCCGCATCCAGTTCGCCAAGAACCCGCCGACCGTCATCATGCTCGCAGGCCTCCAGGGCGCGGGTAAGACCACCCTCGCCGGCAAGCTCGCCAAGTGGCTGGCGGCCGAAAACCACACCCCCCTGCTCGTGGCGGCCGACCTCCAGCGCCCGAACGCCGTCACGCAGCTGCAGGTCGTCGGTGAGCAGGCCGGCGTCGCCGTGTTCGCGCCAGAGCCCGGCAACGGCGTGGGTAACCCGGTCAGGGTGGCGAAGGACGCGCTCAAGTTCGCGCGCGACAAGCAGTACGACACCGTGATCGTCGACACCGCCGGTCGTCTCGGCGTCGACGCGGAACTCATGAAACAGGCCGCGGACATCCGCAAGGCCGTCGACCCCGACGAGGTGCTGTTCGTCATCGACGCGATGATCGGTCAGGATGCCGTGGCCACGGCGAAGGCGTTCCAGGATGGCGTCGACTTCACCGGTGTGGTGCTCACGAAGCTCGACGGCGACGCGCGCGGTGGTGCTGCGCTCTCCGTCGCCTCGGTGACCGGTCGTCCGATCCTGTTCGCCTCGACGGGTGAGGGACTGGGCGACTTCGAGCCGTTCCATCCCGACCGCATGGCGAGCCGCATCCTCGACCTCGGTGACATTCTCACCCTCATCGAGCAGGCGCAGAAGACCTTCGACGAGGAGGAGCAGCGCAAGGTCGCCGAGAAGTTCGCGACAGACAGCTTCACCCTCGAAGACTTCCTCAGCCAGATGCAGCAGCTCAAGAACATGGGTTCGATCAAGGGCATGCTCGGGATGCTTCCTGGCGCCAAGGGCATGCGGCAGCAGCTCGAGAACTTCGACGAGTCGGAGATCACCCGCACCGAAGCGATCATCCAGTCGATGACGCTGCAGGAGCGCCGCCAGCCGAAGGTGCTCAACGGCTCGCGCCGCGTACGCATCGCCAAGGGTTCCGGCACAACGGTGACCGAGGTCAACGCCCTGGTCAACCGCTTCGAGCAGGCGGCCAAGATGATGAAGACCGTCGCCAAGGGTGGCGTGCCGCAGGTTCCGGGCATGGGCCCGATTCCGGGCGCGGGCTTCGGCGGTGGTCGCGGTAAGCAGCAGCAGAAGAAGAAGGGCTCGAAGTCGGGCAACCCGGCGAAGCGGGCGGCGGAGAACGCTGCGCTCGCGGCGGGGACCAAGCCGGCGGCATCCGCGGGTGGTTCGGGCTTCGGACTCGGTGGCGCCAAGGGCAAGGGTGCGCCCACCGAGGAAGAGCTCGCCTCGCTGCAGAAGCTGCTCGGCCGCTAGGCGCGCGGCTCGCCCGGGCGGATGAAGCCCGACTCGTAGGCGAGGATGACCGCCTGCATGCGGTCGCGCACGCCCAGTTTCGCGAGCAGCCGGGCGACGTGGGTCTTGACCGTCGCCTCACCGAGGATCATCCGGCTCGCGATCTCCGAGTTAGACAGGCCGCGCACGAGCAGGGCGAGCACCTCGCGCTCCCGCGAACTCAGTTCCCGCATCGCCTCGGGCACGCCGTCGGATGGCGCGGGCATCCGCACGAACTGCTCGATCAGCCGCCGCGTGACCGAGGGCGCGAGCATCGCCTCACCCCGCGCAACCACCCGCACCGCTGACACCAGTTGCTCGCGAGGGGCGTCCTTCAGCAGGAATCCGCTCGCGCCGGCGCGCATCGCGTCGTACACGTACTCGTCGAGATCGAAGGTCGTGAGCATGAGCACGCGGCTCGCGGAGCCGGCCTCGCTGAGGCGCCTGGTGGCCTCGATGCCATCGAGCACGGGCATCCGCACGTCCATGAGCACGACGTCCGGCTGGGTTTCGGCGACGAGCCGCAGGCACTCCTGACCGTCGGAGGCCTCGCCCACAACGGTCATGTCGTCTTCGAGATCGAGGATGAGCCTGAAGCCCGTGCGCACGAGCTGCTGGTCGTCCACGAGCAGCACGGTGGTCATCGCGCACCGCCGTCGAGCGGGAGTTCGGCGTGCAGCAGCCAGCCGCCATCGGGAGTCGACCGGGTCTGCAGCGTGCCTCCGACCAGCTCGACGCGCTCGCGGATGCCGAGCAGCCCGACGCCTGCGCTTGCGATCCTCGGTCGCGAGGTGCCCGGGCCGTTCCGCACCTCGAGCTCCAGGTGATCGGATGCGCGGCGCACGATCACGCGCACGACCACGGCTCCCGCGTGCTTCGCCGCGTTCGTGAGCGCCTCCTGCAGGATGCGGTAGCTCGCGAGATCGACGACCGGCGGAATCGGCTCCGCCCCCGGTTCGATCGTCGCCTCAACGGTGAGTCCCGCCCGCTCGGCGCTCGCGAGCAGCTCATCAATCGCGGCGAGGCCTGGCGTCGGTCGCAGCGTGCTGTCGGCATCCGCGTCGTCCTCGCTGCGAAGCAACTGCAGCATGTCGCGGATCTCGTGCAGCGAACCGCGCGCGCTCGCATGGATCGCCCGCAGTGGCTCGTGCGCGAGTGCCGGGTCGCGGGCCAGCGCGGCATCCGCGGCATCGGCCTGCACCGAGATGACGCTCAGGCTGTGCGCGACCACGTCGTGCAGTTCCCTCGCGATGCGCAGCCGCTCCTCCGCCACGGCGATCCTGGCGAGGTCGTGTTGACGCTGCTCCGCGTGGTTCACGCGACCCCGCCACAGCCGGCTCGCCCTTCCAAGCAACCAGGTCCCGCCGAACAGCACGACGATGAAGAGGTAGTCGACGCCGTTGTCGACGCGCTCCTCGAGCATGGAGGTGCCGACCATGACGAGCCCGTAGATCGCGGCCCTGCCCTCCGAATAGTGGGCGGCAACCGAATAGACGACGATGATCGAGACGACGAGCGCCCACAGCGAGCCCGGCACCTGAGAGGTGAAGGTCTGCACGAGTTCCGCGGCGACGAGCAGAACGACGCTCATCGCCGGCCATCTCACGCGCCAGGCGAGGGCCGCGGTCGACACGATCGCGACCGGGAGCGTGATGTAGAGCGGCCCCTCGTAGGGGTTGCCGGTGAGCACGCTCGCCACGGCGATCGCGCACAGCACCGCGGCGAGCAGCAGGTCTCCGGTGGCGAATCCGGCGACCGGGCGACGCAGCCACGGGGCCAGACGACCGAACATTGGCCCACTCTATTGCTCGCTATGGCACGGCGGCGTCGGCATTTCGGGTGACGACGCTCCGCATCAGGGCGGATGCGGCATCCGCCGATTTCGCTCGCGTGCCATGGCTTTTCGCCCCCGCGACGGAAGCGCCGCCGAGGTGCGAAGCCGCAGGCTCGTACAAACATTCCTCGAGAAGGGACCAACCCCATGAACACGGAACAGAAAACGGAACGTCGGCCAGAGCCTGTCGCAGCACAGGGCGTGCTGTCTCACGCCGAGCGAAGCTGGCGACTCGTCGGCGCGATCGGCATGATCGCCGGCATGCTCAGCCTCGTCGTCACGACGATTGTGCAGTGGACGCTGCAGCCGACGAGTGCGTCAGACACGATCGTTGGCATCGTCAACGCGCACCAGGGGGTGTGGGCGATCACGAGCGTGCTCTCCGTGCTCGGCCCCCTGCTCTGGGTCGCGGGCATCGGTGCGATCACGAGCGTCGTGCGCGACCGCGGCTGGGTGCTCACGACCGTGGGCGGCTCGATCACGGCGCTCGGCCTCATCGCCGGCGTCGGCCACCTCGCGCTGTTCTTCGGCCTCTCGAGCGACCTCGCGGCGAGTAGCGTCTCGACGAAGGCGGCGGAGGCCGTCCAGGGTGCGGACGACGGCGGGCTGCTCGGCAACCTGCTGCTCATCCTGTTCCTCGTCGGGTTCTCGCTCGGACCGATCCTGCTCACGGTCGGCCTCCGGAGGGCCAGGCTCGTGGCGGTCTGGGTGCCGGTCGCGGCGATCGTGATGGTCGTGGCGAACTTCGTCGGGGGCATCCCGGCCGGTGCGGTGCAGCTCCTCGCGATGCTGCTCGCCTTCGGGCCGCTCACGATCGTGCTGCTGCGTCGTCGCTGAGGATCCTGTATCGACGAGGGCTGCCGTGTGTCGCGAGGGCGGGTGTATGAACCGCGGCCCTCGCGGCACCGGCAGCCCTCGCGGCTTAGGCTTGACGGATGACTCAGCGACCCATCCGCATCGGCGTCCAGATCGCGCCGCAGCACGCCCCGTACGAGAAGATCCGCGACACCGCGGCAGAGCTCGAGGCCCTCGGCGTCGACGTGATCTTCAACTGGGACCACTTCTTCCCGCTGTCTGGCGCACCGGATGGCCTGCACTTCGAGTCCTGGACGATGCTCGCGGCCCTCGCCGAGCAGACCAGCAGGGTCGAGCTCGGCGCCCTGGTCAATTGCAACAGCTACCGCAATGCCAACCTGCAGGCGGACATGGCCCGCACCATCGACCACATCAGCGCGAAGGGCACCGGCGTCGGCCGTTTCATCTTCGGCACCGGCTCCGGCTGGTTCGAGCGCGACTACGAGGAATATGGCTACGAGTTCGGCACGGTCGGCAAGCGGCTCGACGCCCTCGCGGCGAATCTCCCGATCATCGAGGCGCGCTGGGGCAAGCTCAACCCGCCTCCCACCCGCAGAATCCCCGTTCTGATCGGCGGCGGCGGCGAGAAGAAGACGCTGCGCCTCGTGGCGAAGCACGCCGACATCTGGCACAGCTTCAGCAATCCCGAGGTTCTCGAGCGCAAGCTCGGCATCCTCGCGGCGCACGGGGCGGATGTCGGCCGCGACACGAGCGAGATCGAGATCTCCACCGAGATCCGCGATCGCACCACGCATCAGGTGGACGAGATGGTGGCCCTCGGCGCGACCCTCTTCACGGTCGGCATCACGGGACCGGACTACAACCTGGCCGGGGTCAAGGACTGGCTCGCCTGGCGTGACTCGACCAACGCTCGCTGAAGAGCGAATGTCGGACGCCGCGGCTAGCCTGAGCGAGTGACCACAGCGCAGGCAGGCCCGAGATCCCGTACGATCGCGCCCAGCGTCATCGTTGCGATCGTCGTGACGGTGCTCGCGTGGGCAAGCGCGTTCCTCGTGATTCGCGGCGTCGCCCCGCACTTCTCCGGCGGTGCCCTCGCCCTCGGGCGCCTGCTCGTCGGTGCCGTGCTGCTCTCGCTCGTGCTGATCGGGCGACGCTGGGTGCGCCCGACCCGCGGCGAGTGGCTTCTCATTCTGGTCTTCGGGGTCGCCTGGTTCGGTGCGTACAACGTGGCGCTCAACACCGCGGAGCAGACTCTCGACGCAGGCACCTCGGCCATGATCGTCAACATCGGCCCTATCCTCATCGCGCTCGGAGCAGGACTGTTCCTGGGGGAGGGCATCCCGCGTTGGCTCGCGATCGGCGCGGGAGTGGCATTTCTCGGAGTCGTGCTCATCGGCCTCGGTATGGGCGCATCCGGCTTCGGCGACCTCAGCGGTATGCTGTGGGCGCTGCTTGCGGCCTTCACCTACGCGGTTGGCGTGCTGTGCCAGAAGCGCGCTCTGCTGCGGCTTCCCGCCGCAGAGGTCACCTGGATGGGCTGCGTCATCGGGGCCATCGCCTGCCTGCCGTTCGCGGGGCAGCTCATCCCCGAACTCGCCGCGGCCCCGATCAGCTCCATCCTCGGGATGCTCTACCTCGGGGCCGTACCGACAGCCCTGGCCTTCAGCACCTGGGCGTACGCGCTCTCGCGGATGCCGGCGAGCCAGCTCGGTGTGACGACCTACGTCGTGCCGACGATCGTGGTGATTTTCGGCTTCATCTTCTTCGGCGAGATACCCGGCGTGCTCGCCATCATCGGGGGAGTTCTGGCGCTCGCGGGGGTCGCCATCAGTCGCCGCCGAAGCGTCGCGAGACAGCCGGTACGCAGTAGCCGCTGATCTCTGGCAGAATGGTTAGTCGAGTCCGTGTCGTCCGACCCTCTAATCAGACGGTGTGAGGCTCCCTTTTAGACCTTTCTGCCGAGTGTGCCCCCACGCTCACGGCTGTCAGTTCGCTCCCATATCTAGAATCGCAGGAGAATTGTGGCTGTAAAAATTCGTTTGAAGCGCATGGGCAAGATCCGTGCACCGTACTACCGCATCGTTGTCGCCGACTCGCGCACCAAGCGCGACGGTCGCGTCATCGAGGAGATCGGCAAGTACCACCCCACCGAGGAGCCGTCGCTCATCGAGGTCAAGTCGGAGCGCGCGCTCTACTGGCTCGGCGTGGGCGCGCAGCCCAGCCCGCAGGTCGAGGCACTCCTCAAGCTCACGGGCGACTGGGGCACCTTCAAGGGTGAGAAGAACCCGAAGAACACCGTCAAGGTGAAGGAAGCCAAGGTCGAGTTCCAGGCAGACGAGAAGAAGAAGGCCGTCCTGAAGCCCAAGGCCGAGGTTCCCGCTCCCAAGGCGGAGGAGAAGCCCGCCGCCGATGAGACCGCCGCGGCAGCAACCGGCGACGACCAGGCAGCGGATGCCTCCGTTGAGTCCCCGGCGGCAGCAGATGCCGCCGCTGCTGACGTTGCAGTCGACGAGGCCGAGGCCGCATCGACCACCACCGTGCAGGAGACGCCGCAGCAGGTCGACAACAGCGATGTTGACGCCGTAGCGGCGTCCGACGCCGACAAGGCCTAGTCCGTGCTCGCAGCCGCTCTTGAGCACCTCGTGAAGGGGATCGTTGATCACCCCGAAGAGGTCCAGGTCGTGTCAAAGAATTCCCCACGCGGTGAGGTTCTCGAGGTGCGCGTGCACCCCGAGGACCTCGGTCGCGTGATCGGTCGCGCCGGTCGCACCGCGAAGGCGCTCCGCACCCTCGTCTCGGCGCTGGCCGATGGACACAAAGTGCGCGTCGACGTGGTGGACACCGATTTCTAGAGAAGCTGTTCCAAACAAGACCCAGTTGAGGGTCGGTCGTCTCACCAAGGCTCACGGCCTCAAGGGAGCGATCAAGGTCGAGTTGTACACGGATGACCCGGGGCGTCGATTCGTCCCGGGCGCCGTGTTCACCCTTCAGGTGCCGACGAGTTCTCCGTGGCACGGCAAGACGCTCGAACTCATCGAGCTCAAGTGGTTCAACACGCACGCTGTCGCCTTCTTCAAGGATGTGCCCGACCGCACCACCGCCGAGTCACTGATCAAGGCGATCCTGTGGATCGACCAGGATCTGGACGAACCCTCCGGCGAGGAAGATGCCTGGTTCGATCACCAGCTCGTGGGCCTCTCGGTGATGCGCGACGGCACGAAGGTGGGCGTGGTCAGCCTCGTCGATCACCTGCCCGCACAGGACCTCCTGCACGTGACGACGGATGCCGGAGACGTGCTGGTGCCGTTCGTCAAGGCCATAGTCCCCGCGGTCGACATCGCGGCGGGCACCCTCACGGTCACGCCGCCCACCGGACTCTTCGAGGAGCTGCCGGACGACGACGATGACGACGCGAGTGCAGGCACAGCGGCTTCTGCTGACGAAGCTGGCACATCCGAGCGCTCGCAAGACTGACCTCACACGCCGGCGTGCGGCCGGTGAGCTCTTCTTTACCTCGCCGATATGGCTCGGCAACAGCACGGCATTGCCGCACTTCTAGCGTGACAACGCAGCCTCTTCCGGCTGCTCAGTCACGAGGGAGGCAGCACCATGTCGTATGTCACGCCGGATAAGCTCATCGATTCCATCGTTCGCACGGGGGTCGACAAGGCGAATCTCAGCACCGGCCAGATGCTCGCTCGAGGAACGCTCTCCGGCGCGATCCTCGCCTGCGCCACCACGGTCGCCTTCGCGGCGACCCAGCAGACCGGACTTCCGATCGTCGGGGCGATCATCTTCCCGGTCGGCTTCGTCATCATCGTTCTGCTCGGTCTGGAGCTCGTCACGGGAAGTTTCGCGATCATCCCGCTCGCGCTGCTGGAACGACGCACGACCCTCGCAAAGACCCTCAAGAACTTCGGCGTGGTGATCGTCGGGCACCTCGTGGGCTGTGCGATCTACCTGCTGCTCTACGCGGCGGTGATCACCAGGATGGGCACCGACTCCACCAACCCGATGATCCAGGCCATCGTGACCGCCGCGGAGGCGAAGACGCTCGGCTACGAGACCCTCGGCGGTGCCGGCATCCTGCTCGTGATCATCAAGGCCGTGCTCTGCAACTGGATGGTCGCGCTCGGTGCCATCGCAGCCCTCACCTCCACCTCCACCGGCGGCAAGATCTTCGCGATGTGGCTGCCGGTCACGTCGTTCTTCGCGCTCGGCTTCGAGCACGCCGTGGTCAACATGTTCGTCATTCCCGCCGGAATGCTGCTCGGCGCCCACGTGAGCGTGGGCGAGTGGTGGCTCTGGAACCAGGCCCCCGTGCTCATCGGCAACCTCGTCGGGGCGCTGACCCTCACCGCGGCATTGCTCTACTTCTCACACCGCACGCGGGTGAACCGGCTCGTTCCGGCGGTCGAACTGCACGCGGCGAGCACCGCGGACGCGGCGGCCTGAGTCGATGGCCGGCTGGGCGTCAGACGTCCAGCCGGTAGCCGCGCTTGACGACGGTCGCGACGAGTCCAGGGGCTCCGAGCGACCGTCGAAGCCTGCTGAGCGCCACCTCCATGGCGTGGTCGTCCTGCGCGCCGGGCACGGCATCCGCCAACTCCGAGCGCGAGAGCACGGTGCCCGGCACCGCGCTCAGTCGCCTCACCAGGGCCACGGATGTCGGGGTCAGTACGATTCTGCGGCCCGCGATCACCGCCACCTGGCCTCGCAGCTCGAGCTCGCCGTGCCGCGTCGTGATGCGTCGCACGCCGTGCCGCTCGAGCTGCTCGCACACGAGTCGGATGAGTGCGCCCATGCGAAAGCGCTCGGGCTGGATGGGCACGATGCCGCTCGCGAGCAGCGGGGCCGCGGTGACCGGCCCGACAGCGGCGGTGAGCACGTCTTCCCGCAGCGCGACCAGCATGGCGTCCACGAGGCCCAGGTCCTCCGCGGCCACGAAGAGGGCGTCCACCGCGGGTGCGCTCGTGAAGGTCACGACGTCGAGCTGGCGTGCGACGATCGCCTCGACGAGGCGCTGCACCCGCTCATCCGCACCGCCGATGCGCGTCCATCGGTACGGCGCGGCGGTGACGACCGAATGATGGGCCCGGAGGCGGTCGAGCTGTTGCTCGTCGGTGAAGCCATGCACCTGCACCGCGATCACGCCGCCGGGGGGCGACTCCTCGAGGGCCATGCTCACCAGCGACTCCGTGGTCTCCACGGCGCTCATGCCGGAGTCGCGGAGCCCCGCGGCACGAATACCGCCGCGCGCCTTGGGGCCGCGCACGAGGATGCGACTTGAGCCGAGCGCCTCGGTGAGTGCGTCGCCCACGCCCGCAGCATCCGCGACCTCGAACCAGCGTCGGATGCCGTATCCGGTCGTCGCGAGGAGCAGGTCGGGTCGAGCGGCAATGATCGCGCGGGTGTCGGCGATGATGCCGTCGTCTTCGTTCGCGTGCGAGATGCGCAGCGTTGGCGCGTGCGTGACATGTGCGCCCCGTCGTTCGAAGGCATCGATGAGGTCTTCCGAGCGGCGGTCGCTCGTCACACCGATGCGAAAGCCGTCGAGCTGGTCCGCGCGGAATCCGGCGACGGGCCCGACCTCCACACGGTGCTCAGGCACCATCGGACCACGCGGGCTCGGATACCTGGGCGAGGCCCGCCGCGGTGGCGAGGTGCGACAGCCGCACGACATCGCCGATGACGAGAACCGCGGGTGATTCGACCTCGGCGACCGCCGCATCCGTCACGATCGTGTCGAGGCGGGAGATCGTGGTGCGCTGCGTGCTGCTGTAGCCGCGTTCGATCACCGCGACGGGCAGGTCTGCGCGGGCGCCGTGGCGGAGGAGCCCTTGGGTGAGCGTCGGCAGCGTGCCGACCCCCATGAGCACGACGATCGTGCCGCCGAGGCCTGCCAGGTGACCCAGTTCGTCCTCGCTCAGCGGCGCATGCCCGGAGACCACGGTGAAGAGGCGACTGACATCGCGATGGGTGAGCGGGATTCCTGCCGCGGCAGGAACCGAAATGGCGCTGGTGACACCGGGAATCACGGTGACGGGGATGCCGGCTGCGGTGCAGGCGATGACCTCCTCACCCCCGCGTCCAAAGACGTAGGGGTCGCCTCCCTTTAGCCGCACGACGTGCGCGCCGGCCTCGGCGTGCGCAATCATGCGCGCTTCGATGCCGCGCTGGCTGACGGGGTGATGGCCGGGCTGCTTGCCCACGTCGATGAGCAGCGCGTTCGGGGCGAGCACGTCGAGTCTCGTGTGCGGTGCGAGGCGGTCGTAGAGCACGACATCCGCCTCCGCGAGTGCCCTGGTGCCCGAGACGGTGAGGAGCCCCTCGTCGCCCGGCCCGCCACCGACGAGCGTCACCCGCCCCCTGCCGAGCCCGGTCATAGCCCGGGCCTCAGCGGAATGCTGCTGCCCGAGACCAGCACGGTTCTCGGGTCAGCAAGCTCCTCCGCGGTGGCGGGCCTCGACTGGCCGCGCTCTTCGACGCGGGGGAAGCCGAGGTCGGGCGCATCCGGAGCGTTCACGAAGCTGCGGAACCGGCGCAGCCGCTCCGGGTCTCGAAGAGTTGCCGCCCACTCGTCCTCGTAGTTGTCGACGTGCTTCGCGAGCTCCGCCTCGAGGTCGGCGGCGAGCCCGAGCGAGTCGTCGACCACGACCTCGCGAACGTGGTCGACGCCTCCGGGCAGATCCTCCATCCAGCGCGCGGTGCGCTGCAGCCGGTCGGCGGTGCGGATGTAGTACATCAGGTAGCGATCGATGTAGCGGATGAGCGTGGAATCATCCAGGTCGGAGGCGAGCAGCTGGCCGTGCACCGGCTGGAAGCCGCCGTTGCCGCCGACGTAGAGGTTCCAGCCCTTGTCGGTCGCGATCACGCCCACGTCCTTCGCGCGCGCCTCCGCGCACTCGCGCGCACATCCGGAGACCCCGAGCTTGAACTTGTGGGGAGCGCGCAGACCTCGGTACCGCAGTTCGAGTCGGATGGCCATCGCCACCGAGTCCTGCACACCGAAGCGGCACCAGGTCGACCCGACGCAGCTCTTCACGTTGCGCAGGGCCTTGCCGTAGGCGTGGCCGGATTCGAAACCGGCGTCGACGAGCACGCGCCAGATGGCGGGCAGCTGGTCGAGCCTCGCACCGAACAGGTCGATGCGCTGGCCGCCGGTGATCTTCGTGTACAGGCCGAAGTCGAGCGCGACCTGCGCGATCACGGCGAGCTTCTGCGGGGTGACCTCGCCGCCGGGGATGCGCGGCACGACGGAGTAGCTGCCGTCCTTCTGCATGTTCGCGAGCGCCCTGTCGTTGGTGTCCTGCAGCGCGCCGCGGCCCTGGTCGAGGATGTACGACGCGTGCTGGCTCGCGAGCACGGATGCCACGGCCGGCTTGCACACGTCGCAGCCGCGGCCGGTTCCCAGGCGCCCGATGATCTCGTCGAAGGAGGTCAGCCCGAGCACGCGCACCGACTCGAATAGCTCCTGGCGGCTGATCGCGAAGTGCTCGCACATCGCCTTCGACACGGCGATTCCGGCGATCGCGAGCTCGCTCTCGAGCAGCTTCTTGACGAGGGGAACGCAGGAGCCGCACTGGGTGCCGGCTCGGGAGCAGGTCTTCAAGCTCGCGAGGTCGGTGCAGGGGTCGTTCCCGTCGTCACCCCGAACGGCGGCGCGGATGGTGCCCGCGGTGACGGTGTTGCAGGAGCACACGAGCGCGTCGTCGGGCAGCTCGGTGCCACCGGGAGCCGAGGCGCCGGGCGCGGAGAGGTACGCGGCGGGCTCAGCGCTGAGCTCGCGTCCGAGCATGGGCCGGAGCGCCGCATACGGCTCAGCGTCGCCGACGAAGATACCGCCGAGCAGGGTCGTTGCGTCGTCGGACACCACGAGCTTCTGGTAGAGGCCCCGCGCCGGGTCCGCATACACGATCTCGAGTGCGCCTTCACTCACGGCTCTCGTGTCGCCGAAGCTCGCGACGTCCACACCGGAGAGCTTGAGGCTCGTCGCGTCGTCGACCGTGAGGAACTCCGCGGCACCGCCGAGGAGGCGATCGGCCACGACCTCGGCCATCGTGTTCGCAGGCGCCACGAGGCCCGTGCAGCTGCCCTCGAAACAGGCGACCTCGCCGATCGCGCGAATGGACGGGTCGGAGCTGCGGCACTGCGTGTCGATGACGACGCCGCCCTTCGCCCCGAGCTCGAGCCCGGCGTCGCGGGCCAGCTCGTCCCGCGGGGTGATCCCGATCGAGAAGACGACGAGGTCGGCGTCGATCCTGCGAAAGTTGGTCAGCTTCACGCCGGTGACCACGCCATCCGTCGTCTGGATGGACTGCGGGCGCGTACCGAGGTGAAGTTCGATGCCTTCCGCGGCGATGAGCCTTCCGAGCGCCTGCCCCGCGCCCTCGTCGAGCTGCGCAGACATGAGCCACGGGCCGGAGTGCACGACCACAGCCTCTGCGCCGAGTCGCTGCAGCGCGCCCGCCGCCTCGAGACCGAGCAGGCCGCCGCCGGCGACGATCACCCGGGGCGCTCGCCCGAGTGTGGTCGTCAGTGTGCGCACGGTGGCGGTGAGGTAGTCGACGTCGTCGATCGTGCGATACGCGCGGGCGTATTCCGCGCCGGGAATGTCGGGAATGGGCGCGGTCGATCCGGTGGCGAGCACGAGGTCGTCGTAGTGCAGCTGATCGCCGCCGTCTGTGTACACGAGCTTCGCGCGGCGATCGATGCGCACGGCTCGCTCCCCGGTTCTCAGGGTGACCCGGTCGCCGTTCCACACCGAGCGCGGCTGCAGGCTGAGATCGGTCGGGCCGTCGGCAGGTGAACCCAGCCGCTTGCTCAGTGAGACCCGGTCGTAGGGGAGGTGGCGTTCATCCGCGAGCACCGTGACCCGGATGTCTGCCTCCGGCGCCCTGGACTGCAGCGCGTCGACGAGGCGGTGTGCCGCTGGCCCGCCGCCGATCACCACGACCTCTCGCGGTGCGCCTTCCGAACGCGCTGGGACTGGAGAGAACTGTGTCATGAGTTGCGCCCTTCGTCTGCCGTATGGCGACCCTAGAAGCCACCCGTTTCATCGCTGTTGCCCTTGTGTGTCGAGCGCGTGACACGAGGCACACACGGTGCGGCGCAGGCTGTGAACGAGGATTCACCTCGCCGAAACATGCGGACACCACCCGGGAAACATGCGCTGAATAGCGTCGATGGAAAGCATCAGAGAGGGGAGCGCATCATGACCATCGTTCAGGAGCTACCGCAGACCGAGACGACGAGCTGGGAGAAGGCCTGCGCGGTCGACGAACTCGAGCCGTCGTGGGGCGAGGCGCTGCTCATTCGGATGCGGCAGATCGCCATCTTCCTCATCTCGCCGCAGGAGATCTACGCGGTCAGCCATCGCGATCCGGCAACGGACGCGTTCGTCATGGCTCGCGGCATCCTCGGCTCGAAGGGCGACAGGCCGACCGTCGCCTCGCCCCTGCTCAAGCAGGTCTACGACTTGGGAACGGGGGAGTGCTTCGCCGACCCGAGCCTCCTGCTGCAGACCTTCCGCACGCGCGTCGTCGGCGGCTTCATCGAGGTGGAGGTTCCCGCGTGACGCTGCTCGCGCAGCGCACCCCGCGACGTCGGGCGATCGCTCGCGAGGCTCCCGCGCTCGTCGCCGTCTCGCACGGCACGTCCTCGCCAGCGGGACAGGTAGCGGTCGCCGCTCTCGTGGCCGCCATTGGCGCGGCGAGACCGAACCTGGCCGTCTCCGCGGGGTTCGTCGACGTGCAGCAGCCGGACGCGCCATCCGCACTGGCGAGCCTCGGCGCGCGAGCCGCGGTCGTCGTGCCGCTGCTGCTGTCTGCCGGGTACCATGTGCACGTCGACCTCGCGCGCCAGTCGGGTGGTGCCACGGTCTCGAAGGCACTGGGGCCGGATGACCGGCTCGCTCAGATCCTGCAGGCTCGCTTGGTCGAGTCAGGACTTCGCCCCGGCGACCGGGTCGTCCTCGCCTGCGCCGGCTCGAGGGACCACCGCGCCGTGGACGACTGCCGCGAGATGGGCGCACGCCTGTCCGGGCTGATCGGGCGGCCGGTGCGGGTCGGGTTCCTCTCGGCCGCAACCCCGAGACTCGCGGATGCCGTCGAGACCGAGCGGAGCGCGGCATCCAGTGCTCGAGTCGTCGTCAGCAGCTACCTGCTCGCGCCCGGCTACTTCGCGGGTCTCGCGCGGGCCACCGTGGCCGATGTCACGACCGCCCCGCTGCTGCTGCCGCACGTCGCACCACCCGCGGTCCTGGTCGAACTCGTGCTGCATCGCTATGCCGAGGCCCTCGCACGCTGAGCGGCCCGGCCGAAATGGGCCGATTCGTCCCATCCGGGCCGTCGTATCGGCCCATTCCGCACGAATTGGCCCATACTCTGGCGAACGCCGAGGCCGCGCCATCCGGATAGGGTCGAGGGGTGCGCATCGACATCGTCACGATCTTCCCCGAGTTCTTCTCCGTGCTCGATGTCTCCCTGCTCGGCAAGGCCCGGCAGTCCGGCCTTATTGACCTCACCATTCACGACCTGCGCGACTTCACCCACGACCGGCACCGCACCGTGGACGACACCCCCTACGGCGGGGGAGCGGGCATGGTCATGAAGCCGGAGCCCTGGGGCGAGGCCCTCGACGACATCCTCGCGTCGGTCCGTGAGCCTGTCGAAGGGCGCGACCCTGTCAAAACCTCGGTCCCTGAGCCTGTCGAAGGGCGCGAACTCCCCGTCGTCATCTTCCCCTCGCCCGCCGGCGAACTCTTCACCCAGGCCCTCGCGCAGGAGCTCGCACTCGAGCAACACCTCGTCTTCGCAAACGGAAGGTACGAGGGCATCGACCAGCGCGTCGTCGAGTACGCCGACACCCGCGCCAGGGTGCGACTCGTGAGTCTCGGCGACTACGTGCTGAACGGCGGCGAGGTCGCCACCATGGCGATGATCGAGGCGCTCGGACGGCTCATTCCCGGCGTCATCGGCAACCCGCAGAGCCTGGTCGAAGAATCCCATTCGGATGGCCTGCTCGAGTACCCGAGCTACACGAAGCCGGCCGAGTGGCGCGGCCTCGAGGTGCCGCCCGTGCTGCTGAGCGGCAACCACGGTGCGATCGCCGCCTGGCGTCACGAGCAGCAGCTCGAGCGCACGAGGCGCGTGCGCCCCGACCTGCTGCAGTAGGCACGTTCCCTGAGCCCGCAACGTTCCCTGAGCCCGCAACGTTCCCTGAGCTTGTCGAAGGGCGCTTCGACAAGCTCAGCGACCGAGCTACCTCAGCGACCGAGCTAGCTCAGCGACCGAACGAGCTACACCCGCGCCGTCAGCACGATCGGACCGTCCTCCGTCACCGCGACCGTGTGCTCGGCGTGAGCGGCGCGTGAGCCGTCGAGGCTGCGCAGCGTCCAGCCATCCGGGTCGGTGAAGATGCGGTCGGTCGACTGCATGAACCACGGCTCGATTGCGAACACGAGCCCGGCGCGAAGCGGCAGCCCGCGGCCGCCGCGCCCGTCGTTGGCGATGTGCGGGTCGCCGTGCATCTCGCGCCCAACGCCGTGGCCGCCGAAGTCGGTGTTCACCGAGTAGCCCGCATCGTGGGCGACGGTGCCGATCACGGCCGAGATGTCGCCGATGCGGTTGCCCACGGTCGCCGCCGCGATACCTGCCGCAAGGGCGCGCTCGGTCACCTCGATGAGTCGCAGGTCCTCGTCGCGCGGCGAGCCGACCGTGAAGCTGATGGCGGAGTCTGCGGCCCAGCCGCCCACGATGGCCGCGAAGTCGAGGCTCACCAGGTCGCCATCCTGAAGCGGGTAGTCGTGCGGCAGACCGTGCAGCGCGGCGTCGTTGACCGAGGTGCAGAGCACCTTTCCGAACGGCATCGCGCCGAAGGAGGGGTGGTAGTCGATGTAGCAGCTCTCGGCCCCATACTCCCGGATGAGGTCGTGCGCGATCGAGTCGAGCTTGAGCAGGTTGACGCCCACCCTCGAGATCGCGCGCAGCTCTTTCAGCACACCCGCCACGAAGAGTCCGGCCACTCGCATCTCGTCGATTTCGGCCGGCGTTCTCAGCTCAATCATCTGTCTCCCGTGCGCGTCCTGTAGGCCTTCGACCTCAGGTTTAGAATGAAGCAATGTCTTTCCGCCGTGCCCTCTACTACATCCAGTTTGGCGCCTTGCTGGTTTTGCCCGCGTGGGTGTTCGCTGGCCGCGGCCTGTTCGGAGTGTATCTGGGCTGGCATTTCCGCTACCAGTGTTTCATCTGCCCACTCGCTTTCCTCGCATTGCTCGCCACGCTGCTGCTGACTCTTGCCAGAACCGGGGTGCGCGAGAACCACGCGGTGTCCAAGCGGGATGCGGTGCTCCTGACCTCCGCGTACTCCTTCGGAATCGCGTACGGCTTCTTCATGATCGACGCACCCGTGGCCGGCGATCGCGGTTCCTCCGTCTTCACGCAGCTGTTCGGGCTCGATCTCAACGTGCTGTCGTACACCGTCTCGAACACGGTGGGGCCGATCGCCGCCGTGCTCGCGCTCGCCGCGCTGTGGAGCGCGCTTCGGCAGCTTCCGCAGGAGACGCGGGAGCGCATCCGGGGTCGCATCTGGGGTCTACTGCACCCGCTGCACCAGGACTGAGCGCTCAGGCATCCGTCGAGTGGCGGGGCACCGCCCGGATGTGACAGAATTAGCCCTTGTGCCATCGCACGGCTCTGCCTCAGGGGAGCCGCAGCTTTCGTCGGCGCATCCATTCCTTCTGAAGTACTAGACCGTGGTCGACCTGTGGCGGCTGCAGAGAGCGAACCACCATGCACATTCTCGACTCCGTCGATGCGGCCTCACTCCGCACTGACATCCCGGACTTCCGCGCCGGTGACAACGTCAAGGTCCACGTGAACATCGTGGAAGGCACGCGTTCGCGCATCCAGGTTTTCCAGGGCGTCGTCATCGGTCGTTCCGGTGAGGGCGTTCGCGAGACCTTCTGCGTTCGCAAGGTCAGCTTCCAGGTCGGCGTCGAGCGCACCTTCCCCGTGCACTCCCCGGTGATCGACCACATCGAGGTCGTCACGCGCGGCGACGTGCGCCGCGCCAAGCTCTACTACCTGCGCGAACTGCGCGGCAAGAAGGCCAAGATCAAGGAGAAGCGCGACGCCCACTGAGGCTCGGTTTTCTCGCGAGTCTGACTTTTCCTGAGCTCCCCACCACCTAAAATGATGGGGAGCTCAGGGGTTTAATGACAGACACAGAACCGTCCGTGCGCCAGGCGGCTGCGGCACAACAGAAGCGCCGCAGAACCCGCGGTGTCAAACTCTTCATCCGCGATATCGTGCTCATCCTGCTGGCCGCGATCATCATCTCCGTGGGCATCAAGACGTTCCTCATCCGCTCGTTCTACATCCCCTCGGGGTCGATGGAGAACACCCTGCAGATCAACGACCGCATCATCGTGAATGAGCTCGTACCGAAGGTCGTCCCGATCGAGCACGGCGATGTCGTCGTCTTCAAGGATCCGGGCGGCTGGCTCGACGCGCAGCCCGCGGCACCGAAGCAGAGCGGCCTCGCGGCGGGAGTCGACTGGATGCTCTCCGTCGTCGGCCTGAGTGCTCCAGACAGCAACGATCACCTCATCAAGCGCGTCATCGGGCTGCCGGGCGACACCGTCGCATGCTGCAACACGCTCAACCAGATGACCGTGAACGGTGTGCCACTCGACGAGCCATACCTCAAGCTGCGGGACGGCGCCAAGAGGGCGTCGGGTACCGACTTCAAGGTCGTGGTGCCAAAGAACTCGCTCTGGGTCATGGGCGACAACCGTTACGACTCCAAGGACTCCCGCTACAACACGGCGACGCCGAGCAAGGGCTTCGTGCCGATGGATGACGTCGTCGGCCGCGCCTTCCTCATTAGCTGGCCCTCGAGCCACTGGACCTGGCTCGACAACTATCCCGAGGTCTTCGACGGTGTCGATAAGGCAAAATAGGCGGATGAATGGCACGGAACGATGACCGTCGCTGACCCCACCTTCGAGTTCGAGACCTCGCTGCACGCCGGCGGAGCGCGGTTCGTGATCGGTTGTGACGAGGTGGGTCGCGGCGCGATCGCCGGGCCGGTGGCCGTGGGAATGTGTGTCGTGGATGCCACCGTCGGCGTGTTTCCGGCCGGGCTGCGCGATTCGAAGATGTTGAGCGAGAAGCGTCGCGAGGAGCTCGCTCCCTTGAGCCTCGCCTGGGCACGCTTCTCGGCGGTCGGCATGGCCTCGCCGCAGGAGGTCGACGAATTGGGCATCTCCGTCGCGCTCGGGCTGGCGGGCAAGCGCGCCCTGACCTTGCTGCACGAGGCCGGCGCGAGCATCCTCGACAGCGTCGTGCTTCTCGATGGCCACTTCGATTGGCTGAACCCGGCGCTCTCCTCTCGCGTCGCGGTGACGACCCGCATCAAGGCCGACCGTGATTGCGCGTCGGTGGCAGCGGCATCCGTGGTGGCGAAGGTGCATCGTGACCGCCTCATGATCGAGGCGGATGCCGTGACGCCCGGCTACGGCTGGGCGGGCAACAAGGGCTACGGCAGTGCGGGCCACTTCGCCGCTATCGCCGAACTCGGCGCCACCGACTTCCACCGCCGCAGCTGGCTCAGGCAGCCCGAGCTCGAACTGGAACTCGCCGCCGTCGCTCCCTGAGCTTGTCGAAGGGGCAGCCCGAGTTTCTCCCGGAGCAGCTCCAGCCCATTCGAACTAGGATTGAACGGCAATGGAAGAAGACGAGTTCGAAGACTACGACCGCGAGGTCGAGCTGGCGCTGTACCGCGAATATCGGGACGTCGTGTCCCAGTTCCGCTACGTCGTCGAGACGGAGCGTCGCTTCTACCTTGCCAACGAGGTCGAACTTGTGCGGCAGGACACGGAGCACGACTTCTACTTCGAGCTGACCATGAACGACGTCTGGGTGTGGGACGTCTACCGTTCCGACCGCTTCGTGAAGTCCGTGCGGGTGCTCACCTTCAAAGACGTGAACGTCGAGGAGCTCTCGGCCAAGGAACTCGAGCTTCCGAAGGAACTCGCGCTCGACGAGTAGCCGCCCGTCGCTCGACGAGGTTGTTGCGTTTTCCTCCGCGATTGGTTGTACCTTGGGTGGACGGCCCGATCTACCCCCGCCGGCAGCCGTTCTCGCCTTCCGCTGACGCGCGGACCGGTTTCTGAAAGGCCCGCACATGAGTTCTCCGGATGCGTCCGTGGATGAGTCGGCTACGGTGCCCGAAAACTCGGCCCGTCTCGCAGCGCCGAGGGTGCGACTCACGAGCGCGGCACCGGGCGACTTCGCGCCGCTCGCCCGGCAGATTCGGGAGTCCGGCCTCCTGCGCCGACGCTACGACTACTACTGGCCGCGGCTCATTGCGCTGCCCGTCGTCTACGGGCTCTTCTTCACCGCCTTCGTGCTGCTCGGCGACAGTTGGTGGCAGCTCGGTCTCGCCGTACTTCTTGCGCTCATCTTCGCGCAGACCGCGTTCCTCGGTCACGATGCGGCGCACCGGCAGATCTTCCGCTCCGACCGCTGGAACAGCGCCGCGAGCCTCGTCATCGCGAATCTCTTCATCGGCATGAGCTACGGCTGGTGGCAGAACCGCCACACGCGTCACCATCAGGATCCGAACAAGACGGGGCTGGACCCGGATGACGAGGTTCCGGTCATCCCGTTCACGCGCGATCGAATCGCGCAGCAGCGCAACCCGCTCCTCCGCTGGATCATGTCGAACCAGGGCTCGCTCTTCTTCGTGGTGATCATGCTCGAGGGGATCTCGCTGCACCTCTCGAGCATTCACCGAGCTTTCGGCCGTGACCGGCTGCAGCATCGCACGTTCGAGATCACGGCGCTCGCGATCCACCACGTCGCGTACCTCACGATCGTGTTCGTCGTGCTGTCGCCGCTCAAGGCCGTGCTGTTCCTCGCGGTGCAGGTGTGCCTGTTCGGTTTCCTCATGGGCATGGCGTTCGCGCCGAACCACAAGGGCATGCCGATCGTGCCGAAGGACATGAAGCTCGACTTCCTGCGCAGGCAGGTGATGATGAGCCGCAACATCCGGGGCAGCTTTCTCGTCGACTTCATGATGGGCGGGCTCAACTACCAGATCGAGCACCACCTGTTCCCGAACATGCCGAGGCCGCACCTGCGCAGGGCGGCTCCCGTGGTCGCGGCCTACTGCGCCGAGCGAGGCGTGCCCTACGTTGAGACGACCGCGTGGCAGTCCTACGGCATCGTGCGCCGCTACATCGACCGGGTCGGCCTCGGCGAAAAGGACGTCTTCAGCTGCCCCGTGCTCGACGAGCGCCAGGCGCTCTGACACGCACCTCGGTTTCGATACGGCCGTAGCCGGCCTACTCAACCCGCTTCCGTTCGTGGGTCGAGTGCTCGCGCAGCGAGTGTATCGAGACCTCCCGCGCCGTGACCTCTCCTGCACCGGTGCCCGCCTGAGCGGCTTCTCCGCAGACTGACGGTTCCAGCCTCGCGGCCCCCTCGCGCCTTGCCATCCTCTTAGCCGGAGGTGGCCATGGCCGCGAAAGATGTTTTGGGCAGTCGGGGTGAGGAGCTCGCCGCGGCGTTCCTCGGCGGCGAGGGATACATCATCCTCGACCGGAATTGGCGTTGCCCACAGGGGGAGATCGACATCGTCGCCTTCGACGGCGCGGAGACCGTGTTCATCGAGGTCAAGACGCGGTCGAGCGTCGCATTCGGGCATCCGCTCGAGGCCATCACGGTGCAGAAGCTTGCGCGCCTGCGGCGACTCGCGGCGGCGTGGTGCGAGGCGCACCCCGGCAACCACGATCGCATCCGCATCGATGCCATCGCCGTCGTCGTGCCACGCGGCGCCGCACCGCAGCTCGAACACCTCAAGCGGGTGTTCTGATGCCCATCGGCCGCACGAAGGCTGTGGCGCTTCTCGGTCTCACGGGTGCGCTCGTCGAGGTCGAAGCCGACATCTCGGCCAACCTCCCCGGTTTCGTCATCATCGGGCTGCCCGACACGGCACTCGGTGAGGCCCGAGACCGCGTGCGCGCGGCGGCAACGAACTCCGGATGCGCGCTGCCCAACCGCAAGCTCACGGTGAATCTCTCCCCGGCCGCCCTGCCCAAGCATGGCTCTGGTTTCGACCTGGCGATCGCGATGGCCGCGCTCGCGGCGGCTGGCTCCGTGACGGCCGAGTCCGTCGATCGCGTGGTGCACCTGGGCGAGCTGGGACTCGACGGCCGACTGAGGCCGATCGCTGGCATCCTGCCCGCCGTGCTCTCCGCTGCCCGCGCAGGATCGACCACCGTCATGGTGCCGAGCGGCAACGCGGATGAGGCCGCTCTCGTGCCCGACATCCGCATCGTCGGGGTGGCTTCCCTTCGCGACGCCGCGATCTGGCACGGCGGTGAGTTCGAACCGGAACCCGTCGAGCCGATCCCCGGGCCGCCGCTCGTCGAGGCACCGCCGGAAACGCTCGATCTCTCGGAGGTCGTCGGCAACGAAGACGCGATCGAGGCGATGCTCGTCGCCGCCGCTGGGGGCCACCACGTTCTCCTCCTCGGGCCACCCGGAGCGGGAAAGACCATGCTCGCCGCCCGCCTGCCGGGCCTCCTGCCCGAACTGGATGCCGAGGCCGCCCTCGAAGTGAGCTCGCTCCGTTCGCTCTCCGGACTTCCCGTCGGCACCACCCTGCCCACGCGCCCGCCGCTCGAATCGCCGCACCACACAGCCACGGCCGCCGCGCTCGTGGGAGGTGGCAGCTCCGTCATTCGTCCGGGAGCCGCCGCTCGAGCCTCCCACGGAGTGCTCTTCCTGGATGAGGCCCCCGAGTTTCACTCCTCCGTGCTCGACGCGCTGCGCCAGCCGCTGGAGTCCGGCGTGATCAGCATTCACCGCGCCAATGCGGTGGCGCACTTTCCCGGACGGTTTCAGCTCGTGATGGCCGCGAACCCGTGCCCGTGCGGCCAGTACGGCGCGAGGGATTCGCAATGCACCTGCCCGCCGAACGCGAGGCGACGCTACCTCGCCCGCATCTCTGGCCCGCTGCTCGACCGCATCGACATCCAGTTGCGGGTGGCCAGGATCACGGCGGCACAACTGCGGCTGTCCCACGACTCGAACCGACTGAGCACCGCCGAGGCGAGAACACGCGTGCAGGCGGCGCGAGCCGCGGCCGCAACGCGACTCGAGCACACCCCGTGGCGCCTCAACTCCGAGGTGCCCGGATCGTGGCTTCGCGGCGGGGCGAGGCGACTCGCTCCGGCGGCCACAGCATCCGTCGACCGGGCTCTCGAGCGCGGCGGGATCACCATGCGCGGCTACGACAGAGTGCTGCGCCTCAGCTGGACGCTCGCCGATCTCGAGGGCGTTCCGTCACCCAGCGCCGACCACGTCGGTCGCGCGCTCTACCTCAGAAGGGCCATGTCATGACGATGTTCGGGCTGAAGGAGGCGGTGGTCGCACCGCTACTGCGAGCCGTCGTAGGGGAGGAGGTGTCGACCGCCGCACTGCCCGAGCGGTTCGCTCGCGCGGCCTGGACCGGCATCGCCGAACCCGGTGACCGCATCGCAGGTGCGCTCGTCGCGGCCCTCGGCGCCGCGGATGCGCTCACGACGCTGGTTGAGCATTGGGACGTCGAGCGCGTCCTCGCCGGCATTATTGCGGCGGGAGTGGACGCGGTGGAGCAAGAGGAACTTGGCGCGGCGTTCGATCGCTGGGCGCCTCGGCTGAGGTCGAGCATCGCGCTCACCTCGCTCAAGCAGGCGGCGCGCTACTCCGTGCAACTCATCGTGCCCGGCGACGAGTGCTGGCCGCTCGGCCTCGCCGACCTCGGCGAACACGCACCCCTCGCACTGTGGACCCGCGGCAACGCGTCCACCCTCGCGACGCTGCCGAGTTCCATAGCTCTGGTCGGCGCCCGTGCCGCCACCGGATACGGCGAGCATGTCGCCATGGAGGCCTCCGCCGGGCTCGTCGATCGTGGCTACACGATCGTCTCGGGCGCCGCCTACGGAATCGACGGGATGGCCCACCGCGCCGCTCTCGCGAGCTCCGGCACAACGATCGCCTTTCTCGCCGGAGGCGTCGACCGCTTCTACCCGAGCGGGCACGAGGCGCTGCTCACTCGCATCGTCGAGGAGGGGGCCGTGGTCTCCGAGCTGCCGTGTGGGCAGCCGCCGACCAAGTGGAGATTTCTGCAACGCAACAGGCTCATTGCCGCGGCGAGTCAGGCCACCGTCGTGCTGGAAGCGGGCTGGCGATCGGGCTCGCTCAACACGGCTGGCCACGCCGCGGCGATCGGAAGGCCGCTCGGTGCGGTGCCCGGCCCGGTGACGTCGGCGGCATCCGCGGGCTGTCACCGGCTGATTCGTGACTTCGATGCCCGCTGCGTCACGAACGCCGACGAAATGGCGGAACTTGCGCCGATGCAGGATGCTCCCGTTCCGGCCGAGACGCCGCGGAATGCGTCCGGCGGCGACCGCCTGCGAGTGCGGATGCTCGATGCCCTCGCACCGAGGTCCACCAGGCCGGTCGACGAGATAGCCCGTCGGGCAGGCCTCTCGGTGAGCGAGGTGCAGTCAGCGCTCGGTGCTCTGCAACTCGAGGGTGCGGTGACCGAGCGCGAGGGCGGCTGGGTGAAGGTGGTCTCGCGTACCTAAACGGCCGTGGCCGGGATCGCGTTGTCGATAAGCACGGCCGCAATGGCCGCAGCCGCGGGGAAGGAGTCGGAGTTGAGGACGCGGGTGCGCGCGGCGGCACCGTCGACCAGAAGCGCAAGCTGCTCCCCAAGCTGATCAGGATCGGCGGCGCCGGCTTCGCGCGCCGCTTCCGCGAACCGTGCGGCGACGGCCATCTTGTAGTCGTGCGCATACTGCGCCGCCGGGTGCTCGGGGTCACGGAGCTCGACTGCCGCACCGATGAACGGGCACAGGGGAGTGCTGGGTGGGATATCGAAGGCGGCGAGCATTCGCTCGCGCGGAGTCAGATCGGGGCGGTCGAAAACGTAGGAGAGTACCGAGGGATCAAAGCGACGCAGGTACTCGGCAACGAGTTCATCCTTGGTGCCGAAGTGCTGGTACGCGGTTCGCTTCGACACCTGTGCAGCCGCGCACAACTGGTCCATGCCGGTGCGGTTGATTCCCTGCTCGCGGAACAGCCGCTGGGACGCCCCGAGAATCCGCTCGCGCGCACCCCGACCGCGTCGCAGGCCCAGAGGGCCCTTCTCCACATCCGTCATGACCCCATTCTACTCGAACACGGTAACAAACGGTGTACTTAGTTGCGCCGCGTCGATGCGCCGAGTAGCTTAACCAAACAACACGGTGTACATAATGCCGAATAACGAGTGCGCACAGCACCACCGACTCAAAGGAGCACCATGGGAAAGCTTGATGGCAAGGTCGCGGTCGTCACCGGCGGCACTACCGGCATGGCGTTGGCCGGGGCGAAGCGGTTTGCCGAAGAGGGAGCGCACGTCTTCATCACCGGCCGCAGGCAAGACGCGCTCGATGATGCCGTGAAGCAGATCGGGACCAACGCCACGGGAGTCCAGGGCGACGCCTCGAATCTGGATGACCTCGACCGCCTCTACGAGACGGTCGAACGCGAGAAGGGCAGCATCGACGTGCTGTGGGCGAGCGCCAGCATGGGCGAATCCGCGCCCCTCGGTGAAATCACCGAGGAGCACTTCGACGCCGCATTCGGGCTGAACGCCCGCGGCACGCTGTTCACCGTGCAGAAGGCGCTCCCGCTCTTCAACGACGGTGGATCCATTCTGATGACGGGCTCCAACGCATCGCTCGGCGCATTCCCGGGCTGGAGCGTCTACGCGGGGAGCAAGGCCGTGCAGCAGGCCTGGGCGCGCGTCTGGCTCAACGAACTCAGGGATCGTCGCATCCGCGTCAATGTACTCACGCCCGGTCAGGTCGCCACAGCCAAGCAGCAGGAGGTGTTCGATGAGGCCACCATGCTCCAGTTCGAGTCACTCATCCCACGGGGAAAGATGGGCCACCCCGACGAAATCGCCGCAGTAGCACTCTTCCTTGCCTCGGACGACTCCAGCTACATCAACGGCATGGAGCTCGTCGCCGACGGCGGCACCACCGCTCTCTGAACCAACAAACACAACGAAAGCAGGACACAATGAGCACCATCAGCATCATCGGAACCGGCAATATGGCCCGCACTCTCGGTGCGAGAGCGGTGGCAGGCGGAAACAACGTGCAGGTCATCGGCCGCGATCAGGCCAAGGCCGACGGCTTGGCGCGCACACTGGGCGGCGGCAGTACCTCCGCAGCGTGGGGCAGCGCTCCGGCCGGCGATATCGTCATCCTGGCGCTGCTCTACGACGGTGTCGTCCCGTCCGTCTCCCAGTTCGGAGATGCTCTCGCGGGCAAGATCCTCGTCGACATCAGCAACCCGTTCAACTCCACGTTCGACGGGCTTGCGCACCGCGAGCAGACGTCGATCGCGGCGGAGGTCGCCAAGGTGGCACCCGCCGGCGCCAGCGTGGTGAAGGGATTCAACACGATCTTTCGGAACGTCTTGGAGAACGGTCAGCCGGATGTCTTCATTGCTGGCGACAGCGCGCACGCCAAGGCGACTGTATCGACCTTCATCGAGAGCCTCGGGCTGCGTGCCCTCGATGCCGGGGGACTCACGATGGCCCACTGGCTCGAGGGTGCGGGCGTCGTGACGGTAGGGCTCGCGAATAACGGGGTGGGCAACCTCGACTTCTCGCTCAGCATCGCACCGCTTCCCGCCTGAGCTTCGCGGACTCGCGACGCGGCAATCCAGCGCATCCGTGCGCCGGGGCCGACGATAGAGGGGTGCTACTCCCGCGTGCGATCGAAGACTTCACCGTCTATCTCTCGGCCGAGCGCGGATATAGCGAGCACACCGTCCGTTCCTATCGCTCCGACCTCGGCGCACTCGTGCACTTTGCGAACGACAACGGCGCGACCGCAACAGACGAGCTTTCTCTTGAGCTGCTTCGCGACTGGCTGTGGGCGGGGTCCCAGCAGGGTCTCGCCAAATCGACGCTCGCGCGACGGTCGGCGGCCGCGCGCAGCTTCACCGCCTGGCTGAATCGGGTCGGTGATGCACCCAGCGACCCGGCGACCAGGCTGCGGGCACCGAAGGCCGAGCACCACCTGCCGCGGGTGCTCACGCGGGCACAACTCGAGGGCATTCTCGACGGACTCTCGGCGAAGGCCGACACCGGCGACCCCGGTGCCCTCCGGGACTCGGCGGTCATCGAACTGCTTTACGCGTCCGCGCTTCGGGTGAGCGAACTCACCGGCCTCGACCTCGGCAGCGTCGACCTCGACCGGCTCACGGTGCGCGTCGTAGGCAAGGGGGCCAAGGAGAGGGTCGTGCCGTTCGGAGTTCCGGCGAAGAACGCGCTCGCGAGCTACCTCGACACCGCGCGTCCCGCCCTCCTGGCGGCCGCCGCGGAGCGTTCCGCGAAGCCCGGTGCCATGGCGACCGGCCGGACGGATGCACTATTCCTCGGCTCGAACGGCAGGCGGCTGGGCACCCGCACGGTCTACACGCTCGTGTCGTCGCTTCTCGCCAGCATCCCCGGCACCGGACCATCCGGACCCCACACCCTGAGGCATACCGCTGCGACGCACCTTCTCGATGGCGGCGCCGACCTGCGTGCGGTGCAGGAACTCCTCGGACACGCGAGCCTCGGCACGACGCAGATCTACACGCACGTCTCGGCCGAAAGGCTCAAGGCGAGCTATGCCGCCGCACACCCGAGGGCCTGAGTGGACGGCGTCTGAATCACGCGGCAGGAACGGCCGGAGCGGCGGGCTTCGCCAGCACGCGCTTGCCGAGTGCCACAAACAGCAGGACGAGCCCGGCGGTCAGGATGATGTGCCCCGATCCCGCAATGCCCGCCAGCGCTGGCCCGGTCTTTTCTCCCAACACGTGGAGCATGCCGTTCGCCACCATGGACCCGGCCGCGATCACGAGGCCCACGTTGTACAGCCAGAAGAACCAGCCGAAGGCACGGCTGCGGGACAGGACGAACACCTTCTCCAGAACGAGCACGATCAACGGCACGATGACGCCGAGCGTCAGCACATGCGTGTGCACCACGGAAAGTTGGGTGAATCCATCAGCCGCCGTGTAGTGGTTGGCCTTCGTGAACTCCCGATAGAACATGCCGGATCCGAGGCCGAGTACCAGGTAGACGCACGCAGCGTAAAAGAGTCGTTTCATGCTCCCAGCCTCGGTGAGCACGACGCGTGGCACATCCGTCGAAAGTTTGTCGTGTGTGGCCGTTGCCTAATTGCCTATGGCCGGATTGCGCCGAGCTCCCTCGCCCGTGCGACGGCCGAGGTGCGCGAGTTCACGCCGAGTTTGCCGAAGATGTGCACGAGGTGCGACTTCACGGTCGCCTCGCTCAAGAATAGGGCGCGCCCGATGTCGCGGTTCGAGTTGCCGGAGGCGACGAGTCCGAGCACCTCGATCTCGCGGGCGCTGAGTCCGGGCTCGACCGAGCGAGCTCGCGCGCCCAGGCGATCGGCCACGGCGGGTGCGAGCGCGGTTTCCCCGGCCGCTGCCGCGCGCACCCCCGCGATGAGCTCCGCGGGCGGGGCGTCCTTGAGCAGGTAGCCGCTGGCTCCCGCTTCGACGGCGCCGAGGATGTCCGCGTCGCTGTCGTAGTTGGTCAGGATGAGCACGCGCGGGGCGCGCTCTTCGCCGCGCAGCATCCGGGTTGCATCGACGCCCTGATGACCTGAGCCGAACTGAAGGTCCATCAACACGAGGTCGACATCGAGCGCGCGTGCCCTCCGCACCGCTTCGTCCGCGGCGGATGCCTCTCCCACGACCTCCATGTCGGGTTCGGCCGCGAAGAGCGCGCGCAGTCCCGCGCGCACCACCGGATGATCGTCGGCGATGAGCAGGCGGATCAACTCGACGCCTCCGCGAGCGGAAATCCGACACCGATGGCCGTGCCGGCGCCCTCGCGCGACTCGATGGTCAGCGTGCCGCCGAGCTGCTCGACGCGCTGTCGCATAGCGATCAGGCCGAAGGAAGTGCCCGCGGCTGCCCCCGAAGGTGGCGCGAAGCCCTTGCCGTCGTCGACGATATCGAGCCCCACCCAGTCGTCGAGATAGCTCAGCGTCACCTCTGCGCGGCTCGCCGCCGCGTGCTGAGCCACGTTGGCGAGCGCCTCCTGCGCGATTCGTAGCAGGGCGGTTTCGAGGCGCATGGGAAGTTGGAAGGCCTCGCCGCTCGAGTGGAAGCTCACGACGGTGTCGCGGCCCGAACTCGACGTCGCGAGCCTCGCGAGGGCGCCGCCGAGCGACCGTCCCTCTAGCGCCGGCGGGGTGAGTTCGCGGATGAAGCGGCGGGCCTCGGCGAGGTTGTCTGCGGCGGTCTCGCGCGCGAGCGTCACGTGCTTCAGGGCGGCCGGCCCCGTGCCCTCACGCTCGGCGGCGTGGAGCAGCATCTGAATGCTCGACAGCCCCTGCGCGACCGTGTCGTGAATCTCTCTGGCCAGGCGCGCACGTTCCTCGAGCATGCCAGACTCGCGCTCGCGAGTGGCGAGCGCCTCCCGCGTGCGCACGAGTTCCTCGATCAGCTGCTGCCGCTGCTGTGCCTCGCGATACAGCGCCCGATAGCCGAGCCCGATCACGACCGCGACCGTCGCGCCGATGAGCGGCCCGAGGACGCCGCCGGCCGTCCAGCCGTTGTGACTCGCAAACCCGATCACCGTCAGCGCCGTCGTCAGGAAGACGGCCGGGATGCCCCAGCGGAACGGCAGCAGGTGGAGGTAGAGGAAGAACAGCGGAAACACGAGGAAGGTCGCGTCTGGCGTCAGCACCATGAGCAGGATGGCGCCGGCGGCCAGCACCGCCAGCCAGACGAGCGCGACGGGGGTACTGCGGGTCGAGCGGATGATGAAGGCGCCGATCGCGTACGCGACAAGCAGCACGAGACCGAGTGCGATGATCCACGATGCGTGCGAGGACGGAGCGACCATCGCGTGCACGACGACGAAGACGCCCAAACCGATGAAGACGCTGTGCAGCGCGACCCACAGCCCGATGAAGACCGGCGTGAGAGGCGTGTGCGCCGTGGTCTCGGCGGGGGCCGCTGGGGTGGACATGTCGTCAGCCTAACCAGCGAAGCCGTCACTCCCTTCGGCCGCCTCCGATCCGGCCTCGTCGAGTTCGCGTAGTCGCGTCACGGCAGCGGCCGCGTCGGCAGGAGCACCGGGGGAGGGATGCCGCCGAGGTAGTTGAGGGGCGACACGTACTGTCCGTGCAGTCGCACGCCGAAGTGCAGGCATACGGAGCTGCAGTGGCCGCCTGCGGCGACGAGACCCACCGGCTGCCCGCGACGAACTACCGTGCCCGGCGTGAGGTCGGAGAACACCGGTTCGAAACTCGAGATGAGGTCGCCCCCGTGCTCGATCGAGAGCACGGGCCTGTCGACCACGATCCCGGAGAAGTGCACCACCCCATCCGCCGGAGCGAGAACGACGGTGCCGGCCGTTGCCGCGACATCGATGCCGCGATGACCCGCTCCGTATTCGCTCTCGGGCGCGACGAAGGTCTGCACGACCCGCCGCGGCGGCGCGATCGGCCACCCCCATTCGGATGCTGCTCCCGCCGCCCGGCTCGCGATCGCCGATGCCGACGCAGGGAAGAGCGACGTCATCAGGAGGGTGAGCAGCACCAGGCCGATGAGTCGGGTCGACCGGGGAGCAGGCGAGAGCAGCACCCGTGCAGGATGCCAGCCGGCGGCATCCGCCCGGCCCGGAAGCGTCGATACTGTTGACAGCTGCCGACGCTTTCGCGCTGGGAGGGAGAGGTCGGTTCGCGTGCCTGATGCCGCCCGCCGGATGGTAGACTCTTCGCAGCATCCCGCTCCGCGGGGTGACTACGCGTGCCCGTTGCGTAGCCGGTTCTCTCGCCAGCCGAGTCGTTCCGGCCCATCGCGCCACCGCATCCACTCAGTCCCATCACCACTGCGAGAGCAGTACAGTGCCGGGTCGGATGCGAGCCGGGCACCAGGATTCGCACCGACCGGTGCGATAACAACTGAGTGTGCACCGCCGATCACTGCTGCAGAGCAGTGCGTGCCGGTGCCAGAAAAGGAGACGGCAATGGCCGTTGTCACCATCCGCCAGCTGCTCGACAGCGGCGTTCACTTCGGACACCAGACTCGTCGGTGGAACCCGAAGATGAAGCGCTTCATCCTGACCGAGCGTTCGGGCAGCCACATCATCGACCTGCAGCAGTCGCTTGCCTACATCGACAAGACCTACGACTACGTCAAGGACACCGTGGCGCACGGCGGCACCATCCTCTTCGTCGGCACCAAGAAGCAGGCGCAGGGTTCGATCGCAGAGCAGGCGCAGCGCGTCGGCCAGCCCTTCGTCAACCAGCGCTGGCTCGGTGGCCTCCTCACGAACTTCCAGACGGTCTCCAAGCGCCTCGCTCGCATGAAGGAACTCGAAGAGGTCGACTTCGACGACACCACCAAGGGCTACACCAAGAAGGAGCTGCTCATCCAGCGCCGCGAGCTCATCAAGCTGCAGCGCTCGCTCGGTGGTATCCGCAACCTCACCAAGACCCCGTCCGCGATCTGGATCGTCGACACCAAGAAGGAGCACCTCGCCATCGACGAGGCGCGCAAGCTCGGTATCCCGGTCATCGCGATCCTCGACACCAACTGCGACCCCGACGAGGTGCAGTACCCGATTCCGGGTAACGACGACGCCATCCGGTCCGTCGGCCTGCTGACCCGCATTGTCGCGGATGCTGCCGCCGAGGGTCTCATCCAGCGTCACCAGAAGGCGGAGGAGGGCAACGTCTCCGCCGTGGAGCCGCTCGCCGAGTGGGAGGCCGAGCTGCTCGGTGCCTCCGAAACCCCGTCCACCGAGGCCGAGAAGGTCGAGTCCGTTGATGGGCTCGTCGAGTCCGCCACCGAGACCCCTGCTGCTGCAGAGGCCGTCGCGGAGGTCGTGGCAGCGGAGGTTCCCGCCGAGGAGAACGACGCGGATGCCGTGGCGGCAGAGCACGAGGCCGCAGCAGATGCGACCGTCGTTCCCGAGCACAGGGTGGAGTCTGACGCCGCCGCCGAGGCCAAGATCGAGGCCGAGGCAACCGACGCCGAGAAGAAGCCGAAGGCCGCCGCCAAGAGCACCGCTGACGAGACCGCAGCGGACGCGAAGTAACCCGAGCCAAAGAGAAGGAAAGAGCCCATGGCAGATTTCAGCCTGGATGACCTCAAGACCCTGCGCGAGCGCCTCGGCACCGGCATGGTCGAGACCAAGAACGCGCTCGTCGAGGCGGGCGGTGACCTCGACAAGGCCACCGAACTCCTGCGCCTCAAGGGAGCCAAGGGAAACGCGAAGCGCGCCGACCGCTCCACGAGCGAGGGACTCGTCGCAGCGAAGGAGAACGGCGCCACCACGACGCTGATCGAGCTCGCCTGCGAGACCGACTTCGTCGCGAAGAGCGAGAAGTTCGTCACGCTCGGCAATAACGTGCTCGACGCGGTCGCCGCGGCCGGTGCATCGACAGTGGAGGAGGCGCTCGCCGCTCCTGCAGCAGGCCAGACGGTCGCCGAGCTCATCGGTGACGAGGCAGCGATCCTCGGCGAGAAGATTGAGCTTCGCCGCGTCGCCCTCGTCTCCGGCGAGAAGTTCGCGATCTACCTGCACAAGACCAACAAAGACCTGCCACCGCAGGTCGGCGTGGTCGTCGGCTACTCGGGAGACGACGCTGACACCGCGCGCAGCGTTGCTCAGCACATCTCCTTCGCCGACCCGCAGTACCTGAGCCGCGAGGATGTTCCGGCCGCTGATGTGGAGAACGAGCGTCGCATCGTCGAGGAGATCAGCCGCGGCGAGGGCAAGCCAGAGGCCGCCCTGCCGAAGATCATCGAGGGTCGCCTCACGGCCTTCATCAAGCAGGTCGCCCTGCTCGAGCAGGACTACGCCAAGGACAACAAGCTGTCCGTCGGCAAGGTCCTGTCGGATGCAGGCCTCACGGTGAACCAGTTCGTTCGCTTCAAGGTCGGCGCGTAGGTCGCCGCAAGCAATACCACGACGATGGGGCCAGGGACGCGAGAGCGGTCCTGGCCCCATTTTCACGGCTGGCGCCGCCCGGCCAAACGATAGCCTGTATGCAGCCGAACCCAAGGAGAGACGATGACAACAGCGACCGGTAGACGACGCGTTCTGCTCAAGCTTTCCGGAGAATCCTTCGGGGGCGGCCAGTTGGGCGTTAACCCCGACATCGTCAGCTCCCTGGCCAGGGAGATCGCCTCGGTGGCGCAGGACGTGGAAATCGCCATCGTCACCGGCGGTGGCAACTTCTTCCGGGGCGCCGAGCTCTCTCAGCGCGGCATGGACCGTGGTCGTGCTGACTACATGGGCATGCTCGGCACGGTCATGAACGCCCTCGCGCTTCAGGACTTCCTCGAGCAGGCCGGCGCCGCAACGCGCGTTCAGTCGGCCATCTCGATGACACAGGTTGCCGAACCATACATCCCGCGTCGCGCCGAGCGTCACCTCGAAAAGGGCCGGGTCGTCATCTTCGGCGCCGGCGCCGGTCTCCCGTACTTCTCCACGGACACCGTCGCCGCGCAGCGTGCGCTCGAGATCGGCGCGGATGTCGTGCTGGTTGCCAAGAACGGCGTCGACGGCGTGTACTCCGCGGATCCTCGCACCGATTCGAGCGCCTGGAAGCTCGAGGAGGTCACCTACCAGGAGGCCCTCGTGAAGGGCCTGAAGGTTGTCGACTCGACCGCCTTCAGCCTGTGCATGGACAACAAGATGCCGATGGTCGTCTTCGGTATGGCACCCGAGGGCAACGTTGCCGCGGCGCTGCGCGGAGACCGCATCGGCACCCTCGTCTCCAACTAGCCGGTCGCGCCCCGGTAAACTCAAAACGGTTGTACAACCCCAAAGGAGCCCCCGTGATTTCCGACGTACTCGCCGAAGCCAAAGAGAAGATGCAGAAATCTCTCGAGGCTGCCAAGGACGACTTTGCGAATGTCCGTACCGGCCGTGCGAATCCCGCGCTGTTCCAGAAGATCATGGTCGACTACTACGGCACTCCGACACCGCTCGGCCAGCTCGCCGGAATGACCAACGCCGAGGCGAGAGTCCTCGTGGTCACGCCCTACGACAAGAGCGCACTCAAGGAGATCGAGCGGGCCATCGTGAACGCGCCGAACCTCGGCGCCAACGTGGGCAACGACGGCACCCTCGTGCGGGTCACGCTGCCAGAGCTCACCGAGGAGCGTCGCCGCGAGTTCGTGAAGATCGTGCGCTCGAAGGGCGAGGATTCCAAGGTCTCGGTGCGCAACATCCGCCGCAAGGCCAAGGATGACCTCGACGCGCTCAAGACGGAGGTCGGCGACGACGAGGTCGCGCGTTCCGAGAAGGAGCTCGAGTCGATCACCAAGTCGGCTATCGACGCGATCGACGATGCGCTCAAGAAGAAGGAAGCCGAGCTCCTCGAGGTCTGATGTCGGATCCATCAGAGCGCTCACCGGGCAAGCGAAGGTTCCTGAAGCGTCGGGAAGAACTCGAAGCGCGCGCCAACGCCTTCAAGAGTGAGTTTCAGACGGAGTTGAAGGCCACCAAGGCGCAGATCGATGCCGCGAACGTCAAGATCGAGGCGCGCACCGGACGTAACCTGCCGCTGGCCATCCTGATCGGGCTCGGGCTCGGGCTCGTGATGCTGTTCAGCCTCATCGTCTACAAGTGGCTGTTCATGATTTTCGCCGGCGCCATCGTCGGCTTCACCGCGTTCGAGCTCGCCAGCGCGCTGCGCTTTGCCGGGCGGGACATTCCCCGCTGGCCCACCGCGGTCGCCGCTGTCGCGATGGTGGCGCCGGCGTTCTACCTCGGCGATGGAGGGCACTGGCTCGCGCTGCTGGCCGCGATCCTCCTCGTCTCGCTGTGGCGCGTGGCCGAGCTGGGCGCCCGTTCCCACCGCGGTTCCGCGCGCGAACTGGGTCAGGACCTCGCCGCCGGCGCCCTCGTGCTCGTCTACGTGCCGTTCTTGGCGAGCTTCGCCGTTCTGCTCGACAGCAAAGAGGGAGGGGAGTGGTGGACCCTCGCCTTCCTCATCCTCGTGATCGCCGTCGACACGGGCGCCTACGCGAGCGGCCTGCTGTTCGGCAAGCATCCGATGGCCCCGCGGATCAGCCCCAAGAAGACCTGGGAGGGTCTCGCCGGTTCCGTCGTGACTGCGCTCATCGGCGGCGTGCTGCTCTCGGTGTTCATGCTGCAGCAGGAATGGTGGTTCGGCCTGATCTTCGGCGCCGTGATCGCCTTCACGGCAACGACGGGCGACCTGACCGAGTCGCTCATCAAGCGCGATCTCGGGATCAAGGACATCAGCACCTGGCTCCCCGGTCACGGCGGGCTCCTCGACCGACTCGATTCGATCTTGCCGAGCGCGGCGGCGGCATACGCGCTGTTTCTCATCTTCGGCCAAAGCTGACGAAACCCGGGCGCTAGCCGGTTGCGGGCGCTGACTGACGGCCCGCGTTCGCGGGCGTAGTGCAGAATAGTGTCGTGAGCACAACCTTTCCGCGTACCCGCAAGTCCCACCGTGGCTACAACGTCGACCAGGTCGAAGACTTCCTCGAGGACGCCAGGCGTGCATACGCCGCAGACGCGAACACCCCGACGGTGGTCAATGCCGCGAACATCCGCACCACCGCCTTCGCGATGCAAAAGGGCGGATACTCGCCGGTGCACGTCGATGCGGCGCTCGAGCGACTCGAGGATGCCTTCGCGAGTCGCGAGCGGGAGCTCGCCCTGCAGCGCTCGGGTGACGAGGCCTGGTACACGCAGGCACGCTCGACCGCGCAGGAGATCCTGGACCGGCTGTCCCGACCGGTCGGCCACCGCTTTGATCGGGCCGGCTTTTTGAGCGAGGGCTATCACCGCAAGGACGTCGACGCCTTCGCCTCACGTCTCGTCGAGTACTTCCAGGATGGCACCTCGCTGAGCGTCGAAGAGGTGCGCACGACGACCTTCCGCCGGCAGAAGGGCGGGTACCGCGAGTCGCAGGTAGACCTGCTCCTCGACACCGTCGTGGACGTGATGCTCGCCGTACGGTAGCGCCTTCCGGGCAGGACTCAGCCTTTTCGGCTAAAATCGAGTCACTGTGGGCAAGCATACGAACGACGAATCGCCGCAGGCGTCGAAAACGGCTGCCGGGGTCGAGCCTTTTGGATGGCGCATTCGCAACCGCAGTTCCGTCTCTGCGTTCGCCTTTCTTGCCGCGGCCGCGTTCCTCGCCGTCGCGGCGATAGCCCCGAATCCGCCCGCGAGCGCGGCCGTCGAGCCGGCGTCATCCGCGGCCGTGAACAGCCAAACGCTCGTGGTCTCGGCGGCGGCCACCGGCGGCAAGTCGGTGCAGGGCGACGTCGTGGTGGCGATGCTGCGTGACGAATATACGGTCACCGCAAAGAAGATCGTGCGTGCGGCCCCGATAGCGGGAGTCCCCGATCCGGGCAGCGCGCAGGCGATCGGCCACGAGCTCGTCATGGCCCGCGGCTGGGGCGAGGATCAGTACAGCTGCCTCGTCTCACTCTTCAACCGCGAGTCTCACTGGAACGTCTACGCGGGAAACCCGGTGAGCGGCGCCTATGGTATCCCGCAGGCGCTTCCCGGCAGCAAGATGGCGTCGGCCGGCGCCGACTGGCAGAGCAATCCACGCACCCAGATCACCTGGGGCCTCGGCTACATCGCCGCTCGCTACGGCACTCCGTGCGGCGCGTGGTCGCACAGCCAGTCCAGCGGCTGGTACTAGCCCCGCATAAGCTGGGGGCATGCCAAGGTCCAATCGCCCGCGTCGAGCGCGCTCGGCTGGCGGAAGTGGCGACGAGGAGTCGGCGGACCTCGCGAGGGCGCTCTACGGAACCCTGCACACCGAGTCGAAACGCGACGGCCTCTGGAGCGTTCAGCCGCTCGCTCCGACCGCGGCGGTCAAGTACTACACCTGCCCCGGATGCGGCCAGGAGATCGCCCCCGGCACCGCACACATCGTGGCGTGGCGGGCGGATGGCCTGATGGGTGAGGCCGACGATCTCGCCGCGAGGCGCCACTGGCATTCCCACTGCTGGCGCATCAAGTAGCGAGAACGAGGATCGGCGGATGACAGACATCAGGGCGGGGATCGAGCTTCCGGCTCGGCGCACGGACATCGAGTTGCACACGTCCGACGGGCTCACCCTGGTCGGCGAGCTCGCGCTACCGCTGACGGTGCCGCCCGTTGCGACGCTCGTGACGCTGCATCCGCTCCCGACGGCCGGCGGCTTCATGGACTCGCACATCATCCGCAAGGCAGCCGCGCGGCTGCCGGCGCTCGCGGATCTCGCCGTGCTGCGCTTCAACTTCCGTGGCACCTCGTCGCCGCGCGGCACGTCGCAGGGGGTGTTCGGCGAAGGCGACGACGAGCGGTTCGACCTCGCGGCGGCGATGGATCTCGTCGCGAGCGAGTCTCTCCCGCATCCGTGGCTCGTCGGCTGGTCGTTCGGCAGCGAGGTCGCGCTCAAGTACGGCCGTGAGCAGGCGGTCGACGGCGCGATCCTGCTCTCGCCGCCGCTGCATCGCACCTCTGATGCCGAGCTCGCCGCGTGGGCGGGCGACAGCAGACGCTTGGTCGCCATCATTCCCGAACTCGACGACTACCTGCGTCCGGCGGCGGCGGCCGAGCGATTCGCCGTGGTGCCGGGCGCCGAACTCGTCGACGTCGAGGAGGGCAGGCACCTCTGGGTGGGGGAGAAGCAGACGCGGCGCGTTCTCAGTGAGATCGTTGCGCGTGTGAATCCCGCCGCGCTTCCGCTGCCGACAGAGTGGCCGCAGGCGTCCTAGGCCGTTACAGCTCGTTCTGCCGCGGAATGACCACCTGATCGACGATCAGGAGCACGGCAGCGGCGAACGGGATGGCGACGAGCGCGCCCAGGATGCCGAGCAGCACGCCGCCGGCGAGGGCTGCGACGACAACGATGGCACCCGGTACCTTCACGGCACGCTTCATGACGTTCGGGTTGATGACGTAGGCCTCGACCTGCATGTAGGCCAGGTAGTAGATCGCCACCCAGAGGGCCGTCACCGGGCCGCCAAAGAGCAGAGAGCCCAGGGTGATGATCACGGACCCCGACAGGGTTCCCACGAGCGGCACGAGCGCGAAGAGGAAGGCGATGAAGGCGAAGAGTGCGGAGTACTGAACCTTGGCGATGAAGGTCAGGAAGATGAAGCTCGCGATTCCGTTGCAGAGCGCGATCGTGGCCTGTCCCATCACGTAGCGACCGACGGCCGTGCTGATCTGCTCGGTGAGGTCGGCGAAGCCGGCCCGCTTGGACGCGGGCACCAGACGGTAGAGTCCCCGCTTCATCCCGTTGAGCGAGGCGACGAAGTAGAGCGTCAGGATGAGAACGATGATGACGCCGGCGATGCCGCTGGCGATACCCAGGCCGACCTGCAGCACACCGCCGCCGATCGTGGTGAGGTTACCGGGGTCCTGGAAGAATTTGTCCACCGAGTCGACCACGGCCTGCACGTCGATGAAGTCGGGAACCGAAGCCTGAATGTTCCTGATGAGGTGCGGGTCAGACATGACCTTCACGACGGTCGGCACCTGATCGATGAGCTTGTTGATCTGCCCCACGATGACCGGCACGACCGAGAGCACGAGGCCGGCGATGATCGCGAGGAGACCGATCAGGACGGTGAGGATGGCGGTCCAGCGCGGGAACTTGTGCTTCTCGAGCCAGGAGACTGCCGGATCGAGGCCGAGGGCAAGGAAGAGCGCGGCGCCGACGTAGGTGAGGATGGTGGACAGCGTCGCGACGGCGCCACCGATGGCGAGCGCGACGAGCACGCCCAATCCGCCGAGAAGGCCGATCCTGAATGCGTTCTGGATCTTCACCGCGGTGCCCTTCTCGTAACTGCGCCGGGTATCGGCCTGGGAAGCGGGTTGCGAGTGCTGACCGGTCGCTCAGCTCTCGCTGGTGACCTTTTCCGCCTGGTTGAGCACGGAGTGCAGACTCTCGAAGTAGCCCGCGACTGCTTCGCGCTCAATCCTAATCTGGGCAAGTCGTTCTTCCGCGTCCTTGACAAGCTTGGCCGTGCGCTTCTCGGCTTCGCGCACCATCGCCTTGGACCGAGCCTCCGCGTTCGCGAGGATCTCGGCCGCTTCGGCATCCGCCTTCTCTCGAGAGGCCTTGGCCTCGGCCCGGGCCTCGCCCTCGATGGTCTCCGCCTCGTGCCGCTTCTCGGCGGCACGCCGGTTTGCCTCGGAAAGCTGCAGTTGCGCCTCATCGAGGTACTTCTGCGTCTGGGCGACTGCTTCTTGATGCTTGGCGAGCGACTCCTTTTCGGTCTCGTCACGCCGAGCCTTGAGCTCCACCTCGAAGTCGAGGCGGCCCTGCTCGGCGTCGCGCTCCAGCGTGGTGCGAGATTCGTCGAGATCGTGCGCGATCTGAGCGCGCACACGCTCTGTCTCCCTGGTCAGTTCCGCCTGGCGCGACTCGATTTCCCGCTCGAGATCGGCGCGCTGCTGGTCGATCTCCTGCGTGAGAAGCGAGCGTTCGGCCGCGATTTCGGCCTCAAGGTCGGCCCTGGCCTCCGCCGTCTCCTGCTCGAGCGCAGCGCGTGCCGCCGATGCCTCGAGCTCGAGCCTCGCGCGGGCGGCGGCCTTCTCCTGCTCGAGTTCGATCTTGCCCGCCTCGATCTCCCTGGCAAGGTCTGTGCGCTGTTGCTCGACGTCGCGGGCGAGGTCGCCCCACTGCTTCTCCGCCTCGCTCGTGAATTCCGCTCGACCCTGCTCGGTCTCACGGGCCAGCGCCGCAGCCCGCTCACGCGCCTCACTGACCTCCCGGCTCGCAACCAGCTTGAGTTCCGTTGCCTCGCGCTCGGCCTCAGCGCGCACCGCCGCCGCCTCACGCTTCGCCGTCGCGCGGGCCTCGGCGGCCTCCGTCGCAACGGCTCCGCGGATGGCCGCGGCCTCGTGCAGAGCGTCCTGCGTGACAGTCTCGCTCTCTTCTTCGCTGGCCTCGAGCAGTTCCGCTGCCTCCGCGCGGGCGGTCTCGATGATCGAACTCGCCTTGGCTTGCGCCTCCGCGACGATGCGTTCCGCGGCCTCCATCGCTTCCACCCGCAGCGTGTGGATCTCGCCCTGCACGCTGTTGCGCAGCTTCTCCGCGTCGATGTCGGCCTGACTGATCAGCCGAGTCGACTGCTCCTCGGCGACGCGCAGAATGTTCTCGAGCTTGCTGCCGAGCCCGCTGTAGGTGGGGCTGCCGGTCTCTTCGATCTCGGCCTGCAGGTCTTCGACCGTCGCTGTGAGGCGCTTGATCTCCTTGGCAGACTCCGCCTTATCGGTGTTCGCCCTGATCAGTTCGCGCCGCAGATCCTGGATGGCGCTGTCGACCTCGTCGCGGTTGTACCCGCGCATCGCGGTGGTGAAAGCTTCGTCGTCAGTGGCCACGGTTTCTCCCTGAGTGAGTGTGTTGGGACAGTGGTGAAAGTGCCGAACCATCCGAGTTTAGCGTGGCTATGACCCTTGCACTGCGGCCGCAGACCGCGCGACCGGCGGTGGCAAGGCCAGCGGAGCCGCCGCACAGGGAAGCTCACAGGGTCTTTGCGCTATTCTGGAATGTCTTTGTCTGTTGCTACCGGTGGCGGCTCCGCCACATCCTGGCCTCGTTCCCTAGTGCGAGTGGTCGGCTCAGCCGTAACCGGGAACGCCGGGTCGTCGCTCGGCCGGGCAACACGAGAGGAGTTATGACTTGCGATTCGTCTTTGCCATCGTGAGTTTCGTTCTCGCCTTTGTCCTCATCGGATACGGCGTTGCGCAGCGCACCATCTTCGCCGGACCCGATCACGTCACCGCGAGCGTGTCGATCGATTCGAAGGCACCGGTCACGGTCATCGATGGCACGATTCTGAACGCGAAGCCCGGTCATCAGACCGTCGAGATCTCCGGTGCGTCCAAGATCTTCGCCGCCTACGGCCGCACGCAGGATGTGCACGCCTGGGTGGGCAATGCAAGCTACAACAGGATCGGATTCAACTCCGACAAACAGGTACTCACCAGCACCACGGTGACGGGCAAGCCCGACGCCAGCACGCCAGACTCGAACACATCGGACGCGGGTGCACCTGCCACGAGCTCGCCACAGGAAAGCACGCCAGCACCGGGCAGCGCCGACGCGGGCACTGCCGATTCGGGCAGTGTCGATTCAGGCAAGAGCGACTCGAGCAAGACGACCGCCAACGCACAGTTGCGGGTTCCCGACCCGCACGGCTCCGACCTGTGGCTCGACGAGCGCAGCAGCGACTCCGTCCTCGAGTACACCATGAACGTGCCGAAGGGCATTTCGGTGATCATCGCCTCCGATGGCAGCCATGCCGCGCCGAGCAAGGTCGCCGTCCGCTGGCCGCTCGACAACCGCACGCCGTGGTCCGGCCCGCTCGTCATCGCGGGCGTGCTGCTCCTGCTGATCGGGCTCGGCCTATATCTCTGGGCGTTGTACCACCTGCGTAAGGCCCGCGGGCCTCGCCGCAAGAGCCCGAAGATGCCCAAGGTTCCGAGGCAGAGGCGCTACAAGCCGCGTCGCACCGTGCCGCCCGTGAGCGGCAACGGAAGGCGTCGATCCACCCATCGCCGCATGATCGCGGTCGTGCCGGTGCTCGTGATCTCGTCGCTCGCGCTCAGCGGTTGTTCGCCGGATGCTTGGCCCGCCTTCCTGGGCGGCAGCGGGAATAAGCCGGTCCCTACAGCGACGGCGAAGCCCGACGTGACGAGCAACCAGCAGCAACCGGCTGTCACCTTCCCCCAGCTCAAGCAGATCGTCGCCAAGGCTTCAACGACCGCGGCCAAGGCGGACGAGACCCTGGATACCGCTCTGCTTGAGACGCGGTTCGCCGGGCCGGCGCTCGAGCTTCGCAAGACGAACTATGAGCTGCGCAAGAAGGACAGCACCATTGCGGCCCCAGCGGCGATCCCGCAGAGCGAGGTCGAGATCGCCCTCCCGCAGCAGAGTGACGGGTGGCCGCGCACCGTGTTCACGGTCCTGGTGAACCCGAAAGACAAGACGGTCTCACCGATGGCGCTGATGCTGCAGCAGGCCGCCCCGCGCGATAACTACAAGATCAGCTACGCGATCGGCCTCGAGCCGAAGATCGTGCTGCCGCACCTGGCTGCGAAGGAGGTCGGTGCGCCGCGCCTGCTGCCCGACAACAAGCTCGAACTGCTCCCCCCGGGCAAGATCGGCACGGCCTATGGTGACCTCCTGCTCAAGGGTCCCGACAGCGAGTTCGCCAAGTACTTCGACACGAGCAACGACCACTTCGAAAAGACTCAGGGAGTGGAGGCGAAGAAGGCCAGGAAGGCAGGAATGCCGGCCAAGGTCGGCATCGACTTCTCGAACGAGGCCGGCGCGGGTGAAACCATCGCGTTCGGCACCAACAATTCCGGCGCCATCGTGGCGACGAATCTCACCCAGATAGAAACCGCCATCCCCACCGAGGCGGGTGCGTCGTTGAACTCCGGCAGTCTCGTCAAGACGCTCACGGGCATCACGTCGACGCTCAAGGGTCTCGTCACGTACTACGGCGATCAGTTGCTCTTCTATGTACCCAAGGCCGGCAGCAACCAGAAGATCGTGCTGCTCGGTGCCGTGGAAGGCATCATCTCAGCGAAGGAGAAACCGTGACCAGTGTTCCACCCAGTTCTGCCAACCTTCGCGGCGCAGTCGACCTCTCGTCCCTCGTGCGCCAGGCGAGTGCTCCGGCCGGAGCTCCGGGTGGCACCGGTCAGGCGGGCGCCGGCGCGGCCGAGGTGGATGTCCCTTCGCTGGTGCTCGACGGCACCGATGCGAACTTCACCGGCATCCTGGAACTGTCGAGTTCCGTGCCGGTGATCGTCGAGTTCTATATGGGCGAGCCGTCGGCGACACTTGGCAGGGTGGTGAAGCAGCAGGGCGGCAGCTTCGTGCTTGCCACGGTCGAGGTGCAGGCGAACCCGCAACTGCAGCAGGCGTTCAAGGTCGCGGCAGTGCCTACGGTCGCCGCGGTCATCGGCGGCAGGCCGATCGCCCTCTACGAGGGAGACGTTGCCGAGTCAGAGGTGCTTGCCGTATTGCAGCAGCTCTCCACCCTTGCTGTACAGAACGGCGTGACGGGCAGGGCCAAGGCACCGGATGCCGCGGCAGATGCCGAGGCGGAGCCAGTGGAGGAGCCGCTGCCACCGCACCACCAGGAGGCGTACGACGCCATGGCGAGGGGTGACTTCGACGCGGCGATCGCGGAGTACAAGACAGCCATTGCGCAGGACCCCCGGGACCAGCTCGCCGTGGCGGGCCTCGCGCAGGTCTCGCTGCTCGCGCGACTGCAGAACCTGGTGGCGGGCGACGTTCGGGAGGCGGCTGCGGCAGCACCATCCGACGTGCAGGCGCAGCTCGCCGTCGCCGATCTCGACGTGAGCGGCGGGCATCTCGACGACGCCTTCGATCGCCTGCTCGCGCTTTTCCCCACGCTCGATCAGCAGGGCAAGGATGCGGTGCGCACGCGCCTGCTCGACTACTTCGAGATCACCGGAGCCGACGACCCGCGGGTCGTTGCCGCGCGTCGGCGCCTCACCGGGCTGCTGTACTGAGCGGGCGCAACTAGGCTGAACGCGGCACCGATCAAGGGAGACACGTGAGCGGCACAGGAGCAGGCGCAGCAGCAGGCTGGTACGACGACCCGGCCGGGTCGGGGCAGAAGCGCTGGTGGGACGGCACGCAGTGGACCGAAAACCTGCACGACCCGGCGCTTGAGGTCTACGGTGCGCAGGCCACTCCGGTCGTCAGCGCCGGCACGCCCGTGTACAACGCGTTCATCTGGTTGATCGTGCTGCTACCGCTCCTGTCGATCGCGGGTCTCGTCACGTTCGATTTGAGCGACTACTTATCCCACATGGTGCAGAGTTCGTCCTCGAGCGCCGCAATGATGTTCTCACCGGCATACCTCACCCTGGTGCTCAGCGGTTGGCTCATCTACCTCGTGACGGTGCTCCTGGCCTACTTCGATGCCAAGCGGCTCGGTCGCGACGGTTTCGTGCGCCCGTTCCACTGGGCCTGGGCATTTCTCGGCAGCACCGTGTACATCATCGGCCGCTCGGTCGTCGTCAAGCGTCGCTCCGGCAGGGGACTGCTTCCCATCTGGATCATGATCGCCGTGTTCGTGCTGTCGGTGTCGATCTCGATTGCCAAGGTTCTGGATGCGGCGAGCACCGCCTTCACGAACGTGCAGTTCAGTTGAGGCCTAGCGGCGCAGCTTGAGCCACAGTCCCGCGAGGGGCGGCAGGGTGATCTCCGCGGATGCGGGGCGCCCGGCCCACGGAATGTCGCTCGCCGTCACGCTGCCGTAGTTGCCGACGCCCGAACCGCCGAAGTCGACGGCATCCGTATTGACCAGTTCGTCCCAGACCCCGGCGAACGGGAGACCGACGCGGTACGGCCCGACGGGCGTTCCCGAGAAGTTCAGGATCACCGCGATCGGCTGGCCGTCGCTCGACCAGCGCAGGAACGCGATCGCGTTGTGCTCGGCGTCGCCGGCTTCCAGCCATTCGAAGCCCGCCTCGGAGTTGTCCTGCTGCCAGAGCGCGCCGTTGTCACGGTAGACCCGGTTGAGCTGGCTCACGAGGCGCAGGAGTCCCTGGTGCACCGGCTGGTCGAGGATCCACCAGTCGAGGCCGCGCTCTTCGCTCCACTCGCTCGGCTGCCCGAACTCGCTGCCCATGAAGAGCAGTTGCTTGCCAGGGTGAGCCCACATGAACGCGAGGTAGGCGCGCACATTGGCGAGTTTCTGCCACTGGTCGCCAGGCATCTTGCCGAGAAGCGAGCCTTTGCCGTGCACGACCTCGTCGTGGCTGATCGGCAGCAGGAAGTTCTCGCTGAACGCGTAGAGGAAGCTGAAGGTGATGTCGTTGTGGTGATACGAGCGATACATCGGGTCTTCGTGCATGTACTGCAGGGTGTCGTGCATCCAGCCCATGTTCCACTTGAGACCGAAGCCGAGTCCGGATGCCGAGGTCGGCTTGGTCACGCCAGGCCACGAGGTCGATTCCTCGGCGATCATCACGATGCCAGGATTGCGTTTGTACGCGGTCGCGTTCGCCTCCTGCAGGAAGCTGATCGCCTCGAGATTCTCCCGGCCGCCGAACTTGTTCGGCTCCCAGTCGCCCGCCTCCCGCGAATAGTCGAGGTAGAGCATGGAGGCGACGGCGTCGACACGAAGGCCGTCGATGTGGAACTCCTCGAGCCAGTAGAGTGCGTTCGCGACCAGGAAGTTGCGCACCTGCGAGTCACCGAAGTTGAAGACGAGGGTGCCCCAGTCGCGCTGCTCGCCGCGGCGCGGATCGCTGTGCTCATAGAGCGGCTGCCCATCGAAGTTTGCGAGTGCCCATTCGTCCTTGGGAAAGTGAGCCGGCACCCAGTCCATGATCACGGCGATGCCGGCCTGGTGCAGGCGGTCGATGAGGTAGCGCAGGTCATCCGGATGCCCGAAGCGGCTGGTGGGCGCGTAGTAGCCGGTGACCTGGTAGCCCCAGGACCCGCCGAAGGGGTGCTCCGCGAGCGGCATGAATTCGACGTGGGTGAAGCCGGTCTCCCGCAGGTATTCGATGAGCTGGTCCGCGACCTCACGGTAGCCGAGGCCAGGACGCCAGGAGCCGAGGTGCATCTCGTACACGCTCATCGGAGCGTTGTGCGGGTCGGTCGCAGCACGCTTGGTCAGCCACTCGGCGTCGCCCCACTCGTACTGCGTCGTGCCGACGATCGAGGCCGTGGCTGGCGGCACTTCGGTGAAGCGAGCCATGGGGTCGGCGCGCCGCACCCATTCGCCACTCTGCGTGCGCAGCTCGAACTTGTAGGCGCTGCCCGGCTGCAGCCCGGGGATGAACAGCTCCCAGACTCCGTTGTCGTCGAGCCTGCGCATGGCATGGCCGACGCCGTTCCAGTCGTTGAAGTCGCCGATCACGCGCGCCGCCGTGGCGTGCGGCGCCCAGACGCTGAAGCTCGTGCCAGCCACGTCTTCGTGCGGGCGATAGTGGCTGCCGAACACCTGCCAGAGTTGTTCGTGGCGCCCCTGACCCCAGAGGTACAGGTCGAGTTCGCCGACCGACGGCACGAAGCGGTAGGGGTCATCCGTGATCCAGCTCGGACCGTTCTCGTAGCTCGTCTCGAGCGTGTATGCCTGGCCGGGCGCGGGAACCAAGCCCTGCCACAGGCCCTCGGCGACGTGCTCGAGGGAGACGCGTGTGCCATCCGCCCGTAACGCGGTGACCGTTGCCGCGAGGGGCCGCAGGGCTCGGATGACGAAACCGCCGTCGACGGGATGCTGCCCGAGCGTCGCGTGCGGCTGTGGGTGGCTGCCGCTCGCGATCGCGGTCACGAGGCCCGGGTGCAACTCCGGCAGCACCGGACCGGCCCCCGGCGTGACCGCCTTCGACGTGTCCGGCTGTGCCGCCTTGGACTTCGTGGCCTTCGGCTCGCTGGACTTGGCCTTGTTCGATTTCTTCGCTTTGGTCATCATTTTCCCTTCGGAAACTCGACCCGCAGGATGTGGACCGGCTCGACGAAGGCGTCGAGTCGCACGTAGTTGTCGATGCTCCAGGTGAACTTCTGCCTCGTCACGAGGTCGGTGACCTCGAAGGCTTCGCCCGGCTCGATGCCGAACTTCGCGGGGTCGAGGTGCACCGTCGTCTCGCGTACGGAGTGCGGGTCGACGTTGGCGACGACGATGATCGCGTCGCTGCGGCCCGACCTGGTGTGCTTGCCGTCGAGGAACTTGCTGTAGACGAGAATCGAGTCGTCGTCGCTCCAGTGCAGTTCGAGGTTGCGCAGCTGACGCAGTGCCGGGTGCTCCGCACGGATGCGGTTGAGGGTCGTGAGATACGGAGCAAGCGAGCGGCCCGCGGCCTCCGCTCCCGCGAAATCACGCGCCTTGAACTCGTATTTCTCGTTGTCGATGTTCTCCTCGGAGCCCTGCCGGGCGACATCCTCGAACAGCTCGTAGCCCGCGTAGACGCCCCAGCTGGGGGAAGCGGTCGCGGCGATCGCCGCGCGCACCTTGTAGGCGGCAGGACCGCCGAACTGCAGGTATTCGCTCAGGATGTCCGGGGTGTTCACGAAGAGATTCGGGCGCAGGAAGTCGCTCGATTCGTGCGACAGCTCGGTGAGGTAGTCGGCGAGCTCCTCCTTGGTGTTGCGCCAGGTGAAGTACGTGTACGACTGCTGGAAGCCGAGCTGGGCGAGCGTGTGCATCATCGGCGGCCGCGTGAAGGCCTCCGCCAGGAAGACGACATCCGGGAACTCCGCGTTGACCTCGTGCAGCAGCCACTCCCAGAAGCGCAGCGGCTTGGTGTGCGGGTTGTCGACGCGGAAGATCATGACGCCGAGGCCGATCCAGTACTTCACGATCCGCAGGATCTCCTCGCGGAGTCCGATCGGATCGTTGTCGAAGTTGAGCGGGTAGATGTCCTGGTACTTCTTCGGCGGATTCTCCGCGTAGGCGATGCTGCCGTCGGGCAGATGGCTGAACCACTCCGGATGCTCGCGCACCCAGGGGTGGTCGGGCGAGCACTGCAGCGCGAGATCGATCGCGATCTCGATGCCGCTCTTCTTGGCCGTGTCGAGGAAGGCGACGAAGTCCTCGACCGTGCCGAGCTCCGGGTTGATGGCGTCGTGGCCTCCCTCCGCCGAGCCGATGGCCCAGGGGGAGCCGGGGTCGCCCGCAGCCGCCTCGGTCGAGTTGTTCGGTCCCTTGCGAAAGCTCGTGCCGATCGGATGGATCGGTGGCAGGTAGACGACGTCGAAGCCCATTCCCGCAACGGCGGGCAGGCGACGGGCCGCGGTGCGGAAGGTGCCGCTTGTCCAGGTGCCGTTCTTGGCGCGCTTGGCGCCCTCCGAGCGGGGGAAGAATTCGTACCAGCTCCCGACTCCGGCGCGGGTGCGTTCGACGCGCAGCGTGAGCGGGAAGCCGAGGGTCAGCAACGTTGCGAGCGGCTGGCGCTCGATCTCCTCGGTGACCCGGGCGTCGGCCGCGACCTTGAGCCGTGCGGCCGGAGCGAGACTCTTACTCGCGATGGCCTTCGCGGCATCCTTGAGCACCTTGTTCTCGGGCGCCGCCGCGGATGCCCTGGCCAGCAGTTGCGCACCGGTGACGAGGGTCAACTGCGTGTCGATGCCCGCGGGCACCTTGATCTCGGCGACGTGCAGCCAGGTGGCCCACTCGTCCTGCCAGGCCTGCACGCTCCAGATCCACTCGCCGGGAGAATCGAGCAGCACCTCCACCTGCCAGCGGTCCGTGCCCTCGCCGAATTCCGACATCCGGTGCACGGACTGCACGCCGCTCGGATCGGTGAGTAGAAGGTCGACGCCGATGGCGTCGTGCCCCTCCTTGAAGACCGTGGCCTGGAAGGGCACGACCTCACCTACGAAGGCCTTTGCGGGCCAGAGGTTCTCGGGTTGCTGCGGAGACAGGTGTCGAAGCGGGATGCGTCCGAGCTTCGGTTCATACGCGGTAGCCACTTACCGACCGTAGCGCGTGCACCTCCAAGGTTCATGGATTCCGCTCGGATCGACTGCGGACGGAATGCTCGCCTAGGCTGGAGGATCGTGAAGGCCATACGTAGATTTACCGTTCGTACCGTCCTGCCAGAGTCTCTCGTCGCGCTCGAGGAACTCGCCACGAACCTTCGCTGGTCGTGGCATGTGCCGACCAGGCAACTGTTCGAGCGGATATCTCCGGAGACCTGGGACGCGATCGGGCACGACCCGATCGGCCTCCTCGGCGCCGTCGAACCGTCGCGACTCGAGGAGCTCGCCGGCGACGCGGACTTCGTCGACACGGCGAATCGGCTGCTGGCGGAGCTGCACTCCTACCTCACCGAGCCGCGCTGGTACCAGTCGCTGCCCGAGGGCGCTCCGCGCTCGATCGGCTACTTCTCACCGGAGTTCGGCATCGCCGCCGCGCTTCCGCAATACTCCGGCGGCCTCGGCATCCTCGCCGGCGACCACCTCAAGAGCGCCTCGGACCTCGGCGTGCCCATCATCGCGGTCGGCCTGTTCTACCGCGCCGGCTACTTCGCCCAGTCCATCTCGCCCGACGGCTGGCAGGAGGAGGCGTATCCGGTTCTCGACCCGGACGGCCTTCCGCTCACGGTGCTGCGGCATCCGGATGGCACGGCCGCGAGGATCGCGATGTCGCTGCCGGATGACCGCACGCTCTACGCGAGGATCTGGCAGGTCGCGGTCGGCCGCATCCGGCTGCTCCTGCTGGACACCGACATCCCCGACAACGAGGAGTCGCTGCGCTCGGTGACCGACCGTCTCTACGGCGGCGGGGGAGAGCACCGACTGCTACAGGAACTGCTGCTCGGCATCGGCGGCGTGCGCGCGATCAAGCTGCTCGTCGAGCTCAGCGACGCCGAGTTCCCCGAGGTCTTCCATACCAACGAGGGCCACGCCGGATTCCTCGGTCTCGAACGCATCAGCGACCTGATCGGAGCGGGACTGAGCTTCGGGGAGGCGCTCGAGGTGGTGCGGGCCGGCACCGTGTTCACGACGCACACGCCGGTTCCGGCCGGCATCGACCGCTTCCCCGCCGACCTCATCGCGCGCTACTTCGCCACCGAACTGCTGCCGGCCGTCTCGGTTGACCAGGTGCTCGAGCTCGGCGCCGAGAATTATGAGGGTGGCACCGCAGACACCTTCAACATGGCGGTCATGGGACTGCGGCTCGGTCAGCGCGCCAACGGCGTCTCCCAGCTGCACGGCAGGGTCTCCCGGCACATGTTCGGCGCGCTCTGGCCGGGATTTGAGGAGGACGAGGTTCCGATCACCTCGGTGACGAACGGTGTGCACGCGCCCACCTGGACCGACCCGAAGCTGTATCAGCTCGCGGCATCCACCCTCGGCTCCGACAACCCGACCACGGCCGATTGGGCCTCGCCCGCGGTCAGCGACCTCGACCTGTGGGGCGTGCGCAACCGGATGCGGGCCGCGCTCGTCGCCGACGCCCGCCGACGCGTCACGGCCGCCTGGGCCGAGCAGAACCCGGGCGTCGCGGCGCCCGCGTGGTACGGGCAACTGCTCGACCCCGACGTGCTCACCATCGGCTTTGCGAGACGAGTTCCCACCTACAAGCGGCTCACGCTCATGCTGCACGACCGCGACCGGCTGCGCTCGATCCTGCTCTCGGAGGAGCACCCGGTGCAGATCGTGATCGCGGGCAAGTCGCACCCCGCGGACGACGAGGGCAAGCGCCTCATCCAGCAGCTCGTCGAGTTCTCGCAGGAGCCCGACATCCGCGGTCGCATGGTGTTCCTGCCGAACTACGACATTGCAATGGCACAGCAGCTCTACCCGGGCACCGACATCTGGCTCAACAACCCGCTTCGACCGCTCGAGGCCTGCGGCACCTCGGGCATGAAGGCGGCTCTCAACGGTTCGCTCAACCTGTCGATTCTCGACGGATGGTGGGCAGAGTTCTACGACGAGGAGAACGGCTGGGCGATCCCCAGCGCCGATTCCGCCGGTGACTCGGCCGAGCGCGACAAGCTCGAGGCCGAGGCGCTATACGACCTCATCGAGCACCAGATCGCGCCACGCTTCTACGATCGCGACGAGGATCGCGTGCCCACCCGCTGGGTCGAGTCGATCAGGCACACCCTGTCGACGCTCTCACCCGCACTCTCGGCCGATCGGATGGTGCGCGAGTACGTCGAGCGGCTCTATCGCCCGGCGGCGCATTCCGCTCGAGCCGTCACCGCCGATTCCTACGCCGGAGCGCGTGATCTCGCCGCCTGGAAGGCGCGCGTGACCAGGGCGTGGCCGTCAGTGTCTGTGCCGTACGTCGAGTCTGGCGGGGTGGATTCCGCTCCCGAGGTGGGGGAGACCCTGCAGGTGCGCGCGCACGTGAACCTCGATGGGCTCAGCCCGGAGGACGTGCTGGTGCAGGTCGCGCACGGTCGCACCGGAGCGGGAGACGAACTCCTCGCACCGAAGTACACCGACCTCGCGCCGGTGGAGGGTTCAGCGAGCTCCGAGCACACTGGTGCGATGCAGTTCGCCGGAACCGTCACCCTGGAGCGCGCGGGCAGCTTCGGCTACAACGTGCGAGTGGTACCGAAGCATCCGCTGCTCGCCTCGGTCGCCGAACTCGGACTCATCGTCCTCGCGCACTGAGCCGCTTCGGCCGCTGAGCCCTATCGTTCGCTGAGCTTGTCGAAGCGCGGTGTCTCGTGCCGCGTCAGCGCAGCGGGTCGAAGGGGCGCAGCTCCGGGGGCACTTCGCCAGTCACGATCTGCTGCGCGAGCAGCCTGCCGGTCGCGGGACCGAGCACGATGCCCCACATGCCGTGGCCGCCGGCGACGTACACGCCCGGCGCCTTCGTGCGGCCGATCACGGGCAGACCGTCGGGCGTGACGGGGCGTGAACCGACCCATTCGTCCTGCCGGTCGTCGAGGTCCATGCCGGTGAACAGCGGGCGCACCGCCGAGAGGATCGCCTCCACGCGCCGCGGCTGGAACGGCTCATCCGGCCTGCGAAACTCCATCGTTCCCGCGATGCGGAATCGACCCTCGTAGGGCGTGCAGGCGACGCGCTGCACGGGAAAGTACACCGGATGCTTCGTCGGCTGCTCGGTCGGAACGCTGAACGAGTACCCGCGGCCGGCCTGGATGAGCGTGCGCACGCCGAACGCGCGTGCGAGCTTCGGCAACCAGGCTCCCGTAGCCAGCACAGCGACATCCGCCTGCACGGTCTCGCCGCCATCGATGCCGACGACGACCCCGCCACCGGGCTGCGGGGTGACCGAGGTGACGGATGCCGCACTCTCGATGCGAGCGCCCCGGGCGACCACCGCGCGGCCGAGCGCAGCCACGTAGGGGCCGGGCTCGATGAAGCGCTGCCCCTCGAGGGCGAACACCGTCGAGACGCGGTCGGAGAGCTGCGGTGCGAGCGAGCGCGGATCGTCGAGCCGGTGCAGCGGCACGGTCTGCCCGTGCCTCGCCACGTTCTCGAGCTCGTGGATGAACGCGTGGCTCTCACGCTCGTGCTCGAAGCCGATGATGAACGGGCCCTCGTGCGTCAGGGACTCCACGCCACCGGTACCGAGTTGATCGAAGGACTCGAGCGCGATTCTGTCGATGGGGGTGAGGGCCGCCATGGTGCGATCCCAGGCGCGCTGGGTGCCCCGGCTCACGAAGCGCAGCAGGAAGTTCCACAGCTTGGGGTCGACGCGGAAGGGAACGTGCAGCGGCGCGTTCGGGTCGAGCAGGGCCTTCGGCCCGTAACTCCAGACCGAGGGGTCGGACAGCGGCATGGCCATGCCGGGAGTGAGCCAGCCCGCGTTGCCCCACGATGATCCGCTCGCGACCCCCGCCTTGTCGAGCACGGTCACCTCGACGCCGTGCTCCTGCAGGTGCCAGGCGGTCGCGAGGCCCACCATTCCGGCGCCCACGACGACGGCGGACTTGGGCGGTGCGACGGCGACGGCGCTCATGCTTGCTCTCTTCTGTGCTTCGTGGTTGTGTGCTTTGTGCGCCGTGCGACGGCTGTGTCGCACGAGACGATTTCCCCATCATTCTGAAGATGATTGCGCTATTACTCAAACGCGCCGCAGATAATTCTGTGTAGGATGCGCTGCATGAGCACTTCAACGGCCGGTAGCGGTTCCGCGGCGCGAGAGCCGAACGAAGTTCGAGGGCCCCTCGACGAGACCGATCGCCGCATCCTCGCTCTCCTGGCCGCAGACGCACGGATGCCGAACAACGCGATCGCGGCGCGGCTCGGCATTGCGGCCTCGACCTGCCTCGCTCGCATCCGCTCGCTACGGCAGCGGGGCGTCATCCGCGGCTTTCACACGGATGTCGACCCGGTTGCGCTCGGTCGCGGCCTGCAGGCGCTCATCTCGATTCGGCTGCACTCGCACGCACGCCCGAAGATCGCGGCATTCAGTGACTACCTCGCCTCGCTGTCGAGCGTCGAGAGCATCTACTTCGTCACCGGGGAGCGCGATTTTCTCGTGCACGTCGCGGTGGAGGACTCCGCGGCACTCCGCGAGCTCGTGGCCGAGACCCTGAGCGTGCGCCCCGAGGTCTCGGACACCAACACGAGCGTGCTGTTCGACTACGTGCGCCCGGGCTTCGGCGCCTCCTGAGTTCTTCCGGTCCGTCCGGAGGCGAACAATCCGGCCGCGGAGGGGTGCGGGGCCGCCGTCAGTCGCGCGCGATGGCCGAGATCCTCGCCGCGGTGATGGCGACGAGGTCGGATGGCGCGAGTTCCAGGTCGAAGCCGCGCTTGCCACCCGAGACGAAGACGGTGTCGAACAGTTCGACAGTCTCGTCGAGCACGGTCTCGAGCTTCGACTTCTGCCCGATCGGGCTGATGCCGCCGACGACGTAGCCGGTCTTCCGCTGCGCGACGGCCGGGTCCGCGAGCGTCGCGCGCTTGCCGTGCACCGCCGCGGCGAGGGCGCCGAGATCGAGCTTGCCGGTGACCGGGACGACGGCGACCACGAGGCGCCCGTCGACATCGGTCACGAGCGTCTTGAACACCCGCTCCGGATCGAGCCCCAGAGCGCTCGCCGCCTCAGTTCCGAAATTGCGGTTTGCGGGGTCGTGCTCATAGGAGTGCGCGGTGAAGTGGATGCCCGCGGCAGCGAGCGCGACCGTCGCGGGAGTACCGAGTGCCATGCCTTCAGTCTGGCAGCGCCGCCCGTAGGGCGGCGCCACGCACATCAGGCCGCCGCGAAGTAGTGGCCGTTGTCGAGGTCGTCGAGGAGACCCGCCTCGACGGGCTCCCATCCGAGCAGGTCGCGAGTGCTTGCATTGGACGCCGGCAGGTCTAGCGTGATGAGGTTCGCCAGGACGCCGAAGTATCCGGGCAGCATCAGAACGTCGGCGGGGATGCTGACCGCGGGCAGGTTAAGCCTGCTTGCGATGGCCTCGGCGATCTCACGCACCGGTATGCCCTCGTCGTGCACGGCGTGCCAGTATCGGCCCGCGTCTCCCTTCTCGAGTGCCAGTCGGAAGAGAGATGCCGCGTCGCGCATGTGCACGGACGGCCACAGGTTCGATCCGTCCCCTGGATAGCCGACGACGCCCGATCGTTTCGCGATGGCGATGAGCTGCACGAGGAATCCCGTGGTGTCGGTGGTGCTGTGCGCGATCGGGGGAAGCCGTACGATCGCGGACCGCACCCCCTCCTCCGCCAGGCCGATGACCGTCGTGTCGACGAGGTTGCGCACCCGCATCGTCCGGGCGAAGTTGGGGCCGCCGGGCAAGGCCGGATCCTCCTCGGTGGCGGGTCTCGCGGCGGGCCGATGCACCTCGCCCGGGGCCGGAAGAGTTGGTGAGGCGATGCTTCCCGCCACGACGAGCGGCTTTCCCGTTCCGGCCAGCGCCTCGCCGAAGGTGCGGATGGTGGCCAGTTCCGCTTCGGCGACCGCGTCGATCCCGCCCCTGGGAAGCAGCTCTCCCCGTCCGGCGACGTGGATGACTCCGTCGGACCGCGCGGCCGCCTCGCGGAGCGTGTCAACATCGTCAAGCGAACCGCGTCGCACGTCGGCGCCGAGCGCCGACAGGGCCGCAGCGGACGCGTCCGAGCGGGCCAGGCCAGTCACCCGGTGCCCAGCGGCGACGAGTTCGGGGATGATGTGCGAACCGGAGTGGCCGGTACCGCCCGTGATGAAAACCTGCATGCTTCTGTTCCTCGTGTTGTGTTGCCTTGCGTCGTGCCGGTCGAGAAGAATCGCCGCGATCAGTCGCGGGTACTGATCTCGAGGGCGAGGTTGAACGTGCCCATGCCGTGACGGGCGAGACCCATCAGCAGCGGGCCGACGCCTTCCAGCCAGCGCGCCATGCCGAGGCCGCCCACATCGAGCGGGCGCAGTCCGAGGCTCTGGATGAACGAGGAAACGCTGGCCTTGGCCGGTGCGTCGTCGCCCGCGACCAAGACGTCCATCGGTCGCCCCTTGGCCAGAATGTGGCCGAACACGGTGTTGAACGCCTTCACGACGCGCGCATCCGCGGGGAGGGCCTTGGCGAGTTCCTCCGCGCCGGACGTGCCGGCCGGGGTGACCACATCCGTGGCATCCGCCGTGAAAGTGTTCGAGATATCGATGATGGTCTTGCCCGCGAGGCTGGCACCGAACTCGTTTACGACGTCAAAGATTCCGGCGTACGGGACGGCCAGCACCACGATGTCACCCGTGGGAGTGGCGCCGTAGGTGCCCACCGTCGTTGCGCCGGCGATCTGGTCGGCCACGGTCTGTGCCTTCGTGCTGTCGCGACCGATGAACTCGACGCTGTGTCCGGCCTTGGCCGCGAGGCTGCCGATGGTGGTTCCCATACCGCCGGTTCCAATGATGCTGATGCTGCTCATGATGTTCTCCCTGTCGATTCGAGTTGTGCTTATGGGAGGGTCAAACGGACCATCCCCCGGTTAGTATTCCCGTGTGAGCAAAAAAGCTTTGGACGCGAGCGCCCGACGGATGCGCGCACACTTTCCGCGTAGGTTGGGCGCGTGAGCCTTCCCCTCGTGCCGCTCGGCGGCCCACGCCGAAAGCGTGCGGACGCGGTACGCAATCGCGACCGACTCATCGCGGTGGCGCGCGATGCGCTCGCCGAAGGCGGTGCCAAGGGCATCACGATGGATGGGCTCGCAGAGCAGGCGGGCCTCGGCAAGGGCACTGTCGTGCGTGCGTTCGGCACGAGGGCAGGCATCTTCCGCGCGCTTCTCCACGCCGACGAGGTCGCCTTCCAGGCCCGGGTTCTCGGGGGTGAACCGCCGCTCGGGCCGGGCGCAGAGCCGGTGCAGAGACTGATCGCGTATGGCCGGGCGCGCAGCACCTTCCTCATGGATCATCTCGAGGTCATGCGGGCCACCCTGGAACCCGAAGCCCCCGTTCCCGCCTCGGGCGTGCAGTTCTCGCAGATCCACATCAGGATGCTGCTCGCCCAGGCCGAACTCGGCATCGCCGACCTCGACAATCTCGCCGTGCAGTTGACCCTCGCGCTCGAGGGACCGCTGCTGCTGGCGTTCTACAGTCCGCCGCCCGCATCCGCCCGCAGCGTGGGTTCCCTCGAAGACAGCTGGCAGACGCTCATCGAGCGGCTCTGCGCGCCGACGGCCGGCCGCTCGGCGAAATGACGAGCGCCGGATCTAGTTCAGCGCGGGGTCAGTGTGCCTGGAAGAGCTGCATCGAGGTGCCGGCGATCGCAAGTCTGGTGCCAGGCTCGTGCTCTTCGCCTGGGGCGTCATCCGCGGCGCTGTTCCAGAGCAGTCGGTAGGACGTCACGCCCTCGTGCGTCGGGAGCGTGACGGTCTCCTCTGATTCGAGTCCGTGCACCACGAGCAGGATGCGGTTGAACTCCTCGAACTCGGGCGTCGAGGCCGCGAGGTACTGCAGCGTTCGCTCGGCAGGCGAGTCCCAGTCGGTGATGGACATCGAGACGCCGTCTTTGTTGAACCAGTCCATTTGGCTCGCCGAGGGCACGGACTCGCCCGAGACGCCGAAGCGCACGGGCCGCAGCGCCGGATTCTCGCGCCGCAGTCGCAGCAGCGTTCTCGACACGGCGAGCAGATTGTCCTGCCAGTCCTCGCGCTCCCAGGGCAGCCAGGTGAGGCCGCTGTCGTGGCAGTAGGCGTTGTTGTTGCCGTGCTGGCTGCGGCCGAATTCGTCGCCCGCCGTGATCATCGGCAGCCCGGCGGAGAGCAGCAGCGTGCCCAGCAGGTTGCGGATCGCCTTCTCGCGCGAGGCGATGATGCCCGGATCGTGGCTCTGCCCCTCGACGCCGTGATTGAAGGAGTGGTTGTTGTCGGTGCCGTCGCGGTTGTTCTCGCCATTGCCGAGGTTGTGCTTCTGGTTGTACGAGACGAGGTCTGCGGCGGTGAAGCCGTCGTGGGCGGTGATGAAGTTGACGCTCGCGAGCGGCCCACGCTCCTGCGAGAAGGTGCCCGCCGAGCCCGCGAGCTTCGACGCGAGCTGGCCGATGCCGATCGGGGCTGAGCCGGTGGCGCGCGCCGTCGCGATGTCGGTGAGCCAGAAGTTGCGCACGCGATCGCGATAGTCGTCGTTCCACTCCGACCACCCCTTCGGGAACCCGCCGACCTGCCATCCGCCAAGACCGACGTCCCACGGCTCGGCGATCATCTTGACGCCGGCGAGCTGCGGGTCGGTGACGATCGCCTCGAGCAGCGGATGCTGTGGGTCGAATTCCACGGACGCGTCGCGCCCGAGCGTCACGGCCAGGTCGAAGCGGAAGCCGTCGACCTGCACCTCGTTCGCCCAGTAGCGCAGCGAGTCGAGCACGAGGCGCTGCGCGACGGGACTCGCGAAGTTGACGGTGTTGCCGCATCCGGTCACGTCGATGTAGTTGCCCTTGGCGTCCTGCCGGTAGTAGCTCGCGTTGTCGAGCCCGCGCAGGCTCGAGGTCGGGCCCTCGACGCCCTCCTCGGCCGTGTGGTTGAAGACGACGTCGAGAATGACCTCGATTCCGGCGTCGTGCAGCAGGCGCACCATGCCCTTGAACTCGCGCAGCACGGCACCGGTGCCGCCGAACTGGGCGGAACGCGAGGCGTAGGCGGCGTGGGGAGTGAAGAAGCTAAGGGTGTTGTAGCCCCAGTAGTTGCTGAGGCCCTGCTTGATCAGTCGCTGCTCGCTTACGAACTGGTGGATCGGCAACAGCTGGATGGCGGTGACCCCGAGATCCTTGAGGTAGGCGATCGCCGTGTCGTGAGCGAGCCCCGCGTAGGTGCCGCGCAGCTCCTCGGGCACGGCGGGGTTGAGCTTGGAGATGCCCTTGGCGTGCGCCTCGTAGATCACGGTGTGGTCGAGCGGAATGTTCGGCTTGCTCACGCCGGCCCAGTCGAAGCTGTTCTCCTGCACGTACGAACGCCACTCGCCGGTGACGGTGCGCGCGAGGCCGCGGGAGTACGGGTCGAGCAGGTGCAGGGTGGGGTCGAAGCGATTGGTGGGGGAGAGCGGTCCGTCGGCCCGCAGCGAGTAGTGGGCGCCGGGCACGAGGTTCGGTGAGGTGCCTGACCAAACGTCATCGGCATCCTTGCTCAACTGCACTCGCTCGGAGACCCAGTCCGGGTCGTTGTCGTTGAGCAGGCACAGCTCGATCGATGTCGCGCTCGCCGAGTACACCCGGATCTCGCCGCCGTCACCATTGGCCCGCACGCCGAGATCCCGCAGCGGGTCGTGCTCGTTGGGAGCGGTTTCGGCGTCAGGCATGCGTTCTAGAGTAATGACTGCGCGAGTGCCCGCTCGCCACGCGTGCTCGGGAGGGGTTGCATGGTCGTCTACCTTGATCACGCCGCGACGACCCCCATGCTGCCGGAGGCGCGCGCCGCCTACATCGACGCACTCGATCTCGTGGGCAACCCGTCGTCGATCCACAGCCAGGGTCAGAACGCGAAGCGGATGCTCGAGGAGGCCCGCGAGCAGGTCGCCGCCTCCCTGGGCTGCGATCCGATCGAGGTCGTCTTCACGTCCGGCGGCACGGAGGCGGTGAACCTCGCGATCAAGGGGCTGTACTGGGCCCGCGCCGAGCATCCCGGACGAAACCGCATCCTCGTGCCTCGCGGCGAACACCACGCCACGGTCGACACGGTCGAGTGGCTGGAGCGCTACGAGGGTGCCGTCATCGAGTGGCTGCCGATCGACGAACTCGGGCGCATCCGACTCGACGCGCTCGCGGCGGCGCTCGAGCATCCGGATGACATCGCGCTCGTCACCCTGCTCTGGGCCAATAACGAGGTCGGTACGATCCAGCCGGTCGCCGAGGTCGTCGCGCTCGCCGGTGCCCACGGCATCCCGGTGCATGCGGACGCGGTGTCCGCGTACCGGCACCTGCCTATCGATTTCGCGGCGTCGGGACTCGCCGCCCTCAGCGTCTCGGCCCACAAGATCGGTGGCCCGCTCGGCATCGGTGCGCTCGCGCTGTCTCGACGCGCAACGGTCGTGCCGCTGATCCACGGGGGAGGACAGCAGCGCCAGGTGCGATCGGGAACCCAGGATGCGCCCGCCGCCGTCGGCTTCGGGGTCGCGGCGCAGCATCCGATGCCGCTCTTGAGACCCCTGTGCGAGCGCCTCATCGCAGGCGTGCGTGCTGCCGTTCCGACAGCTGTGCTGCGCGGCGATCCCATCGATCGCGTCGACAACAACGTGCACTTCACGTTCCCCGGCTGTCAGGGTGACTCGCTGCTCTTTCTCCTGGATGCCGCCGGCGTCTCCGTCAGCACGGGCTCGGCCTGCCAGGCGGGCATCCCCGAGGCCTCGCACGTGCTGCTCGGCATGGGGCTGAGCGACGAGGAGGCGCTCGGGGCCCTGCGCATCACGGTCGGGCACTCGACGACGGATGCGGACGTCGACGCCTTCCTCGCCGCACTGCCCGACGCCGTCGCTCGGGCGGCGCGCGCGGGCTACGCGGCCCGCGACGTCACCCGCTAGCGCCCGCGCATCCGTCCCTGCCCGCTCCGCGCGTTCGCCCCGCCGTGCCCCGCGCGTCCGTCTGCGCATCGCCCGCCTATCCGAGTTGCAGTAATGCTGCACCTGTCATATAGTTATGACAGGTGCAAGGGGTGGTGACGATGGATGCTACAGCGCTCAGTGGCAGACTCGGCGCGATCGCCAGTCCGCAGCGCATGCGCATCCTTGCCATGCTCACGGGTGAGCCGCTCCACGTGAGCGAGCTCGCCAGGCGAGTGGGAATGTCGCGGGCGCTGCTGTACATGCATCTCACCAAGCTCGAGGAGGCGGGTTTCGTCGCCGGTCACCTCGAACTCTCCGACGACGGCAAGGCCCTCAAGTTCTTCGAGGTCGTGCCGTTCAGCATCACTATCGATGCACAAATGCTCGTCGCCGCCGTGGCAGCCGAAACCGCGGTCACAAGCCCAAGTGGGAAAGAGGACTGAATCATGGACAACATGCCCTGGTACGCGTGGATCGCCATCATCGGAGTGATCGGATGGGCCACGATGGTCATTATCGGAGCGACAGGTTACCGCCGCTCCAAGCGAGGAGACAGCGGGCTCGAGCGTGTGATCGAGGAGAACAGCATCGTCAATAAGGCCTTGCTCGAGAAGCTCGACAGCATCGACGCCCGACTTGGCGCGGTCGAGAAGACCCTCACCGACATCCCCTGACTGGCGCTTTCGCGGCCGTCCCTTGTCGCCGACGGTGCTCGTTCGCGCCGAGCGTGCCGGCTGGAACGGGCACGCTCGGCGCGGAAGGAAGGCGGCGAGCGGCCCGCGTACACTTATGCGGTGAAGGTTTTGGCGGCGATGAGTGGCGGGGTCGACTCCGCAGTAGCCGCGGCACGCGCCGTTGATGCGGGCCACGAGGTGGTCGGTGTGCATCTGGCACTCAGCCGCATGCCGGGCACGCTCCGCACGGGAAGCCGCGGATGCTGCACCATCGAGGACTCGATGGACGCCCAGCGAGCGGCCAATATCATCGGCATCCCGTACTACGTCTGGGACTTCTCCGAGCGCTTCAAGCTCGACGTCGTCGACGACTTCATCGCCGAGTACGCGGCCGGCCGCACGCCGAACCCGTGCATGCGCTGCAACGAGCGCATCAAATTCGCCGCGCTGCTCGAGAAGGCGCTCGACCTCGGCTTCGACGCCGTGGCGACCGGCCACTACGCGAGCATCGTGACGGATGCCGACGGCCATCCCGAGCTGCACAGGGCCGCTGCCTGGGCCAAGGACCAGTCGTACGTGCTCGGAGTGCTCACTGCCGAACAACTCGCGCACAGCATGTTCCCGCTCGGCGCGACGCCCTCGAAGGCGGAGGTGCGCGCCGAGGCCGCCGCCCGTGGCTTCAGCGTCGCGGCGAAGCCCGACAGCCACGACATCTGCTTCATCCCCGACGGCGACACGCGAGGCTGGCTGGCCGAGCGGGTCGGCGCCGAGAAGGGCGTCATCCGCGATCGCTCGGGCGAGATCGTCGGCAGCCACGAGGGTGCGGCCGCCTTCACGATTGGCCAGCGCAAGGGCCTCAACCTCGGCGTCCCCAGCCCGGATGGTCGCCCCCGCTTCGTACTCGAGGTCAAGCCATCGAGCAACGAGGTCGTCGTCGGCCCGCGAGAGGCACTCGATCTCGCGCAGCTGTCCGGGCGCCGCTTCAGCTGGGCAGGCCAGCCTCCGCTCGACGCCGAAACCCCCTTCGAGTGCCACGTGCAGGTGCGCGCCCACTCCGAACCGGTGCCGGCGACCGCTGTGGTGCGCGACGGCGAACTCGTGATCACGCCCGAGAGCCCGATCAACGGTGTCTCCACCGGGCAGACCGCCGTCATCTACGTCGGCACGCGCGTGCTCGGGCAGTGCACGATCGACGCCACGGTGAGCGCCGATCTGCCGGTCGCCGCCAACGCCTGATCGCCCTCCCACGCGAGGGCTGCCGTTTATCGCGGCGGCGCCCGCTCACACGGCAGCCGTCACGACACACGGCAGCCGCCGGCGCGGCGCCGCTTGATCTAAGCCGTACAGACGGATGACGGAGGCGCTGCCTACACTTGGTTCGTGGCAGAAATCAGCGGCGCAGCCGACTCCGAAACCGCGACCGAGCGTCTCACCCTGGAGCAGGCCGCCGCCGAGGGGGAGCGCCTCACCACGCGCATCCTCGAGCTGCGAGACGCATATTACGAGCGCAACGAAGTGCTCGTGAGCGACGCGGAATACGACCTCATGATCCGCAGGCTCGAGGAACTCGAGCGTCTGTTCCCCGAACTGCAGAGCCAGGATTCCCCCACCCAGACCGTGGGCGGCCGCGCTGATTCGACACTGTTCGCACCCGTGCGCCACGCCGAGCGCATGCTGAGCCTCGACAACGTCTTCTCCATCGAAGAATTCGAGGAGTGGGCGGCGAAGGTCGAGCGCAACTCCGGCCGCCGCGTCGACTACCTGTGTGAGCTCAAGATCGACGGTCTCGCCATCAACCTGCGCTACGAGAACGGTGTGCTGACGACCGCGGCAACGCGCGGTGACGGCGTCGTCGGTGAAGACGTGACCGAGAACATCGCGCACGTGAAGAGCATCCCGACCAGGCTGTCCGGCACGGGGCATCCGCCCATCGTTGAGGTTCGCGGCGAGGTATTCTTCGAGTCCGCGATCTTCGAACAGCTCAACGCCGATCAGGTCGCCGCAGGGGAGCGCGTGTTCGCAAATGCGCGGAACGCGGCATCCGGCAGCCTGCGTCAGGTCAAGGAGAAGAAGACCGAGGCACAGCTCGAGCGCATGTACCGTCGCCTCGGCCGGCTCAGCATGCTGGTGCACGGCATCGGCGCCTGGGCGAATCCACCCGTCGATTCGCAGTCCGCGACCTACGCGCTGCTGAAGGAGTGGGGCCTGCCGACGAGCAGCCACTACCGAGTCGTGAAGACGGCCAAGGAGGCCTCCGGGTTCATCGAGCACTACGGCGAGCACCGCGGCAGCGTCGAGCACGAGATCGACGGCATCGTCGTCAAGGTGGATGAGCTGGCGCTGCACGAGGAACTGGGCGCCACGAGCCGCGCCCCGCGCTGGGCCATCGCCTATAAATACCCGCCCGAGCAGGTCAACACGAAGCTGCTCGACATCGTCGTGAGCGTCGGCCGCACCGGTCGCGTGACCCCGTTCGCCGTGATGGAGAAGGTTCGCGTCGCGGGCAGCGAGGTGCGACAGGCCACGTTGCACAACCAGGACGTGGTCAAGGCCAAGGGCGTGCTGATCGGCGACACCGTCGTGCTGCGCAAGGCCGGCGACGTCATCCCCGAGGTACTCGGGCCGGTCGTCGAGTTGCGCGACGGGACCGAGCGGGAATTCGTGATGCCGACCCACTGCCCCGAGTGTGGCACGGCCCTCGCGCCGGCCAAGGAGGGCGACGTCGACCTGCGCTGTCCCAACGCCAGGAGCTGCCCGGCACAGGTTCGCGGCAGGGTCGAGCACGTCGGCAGCCGCGGCGCCCTCGACATCGAGGGCCTCGGCGAGGTCGGCGCGGCCGCTCTCACCCAGCCCGACTTCCCCGAGCAACCGCCACTCGTCACCGAGGCGGGCCTGTTCTCGCTCACCATGGCCGACATCTTCCCGATCCGCGTCACTGTGCGCGACACGGAAGACGGGCACCTGAAACTCAACCCCGATGGCACCCCGGATACCCAGTCGCCGTTCAAGCGCCAGCGCAAGAAGTCCGATCCCACCTTCGACCCCGAGGCTGCGGAGTTCGCGGGCGACGAGTTCTTTGTGCCGTCCACCGCGGCCACCAAGCTGCTCGCCGAACTCGAACTCGCCAAGTCGAAAGACCTGTGGCGCATGCTCGTCGCCCTCAGCATCCGTCACGTGGGCCCCGTCGCGGCGCGCGCGCTTGCCGCCTACTTCGGCTCGGTGGATGCGATCCGTTCAGCCTCAAGGGAGGAACTCGCGGCGGTCGACGGCGTCGGCGGCATCATCGCCGACGCCGTGCTCGACTGGTTCGCCGTCGACTGGCACGACGAGATCATCACGCGCTGGGCGGATGCCGGGGTGCAGTTCTCAATACCGGGTCACCCGGGCCCCGGGGCGGCCGCCGTCGGCGGCGGAGTGCTCGACGGGGTCACCGTGGTCGCCACCGGAAGCCTCGAGGGCTTCACCCGCGAGGGGGCGCTCGAGGCCATCATCGCGGCGGGCGGAAAGGCGGCATCGAGCGTCTCGAAGAAGACCGACTTCGTGGCGGCGGGGCCCGGCGCCGGCTCGAAGCTCGGCAAGGCAGAAGAACTCGGCGTCCGCATCATCGATGCTGCCCAGTTCGCGCTCCTGGTCTCCGAGGGTCCCGCAGCGCTCGACTAAGACGGCTGGAACAGCCCGTTCGCCCGCTCCGGAGCCGCGAAATATTTGCATATATTTCTCATGGAATTCCTAGGTGAGCGGTAACAACACCCCTATTATGGGGGTGCACGGATGTAGCGTTGCAGTGCCGTCCCCCCGCGGTGCTGGTGACGATCAGTTAGGCCGTAATGCTGTTCCTAGTCGCAGCTCTAGTTACCTCCCCTGGTGCCGTTAGTGGTGTCGCGGAGGCCTTCGGTGCGCATGAAATCGGGCAGCAGGTGGTCTCGGCTTCCGTCCCCGTACTTCCCGAGACTCTCGCTTCCGTCGCGGGGCTCACGCTCGGCGCGGCCGCGCCGCAGTCGGCCACGGGCGACGGCATCAACACGGTCTTCCCCTGGGCCATTCCGACCTCGGTCATGGGCACGCCAGCCGGTAATTCCGGGATGATCGTGCCCGACGCCGGCACGTCGAAGAATGGTGCGGCGCAGGCGGCTTCGGGCGCGGCGCGCGTCGATCTCGCCCTCCTCCCGCGGCTCACCGGGGTGCCCCTGCTCGATCAGCTCGCGCTCCTTCCGCGCAATGACCTTGCTCGTTTCATCGCCGAGAAGCCCAGCGCGCTGAAGCAACTCGTGGCAGACCCGCCGTCCGCGCGCGATGTCTCGGCATGGTGGGCATCTGCACCACCCGCGGGACGCAGGTCACTGGTCGCCACCGCGCCAACCCTTGTCGGCAACCTCTCCGGCGTGCCATTCGACGTGCGCAACAGCGCCAACCGCGACTCGCTCAAGCAGTCGATCGGCGAGATGAAGGCCTCCATGAAGGGGCTCGGTCGCGGCGAGATTGTGTCCGCGAGACTGCAGCTGCAGATGCTCGAAAAGGTTCGGGCTGCGCTGAAGCCTTCTCGAGACGGCCAGCCGAAGTCGCTTCTCACCTTCGATGCCACACAGTCCGGCCGTGCCGCGATCGCGGTCGGCGACGTCTCGACGGCCGACTACGTCAGCTACCTTGTGCCCGGCATGTTCTTCTCGGTCGACACGGCGCTGAACACCTGGACCAGGGTCGCGACCGAACTCAACGACGAGCAGTCGAAGTGGGTGTCCGTGCTCGCCGCATCCGACCCGACGATGAAGGGCAAGACCGTGGCGACGGTCGCCTGGATCGGCTACCAGACTCCCGGAATAACCGGTGTCACCTCGCTCGCCCTCGCCGATCAGGGCGCCGAGCTGATTGGCCACGCCATCGATGGCGTTCAGGCCGTGCGAGCCGGTTCCGAACCCTTCGTCACGGTCATCGGGCATTCCTACGGCTCAACGGCGGCGATGATCGAGCTTGCCAAGGGCGGCATGCACGTGGACGCGCTGGCGCTGATCGGCTCGCCGGGAAGCGCTGCCCAGTCGGCATCGGAGCTTGGCGTGCCGAACGGCAATGTGTTTGTGGGGGAGGCAGCGTGGGATCCGGTGGTCAACTCGGCGTTCTACGGCAGCGACCCGGGATCTGGCGCTTTCGGCGCCAACAGGATGAGTGTGGCTGGCGGCGTTGACCCGATCACGCATCACGCGTTGACAGCGTCTGCCGGCCACCTCGGTTACTTCGAACCGGGCTCGGAGTCGATGCGCAATCTCGCGCTCATCGGCCTGAACCGGGGCTCTCTGGTCACCCAGGGCACGACGATGGATGCGAGCCGCACGCTCGACTGACGCGTGTCGCGGTCGGCTCGGGCAGAAGGCGCGCGGCGGCCACCGGCTAGAATTGGGCCATTCCCGCCACGTATTGAGCACGGAGCCGCATGTCTGAAACCAGTCCTGATCCTGTTGAAGCGATCACCACCGAGCAGGTCGCGCATCTCGCGAACCTGGCACGGATCGCCCTCAGCCCGGAGGAGATCGAGAAGCTGACGGGTGAACTCGGTGTGATCATCGATTCGATCGCGAAGGTGTCCGAGGTGGCCACGGCCGATGTGCCGGCCACCAGCCACCCGATTAGGCTGGTCAACGTCTTCCGGCCCGATGTACCGGGCGAGACCCTCACGGCGGAACAGGCGCTTGCCGGTGCGCCAGAGCACGATGGGCAGCGCTTCAAGGTGTCCGCGATCCTGGGGGAGGAGCAGTGATGGGTGATCTGACGAGACTCTCTGCGGCCGAGCTCGGCGCGCGACTGCAGGCGCGGGAGGTCTCGAGCGTCGAGGTCACCCAGGCACACCTCGACCGCATCGCCGCGGTCGACGGTGACGTGCACGCCTTCCTGCACGTCTCATCCACCGCTCTCGAAGTGGCGGCGGATGTCGACGCACGTCGCGGGGACGGCGAACCGCTGGGTGCGCTCGCCGGGGTTCCGATCGCGATTAAGGACGTGCTCTGCACGATCGACATGCCGTCCACCGCCGGCTCGAAGATTCTCGAGGGCTGGGTGCCGCCCTACGACGCGACCGTCGTGCGCAAGCTTCGCGAGGCGCACCTCGTGCCGCTCGGCAAGACGAACATGGACGAGTTCGCCATGGGCTCCTCCACGGAGCACTCCGCGTTCGGCGCGACGCACAACCCGTGGGACCTCGATCGCATCCCCGGCGGCTCGGGCGGTGGCTCCGCGGCGGCCGTTGCGGCCTTCGAGGCACCTCTGGCCCTCGGTTCAGATACGGGCGGCTCGATCCGTCAGCCCGCGGCGGTCACCGGTTCCGTCGGCGTGAAGCCGACCTACGGTGGCGTCTCGCGTTACGGCGCGATCGCGCTCGCCTCCTCGCTCGACCAGGTTGGTCCCGTCACGCGCACGGTGCTCGACGCCGCGCTCCTGCACGACGTTATCGGCGGTCACGACCCGCGCGATTCCACCTCGCTCAAGGATGCCTGGCCCTCCTTCGCCGACGCGGCCCGCGAGGGCGCGCGCGACCGCTCGCTCAAGGGTGTGCGGGTCGGTGTGGTCAAGCAGCTGAACGGTGAGGGCTTCCAGGCGGGTGTGCGCAGTCGCTTCGCGGAGTCGCTAGAGGTGCTCGCGGATGCCGGGGCCGAGATCGTCGAGGTGAGCGCGCCGAACTTCGAGTATGCGATCGCCGCGTATTACCTGATCCTGCCAGCCGAGGCATCGAGCAACCTTGCCAAGTTCGACTCGGTGCGCTTCGGTCTGCGGGTGAACCCACCCGGCGGCGGAACGGTCGAGGATGTCATGGCCGCGACCCGCGAGGCCGGCTTCGGCCCAGAGGTCAAGCGCCGCGTGATCCTGGGCACCTACGCGCTGAGCGCCGGTTACTACGACGCCTACTATGGCAGCGCGCAGAAGGTGCGCACGCTCATCCAGCGCGACTTCGACGCGGCCTTCGAGCAGGCGGATGTGCTGATCAGCCCGGCCGCGCCGACCACGGCGTTCAAGCTGGGCGAGAAGCTCGAAGATCCGCTGGCCATGTACCTCAACGACGTGACGACGATTCCGGCGAACCTCGCCGGAGTGCCCGGAATGGGACTGCCCATGGGGCTTGCGCCGGAGGACGGGCTGCCCACGGGCATCCAGCTGATGGCGCCGGCTCGGGCGGACGTGCGGCTCTACTCGGTGGGCGCGGCCCTCGAGGCACTGCTCGAAGACAGGTGGGGGCACTCGCTGATCAGCCGGGCGCCCGAATTGAAGGTGGGTGCCTGATGGCCAAGGCAGAACTGATGGACTTCGACAAGGCGCTCGAACTGTTCGAGCCGGTGCTCGGCTTCGAGGTGCACGTGGAGCTCAGCACCCGCACCAAGATGTTCAGCGATGCGCCGAACTTCTTCGGTGGCGACCCGAACACCAACATCACGCCGGTCGACCTCGGCCTGCCGGGCTCGCTGCCGGTGGTCAACGAGCAGGCGATCCGCTACTCGATCAGCCTCGGCCTCGCGCTCGGCTGCGAGATCGCGCCGTCGAGTCGCTTCGCGCGCAAGAACTACTTCTACCCCGACCTCGCCAAGAACTACCAGATCAGCCAGTTCGATGAGCCGATCGCGCACGACGGCAACGTCGAGGTCGAGCTGCCGAACGGCAAGGTGTTCCAGGTGTCGATCGAGCGCGCGCACATGGAGGAGGACGCGGGCAAGCTCACCCACGTCGGCGGCGCAACCGGCCGCATCCAGGGTGCGGACTATTCGCTCGTCGACTACAACCGCGCCGGTGTGCCGCTCGTCGAGATCGTGACGAACATGATCACGGGCGCCGAGCACGACGCCCCCGAGCTCGCGAAGGCCTACGTGTCGACCATTCGCGACATCGTCGTCTCGCTCGGCATCTCCGAGGCGAAGATGGAGCGCGGCAACCTGCGCTGCGACGCCAACATCTCCCTCTCGCCGCGCGGTTCCGGCAAGCTCGGAACGCGCACCGAGACCAAGAACGTCAACAGCCTGCGCAGCGTCGAGCGCGCCATTCGCTACGAGATCCAGCGCCAGGCAGCGATCCTCGCCAAGGGTGGCACGATCACGCAGGAGACGCGCCACTGGCACGAGGACACCGGCGTCACCTCGGCTGGCCGGCCGAAGAGCGATGCCGATGACTACCGCTACTTCCCCGAGCCTGACCTGCTTCCGGTCGAGCCATCCGTGGCGCTCATTGAGGAACTGCGCGCCGCGCTGCCGGAGGCTCCGGCCATCCGTCGTCGCCGCCTCAAGGAGGCGTGGGGCTTCACCGATCTGGAGTTCCAGGATGTGCAGAACTCCGGATTACTCACCGAGATCGAGCAGACGGTCGCGGCCGGTGCCACCCCGGCCCAGGCGCGCAAGTGGTGGACCGGTGAGATCGCGAGGCTCGCGAACGTGGCCGGCGTAGACGCTGCATCCCTTGTCTCGGCGGAGCACGTGGCCGCGCTCATCGCTCTTCTTGATTCGGGTGAACTGACCGACCGCCTCGCACGTCAGGTGCTCGAGGGCGTCATCGCGGGGGAGGGCACTCCCTCGGAGGTCGTGGACAAGCGCGGGCTCAAGGTCGTATCGGACGACGGCGCCCTGATCGCCGCGATCGACGAGGCGCTTGCCGCCCAGCCTGACGTGCTGGAAAAGATCCGCGACGGCAAGGTGCAGGCCGCTGGTGCCGTGATCGGCGCCGTCATGAAGGCGATGAAGGGCACCGCGGACGCAGCGAGGGTGCGCGAACTGGTGCTGGAGCGCGCACAGCAGTAGGAGTCAGTCGAGCGCGACGCTGTTGCTCATGGGAACCCCTGCGCGGACACCGCGACGGGGAGAGACGCGCGGTGCGATCACGAGCGCGAGCACGCCGATTACGGCGGTGAAGGCGAACACCCCGGCGAAGGAGTTGTTCGCGAACACGAGACCCGTGAAGGCGAGCGCGAGCGCTCCTCCGAGGGAATCGGCGATCGTCAGCGCCGAGCTGTTGAACCCCTGGTTTCCTGGCGAGGAGAAGGCAAGCGTGAGCGTGCTCATGCGCGGATACATGAGCCCCATGCCACCGCCCGCAATCGCCCAGCCCACGATCGCAATCATGGGGTCGAGTCTGAACAGCGCCGTGACGAAGGCGATGAGGATCGCGACAATGACGAGTGCGCATCCGATGACCGTGCACGTTGCGTGGCGCATGGTCTCGCTCATTCGGCCCTGGAGCCACGAGGCTCCTGCCCAGGCGACGGCACCGAGGGTGAGCGCGAGGCCAGCGAGCTTCGCCGAGAACTGATAGTCCGCAATGAGCAGGTACGGCAGGTACACCTCCGCGCCGAAGTAGGTGGCCGCAGCGAGCCCGCGCAGCAGGATGACGCTCGGCAGTCCGCGTTTCGCACGCAGGGTCGCGCGCGGCAGCAGCGGGCGCACCGCCACGACCGCGAGCACGGCGGCCGCCACCGCCAGAACACCGCCGATCGTCGGGATGTCCGCGAGCAGGTCGAGCGCAAGCACGGATCCAGCGGCGATGACGGACCACACGATGCGGTCCGCGGCCCACGGCGCCAAGGGTGCGTCTCCGCGGCCCCGCTCGAGCCCACGCAGAGCGGGCACGATCATCCCTGTGGCGAGGAGAACGAGCCCGACGACTCCGAGAAACACCCAGTGCCAGCTCCAGGTCTCCGCAACGAAGCCCGCGGCAACCGGGCCGACGAGCGACGGGATGACCCAGGCCGCGGCGAACCCGGCAAAGATCGACGGATGCAACCTGGCCGGATACACGCGCGCCACCACGACGTAGAGCGCGACCGTCGTGCCGCCGCTGCCGAGACCCTGCAGAAGACGACCGCCCACGAGCATCGGCATCGTACTTGCCACGCCCGCGACGATGAGCCCCACCGTGAACAGCACGGTGGAGGTGTAGAGCGGAGTGACCGGTCCGATGCGATCGCACCAGTTGCCCACCACGACCATGCCGATGACACCGGTCGCGAGCGGCCCGGCGAAGGCGAGCGCGTAGAGGCTCGAGCCGTGGAGGTCGGCGCTGACGATCGGCATCACGGTCGTCACGGCGAGCGACTCGAAGGCGGAGAGAAAGACGAGAGCGCAGGAGCCGACGGTGACCCACAGGTACCCGCGACTGAACACACCGGGTAGCGGCTGTGTGGCTGGCGCTTCCGAAGGCATGCCTGCGAGACTACGGCGTGCCGCCGACGGAGCAAAGCTGGCAGGGTGCGGCTACTGCTTCTCCGACGTCGTCGGTCGAAGGCGCAGCTTGCGTAGCTGGCCGTCCTCCTTCAACTCGACCACGTTCTGCCTCGACTTCACGAAGTCGGTGAAGGTCTTGTAGCCGAGGGCCGACTCCTGGAACGAGGGGTCCATGCGCAGCATCTGGTTCTTCACCACCGAGCTCGTGATCCAGTCGACGTCTTCCTTCGATTGGGCCAGTCGCAGCGCTCGGCGCAGCAGGTCGGTCGCGGCCTTCACAGCCGCCGGCTTCGGGCCACCCTGCGCTGACTCGGATGGACCGGCCGCACGAGTCGCCCTGCGTCCCGCCTTGGCGGGCTCATAGCTTGCCTCGACCGCGGGCGCTTCCTGCGCGGCCTCGGCCTCGTCATCCTCGTCGTCCGTGACGCCTGGCAGCGCGTCGTAGTCGGCGAACTCGTCGCAGGCGGAGGCGAGGAATTTGCTTGTGGAACCGGCGACGCCGATGCCGACCACATAGCGCCCGAGCCGCTTGCAACGCTGGGCGAGCGCGATGTAGTCGGAGTCGCCCGCGACGATCACGACGTGGGTGATGTCAGGCAGGCGGAACAGGTCTTCGACGACGTCGACGGCGAGGCGGATGTCCGCGCCGTTCTTCGCTGGCCGGACCGCCGGGAAGAGCTGCACGAGTTCCACCGCGCGGTCCATGAGCTGATCGCGGTAGGCGGCGTTGACCTCGATCGACCAGTCTGCGTAGGCACGACTGACCGTGATCGAGCCGAACGAGGAGGCGAAGTCGAGCACCGCCCCGAGATCGACCCGCGCTTCGGCCAGTCGAGCCGCCAGCGCCGGGTCGGCGCGCAGCGACTCCTGGGTTATCTCGCGCAGGCTGTCCTGCCTGCCGCGACCGCGCTTGTGCTTCTGGTCGTAGCGGGAGATGACGATGTTGTCGAAGTCGATGTAGACCGCGACGCGTCCTTCTGATTCTTCTGGCATCCGGAACTCGTCTCGTTGGTCGTTACTCACAGTCTTACCGGTGGGCTGAGCCGGTGCAAACGTGCCACGCGCCTTCAGCGCCGTTCGATCGCCCTCAGGCGCACGTCGCGGAGTTCGCCTGCATCGGCGACGGCGGTGAGGTACGTGCACGTCGGCTGCCTGCGGCGGTCGGTGGGGGAGCCCGGGTTCAGCAGGCGCAGCCCGCGCGGGGTGACCGTGTCCCAGGGGATGTGGCTGTGGCCGAAGACGAGCACGTCGGCGTCTGGATAGGCGAGTTCGCAGCGGGCCTCGCGACCGGCCGCCGCGCCCGTTTCGTGGACAACGGCACAGCGGATGCCGTCGATCGTCTCGCGGGCGACCTCCGGCAATCTCGCCCGCAGTTCCGCGTCGTCGTTGTTGCCCCACACTCCGAGGACGCGAGCGTCGCGTGCGTCGAGCTCGTCGAGCAGCGAGGCCTCGACCCAGTCGCCCGCGTGCACGACAACATCCGCTTTCTCGACCTCGCGCCACACCTCGTCGGGCAGGCGCCGCGCACGTTTGGGCACGTGCGTGTCCGCCAGCATGAGCAGTCGGGTCGGCATTCTCTTATGCTCGCTTCCGCACGGGCACCGCGCAACCGTGGGCTGGGAACGATAATCAGGCGCGTGCTGTTGACTTGACAGGAGCCGGTGCATGCCGGCCGAGCGCCAACACGAAAGCCTGTAGATGACCATCGCACTCTCCATCCTCGACCTCGCCCCTATTGCCGAGGGGCAGACCGCGAAGGACAGCTTTGAGTCGAGCATCGCTCTCGCGAGAGCCGCGGAAGAGCATGGCTACACGCGCGTCTGGTATGCCGAGCACCACAACATGCCGACGATCGCATCCTCGGCCACGAGTGTTCTGATCGGTCATGTGGCCGCGCACACCTCGACCATCCGCCTGGGTGCGGGGGGCGTCATGCTGCCGAACCACGCGCCGCTGACCATTGCAGAACAGTTCGGCACGCTCGAGAGCATGTTCCCCGGCCGCATCGACCTGGGTCTCGGCCGGGCGCCGGGCAGCGACCAGAACACCATGCGCGCGATGCGTCGCAATCCCGCCTCTGCAGACGAGTTCCCGCAGGACGTGCTCGAGCTGCAGGGCTACCTGCGCGGGCAGTCCGTGATCCCGGGAGTGCGCGCGGTTCCCGGTGCGGGCACGAACGTGCCGCTGTACATCCTCGGCTCGTCTCTCTTCGGCGCAACCCTCGCGGCCGCCCTCGGGCTGCCCTATGCCTTTGCCTCGCACTTCGCGCCCGACGCCCTGTTCGAGGCCGTCGAGACCTACCGGCGGGACTTCCAGCCGTCCGAACAGCTCGCCGAGCCGTACGTGATCGCCGGGGTCAACGTGATCGCCGCAGACGACGGGGCGGATGCGGTGCGCCAGTTCGAGACGACGCGCAGGGCGCGGGTGCGCGGCATGATCTCGCGCGGCCCCGTGGCCGTGGAGCTCGGCGGCGCGAGCCAAGCCACGCCGAACTACAGCGACGACGAGATCGACGCCTTTCTCACCACGCCGCAGGGTCGTCAGATCGCGAACATGATGCGGTACTCCGCGGTCGGCACAGCGGATGAGGTGCGCGACTTCCTGCAGAACTTCGCGGCCTCCGCGCGAGCGGATGAACTCATCATCGCCCACCAGTCACCGCTCATCGCCGACAGGTTGCGCTCGGTCGAACTGACCGCGAGCGCGATGGGACTCGCGTAGTCATCGCGGCACGCCGTCGACTCGGGTAGCGTGTTTCGGAGCAGAATCCGCAGCACACAGGGGGCCACATGTCCGACGCTACGCACTCAGATGGCGTGCAATCCGATCTCGCGCAGGTTGATGCGCTGATCGATCCGCAGGAGTTCGAGGCGGTGGTGTCCGAGTCGAAACTCATCCCGGCCGGGCCGTTCGACACAGTGCGGTCCGCCGACGGCACGCTCATCGCCTACGAGCGCGCGGGGAGCGGACCCGCGCTCATCCTGATCGGTGGGGCGTTCAGCGTCAGACAGGGCGGCTACGGCCTGAGGGACGTGCTCGCCGACCGCTTCACCGTGTACGAGGTGGATCGGCGCGGTCGCGGCGACAGCACCGATACGCAGCCGTACAGCGTGGAACGCGAGATAGAAGACATCGCCGCCCTCGTTGCCGTCGCGGGTGCCGATCGCAGGCCGGTCTACGTCTACGGACACTCCTCCGGCGGCATCCTCTCGCTCGAGGCTGCGGCACGCGGCCTGCCGATAGAGCGACTGGCCGTCTACGAGCCACCATTCACCTACGACCCCGCTGACCCAGAGCAGGGTGAGCCGGAGGGGCAGGCTGTGCTGGCCGCGCTCGACGCGGGCGACCATGACGCCGCGGTTGAGGCGTTCATGCGACTCACCGGCGCGGACGACAGCGTCATCGCCTGGACACGCCAGGCTGCCTACTGGCCGGGTATGGTCGCCATCGCCCCGACGACCGCGTATGACCTCGCCGTGACGGGCGATCGCCGGGTGTCGGTGGAGCGACTCGGTCGTATCTCGATTCCCGTGCTCGTGCTCGATGGTGGTGCGAGCGCCGTCTGGGCGGGTCGCGCTTCGGACGCTGTCGTCGCCGCCGTTCCGGATGCTCGGCGTTATACCGTGGAGGAGCAGGCCCACGGAGCGGCAGCGGATGTTCTCGCGCCGATACTGACCGAGTTCTTCCTCGGGGCCTGAAGGGTGTCTGAGGCACGAACGACCGACACGGTGCAGAGGTGGGTCGCCCGCGCGTTCGGTGGACTCGACGTGCTCGCCTTCGAGACAGCGGAACTCAGGGCGCCCAGTCACGGCGAGGTCACCATCGAGGTGCGCGCGGCCGGCATGAATCCCGCCGACTACAAGCACATCCGAACCGGTGACCCCGCGAACCTGCCTGTGCCCATCGGCTACGAGGTGGCCGGCCGAGTCACGGCGGTGGGTCCCGGCAACGAGAGCGGCACCGTTGCGGTCAGCGATGAAGTGCTCGCCTTCCGCATTCGGGGCGGCTACGCGTCCAGTGTCAACGTCCCCGCGAAGGACGTGTTCCCCAAGCCGGCGAGCCTCGGATGGCCCGAGGCCGCGAACCTGCTGCTGGCGGGCACGACCGCGGCAGACGCCCTGCGGGTCACCGACGTGCGGGCGGGGGAGATGGTGCTCGTTCATGGCGCGTCCGGGGCCGTCGGGGTCAGCGCCATCCAGCAGGCGAAGATGCTCGGCGCTCGCGTGATCGGTACCGCGAGCGAGAAGAACTTCGGGCTGCTCGAGCGCTTCGGCGCCGAACCGGTGAGCTACGGCGACGGACTTGAGCAACGAGTGCGCGCTCTCGCGCCCGAAGGGGTGGACGTCGCGCTCGACACCGTCGGCACCGACGAGGCCGTGGATGTCTCGCTCGCGCTCGTGAAGGACCGCGCACGCATCGTGACGACCGCGGCGCAGCAGCGCGCCAGCGGATCCGGGCTCAAGCTCGTCAGCGGGCCGGAGAGCACGGCCTACCGCGATTCGGTGCGGGGCCGGCTCATCGAGCTGGCCGCCGAGGGGCGACTCGTCGTGCCCGTGGCGCGCACCTTCCCGCTGTCCGACGCGCTCGAGGCGCTGCGCCTCCTTCAGGACGGACATCCGGGCGGAAAGCTCGCGCTCATCCCCTGAGACGGCCGAAGTCGCTGCCACCCCGTAGCCTGATGTGGTGTCGATTCCCACGCTGAAGCCTCGCCTGTCCCGCGAGGTCATCGTGCTCGGCATCATCGCCTTCTTCGTCATGGTCGGATTCGGCGTCGTGATCCCCGTGCTGCCCGTGTTCGTGCGCAGTTTCCACGTGGGATATACCGAGGTCGGCGCGGTCGTCTCGGCGTTCGCACTCATGCGCCTCGCCGTGAGCCCCTTCGTGGGAAAGCTCATCGATTGGATCGGTGAGCGCACCATCCTCGCGATCGGCATCGGTATCGTCGCCGTCTCGAGCGCGATGGTGGGCCTCGCACAGACCTACGTCGAGGTGCTGGTGCTGCGGGGCGCCGGAGGCATCGGCTCGGCGATGTTCTCGATCTCGGCGATGACGCTGCTGCTCGGCACCACCGCGCCATCGATGCGCGGTCGCGCCGTCGGGTTCTACCAGGGCGGCTTCCTCATCGGCGGCATGGCGGGGCCGGCGATCGGGGGAGTGCTCGCCATCATCTCGCTGCGCGCCCCGTTCTTCTTCTACGCCGCCACCCTCGTCATCGCCGGCGTCGTCGGGCTCGCCTTCCTGCGGCCGGTGTCGAAGCACAAGAACGACGGCAGTACGGATGTTGCCCCGGCAATTCCATTCCGCGTCGTGATCCTCGACCGTCGATTCCGAGCCGCGTGCTTGGCCAACTTCGCCTCCGGCTGGGCATCTCTCGGCGTGCGCAGCGCGCTCATCCCGGTGCTCGTGGTGGAGATGCTGCACAAGCCCGAACTGTGGACCGGCATCGCCTTCGCCATCGCCGCCGTCGCACAAACCCTCGCGCTCGGGCCCGCTGGCACCTTCGTCGACAAGATCGGCCGCAGGCCCGCCATCGTCGGTGCCCATGCGCTCGGCGCCGCGATGCTGCTCGCGATGCCTTTCGTCGGCGACATCTGGACCCTCATCGTCCTCCTCTGCGTCTACGGCATCGCGGCGGCCTTCATGGGCACGGCGCCTGCCGCCGCTGTGGGCGATGCCGGCGGTCGCAGCGGCCAGCCCGTCGCCATCTTCTCGGCCTTCTCCGACCTCGGTGCGGTCGTCGGTCCTCTCGTTGCAGGTGCCCTGGTCGACTCGATCTCGTTCCCGGCGGCCTTCGGTTCCGGTGTCGTGCTGATGCTCGCGGCATCCCTCTACGCCCTGCGGATGCCGCGCGAGCGTCGAGGCAACGCCACCGCCGTCCAGGGCAGCACATCCTGATAAGTTCGCAGTGAAGCACGCATCTATCGAGGAGGCCGCGTGACGAACTTCGATCTTTCCACCCTGCCACCGGCGGTTCTCATCGGGCTCGGGGTGCTGCTGCTCGCGGAGGTGACCCTCGCCGTGATCGCGCTCGTCAGCCTGGTGCGGCGGCCGGTGGAACAGGTCGCGCTCGGTAATAAGTGGGTGTGGGTCGCGATCATCATCCTGTTGAACGTGATCGGCCCCATCCTGTACTTCGCGATCGGGCGGAAGGCCGCCGCGCCGGTCGAAGGCCCGGCTCAGAGCGCAGCGAGCAACCCCGAGGGCATCGCGGACCGCCTCTATGGGCGTCGCGACGACGAGAATCACCCGTGACCCCAGCGATCAGGGCGACCGGCCTGACCAAGTCCTACGGCCAGAAGCGCGCGCTCGACGCGATCGACCTCTCGGTGGAGGAGGGTTCGATCTTCGGCTTCCTCGGACCGAACGGCGCCGGCAAGACCACGATGCTGCGCCTCATGACCGGGCTCGCGAGACCCACCGCGGGCTCCATCGAGGTGCTCGGTCAGAACGTCGCCGCCGCCGGCAACGTCGTGCGCGCGCAGATCGGGTTTCTGCCCGATGTGCCCGCCTTCTATGAGTGGATGACGGCGGAGGACTTCCTGCGCTTCACCGGCGGTCTCTTCGGCATCTCCGGTTCCCTCCTGACCGAACGCACCGCCATGCTGCTCGATCTCGCCGGCCTCAGCGACGTCGGCTCCAGGATCGGCGGCTACTCCCGTGGCATGAAGCAGCGACTCGGTGTGGCCCAGGCGCTGATCAACGCCCCGCGGCTGCTCCTGCTCGATGAGCCGACGAGCGCGCTCGATCCGATGGGTCGCAAGGACGTGCTCGACATGATCGTCTCTCTGCGCGGGCGCACGACGGTGTTCTTCTCCACGCACATCCTCGGCGACGTCGAGCGCGTCTGCGACTCGGTCGCCATTCTCGACCACGGCCGCGTCGTGGCGCAGGCGGGCATCGACGAGTTGAAGCAGCGCTACGGCAAGCAGAAGGTGCTGATCGAGGTCACCGAGCGCGCTGACGACCTTGCCGCAGCCATCGCGCTGCGAGACTGGGCGGCATCCGTCACTCGGGGTTCGCACGGCTCGATCGAGGTGACCGTGACGGATGTCGCTGCCGCCCAACGCGAACTCCCCACGATGGTCAGCGCACTCGGCGCCGGCCTGTCCAGAATGGACGCCGGCGAGGTGGGCCTCGAAGAGGTCTTCGTCGAACTCGTCGGAGGCGGTGCGTCGTGAACGGCTACGGCATCTTCGCCCGCAAGGAGCTGAGCGAGATCCTGCGCACCTGGCGCATCTGGGTGCTGCCCGCGATCATCGTGTTCTTCGCGCTGAGCGGGCCGGTGCTCGCCCGCTTCACTCCCGAGATCATCGGGGCTCTCGCGGGCAGCCAGCTCGGTCACATGGAGATCCCGACCCCCAGCTACCTCGACGCATACTCCGGCTGGGTCAAGAATCTCTCGCAGATCACCCTGTTCGCGCTCATCATCATCTACGGCGGCATCGTCTCCTCAGAGACGAAGAGCGGCACGGCCATCCTTGTGCTCACGAAGCCCGTCTCGCGCAGCGCCTTCGTCGTCGTGAAGGCCGTCGTGCACTCGGTGTTCGTCGCGGTCCTCGTGGTGGTCGGAACGCTGCTCACCTGGGCGGTCACGGCGATCGTCTTCGGCACGGCGCCGGGTGGGCCACTGTGGTCGGCGGCGGGAGTCTGGCTCGTCTACGGCGTGCTGTTCGTCGCGCTGATGACGCTGTTCTCGGTGCTCATCCCGTCGGCCGCGGGAGCGGCCGGTGCGGGGATCGGCGCCTACGTGCTGCTCTCGATCGCGTCGATCTGGAAGCCGCTCAGCGAGTACTCTCCGGCGGGGCTGCCCGGCCAGGCGGCATCCCTCGCGGCGCACACCACAACACCGTCGTCACTGTGGCCGGTCACCACGTCGCTCGCGCTCTGGATCGTGCTCGTCGCGCTCGCGGCCGTGCTGTTCCGGCGCAAGGAACTGTAACCGGCGCCTCCGGAGCACCTCAGGGCAGCCGAAAGTCCCCTGTACCCGGCGGCGCGCTGACTCCGCCGTGAGCGAATACTCTGGCCGGTGTATGGGGCTCACCCATCCGGTGTTGTAGCGTCGAAGCCATGCGTGCACTGCACAGGCGGATGCTCATGGTCTCGACCATGCTCTTCGTCGCGCTCGCCGTCGCGCAGGGTGGGCAGACCGGCGTTCTCATCGCAAGCATTGCCGCCGTCGCGATCGCCGGTATCGTCGCCGTGCGCTACGCCGCTCTCGTGGCCGGCTCGCGCGAGCTCGTGGTCGGCAGGCGCGCCCACGCCCACCGGGAAGCGCTCAGCGGCATGCCCGCACCATCGCATCCGGCGACTGCTGGGCGCCCGCGTACGAGAGCACCCTCGCGGTCGATCCCGGCCGCGCGACAGTTCAACTCGCCCCAGCCTTCCCTCTGATTCAGCCTTCCCTCTGATTCAGTCCGGGAAGCGGGGGAGCGGAGACCGCGTGGCCACACGGCCACCCATCCGCTCTCACCGCAAGGACTCAATTCGTGGACCTCTTCGCCCTTCCTCCCGTCGCCGCTGTCTTCGACGCCGCCTACGCGCTCGTTCAAGGCCTGGCCACACTGTTCAACCCCATCGCAGGCACCGCGAGTGCCGCGGTGGCGATCGTCGCGCTCACCATGATCGTGCGCGCGGCACTCATCCCCGTCGGCGCCTCGCAGGTGAAGGCAGAGTGGGTTCGCCGCAGGCTCGCGCCCAGGCTGCAGGCACTCCAGCGCAAGTACAAGAAGAACCCGCAGCTGCTGCAGGAGAAGACCCTCGCGCTCTATCGGGCCGAGAAGACCTCCCCGTTTGCCGGGATGCTGCCGACGCTCGCCCAGGCGCCGGTGCTGTCGCTCGTGTACGCGCTCTTTCTTCGCGGCACCGTCGACGGACACGACAACGCGCTGCTCGGTGAGCACCTCTTCGGCGTGCCCCTCGGAACCTCGTTCGCGCACCTCGTCTCGGGGAGCGTCGGCGGCTCCGGCGTGCTGCTCTACGCGGCACTCTTCGCGATCATGGCGACGACGGCCTGGTTCTCGCGCCGAACCGCACAGCGGCTCGCTCGTCCCGTACAGCCGACGGATGCCGCGGCGCCGCTCGCGGGACTCGCCGGCATCCTGAGCTGGTTGCCCTTCATGACCGTGGTGTTCGCCGCGTTCGTGCCGCTGGCCGCGGCGCTCTACCTTGTCACGACGACGGCGTGGACGCTCCTCGAACGCGCGGTGCTGCGCCGCAGGTACTGGCGGGAACCGGCCGTGGAGGCGTAGGAGCGCGTGCCCATCGCCGCGCGCAGCGCGTTCGCGTGGAGCGTCGACGCGTGTACCGAACGGTTCACGGCATGCTGTAGCGTGTGGACATGACCTTTGCTCCATTCGCGCGACGCTGGGCCATTCTGATCGTCGGGAGCATCTTCTTCCTGGCTGGTCTCGCTATTCTCGTCAGTGGCTCGACGCTCGCATTCGGCTGGGCCTCGTACGCGCCGCTGTCGGGAATGGCCTTCTATCCGGGGCTTCCGGCATCGGAATCCATGCTGCACGGCGCGGCGCTCTCGCCCGCTCGCTACGCGAGTTTCAGCGGTCAGATCTCGATCACGCTGGGGATCGCTCTCATCGCGGGCTGGACCGGATACGTCTTCGGCAAGAGGGCACGTCACGCACCGGCGATCGAGCACGAGCCGACGATGTTGAGCAACCAGTACTGAGCAAGCAGTACCGAGCGCTCGGGCACACACCCAACGGGGTCAGCGCGCGACGACGGCCTCGGTCGCCGCGGGTTTGCGGATGAAGAACGCTACAGGGATGGCGAACAGCGAGATGATCGCGCCGTAGATGAAAGCCGAGTGGATTCCGCCCGCGGTCGCGGCCGACTGGGACGCGTTCTCGGCGAGCAGTCCGGTAGCCTGTGCGGTCATCACGGTGACGAAGAGGGCGGTGCCCGCGGCACCCGCCACCTGCTGGATCGTTCCGAGGATGGCGCTGCCGTGCGAGTAGAGCTCCGGCTTGAGCGCGGCGAGACCGGCGGTGAACAGCGGTGTGAAGAGCAGCGCGAGGCCGAGGCTCAGCGCGACGTGCGCCACGAGCACCCACCAGAAGGACGTGCGTTCGCCCAGGAGGGTGAGTGACCAGAGCACGGCACTGACGATGATGGCACCGGGCACGACGAGCGGGGAAGGCCCGAAGCGGTCATAGAGCCGTCCCACGAACGGGGCGAGAATGCCCATCAGGAGGCCGCCGGGCAGCAGCAGGAGTCCGGTGGCGAGCACATCCAGCCCGAGCACGTTCTGGGTATAGATCGGCAGCAGGATGATCGTGCCGAAGAGCGCGACCATGCTGATCGCGATCATCCCGATGGCGTAGCTGAAGTTCGAGGCGCGGAAGGTGCGCAGGTCGAGAAGCGCCTCGTCGCGCCGTTGCAGCCGAAGCTGCCGGTAGATGAACAGCGCGAGCCCCACCGCACCGACGGCGAGCGGCAGCCATCCAGACACGGTCGTGATTCCGCTTCCGGGGCTGCCGAGGTTGCTGAGCCCGTACACGATGCCGCCGAAGCCGAATGCCGACAGGATGACGGACAGCACGTCGATGGGGGTCACCCGCGGCTCGGTGACATTGGGAACGCGCACCGCCCCGACGACGAGCGCGGTGATCGCGATCGGCAACACGAGGATGAACATCCAGCGCCAGTCGAGCACGTTGAGGATGAAGCCGGAAATGGTCGGTCCGATCGCCGGTGCGACCGAGATCACGATCGAGATGTTGCCCATGGTGCGTCCGCGAGAGTGCTCCGGCACCAGCGTCATCACGGTCGTGAACAGGAGTGGCACCATGATCGCGGTGCCGGTGGCCTGCACGACGCGTGCAACCAGCAGAACCTCGAAGCCCGGGGCAACGGCGGCGATGAGCGTGCCTGCACTGAACAGCGTCATGGCGGCGATGAAGACGGGCCGGGTATGAAAGCGCTGCAGCAGGAACCCGGTGATCGGGATGACCACGGCCATGGTGAGCATGAATGCGGTGGTGAGCCACTGGGCCGCGGACGCCGAGATCGACAGGTCTCGCATGAGGTGCGGCAGAGCCACGCCCATGAGCGTCTCATTCAGGATGACAACGAAGGTCGAGACGAGAAGGAGCGTGATGACGAGGCGGTTGCGCGATTCCCGTGCCTCCGTGGCGGAGACCGATCCGGTGGCGGTGGGTGCTGAGGTAGCTGGCGTGGATGGCGCGGAGGTGGCGGACGTGTTCTCGGTCATGTGAGTCCTGTCGAGAAGGGGGAAAGGGGGCGCGAGAAACTACTGCAAAGAAAGCGCAGAATCGTGACTGATTATTCCGCCAGCGTCCGACATCCAAACCTCCGAGGTCCACACCCTCGGTCTTCGCGGCACAGCGCTGCGGGCGTCGCCGGCCGGACTGGCCGGCGACGCCCCGTCACTGCTGTTGTTGGGATTACAGGGTGCGCTGCCTGATCCGTGCACACGCGGTCGCTGCCAGCCCCGTCAGGAGTGCCAGGACGGCCGCGCCGAGTGCGGGTGCGGTGTCCGTGCCCGTGTAGGCCAAGCGGGTCGTGCCAAGCGATGCGAGCATCGTTTCGCCGACCGGGACGACGGCTGCCGGCCCTGCAGCGACCGCTGTCGTCGGCAGCGTCACCGGAGTGATCCCGGCGTCACCGACCCCGGGGGCACCGCTGTCGCCGAGCGCGGAGATGGCGTTGTCGCTCAGGGCGATCGGCGTTACGAGCGTGGGCGACACCTGGGTGCCGCTGGCCGTACCAGCCGCACCCGTTGTGGTGTCACTGGTACCCGCACCGCCCGTGGTCGTGCCATCGGTTCCCGTTGCCGGGGCCGTCATTCCGTAGTCTCCGCCGGTCGACCGGCTGTCGCCCAGGAGGGAGATCGCGTTGCCGCTGACCCCCACCGGTGCGATCAGCAGCGGCATCACCTGCGTGCCGCTGGCGAGCCCGTTCTCGCCGGTGGTGCTGCCGGCGGTCGTACCGCTGGCATCCGTCACCGTTGCCGGCTCACTCGCGCCCGTAGTGCTCCCGGTCGAGTCGCTGTTGCCGAGCACGGAGATCGCGTTGCCGCTCACCCCGATCGGTGCCGTGACCGCTGGCACGAGCTGCGTGCCACTCGCGGTGCCGTTCTCGCCCGAGGTCGTCGACCCGGATGCTCCGCTTGTCGCGGGCGTCGTTGTCGTTGATCCCGAGTTCGAGCTGCTGCTGTCGCCCAGCACCGACACCGCGTTTCCCCGCGCGGTGATCGGCACGACGCCGGTGACGATGGCCTGCGTGCCTCCCAGCAGAGCATTGGCCCCTGAGGTCGTTGACGGTGCAGGTGACGTTGACGGTGCCGCGGATGTCGTCGTGCCCGAGGTGGCACCCGAGCTCGACGAATCGCCGAGAACCGAGATGGCGTTGCCGCCGATCTCGATCGGCGCACCGAGCGAGACGACCGCCTGACTGCCCGATGCGGTTCCGTTCTGACCGCTGGTCTCCGCGGCGTTCGCCGCGGTTGCGCCGAGGACCGAGAGTCCGGCGACGAAGAAGACTCCCCAGAGCCCTCGCGAAATGATGCGTTTCATGATTCATACTCCTTGAATTGATGGTGTGAGTGCTCCGAGTGGAGCGCTGATCGTCGTGCTGCGCGCAGGGGCAGCCCACAACCATCAATCAGGAGTGGAATCGAATCCGAAGCTCGGCGAGCCGGGAACGGCGTCGCTCTCGAAACTGGCGCGGCCGACCGCGAGTACGATGCCCCAGCGCTCGCCGAGGACGGCGGGCGGTGCGTCGGTGCTCGAGCCGCTCGGCGCGGGCCCAGGTGTCGTTGCGGGTGGGGTCGCGGGCGTGTCGTTGCCCGGGCGCGACGGTGGCTCCGGCAAAGTGGTCGCCGGCTCGGCGAGCTCGACCTTCGTCAGATCCACCGTCGCCGTCGATCGCGCCGACGTCGCGGGAACGGATGCGGCGTCTGTTGCGGATGTCGAGTCGGCCGGCGCAGTCGCCGCGTATTCGAGCAGCGGCGATTCGATCGCGGTCGGCAGTGCCACCGACGGCGCCGTGTCGACAATCCGAGTCACGGTGGCGATTGCGCCCGAGACGACCGCGGTTACCGCGTGCTCCACCGTGGCGCTTGTATGCGGCAGTACCGTTGCAGCGGTCTGGCGCACCGGTGAGGCAACCGCATCCACCGTGGCTGACAGCGCCCGTTGCGCCTGGTCGAGGGACCCGTCGAGCAGCGACGGCACGAACTGCGGGGCTGTTGGCGAGGAGATAGACGGTGGCGCCGCGGTCTCGGGACTCTCGGCCGCGGAGGCTGAGGGAACGCTCATCACGAGCGCGAGAATCGCGCATCCCGTGAGGGCGAGAAGGCCAAAGAGGAGCAGGCCGATCGTTCTGAACACCGAACCTTCCGATGCTTCCTCCATAGCGACCACCCCCCCCTCGGTGATCTCTTCAGATTAGCAGGCAGCGCACACTTGTCTACCCCTGAATGGGGGACACTTCGAGCGGGCACTTCGAGGGGCACTTCTCGGGGGCAAGCGAAAGGAGCCGGACCCTGAGGGTCCGGCTCCCGAAGGTGCGACTGTTGGCCGCGGTGCTCGCAGTAGTGCCTGTCGGCACTGCTCTACACAGCTCAGGCGCTAGTGCTCTTGGATCCAGCCTTCGCCTTCTTATCGGCGCGCTTTTCCTTCAGAGACTTGGCCGCCACGGTCTTGGCGCTGCTCTTCTTGGGCGATTTGTCTGCCATAGGGCATCCCTCCCTCGGAAGCACGAACGGCTTCAATAGGGCTGACACTACGCCAGTAGTCCGCCTGACGCACCCTCCATCGGCGCGTCTTCGGAATATCGTGATCGTGGGGCCGGTTCGGCCAGTATCAAGGTTGGTGCGGGCGCTCACGCTCGCGAAACCTGAGGAAGGCAATGGTGACGTCATGGCGCTGCAATTCGGGCTGGACACGTTCGGTGATCTGACCGAGGCTGCGGACGGATCGATGCTGTCCCACGCCCAGAGCATCCGCAACATCGTGGAACAGGCCGTGCTCGCCGAGGAGGTGGGGCTCGACTTCATCGGGATCGGTGAGCACCACAGGGCGGACTTCGCGGTGTCATCTCCCGAGATGGTGCTCGCCGCGATCGCGAGCCGCACCTCGCGCATCCATCTCGGTTCGGCGGTGACCGTGCTGAGCTCCGACGACCCGGTGCGTGTCTTCGAGCGCTTCGCAACACTCGACGCCCTGTCGAACGGGCGTGCAGAAATCATCCTGGGCCGCGGCTCGTTTACGGAGTCGTTCCCCCTGTTCGGCTTCGACCTCGCCGACTACAACCAGCTCTTCGAAGAGAAGATCGAGCTGTTTGCAGAGCTCCTCAAGGAGAAGCCGGTCACCTGGAGCGGAGAGACACGACCCGCGCTCAGCGAGCAATCCGTCTATCCACCGACGGAGTCCGGATCGATCACGACCTGGGTCGGTGTCGGCGGCAGCCCCGAATCCGTCGTGCGGGCCGCCCGCTTCGGATTTCCTCTCGTGCTCGCGATCATCGGTGGAGATCCCCTGCGCTTCGCACCCTACGTCGACCTCTACAAGAGGGCGCTCGACCAGTTCGAGCGGGCCGAACTGCCGGTCGCGGCCCATTCGCCCGGCCACGTCGCGTCGAGCGATGAGCAGGCGCGAGAGGAACTATGGCCGCACTTCAAGGCGAACCGCGATCGCATCGGACAGGAACGCGGGTGGCCGCCGATGACGCGCGAGGAGTACGAGAGGGAGGCGGCGGAGGGCGCGCTCTTCGTCGGCTCGCCGGAGACGGTTGCCGCGAAGATCGCGCGCGCCGTCAAGGGACTTGGCCTCGCGCGATTCGATCTCAAGTACTCGAACGGAACCATGCCGCACGAGAGGCTCATGACCTCGATCGAGCTGTTCGGACGCGAGGTGGTTCCCCTCGTGCGCGAGCGACTTTCCTGATCGCGTGGGCGGCAGCGGCGACCGCTCTTGCGCGAACGGGGCGGCGGTGTGACGATGGTGCACGCGGCAGCACGACCGTGCTGAAGCACCGTGCTGCGTGCGAAGGAGCACATCATGTTCTCACCGGTCAAGGCGTTCAGCGGGTTCTCTGTCGATGACGTACCCGCCGCCAAGCGGTTCTATGCGGAGACGCTCGGGCTCGACGTCGCGGAGAACGACATGGGCATCCTCGAGCTGCAACTCGGCAGCGGCGCGACGGTCATCGTCTACGGGAAGCCGAATCACGTGCCGGCGACCTTCACCATCCTGAACTTCGAGGTCGACGACGTCGAAGCCGCGGTCGACGACCTCAATGGCAGGGGAGTGGTGACCAAGATCTACGAGGACGCGGACTTCCCGACCGATGCCAAGGGGATTTCTCGCGGCCGCGGTCCCGACATCGCCTGGTTCAGGGATCCCGCAGGAAATGTGCTCTCCGTCCTGAAGGGCAGCTGAAGTCCGCTTGAATGGGGCGGTGACATCCGCACTCATCGACAGGCTGAGATCCGACCTCAGTGCCGCGCACTTCGACGTCGAGACGCTCGACTCGCTCTGGGGCGCGCGGGCGGCATCCGCGCTGTTTCGTGGCCAGCGGCTGCCTGCACAGCGCGAGATTCAGGCGAAACGTGTGGCGGGGCGCGAACCCGCGGCCCCGGCGGTGCTCGCATCGCTTCTCATGCTCGGGATGCCGCAGCCGCGTGACGCCGTTGCCTCGGCATTGCCGTCACTCGGCATTGACGGCGCGATTGAACTCGGGCTCATCGAGCCTGCGGCACCGGATGGCGAGGTGGTGCGGCCTCTCATCGACCTGAGGCCCTACGGCTTCACCGATCGGCGCGGCGCGGGCCACTGGTGGATCGCGAGCGACCTCGGCGAGCTCTCGAGCGGCGCCGCGCTGAGACCCGATCATGTGCTGGGGGTGGGCGGCGCATCCATGACGCTCAGTGGCCTGATGATCGCCGAGACGGTGGAGTCGGTGCTCGACCTCGGCACGGGTTGCGGCATCCAGGCGATGCATGCCTCGCGGCACGCCCGGCGAGTTGTGGCGACGGACATCTCGCACCGCGCCATCGCCCTGGCGCGGTTCAACGCGGAGCTCAACGAGCTCTCGAACATCGAGTTTCGCCAGGGCGACCTGTTCGAGCCCGTGGACGGCGAGCGCTTCGATCAGATCGTCTCCAACCCGCCTTTCGTCATCACCCCTCGCGGCGGAGTCGTGCCGGAATACGAGTACCGGGATGGGGGCATGATGGGCGATGCGCTCGTGGCCGAGGTCATCCGGGGTGCCGCGTCGAGGCTTGTGCCCGGTGGAATCGCGCAATTGCTCGGCAACTGGGAGTACCGTGCCGCCGAGGACGGCCTCGATCGCGCCGCGGCCTGGGTCGATGCTGCCACGGTTGACGGTCGGGTCCTCGATGCCTGGGTGATCGAACGCGAGGTGCAGGATGCGGCGAGCTATTCGGAGACCTGGATCCGCGACGGGGGTACGAAGCCCGCGACCGCCGAGTTCGATGCGCTCTACGCAGCCTGGCTCGACGACTTCGAGGCGCGCGGCGTCGAGAGCGTCGGCTTCGGGTACCTCCTGCTGCGAAGGCGGGCGGATGGCTCCGCGCCCTTCCGGCGGTTCGAACGTCTGCACGAGGCGGTCGGCAGCAATCCCGCGGGGCTCGGAGAGCACCTGGCCGACTGCCTCGCGGCCCACGACTGGCAGTCCTCACTCAGCGACGAGTCGCTCGGCCTCGCCACGCTCGTCGTCGCGAGCGACGTGACCGAGGAGCGCCATTACTGGCCGGGCGACGAGCACCCCGCCGTCATCACGCTGCGACAGGGCGGCGGATTCGCTCGTTCGGTCGAGGCCGGCACGGCGCTCGCCGCACTCGTCGGCGCCTGCGACGGAGAACTGAGCGTGCGCGCCATCTGCGCGGCGTTGGCCCAACTGCTGGAGGCCGATGAGGCATCGCTCAGTGCGGAACTGTTGCCGAGCATCCGCGAACTCCTCGACACCGGGATCCTGCTCGCCCCGATCGAGCGATAATCGCGCGGCGGGCTTGCTAAAGTTCGAGTATGCACATCGTCGCTTTCGTGATCTCCTTCCTGTTCTTCGTGGCTGGCCTGCTTCTCATGGGCTACTCGTTCGGACCGGACATCGCGGGCCCGGGTTTCATGTTCATCGGCGGCATTCTCGCCATCGCTGTGGCCGTCGCCATCCCGGCGCACGTCATGAAGCGCGTCGACCGCTAGGCCTTCGCCGCAGGGTGCACCACTGCCAGGCACAGCGCGACTAGCGGAAGTCGGCTTCCGGGTGATTCTTGAGATACTCGGTCACGGCCGGGCACTCCACTCGCAGATGCTTTCCGGCGTCACGTGTGTCGTCGAGCGCCCAGGCGATGAGGCGCGTGGCGAGGCCTTTGCCTCTGTGCGCCGGATCCACTTCCGTGTGCAGGAAGACCCGGGTATCGGCGTGATTGCGATAGACGAGTTCGCCCACCCGCTCGCCATCGATCGAGAGCTCGTAGAGACTCTCGGGTTCATTCAGACGGATGCTGATCTCGCCGGTCATACTGCCTCCACGAGGTGGTCGGTGCCGTCGCGGTCTCAGGAAACGTTCCCGCGCCAGGCACCGTTTGCGCTGCCCTCATCCTCGATGAAGTCCTTGAAGTTGTCGAGGTCCTTCTTGATGGCGGCATCGTCCACTCCGAGCACCGCGCCGACCTTCTCGGTAAGGTTCTGCGGATCCCAGCTCAACTGCACGGTCACCCGGCTGGTGCTGTCGCTCAGGCGGTGGAAGGTGACGACGCCGGCGTGATTCACGTCGCCGGTCGTGCTGTTCCAGGCGACCCGCTCGTCCGGATGCTGTTCCGTGATCTCAGCATCGAACTCGCGCTCTGCCCCGGCGATCTTCACGCGCCAGTGAGTGTGGGTGTCGTCGAGCTGGGTGACCTCCTCGACGAAGCTGAGGAAGTGCGGGAACGACTCGAACTGGGTCCACTGGTCGTAGGCGGTTCGCACCGGGACGTTGACCTCGACGCTTGCGGTGGTGTCAGTCATGGCAGTCTCCTTCGGTAGTCGGTTGTCGTCCTTCGACGCTACGAACCTTCGCTGGGAATGACCCCCGAATGGGGGAAGCACCTCCGGGCTCGTGTGGCGTCCGGTCGGTGTCGGTCGCGAGACATAGGGTGGACTCGTGCACACGCCGTATGAAGACCTGCTCCGCGATGTACTCGCCGAAGGTACCCCGAAATCCGACCGCACCGGCACCGGAACGCGCAGCGTCTTCGGCCGCCAATTGCGTTTCAACCTCGCCGAGGGCTTTCCGCTCGTCACCACGAAGCGAGTCCACCTGAGGTCGGTCGTTCACGAGCTGCTGTGGTTTCTGCGCGGGGAATCGAACGTGCGCTACCTGCACGAGAACGGCGTGACCATCTGGGACGAGTGGGCCTCTCCGGAGGGCGAACTGGGCCCCGTCTACGGCGTGCAGTGGCGATCCTGGCCCGCTCCGGATGGCGGCCACATCGACCAGATCGCAGAACTCATGCAGAACCTGCGCTCCAATCCCGACTCCCGCAGGCACATCGTGTCTGCCTGGAACGTGGCGGACATCCCGCAGATGGCCCTCGCGCCGTGCCACGCCTTCTTCCAGTTCTACGTCGCCGACGGCAAGCTCTCCTGCCAGCTGTACCAGCGCAGCGCCGACCTCTTCCTCGGCGTGCCGTTCAATATCGCGAGCTACGCGCTGCTCACCTGCATGGTCGCCCACCAGCTCGACCTCGAACCCGGCGACTTCGTCTGGACCGGCGGTGACTGCCACATCTACGACAACCACGTGGAGCAGGTCGAACTGCAACTCTCGCGCGAGCCGTATCCGTACCCGACGCTGCAGTTCGCCCGCAAGCCCGAGTCGATCTTCGACTACACCTTCGACGACATCCAGGTCGTGAACTACCAGCACCACCCGGCGATCAAGGCGCCCGTGGCGGTATGAGCGAGTCCGACGCGCGCGTGGAATCCAGGCTCATCGGGCTCATCTGGGCACAGACGCCCGCCGGTGTCATTGGCAAAGACAACGGGATGCCGTGGCACGTGCCAGAGGACCTCGCCCACTTCAAGCGCGTCACCATGGGTCACCCGGTGATCATGGGCCGCAAGAGCTGGGATGCGCTGCCGGAGCGCTGGAGACCCCTGCCGGGCCGCGACAACATCGTGCTGACGCGCAACCCGTCCTGGCACGCCGACGGCGCGATCGTGGTGGGCTCGCTGGAGGCCGCGCTCGACGCGGCGGACGACGACGATGAGGTGTGGATCATCGGCGGCGAGAAGGTCTTCGTCGATGCCGTCGGCGTGGCAAATGTGGTCGTGGTGACGGAGCTGGAGCTCAGCGTCGAGGGAGATGCCTTCGCGCCGACCCTGGGCCCGGAGTGGGAGCGCGAGTCAGCGGAACCCGCGGACGGCTGGGCAGTGTCGACGTCGGGCATCCGCTATCGCATCGTGCGCTACAGCAAGCGATGAGCCAGGACTTAGGTCCGGACCGCTACGGAGCCGACGCTCTCGCCGGGGACTGGCGCAGCGCCGGTCGATCCGTCGTGCGCCAGATCGAGGCCACTCGCGACCTGGTGATCGAAGAGGTCGAGACCGGGTTCTGCGGTGCTGTCCTCGGCATCGAGAACAAGCTCGTGCAGCTCGAGGACTTCAGGGGCAAGGTGCGGGTCTTTTCGCTCGGCGCGGGCTTCCTGTTCGAGGGTGAACCCGTGGTTCTCGTGGCTCCTGCGAAGCGTCCCGTCGGCACAGCGCGCACCGCATCCGGCTCGTTCGCCGTCGCCGAGCACAAGGCGAGGGTGGCGCTTCCGAGCCGCATCTTCGTGGAGGGCAGGCACGACGCCGAGCTCGTGGAGAAGGTGTGGGGCTCCGACCTGCGAGTGGAGGGCGTGGTCGTCGAGTACCTGGAGGGCGTCGATCACCTGGATGCGGTCATCCGGGATTTCGCCCCGGCGAAGGGTCGAAGGGTCGGTGTGCTCGTCGATCACCTCGTGCCCGGTTCCAAGGAGAGCCGAATCGCGGATGCCGTGGCTCGCGGACCCTACGGCGCCAATGTGCTCGTGGTCGGGCATCCGTTCGTCGACGTCTGGCAGTCGGTGAAGCCGGCGCGACTCGGCATGAGCGAGTGGCCGACCGTGCCGCGCTCGATCGAGTGGAAGCACGGCATCTGCGATGCGCTCGGCTGGCCCCACGAGGACCAGGCGGACATTGCGAGGGCGTGGCAGCGCATCCTGGGTCGGGTGCGCACCTTTGCCGATCTCGAACCGGCGCTGCTTGGTCGCGTCGAGCAGCTCATCGACTTCGTCACCGCCTAGCGCTCCGCGCGATCAGCCTCCGCTCGTCAGGCTCGCGATGAGGTTGATGGTGGTGGCGAGGATGATCGACCCGAACAGGAACGACAGCAGCGCGTGCCGCAGCGCCATCGCTCGCTCGTTGAAGGTCGTGAGGTTGGTGTCGGAGACCTGATAGGTCATCCCGATGGTGAACGACAGGTAGGCGAAGTCGAGGTAGCGCGGTGGATCCTCCTGGTTGAAATTGACGCCCTTGCCGCCATCGATGTAAAAGATGCGCGCATAGTGAAGCGTGAACAGGGTGTGCAGCAGGATCCAGGACAACGCGACGTTTCCGAGGGCGACACCGGCCAGCACGCCCTTGACGGCGCCGTTCGCGTGCGCGGCCTGCACGAGCGTGATCACCACGGTGGAGAGGCTCGCGATGCTGAGGAGCACGATGAGCACGTCCGAGATGCCGCGCGTGGGGTCCTCGCGACTGGCCAGCCGCTTGGTTCTCGCCGCGTCGAGCGGCGCGATGATGGCCCAGGTCCACCCCGAGTAGACGAGGGCGGCGGCAACCCAGCCGATTGCGGCCGCGAACTGCCATTCCCAGGTGAGGCCGACGATGACGGCGGTGACCACGCCGGCGAGCAGCATGACCGCCAGCCGAGTGCTGGCATTTCGACGCCGGGGTGCTGAGTCTCGATCTTTCGTCTGGGCCACGATCCGATTGAAACACTCCGGTGCCGGGCGCGATCCTCGGCGCGCCGCCGCCGCTGCGCGGTTCTAGTCGGTCGCCTCCGCGATCATCCGCTCGCGCACCACTCGCCGAAGCGTCTTGCCGATGAGTGACTTGGGCAGCTCCTCGACCGCGACCACGCTCCTCGGCACCTTATAGGCGGTGAGTCCCTGGCGGGCGAAGTCGCGAATGGCCGCCTCGTCGAACGCGACGCCCGGCTGCATGACCACCGCTGCGGCGACATCCTCGCCGCTGTGCGTGCTCGGCAAGCCAACGACCGCGACGTCTGCGACGCCCGGGAACGCCTTCAGCGCCTCCTCGACCTCGGATGGCGAGACGTTGAAGCCGCCGGTGATGATCAGCTCTTTGATGCGGTCGACGATGCGCACGAAACCGTCGTCATCGATCGTGACGATGTCGCCGGTGCGGAACCACGGCGCTCCGCCCGCAGGGTCCGCGACGAAGACCGCCTCGGTCTCTTCGGGCTTCTTCCAGTAGCCGCCGAATACCTGCGGACCGCGCACGATGAGTTCGCCCTCGTCGCCGCCGACCCTGTCGACGGTGGGGTTCTCGGGATCGACCACCCTGACCTCGGTGCTGGGCAGCGGAAGACCGACGGTGCCCGCGCGCCGCGTCGGTGCCACCGGGTTGGCCATGAGCACCGGTGAGGTCTCCGAGAGGCCGTAGCCCTCCACGAGGTATCCGCCGCTGCGTTCCTCCCACGGCTCGACGAGCGACTGGGCGAGCGGCATCGCGCCGGAGATGGCGATCTGGATGCCCGCGAGCGACACGCCGTCGGCTTCGGCCGCGGCCATGAGGCGCTCGTAGATCGGCGGCACCGCCGGCAGGAAGGTCGGCGGCCGCTTGCGCAACACCTTGAGCACGAGCTGCGGGTCGAACTTGGGGAACAGCACGAGGCGCGCGCCCATGCTGATCGCGAAGGTGAGGCAGAGCGTGAGTCCGTAGGCATGGAACATGGGCAGCACGGCGTAGACGACGGCCGTTCCTCGCTCAATCGTGGGCACCCAGGCGCGAGCCTGAGCCGCATTGGTGCTGAGGTTCAGGTGTGTGAGGGTCGCGCCCTTGGGGCTGCCCGTGGTGCCGCTCGTGTATTGGATGACCGCGACGTCCGTGGAGGACGGGCGCGGGACGTCTGCGGCCACCGGCGAACTCTTGAGGAGGCTCGCCCAGCGCACCGTTCCGCCGACCCGGCTGGTGAGGGTCGCGCGCGCCGCGCGTGCCTTCGGGATTGGAAGTCGCAGCGCCAGGCGCGTGACGGGCGGCATCGTCCGCGTGACGTCCACCGAGACGATCGTCGTGACGGCGACATCCGCGGGGAAGGACTTGATGGTGTCGACCACCTTGTCCCAGGCGATCACGACCTTGGCGCCGTGGTCTTCGAACTGGTGGCGGAGTTCGCGCGCCGTGTAGAGCGGATTGTGCTCGATCACGATCGCGCCGAGGCGCAGCACGGCGTAGAAGGCGACGATGTGCTGCGGCGCGTTCGGTAGCACGATGGCCACGGTATCGCCCGCCTTCACGCCGAGGGCTCGCAGTCCCTCCGCGGCGCGGGACACCTGGTCGCCGAGTTCCCGGTAGCTCGTGGTCGAGCCGAAGAATTCGAGCGCCACCTGATTCGGATACGTCGAGACCGAGGTTTCCAGCAGGTCGAAGAGTGATCCCGTCGGTGGGGTGATGTCGTGCGGAACACCCGGAGCGTAGCTCTCGAGCCAGGGGCGGGGAGTATTGATGCTCACCCGCCCACTCTACGTCGCGATGTGGCCCACTCAGCTTGCGCGCTTGCGTGGCTTCTGCAGCTCGGCGCTGACCATCCAGGCGAACTGCTCAAACGTCTCAATCACCTTGTGCAGGATGTCGGCGCTCGTCGGGTCGGCCTCGTCGACCTCGTCGTGAACCCGGCGACAGGTGTCTGCCACGGCGCGCAGGCGCTCGGTGATGAGTCCGACCACGTCCGCGGTGTCGATCTGGTCGGGCGGGAGCTTCGGCAGCGTCGTCGTCTTGGTGACGACCTCCGAACGACCATCGGGCAACACTTCGAGCGCGCGCATCCGCTCGGCGATCTCGTCTGAGGAGAGGCGTGCGGCCGCGATGATCTCATCGAGCTGCAGGTGCATGTCGCGGAAGTTCTTGCCGACGACGTTCCAGTGGGCCTGTTTGCCCTGGATGCCGAGCTCGATCAGGTCGACGAGTACGGCCTGCAGATTGTCGGATAGCTTCTTGTCTGCCTTCATGCGGGTCTCCTTGGGAGTAGTGGATGTCCTCCACAGTACGCTCGCACGGCCCCCGAACAGGGGGTGCCCATGAGGCGTTCAGGCCGTTCTCAGCCTTTTTGCGGGTACAGGGTTTCGCCGCGTTCCAGCATCGCCACGTAGGTCGCTATCTTGGCCGCTCGGGTCTGCTCACGCTTCACGGATGCGATGCGCAACAGGATGGCGAAGCGATTCTGCGCACTGAGCGTCGCGAAGAACGATGCGGCGGCCGGGCTCAGGTCGAGGGCGCGCTGCAGGTCATCGGGCACCTCCTGGGTGGCCTGGCGGTACGCGGCATCCCAGCGTCCGTCCGCCTTGGCCGCGTCGACCGCGGCTTGGCCGGACGGTCGCATCCGTCCCTCGGCCACGAGGCGCGCGACGTGGTCGCGGTTGATCTGTGACCACGTGCTGCGCGGTCGCCTGGGGCTGAACACCTGCAGGTGAAAATCGTCGTCCAGCGCACCGACCTGGCCATCAATCCATCCGTAGCAGAGGGCGACATCGAGCGCCTCCGCGTAGCTCATGCCGGGGAGCGCACCGTTCTTGCGGCGAAGCTTGAGACGTACCCCTTCTGTGCGCGCGAAGTGTTCGCCCAGCCACTGCTCCCATTCGGCCGGAGCGTGAAAGTAGAGCAGTTCCTTTTCGCTGTTCGACCCCATCGCACAACGGTATGCCCGAGGGGCAGACTGGGGGAATGGAATACACACGGTTGGGCACCAGTGGCCTCGAAGTTTCGGCCGTCACCCTGGGGTGCATGAGCTATGGGGACCCGGCTCGGGGAGGACATAGCTGGACTTTGTCCGAGGAGGAGAGCCGCCCGTTCGTCCGTCGCGCGCTCGAACTGGGCATCACGACCTTCGATACGGCGGATGTCTACTCGAACGGGTCGAGCGAAGAAATAATCGGCCGGGCGCTGGGGGAGTTCGCAGTGCGCGACGAGACCGTGATTGCGACCAAGGTGCACGGAGTGATGCGACCAGGGCCGAACGGCGGAGGGCTGAGTCGAGGGCACATCATGCACGCGATCGACGAGAGCCTGCGCCGGCTCGACACGGAGTACGTCGATCTCTATCAGATCCACCGCTGGGATCCCGAGGTGCCGATCGAGGAGACCATGGAGGCGCTGCACGACATCGTGAGGGCGGGCAAGGCGCGCTACATCGGGGCATCCTCGATGTTCGCCTGGCAGTTCGCCACGGCCCAGCACGCGGCCGACCTGAACGGCTGGACCCGCTTCGTTTCCATGCAGGACCAGTACAACCTCATCAACCGCGAAGAGGAGCGCGAGATGCACCCGTACTGCCTCGATCAGGGCGTGGGGGTGCTGCCGTGGAGCCCTCTGGCCCGTGGCAAGCTCACGCGAGAGTGGGATGCTGCAACGACGAGGTCTGGGTCAGACCAGTTTGGCCAGACTCTGTACAAGCAGGCAGAGGAAGCGGATCGACGGGTCGCCGATACTGTGGCCGTGATCGCGGCTGACCGCGGGGTTTCGCGCGCGCAAGTCGCTTTGGCTTGGGTGGCCCAGCAACCCGCGGTCACCTCACCGATCGTCGGAGCGACGAAGCTGGACCACCTCAATGACGCAGTCGCCGCAGTTGAGCTCGAGCTGTCGTATGCCGAGCTCGCGCTCCTGAGCGAGCACTACGTCCCGCACGCCTCGGAGGGCTTCTAGCCCGGTCCTGGGAGCAGCCGACTTCAGCGCAGCTGCCAGCCGAGCGGAAGACCCATCCCCTCAATCCAGAGTGATGACAGTGCCCGCTTCACGGAGCACAGCCGAATCATGACTGGCTACGACCGCAGCGCCTCCGTCCGCTATGAAGTCGACCAGTGCGCGAATTACGACGTCTGCCCAGTAGCGGTCCAGGCTTGCCGTCGGCTCGTCGGCGATCAGGATGCGGGGTTTCATGATCAAGGCACGCGCGAATGCAATCCGCTGACGTTCGCCACCTGACAAGGTATGCGGGAGGTGATGCAATCTGTGCTCAAGCCCCAGCGTGGAAAGCAAATTCGTCGCGTCGCGCCGAGCGCGTTTGACCGCATGGTGTCCATCGGGAACCACGGGAATGAGGACGTTCTCCAACGCGGAAAGGTCTTCGATGAGGAACGAAGACTGGTCGACGTAGCCGACCTGCTGGCGGCGGCGGTCTGCGCGCTCATCGTCTGTCAATTCTCCAATTGGCTTTCCGAGCCACTGGACATTGCCTGCTGGCGGCCGCGATAGACCTGCTAAAACTTTCAGTATGCTCGTCTTCCCGGATCCGCTACGGCCTGCGATGCAGAACAGGTCCCCGCGGGAAACGGCGATGTCCATATCCTCGACAATGGCGATGGTGCGTCCCCGTGACGGGTCGTGGTAGGTGATCGTCACTTCGTCCGCGGAGAGCACCGTGTTCGGATCCATATCGCTCAACCGATTCTCCAGCTCTGCATTGCCGACATGGCCAATCCTCCCATCACGGTGGCGATCAAACCGAACAGCACCGAGTGCAGCCCGATCGGTGCCAGTGCAAGCGCAGGGGTGGCGAAGGCTGTTGTTGCAGCCAGCGCAATAACGGTTACGACCAGAATTTCGTATCGGTGCGATGCATTCCGGGCGCGGGATCGGTATCCGATCGCGCGAAGCAGAGCTGTCTCGTCGTGACGCCGCTTGATTTCGCTGAGCCGACCCGTGACGGTGAGAAGGAATGCTGCCAGCGCACCCGCGAAGCCTAGCGCGACGAGGGCGACGATACCGGCGTCGAAGACGACTCCCGCAAGTCGCGTGGCACCTGCTGCTTGTCGCTGCGTGGCCAGAGCTCCGCTCGTGAGTGACACGGTTAGTCCAAGCAAGGCGAGTCCGGCGACCTGGGCCACCGCAAGCCCTGGTGACCGTTCGAGATGGCGAAGCGCTATCGCACGGGCCGACGTCACCATTTTGGGCGACCGGATGATGCCTTTCCGATCGTGGTCACGGCTGAGGCTGCGAAATGCGCCCAACGTTGCGGCGACGAACGACAACACCGTGATGGATAGCGTCATAGTCATGCTCAGCGGGTCTTGGTTGCCTATGGCGGTGATGCAGGTGGCGCCGACCGCCACCACGACGACGACGCCGGGCAAATAGCCCGCCAGGATACGTCGTCGCACTCTACGTCTGGTCCAACCAATTCTCCCTAGGATCGCGACCTCACGCGATCGTGCTATTCCAGTGATGTATTGGGTTATTAGGAGTCCTACGGAGACCGCGATTCCGACCAAAATAACAAGCAATCTTGTCAGCCCGGACATGGCGGATTGGACCGTGACACTTGCACCTAGTGTCGTCCAGTCCTGCCGCACCCAACCGAGGTCGGAGTTGTCGGCGCCGCTGGGAAAGTAGTCTGGGACATATAAAGCGACTGGCTGCGGCGAGGACCCGGCGACGATTTTTGCTTCCAGCCCCAGGCGGTCAATCGAGCTTGCAACAGCGAATACTCGATCCTGACCGGATCGTGAATATGACGTAATCCCACCTACCCGTACCCTGATCGCGTCGATTGGTGTCGATCCACGCAGCGTCTCGCCACCCTGGAGATCGGTGAACGCCCCGGGGGCGGGGGTGATGAAGTCGAGCCCGGAAAGGTTCGGAGAAACTGTCGTGCCGTCCGCGATCGCCGGACGTGAGGAACGGGTCACGACGGTCGTGCCCGCGCTGTAGACGCCGGACGGCGCATACGACGTCGTTTGTGCCCCCTCATCTGCCAATTCCGCGTCGGTAAATGAGCCCAACGGCGCAGGCAGTGCGGTCGTAAAGCCCGTTCCGCGTGTTTTTTTCGGAAGTCGATACGCTGTGGTTGCGCCGACGCTGGGATCGGAACCGGAGCCTTCCGCGAACTCTCCTCCGAGAGAGCCCCCGTCTGGCCCGATCTTGCCCTGGGGCACCAGGCGAAAGCTCGGGGTGCCGTTTTGGCTGGTTGTGCCACTCCTCTTGTAACTTGGCCTACCGACGAGCATTGGGTCGAGCGCAGTCGAGGTCGAGAAGAAGGTACCGGCAGAGTCGCCGACAGGATGCTGAGAACCGGGCCACTGAACCTCGAGTGCCGGGCTTGTGAACGGCTGGCTGACTGCTGATGCGTCCTTTGTCAGCGTCACGAACGGGGTGAATGTCGCGTTCTTCGCCGCAGCCTCGAGCTGCGCAGGATCCGCTGGTAGCGTGTTGTCGGGTAGCGCGGCACGCTGGATCGTGACGCTCAGTTTGAGTGATTCTGTCTGCGACCGGTTGACAACGAGCGGCACGACCTCGCCGTTCGCCGTCGAAGGGTCGTTATCCGCCGTTGATATCTCCGCTTGTTGCACGGGATAGTGCTTCTCATCGATCATGCCCGCCCAAGTGGCCGCAGCCGAATGGATTTTTCGATCCGCAGGCGCAGCACTGAGCGCTTTCAGGAATGTGCCGCGAGCGCCCCACAGCCTTGCCTCCGCTGCCGGGTCGACGGCGATGACCATCGAGGGAAATGCCGGCAGCTGGCCCAATGGCACCTGGAAACTGAAATCATCTGTCTGTACGCCAAAGCCGCTCGGGCTCGCCATCGATGAGGCCGTGGCGCTCATCGGATTGACCGAGGTGCGTCGTGCGAGCGCGACGAGACCAGTCTTCCTCGACAGCGTCTCCACTCTGGTCGAAGTCTCGCGTGTGAGCGTCGTCGTCGCTCGGATCATCTCGGCTCGCGGTGGTAAGTCGGTGCGCCCAGTTTTGGGGTCGTCCGAGATGTACAGTGACGGTGTGATCGCGAGATCCCGCAGAATGCCGACGTTGCCGATGGGAGCAGCCACGTCGACATTGGCGATCCTGCGTACCTTAGCCAACTCATCCAGCGAGATACCACCCGCGCCTGCTGTCGCGACAAAGTTCGAATCAACGACGCCACCGGTGCTTTGTCCGCCGAAGTCCTGTCCGTGCGGCGTGACGAGAATGTCGTACGCCCCGCGCCAGTTTGCGTCGAGGGCGTGATCCACACGAAGCGTTGCGCTGGCACCAAGTGAGCTTAGAGCGACGAGCGCGACACAAACCGTGAACGTGGCGATGACATCGGCGCGGGCGCGCCACCAACGCGAAACTGCTCCGATCACCGGATGCGGTCCGGCACTGGAACCGTGCGGTTCGACCCGGGCGTAAGACTAAGCTCCAAGCGTCTCGCGCCCGGTGCCGAGCGGCTCAGCAAGCAGTACCCCGCGTCCACGTTGTCGTCGTGGAAGCGTTGGTGCTTCCGCTGCCGGTCTCCGTGATGCTTATCGGCGAGGTTCTGACTGCTCCTGTACAAGTTGACAGAATTACGTATCGGGATACGGATGTTGAAGTTGTACTCGACGTCACGTAATCGGTGCAATTGGTCACATTACAATGGAAGGTGACCTTGTATGGTGCATTTGCGCCCCACGCCGCTCGAATAGCACGGCCTTGACCTGATGCGAGTGTTGCGCTGGGCGTCATAGAGACCCCTACCGCAGTGGCGGCCATTGGCATCATCAAGCCAACGGAGATGAGTGCAGCGGCCATCCCCGTGCCAAGAAGAAATCGTCGTGTCGCTTTTCCTAATTTCATCGTTACCCTCCTGTTTTCCCAGAGAAGCAAGCTGACGTGCTCCGCTGAACGGATGAAGGCTGCTACCGCTCCACATATATGGATTGCTCGGGTACTAGGTGGTAGAAGGAATGGTACCCGTTGAACCGGGGCCAGCAAGAGAAGAAAAGATCCATGCAACAAGGTCGCAACTGGGAAACTAACGCTTACGGAGCTCTTGGAACTGAGCGGAGCTTCGAACACTTGCTTTGTCAGCACTAGCTGAGTTGTCGTGCCGCAGCCCGTGCAACCGCGTCAGCAACGGCGGTGAGCAGCGGCGAGTGCAGCTTCCACTGTTGCCAGTACAGCGGCACGTCGATGATGCCCGTGGGGTCGAAAACGACGAGGTTGCCCACGGATTCCTGCTGCTCGCTCTGCGCGCCGGGCAGCATCCCCCAACCAAGCCCCAGTTCGACGGCTTTCGCATATTCGGCCGATGCGGGGATGTAGGTGCGTGGCGGGTTCAGCGCCGCACCGCGGCTGCGCAGGTAGTTGTCTTGGAGGTCGTCTTTGCGATCGAACAGCACGACCGGAGCGACGGCGAGGCGCTCCGCCGTCGCGCCATTCGGAAACCATCGTTCCACAAACTCGGGGGTGGCCATCGGGCGGTACCGCATGCGCCCGAGGGGGCGCACCAGGCAGCCCTGCACCGGCGTCGAGATCGAGGTGATCGCCGCCATCACGGTGCCGCGGCGCAGCAGTTCCGTGGAGTGGTCCTGGTCTTCGCGATACACCGTGAAGCTGGCGCCGTGACTCGCGGAGACTTCGGCGAGGGCGGGGAGCGCCCAGATTGCGAGCGAATCGGCGTTGATGACGATGGGGATGCTCGTGGCCTCGCGCGCACCGCTCGCGTCGAGCGCCGCGATGGTGTCGTTCTCGAGCAGGGCGAGCTGCCTTGCCAGCCGCAGCACGGCCTCGCCGGACTCCGTCGCACTCGCAGGCTTCTGGCGCTGCACGAGGATGCGCCCGACGCCGGTCTCGAGGGCCTTGATCCGCTGGCTGACGGCGGATGGTGTGATCCGCAACTCGCGCGCGGCGCCCTCGAAGGAACCGTTGTCGATGACGGCGACGAAGGCACGGAGCTGGTCGAACTTGAGATCCATGATTAGCGATTCTAATGCTGCGGTAGAAACATTAGCTGGAGTAAGGACGCTCCCCGACGTAGCGTCGAGGCTGTGATCATCCCCGCCACCGTGCTGCTGCCCCTCGCCGCTGGGCTGGGACTCGGGCTGTCGCTCATCGTCGCGATCGGCGCGCAGAACGCATTCGTGCTGCGGCAGGGCATCCGCGCGAAGCACGTGTTCGCCGTCGTCTCGATCTGCGCCGTGTCGGACCTCGTGCTCATCTTCGCGGGGATCAGCGGCATCGGCCTCGTGATCGGGCGGTTCCCCGCCGCACTCGTGGTCATCCGCTGGCTCGGAGCGGCGTTCCTCGTCGGCTATGGCGTGCTCGCTGCTCGTCGGGCGTTCCTCGGCGGCCGCCTCGAGGTCGAGCAGAGCGGCAACGGGTCGGCGCTGCGCAGCATCGTGCTCACCACGCTCGCGCTCACCTGGCTGAACCCGCACGTCTACCTCGACACCGTGCTCTTGCTCGGTTCCGTCGCCAACACACATGGGGATGTCGGCCGCTGGTGGTTCGGTCTGGGTGCCGGGATCGGCAGCATCATCTGGTTCACCGCCCTGGGCTACGGCGCGCGGCTGCTCTCCGGAGTGTTCGCGAAACCGCTCGCCTGGCGCATCCTCGACGGAGTGATCGCCGCAACCATGATCGTGCTCGGTGTCAGCCTCGTGGTGGCGCCGCTGGGCGAGTAGAGCCGGGCTATCGGCGGTCGTCGCGTCCGGTGATTGCGAGCAGTCTCGACTGCAGCGGGGCATCACCCGAGAGTTGCACCGGGCTCGCGTAGAGCCCGCTCGCCACGAGGGTCTCTTTCTGCGGCTCGAAGACCGTCCAGACCGCCTCGACGAGGAGCGGATCGAGCGACTCATCCGCGCCCGTCGCGCGCGCGAGGTCCCACGCATGGATGGTGACATCGCTCGTCTGCTCGCGCAGGTATTCGGTGACCGGCACCGTCTCATAGGAGAGCGAAACCAGGGTGTCCGGCTTCGCCGCGTCCCACGCCGCGGTGGCGGCGAGAGAGTAGAGGCGCCACTCGGCGCGCAGGTCGTCGCCGAGGCGCGCGAGCTGCCTCTTGGCCTGGGGGACCGTGAGCCCGGCGAGCAATTGCGGAACCCACTGCTGTTCCTGCACCACGTGGCGCACGAGATCGCGCACGTTCCACTCGGCGTCCGGCGTGGGTGCATCCCAGTCGGTGATCGCCGCGACGGCACGCCCGAACTCGCGGTGCGCCTGCTTCTGCAGGCTCAGCCAGTCGTATTCGTCGTCGGTGGTCACCATGTTTCTCCCATTCTGCACGTGGAGGTCAAGCCGCGCGAGGCAGAAATGATTCCGCGTGTGACGTGCATGCTTCGGCCATTGAGAATGGTGGTCGTTACCAACTGCGCCGATCACTGGCCCGTGCGCCCACCGTTTCCTAGAGTGGAGGTGAGAGGGAGCGATGAGCGCACAGCAGCACGGTCACGAGCACGCGGCGGGCGTCGGCAATCGCAAGCGGCTCGGCATTGCCATCGGTATCGTCGGCGCGGTTCTCCTCATCGAGGTCGTCGGAGCCGTGCTTTCCGGTTCGCTCTCGCTGTTCGCGGACGCCGGCCATATGCTCTCCGATCTCACCGGCCTTCTCGTCGCGCTCGTCGCGACCCTCATGGCAGCGCGCCCGGCAAACGACCGCAGCACGTTCGGCCATCGTCGCGCCGAGGTGCTCAGTGCGATGATCAACGGCGTCATCCTTATCGTCGTGGTGATCGCGATCGTCGTCGAGGCCGTTCAGCGCCTCGTCGAACCGCACGGCGGTGTGCAGGGCGGCCTGATGCTCGGTGTCGCGATTGTGGGCGCGATCGCCAATGTGGCCGCACTCCTTGTGCTGCGCGACGGCGCAAGGGAGTCGATCAACGTGCGCGCCGCGTACCTCGAGGTGCTCGGCGACCTCTTCGGCTCGGTCGCCGTGGCCGTTGCCGCTGTCGTCATCCTGCTGACGGGCTTCGACCTGGCGGATGCGATTGCATCGCTCGCCATCGCGGCGCTCATCCTTCCCCGAGCGCTCATGCTGCTGCGCGACGTGCTGCGGGTGCTGGGGCAGGCGGCGCCCAGGGGGACGGATGTCGACCTCATCCGTTCGCACGTGCTGAGCAAGCAGGGGGTCGTCTCCCTCCACGACGTGCACGTCTGGTCGATCACGCCGGGCTCGAATGTCTTTTCGGCTCACGTCGTGGTCGAAGCCGCCGTGTTCCGGGAGGGACGAACAGACGAGATCCTGGATGCGCTGTGCGGCTGCCTGGCGGAGCATTTCGACGTCGCCCACTCGACCTTCCAGCTCGAGCCCGCCGAGCACGCGGAGCACGAGGTGGAGCAGCACCGCTGAGTGCGCCTACTTCTGCAGCACCACCTGCAGGTCGAGGTTGATCGTCACGTCATCACCGAGGGTGAAGCCGCCGGCCTCGAGAGCCGCGTTCCAGCTCACGCCGAAGTCGTGGCGGTTGATCTTCGTCGAGGCTGTCGCGCCGGCTTTAACCTGGCCGTAGCCATCCGTCACGATGCCGCCGAACTCGCCCTTCAGGGTGACCGGCTGGGTCACGCCGCGCAGGGTGAGGTTTCCGTCGACGCTGAAGTCGTCACCGTCGGCCGCGAGCGAGGTTGAACGGAAGGTCAGCTGCGGGTGCTCCTCTGCGAGGAAGAAGTCGCTCGTGCGCAGGTGGTTGTCGCGTGCCTCCTGGCCGGTGTTCACGGAGGCGACGTCGATGACGGCCTCGATGGTGGAGTCCTTCGGGTCTTCGGCGGTCACGATGGTCGCGTCGAACTTCTCGAACTTGCCGCGCACCTTGCTGATCTTCATGTGCTTGACGGTGAAGGAGACCTCGGAGTGGGCCGGGTCGAGCTTCCAGGTGCCGATTGTGTAGTCGGGGTGAGTGTCTATGAGTTGTGTCATAGTGCATGTAAACGCATAGACCTGGAGAGTATTCCCGTCTCGCCGCAATCAGGGAACATTCACTGGAGTGCCTCGGGAACGTACCCGAGCCGGCCACGCGTGGTGACGAGCAGGACGGTGGCAATGATCACCGATCCCACCATGAGAGCGAACTGCGCCACGTTGGCACCGAGGGTCGGAAAGATGTCTGACCACGCGATCGAGATGAAGTTGTTGACGCTCACGTGCAACAGCATCGCGACCGGCAGGCTCTGACCCGTGCGGTTGAACACCCAGGTCATGATGATGCTGAAGGCCACGCAGAACACCGTGAAGGTGAGCGGCCGAGTCCAGTCGGCGTGCGGCCATCCGCCCCACTCGGTGAGGAACAGCGGGAAGTGCCAGAGCGCCCAGAGCGGTCCGAGGATGAAGGCGCCGGCGAGAGCGCCGTAGCGAGCCTGCAGTCGCGGCACGGCGAAGTCGCGCCAGCCCGGCTCCTCGGCGATGCCGGTGGTGAGCAACTGGAGGACGAGGCCGGGCACGAGGGCGGCGAGGACCATGAGCGACGGAGCCTGCACGTGGCCGCCAGCGAAGGCGAGACCGATCAGGGTGATGGCGGCGGGAACGCCGAGGATAGCGAGCGCGTACCAGCGCCAGTTGACCCGCCACTTCCACAGTCGCCGGCCCCACTGGCGCAGGCCCGCCCTGCCGCTTGCGATGGCGGTGACGATGACCGCCGACGTGATCGGCCCGAAGTATGCGCCGGGCAGCATGCCAAGCAACTGGGAGGTGCCGAGGATCCTGGGGAACGTGTAGTCCCAGACCCCGAGGCCGTTCTGCGACAGGATATACGGCGTCCAGGCGACCCAGCTGAGCAGGTTGGCGAGCACGAAATAGCTTGCGATGGGGCGGCGCTGGATGAGCCTCCGCACGCCGCGTTGCCGCAAGCGGGGTTCGAGAGTGGTGCGTTCGTCGACGGTCATGGTCTTGTCCTTCCGAGCGAGTTTCATCGGTCATCATCACCAGCCCAGCAGCCAAGTCAGGCGGAGTCATTACCGCTGACACCCCGAGCCGGGTATAGCTGGCTGCACCCAGCGTGACGAGACGGCGGCGGCTCGGCTAGCCTCGTGCCATGAAGCACGTGGCGCTCCTTCGCGGCATCAACGTCGGCACGGCCAAGGCCATCTCGATGGCCGAACTCGCGGAGGTGTTCCGCGGGCTCGGGTTCTCCGAGGTGACGACACTGCTTCGCAGCGGAAACGTGGTGTTCGAAGCCGAGCGCGCGTTGCCGCCGAGCGCGGCATCCGAGATCGAAGCGGCCGTGTTTGCGGCTACCGGTGTGCAATCGAGCGTCCTCGTGCTCGACCGCGACCGCTTTCTGGCGATCGCCGCGGCCGACCCGCTCGGCGACGTGGCCACTGACGGTTCCAAGTCGTTCGTGACCTTTCTCAGCGCGCCGCTCGGAGACATAGAACTTCCGGATGCCGAGGCGCTGCTGCCCGAGGTGCTGCGGCTCGGCGACGGCGCGGTTTACCAGTGGTTCCCGGAGGGCAGCCTGCAGTCGAGGGTGCCGAAGTCGTTCTGGAAGCAGTTCGCGGCGCCGGTCACGGCGCGGAACGCCAACACCGTGGCGAAGATCGCCGCCCTGCTCGGCTGAGCGGCCGACTCGGGGCCGTCGGCGATACACAGCGAATCCGAAGGTTGATGGTCTTGGGTGGACGCAGAGAAACAAGGCGATAGCTATGTCCCGGGCGAGTTGACTCCGCCGACCGGGTAGTCGATCGTCCTCAGTGCTCCGCCACGGTCGGGGTGCCACATCCCCAGCTGAGAGGCGCGGCGGCTCGGATTCGAGCCCACCCAATGACGTGCGTATGCCGTCATGCGGCTACCGGGTGTGTGTGACAGACATCGGAGATTCCCGCCCTTGCCGCAAGCCACCATTAACGCGCGTCGACGCGTCGACGCCATCCTCCCTGCCCAGAGCCGCCGCGCACCGCGCAGCCTCCGCTTGCCGCGTCCGCTCGACGCGCTGCGAGCGGTGCGGCGCAAGGTCGCTCTCGGTTCCGCCCTGACGGCGCTGCTGCTTGCCGGTGGATACGCGGCACCCGCCTACGGGCAAGAGACGCAGGGTACTCCCGCGCTCGCCTCGCAGACCCTCAGGGTGCCCGCCGCTGCCGAGGCGGCGGCGGTGAGCCGTGACGCATATTCGATCACCTCGGCTCCGGGCCTGCAATGGCCGGTCAATCCCGGCAGCCGCATCGCAGACGGCTTCGGCCCGCGGGTCTCGCCGTGTTCCGGATGCTCGAGCTACCACGAGGGCGTCGACTTCGATGCCGGTTACGGTGCACCGGTCCATGCCATCGCGGCCGGGGTCGTCGTCGAGACCAGCGCCGCCGGCTACAGGGCGCTCGGTGTGCACGTGAGGATCCAGCACATCATCGGCGGTCAGGCCGTCACGAGCGTGTACGGCCACATGCAGACCGGATCCATGCGCCTTCGTGTCGGCGACGCGGTGGACGCGGGTCAGGTGCTCGGCCTCGTCGGCAGCACGGGTGCGAGCACCGGCGCGCACCTGCACTTTGAGATTCGTCTCGGCGGCGGCCGCGCCGTTGACCCGCTCGCCTGGATGCACGCGAAGCTCGGCTGAATCCCGGCACCGGAGGTCGGTGCCGCGGGTTAGCCTCGATGCATGGGCAGACAGGATGGCAGCCAGCGGCAGGTGAGCGCGGCATCCGTCGACAGCTCATCGGCCACGATCCTGCACGTCGACCTCGACGCGTTCTTCGCCTCTGTCGAACTTCTCGACCGCCCTGAGCTCGCGAATGTGCCGGTGGTCGTGGCGGGCAGGTCTGCGCGCTCCGTCGTCACCGCGGCCAACTATCCGGCCAGGAAGTTCGGGGTGCGTTCGGCGATCCCGCTCTCCCGTGCGATGCGGCTCTGCCCGCAGGCGGTCGTGCTCGAACCGCACTTCGAGAAGTATCGCCACTATTCGAATCAGGTCATGGCGATCTTCGACGACATGACGCCGCTCGTGGAACGACTCGGCATCGACGAGGCCTTCCTCGATGTCGCGGGCGCTCGCAGCCTGCTCGGGTCTCCAGCCGAGATCGGTGAGTTGCTGCGACGCCGGGTGCGCGAGGAGACGAGGCTCAACTGCTCCGTGGGTGCCGCCGCGACCAAGTTCGTGGCAAAGCTCGCCTCGGGCCGCGCCAAGCCCGACGGCATGCTCGTGATCCCCAAGGAGCAGACGCTCGCGTTCCTGCACCCGTTGCCGGTGGGTGCGCTGTGGGGAGTCGGCACCGCGATGGAGGAGGCGCTGACCAAACGGGGACTACGCACGGTCGGCGAGATTGCGGCCACGCCGCTCGCTGTGCTGCAGCGCGCCGTGGGGGAGGCCTCCGGTCGCAAGCTGCACGAGCTGGCGAACGGGATCGACCCTCGGCACGTGACGACGGACGTCATGGAGAAGAGCGTGGGACACGAGGTCACGTTCGAGGTGGACGAGCGCGACGGCGAACGGTTGCGCAGGGAACTGCTGCGCCAGGCGAACGCCGTGGCGGTGCGACTGCGCACGGCGGGCTGGGTTGGCCGCACCGTCGTGCTCAAGCTGCGCTTCTCCGACTTCCGCACGATCACCCGCTCACGCACGCTCGCCGAGCCGACGGACCTGGGCAGGCGCATCTACGAGGAGGCCAGCACCATCTACCAGGCGCTCGGCTCCGACGAGCCGATTCGCCTGATCGGCGTGCGGATGGAACAGCTCGCACCCGCCGCGGGCCAGCAGCTGGGCCTGTGGGAGACCGACGACGGCTGGCGAGAGGCCGAAGACACCATGGATGCGGTCAGCGCGCGGTTCGGTCGCGGCTCACTCGGTCCCGCCTCGCTGCTCAAGGCCAAGGCGCCGCGCGGAGACGCGCAGAACGCGCATCGGATCGACTACTAGGCCGCGTTACCTGGGCTTGTCGAAGGGCGCTCGACAAGCTCAGCGACCGGACTCGAGAATGGCGGCGGAGTGCGCGGGCATGGTGACCGTGCCGTCCTCCACTACGACCCCGGCATCCGTGACCAGCAGTATCGCGCCCGCGCAGGAGACGGCGGCGGGATCGTCGGCGAAGTTCACCACGATCGACACCTCGCCGCGGTGCAGCACGAGCCAGCGGGCATCCGCGTCGTACTCGACGAAGTTGTGGCCGAAGCGCGGATCCGTGAGTTCCGGGCGAATGCGGCGCAATTGCGCGAGCGCCTTGTACAGGACCAGGAGCTTCGCGTGATCGGGAGCCTCGAGCTCCGACCAGTCGAGTTTCGACCGTTCGAACGTTGCGGCGTCCTGAGGGTCCGGCACGACGGCCGGATCCCAGCCCATCTTCTCGAACTCCGCGATGCGTCCCTTCGCGGTGACCTCGCCGAGCTCCGGCTCGGGGTGCGAGGTAAAGAACTGCCAGGGGCTCGAGGCTCCCCATTCCTCGCCCATGAACAGCATGGGAGTGAACGGCCCAGCGAGCGTCAGCACCGCGGCGATCGCGAGGCGGCCGTAGTCGAGGGAGGCCGTGAGTCGGTCGCCCGCGGCACGATTGCCGATCTGGTCGTGGTTCTGATTCGCGACCACGAGCCGCCACGACGGCATGGTCTCCGTGTCGATCGGATGCCCGTGCTCGCGCTCGCGGAAGCTCGACCAGGTGCCGTCGTGAAAGAAGCCGCGCGTGAGCACCTTCTCGAGCGCGGAGAGCGGCGCGAAGTCGGCGTAGTACCCGCTCGTCTCACCGGTGACGGCCACGTGTACGGCGTGGTGGAAGTCGTCGCTCCACTGCGCGGTGAGGCCGTACCCGCCGGCCTCGCGAGGCGTCACGAGCTTCGGATCGTTGAGGTCGGACTCTGCGATGAGGCTGAGCGGGCGCCCCTGGAAGGCGCTCAGCGCATCCGCCTCTTCGGCGAGTTCCTGCAGGATGTGCTTGGGGCTCTCGTCGACCAAGGCGTGAACCGCGTCAAGCCGTAATCCGTCGACGTGGTAGTCGCGCATCCACATGAGCGCGTTGTCGAGGATGTAGCGGCGCACCTCAGGGGAGTCGAGGTTGACGGAGGCGCCCCAGGTGTTTGAGCTCTCCTCCCGCAGATACGGACCGAAGAGCGGGAGGTAGTTGCCGCTCGGACCGAGGTGGTTGTAGACGACATCCTGGATCACCGCGAGGCCGCGAGCGTGGCAGGCGTCGACGAAGCGCTGGTACGCCTCGGGACCGCCGTAGTTCTCGTGTACGGCGAACCACAGCACCCCGTCGTAGCCCCAGTTATGTGTGCCATTGAATGCGTTCACGGGCAGCAGTTCCACGAAGGCGACACCGAGCTTCACGAGGTGGTCGAGCTTGCCGATGGCGGCGTCGAGCGTGCCCTCCGGCGTGAAGGTGCCGAGGTGCAGTTCGTAGATCACGCCTCCGGCCAGCTGGCGTCCCTTCCAGTCCCCGTCCGTCCACCGGAACGCGCTCGCGTCGAACATCCGGGAGAGACCGTGCACCGACTCCGGCTGCCGCCGCGATCGAGGATCGGGCACCGGCTTCTCCGCGTCATCGAGCAGGAAGCCGTAGTCGTCACCGGCGGCTTGCGCACGCCACCAGCCGTCCTCGGTGGCCTCCATCGGATGCGGCAGTCCGCCCGCGAGCAGCGTCACCTTGCGCGCGCGCGGCGCCCACACCTCGAAGCCGTTCGTGTGCGCGTCATTCACGTCCGTGTCGTTCATGCTCATCGCATCCACCCCCGTGTCGTTCGTTCCCATGCCATTACCCCCTGGGTCGTTCATGTCGATTCCGTGCTCGGGATGAGGAGCGCGACGGGGTAGCGCGAGAGCACGTCCGCGAGCGGTAGCGCTCCACCCTCGAAGCGGCGCCCGGTGAGCACGTCGGTCAGCGGCCTGCCTGAGACTTCCACCGTGCTGTCGCCCCATCCGCCCCGGGCCGCGAGGCCGAGCGGCAGTCGTGTGGCGATGGTGATGGCGTCGCCGCGGTCGAACGCGATGGCATGACCGGCCGCCTCGCCGAAGGAGGGTAGGGCAGCGTAACGCGTGAAAAGCTCCTGACGGTCGCGGCGCAGGCGCAGGGCGCGCGAGGTGATCAGCAGCTTGGCCGCACCGGTCTCATCCACCGGCGGCAGCAGATCACCCTCGTCGATCGCGGTCAGATACAGCCTGCGAAGGTCGAAGTCGACGGTCCTGCGGTTGTCCGGATCCACGAGCGACTGCTCCCACAGCTCGCTGCCCTGATAGACGTCGGGAATGCCCGGCGCGGTCAACTGCACGAGTTTCGCGGCGAGTGAGTTGCTCCACCCGGGCGCGACCACGCGCTCGAGCAGCCCGTTGAGCACCTCCGCCACGCGCGGCTCGTCGAATGCGGCGTCGACCAGGGCGTGCATCCGGCGTTCGAAGTCCTCGCCCGGCGCGTTCCAGCCGGTCGAGTCTCCCGCCTCCCTCGCCGCCTTCTCCGCGTAGGCGTGAAGTCGCTCACGGCTCGCGGGCCAGGCCCCGAGAATCGCCTGCCAGAGCAGGCTCTCGAGCGGGCCGTCTCCGAGCGGCGCGATATCGCGCAGCGTCATGAGTGCGGCATCCCACTCCTCGGGGATCTCACTCAGCACGCTGATGCGTGCCCGCACGTCTTCGCCGCGCTTGGTGTCGTGCGTGGAGAGCGTCGTGAGCGAGGCCGGGAAGCCGGCCTGGCGCAGCTCCTGCCGGCGGTGAAACTCGTCGACCTCGATCGAGAACTCCGCGGGGTCCGCGCCCACCTCGGTGAGCGAGCCGAGGCGCGTGTAGCGGTAGAAGGCGCAGTCCTCCACGCCCTTGGCCATGACCATGCCCGAGGTCTGCTGAAAGCGAATGGCCGCCGGTTGCGATGGGTCACCGAGAATCGGCAGCAACGCGTCGATCTCGCTGGCGAGCTCCGGCCGGTGCTGCTTCGCGAGCTCGGCCGCCTCGGTCAGCTTGTCGCGCCCGAGCGGGAGGTAGGAGCGGTACACGGGAAAGCAGGCGAGCAGCTCCGCGATGGCGTCTGCCGTGCTTGAGATGGCACCGTGCGCGTCGGCCTTCGCCACAGAAACGCTCGCGCCGAGGTCGCGCTCGAGGCGCAGAACCTCGCTGCGCAGGATACCGTCGGCAACCGCTCGCTTGGTGTCGTGGATGAGCGCGGACCACGAGGGTGGCTCGTCGCTCGCCCGCAGCCGCGCGTCGAGAGCATCGAGACCGGCCTGGCCAGCCGGGTCGACGAACAGCCGGTCGATGTCGGCGAGAGCGTCGTAGCCCGTCGTGCCCGCTGCCGCCCAAGCGGTGGGAAGCCGCTCATCGTCCTCGAGGATCTTCTCGACCACCACGAAGGTTCCATCCGTCGCCTCGGCAAGGGCGTCGAGGTAGCCACCGGGGTCGGCGAGACCGTCCGGATGGTCGACGCGCAGCCCGTCCGCGAGCCCGTCCCTGATCCACCGGGCGATCTCCACATGCGACTCGTCGAAGACCCAGGGCACCTCGACGCGAATGGCGGCCAGGGTGTTCACGGCGAAGAACCGCCGGTAATTGAGCTCGGCATCCGCTCTGCGCCAGTCAACGAGCTCGTAGTGCTGGCGATCGTGCACGTCCCGCGCCGATGCCCCGTCGTCGGCAGTGCCGGGCGCAATGGGGAAGCGGTTGTCGTAGTAGCGCAGCTCGCCGTCCACGATGCTGAGCGCGTCGAGCTCTTCGCCCGAGTCACTGCCGAGCACCGGAATGCGCACCCTGCCGCCCCCGAATTCCCAGTCGATGTCGAATGCCTCTGCAAAGCGCGACTCGCGACCGTGGCCGAGCACGTCCCACCACCAGGCGTTAGCCGCGGCGCTCGCAACACCCATGTGGTTGGGCACGATGTCGATGAGGATGCCGAGCCCGCGTTCCCGCGCCGCCGCGGCCACCGTTTCCAGGCCCTCGCGGCCACCCCTGGCCGGGTCGACGAGGCTCGGGTCGATGACGTCATAGCCGTGATTCGAACCCGCCTCAGCCTTGAGCAGCGGCGACAGGTAGAGCCAGTCGGCACCGAGCTGGTGCACGTAGTCGGCGATATCGGCGACCTTGCCGAGGTCGAAATCGGCCGTGACCTGCAGGCGGTAGGTGGAGCGGGGGAGTCGCATCAGGCCTCCTCCGGAACGGCAGCGGTGCTGCCGTTCGCGAGTGCGATGAGCGACGCCGCAACCGAGTGGTCGGGTTCGGCCTCCACTCGTGCCCAGGTGCGCAACACGACGAGCGACTTCGCCTGAACCGGCAGCGTGTCGCCGGCCGCACGAGGGGTCGCATCGGCGGCGACGCCGGCGGTGTCCACCACGACCTCCCACGATGGCGAATACACCTCGGGCGGCAGGGTGAACTCGACCACGTCGTCGTGCGCGTTGAACAGCAGCAGGAAGTTCACGTCGACGATGCGTTCGCCGCGGCCGTCCCTGCCGGGGATGCCCTCGCCGTCGAGGAAGACGCCGATCGAGCGGCCGAAGCCGGCCTCCCAATCCTCGGGTCCCATCTCCTCGGCACTCGGTGTGAACCAGGTGATGTCGGGCAGCGGTTCGCCCTCTGTCCTGCGCACCGGACGTCCGTCGAAGAACTGCTTCCTGCGGAAGGTGGGATGCTCCTGCCGCAGTCGCGCGAGCGCCGCGACGAATTCGATGAGCGGCTGGTCAGCCGTGTCCCAGTGCACCCAGGTGAGCTCGGAGTCCTGTGCGTAGGTGTTGTTGTTGCCCTGCTGGGTGCGGCCGAGCTCGTCCCCGTGCAGGATCATCGGCACGCCCTGGGAGAGCAGCAGCGTCGCGAGGAAATTTCTCTGCTGCCTGGCGCGCAGGGAGAGCACGGCAGGGTCATCCGTGGGTCCCTCGACGCCGGAGTTCCAGGAGCGGTTGTGCGATTCGCCGTCGTTATTGTCTTCGCCGTTGGCCTCGTTGTGCTTCTCGTTGTAGGAGACGAGGTCGGCGAGGGTGAATCCGTCGTGAGCGGTGACGAAGTTGATGGATGCGACCGGGCGCCTGCCGTCCCGCTCGTAGAGGTCGGCCGATCCGGTGAATCGTGACGCGAACTCGTCGAGGGTGGCCGGCTCGCCGCGCCAGAAGTCGCGCACGGTGTCGCGATACTTTCCGTTCCACTCCGTCCACTGCGGCGGGAAATTTCCGACCTGGTAACCGCCGGGGCCGACGTCCCACGGCTCGGCGATGAGCTTGACCTGCGAGACGATCGGATCCTGCTGCACGAGCTCGAAGAAGGTCGACAGCTTGTCGACGTCGTAGAACTCGCGGGCGAGGGTGGAGGCAAGATCGAAGCGGAAGCCATCGACGTGCATCTCGGTGACCCAGTAGCGCAGCGAATCCATGATCAGCTGCAGAGAGTGCGGGTGCCGCACGTTGAAGGAGTTCCCGGTGCCCGTGTAGTCCATGTAGTACTGCGGGTCGTCATCCATGAGCCGGTAGTAGGCGGCGTTGTCAATCCCCTTGAACGACAGCGTCGGGCCGAGATGGTTACCCTCGGCGGTGTGGTTGTAGACCACGTCGAGGATGACCTCGATGCCCGCGTTGTGCATCGCGCGCACCATGCCCTTGAACTCCTGCACCTGCTGACCGAGGTCGCCGGTGGAGGAGTAGCTGTTCTGCGGCGCGAAGAATCCGATGGTGTTGTAGCCCCAGTAGTTGCGCAGACCCTTCTCGAGCAGGCCGGAGTCCTGCACGAACTGGTGCACCGGCATCAGTTCGATCGCCGTGGCACCAATGCGTTGCAGGTGTTCCACGATGGCCGGATGCGCGAGACCCGCGTAGCTTCCGCGCTGCTCCTCCGGGATATCCGGATGTAGCTGGGTCAGTCCCTTGACGTGCGCCTCGTAGATGACGCTCTCGTTGTATGGCACGCGCGGATGCCGGTCCCCGGCCCAGTCGAAGAACGGGTTCACCACGACCCCGAGCATCATGTGCGCGGCGGAGTCCTCGTCGTTGCGGGAGAGCGGATCGCCGAAGTTGTAGGAGAACAGCGCCGGTTCCCAGTCGATATCGCCACAGGTGGCCTTGGCATAGGGGTCGAGCAGCAGCTTATTGGGGTTGCAGCGCAGGCCCTTCTCGGGCTCGTAAGGGCCGTAGACCCGGTAGCCGTAGCGCTGTCCTGGCTGAACCTGCGGCAGGTAGGCGTGCCAGACGAAGGCGTCGACCTCGAGCAGTTCCACCCTGGTTTCGGTGCGGTCTTCGTCGAAGAGGCACAACTCAACCCTCTCCGCAGCCTCGCTGAACAGCGCGAAGTTGGTGCCGCTGCCATCGAAAGTGGCACCAAGCGGGTAGGCGGTTCCTGGCCAGGTTTCCATCGTTCTCCTCGTCCGGGAGGGTCGAACTGACACCCTTACGGGGGTAGAACCTCCGGCGCAATACTACGAAGTTAGGCTGGGAAGATGACTGAACCTGCCGGATCCAGCCCGGATAACCCCATCGACAGCCCCACCCCCTGGGTGGCGAAACAGATCAGCGCCTATCTCGAGACCAACGGCGAGGAGCCCGACTTTCGTGGCGGAACCCCGCTGCTGCTCCTCACGGTGAAGGGACGCAAGTCCGGCCTCTGGCAGCGCACAGCGCTCATCTGCGGTGAGGTCGACGGAAACTACCTGGTCGTGGCGTCCATGGGCGGCGCCCCGAAGCATCCGATCTGGTACCTCAACCTGAAGGCGAATCCCGAGGTGCGCATCCAGGTGAAGGACCGCGTGATGACGGCGATCGCCCGCACCGCGACGGCGGAGGAGAAGCCCGCGCTGTGGGACAAGATGGTCGGGATCTACCCCGATTACGCGGATTATCAACTGAAGACGGATCGCGAGATCCCGGTCGTCATCCTCGAACCGGTGGAGTAGCCCGCGACTATACTCGGCAGTGAACACGGGAGTCCGGTGAGCCGGGCTGAGAGGAAGCTTCTCCAAGCTTCGACCGTCGAACCTGATCTGGATCATGCCAGCGCAGGGAGGCATTCTCTCCGGGTCGCGTACATCCTGTCGCAACCCGCACCCGTGCCCTCTTTCACCGAAAGGGCACGACAAGTGCAGACAACCACAACCACAACCACCGAAACGCCAACCCCTCTCGCGAGACGCGCGACCTACCGCTGGCGGGTGGTCGACATCGTCGTGGCGAGCGTGCTCGGCGTCGCGAGCGGCATCATCTTCTGGGCCTGGGGTCTCGCCTGGACCCCGCTCAGCGGCCTTCTCTCGTTCACGCCCGGCCTTGAGGGGCTGCTCGCGGGCGGATGGCTCTTCGCGGGCGTTCTCGGCGGTCTCGTCATCCGCAAGCCCGGCGCTGCGCTCTTCACCGAACTCGTCGCGGCGGTCGTCTCCGCGCTCATCGGCACGCAATGGGGCTTCTCGACCCTGATCTGGGGCTTCATCGAGGGACTCGGCGCCGAGCTCGTCTTCGCGATCTTCCTCTACGGCAGCTGGCGTCTGGGGGCAGCACTCATCGCGGGCGCGGGCGCCGGGGTTGCCGTGGGCATCCTCGACACGAGCTTCACGAGCTATGCGGCGCTCGAATTCGGCTTCAAACTCATCTACTTCTTCTCGGCGGTGGTCTCGGGCATCCTCCTCGCGGGGTTGCTCTCCTGGCTGGCCGTGCGCGGGCTCGCGAAGACGGGCGCGCTCAGTAGATTCGCCGCGGGGCGCGAGAGCACCGCAGCGGTCTGATCGTGCCGTCTTCCGGTTCCCCCTCCGCGGGCGCTCTCGTCAGCGCCCGCGGGTGGGGCTGGCGCCACGCTGGGCGGCTGCGACCCGCCGTCTCCGGGCTCGACTTCGAGATCGAACCGGGGGAGCGGGTGCTGCTGCTCGGCGCATCCGGAGCGGGCAAGTCGACGCTGCTGAGCGCCCTGGCCGGCGTACTCGGCGGAGACGACGACGGAGACCAGGAGGGCGAACTTCTGGTCGACGGACGACCGCCGGCGGAGGCGCGCGGTCGAACGGGCCTCGTGCTGCAGGACCCGGACTCGCAGGTCGTGCTCGCCCGCGTCGGTGACGACGTGGCCTTCGGATGCGAGAACCTCGGTCTTCCGCGGGAGGAGATCTGGCGCCGGGTCGGCTCCGCTCTCGACGCTGTCGGGCTCGGCCTTCCCCTCGATCACCCCAGTTCCTCGCTGAGCGGCGGCCAGAAGCAGCGCCTCGCCCTCGCGGGCGCGCTCGCGATGCGGCCGGGGCTGCTCCTGCTCGACGAGCCGACCGCCAATCTCGACCCCGAGGGCATCGCGGAGGTGCGCGACTCGGTGGCCCGCGCCGTCGAGGACCGGATGACGACCCTCGTCGTGATCGAACACCGGGTCTCGGTGTGGGCCGACCTCGTGGACCGTGTGATCGTGCTGGGCGCCGGCGGCGGCATTCTTGCCGACGGGCCGACGGGCAGAGTGCTGTCCGCCGAGGGGGAGCGGCTCGCCGCCGCCGGGGTGTGGGTGCCCGGGTTCCCCCCGCGCCTGCCCTCGCGCGTGCCGGGCACCGCGCCAGCCCGTGACAACCTCCTCACCGCGGCCTCCCTCGGCATCGGGCGCCCTGCTCGCCGCAGGCAGCCGGATGCCGAGGTCCAGACCGCGGGCATCGCCCTGTCCGTCGACGCTGGGCTCGCCACCGCGATCACAGGGGTGAACGGGGCGGGAAAATCCACCCTCGCTCTCACGCTCGCGGGACTGCTGCCGCCGGCATCCGGCTCTGTCGAGGCGAGTGACTCGCTCGCCGGCGGCGCGGGACCGCACCCGCACGCGTGGAAGTCGCGCCAGTTGCTCACCCGCATCGGCACCGTGTTCCAGAACCCCGAGCACCAGTTTTTGGCGGCCACGGTGCGCGCCGAGCTGGCGATAGGCCCGCGAGCCCTGGGGCTCGCCGATGCCGAGGTGTCCGAGCGGGTCGATCGGCTGCTGGCGCGACTGCGGCTCGACGCGCTCGCCGGGGCGAACCCCTTCACCCTCTCCGGCGGCGAGAAGCGGCGGCTCTCGGTGGCCACCGTGCTCGCCACGGCTCCGCGAGTGCTCGTGCTCGACGAGCCCACCTTCGGGCAGGATTCTCGCACCTGGCAGGAGCTGGTCGCACTGCTCGCGGAACTGCTCGAAGCGGGGAGCGCCGTCGTGGCCGTCACTCACGATGCCGACTTCGTCGACGCGCTCGCCGACGTGGAGCTGCGTCTCGAACCGAGACTCGGGGCGCACTCGGCGTTCCTCGGCGCAACGGCCGCGGTGGTCAGCCGATGAGCGTGGTCACGCCCACCATCGCCGCGTCTGCGGTCGCGAGGATCAATCCCGTCGCGAAGCTTCTGGCAGCGGTGATCCTGAGCGTCGCCCTGCTGCTCTCCATCGACTGGATTTCGGCGGCGGTGGCGCTCGGTCTTGAGGCCGTTCTGCTGTTCTGGGGTGGACTGAGCCTGCGCACGTTGGCCCTGCGCACCGCACCGCTCTGGATCGCCGCCCCCCTCGCGGGAATCACAACTGTGCTGTACGGCCGCGACGACGGTGCGATCCTGTGGCAGCTCGGCTTCGTGAGCGTGACCGACGGTTCCCTCACGCTCGGCGTGGCGATCGCGCTGCGCATCCTCGCGATCGGCCTGCCGGGCATCGTGCTGTTTGCCACGACCGACCCGACTGACCTGGCGGATGGGCTGAGCCAGGTGCTGCGTCTGCCCTCGCGCTTCGTCCTCGGCGGCCTTGCCGCGCTGCGCCTCGTAGGAGTACTCATCGAGGACTGGCGGCAGCTCGCCTTCGCGCGTCGCGCGCGCGGGGTGGGCGACAGCGGCCGGGTACGCCGCTTCGGTGGTCAGGCCTTCGCGCTGCTCGTCATCGCGGTGCGCCGCGGCAGCAAGCTCGCCACGGCGATGGAGGCGAAGGGTTTCGGCTCCGACATCCCAAGGAGTTGGGCCCGCCCGTCGCCCTTCGGCGCTCGCGAACTGTTCATGATCGGCATCGGTGTGGCCATCGCGGTGATCGCGATCGCGGTCGCGGTCTCGCTCGGGAGCTGGGAGTTCGTGCTTGCCTGACGCCGACCCGAATGCCGTGCCCGCGGATGTCGACGCGCTCGTGCACCGCATCGCCGCATCCGCCGCCCGCCCCGTCGTGTTGCTCGACGGCCGCTCCGGCTCGGGCAAGACGACGCTCGCCGTCGCGATCGCGGCGGCCTATCCGGGCGGGGTGTCCCTGGTGCGCCTGGAGGACATCTACCCTGGCTGGGACGGGCTCGAGGCGGCGAGCGAGCAATTGCGCGAGAACGTGCTCGAGCCGCTCGCGCGCGGCGCAGAGGCGCGCTGGCAGCGTTGGGACTGGACCGCGGATGCCCCTGCCGAATGGCACCCGGTCGACGCGTCGCGCCCCGTGCTCATCGAGGGCTGCGGCGCCCTGAGCCGTTCCCATCGTGCGTTGGCCAGTTTCGCTCTCTGGGTGGAGCTCGACTCGCAGGAACGCAAGCGTCGTGCGCTTGCCCGCGACGGAGAGGCCTACCGGCCGTTCTGGGACCGCTGGGCGGCTCAGGAGCGCGAGTTCATCGGTCGCGAACATCCGCGGTCTCTCGCCGACTTCGTCGTCGACGGCCGCACGGTCGCCGGCGCCTGAGTTCGCACGCGGCGACGAAGGGTGTGGCGCGAGGAACCGTGAGCCTCAGGCCCAGCCGAGATGGTGCAGCGCGTCGTCGTCGAGCCCGTAGAAGTGGCCGATCTCGTGCACGAGGGTCACGTGTATCTCGCGCTTGAGCTCCTCAAGGTCGCGGCTCACCGCCAGCAGGGGCACCCGGTAGAGCGTGATGAGGTCGGGTAGCTCGCCGTAGCCGTAGTTGTCGCGCTCGGTGAGCGCGATGCCGTGATAGAGCCCGAGCAGGTGCTCGTTGCCGTCGTCCGGCAGGTCTTCGACCGTGAACGACACGTTCTCCAGCCCGTCCATCATGTCGTCGGGCAGCAGGTCGAGTTCGGCGATCACGAGCCGTTCGAACTCCTCGGCATCGACGTCGTGCACGCTCATGCACCATCCAGCGCATCGACGAGAGAGCCCTGCACGAAGCCCAGCCAGTCGTAGACCTCGGTCATCGCCTCGCCTGGATCGCCGGCGTCGCCGTCCTCTTCGATTCCTAGCCGCGACGCGATCGTCAGCCGCAGGTCGCCGATCGCCGTCAGCCAGGACTGCGCGGCTGCCGCGTCGAGACGCAGCAGCGTGTCCTGCTCCTGCCCGGCTCCCGCCGCCGCCGTCTCCGCGACGGCGTCTCGAATCGACGCGAGCAGCACGGATGCCGTGGCGAGTTTGCGATCGACGAGGCCATCCGCGGTGAATCGCCTGAATTCCGCGGAAGCCTCGCCGTCATCCGGATAGGCGTCGGGGAGCAGGCGGTCGAGCGCCGCGTCGTCCGCGGGGCGCTGGCGCAGCAGTTCGGAGAATTGCGAGGCGAGGTCGAGAAGAATTGCGACCTCGTCGATGGTCAGTTCGGCCGAGATCGTGCCGTCCGGCTCGGGGCGGAATGCCCTCACGAGTCGGCCCTGGCGACTGTCGCGAGCAGTCCGTAGCCGTGCATCGCCTCGACGTGGCGTTCCATCTCCTCGCGCGGCCCGGTCGCAACGACCGAGCGTCCGTCGTTGTGCACCTGCAGCATCCGTCGGTCGGCCTCCTCGCGGGAGAAGCCGAAGTAACTGCGGAACACGTACGAGACGTAGTTCATGAGGTTGACCGGGTCGTTCCACACGATCGTGACCCACGGGGTCTCGATGACCGTCTGCTCACGCAATTCTGTGCGCTCGAGAGTCTGGGGCATGACTCCAGCCTGACACATGGCGGCCGGTGTGGCTCATCCGCTGGGCTGCTCCGCCCGCACCGCGCCGAGGGCGCGAGACCACGGGATGAGCTGGTCGAGCATCGTATCGACCGCGGCAGGCAATGCCGCGGGTGGCACGAAGCCCTGCGGTTCGAAGCCGGTGTGCGTGTCGACCGCCGGCTGGGCCCGCACGGTCGCCACCTGCAGCTCGGCGAGGATGAGTCGAAGCGCCTCCGCGGCGCGCACCCCCGCCGCCCATCCGCCGTAGCTGACGATGCCCGCAGCCTTGTTGTTCCACTCCCGGTACACGTAGTCGAGGGCGTTCTTCAGCGCCCCGGGAATCGAGTGGTTGTACTCGGGCACGACAAACACGAATCCGTCGAAGCCGTCGATGAGGTGCGACCAGTCGTGCGTGTGCTGGTGCGAGTAGCGACCGTGTGCTGGATTGCCCGGTTCGTCGAGATTGCCGAGCGGATGGTCGGCGAGATCCACGAGCGAGAAGTCCGCTCCACCGTGGCTCCTTGCCGCTGTCAGGAGCCAGGAGGCGAGCGACTCGCCACGACGCCCGGGCCGAGTGCTGCCGAGAATGATTGCGATGCGAGGGGACACGGGAGCCTTCCTTGAGTTGATGCGTCAACTCTAGGTTGCAAGAGTTGTCGTGTCAACTCATCAGGCCTAGACTCTCCTCATGTCCGAGACGCGCACACTTTCCGCATCAGAGTGGGAGTTGTGGCGCACCTGGATGGAGGCGCAGCGAGCGCTCGCCGCCGAGGTCGACCGTTCCCTGCAGGCGGAGGTGGGAGTGTCGAAGGCGGAGTTCAGCATCCTTCTCACTTTGCAGGATGCGCCGGAAGCGACGCTTCGGGTCGGAGATCTCGCCACGACTCTCCGCTGGGAGAAGAGCCGCGTCTCGCATCTGCTCAGCCGGATGGAGCGACGCGGCTTCGTCTCGCGAGCCGAGTCAGGAGCACCCGGTCGCAGAACCGCCATCAGCCTGAGCCGCGAAGGCAGAGAGATAGCCGCTGCGGCCGTTCGCGTGCACGACACGAACGTGCGTCGCCTTTTCTTTGATCGTGCGACCGTCGGTCAGGTCGAGGCCATCCGGGCCTGGAGCGAGCAGACCCTGAGTTCGGCGCGGGACGCTCGCACATGAGAAATGGCCCCGCACGAAGCGAGGCCATTCCTGTGGTGAAAACTGGGGTGATCGACGGGGCTCGAACCCGCGGCATCCGGCTCCACAAGCCAGCGCTCTACCAACTGAGCTACGACCACCATACCGACCTCTAGGAGGCAGCCTGACGAGTCTAATACAGCCCGAGGGTGATTGTGGTCACCCTCTCACGGCGCGGTGCCCGCGCTGTCGTGACTGCCCGCGGCGGCGTCACAGGTGCTTGGCGAATCCCTCGATCACCTCGGCCGAGATCGCCTGAACCTGGTCCGTGCTCGGGCCCGGATCTGCGGTGAACACGGCGCGGCGGTAGTACTCGAGTTCGCGGATCGACTCGAGGATGTCCGCGAGGGCCCGGTGTCCGCCGTTCTTCGCCGGGGCGTTGAAGTAGACGCGGGGGAACCAGCGGCGGGAGAGTTCCTTGATCGACGAGACATCGACGCTGCGGTAGTGCAGGTGGCCATCGACGAGCGGCATGTACTTCGCGAGGAAGGTGCGATCCGTGCCGATCGTGTTACCCGCGAGTGGTGCCTGCTTTTCACCGGGCACGAGGGTCTTGATGTAGTCGAGCACGGCGGTTTCCGCCTCGGCCAGAGTCACCCCGTCGGGGATCGCCTCGAGAAGACCGGACTCGGTGTGCATCGTGCGCACGAACTCGCCCATGTTGTCCATCGCCGCCTGCGCCGGCTTGATGACGATGTCGAATCCCGGATCGAGAATGTTCAGTTCGAAGTCGGTGATGACGACGGCCACCTCGACGAGCTCGTCGATCCCCACATCCAGTCCCGTCATTTCGCAGTCGATCCAGACGAGACGGTCAGTGTTGTTGGGCATTTTTCGATCCTATCTCCGGCGTCGGGCCTCGCCGTGCGACGCGGCGCCGTCACGCATCGCCAACACCGATCGCCTCCGCCTCGACGATCGCGGGCTCAGCACCGCCGTTGACGCGAGACAGGAGTCTGGCGCCGCACAGCACGATGATGGTCGCGACGAGCACCGATCCGGCGGCGAAGTAGTACGGCGTCTGCGGCAGGAAGATCTTCGCGAGCTCTGCGGCGAGCGGCGGCGCGGCCGCACCACCCAGAAACCGCACGGCCGAATAGGCGGATGACGCCACCGAGCGCGGCAGGTCCGTCGCCTCCATCACGGACTCGGTGAGCACCGTGTTGAGCACGCCGAGCAGCAGGCCTCCCACGATGACCGAGATCACGAGGCCGAGCTGTGAACTGATGAACAGGCCCGCGGCTACCAGGTCGAGAGCGAGCAGCGGCAGGACCACGACCAGCACGGTCGTACGCTTCATGGCCGCGGTGAGCAGGGGAGCGACCCAGACCGACGTGACCGCTACCGCGACGCCCCATCCGAAGAAGGTGAACCCGAGCCCGATCGCGTTCATGTGCAGCGGGAACGGCGTGTACGCCAGCAGCACGAAGAGACCGATGTTGTAGAACAGCGCGGCCGCGGCAAGCACGGCGAGGGCCGGGTTGCCGAGCGCACGGAACGGCGCCGAGAACTTGACGGGAACGCGCTCGGCAGCGTCGTCCTTGCCTAGCAGCACGACGATCGCGACGAAGCCGATGGCCATGAGGATGGCGGTGCCGAAGAACGGTCCGCGCCAACTGATGCTGCCGAGAAGGCCACCGAGCAGCGGACCGATCGCGATGCCGAGGCCTAGAGCCGCCTCATACAGGATGATCGCGGATGAGGTGCCACCGCTGGCGGCACCCACGATCGTCGCGAGTGCGGTCGAGATGAACAGCGCGTTGCCGAGCCCCCATCCGGCTCTGAAGCCGATGATCATCTCGACGTTACCGCTCAGCGCGGCAGCGAAGGCGAAGATCACGATGAGTGCGAGCCCGATCATCAGCGTGCGCTTGGCACCGATGCGGCTCGAGATCCAGCTGGTGACGAGCATCGCGAGCCCGGTGATGAGCAGATAGCTCGTAAAGAGCAGCTCCGTCTCGGTGGGCGTTGCGTTGAGCTTGTCCGCGATCGCCGGGAGGATCGGGTCGACCAGGCCGATGCCCATGAAGGCGATGACGCAGGCGAAGCCCACGGCCCACACCTGTTTCGGCTGTTTGAGGATGCTCCCGGTCGATTCGGTGCCGTGCGTGGCCATCAGGCCGCCTTCCTGTTCGTGTTCGTACGTGTGGTCAGGATGCGCGCCGCGTCTTGCAGGGTCGCGGTCTCCTCCGGGCTGAGGTCTGCGAAGAGCGGCCCGAGCTCCTCGCCGAGTCGCACTCGCCAGGCCTCGAGCGCGGCGATTCCCTTGGGACCGATGTCGATGAGCCAGGCGCGCGAGTCGTCAACGTCCGCGATTCGATAGACGAGCTCGTCTTCGACGAGCTGGTGCAGCAGCTTCGTCATGCTCGGCTGACTGACGCGCCCCGCCCTGGCAAGATCGCCTATGCGGAGGGGGCCGTCCGTGCTGAGGATCGAGAGTGTGCTCCACACGGCCGCGGGCGTCGTGCTACCGGTGGACTGGGCCGCGATTCTGGTGAGTCGATGTGCCGCTACGATGACCTCGTGGATGAGAGTGTTCACGTTTGCCATTGCTTAACTATATAACCAATCTATATAGCTAGGTTATGTATCCGATGTCGGCGTCTTCTCGACATCCAATGCGAGAATGAGACCATGAGCGACGACACCCCCACCCTCACCCGCGGCGACGAGTACATCGTGCTTTACAAGGGCGGCCCCAACGACGGGCGCACCGACACACGAATCAGCACGGACGGCAGCTGGGACAGCGAGATCACCGTCATCACCGCTGTCGACGGCAAGGAGACGCTGATCGACTACAACGCGGGGGAGTGGCGCGAAATCGGCGGCCAGTACCAGGTGACCTACACCTTCGACGCTGCCGACAGCGAGCCCGTCGAAGACCCGGAAGACCGCGGCGGCAGGCAGTAGGGGAATCCTTCGGCGGCGGGAGCGGTTAGGCCTATCGTGCAAGCAATCTTCTTCGCGTCGGCCTTCTGTGAACCCTGCATGATCACGCGCGCGGCTCTCGCCGAGGCCGCGAGGCTTGTGCCCGCCGCGAAGATCGCCGAACTCGATATCGTGCGCGATGCGAAGGAAGCGGAGCGCGCCGGCATCCGATCGACCCCCACCGTGATCGTCTGCACGGACGACGGGGACGAGGTCTTCCGCGCCGAAGGGGTGCCCACCGTGAACCAGGTGCTCGCGGCGTTCGCCAAGGCTGTCTGAGCCGGTCACACGAGGCCCTGGGGTATCCTTAACCGCTTCCCCGCCTCCGTAGCTCAGGGGATAGAGCAGGAGCCTTCTAATCTCTTGGTCGCAGGTTCGAATCCTGCCGGGGGCACCACGCACGAGACCTCGCGGTGCTTCTCATCTCTTGGTCGCAGGTTCGAATCCTGCCGGGGGCACCAAGACCGTGGCTCAGAGAGCCGGGTCTTCCTCCGGGGGAGCGATGCGCTTGCTGACGTCGGTTGCGGCGACGGGTCGCGACACGAACTCTTCCCGCACGGGCTCGGATGGCGTGCTGGCGCGCACCTCCGGCTCAGAGAGTGACGGCGCGAGTGAGGTGCGCGGCGCCGCCGTTGGCGCGCTTGAACTCGACGTCTTCTCGGACGAAGAGCCGGTCGCTGAGGTTGCCGTCGGGCCGGTGGGAGCCGCGGTCTGCTGGGCCGACCAGGCCTTCTGCTGGTGGACGAGATCCTGGTCGCTCAGCGACGTCTCGTACGCCCACGTGTCGAGGTCGTTCTTGAAGAGACGTTTGGCCCGCGACGGGCGCGCCTGCCACTCGATGAGGCGGTCACGCACCACGAGCAGGGTCTGCTCGGCCTGGAAGCTGAACGACACGGAATTGCGCTTCATGTCGGCGATCTCGTGGGCCGTCCACTCCGAAGCGAGGGCCGCCCCGGGCACTCCGAGCAGGCGCAGGCGGATCTCCGCATCGATCGCAGCCTGGTCGGCAGCGGGCTGCTCGCCGGCGGAAAGTGTGTTCCAGATCGACGCGCGCCGTGCCGCCGAGAGCAGCGTCGTCACGGCCGCAATCCGCACCTCTCGATCGCTCAGCGCAATGACGCGACGGGTGGATGCCCGCCCGATTGCGGCCGCGATGACGCCCGCCACGACGATCGCGATGAACGGCAGGATCGCGGTCGAGAAGACGCGCCACCCGTCGTCAGAACTGAACCAGTCAACGAAGTTATTCCACCACTGCATGTGGGCACACTAACCCCGCGGTCGCCGAGTGAGGGCGAGCAGCGGGGCGAGTCTCGAACTATGTCAGTTGAAACGGAAGCAATCGATCGCGTCGTCGATGCTCCAGAACTCTCCGAGCACGAGGAAGCGTCGCCGAAGCGAGTTCAGCCGCTTGGCGCGGAATCGTTCGCCGCGGGGCTCCGTGAAGCGTTCGATATAGCCGAGCACATCCCCGTCTGGCCTGGTGAGTCGCCAGAGTTCGTCGTGTACCTGCAGCATGCAGATGCCGGGGCGAACGAGAGGGGTGCGGGTGAAACTGTCGTCGACGAAAGCCAAGGTGGTCATGGAACGTCTCTCTGGTGAAGCCGGCCGATCTAATGGGACACGACGACACTATGAGCACCCACCGACAGTCGAGCCTGCGGCAGGGTGCGGACTAGGCCTGAGCGTCGTCGTCCGGCGGCTCGGGCATCTCATACAGGCCCGAGGGGCTGGCCGCGGCCTGCATCATGAGCTCGATCCAGTTGCGGTTCAGACGCGGACGAGTCGCGGTCTCGAAGACGAAGTTGAGCGGGATGTACTGGGCGAGCCAGATGGTCTCGCGGTGCTCCTGACCCTCGGGATGCCACGAGAAGGTGCACGACTCTCCACGGCGCAGTCTGGCCACGATCACACTTTTCAGGTGAGCCAGGGCGCGGTCCTCCACCGGAACCGGGTACCGCGCGTCGCCGTAGAAAATTGTTCCCATGTGATTCCTGCCTTCGGATGTCGAGTGTCCTCCAGAATAGCGTGGGGGCCGCGCGAATCGGCGCAGAGGGCAGCGTTTGTCTAGCGCGGGGCCGCTCTTCTCATACACGTCCCTCCTGTGTGCGCAAGGGGTGGCGCCCCTTGACACAGTGTCGTTAGTTTGGGTGGATGAGACGTGTAACTTACGCGGGGGAGGTGCTGCTGACCGGCAGCGCCGTTGCGGACGCACTCCTCAATTATGCGCAATACGTGATTCGTGCGGGCACCAGTGTGAGCATCGAGATTCCGGTGCTGGAAAAGGACGGCAAGATCGTCAGCCGCACCATTCTGCTCGGCCCGGCAACTCAGTTGCATAGCGGCTACGCGGATGGCGTCTCCAGCGAGGAGGAGCGGCAGAGGTTCCCGATCCCGACCTTCGTTCCCGTGGGAGGCAAGGGCATGCCCTCGGACATCCAGCCGCTGCCCGAATACCCGAACTAGCGCTGCTACAGCGGTGGATGCCAACCGCTACGAGCCGGGACCGTTCGGCTCGGGTGTCAAGAGCAGGCCAGTGCCGCTGTTAGCCGAGGCCCCGAGGGCTTCGAGCCATTCCGGATTCACGGCGGGCACCTTGCTGCCGTAAAACTTGAAGTGCAGCGGGATGCTCCGGTCGATCCACACCGTCGACCGGCCGTCCCCGATGGACGTGTCGTCTCGCCAGCTGAACATGAAGCTCTCACCGAGGCGCAACTTGTTCGCGATCACGATCTGAAGGTGAAGAAGTGCGCGGTCGTCGAATTCGACCTCGACCGCGGCAGCGCCGTAGACAAGCTTGCCCATGTTTCTCTTTCGCGTAGTGGGGCCGACAGGGCCATCCAGCTAAGCGTACGGCCCATTTATCCGAATGCGAGTGTACTTGACATTTCGAGATCGACCGGGTGCTGCACACCACCCGCGCCGTGCATCCGGTGCAGGATCAGCAGGGAAAGAGCACGTCGAAGGCGTCAACATCGCGGGTGGGGATCGTGGTCGGAGTCTCCAGGTGAACGGCACCGCTCGGGAGGATGCCGGCGCCCCCGTAACGCTCCATCACCTTCCACTGCGCGGCGACATCCTCGCCGGAGTGGCTCGGTGGCAGTTCGGACCAGAACGCGAAGCCTCCACAATCCCTGAGCGCGGTGGTCCGGTAGAGCGTGCAGCCACCGATCCAGGCCACGTGATAGGGCAACCATTCGCCCTCCGGCAGGTGTAGTTCCGCGGCGAGGTGCACCAGGTTCGCCGCGTTGTGCAGCGGCCATCGTTCGAAGGCCTCGGTGCCCCTGCGGATGCGCTCCGGCTGCACCCGATGGTCCCAGGGACGAAAGGTGCGCAGTTCCTCCGGCCGCTCATCGTCGAGATGCGAGAGCCCCTGCACGGCGCACCCCACGAGACCGCAGCCGAGTTCTTCGATGGCATCATGAAGGCGTTCCAGCATCCCGGGCTCGAGCCACACGTCGTCGTCGAGGAACAGCACGAAGTCCGCTCGCGCGTGCTCGAGAAGAAACTGCCTGTTTTCGGCGATACCTCTTCTCTGTACGTGGCGCAGGTAGTCCACTGCACGACCCTGCACCGTGAGCACGCGCAGCAGCGACTGGATGACCGGATCGTCGCGCGCCGCCGCATCCTCTGACTGGTCGCTGATGACCACGCGGAAGGCGGGATCGTCCTGCGCGGCGAGGCCGGACAGGGTCGCGGCCAGCTCGGTCCTTCGCCCGGAGGTCGGGATGAGCACGTCGACGACGGCGCGCTGCCTTTCCCTCCTCGCCCAATCGCCCGACCAGCGGCGACTCCCGTGCGCGGCGGCGACGGTTGTGCTCATGCGGGCACGTCCTTGGCGCTCGCACTGCCGTTGTCGCGGATCCTGCCGATGATGGCGCTGGTGGACAGCTCGGGCACGTAGTCGAGGATGCGCACCTCTCCGCCGTACGCCTCCACCGCGGCCGTCTCCTCAAGCATGGCGGGCGTGTAGTCGCCGCCCTTCACGTAGACATCGGGCTGCAGCGCTGTGATGAGCGGGATGGGGGTATCCGAGTCGAAGACCGTCACGTAGTCGACGCACTCGAGAGCCGCCAGAACGGCCGCTCGATCGCGCGCTGGGTTGATCGGTCGGTCGGGCCCCTTCAGTCGGCGCACGGATGCATCGTCATTGACCGCGACGACGAGCACGCCGCCGAGGCGCTTGGCCTGCCTGAGGTAGGCGGTGTGCCCGCGGTGAAGAACGTCGAAGCAGCCGTTGGTGAAGACGATGCGTTCTCCCTCCCTCCTGTGCCTCGCGAGCATCTCGGCGAGATCGTGCGCATCGAGCGCAGGCACCACGGGTTGCTCGAGCTGGGTGAGAAGGTCGTCGAGCGTGCAGACCGCTGTGCCGCGTCGCTGCACCACGATGTCGGCGGCGAGCTGGGCGAACTCCGCTGCGGGCTCGAAGGGTAGCTCGGCGAGCCTGGCCATCGTGAGAGCCGCCACGAAGGTGTCGCCCGCGCCCGACGCCTGCCGCTCTGGGGTCGGATGTGCGAAGGTGCGATACGGCGCCGCTCCGCCCGCGACGAGAACGGCCCCCTCGCGATCGAGAGTCACCGCGGCGGCGGAGGCGCCCGTCGCGGCCAGGAGGTCCGCTGCCCGCGCTGCCACTGCCTCCGACCTGGACAGCCCTGTGGCAAAGTCCGCCGAGATGGCCCGGCAGAACTCCTCGGCGTTCGGCGTCACGATGTCGGGTGCGAGTGCCCGCCAATGACGGAGTTCGTGGGCGTCGACCACGGTCAGGCGCGGCCGGGAACGCCTGCCGATCAGTGCCTGGCGCAGGATTCCGTCGATGGCACCGCTGCCATAGTCGGAGATGATCTCGGCGTCGGCCTGCGCGGTCGCCGTGAGCGCCGCGTCTGCGAGCAGCTCCTGGAGCGCCTCATCCCGCTTCTCGGCGGGCACGTCGTCGATGCGCAGCAACACCTGGTCTCCGCTGACGATCCTGTTCTTCGTCGTGGTACTGATCGAGGGATCGACGAGCAGGCCGGCGGTGTCGATGCCCGCGGCGCGCAACAGCCGGGCGACGTCCCGGCCGGGTTCGTCGTCACCGACGAGACCGACGATCCGCACCCGTGCGCCGAGCGAGGCCAGGTTCATCGCGGTGTTGGCTGCGCCACCCGGGGCGATCTCGCGCGCCGCTATCTCGACGACCGGAGCGGGTGCCTCCCTGCTCATCCGTTCGGTTCTGCCCATCCACCAGCCGTCGAGCATGACGTCACCGATCACCGCGATCGTCGGATGCTCTCGCGCGATCTGTTCCAGGAGGTCGGCCGAGATGTGTGCCCGAGTCGTCACGGCCGCACCGCCTCGGGGAGGCCCAGGTGCACGACCTTGGTCGTCGTCATCTCGTCGAGCAGCTTGGGCCCGTAACCGAACCCTGAGCCGCTCGCCGCGCGCGGCTGAGCGGAACCTCCCGGGGCACCACCGAAGACCGCGTTGATCTTCACCGTGCCGACCGGCAGCGCGCGGATCGCCCGCTGCGCATGCTCCATCGAACTCGTGAGCACCGTCGCGGCGAGGCCGTAGCGATCAGCCGCGGCATGGTCCAGAGCCTCCTCGAAGCTCCCGACCAACTGCACGGGAGCGACCGGCCCGAACGTCTCCTCGCGCATCACGGGCATGTCGCTCGTGCACCGGGTGAGCACCGTCGGCGGGTAGTACGCGCCCGGCCCTTGTGGCACCGTTCCGCCGGTGACGAGCAGGGCGCCCATGGCGATCGACTCAGCCACCTGCTCGTGCACGGCGTCCCGCATCCGCCGGTCGACGAGGGGGCCGAGCTCGCCGGAGGCGTGCAGACGTCTGGCCTCGGCCTCGAGAAGCTCCGTGAAGGGAGCGGCGATGCCACGCAGCGCGTAGATCCGCTCGACCGAGGTGCAGATCTGGCCGCTGTTCGCGAAGGCGCCGAGCGCCGCCTGCTGCGCCGCCCAGTGCAGCTCGACATCGCGATCAACGATGAGCGCATCGTTCCCGCCGTTCTCGCGAATCAGGTGAGCTCCGGTGCGAGCGACCGCCCGCGCGATCGCGTCGCCAGCCCTCGTCGAGCCGACATGCGAGACGACGGCGATCCGCGCATCCGACACGAGCAGTTCGCCCCTGGACGCGTCGCCCGTCACCGTGCAGAAGACGTGCGGCGGGAGCGCGTCGGCGATGGCTCGACCGAACGCTTCGCCGAGGTGCGGGCATCGCTCGCTGGGTTTGTGGACGACCGTGTTGCCGGTGGCCAGCGCGGCTCCGATCGCCTCGCAGGCCACGGCGACCGGATCATTCCACGGCGTGATCACCGCGACGACGCCGCGCGGTTCGGGAATCGTGTAGTCGGTGGCGAGTGGCGCCCCCCTCAGCAGCGCGCCCGTGTGGTGTGGCGCGGCGGCAGCGGCCTGCATGAGCGTGTCAACGCCCGCTCGGATGCCGGCGAGCGCCTGCTCGAATGGTCGTCCGGTCTCGCGCTGGTTCAGTTCCGCGAGCTCTCGCTCTCGTTCTCGCAGCGCCTCCGCGGCGCCGCGCACGGCGCTCGCGCGCTCGCTCGGCGAGAGCGCGGCCCACGCGTCCCACGCAGCCCGGGCATTCGCGACCGCCGCATCGATGTCTACGGGTCTCGCCATCGCGAGGGAGCCCACGACCGCATCATCCCTGGGGTCGAGGATGGTCAGGGAGTCATCGGCGCGCGCGCCGACATCGATCGCGAAAACGGTGTCTGAGGTGATCGTCGTCATACTCAGACGCGATACCCCATTGCCCGAATTCTTACACCAAGTCTGATCGATCTCTGGGCTTCGGTTTGAGTGGTCCGCAACACGGGAAGTGGTGGGGGTATGACAGACGTTTTCGAGACCGCGACGGCGGCAGTCGGCCCGGTGGGCGAACTCTTTGATGATGTGGAGGAGATCGCGGTCCTCCGCGGTGGGGGACTCGGCGATCTCCTCTTCGCCGTGCCCGCCATCGAGGCGCTCGCCGCCGCGTATCCGGCTGCCCGCATCACCCTGCTCGGCACGCCGCTGCACGCGGAGCTCGTGCCCCGGCGCCTGGTGCCGGACGTCGACGTGGTCGAGGTACCGGCGAGCCAGGGAGTACGCGAGGGTGAGGAGGACCCGGAGGAGACGGCCCGCTTCTTCGAGCGTCTCGACGGCGTTTTCGACCTTGCGGCCCAGCTGCACGGCGGGGGACGGTTCTCCAACCCGTTCCTGCTGAGGTTGAACGCGCGCCACACCATCGGCGCCGCGACCCAGGATGCCGCGCCGCTCGAGCGCGTCTTGCCGTACGCCTATTACCAGAGCGAGGTGCTGCGTGCCCTCGAGATCGTCGGGCTTGCCGGGGCGCATCCGGTCTCGCTCGCGCCGACGATCAGGCCGACCGAGGCGGACAGGGAGGCCGCGGCGAGGCTGCTCACGCGGGCGTCGAGCCCGACGATCGTCGTGCACCCGGGGGCGAGCGACCCGAGGCGCCGCTGGCCGGCCATCTACTTCGCGGAGGTCGCCGCGCGACTCGTGGACGAGGGCTGCACCGTCGTGCTCGTCGGTGACGCGACGGATGCCGCGCTGGCGCGCACCGTCGTGGAAGAGACGCGGGCGCTCCTGCCCGCCTGGTTGCGCGGAAAAGTGCGTTCCCTCGCCGGGCGGCTGCGACTCGGCGAACTCGCGGCCGTGCTGCAGGCCGCGGACATCTTCCTGGGCAATGACAGCGGACCGCGGCACCTCGCTCAGGCCGTGGGCACGCCGACCGTCGCGATCTACTGGTTCGGAAACCTGATCAACGCCGGTCCACTGGGTCGCGCCAACGACCGCGTGCAACTCTCCTGGACGACCAGCTGCCCGATCTGCGGCAGGGATTCCACGCAGGTGGGGTGGACGGCGGAGCGATGCGAACACGACGTGTCGTTCGTGAGTGACGTGCAGCCCCTGGCGGTCTACGGAGACGTCGTGGAACTCATGGCCACGACTCCTCCTCCTCGTGACAGATGACGAGCTCGCGCACCTCGCTCCCGCGGGGCTGAGCGAGGGCGAACAGCACGGCCGCCGCGACGGCATCCGGATCGTTGAGGCGTGAGTCGTCGCTGGGCTTGTACTTCTCGGGGCGGTCGTCGAAGAAGCGGGTGCGCATTCCGGAGGGAATCAGGGTTGTGACGCCGATCTGCCCCCGTGTCTCCGCGGCGAGCGCTCGCGAGAACCCGAGGACGCCGAACTTAGAGGCACAGTATGCCGTCGCATCCGAGACCGCGCGCAGCGCAAGGGATGATGCCACGGTCACCACTCGGCCGTGGTTCTCGCTGAGAAAGGGGAGCGCGGCTCGCACGACCGCGACCGTGCCGAGGAGGTTGACGGCGATGACCCGGTCCCACTCCTCGGTGGGGACCTCGTCGAGGCGGCCACAGCGGTCGATACCCGCGGCGGTGACCACCGCGTCCAGACCACCCGAGCTCTCGGCGATCTCGGCGACCGCGCGCTCCGCGGCCCTCGCATCCGACACGTCGACCTCGAACGCGGCATAGTCGCGCACGCCGCTCGTGTCCCTGTCGAGCACGATCGGCGTTCCTCCGGCTTCAGCGACGGCCTCCGCGACGGCGGCACCTAGGCCGGAGCCGCCCCCCGTGACGAGGACGCGGCCGATGGGCGTTGCTGTTACAGGCATGATGATCCCTTCGTTGAACTGACAGGAGGCGAGAACGTGCGCGCTCAGCCCACTCGGGCGAGCGCGGAGGCGAGACCGGTGGTCGATCTCCCCGGGTAATAGGGAACGGTGACCGTGCGGCCGCCCCAGGTCTCGATGAGGCCGGATTCCGGTAGCTCGTGTTCGCTGTAGTCTCCGCCCTTGACCCAGACGTGGGGCTCGAGCCGCCGGAGCGCCTCCTCCGGCGTGTCCTCGTCGAAGACGAGCACGGCGTCGACGCATTCGAGCGAGGTGAGCAGGTCGCCGCGGTCGGCCTGATTCATGATCGGTCTCTCGCGACCCTTGAGCCTGCGCACCGACGCGTCGGAGTTCAGGCAGACGATGAGGCAGTCGCCGAGCGCCCTCGCGGCGGAGAGTGTGCGCGCGTGACCGGCGTGGAGCAGATCGAAGCATCCGCCGGTCGCGACGACCGTGCCGCCCCTGGCCCGGGTTTCCCTCGCGATGCGGATGGCGTCGATGCCCGCCATGCCGACCGCGTTCGCCGGTCGCTTCAATCCGCCGACGCCTCCGGCCGCGAGGAATACTGCGGTCTCGTTGACCGCCGACTGCAGGGCCTGCGGGAGTGCGAGGCCCCGAGCCAGCGCGGAGGTCAGCGCCGTGGCCAGGCGGTCGCCAGCACCGCAGGTATCGATCGGGTCCACCCGCGGTGCCGGGATCAGAAGAGGCAGGGACGCCGCCGCATCCAGGAGCACGCCCTGCGGGCCCAGGGTGACCGCGACGGCGGTCTCGCTCCAGCGATCACGCAGTATCGTCGCCGCCGAGGCGGCCTCGTCGAGGCCGGTTCCCCTCAGCCCCGCCGACGCGCAGGCCTCCGCAACGTTAGGGGTGACCACGGTGGTGGACGACACAGGGTCGCTGCCGCGCGGATGCGGGTCCCACACGAGCGGCGCGGAACGTGCCCGCCCCAGAAGCGCGTCGCGCACTCGCGGAACCGCAGTGAGCCCGCGCCCGTAGTCCGCCACGAGAACCGCATCGGCGGAGGCGATCGAGTCGATCATCGCGTCGCTGACCTGCGGTTCGGGGGCCGGCGAGCAGTCCTCGTCGACGCGCACGATCGGGTGATCATGGGCGCTGATCCGCATCTTGGTGGGGGTCGGGGCACGGGAAGCGCCGCTGACGACCGTCACGCCCTCCAGTTCCGAGCGCAGCCGCTCCGCTCGCTCATCCGCCGCGAGCGCGGTCACGAGCGTGACGTCGCAGCCATCGCGGGCGAGCAGTATCGCCGCGAGTCCCGCGCCGCCGGGGCGGTACGCGATCTCGGAGGCGTCGACGACGGGGACGGGCGCCTCGGGGCTCAGTCGCTCAGCCGCGCCGCGCACGTCGATGTCGAGCAGCGTGTCTCCGACCACGACGATCCTCATCGCGCCCCCGCATCAGCCTCGGCCACGGCCTGGTCGTACGACCGGCACATGGCGTGCACGGCCACGAGCTGGGCCTCCTGCACGTTCGCGGAGGGCCCGGGCAGGGCGATGTATTCATCCACGAGGCTCGTGAGCGGATTCGGCGATGCACCCGTGATGGCCCAGGTCGTCACCGCGAGCCTGCGGGCTTCCTCGACCGCGAGCAGCAGATTCCTGCTCGAGCCACTCGTCGACAACAGCATCAGCACGTCGCCGGGCCTGCCATGACCGGCCACTTGGCGAGCGAACACCTGGTCGAAGCCGTAGTCATTGCCGATGGCGGTGAGGCTCGAGGTGTCTGCGTGCAACGCGATCGCGGAGAAGGCGCGGCGCTCGCCGTCGAAGCGTCCGACCAGTTCCGCGGTCAGGTGCTGCGCTTCAGCGGCAGAACCGCCGTTCCCCGCGGCGAGCAGTCGCTGACCGGCCATGAGGCGGTGCGCCAGCTCCCGCCCCCAGCGATCGATGATCGGTGTCGCGTCGCCCAGGGCGGCGAGCACCGGTGCGAGGGACTCGATGTGACTGAGGCAGACGGATGCCTGACCAGTGGGTGTCTGACGCGTCGTCGGCGTCGACAGCTCGCGGATGCTCATGACAGGCTCGCTCCCTTCATTTCCTGCAGCGGTGCGCTCTGGCTGGCGCGGGCGATCGTGGCGCGGTAGACCCTGGAGGTCTCGGACGCGACCTTGTCCCAGGAGTAGCGGGACTCCACCCTGCGGCGGCCGGCCGCGCCCAATTGCTCGCGCCGAGCGGGGTTCGTGAGCAGCCCGCCGATGACGGACGCGATGGCCTCTGGGTCTCGCGGCGGCACATGCACGCCCGTCACACCGTCGACGATGCTGTCGATGAGACCACCCACGGAGGCAGCGACGACGGGGATGCCGCAGGCCATCGCCTCGAGCGGCACGATCCCGAACGGTTCGTACCATGGCGTGCAGACGACGAGATCCGCCGAGCGCAGCACCGCCGGCATCTCCTCGCGCGTGACCTGGCCACGAATGCGCACCCGGTCCGCCACGCCGAGCGACTCGGCGATCTCCATGAGACGTATCGTCTCCGGATCCCGGGCCGTGGCATCCGCATCGCCGACGCCGCCGACGATCACGAGTTCGGCGTCCGCGCCATCGTTGCGCAGGCGTGCGAGGGCATCGATGACGAGGTCGACCCCCTTACGCGGAACGAGGCGCCCGACGGACATGAGGCGATGTCTGTGGCCTCGTGGCTCGACCGGACCGGTCGGGGTGAACATCCGGATGTCGACGCCGCACGGGGCGACGGAGATTCTGCCCGGAGAGACCCCGAGCGCCTTCAGCTCAAACGCCTCGTCGGAGCAGGTGGCAATGATGCCATCACTGTTGCGGCCCACCCATGGCTCCAGCCATTCGCGCTCGGGCGGGCTGGTGTCTTCCGCACCCTGGTGCCGGCGCTTGACCACCCCGAGCGCGTGGAAGGTGTGCACCACCGGTATCGGCGCAAGGCCGGGCCGCCGTGCGGCATCGAGCGCGGCGAGGCCCGACATCCAGAAGTGGCTGTGCACGATCTGCGGGTTGGTGCGTTCCCAGTCCTGACGCATTCCTTCGGCGAGCTCTCCCATGTAGGGCAGCAGCTCATCCTTCGGCACTGCCTCGGGGGGTCCGGCCGTGACATTCACCACCTCGACACCGGGGGAGAGCTCGACCCGCTCGGGAAGGTCGGCGCTGTCCCGCCGCGTATAGACGGTGACGATGTCGCCGCGCTTGGCGAGGGCCTGCGAGAGGGCCGCGACATGCACGTTCTGCCCTCCTGCGTCGACGCCGCCCAGGGTCGCGAGCGGGCTGGCGTGTTCTGACACCATGGAGATTCTCATCGTTGGTTCCCTTCTGTGCTTGTGGCAATTCGGGTGCTGCGTTTCGGCACGGCCGCCACCGCGTCCTCGAGCACGTTCGACCAGCGCTCGAGAAAAGTGCCTAGCCCGTAGTGTTGAAGCGCGAACTCCCGGGCCGCGCGGCCCCGGACTCGCGCCTCTTCGGCGTTGTCGATGAGACGACGAGCGCCTCCAACGAGTTCGTCGATGTCGGTCGAGATGAAGCCGGCCTCGGGCGGCACGGCGCGGTAGGCCTCGGTTGTGGCGAGTGCGATGACGGGCATGCCAAGGTGCATCGCCTCCAGCAGCGCGAGGCCAAGCGACGTCCAGCGCAGCGGATGCAGGTAGGCACGCCGCAGGGCGAGCTGCGGCGCCAGCTGGGCCGGGGGCACGTCGCCGTGCGCCACGAGCGACGCCTCAGGCAGGTCGAACTCCCGGGAGAGCAGCTCGGTTCCCATCCCGTAGACGTCGAGCGGTGCCGCGCGGGTGAGGGCGGGAAGGAGGTCTGTGCCGGTGACCCGCCAGCGGCGCACCGGCTCGTTGACGACGACGCCCAATCGCGGCAGCCCTCCCGTGTAGAGCGCACCGAGGTCACGCACGCCGTGCTCGATCACCGTGGTGGGAGCACGCCCGCAGTCCCACATCAGCCGGTTGAAGTGCGTGACGTGAACGACCGTGATGTCGGCTCGCTCTGAGAGCGGATGCACGCTGTTCGGCACGTCGACCCGCGGCGTATTGTGCTCGAGGTAGACGGCAGGCACCCGTGATCCGAGGCGCCGCCCCAGCATCCGTTCGGCCGCGGGAAGCTCGTCGGGACGCTGCAGCACCACCACGTCGACGTCGGCGTCACGGAACTCGTGGGGGGCGAGCTCCCGGACGCTGGCCGGCCAGTCCCTGCCGCCTCGACCGAGCCCCCACGCGCCGCGCTCGGGTAGGGTCGGCATCAGGTAGTCGTGCTCTCCTCGCACGAAGGCATCGGTCCAGCCGCCGTGAACGTGCCAGAGCATGATTCTCATCGCAGCGCCGCCCCTCGGGCGTCGGGCTGTGCGGCGCGTGCGAGCAGTTCGAAGCTCGCCTCGATCACCTCGTCGGGGGTCACGTTCGAGAGGCACGGATGTCCGGGGATCGGACACTGTCTGGATCGTGTGTTCCTGCACGGCGCGTCCTGGTCTCCGAGCAGGGCGAACGGAACGCCCCATGGAGCCCAGCGCACGGCGGGCACGACGGGGGAGAACAGGCTGACGACGGGGGTGCCCACCGCCGCGGCCAGGTGCGCGGGCCCCGTATTGCCCGTGATGAGAACCGACGCTCCCGCGAGCACTCCTGACAGCTCCGAGAGAGAGGTGAGTCCGGCGAGGTCATGTGCGCCGGCTCCAGCGACCCGGGCCGTGAGGTCACGGTCTGCCGGGGTGCCCGTGACGACGACGTTGACGCCGCGGTCGAGGAGACGCTCAACCGTGACGGCATGGTGTTCCGCGGGCCAGCGCCTCGACGGCACCGCCGCCCCGGGATGAACCACGAAGTACGGTTCGTCTCCCGTCAGTCGCCTCATATCCGGCGCTGGGAGCACCGCAAGGCGGTCGTCCTCGCCCGGATATCCGGCGGCTCTGGCGATCGCCATCGCGCGGTGGGCCTCCGGTTGGTCCTCGGGGAAGTCTTCGCCGGGGCAGAGCCTCACGTCGAGCAGGGAGCCCGCGTGGTCGACGGATGCCCCGGTGACCTTCGGGATGCCCAGCAGCCGGAAGATCAGGGCGAGCGGCAGGGGTGACTGGTGGAAGGAGGTGAGGATGATCGCCTCGTCCGGCCTTGAGCCATCGAGCACGCGGAGGAGTTCGTCGGTGTTCTCGACGCCGACCTCCGGCGCGGGGTCGCTGATCCAGGGGCACGACCAGGTGAGCACCCTCGAGACCCCGGGTAGCAGTTCAGCGGCGGGAGCACCCTGCGGGCTGCACAGCATGCACACCTCGGTGACACCATCGGTCTCGGCAATCGCCCGCACGGCCGGGCCGCACAGCAGAACGTCTCCGACGCTGTCGAGGCGCGCGACCAGTACGCGCGTCACGGCCGCGCCTCGGAACGTGCCGCGGCTTCACCGCCCGACCAGTTCGGCTCCGCCCCGCTCAACAACAGCTCGACGGCGGCCGCAATCGTCGGAGCCACCTCCGCGGCCCGGTCGACCTCCGCCTGCAGCGTGCGCGGTGTGGGCACCAGCACTCCACGAGCGCCTGCCGCCTTCGCCGCATCCATGTCGCTGCCGATGTCGCCGATCACCGCGATGTCGCTCGCCGCGAAGCCGAGCTCGCGTGCCGCATCCAGAATCATCCCGGGCAGCGGCTTCCTGCACGAGCAGAGTTCCTCCGGACCGTGCGGGCATACACACCAGACGTCGAAGTGGCCGAGCAGCCGCTCGATGCGCTCGTTCACGGCATCCACCGAGCCTCGATCCAGGATGCCGCGGGCGATGCCGGACTGGTTCGTCACGACCCCGAGCGCGATGCCCGCAGAGCGCAGCAGGGCGAGCGAGCCCTGGCTGGTGGGCATCGGAACCACTCGCGCCGGATCGCCGTTGTATGGCACGTCGACGACGAGGGTGCCGTCACGGTCGAACAGCACCGCGAGGGGCGGTCGACGCGCTCCGACCGGGGTGGGGGAAGGATTCATGACTTCTGCTATTCCCCTGCTTCTTCTTCTCCAAACACTTCTTCTCCTCGCGTTCAGCTTCTTCCCCGCTGGCTGTCGGTCTGTGAGAGTGGAGGCATGGAATGGGTGACAGGCGACGACAGCTCCGACCGCCCGGAACTGCTCGTGCTGCGCGCGCTGAAGCTCGGCGACCTGCTCGTCGCCGTGCCGGCGATCCACGGATTGCGGCGCACTTTTCCCGGGCATCGGCTCGTTCTTGCGGTGCCCGGCTGGTTGTCACCCGTCGTCGAACTCGTGGGCGGCGTCGATGCGCTGCTACCCACTCCCGGCCTTGACGATCCCTTGCCGCTGGCGCCCGGACGGATCGATATCGCGGTGAACATGCACGGCAATGGACCCGAGAGTCGGGGCCTGATCGATGCGCTGGGGGCGAGGGTGACGATGGCGCACGGCGGCGCCGGCCCCGAGTGGGTCGACGGCATCCTCGAACGCCGACGCTGGGTGCGCCTCGTCGAAGCGTTCGGCGTGGCCGCCGACCCCAAGGATGTCGCCATTCGGGTGCCAGACGCCGCGCCCGCTATCGCCGGAGCGACAGTGATCCACGTCGGCGCCTTCTACGGCTCTCGTCGCTGGCCGGTGGAGCGCTTCTCGACCGTTGCCGCGGCGCTCGCCGCCGCCGGGCACCGGGTCGTCTTCACCGGCAGCGGTCAGGAGCGCGACCGCGCGCTGGAGGTCGCCCGCGGCGCCGGTCTCGGCGAGGAGGGGGTGCTCGCAGGTCGGCTCGATCTCGCCGAATTCGCGGCCGTCGTCGCCGCCGCGCGCGTCGTTGTCTCGGCCGATACCGGCGCGGCGCATCTCGCGTCGGCCTATCGGATACCGTCCGCGATCCTGTTCGGTCCTGCACCGCCGGAGGAATGGGGCCCGCCGTCGGACGGCCCGCACATCGTGCTTACCGACCCGGCGCGCCGGCTCGGTGAAACCTTCGCTGACGAGCCGGATCCCGCCCTGCTCGCCGTCTCGGCCGAGGACGTCCTCGCCGCCGTTCACGCGGTGCTTACCGGGAGATGAGGCTCAGGCGGATGCGCGCAGGTCGTGCCGCCGCGTTCCGTAGGCGAGCGATGCACGAAGTGCTGCGAGGATCTTCGCCAGCTGTCGGGAGACCTGCATCTGGGTCACGCCAAGTTGGCTCGCGATTTCCTGCTGGCTTTTCTCTTCGACGAAACGCAGGTACACGATGCTCTTGTCGCGCGAGGAGAGCCGCTCGATCGCCGGCGCGAGCATGGCGGCCAGTTCCACCCGTTCCAGACTGTCATCGGGGCCGCCGATCGTGTCCGCGAGCGGCACGTTGCCCTCGAGATTCGTCGGCACATCGAGCGAGGTGGGGCGAAAGCCGAGCTGCGCCTTCTCCGCCTCCTCGACTCTGCAGACGTCTTCGCCCAGTGCTCGCGCCAGTTCGTCGTTGGTGGGCGTTCTGCCCAACTCCTGCGCGAGGCTCGCGGCCGAGCTGTTGAGCCGGGCGCGCAGCTCCTGCACCGGTCGCGGTGGCCGGATGAACCACGCATTGTCGCGAAGGTGTCGCTTGATCTCCCCCGAGATCGTGGGCACCGCGAACGATGCGAAGTCCTCGCCCTTGTCGGTCGTGAAGCGCTGCGAGGCCTTCACGAGCCCGAGGTAGGCGACCTGCCTGATGTCTTCGGCATCCTGGGTTCTGCCGGTGTAGCGGTGGGCGATCGCGTTTGCGAGGTCCAGGTGTTGCAGGATTGTTTCGCGAACCTGCCGCTGGTGTTCTGTGGATGGTGTCGCGGCCATCATTCACCCCTTCCAAGTGTTCGGAAAAGACGTGCTCTACTCCCTGACCCCCTCTAGTACACAAACACCGAGAAGCACTTCTTCCCACCCATTGCCAAGAGGGAGAAGCTGAGGTAAAGAAGACGCGAGGATGTGACAGATGGCGCCGAATGCCACCCGAGGAGTCGAGCTTGTCCTGCTGCGGCACGGCGAGACCCAGTGGAACCGCGAGGGCAGGTTCACGAGCTTCACGGATGTCGCCCTGCACGACGACGCGCGCGCCGTGCTGGAGCAGACGGCGGCCACGCTCCGCGGCATGACGATCGACCGGGTGCTGGTCAGCCCCCTGCGCCGCGCGCGCGAGACCGAGCGAATCCTCCGCGAGTTCGGCGCGTTCGGGCGAGCACCCGCCGCGGTTTGCGAGGCGCTGCGGGAGGTGGGCTTCGGAGTATTCGAGGGCGCGACGAAGCAGGAACTCGGCAGCGGTCCGCGCGCACGAGAGTTCGAGCGGTGGTTTGCGGGCGACGCGTCGCCCGCCGCCCCGTCCGGTGAGGCATGGGACTCGGTGGCAGCCAGGGTCGACCGCTTCCTCGAAGAACGCTCGGCCGAATCGGGCACCACGGTCGTCGTGGCACACGGCTACCTGCTCAAGGCGGTTGCGGCCCGGGCGTTCGGCCTGCGGGCGAGCGCGGTGCGCACCCTCCGATGGCCGAACGGCGCCGTGCTGCGGCTGCGCCTGGCCGCGAACGGCTGGCAACTCGACGGCGAACTCGACTCCTGGCTCGGCGATCAGCTGAAGGACCGACGGTAGTCGGAGTCGAGCGGGCCTCCCCGGGCGGCTAGTTGGAGCCGGTGTCGTGCACGGCGAAGGGTTCGATCGCGGCGATCTCGTCGCTGTTGAGCGCCGGCGAGGAGAGCACGCCGAGGTTGTTCTCCAGCTGCGCGACGCTGCTCGCACCGATGAGGGCCGAGGTGACCTGCGGCTGTCGAAGCACCCAGCTCAGCGCGAGTTGGGCGAGGCTCTGGCCGCGTCCCTGGGCGATCTCGTTGAGGGCCCTGGCGCGCTCGAGGTAGGTGGCGTCGATGTTCTTCTCGGTCATCCATCGTCCCTCTGCCGCGCGCGAGTCCGCCGGGATTCCGGCGAGGTAGCGATCGGTCAGCAGGCCCTGCGCGAGCGGCGAGAAGACGATGCTGCCCATGCCGAGTTCGTCCAGCACCGGGAACAGGCCGTCCTCGATGTGGCGGTCGAACATGTTGTAGCGCGGTTGGTGGATGAGGAGCGGAATCTTGTGTTCGGCGAGCGCCCTGTGCGCCGCGAGCGTCTGCTCCGGATCGTAGTTGGAGATGCCGACGTAGAGCGCTTTGCCGGAGGTTACGGCGGTCGCGAGCGCCCCCATCGTCTCTTCGATCGGGGTTTCCGGATCGGGCCTGTGCGAGTAGAAGATGTCGACGTAGTCGAGACCGAGCCGATCGAGGCTCTGGTCGAGTGACGACAGCAGGTACTTGCGCGAGCCGAAGTCGCCGTATGGGCCGCTCCACATGTCGTAGCCGGCCTTGCTGGAGATGATCAGCTCGTCGCGGTACGGGCGGAAGTCCTCGGCGAAGATCCGGCCGAAGTTGCTCTCGGCGGCGCCCGCGGGCGGGCCGTAATTGTTCGCGAGGTCGAAGTGGGTCACGCCCAGATCGAAGGCACGGCGAAGGATCGCGCGCTGGGTGTCGAGCGACCGATCGGTGCCGAAGTTGTTCCACAGTCCGAGCGAGACCGCCGGGAGCTTGAGCCCGCTGCGCCCCACCCTCTTGTACTCGATGGAGTCGTAGCGATCGGTTGCGGCGTTATAAGGGGATCCCATGTTCCCAGCCTAGGCTGGCCCGCCGACAGCGCCGTGCATCATGGCTTCCCCGGGCGGAACCACGTAGGCTCGAAGGGTCAGGAGTTCTTGCGGTAACCGCCGAACGTGGCGGGTCGTGAAAGGAGAGTCCGGGATGGCGACAGAGACGAATATCGTCAAGACCTGGGTGGCCTCTGGGCCGGCCGGAGCAGTCGGTTCTATTCATCAGACCGACGAGGGCTACACCTTCAAGCTGCTGAGCGATGACGACTATCGCGGCACCTACCCCTCGCTCGAGGTGGTCAAGAGCGCCCTGCACGCGAGCCTCGAACCCGGCTCGGAGTGGCCGGAGTTCCGCGAGCACTAGCCACCGGTCCTCAACCGCGGCCCGCTCTGCCCACTCGTCCCCAGTTCGGCGGCGGGCCCAATCGTGAGCGTCATCGTTCGACAACACTGTCGGCATGACAGACAACATCACCCTCATCGGCTTCGTGGCCACGCCACCGAGGCACACCGTCACGGGCGAAGGCCTGCCCATCACCAGCTTCAGGCTGGCCTCCACCCATCGTCGCTTCGATCGCGCGCAGGGCAGGTGGGCGGATGGCGAAACCAACTGGTTCACCATCACGACCTTCCGTCAGCTCGCCGTCAACGCCGCGGGTTCCGTCAACAAGGGGGACAGGGTCATCGTCTCCGGCCGCCTTCGCATCCGCGGCTGGGAGGTCGGGGACCGCTCAGGCACGACGATCGAAGTCGAGGCGGATGCCGTAGGCCACGACCTCAGCTGGGGCACGACCGCGTTCTCCCGCACCATCGTGAGCGCACCGGTGCGCGACGGCAGCACGAAGGCGGCCGAGGCAGATGCCGGTGCGGCGACCGGGTCGACGGAGGGCGACTTCCCGACGAGGGAGGCGCTTGAGGCGGAAGACTCACAGCAGGCGGCCGACGCAGACAGCGTTGCCGCGCCATTCTGAGACGGCCGCGAGGCGACGGGCACGATGATGCGAGTCGTGCCCGTAGACTCTTTGCGACCGCTCCGCCAGTCCGGCGCGGCGGAGATATCACCGGCTGATCGCCAGCCGTTGCCGAGAGGAAGCGACGATGCGCAGCCCGCGGTTCTCGGTCGCTCTCGTCGGTGCGAGCCTGCTCATCCTCGCGCTCGTCGGCTGCACTGGTGCTCCCGTTTCTCCGAAGCCGAGCCAGGGTGAAGCTTCGGCATCCGCCCGGCCCAGCAGCACGCCCACGCCGGCGCCGAAGTACTACCCCGACGGCACGGCGAAGGGCAACAAACCCGTCTTCGACTCGGTCAGTCGCGGCGTGCGTGCCGCCAACCCGTCCGCCGGTGGCAGGGATGTCATCGATGCGCTCGTTGCGGCCGGCTTTGACCGGGCGAACATGCAGCTGACGCCGGACAAGACGACGATCAACCGCGCCGCCGACTCCGTGCTGTTCTCGGTGCGCATCGGTACTGACTGCCTGCTCGGGCAGTTCAGCGGCTCCGAATACACGAGTTCGATCCAGGCTGCGCTCACGAGCGGCGCCTGCCTGGTGGGCCAGACGCGTCCGATCGACTGGTAGCGCGCTGGCCGCACACTGTCCGCCGCGCTGTGCCGGCAGCGAACCGGCTCTCAGTCGGTCGGGCGGCGTCCCCGTCTTTCGTAGACTAGAGCCATGGCCGAATACATTTACTCGATGGTGCGCGCCCGCAAGGCGGTCGGCGACAAGCTCATTCTCGACGACGTCACGATGTCGTTCCTCCCGGGCGCCAAGATCGGTGTGGTCGGCCCGAATGGTGCCGGTAAGTCCACCATCCTGAAGATCATGGCCGGACTCGACACCCCCAGCAACGGTGAGGCGAGGCTCACGCCCGGCTACAGCGTCGGCATCCTCATGCAGGAGCCGGAACTCGACGAGTCGAAGACCGTGCTCGAGAACGTGCAGGAGGGCGTCGGCCCGATCAAGGCCAAGGTCGACCGCTTCAACGAGGTCTCGCTCGCCATGGGCGAGCCCGACGCCGACTTCGACGCGCTGATGGCCGAGATGGGCAGCCTGCAGGAGGAGATCGACGCCGCCGACGCCTGGGATCTCGACTCGCAGCTCGAACAGGCGATGGATGCACTGCGCACCCCGCCCGGAGACGCCACCGTCTCGAACCTCTCCGGTGGTGAGAAGCGCCGAGTGGCGCTCACCAAGCTCCTGCTGCAGAAGCCCGACCTGCTGCTGCTCGACGAACCGACCAACCACCTCGACGCCGAAAGCGTGCTCTGGCTCGAGCAGCACCTCGCGCAGTACCACGGCGCCGTGCTTGCCGTCACTCACGACCGGTACTTCCTCGACCACGTGGCCGAGTGGATCGCCGAGGTCGACCGCGGTCACCTCTACCCCTACGAGGGCAACTACTCCACCTACCTGGAGAAGAAGGGCGCTCGCCTCGAGGTGCAGGGCAAGAAGGATGCGAAGCTCGCCAAGCGCCTCGCCTCCGAGCTCGAATGGGTGCGCAGCAACGCCAAGGGCCGCCAGGTCAAGTCGAAGGCCAGGCTCGCCCGCTACGAAGAGATGGTGAACGAGGCGGAGAAGACGAGAAAGCTCGACTTCGAAGAACTCGTGATCCCGGTCGGTCCTCGCCTCGGCGCGCAGGTCATCGACGCGAAGAAGCTCGAGAAGGGCTTCGACGGGCGCATCCTCATCGACGGGCTGAGCTTCACCCTCCCGCGCAACGGCATCGTGGGCGTGATCGGCCCGAACGGCGTCGGAAAGACCACGCTGTTCAAGACCATCGTCGGCTTCGAGCCGCTCGATGGCGGCGAACTCAAGATCGGCGAGACGGTCGACATCTCTTACGTCGACCAGAGCCGCGGCGGCATCGACCCCAATAAGACACTGTGGGAAGTCGTCTCGGATGGCCAGGACTTCATCCAGGTCGGCAAGACCGAGATTCCCTCCCGCGGCTACGTCTCGCAGTTCGGATTCAAGGGTCCGGACCAGCAGAAGAAGGCCGGCGTGCTCTCCGGTGGTGAGCGCAACCGACTGAACCTCGCGCTCACGCTCAAACAGGGCGGTAACCTGCTGCTGCTCGACGAGCCGACCAACGACCTCGACGTGGAGACCCTCGGCAGTCTCGAGAACGCCCTGCTCGAGTTCCCCGGCTGCGCGGTGGTCATCACTCACGACCGGTGGTTCCTCGACCGCATCGCCACGCACATCCTCGCCTACGAGGGCACCGAGGAGAACCCGGCCAACTGGTACTGGTTCGAGGGTAACTTCGAGGCATACGAGGAGAACAAGCTCGAGCGGCTCGGGCCGGATGCGGCCAAGCCGCACCGCTCCACCTACCGCAAGCTCACGAGGGACTAATCCGTGACGCGTCTCAACCTCGCGATCCCGCTGCGCTGGTCCGATTTCGACGCGTATGCCCACGTCAACAACGCCGAGATGCTGCGCCTGCTCGAAGAGGCACGCATCCAGGCGTTCTGGCGGCCGGACGAGGGAAGCACCGCGGCGGCGGCAACGGCGGTGCTCGACTCCCGGCCCGGCGCCGAGTTCATCACTCTCATCGCCCGGCAGGAGATCGAATACCTGGCGCCGATTCCGTACATGCGCGCGCCGATCGACATCGAGATGTGGATCGGACGCATCGGTGGCGCGAGCCTCGAGATCTGCTACGAGATCTACTCGCCCCTCGGCGTCACGCCGCGCACACTGTTCACGAAGGCGGCGACGACGCTCGTCATGGTGAAGGCGTCCACGGGCAAACCGCAGCGCATCACGGATGAGCTGCGCGAGGCCTGGTCGCCCTACGTCGAGGAGCCGGTGGCCTTCACCAAGCGCGGCTGACGCTCTTTCGCAGGCGCCCGGATGCCTACCGCGGGTTTTGCTGGAACGATCCGGTCCACACGGCCCGCGCTCCAGACTCGCCGATCTGCACGACGGTGAGCACCGATCCCACCGCGGTCACCGCGACGGCCACGGCGAGCACGATCGTGACGACGAGTCGCGAGGACCGTGCGGGCATCCGCGGTGCGCCGAAGCGAAACCAGGCCCACTGAACGAGCGCGACGGCGAACACCGCGACGGCCCAGGGCAGCAGCGTCTTGCCGAGCGCGGCGTGCGCCTCCACGAGCGCGGTCTCACCCACCCGTTCCTCGAGCCACTCGCCGGCCTCGACGGTGATGGGCACGGCGATAAGCGCGACGAGGGCGATGATCGGCGTGACGACTCCGAGTCGTCGCCTGGCGGTCGGCCACACGGCTGTGAGCACGGTCGCAAGCGCGGCAACCGGCACCACGATCACCGTGAGATGCACGAGCAGCACGTGCAGCGGCAGCCCCGCGATCTCGTAGTCGATCATCAGGCGATGACGACCGAGTCGCCGGATACCTTGACGGCGACCTTGGCGAGCGCCTTCTCCGCAGGGCCGTGCGTGACCGCACCGGTGGCCGCCGCGTAGGTGGAGCCGTGGCACGGGCACTCGAAGTCCTTGGCCGCGGCCTCCACGGGGCAGCCCCGGTGGGTGCAGATGGCGCTGAAGCACACCACCTTGCCCTCGGTGGGCTGGGCGAGCAGCAGCGGCTTGCCGTCCACCTTGGCGGATGCCGTGCCGCCGACGGGAATGTCTGCGAGCTTCAGCACCGTCGCACCCTTGGTCAACTCGGGGCCGTTACCGCCGCCACCCGCATTACCGCCGCCACCCGCATCACCGGCGCCGTCTGCGCTGCAACCGGCGAGCAGAACGGCGCTGCCGCCCAGCACGGTCGCACCTCCCACGGAGAGTGCGGCGCGGCGGGAAAGAGGCGAGGAGGAGTTCATGTTGATCCCTGGGTTAGGTGGCACAGTAGTGCTCGACGCGATGCGGGCACCGTTCACCATAACCACGAACCGGATGTGCGATTGGTTCACGCCGCCCGGTAAGTGAACCGAATACGGCGTCATGACGTGGTCTCTGTGGGAGGTGTGCCGTGCCGGATGAGCAGGCCGAGTTGCTGCGGGTGCTGCACGACGAGCACGCCCCGGCACTGTGGCGCTACGTCGTGTGGTTGACCGGCGACCGCGAACTCGCCGAAGACATCGTGCAGGAGTCGCTGCTGCGCGCCTGGCGCAGGCCCCGCGTGCTCGATCAGTCCGAGACATCCGCCCGCGCCTGGCTCTTTACCGTGGCCCGCAACCTCGTCGTCGACCACGCTCGCAGCGCGAGGACGCGCAACGAGATCACCACGGATGCGCCACCCGAGCGTGCGATCGCCGACCAGACCGACGCTCTCCTCGACGCCTGGCTCGTCTCCGATGCACTCACGGCGCTCTCGCACGAGCATCGCCTCGTCGTCGTGCACTCGTATTACCTGGGGCAGTCTACGGCGGAGATCGGGCGGGAGCTCGGCATCCCCGATGGCACCGTCAAGTCGCGACTGCACTACGCCTTGCGAGCATTGCGACTGGCCCTGCAGGAACGCGGGGTGACCCAGTGAGCGCGACCGATCCGTACGGCGAGTGGGATGCCGCCTACCTCCTTGGCTCCCTGGCGGCGGCCGAGCGCCGCGAATACGAACGGCACCTTGACGACTGCCCGTCCTGCGCAGCCGCGGTGGCCGAGCTCGCGGGGATGCCGGCGCTGCTCGCGAAGGTTCCGGTGAGCGAGGCGAGCGTGCTCCTGCGGGGCGAGTCGCCCGAGGTGCCGCAAACGCTGCTACCGAGACTCGTGCGCTCGGTCCGACGGCGTCGTGTGCGAGTCATCACGCTCGTGGGGCTCGCCGCCGCCGCGGCGCTCACCGCGGTACTCATCGTGCCGCAGCTCCTTCCCGCGGCGACGCCGCAGGCGCCATCCGCGGAACCCGCGACGAGCACCGTTGCGCTCGACCAAATGTCGCCAGGACCGCTCAAGGCGAGCATCCGCTTGGTTCCGCAGGCCTGGGGCACGCGCATCGAGATGGACTGCCGCTACGGCGCGGCCGACGCGACCGGGTACGGTTCGGCGGCGACGACCGGTTACTACGCGATGTGGGTGACGGATGTCGCCGGCCACGCCACGCAGATCGCCACCTGGTCGGCGGGGCCCGGCCACGATGCCGAGCCGGCGGGGACGACGAGCCTCAGCGTGCCGCAGATCGCGGAGGTCGACGTGCGTTCGGCCGACACGGGCGAGGTGCTGTTGAGCGGGCGGCCCTAGAGCCCAGCTACTCGCGAGGCGCTCGCACCATGCCCTCCTGGGCGACGCTCGCGAGGAGCACTCCTTCGCGCGTGTAGATACGCCCCTCCGAGAGCCCTCGACCCCCCGTCGCCGTAGGAGACTCCTGCAGGTAGAGCAGCCACTCGTCGACCCGGCCGAAGCGGTGGAACCACATGGCATGATCAAGGCTCGCGACCTTGAGTCCGGGTGTCGACCAGGCGAGCCCGTGGCGGCGGAAGACGGGTTCGAGAATTGAGTAGTCGCTCAGGTAGGCGAGTGCCGCGCGGTGCAGGTTCTCGTCGTCGGGCAGCGTGCCCACGGCCTTGAGCCACACCGCCTGGTGCGCCACGCGAGGGCCGTCGGGGGAGAGGAAGACCGGTTTGTCGACGTGCCGCATGTCGAACGGTCGCTGCGTGGCCCAGTACTTCGCGACGGGATGGTCGAGTTCACCGAGCGCCTCCGCTGCGGAGGGTAGCGACTCGGGCTGCGGCAGGTCGGCGGGCATGTCGATCTGGTGCTCGAAGCCGAGTTCCTCGTCCTGAAACGAGGCGATCATCGACAGGATGGGCAGCCCATCCTGGTACGCCTGGGTGCGTCTGGTCGAGAAGGAGCGACCGTCGTGAATGCGAGCGACGGAAAAGGTGATCGGCAGCTCGACGTTCCCCGGACGCAGAAAGTAGCCGTGCATCGAGTGCACGTTGCGACCCTCGGGGAGGGTGCGCTGGGCCGCGACGAGCGACTGGGCGAGCACCTGACCACCGAAGACGCGACCGAGCGGCATCCACTGGCTCGGCCCGATGAAGATGTCCTCCTCGGTGCGCGCCTGCGTGTCGGTGAGGTCGAGTGCCGTCAGCAGGCTGGCGAGAGGGTCGGTCATGAATTCTCCCGGTGCGAATCGCGATTGGGCTTCACAGGTAGGTGGAAGCCCGCCGTTGTAGGTAGTTTAGAGTGCACATGAGCCGCACACTTTCTCTCGCAGACTCCCTCTCCCTCGGTGATTTGCACGTCTTCCTCAGCCGCGCCGCGCGCGTGGAGGACGGCTCGGTGCGCCTGATCTCCGGCTCCGGTGTGCTCGCCGTGTACGTCGCCGTGCTGTATCCCGCTGGCCTGCTCGACGAGACGCCGACAGTGCTCGGGCTTCGTACCTTCGCCCTCACCACGAGGGACGAGTTCGACGTCGTCGTGCCGCTCGGCTCGCTTCAGCAGCGGCTCAGCCGACTGCAGTCGGAGGTCACCGATCCGACCGCGCCGGTGCACATCACCCTTCCGATCGAGGTCAACACGATGACCTGGTCGGCGATCTCCCCGCCGCGAGGCGGTTGGCGGATGGTCGGCGACGCCGATCACGCGCGTTTCGAATCCGTCGCGAAGGCCGGCATCGACGAGGTCGCCGCGGCGATACCAGAGGGCACCGGCGAGCAGCTCGTGCGCCGGGTGCGCACGGAGGTCTGGGGCAGGCCGATCGACGGCCTTGAGCACGTGCCGGCCGGTGGCGCCTTCGCTGCCCACGCGCTCGGCTTCCTCGGTGCGGATGACGCGGTGCGGCTCTACGAGACCGGCCCGTGGACCCGGCTCACCACCCGTCGCGGCCACGTGCTGATCAAGCGGCGCGCCTGGAGCCTGCAGCGCTGAGCGCTCAGGCCGCGCGGTGGAGCGCGACCACCGGAATGACGCGCGCGGTCTTCTCCTGGTACTGGCCGAATCCGGGATTCGCGGCACTGAAGGTGCCGAACAAGCGGTCGCGCTCGGAACGCTCAAGAACCTCTGCGGTCGCGTCGTAGCTGACGATGCCGGCATCCGTCGCCTGCTCCACGTGCACCGCCGGGTTCGCGATGAGGTTGTGGTACCAGTCCGGGTTGGTCGGCGCACCGGCCTTCGATGCGATCACGTACACCGCATCGCCCTCGGTGAAGTACATCATCGGCGCGACGCGGGGCTGGCCGGACTTCGCGCCCGTCGTCGTCAGCAGCAGGAGGTGGGCACCGGCGAAGGGGCCACCGACCTTTCCATCGTTGTCGTGAAACTCGGCGATGATGGAGTCGTTCCAGTTGCTCATGACGTTCAGAACTCCCGTCTGGTCGGCACTATTCCCCGGCGGCGCATCATCAGAGCGCTGCCGCGGCTCGACCTGCGACTCTGCCGCTGAACAGGCAGCCGCCGAGGAAGGTGCCCTCGAGCGCACGGTAGCCGTGCAGGCCACCACCGCCGAAGCCGCTCGCCTCGCCTGCGGCGTAGAGACCGGTGATCGGACGACCCTCGGCATCCAGTGCCTGCGCGTCGAGGTTGGTCTGGATGCCACCGAGGCTCTTGCGGGTGAGGATGTGCAGCTTCACCGCGATGAGCGGCCCGGCCTTCGGGTCCAGCAGTTTGTGCGGACTCGCGACGCGGATGAGCTTGTCACCGCGGTAGTGCCTGGCCTGCCTGATCGCGTTGATCTGGGCATCCTTGGTGAAGTCGTTGTCGAGCTCGCGGTCGCGCGCGAGCACCTCGGTCTCCACTCGCTCGGCATCGATGACGACCTCGGGGGAGAGCTTCTGCATCCCCTCGACGAGCTCGGCGAGGGTGTCGGCGACGATGAAGTCCGCGCCCTTCGCCTTGAACGCCTCGACCGGTCCCGGCGCTCCCTTCTTGACCCGCTGCAGCAGCAGCCCGACGTCCTTGCCGGTCAGATCGGGGTTCTGCTCGCTGCCCGAGAGCGCGAACTCCTTCTCGATGATCTTCTGGGTGAGGATGAACCAGCTGTGGTCGTAGCCGGTCGAGACGATGTGCTCAAGCGTGCCGAGCGTGTCGAAGCCGGGGAAGAGCGGCACGGGCAGGCGCTTGCCCGTCGCGTCGAGCCAGAGGGACGATGGACCGGGAAGAATGCGGATGCCGTGGCTCGCCCACACGGGCGCATAGTTCCGGATGCCCTCCACGTAGTGCCACATGCGGTCCTCGTTCACGAGGAGCGCGCCGGCTCTCTCGGTGATGGCGAGCATCCGGCCGTCGACGTGGGCGGGGACGCCCGTGATCATCTCCTTCGGCGGTGCGCCCAGGCGCTTCGGCCAGTTCTTGCGCACGAGCTCGTGGTTGCCGCCGATGCCGCCGCTCGCAACGATGACGGCCGCGGCGCGCGATTCGAAGCTGCCCGTCTCGTCGCGGTTGCTCGCCTCGCCGCGGCCGGCGGCATCCGGTGCGAGCACAGCGCCGCGCACGCCGACGACGGCACCATCGCTCAGGATGAGCTCGTCGACCCGGTGCCGGAAGGCGAGGGTCACGAGTCCGCGGTCGACGCCCTTGCGCACGCGCGCGATGAAGGGGTCGAGCACGCCGGGGCCGGTTCCCCAGACGATGTGGAAGCGCGGCACCGAGTTGCCGTGCCCGGTGGCGGTGTAGCCGCCGCGCTCGGCCCAGCCGACCACGGGGAAGAACTTCACCCCCATGCCGCGCAGCCAGTCCCGCTTCTCGGTCGCGGCGAAGCGCAGGTAGGCCTCGGCCCACTGGCGCGCCCACTCGTCTTCGTCCCGGTCGAAACCGGCGGTGCCGAACCAGTCCTGGCGCGCAAGCTCGAGCGAATCCTTCACACCCATGAGGCGCTGCTCGGCCGAGTCGATCAGGAACAGGCCGCCGAACGACCACCAGGCCTGGCCCCCGAAGCTCGCCTCGGGCTCCTGCTCAACGATCGTCACGCGCTTGCCCGCGTCGACGAGTTCCGCTGCCGCGACGAGCCCGGCGAGTCCCGCGCCGACGATGATCGCGTCGCTGTGCTGGGGCGCGAGCGGTGCTGCTGCGTGTTCTGGCATCCGGAAACTCCCTTGTTTGGATCCGCATGTTCATAATTCAGGAAAAGAGCGGCGGATGCACGCGTGTGGCGGGTAGACACGCTCGGTTCGGCGCGGATTGCCCGAGTTACGAGCAGGATTGCGGCGCGGCGGCGGTGCTTGTGATTCACAGGGAGCGCGGGTAACGTCGCCTTAACTCCGGGCAACGAGGCTTGGGGCCCGGCCGTCGGTGCAATCCACCGGCGCCGTGACAGATCGTGCTGTGCCTGGTGTACCCACCGGGGCGGCGGCGACCTAGGGAGACCATGTTGCGTACCACCGCATCCGCAGACCACCTGGAAACCGAGCTTCTCGAGCTTCAGGATGATGTAGTCCAACTTCTGACGCCGTCCGGCGAGCGCGTGGCCAATCCGCGCTTCGACCCCTGGATCGCCGACATCGACGTGGAGCGCATGAAGTCGCTCTACGAGGATCACGTCGTCGTGCGCCGCATCGACACGGAGGCCACCGCCCTGCAACGTCAGGGCCAGCTGGGGCTCTGGCCGCCGCTCATCGGGCAGGAGGCCGCGCAGGTCGGCTCGGCGCGTGCGCTGCGTGAAGACGACTTCGTCTTCACGAGCTATCGCGAGAACGCCGTGGCCTACTGTCGCGGCGTCGAACTGGTCGACCTCATGCGCGTCTGGCGCGGTACCGCGCAGTCCGGCTGGAACCCCTACGACATCGGGATGGCGACGCCCGCGATCATCATCGGCGCCCAGACCCTGCACGCCACGGGCTACGCACTCGGCTGTGCGCTCGACGGTGCGGACTCGGCCGCGATCGCGTACTTCGGCGACGGGGCCACCACCCAGGGCGACGTGAACGAGGCCATGGTCTTCGCGGCGAGCTTCGCCGCCCCCGTGATCTTCTTCTGCCAGAACAACCAGTGGGCGATCTCCGAGCCCGTGGGGCTGCAGGCGCAGCGACCGATCGCCGAGCGCGCTCCCGGTTTCGGCATCCCGAGCATGCGCGTCGATGGCAATGACGTGCTCGCCGTGATGGCCGCGACCCGCATCGCGCTCGACCGCGCCCGCAGCGGCGGCGGACCGACCTTCATCGAGGCTGTGACGTATCGCATGGGGCCTCACACGACATCCGATGACCCGAGTCGTTACGTGGACCCGGAGGCGAAGGCCGAGTGGGCCGCGAAGGACCCGATCACCCGGCTCGAGGCGCTCCTCGAACGCGAGGGAGCGATGACCGAGGACTTCCGCGCCCAGGTCGCCGCCAAGGCAGACGCGGTGGCGAAGGAGTTGAGGGCCGGATGTATCGGCCTCAGCGACCCCGAACCGCTCTCGGTCTTCGACAACGTGTTCACCGCGCCAGACCCCTGGATCGAGCGCCAAAAGAGTCAGTACGCCGCCTACCTAGCCGGCTTCGAGAGGGAGGGGAGCCAGGCATGAGCACCACACTCACCGATGCCCCCGTCGACGGCCGCCCGACCACGGAGACGATGAGCCTCTCGAAGGCGATCAACTCTGGCCTGCGCCGCGCGCTCGAAGACGATGACAAAGTGGTGCTCCTCGGAGAGGACATCGGCAAACTCGGCGGCGTCTTCCGCGTCACCGACGGGCTGCAGCGCGACTTCGGCGAACGCCGGGTGATGGATGCGCCGCTCGGCGAATCCGGCATCATCGGCATGGCGGTCGGGCTGGCCTTCCGCGGCTACCGGCCGGTCTGCGAAGTCCAGTTCGACGGTTTCATCTACCCGGGCTTCAACCAGATCGTCGCGCAGGTCGCGAAGCTGCACTACCGCACGCGCGGCGCGGTGAAGATGCCGATCACCATCCGTGTGCCGTTCGGCGGCGGAATCGGCTCGGTCGAGCACCACTCCGAGTCGCCGGAGGCGTACTTTGCGCACACCGCCGGGCTCAAGGTCATCAGCTGTTCGAACCCGCAGGACGCGCACTCCATGATCAGGCAGGCGATCGCCTCCGATGACCCGGTGATGTTCTTCGAGCCGAAGCGCCGCTACTGGAGCAAGGGTGAGGTGTCCACGGAGCTCGACTCGCTGCCGATGGACCGCGCGCGCGTGGTGATGCCCGGCACGGACGTGACGCTCGTCAGCTATGGGCCGCTCGTGGCGACATCCGTGGATGCGGCGCTCGCCGCTGTCGACGACGGCGTCTCCATCGAGGTGATCGACCTTCGATCGCTCTCGCCCATCGACTTCGAGACCGTCGAGGCCTCCGTGCGCAAGACCGGCCGACTCGTGATCACCCACGAGGCCTCGCAGTTCGCCGGGATCGGCGCGGAGATCGCGGCGAACATCACGGAGCGCTGCTTCGAGTACCTGCAGGCGGCTCCGGCGCGGGTGACCGGCTTCGACGTGCCGTACCCGGCCGCGAAACTCGAAGACCACTTCCTCCCCAATCTCGACCGACTGCTCGATGCCGTCGATCGGGTCATGGGGCGCCGCAACTCGCTCAGCGGACGGGTGAGGTAGATGGCCAGCTTGGACTTCGCGCTGCCCGACCTGGGCGAGGGACTCACCGAATCGGAGCTCGTCTCCTGGCGGGTGACGGCGGGAGACGCCGTCGAACTCAACCAGATCATCGCCGAGGTTGAGACCGCCAAGGCCCTCGTTGAACTGCCCTCGCCCTTCGCGGGCACGATCACCCGGCTGCACGTCGACGCCGGCTCGACCGTCGAGGTCGGCTCGTGCATCGCGACCTTCGAGGTCGACGACGAGGCGGCCGTTGCTGAGTCCGCCCCGGTCGCCGAGCCGACCTCGGTCGCTGAGCTTGTCGAAGCGGGCGGCCCTCCGACCGGCTTAGGGACCGAAGCGGCGCGCGTGGAACGCGAGCCCGTTCTCGTCGGCTACGGGCCACCCGTCGAGGGCGGTGCGCGACCGAAGCGTCGTCCGCGCACCTTCCTCGACGACACACCCGACGCCGCGCCCCGGCCCACAGGGCAGGCGGCGACCCAGCCGCGCTCCACCCCTCCCGTGCGCAAGCTCGCGCGCGATCTCGGCATCGAACTGACCGACCTCGTCGGCACGGGCGATGGCGGTCTGATCACGCGGGACGACGTCGAGCGCGCGGCGGCTTGCGGTTCGTCCGGACCGCAGCCAGCGGCATCCGATCGCCCCCGCGAGACTCGCACCCCCATCCGTGGCGTGCGCAAGCACACGGCGGCGGCGATGGTGTCGAGCGCGTTCACGGCGCCGCACGTGAGCGAGTTCCTGACGATCGATGTGACGCCAACGATGGAGCTCATCGCAAAGCTCCAGCAGAGCCGCGAGTTCAGCGGCCTGCGCGTCAACCTGCTCACGGTCGTCGCGAAGGCTCTGTGCATCGCGGTCTCGCGCACGCCATCCGTCAACTCTCGCTGGGACGAGAGCGCGCAGGAGATCGTCGAGTTCGGCTACGTCAACCTCGGCATTGCCGCAGCGACGCCGCGGGGACTCGTGGTGCCGAACATCAAGGATGCCGACCGCCTGTCCCTGGCACAGTTGGCCGAGGCGCTGTCCGGCCTCGTGGAGACCGCGCGCGCCGGCAAGGCGAGTCCGGCCGACCTCGGTGGCGGCACGATCTCGATCACGAACATCGGTGTCTTCGGCATCGACGCGGGCACGCCCATCCTGAACCCGGGCGAGGCGATGATCCTCGCGATGGGCGCGGTCAGACGGATGCCGTGGGAGTTCCGCGGGGAGATAGCGCTGAGGCAGGTGCTCACCCTCAGCGTCTCCTTCGATCACCGACTGGTGGACGGCGAGCAGGGCTCGCGGTTCCTCGCCGACGTGGGAGCCATCCTCTCCGACCCGGGCATGCTCCTCACGATGGTGTAGCTGCCGCAATCGGGGCCACTTCGTCCAGTTTGGGTCAGCGCGTCGGCCCAGATCGGACGGATTGACCCGGATTCGGGATTGCTAGCGCGCGAGGAGCAGCCCGCGCAGGAAGGACGCCTGCCCCGCGTGCTGCAGGTCATCGGAGATGACGCTCACCAGTCGCACGCCGAGGGTCACCGGAGGGTCCCAGGACTCGTCGACGACGCGGTCGAGTTCGTCGGCTCCGAGCCCGCCGATCCAGTCGACGGTGCGCGCGCTCACGGCGTCGTGGTACTCGAGCAGCAGACTCGCCTCCGCGCGCACGGCAGCGACATCCTGTGGTCCCTGCGCGTAGCCCGTGGCCTCGGGCTCGAACGGCAGCTCGAAGCGCTCGGCCCATCCGGCCGAGGTCCAGAGTTGTTCGAAGCCCGCCGCGTCCGCGATGTGGTCGTCCTGCACCCTCGTGAGGTGCCAGACGAGCCAGGCCACCGTGTTGCCGTTCTCGTAGGGTTTGGTGGCGAGTTGCTCGGTGCTGAGGCCCTTGACTGCCGAGTGCACGATGCCGCGCACCCGCCCGATCGCGTCCACCAGGATCTCGTTGCCGTTCATCCGTTGCTCCTTTGATTGTGACTGGCTTGACTGTGACTGGCTCTGAATGTGCCGACTGTGCTTGAGCCGCTACCGCTGGCAGGGCACAGTTGAATCATGGTCCAGTCAACGCTCTCTTCCTCCGACACCGCCGAGCGTCTGCGCGGAACGGCGTTCGTGCATCTCTCACCGGCGCTCCACGCGAGCTACTCGACCGACGACTTCGCGACGGCGAGCGCGTTCGTCGCCCGCGTCGCCGAAGCGGCGGATGCCATGAACCACCACCCTGAGGTTCGTCTCGGTTATGGTTCGGTCGCCTTCGAGCTCAGCTCGCACGACGCCGGGGGAGTGACCGAGCGCGACGTCGAGCTCGCCACGCGCATCCAGTCCATAGCGGATGAGCTGGGCGCACGTGCGGACAGCGTGCCGACCGCCCGCTACACGATCGCCATCGACACGCTCGACGCCGACCACATCCGGGACTTCTGGCGCGTGGGCATGGGCTACGTCGAGAGCGTGACGGGGGACGAGGTCGAGCTCGTGGATCCCCGCGGCATCGCACCGAAGATCTGGTTTCAGGAGATGGAGCCGCCGCGCCTCGACCGCAACCGCATCCACCTTGACGTGTACGTGCCGACGACGGATGCGCGGGCCCGGGTCGATGCCGTACTCGCGGCGGGCGGCACGCTCATGACCGACGAGTACGCGCCGGAGTGGTGGGTGCTTGCCGACGTCGAGGGCAACGAGCTCTGCATCTGCACCGCCGACTGAGTTCAGCTGAGCCCGGCCGCCGCCATCTGCTCCAGGATGCCGCGGGTCGCGTCCAGATCGCGGGCGCGCGCGCTGTGCGGCGTCGAGTTGATCAGGCCGAAGGTGGCGTGGGCGCGAATGCGCAGCGACTCCGTGTCGGTGTCGGGATGCACCCGACCGAGCACCGCCACCCACAGCTCGACGTACTCGCGCTGCAGCGTTCGCACGGCGTGCTGATCGTCGTCGGCGAGGCTCGCCAGGTCGCGGTCCTGCACGCGAATGACGTCGGGGTTGGCGAGAGCGAACTGCACATGAAATCGGATGAGCGCCCGCAGCGCAGCGCCGTCGTCCGCGGCGTCCTCGACGACCGACAGCCCGCCAGCCACGAGGTCCTCGCTCACCCCGACGAGGAGCGCCGCGAGCACCGCCTGCTTGCTGTCGAAGTGCCGATAGACCGCCGGACCGCTGATGCCCACGGCGGCGCCGAGGTCTTCGAGCGAGACCCTCGCGAAGCCGTTCTCGGCAAAGAGTCGAGCGGCGGCAGACAGCAGGGCCTCGCGGCGATCGGCCTTGGCGCGACCGCGGGGCGTCGTCACGACATCCTCGTTCATGCTGCCCCTCTCCCGAATAGCCGCTCGACGCGGTAGACATTCCAGTTAATCATGACTAACCTAAAAGTCAGTTAGTCACAACTAACCGAAATACGCAATGGTGCGAACAGCACCAACGCCAGAGCGTACCGGTCGAACACCGGTCGCGAGAGTGCCGATCGAGAGTGCTGATGGAGATCCTGAGCAGCCCAGCGGATGCGTCGAGCGACGTCTTCCGCCGCAACGACGAGTCCCAGCGCAGCCTCGTCGCCGAGCTGAGAGAGCGACTCGCGACCGCGGCCCTCGGCGGCCCGGAGCGCTCACGCGAGCGTCACCTCTCGCGCGGAAAGCTCCTCCCGCGCGAACGCATCGACCAGCTGCTCGATACGGGCAGCCCGTTCCTCGAGATCGCCCCGCTTGCCGCGAACGGCATGTACGGCGACGAGTCTCCGGCGGCCGGGGTGATCGCGGGCATCGGTCTCGTGCACGGCAGGCACGTGCTCGTCATCTCGAACGACGCCACGGTCAAGGGTGGCACCTACTTTCCCATGACGGTCAAGAAGCACCTGCGTGCGCAGGAGATTGCCCTCGAGAATCGCCTTCCCTGCATCTACCTCGTCGACTCCGGTGGCGCTTTCCTGCCCATGCAAGACGAGGTCTTCGCCGACCGCGACCACTTCGGACGCATCTTCTACAACCAGGCGCGACTCTCGGCGGCGAAGATCCCGCAGCTCGCCTCGGTCATGGGTTCGTGCACCGCGGGCGGGGCCTACGTGCCCGCGATGAGCGATGAGACCGTCATCGTGCGCGGCCAGGGCACCATCTTTCTCGGCGGTCCGCCGCTGGTGAAGGCCGCGATCGGCGAGGTCGTGACGGCAGAGGAACTGGGCGGCGGCGAACTGCACGCTCGCACCTCCGGCGTCGTCGACCACCTCGCCGAAAACGATCAGCACGCACTTCAGATCCTGCGCGACATCGTCGCGACCCTGCCCGAGCCCGAACGGCCCGTCTGGGACGTGATCGAGAGCCGCGAACCCGCCGCTCCCGAGGGCGAGCTGTACGGCGTCGTGCCCACGGACCTGCAGGCCGCCTACGACGTGCGCGAGGTGATCGCGCGACTGGTCGACGCATCCGAATTCCACGAGTTCAAGCGGGAGTACGGCGCAACCCTCGTGACCGGTTTCGCGAGGCTGCACGGGCATCCGGTGGGCATCGTGGCCAATAACGGCGTGCTGTTCAGCGACTCCGCGCTCAAGGGCGCGCACTTCATCGAACTGTGTGACCAGCGCGGCATCCCGCTGATCTTCCTGCAGAACATCTCGGGCTTCATGGTGGGCCGGGATGCCGAGGCGGGCGGCATCGCCAAGCACGGCGCGAAGATGGTCACCGCCGTCGCCACCACCCGGGTGCCGAAACTCACCGTCGTCATCGGCGGCTCGTTCGGCGCGGGCAACTACTCGATGTGCGGCCGCGCGTATTCGCCGCGCTTCCTCTGGATGTGGCCCGCGAGCCGCGTCTCGGTCATGGGCGGTCCGCAGGCCTCCTCCGTGCTGTCCACCGTCAAGCGCGAGCAACTCGAGGGTCGCGGCGAGGAGTGGTCCGCCGACGACGAGGCGGCGTTCCGCGCGCCGATCACCGAGCAGTTCGAGCGACAGGGAAGCCCCTATTACTCCACGGCGAGGCTCTGGGACGACGGCATCATCGACCCGGCTGACACGCGCACCGTGCTGGGCCTCGCCCTCGACGTGTGCTCCAGGACGCCGCTGCCCGAGACCTCCTTCGGCCTGTTCAGGATGTGACGCGGATGTTCGAGAGAGTCCTCATAGCCAACCGCGGCGAGATCGCCTGCCGCGTCATCCGCACCCTGCGTGACAACGGCATCCGCAGCATCGCCGTCTACAGCGACGCGGATCGCGGAGCCAAACACGTCGCGATGGCCGATGAGGCCGTTCGGATCGGGCCGGCCCCCGCGCACGACAGCTACCTTAACGCCGACGCGATCATCGCCGCGGCACGGGCAAGTGGAGCGCAGGCCATCCATCCCGGGTACGGGTTCCTGTCCGAGAACGCGGAGTTCGCGGAGAAGTGCGCGGCGGCGGGCATCGTCTTCATCGGGCCCGGTGTCACGGCGCTCGGACTCATGGGCGACAAGATCCGCGCGAAGCAGCACGTCTCGAAGGCGGGCGTTCCCGTGATCGAGGACGTTTCCTCGCCCGGCCTCAGCAACGCCGAGCTCGAGGCCGCGGCAATCGGGCTCGGTTTTCCGATCCTGGTGAAGCCGTCGGCGGGGGGCGGTGGCAAGGGGATGGTGCCCGTGCTCGCCGCGACCGAGCTGACCGAGGCGCTCGCGACCGCTCGCCGCATCGCGTCCGCGGCCTTCGGCGACGACACGCTCCTGCTCGAACGACTCGTCACCGCGCCCAGGCACATCGAGGTGCAACTGCTCGCGGACACCCACGGCAACGTCATCCACCTGGGCGAGCGGGAGTGCTCCCTGCAGCGGCGCCACCAGAAGGTCATCGAAGAGGCGCCATCGCCGCTCCTGAGCGCCGAGACGCGGGCACGCATCGGCGAGGCGGCCTGCACGGTCGCCCGCAGCGTCGACTACGTCGGGGCGGGCACGGTCGAGTTCCTGGTCTCCGCGGATGCGCCGGACGAGTTCTTCTTCATGGAGATGAACACCCGGCTGCAGGTGGAGCATCCGGTCACGGAACTCGTCACCGGAGTCGACCTTGTGGAGTGGCAGCTCCGCGTCGCCGCGGGGGAGCGCCTCACCATCACGCAGGACGACGTGACCCTCACCGGTCACGCCATCGAGGCGCGCGTCTACGCCGAGGACCCGGAGAGCGGCTTCCTGCCGAGCACCGGAACCGTCATTGCGCTCGCCGAGGCGCGGGGCGAGGGCGTCCGCGTCGACAGCTCCCTCGTCGCCGGGCTCACCGTCTCTCCGCACTACGACCCGATGCTGGCCAAGGTCATCGCCTGGGGCCCAGACCGCGACGAGGCGCTCACGCGGCTCGACGGCGCTCTCGGCGCCACGACCGTGTTGGGCGTACGCACGAACGTCGAGTACCTGCGCGCTCTTCTCGCCGACCCGGATGTGCGCTCCGGCGACCTGGACACGACCCTCATCGAACGCAGGCTGCCCACTCTCGCCTTTCGGCATCCGGATGTCGCGCTGCTCGCCGTCGCGGCACTGTATCAGGATGCGCAGCCGCACCAGGCCGGGGTCTGGCACACACGCAGCGGGTGGCGGATGGGCGGCACGCCTCGTGCGAGCAGGTTCTGCTTCGCGACCTCGGCCTCCGATCGCGCGGACGTGCTCGTCGCGGGAGCGACGGTCACGATCGACGGCACGGAGCACTCGGCGCGGATCGATGGTGACGGCGGCACCGTGCGCCTCGAACTCGACGGCGTCTCGAGCGCCTGGGCGGTGGCTCGAGAGGGCGACACGCTGTGGCTCGGACAGCGCGGCTTCAGCTGGCCGCTCGGCATCCTGAGCCGTGAGGCGCAGGCCGCCGAGCTGCTCGCGCAGATCGACATGGCCGAGAAGCCGCGGCATCCGGAGGTGCGCTCGCCGATGCCGGGAACCGTCGTCACCGTCTCGGTCGCCGACGGCGACCTCGTCGAGGCGGGGGACACGATCCTCACCGTCGAGGCCATGAAGATGGAGCACAAACTCACGGCGCCGGTCGCCGGGACCGTCAGCATTACAGCCACCCCCGGTGACCTGGTCAAACTCGACCAGTTGCTCGCCAGCATCACCGTTACCAGCGACACAGATACAGAGGAGAAATCATGAGCCACGAGCTCACCCAGAGCCTCAGTTCCGGCCTCACCGAGGACGAGCAGGCTTTGGCCGACATGGTGAAGGACTTCGCCGACACGGTCGTCGCGCCGGCATCGTACGAGGCCGACAAGACCCATCGACTGCCGATGAACATCGTCGCGCAGATGGGCGAGATGGGCCTCTTCGGGCTGCCCGTCTCCGAGGAGTACGGAGGGCAGGGGGGAAGCTTCCTCACCCTGTGCCTCGCCATCGAGGCGATCGCCAGGGTCGACCAGTCGCTCGCGATCACGCTCGAGGCGGCGGTCGGTCTCGGCATCCTCCCTCTCTATCGGCACGGAACAGACGAGCAGAAGGCCAGGTGGCTTCCCGACCTCGTGGCAGGCCGCGCGCTTGCGGGCTTCGGTCTCACCGAGGCGGAGGCCGGGTCGGATGCCGGCGGCACGCGCACCACGGCGAGGCTCGACGGCGACGAGTGGGTGATCAACGGCAGCAAGCAGTTCATCACGAACTCCGGCACGCCGATCTCGAGCTTTGTCTCCGTGGCGGCGGTCACCGGCGAACGCACGCGCGCCGATGGCAGCGTCGCCAAGGAGATCTCGACGATCATCGTCCCGCACGGCACCCCCGGCTTCACCGTCGAACCCGCCTACGACAAGGTCGGCTGGCGGGCCTCGGACACGCATCCGCTGACCTTCGACGAGGTGCGCGTGCCCGCGGCAAACCTTCTCGGGGAACGCGGCCGCGGCTTCGCCAACTTCCTCGAGGCGCTCGACGAGGGTCGCGTCGCGATCGCCGCGCTCGCGACCGGGGCCGCGGAGGGCTGCCTCAACGAGGCCATCGCCTACGCGAAGTCGCGGGTCGTCTTCGGCGTGCCCATCGCATCCCATCAGTACATCGCCTTCACGATCGCGAAGATGCGCGCGCGGGTCTACACCTCACGCCTGGCCTGGTATGACGCGGCGCGGCGCTGCGACGCGGGCCTGCCGTTCAAGGCCGAGGCCGCGATGGCGAAGCTCGTCGCGAGCGACGCCGCGATGCAGAATGCGCGGGATGCGACGCAGATCTTCGGCGGCTACGGCTTCATGAACGAGAGCCTCGTCGGCCGCCACTACCGAGACTCGAAGATCCTGGAGATCGGCGAGGGCACCAACGAGGTACAGCTCATGGTCATCGCACGATCGCTCGGTCTCGGCGAGACCCACGCGAGCAGAGCGACGAAGGCGAAGTGACATGAACGAGCCCGAAAAGCAGAACGAACCCGAAAAGCAGAACGAACCCGAAAAGCAGAACGACAACGAGAAGACGGATGCGGTGCGCGAGGTCGTGCAGCGCGGCCTCTGGTTCGAGGAGCTGGAACCCGGAGTGCGCTACCTGCACCGCCCGGGCCGCACCGTGACCGAGGCGGACAATGTGCTGTTCTCTACCCTCACCATGAACGGGCAGGCGCTGCATCTCGACGCCGCCTGGTCCGAGACGCAGCCATTCGGCCAGCGGCTGATGAACTCCATGTTCACCCTCGCGACGATGGTCGGCAGTTCGGTCGGCCAGCTGACGCAGGGCACGACGGTCGCGAACCTGGGCTTCAGTGAGATCTCCTTTCCGCATCCGCTATTTCACGGCGACACCATGTACTCGGAGTCGACGGTGCTCGAGAAGCGGCTGTCGAAGTCGAGGCCGGGCCAGGGCATCGTCACATTCGAACACCTCGCTCGCAACCAGCACGACGAGCTTGTCGCTCGCGCCGTGCGGTCCGCGCTCATGTGGTGCGCGCCGCAAGCGGAGGCGGAGCGATGACCTTCGAACTCGGCCCCGCCCTGCTGTTCTGCCCCGCCGACCGACCCGACCGCTATGAGAAGGCGGCGGAGCGAGCGGATGCGGTGATCCTCGATCTTGAGGATGCCGTGGGCGCCTCGCGCAAGGCCGCGGCCCGCGACGCGATGATCGCCCACCCGCTCGATCCCGACACCACGATCGTGCGCGTGAACGCCTTCACGTCCGGATACTTCGCCGACGATCTCATGGCCCTCGGGCAGACGGGCTATCGCACGATCATGGTGGCGAAGGCCGAAGAGCCGGAGCAGCTCTCGGGGCTCGACCGCTACAGCGTGATCGCCCTGTGCGAGACCGCGCGCGGCGTGCTCGCGGCGCCCGCGCTCGCCGCGGCCAAGAACGTCGTCGCACTCATGTGGGGCGCAGAGGATCTCGTCGCATCCCTCGGCGGCAACTCCACCAGGTTCGACGATGGCCGCTACCGCCACATCGCAGACCACGCCCGCTCGAGCATCCTCATCGCCGCCGGGGCGTCGAGCAAGGCCGCAATCGACACCGTGCACCTCGACATCGCCGACCTCGACGGGCTCGCCGGGGAGGCCGCGGATGCCGCCGCGGTCGGCTTTGCCGCGACCGCGTGCATCCATCCCGACCAGGTCGCGATCGTCCGAGAGGCGTATCGCCCCACTCCCGCGCAGGTCGCGCTCGCCCGCGAACTACTGGATGCCGCAGCGAGCCAGCGCGGAGTGTTCCGCTTCAGGGGGCAGATGGTCGACGGTCCCGTGCTGCGTCACGCCGAGAAGGTCGTGCAGAGAGGCGAAAGCTGAGCCGGCTCAGATGCGGCCACGGATGCGCTGGCTGAGCGCCGCGGCCGCGTTGACCGTGGCCGCGCCCAGGCGTCGCAGCTGCTGCGCATCGACCGCGGCCCCGCGAAAGGTCAGACCGATGGATGCGGCGGGGTAGCGATTGTGGTCGAGTACCGCGGCCGCGACCGAGGCGTACTCGATCGTGATCTCGCCGTCTTCCACCGCCCAGCCGCGCTCGCGCGACTCGGCGAGGATGGCATCCAGTTGCCCCAGCGTGGTCGGCCCGGGCCCCGCCCGCAGCACAAGGGCACTGGCTGCCGGGTAGAGCGCGCGCAACTGCGCCTCCGGAAGCGCCGACAACATCGACCTACCGGTCGCGGTGAGATGGGAGGGCAGCCTCACGCCTATCGCCGTGACGACCGCGGGCGCCCGATGCGCGGAGACCTTCGAGGCGTAGACGACGTCGGAGTGGTTGAGGACTCCGAGATGCGCCACGACGGGCATCCGCGTCTCTGCGACGAGCCGCTCGAGCATCGGCTGGGCCAGCCGTGCGAGCGCCTGCGAGCTCAGCACCGAGGAACCCATGTCGGAGATCAGCGGTCCGAGAACGTAGGCCTGATTCTCGGGTGAGTGCAGCAGGAAGCCCTCCTCCTGCAGCACCTTGAGCAGGTGGTAGGTGGTCGACCGTGGCAGGTCGAGGTCGCGGCAGATGGTTGCAGCACGAACGGGGCCGCTATGGCTCGCGAGGTATTTGATGATGCGAAGCGCCTCGCGCGCCGCCGGCACCGAACTCACCGGCGGCCCCCTTTCCATAGTGTCTCGTATCCCAGACACCATATCGCCGAAACGGGCCCGTGCGGGCCGCGCGTGCCGGTCTAATGATGGTGTGGATAACGTCGTCCTTGGCACAGGTGCCCTCCGTTTCGAAGAGGTCGTCGCCGTCGCTCGCCGCGGTGCATCCGTCGCCGTGAGCCAAGAGAGCGTCGTCGCCATGGTCGAGAGCCGCCGCGTCATCGAGGCGCTTGCCGACGACACCGTTCCGCACTACGGGGTGTCCACCGGCTTCGGCGCGCTCGCGACGAAGCAGATCCCCACCGAGCTTCGCGCCCAGTTGCAGCGCTCGCTCGTGCGAAGCCACGCCGCGGGCTCCGGCCCCGAGGTCGAACGCGAGGTCATCCGGGCCCTCCTTCTCTTGCGCCTGTCGACCCTCGCCACCGGCCGCACCGGCGTGCGCCCGCTCGTCGCCGAGACCTACGCCGCGATGCTGAACGCCGGCATCACCCCCGTCGTGTACGAGTACGGCAGCCTCGGCTGCTCGGGTGATCTCGCGCCCCTGGCCCACTGCGCACTCGCGCTCATTGGCGAGGGCGAGGTTCGGGATGCCGACGGCGAGCTGCGACCGGCCGCCGACGCCCTCGCAGCAGCGGGCATCACGCCGGTGGAGCTGCGCGAGAAGGAGGGACTCGCCCTCATCAACGGGACCGATGGCATGCTCGGCATGCTCGTGCTCGCCATTGACGACCTGCGGGCGCTCGTGACCACGGCCGACCTCGCCGCGGCGATGAGCGTCGAGGGACTGACCGGCACCGACGCCGTCTTCGCGGCCGACCTGCAGGCGCTGCGTCCGCATCCGGGGCAGGCGGACTCGGCGGCAAACATGCGCGGCGTGCTCGCGGGTTCCCCGATGATCTCGCACCCGCAGGGATTCACCCGGGTGCAGGACGCGTACTCGCTGCGCTGCGCGCCCCAGGTGCACGGTGCGGTGCGCGACACGATTGACCACGCCGCCACGGTCGCCGCGCGCGAACTGGCATCGGCGATCGACAACCCCGTGGTGACGCCGGATGGCCGGGTCGAGTCCAATGGCAACTTCCATGGCGCCCCGGTCGCCTACGTTCTCGACTTCCTCGCCATCGTTGTGGCCGACCTCGCGAGCATGAGCGAGCGGCGCACCGACCGCTTCCTCGACGCGAACCGCAACCACGGACTGAACGCGTTCCTCGCCGACGACCCCGGCGTCGACTCGGGCCACATGATCGCCCAGTACACGCAGGCCGGCATCGTGAGCGAGCTCAAGCGGCTCGCGGCGCCGGCGAGCGTCGACTCGATCCCGTCCTCCGCCATGCAGGAGGACCACGTGTCGATGGGCTGGAACGCCGCCCGCAAGCTGCGCCGCGCCATCGATGGTCTCGGCCGAGTCATCGCGATCGAACTGCTCACCTCGGCGCGGGCGATGGACCTGCGCGCTCCGGTGCAGCCGTCGTCGGTGTCCGCCGCGGTGCGAGACCGGCTGCGCGAGGAGGTCGAGGGCCCGGGGACCGACCGGTACCTGGCGCCCGAGATCGCTGCCGCACACCGCATGGTGCTGGATGGATCGCTGCTGGCGGCTGCGGCATCCGCGGTGAGAGACGCAGGGGGAGAACTGAGATGAGTGAACCGAGGCCGGTGCGTGCCTTCCGTGGCAGTGAGCTTCACACGCTCGGCTGGCCGCAGGAGGCCGCGCTCAGGATGCTGCAGAACAACCTCGACCCCGAGGTCGCCGAGCATCCGGACGACCTCGTCGTCTACGGCGGCACGGGCAAGGCCGCCCGCAACTGGGAGAGCTTCGACGCGATCACGCGCTCGCTCACCACGCTCAAGGGCGACGAGACCCTGCTCGTGCAGTCGGGCAAGCCCGTCGGCGTCATGCGCACCCACGAGTGGGCACCGCGCGTGCTCATCGCAAACTCGAACCTCGTCGGCGACTGGGCCAACTGGGACGAGTTCCGCAGACTCGACCAGCTCGGCCTCACCATGTACGGGCAGATGACCGCGGGATCCTGGATCTACATCGGCACCCAGGGCATCCTGCAGGGCACCTACGAGACCTTCTCCGCGGTGGCCACCAAGCGGTTCGGCGGTAGCCTCGCCGGCACGATCACCCTCACCGGCGGCCTCGGCGGCATGGGCGGCGCGCAGCCGCTCGCCGTCACGATGAACGACGGCGTCGCGATCTGCGTGGATGTCGACCAGAGTCGCATAGACCGCCGCATTGAGCACCGCTATCTCGACGTCGAGGCGACGTCCCTCGAGCACGTGCTAGAGCTCGCCTACGCTGCTCGCGATCGCAAGGAGGCCCTCTCGATCGGCCTGCTCGGCAACGCGGCGGACGTGTTCCCGCGGATGCTCGCGAGCGGCGCGGAGATCGACATCGTCACCGACCAGACGAGCGCCCACGACCCTCTCGCCTACCTGCCACTCGGCATCGCCTTCGAGGACTGGCACTCGGCGCGCGAGGCCGATCCGACCGGATTTGCCGAGCGGTCCCGCTCGTCGATGGCGGTGCAGGTGGAGGCGATGGTCGGCTTCCAGGATGCCGGTGCCGAGGTTTTCGACTACGGCAACAACATCCGCACGGAGGCCAAGACCGCGGGCTTCGAGCGGGCCTTCGCGTTCCCCGGCTTCGTTCCCGCGTACATCCGCCCCCTCTTCTCCGAGGGTAAGGGACCGTTCCGCTGGGCCGCACTCAGCGGCGACCCCGAGGACATCTACGCGACCGATCGCGCCATTCTCGAGCTGTTCCCCGAGAACCAGTCGCTCGCCAAGTGGATCAGGATGGCGCGCGAGCGTGTGCACTTCCAGGGCCTGCCCGCGCGCATCTGCTGGCTCGGCTACGGCGAGCGCGACCGCGCCGGGCTGAAGTTCAACGAGATGGTCGCCTCGGGCGAGCTGAAGGCACCTATCGTCATTGGCCGCGACCACCTCGACTCCGGCTCCGTCGCCTCGCCCTACCGGGAGACCGAGGCGATGAAGGACGGTTCGGATGCGATCGCAGACTGGCCGCTGCTCAACGCCCTCGTCAACGCCTCGTCCGGCGCCACCTGGGTCTCCATCCATCACGGGGGAGGGGTGGGCATCGGGCGCTCCATTCACGCGGGCCAGGTGACTATCGCGGATGGTACGCCGCTCGCCGCCGAGAAGCTCGCCCGGGTGCTCAGCAACGACCCGGGAATGGGCGTCATCAGGCACGCGGATGCGGGCTACGACGAGGCGATCGAGGTGGCAGACCGCCTCGGCGTGCGCATCCCGATGCGCGAGGGGGAGCGGTGACGCTCTCCCACGATCCGCTCTGGCCCCGCGCGGGCGACTGGCCGCCTACGTTCCCTGAGCCTGTCGAAGGGCGCCGCGATCTGGCCCTCATCGGCATCCCCACCTGGCGCACTTCACTGACCCCGGGCGGAACAGGCTCCACTCCGGCCGCGGTCCGCGAGGCGCTCCGCTACTACAACGAGTCTCGATCGCCCGACCGGTCCGCGACGTCATCCGCACCGCAGAGCCCCCTCGTGGCGGCGGACTGGGGAGACGTCACCGATCCCGATGGTCCCGAGGGTGAGGCGCGTGCAATCGCGGCCGTGCGCGCAGCCGCGGCGACCGCTAGGCTCCTCGTCGCCGTCGGCGGAGACAACGCCGCCACCGTCCCGGCCGCGCTCGGCACCTGGGGAGAGCGCCTCGCCACGGCGGGCCTCGTCACCGTCGACGCCCATCACGATCTCCGGGACGGCATCAGCAATGGCTCACCGGTGCGCAGGCTCGTGGAGGCGGGCCTCGACGGAAGGCGCATCGTCCAGATCGGCATCGCGGATTTCGCCAACTCCGCCGAGTATGCCGCCCGCGCCGCCGACTACGGCATCACCGTGATCCACCGGGACGAGCTCAGCCGCAGGCCGATGGCCGACGTGATGGCAGAGGCGCTCGAGATCGCGGGTGCCGCCGGCGGCCCGATCCATGTCGATCTCGACGTGGATGTCTGCGACCGCTCCGTCGTGCCCGCCTGCCCCGCGGCCGTCCCCGGCGGCATCTCCGCCTATGAGCTTCGCAGCGCCGCGAGAGTCGCAGGAGCGCATCCGGCAGTCGAGTCCGTGGACCTCACCGAGGTCGACGCGTCCAAAGACTGTGCTGATGGCCGCACGGTCAGGCTCGTGGCGCTGTGCGTGCTCGAACTCGCCGCTGCAGTGAGGGAACGCCGGTGACCACGACCCTCATCGACAACATCGGCCTGCTCGTCACGAACAACCCCGCCGTCGGCCCCCTCACGGCAGAGCGGCGCGATGCGGCGATCGTCATCGAGAACGGCCGCATCGCCTGGCTCGGCGACGCGCGCGATGCCCCGGATGCCGACAGCAGAACCGACGCCGGTGGCCGCTGCGTCATCCCCGGCTTCGTCGACAGCCACAGCCATGCCGTCTTCGCGGGCGAGCGGTCGGAGGAGTTCGAGCAGCGGATGGCCGGCCACTCCTACGGCGCCGGCGGCATCCGCAGCACGGTCGCGGCGACCCGCGCCGCGAGCGACGAGGCCCTGCTCGCCGGTGGACGCCGGCTCCTCGCCGAGATGCGCGCTCAGGGAACCACCACCGTGGAGATCAAGAGCGGCTACGGGCTCACCGTCGCCGAGGAGGAGCGCCAGCTCCGAATCGCGCGGCAGCTCACGAGCGAGACCACCTTTCTGGGCGCTCACGTCGTGCCACCCGAGTTCGCGGGGGACCCGGCCGGGTATGTCGACCTCGTCACTGGGCCCATGCTCGCCGCGTGTGCACCACACGCGCGCTGGATCGACGCGTTCTGTGAGGGTGGTGCCTTCGACGTCGACCAGGCCAGGGCCATCCTCGTCGCGGGCGTGGCGAAGGGCCTCGGTGCGCGTCTGCACGCCGGCCAGCTGACCGTCTCCGGCGGCGTACAGCTCGCGGTCGAGCTCCAAGCCGCCAGCGTCGACCACTGCACCTTCCTGAGCGATGGTGACGTCGACGCACTCGCCTCGGGCTGCACTGTCGCCACGGCGCTGCCAGGAGCCGAATTCTCCACCAGGCAGCGCTACCTGGATGCGCGCAGGCTCCTCGATGCGGGCGTCACCATGGCCATCGCCACCGATTGCAACCCCGGCTCCAGCTACACGACCTCGATGCCGTTCTGCATCGCGGTCGCCGTGCGGAACATGCGGATGAGCCCCGCGGAGGCCCTCTGGGCGGCCACGGCGGGCGGCGCCGCTGCGCTGCGCAGAACCGACATCGGCGTCCTCGCGGTGGGCAAACGAGCCGACCTGGCCATCCTCGATGCGCCGAGCTACGTACACCTGGCCTATCGTCCCGGAGTGCCGCTTGTGCGGGCCGTGATCTCTTCCGACGATGCTTCGCTCGAAGCCGTCTCCTCACCCGATTCACCACGAGAGAGCGAGGACGTCACACCGCAGTGATCATTTCGAAGACATTACCTCGCGGCCGAGTGCACGACAGGCAGTGAAGCCGCGGGGTAGTATCGGGTCACCATTCGCGAAGAGCCGGTCTGCAGGTTTGCGGACTCGCCGCGTTACAGCATGGAAGGCAGGATCGAATTACATGAACAAACGAATTATGGCTGGCCTGGCCGTGGCCGCCACCCTGGGAATGTTGATGACGGGTTGTGCAAACCAGCCCTCATCGACCGGCAACGGTGGCACGACGACCAAGAAGGTCGACCTCCCGGTCGTCACCTCGGTTCCGGTTCCCGCCAACGCGGTGCTCCCGGCGGGCGACGGCAAGGCAACCTGCGACTCGGGCACCACGCTCGGCTACATCGGCGCAGAAACCGGACCGAACGCTCAGCTCGGTATCAACATCTACAACGGCATCCAGCTGGCCATCGACCAGCACAACAAGGCGAACGCCGGATGCCAGGTGCAGTTCACCAAGTTCGACACCGAGGGTTCGCCCGACAAGGCGACCGGTCCGGTGACGCAGGCGGTCAACACGCCGGCCATCATTGGTGTGGTTGGACTTCCGTTCTCGGGCGAGTCGAAGGCGACTGGCAACATCTTCGAGCAGAAGGGTCTCGTTCACATCACGCCGTCCGCGACCAACCCGTCGCTGACCGAGAACGGCTGGAAGACCTTCTTCCGCGGCCTCGGCAACGACAGCCAGCAAGGTCCCGCCGCCGGTGACTTCGTCACCTCGAAGCTGAAGGCCGACAAGGTCTACCTGGTTCAGGACGACTCGGAGTACGGCATCGGCCTCGGCGACGCGACCAGTGCGGCGCTCGGCAAGACGCAGGTCGGCAGTGACAAGGTCATCACCGGCCAGAAGGACTTCTCAGCGGTGATCTCCAAGATCATCAACTCGAAGGCCGACGCCGTGTACTACGCCGGCTACTACGCCGAAGCGGCTCCGTTCGACCAGCAGCTGGTCAGCAAGGGCTTCAAGGGTGCTTTCGTCGGCCCGGATGGCGTGAAGGACGACCAGTTCATCAAGCAGGCCGGTGACGCGTCTGAGAACGCGTACTTCACCTGCCCGTGCATCCCGGGCGAGTTGATCCCCGACTTCGAGACCGCGTACAAGGCAGCGTTCAACGCCGACCCCGGTACGTACTCGATCGAGGGTTACGACGCCGCAACCGTGCTGCTCTCGGGCATCGACAAGGGCAAGACCACCCGCGCCGACCTGCTGAGCTACGTCAAGTCCTACGACGCCGACGGCCTCAGCAAGCACTACAAGTGGAACGACAAGGGCGAGCTCGCGAAGCCCGCGGTCTACGGTTACAAGGTTGACAGCGGAAAGATCGTCTTCATCGGACAGATCGGTTAGTTGATCACCATGTGAGTGTCGTGGGGCAGGTCACCAAGATCCTGCCCCACGACACTCGCGCGTGTACCCCCTCATAGACACCAGCCTCGTTCAGCGACGAACCCGGCTTCCCGGATCAGGACGCCCATGCTCCCTCTGCTGCTTTCCCATCTGCCCCTCGACGACTCGACCTGGATCACCTTCGACATACCGTCGTTCATCCAGAACTTCTGGAGCGCCACCTTTGACGGCCTCACCTTCGGAGCGATCTACGGGCTCGTAGCGCTCGGTTACACGCTCGTCTACGGCGTGCTCAACCTCATCAACTTCGCACACTCAGAGGTGTTCATCCTCGGTTGCTACGGTGTGGTCTTCACCCTCACCTCCCTGGGCTTCGGTCCCTCGAACCCCACGATCTCCGGCTGGGCCATCCTCGGCGACGTGCTGCTGGCGCTCATCGTCGGCATGCTCTGTTCGGCGTTGACCGCATACGGCCTGGAGCGGCTCGCCTACCGTCCGCTGCGCAAACGCAATCCTCCGCGACTCGCGTTCCTGATCACGGCCATCGGCGCATCCTTCGCCATCCAGTACACGATCTTCGTCGTCCGCGGCGCGAATCCCGAGCCGGCCGTGACGATGTTCCAGCCGGTTCCCGTCTTCGACGTCTTCGGCACCATCGTCGACAGCCAGCAGATCATCATCGTTGTCGCGGCCGTCATCATGATGGTCGGTGCAGACCAGTTCATCCGCCGCTCGCGCATCGGCCGCGGCATCCGCGCCGTCGCGCAAGACCCGGATACCGCGACGCTCATGGGCGTCAACAAGGAGCGCATCATCGTGATCACCTTCGTGATCGGTGGCCTCCTCGCCGGCGCGGCCGCGCTGTTCTACGTCATGAAGATCCCCTCCGGCGTCTTCTACACCGGCGGATTCATCCTCGGTATCAAGGCCTTCGCGGCCGCGGTGCTCGGCGGCATCGGCAACGTGCGAGGAGCACTCCTCGGCGGCCTGCTGCTCGGCCTGATCGGCAACTACGGCCAGATCCTGCTCGGCAATTCGCAGTGGACGGATGTCGTCGCCTTCATCGTGCTGGTGGTGGTTCTCATCGTGAAGCCCACCGGCATACTCGGAACCTCACTGGAGAGGAGCAGGGCATGAGCACCGTCGACGGACCTACCCTGATGCCCGACGCCGAATCCGCGAAGGACGCGATCGACCGCGAGACCGACAGGGGCAAGAAGCGCGGCAACCGCCCGCAGCCCGTGCGTGACTGGTGGAACAGGCTTCCGCGCGTTCAGCAGTGGGCCTACCTCGTGATCGTCGTCGTGCTTGCCTACCTGCTCCCGGTGGTGAACCCACCCTTCATCACCACCGAGCCCGGCACCGACTGGCCGATCGCCTGTCTGCAAATGGCGGTGTTCGCCCTCGCCGCCGTCGGCCTCAACGTCGTGGTCGGCTACGCCGGACTGCTCGACCTCGGCTACGTCGCTTTCTACGCGGTCGGGGCTTACACCGCGGCGATGCTGACGAGTCCCGACTCACCGTTCCTGCACATCCCGTACCTCTGGACCATCCCCGTGGCGATGGCCGTGACAATGTTCTTCGGCGTGCTGCTCGGTACTCCTACCCTGCGGCTGCGCGGTGACTACCTCGCCATCGTGACCCTCGGATTCGGGGAGATCGTGCGCATCCTCGCCACCATCATCCCGGCGATGAAGGGGCAGCCCGGATTCCAGAACATCGGCCACCCGCCGGGAACCGGCGCCAATGGTGTTCCCGTGTTCTCGAACTCCAACGGCACGCCCTGGTACTGGCTCACGCTGACGATCATCATCATCGTGCTGCTGCTCGCGGGAAACCTGGAGCGCAGCCGAGTCGGTCGTGCCTGGGTCGCCATCCGTGAGGATGAGGACGCCGCCGAAATCATGGGCGTTCCCGTCTTCAAGTACAAGGTCTGGGCCTTCGCGATCGGCGCGGGCGTCGGCGGACTCTCCGGCGCCCTCTACGCGGGTTCGCAGGGCTTCGTGAACAACCAGAAGTTCGACGTCGTGACCTCGATCCTGTTCCTCGCCGCGGTCATCCTCGGCGGTTCGGGCAACAAGGTCGGTGCGATCATCGGAGCGGTGCTCGTCGTGTACATCCCGCTGCGCTTCATCGAGATCGCGCCGTACAAGTACCTCATCTTCGGTCTCGCGCTCGTGGTGCTCATGATCTTCCGCCCCCAGGGACTTCTTCCCGCGCGCCAGCGATTGCTCGCCTACGGCAGGCTCGCGTACAACAAACTGGGCGGTCGAGCGACGGACAGTCCGGGCTCGCCCGGGCAGAGTCAGCTCGATGAAAAGGGAGGTGCGGAATGAGTGACGACGCTCGCGAGTCAGAGTACGACGACGATCCCGCCGCTGTCGTTGCCGCGTTGCACATCGACGAGGAGGTAGCCGAGGGCGCCGCCCCCGAGCGCGACATCGCCGTCGAAGTCGGCGAGAACCTCATCGAGGTGCAGAACCTCACCGTGAAGTTCGGCGGCCTGGTCGCGCTCGACGACGTGACATTCACGATCAAGCGTGGCGAGATCCTCGGCCTGATCGGCCCGAACGGCGCGGGAAAGACCACGTGCTTCAACGCCATGACCGGCGTCTACAAGCCCACGAGCGGCAAGGTGCTGCTCGAGGGCGCAGACATCGGGGGCAGGAAGCGCCACCACATCACTCGCCTCGGCCTCGCCAGGACGTTCCAGAACATCCGCCTGTTCGGCGAGATGACGGCGCTCGAGAACGTCGTTGTCGGTCTGGATGCCAGACACAGGACGAGCGTCGTCGGTGCCCTGCTGAGGCTGCCGCGGCACACGCGCGAGGAGAAGTCCTCCATCGAGCGCGGCATGGCACTGCTCGAGTTCGTCGGCATCGCGGATGACGCGGCGAAGCTCTCGCGAAACCTCTCCTACGGTCACCAGCGGCGCCTCGAGATCGCCAGGGCACTCGCGACCGACCCGAAGGTGCTCTGCCTCGACGAACCCGCCGCTGGTTTCAACCCGGCCGAGAAGGAAGAGCTCATGACGCTCATCCGGGCCATCAGGGACGACGGCTACACCGTGCTTCTCATCGAACACGACATGAAGCTCGTCATGGGCGTGACCGACCGCATCGTGGTGTTGGAGTTCGGCAAGAAGCTCGCCGACGGCCTGCCAGCCGACATTCGTAACGACCCTCGGGTCATTGCCGCCTACCTCGGGGAGCCAGAAGATGACGTTGCTTGAACTGAAGAATGTCAGCGTCAGCTACGGGCGCATCGAAGCGATCCACGACATGTCCTTCTCCGTGGAGAAGGGCGAGATCGTCTCGCTCATCGGTGCGAACGGTGCGGGCAAGACGACGACGATGAAGACCATCTCCGGCCTGCTGAACCCGAGGAGTGGGTCGATCACCTTCGATGGTGAAGACATTACGAAGGTGAAGGCGCACATCCGCGTTGTTCGAGGCATCTCGCAGGCGCCGGAAGGGCGCGGAATCTTCCCCGGCATGACCGTGATGGAGAACCTCGACATGGGAGCCTTCGGCCGCAAGGACCGCAGTTCCATGGCGGACGACTTCGACCGCGTGTTCTCGCTGTTCCCTCGGCTCGCCGAGCGCAAGACGCAGCAGGGCGGCACCATGTCGGGCGGCGAGCAGCAGATGCTCGCCATCGGACGCGCCCTCATGTCGCACCCGCGACTCCTGCTGCTCGATGAGCCGTCGATGGGTCTCGCCCCTCAGTTCATCAGACAGATCTTCAAGATCATCTCGGAGATCAACGAGCAGGGCACAACGATCCTCCTGGTCGAGCAGAATGCCAACCAGGCACTCGCTCGCGCCCACCGCGCCTTCGTGCTGGAGACCGGCACGATCACACACAGCGGCACCGGCAGGGAGCTCATGTCGAACCCCGCGATCAAGGAGGCTTATCTCGGTGTGGGGTAGGTGGGCCCAGTGGCGAGGCACGAGCGTATCGAAACCCAGGAACGCGCTACTCCTCGAAGGTGTTCACCATGAGGTGCGCGGCCCGGTCGAGGTAGTTCCACAGGGTCTCGTCGTCGAGCGGTGAGAGCTCCAGCTGGTCCAGTGCGACGCGCATGTGCGCGAGCCAGCGGTCCCGGGCATCCGGGTTCACCTTGAATGCCTGGTGCCGCATCCGCAGTCGCGGGTGGCCGCGGGTCTCGCTGTAGGTTGTCGGTCCGCCCCAGTATTGCTCGAGGAACCCGGTGAGCCGCTGGATCGCCCCCTCGAGATCGGGCTGCTCCGGGTACATCGGCATGAGCACCTCGTCGTCGCGCACGCCGTCGTAGAAGAGCCGCACAAGTTTCTCGAATGCGGCACGGCCACCGACGCGCAGGTAGAACGCGCCCTGCCCGTCATCCGTGCGTGGCTGGAAGGCGTCGCTCATTTCTTGCCCTTCTGGGTCGGCGCGTGCGGAGCCTCGTTCGCGACCGGCAGCGGCCTCGTCTTCGGCGGCCGAGCGCCGGCCACAGACGCCGCGCCTTCGAAGCCGGCGAGCACCGGGGTGCTGAGCCCTGGCAGGTGCACGCCCATGGCGTCGAGGTTCTTCTTCAGGCGGATGCGCAGCTCCCTCGCCACGTCGTCCTTCGAGCTCGAGCGGGTCTTGATCGCCAGCCGGATAACGAGGGCGTCGGCCGAGATCGACTCCAGCCCCCAGATCTCCGGCTTCTCGACAATGCGGCTGCGCCACTTCGTCGTCTGCGCGAGCTCCTGTGCGGTCGCGAGGATGCGCTCCTGCACGGCGTCGACATCCACCTCGTACGGAACGCTGAGGTCGACGATCACTCGGGCCCAGCCCTGCGACATGTTGCCGACCCGCAGGATCTCGCCGTTGCGTACGAACCACAGGGTGCCGTTCACGTCCCGCACCTGGGTGATGCGGATGCCGACGGATTCGACGATGCCCGTGGCGGGGCCGAGGTCGACGACGTCTCCCACGCCGAGCTGGTCTTCGACCACCATGAACAGGCCGTTGAGCACGTCCTTGACGATGTTCTGTGCCCCGAAGCCGAGTCCAGCACCGAGCGCGGCGGTGAGCAGTGCGAACGAGCCGAGAATCGTGGTATCGATCGCGTTGACGATGAGCAGCACGGCAACGATGAACAGGATGATGTTGACGATGTTGCCGAGAACGGAACCGAGCGTGCGGGTGCGCTGCACGAGGCGCACGGCCGCGAGAGGCGAGACCAGGAGCGCCTGGGTGTCTTCGGCGCCCTGCTTCTTCTTGACACCGCTCACGATGCGGTTGACGATCGCGCGCAGCACGAAGTGCAGCAACCAGCGCAGCAGCAGCGTGATGACGACGATCAGGATGACGGCGAAGAGCTTCGTCCACAGCGGGGTGGAGAAGAAGCCGACGATCGCGGCCCAGATCGCGGTCCAGCTCATCTAGCGCTCGCTTTCGTTCACGCTCCCCAGTCTATTCTCGAGCGCGTCGGCCACCCTGGCAGCCGCCTAGGCGTCGCGACGCTTGAGCAGCACCGCGCCGATCACGAACATGACGAGGAACCACACGGCGAGAACGATGAGGCCCTGCCACGGCTCGAGCGAGACGACTCCCTCCGGGCCCCCCACGGCGCTCGGAGCGTAGGAATACATCCGGCCGCCTGCGGCGCTCGGAAGGAAGGCTCCGATGTTCTGTGCCCAGTCGGCTCGCGTGATGGCGGCCAGGATCTGCACGATCAGCGGCACGACGAGGATGAGGCCGAGCGAGGCGGCGATTCCTCCGGCACTGTTGCGGATGATCGTGCCGATCGCGAGCGACAGCACACCCAGCAGGGCGAGGTATCCCGCACCGCCGAGGAGCGCGAGCCAGAAGTCGACGTCGCCGAGGTCGGGCGCGATGCCCTTCGACGACAGCAGGGGAGCGGTCACCAGTGCGGTCACGATGAGACTGAGCGCCGAGACCACGAAGGTCACGACGCCGAAAACGATCGCCTTGGCAGCGAGCGCGGGCACGCGCCGCGGAACCGCGGTGAGGGTCGAGCGAATCATGCCGGTGCCGTATTCACCCGTGATGACGAGCGCGCCGAGCACCGCGACGACGAGCTGCGAGAAACTGATGCCGAGCGTTGTCGCCTGCAACCAGGCCGACTGCTGGCTCGCCCGGGTCGTCTGACCGTTGTCTGCCATCGTCGCGGCGACCAAGAGCCCGAAGCCGATGGTCACGACGATGATGATCGCGTAGCACCACACTGTGGAGCGAAGCGTGCGCAGCTTGATCCATTCCGAGCGCAGGATGCCGCCAAAGGAGAGTCCGGATGCGGCGGCCCGCGCGCGCTGGTCGACCGTGTTCGTCATGCTGCGTCCGTTCCGCCGGCGTGGTACTCGACTTCGTCCTGGGTCAGGGCAAGGTAGGCGTCCTCGAGCGACCCGGTGACGGGGGAGAGCTCGTGCAGCACCACGCGTTCCTGACTCGCGAGTTCCCCGATGCGCGCGGCGGTCAGCCCGCTCACCGTGAGGAGGTCCGGTTCGGGCCTGGTGACCTGCCCGGCGCTCGCGAGCAGGGTCGCGAAGCGGTCGGCATCCGGCGTTCGCACTCTCACAGCAGAACCACTGGCGAGCGCGAGAATGTCCGCCACGGGAGCGTCGGCGATCACGCGCCCGCGCCCGAGCACGATGATGTGGTCTGCGGTCTGGGCCATCTCGCTCATGAGGTGCGAGGACAGAAAGACCGTTCGGCCCTCCCTGGCGAGGTGCCTGGCGAGATTGCGCACCCAGATCACGCCCTCGGGGTCGAGCCCGTTGACCGGTTCGTCGAGGATGAGCGTGGCCGGGTCGCCGAGGAGCGCCGCGGCGATGCCGAGCCGCTGGCCCATGCCGAGGGAGAAGCCGCCGACGCGCTTGCGTGCGACGGAGGCGAGGCCCGTGAGCTCGATCACCTCGTCGACGCGGGCCTTGCGGATGCCGTGGGTCGCCGCGATCGCCAGGAGGTGCCCGCGAGCGCTCCTGCCGGTGTGCACGGCCTTCGCATCGAGCAGCACGCCCACCTCGCGAAGCGGTGCCCGCAGGGTGCGATAATCGGCCCCGTTCACGGTCACCGTGCCGGCGCTCGGCCGGTCGAGACCGACGATGAGCCGCATGGTGGTCGACTTGCCGGCGCCGTTGGGGCCGAGAAAGCCGGTGACTAGGCCCGGTTGCACCGTGAACGAGACATCGTTCACCGCCGTCTTACCGCCGTAGCGCTTCGTCAGGTTGGTCGCCTCGATCACGAAGTCATCCTCATGCCTTCAGCCTAGTTGGCGGCCCCTCACGAAAAATCATCCGGTCGATGTACTTCGGTGGGCACAAGGGCCAACCCGGCTCACTTGGGCCGACGCAGCGACCCGGTGCGGACGGATTGGCCCCGAAACTCACTCGGCGTCGCGGGCCTGCACCTTCAACGCACGGATGACGCCGGCGAGGTTCTCGGTGACGAGCCGGCGCAGAGCGGGGATGCCGGGGTTTGCGTCGAGCCACGCCTCGGTGGCGTCCCGCAGTCCCTCGGAGGCCAGCGGTGCCGGATACAGCCCAACCACGAGGGTTTCCGCGATGTGGTAGCTGCGGCTCTCCCAGATCCCGATGAGGCTCGAGAAATAGCGGTCGACCACGGCGCCGAGGACGGACGGGTCATTGGTGTGCTGGAATCCGACCGTCGTGGCGCGCACTATCGCGTTCGACAATTCGGCGCCAGCGCGGTCGCCGCCGGGGTCGACCACCGAATCGAAGGCGGCGAGCTTGCCCGCCTCGGTCGGGATCGTGGCCGCGGCGCGAGCTGCCGCCTGCTGCCCGTTGGCCGTGTTGTCGGCTGCAAGGGCCGCATCGATCTCGGCCTGGCCCGCCGCACCGTTCAGCACGAGGCCCTCGAGCAGTTCCCAGCCGAGGTCGGTGTCGATCGTGAGGCCCGGCAGGCCCGCCGAGCCATCGCGCAGGCCGCGCAGGGCGTCCACGTGTGCCGGAGTGGACGCGAGGTTCGCGAAGTACTTCACGAACTGGAACTGTGCGTCGGAGCCGGGGGCGGCATCCTGGGCCAGGGCCCAGAGCGCATCACCGACCTGCGCAACCGCCTGCGCACGCGAGGCCGGAGTCACGTAGAAGCGGATCGTTGTGCCGAGCTGCGCAAGGGTGGTGCGGATCGTGGTGCTCTCGGTCTCCGAGGCGATATTGCTCAGCACGAGCCGCACATAGTCGCTCGCGGGCATCTCCGCGTCGCGCGTCGCGTCCCACGCCGCGCCCCAGACGAGCGAGCGGGCCAGCGGGTTCTCGATGCCCGCGAGGTTCTCGATCGCCACGGCGAGCGAATCCGCGTCGAGCCGGATCTTCGCGTAGGCGAGGTCGTCGTCGTTGATGAGCACGAGCGAGGGCTTCTTCAGGCCGACGAGCTCGGCAATCTCGCTCGACTCACCGTCGATGTCGACCTCGATCCGGTGACTGCGCGTGAGCCGGCCGCCATCCAGATCGTAGAAGCCGATGGCGAGGCGATGCGGACGGATGGTCGGGTAGTCCTCCGGCGCGCTCTGCAACACGGTGAAGGAGGTGATGACGCCGGAGTCGTCGGTCTCGATGTGCGGTCGCAGCGTGTTTACACCCGCGGTCTCGAGCCAGAGCTTGGCCCAGCTCGTGAGGTCGCGCCCGCTGGCCTTCTCCAGCTCCTCGAGCAGGTCCGCGAGCTCGGCGTTGCCCCAGGCGTGCTTGTTGAGGTACGCGGCGACGCCGGTGAAGAAGGCGTCGCGCCCCACCCAGGCCACCAGCTGCTTGAGGACCGAGCCACCCTTGGCGTAGGTGATCCCGTCGAAGTTGACCTGAACATCCTCGAGGTCGTTGATGGTGGCAACCACCGGATGCGTCGACGGGAGCTGGTCCTGCCGGTATGCCCAGCTCTTCTCCATCGCCTGGAAGGTCGTCCAGGCCTCGGTCCACTCCGTGGCCTCTGCGGTCGCGATCGTGGACGCCCACTCGGCGAACGACTCGTTCAGCCACAGGTCGTTCCACCACTTCATGGTGACGAGGTCGCCGAACCACATGTGGGCGAGCTCGTGCAGGATCGTGACGACGCGGCGCTCCTTGATGGCGTCGGTCACCTTGGAGCGGAACACGTAGGTTTCGGTGAAGGTGACCGCGCCGGCGTTCTCCATCGCGCCCGCGTTGAACTCGGGCACGAACAACTGGTCGTACTTCTCGAAGGGGTACGGGTGGTCGAACTTCTCCTCGTAGTAGGCGAAGCCCTGACGGGTCTTCTCGAAGATGTAGTCGGCATCGAGGTACTGGCTGAGCGACTTGCGCGCGTAGATCGCGAGTGGAATCACGCGGCCGTCGCGGCTCGTCAGCTCGTCGCGCACGACGGCGTACGGTCCTGCGATGAGCGCGGTCACGTAGCTCGACAGCACCGGAGTGGGCGCGAAACGCCAGGTCGAGCGCCGCCCGTCCACTATCTCCGGCTGGGGGGTTGGCGAGTTGCTCACGACCGCCCACTCGCTGGGTGCGGTCACCGTGAAGGTGAAGCGCGCCTTGAGGTCGGGCTGCTCGAACACGGCGAAGACGCGGCGGGAATCCGGCACCTCGAACTGGCTGTAGAGATACACCTCGCCGTCGACCGGGTCGACGAAGCGGTGCAGGCCCTCGCCCGTGTTCGTGTATGCGACATCCGCGACCACCGTGAGCACGTTGTCATCGGCCAGTCCGTCGAGCTGGATGCGCACGCCGTCGCTCACGGACGCGGCATCGAGTTCGACGCCGTTGAGGTTAACGGAGCGAACCGTGCGGGTGAAGGCGTCGATGAAGGTGGATGCGCCTGCCGTGGCCGAGAAGGCCACCACCGTCGTGCTGAGGAAGGTCTCCTCACCCGTGGTGAGGTCGAGCGTCACGTCGTAGCTTGAGACCGAGACGAGTGCTTTACGCTCCTGCGCTTCGACCCTGGTGAGGTTCTCTCCTGGCACGGTTTTGCTCCTTCTTCGCTGACTGGATTGTGTCCCGAATCCAGCCTAGTAGCGCGAAGTTGGGCGGCGGCTCAGGCGGGCTGCAACAGGGTGCGTGCGAACTCGTGGTCGATCGGGCGGTGCGAGCGATGCGAAGAGGTACTGAGGTCGGCGATCGCCCGGATGAGCAGCTCGCGCAGCGTCCCGTCCGCGTCCTCGATGCAGGCCTCGGCGATGCCGACGACCGAGACCCGGAGGGCCGCCTCGCAGATGCGCGGGAGGTCGCGGGTGCGCGGCACGGCTTCGCCCCGTGAGAACTCCTGGGCCCAGAGGGCGGCGGCCGGTGCGCTCGCGAGTCCCGTCTCGATGAGCCGAAGGGCACGATTCGCGATGGGGTCTGAACTGGTGCCGAGGTAACGCTCGAAGCACAAGAGCCCGGTCGCGAGCGCGCGCTGGCGGTCCTCGCAGGCGACCGCGACGGCGGCGCTCGCGGCGCGAACCGCGACCAACACCGTCGTCAGCGGGTCGTCATCCACGAGCCCGATCACCGAGGGAATGAGTTCGACCAGCCGTCCGCGCTCGCGATCGGAGGTGCAGTCATTCACGAGTCTCGCGAGTGACGCGAGGGCGGGGTTCGTGCAGGAGGGATGATCGCTCCAGCGCTCGCCAGCGAGCCAGGAGGCGAATTCCATGAAGCAGGCACCCTGCCTCGGGCTTCGGTGTCTGCCCGCGGAGAGCACCGGCATGAGAACGGCTGAATCGCTTTTCGGCATTGTGGCCTCCAGAGAGTCTCTTCTTCCAGTCTGCTCCGACTTGCAGGCTTAGGCCAGAGCGGAATATCGGTCAGAGCGCTGTGGTTTGCTGGGGATATGAGTGATGTATCCGTTCAGCCCGCGTCAACCGCCGTCGATTTCTGGTTCGATCCCTCCTGTCCCTGGGCCTGGATGACGAGCCGCTGGGTGGACGAGGTCGCGAAGCACCGGCGGCTCGATGTCACCTGGCACGTGATGAGCCTCGCGGTGCTCAACGAGAACACCGACGTGAGCGAGGAGTATCGCTCGTTCTTCCCCAGGGCGTTGCGCTACACGCGTCTCGTGTCCGCCGTTCGCGAGCTGCACGGCCAGCAGTATGTGAAGCCGCTCTACGATGCGCTGGGCACGCGCATCCATCCGGGGCACCGAAAGGATGTCGAGGCCATCATCGACGAGGCGCTCGCCGAAGTCGGTCTCCCGCAGGAGCTTGCCCGCTACGCCGACTCGGAGGAGTTCGATGAGCAGATGCGAGCCTCGCACTTCGACGGCATCGGCAGGGTGGGGCAGGATGTCGGCACTCCCGTGATCGCGGTCGGCGATGCGGCGTTCTTCGGCCCGGTCATGTCCCCGACGCCGCGTGGTGAGCAGGCCGTTGCGCTGTGGGACGGCACCCTCGCGCTCGCCGGCTACGACGGCTTCTTCGAACTCAAGCGTTCGCGCACGAGGGAACCGATCTTCGACTGATCAAGTGACGACGGATTCCGCGCTGACGCGGGCTTTTCACAACTGATTTAGCTAGTGTGGTGCCGTGGCAACCACCGTTTTCGAGCGTTCGAGTCCCGACCCGCGCGTCATCAGTTCCTCGTTGCGTGGCGCTCGGCTCACGCCGTTCTGGCTCGATGACCTGCCGAGTCGGTCGTCCTTTCCGCGGCTCACGGGCAGCAGGAGTGCCGAGCTCGTCGTGGTGGGCGGCGGCTATGCGGGACTGTGGACGGCGCTGCAGGCGAAGCAGCGTGACCCGGATGCCCGGGTCGTCATCCTGGAGGCGAAGACCATCGGCTGGGCGGCATCCGGTCGCAACGGCGGATTCTGCGAGTCCACGCTCACGCACGGCGAGCCGAACGGTCGAAGCCGCTTCCCGCGCGAACTCGAACAGCTCGATCGCCTGGGCCAGCAGAACCTCGACGAGATCGAGGCGACGGTGCGCGATCTCGCTCTCGACTGCGACTTCGAGCGCACCGGCTCCCTCGCCGTGGCCACCGAGGACTACCAGATAGCGGAGCTGCGCGAGGCCCACGACGGCGCCACCGAGCTCTTCTTCGACGCCGAGGCGATGCGCACGCAAGTCGATTCGCCTACCTACCTCGGCGGGCTCTGGAGTACTCGGGCAACGGCCATGGTGCACCCCGCAAAGCTCGCGATGGAACTCGCTCGCGCCTGCCTCGATGCCGGCGTCGAGATCCTTGAGCATTCGCCGGTGACCGCCCTCGATAGCGAGGTTCGAGGCGGGCCGGTCACGGTGCTCACGGCGGCCGGTTTCGTGGCCGCAGACCGAGTGGCCCTCGCCACGAATGCCTTCCCGTCTCTGCTCAAGCGCTACCGGCTGCACACCGTTCCGGTCTACGACTACGTGCTCATGACGGAGCCGCTGAGCGACGCACAGCTCGCGAGCATCGGGTGGACGAACCGGCAGGGCGTCTCCGATCTCGGTAACCAGTTCCACTACTACCGGCTGAGCGCAGACAATCGCATCCTCTGGGGCGGCTACGATGCGATCTATCACTACGGCGGTCGCATCCGTCGCCGGTATGAGGACCGACCACAGACGTTCCAGAAGCTCGCGAGCCACTTCTTCACGACCTTTCCGCAGCTCGAGGGCGTCCGTTTCACGCACCGTTGGGCCGGCGTCATCGACACCTCGAGTCGCTTCTGCGCCTTCTTCGGCCGGGCGCGGCAGGGCCGGGTCGCGTACGCCGCGGGGTTCACCGGGCTCGGCGTCGCGGCGACGCGGTTCGCTGCCAGTGTCATGCTCGACCATCTCGCGGGGGAGGAGACCGAGCGCACGAGCCTCGAGATGGTGCGCTCGATGCCACTTCCGTTCCCACCCGAGCCCGCCACCTACGCCGGTGTGCAGGCCTCGCGCTGGGCCCTCGATCGAGCCGATCACAACGAGGGCAGGCGCAACCTGCTGCTCAAGACACTGGATGCGGTCGGCCTCGGCTTCGATTCCTGACCCGCTGTCGCCTGTCGGTGCTACCGTGCGGCGATGAAGCAGAAACAGTTGTTCCTTCAGGCGGATGCCGCGTTGCGCTCCGTCATCGATCGCATCCAGCCCGCCCAGCTCTCGCTCGCGGCGCCCGCGGACTGGAGCAGGGTCGAGAGTCCCACCCTCCGCGACATCCTTGCCGCTCACGCCTTCGATGAGGCGTGGGTGCCCGACGTTCTTGCCGGTCGCACGATCAAGGAGGTCGGTGATCGCTACGCGGGTGACCTGCTCGGCGACGACGCCGTTGCCAGCTATGACCGACTGAACGATGTGGCGACCCGCGCTGTGCTCGCGCATGACGACCCGCAGGGTGTCGCCCACCTGAGCTACGGCGACTTCACCGTAGGGGAGTTCTTCGAGCACACCGCGACCTATCGAGCCTTCCAGGCCTGGTCGATTGCGAAACTTCTGGGGCTCGAATACTCCCTGCCTGCCGAACTCGTCGAGGGTCTCTGGGAGCACATCGTGCCACAGGCGGATGTCTGGCGCGCGATGGGCGTGTTCGGTCCCGAACTCGAGACGCCGCCCGGCGCCGATCGCGAGACCGAGCTGCTCGCGAAGACCGGATTCCTGCGCCCCTGAGCCGTGCGAAGGGGTGCCTCGGTCACTTCTAGACTGGGATCATGCGCATCCACATCGCCACCGATCACGCCGGTCTCGAGTTCAGCCGCGAATTGCAGCAGCACCTGAGGGATGCGGGGCACGAGGTCATCGATCACGGTCCGGTGAGCTTCGAGCCGCTCGACGACTACCCCTCGTTCTGCATCGCGGCGGCTCGCGCCGTGGTCGCGGACCAGGAGCGCGGCACGGAGGCGCTCGGCATCGTCTTCGGCGGCTCGGGCAACGGCGAGCAGATCGCCGCCAACAAGGTGCTCGGCGCGCGCGCGGCGCTCGTCTGGAGCATTGCCACGGCGCAGCTCGCCAGGGAACACAACGACGCGAACGTCATCGCGATCGGCGCGCGTCAGCACAGCATGGCCGAGGCGATCGAGTTCATCGACTGCTTTATCGCCACGCCGTTCTCCGGTGAGGAGCGCCACGTTCGGCGGATTGCCCAGCTCGCGGAGTACGAGCGCAGCGGCGCGATCGCGGGTCACCCCGTCGACTGAGCGCCAGGTCGATCGGGCGTTAGGCGCTGATCCCTCGCGGTGCTGGCGGCGTGTACTCGGGGCCCTGGTGCGCCAGATCGGTCTCATCGCTCAGCGAGAATGCGCGCATTCGCTGCACGTACTGGTGCAGGGCGTTCTGCTGGCGGCGCAGGTCGGAAAGCTGCGTTTCGGCGTCCATCATCATGGAGGCAAGCAACTCGTCGGTGTCTCGCGTGACCGCTGTGGCGCGCGTGACTGTGGCGGAGACGAGCCGCTCGCAGTAGGCGTGCGTGCTCTGGGTCTCTTCCTCCGCGCGTTGTGACGCATTCGCGACGATCGACTCGGCTTCGATGCTGAGATCTTCCGCACGCTGCACGGCCGCGGTCACGTGCGCGTCGGCCTGGGCGTACGCCTTCTGGGCGTAGCGCTCGGCGTCGTCGTGAATCGCGGCACGAGCGGTTTCGGCTTCGTCCTGCTGCTCGCGAATGAGAGCCTCGGTCGTGACGAGCTTCTGCTGTGCTTCGTGCAGCAGCTCGGCGGCCTCGCGCTTGATGAGTTCCGCCTGGTGGCTCGCCTCCGCCTGGATCTGCGCGACCTGGCGCTCGGCCTGGCTGATCATGGTGGCGCTGCTGCGCTCCGCGCGGGTGCGGGTGTTGCGGGCCTTCGCCGTCTCATCCGCCGCCTGCTGTCGCGCCTGCGCGACCTCACGCTCGGTCTCGAGCCGCAGCTCTTCGGCCGATTGGTGCGCGTCGGCGAGGATCGTCTGGCTCTCGCGCGTGCTCTGGGTGCGCAGCCTGGTGCTCTCGGCGCGTGCCTTCGACAGGCGCTCCGAAGCCTCCTCCGCTGCGTCAGCCAGCATCTTCCCGGCCTGGCGTTCAGCGACGCGCAGCGTCTCTTCGAAAGCGGTGCCGAGTTCGGCGAAGCTCGGCTTGACCTGCGAGGAGCGCTCGTGAGCCTCGGCGAGTTCGCGCGTGAGCCGCTGGATCAGTCGGCCGTTCTCCAGGCGCTCGGTCTCGTAGCGCTCGACGCGCTCGTTAAGTTCGGCGAGGATCCGGTCGACGTCGCCCGGATCGTAGCCACGGATGGCGCGGCGGAACTCGATGACGTTGTCGTCGTAGGCGGTCAATTGAAGCTCCTCGTGATTCGAGCGCGCACCTTGTCCTCGTGTGACGCGTATGCAGGCCCCCGGCTGGCGTCCGGACGATGTAAGAGATAACCCTCTTAGGCTGTCATGATAGCGCGCCGCGGCCCTCAATCCGAGAAAGATCCGGCCGAGCCTCGCGTGCCCCCGATCTCGGCAAAAAGCTCAGTGGTGCGTGCTAAACAGTGAGCATGCCAGAAGGTCATTCCGTCCACCGCATTGCCCGCCAGTTCGCACTCCACTTCGTGGGCCAGGTCGTCACGGTCTCCTCACCGCAGGGCCGGTTCGCCGAGGGTGCCGCGAGGCTCAGCGGGCACCGTCTGGTGCAGTCCAGGGCGGTGGGCAAACAGTTGTTCCTCGAGTTCGACAACGAACTGTCGCTGCGCGTGCACCTCGGCCTCTACGGGGCGTGGGATTTCGCGGGCGACATCACCGCGGACGCGACCACGGCATCCGCCAACGGCCGCATGGGCCAGACCAACCAGCGCGGCACCATCGTGGATTCGGCGGGCGAGGATTCGCTGCACAGCATCGGTGCCCCGCGCAGGACGCGACTGCGCATGTCGGAGCAGGAGACGCTCCAACAGCCGCAGGAGGAGGCACCCTTTCCGCCGGACCCGGTCGGGCAGGTGCGAGTGCGGCTGCTGACGACGGATGCCGTCGCCGACCTGCGCGGTCCGACCGCCTGCGAGGTGCTCACCCCCGAGCAGGTCGTGACGGCCCTCGCCAAGCTCGGCCCCGATCCGCTCGTTGACGACCACAAGGAGGGCGAGGAACGGTTCACCGCCGCCGTGCGCAAGACCTCGACCCCCATCGGTCTGCTGCTCATGGATCAGTCGGTCGTCAGCGGCATCGGCAACGTCTATCGCGCCGAGTTGCTGTTTCGTGCGCGGCTCAACCCGCACACGCCCGGCAAGCTCGTGCCCGAAGAGGCGGTGCGTGAGCTGTGGCGGGACTGGGCGCACCTTCTGGAGGTGGGAGTGCGCACGGGCCAGATGCTCACGATGGAGGGGCTCGACGCCGAAGCGCAGCGCAAGGCCCTGGCCAATCGAGAAGACCGCCACTGGGTGTACCACCGCGAGGGTCTTCCCTGCCGCGTCTGCGGCACCCACATCGTCATGGAGATGGCCGCGGGGCGCAAGCTCTACTGGTGCCCGAAGGACCAGGCCTGATCGAGGCTCGCGCCGGGAGGGGGGATAACCCCACGTCCGATTCGCCGGGTGGCCGGGTTCTTGCGGCGGCCTGCGGTGGCGAGGCTGGAAGCACCACCCCAGACAGAAGGATTCCCCATGACAACCGCAGAGGCTCCACTCTCTGCCACGCTTGAGCGCGTGGCCCGATCCTCCAATCCCTACCTCCGGCTGTGGCGGCTCGTTCCGCGCGAGCTGGGCTTCCTGCTGCTCGGACTCCCGATCGCGGTGGCCGGCTATGCCGTCACGCTGACGCTCTTCACGGCCGGCATCGGTACCCTCGTCACCTTCTTCATCGGCCTGATCCTGATCATCGCTGCCCTGTACGTCTCCCGCGGCTTCGGCACGCTTGAGCTCGTTCGACTCGAGTGGGCGGGGCGTCCGGCGGTGACGAGGCCAGAATGGCAGGACAGCCGCGCGAAGGCGGGCTTTTTCCCCTGGCTGAAGGCGGTGCTCGGCAACGGTCACTACTGGCTGTACCTGCTGCACACGATGATCATCGACTTCGTCGTGACGCTCGTGAGCTGGACGGTGACCGTGGTGTGGGTCTCTGGCGCGCTCGGAGGACTAAGCTACTGGTTCTGGGAGCGTTTCATCACCAAGGACACAGATAACTGGGGACTCGCGCGCTCGATCGCCTGGCTGTTCGGCGCTCGCGGCGACACCTCGAGTCTCGATTCCTTCGACGCGCTGTACAGCTTCGTTCTCGGCGTGGTCCTGCTGGCCGCGCTGCCCTTCGTCACGCGCGGTTTGACGCTCGCGCACCATGGCATCGCCGTCGGGGTGCTCGGTGCCTTCAGATCGGATGCGCTCCAGCGCCAGGTCACGGACCTCAGTGAGTCTCGCGGGGCAGCCATCGCGGCCGAGGGGCACTCGCTGCGCAGACTCGAGCGTGACATCCACGACGGGCCGCAGCAGCGGCTGGTACGCCTGCAGATGGATCTCGCCGCGGCGGACCGCCGGCTGGATGCCGACCCGGGGCAGGCTCGCACCCTCATCAGCGAGGCGATGCAGCAGTCGCGAGACGCACTCGAGGAACTTCGTGCGCTGTCTCGCGGATTTGCCCCGCCCATCCTGATGGATCGCGGGCTTGTGGCCGCGCTCGAGTCCGCGGCCGTGCGCAGCGCGATCCCCGCCAGGATCGTCAGCGAACTGCCCGAGGGCACAGAGCTGCCGCAGGAGATCGAGCGGAACGCGTATTTCGTGGCGAGCGAGGCGCTCACCAACGCGGCAAAGCACTCGGACGCGACGATGGTCCGGGTCACCGTCGCGCTCAGGCGGCCGCCGGAGAGCGACGAGACGTGGCTGGACCTCGTCATCACGGATGACGGCCGCGGGGGTGCGGATATTCTCGATGGCCACGGTCTTGCCGGCCTCCACGAGAGGCTGCGGGGGATCGGCGGCACGCTCGACGTGCAGAGCCCCGCGGGTGGACCGACGGTCATCTCCGCACAGCTGCCGATCGCGTCGGCTATCGCGTCGCAGACCTCATAGCCGGGCCCATAGGCTTGGGGCATGAGTGCCCTTCGCGTGGTCGTTGCCGACGATTCGGTGCTGCTGCGCGAAGGGCTCGTCCGCGTTCTGCGCGAGGCCGGGGTGGACGTCGTCGGCTCCTATCCGGATGCCGAGGTGCTGCTCGCGGATCTCGAGTCGCTTGCGCCCGATCTCGCCGTTCTCGACGTCAGAATGCCGCCGACCTTCCGCGACGAAGGCGTGCGCGCCGCGATCCGGGCCAGGCAACTGATGCCGAGGCTCGGCATCCTCTTGCTGTCGCAGTACGTCGAGGTTGCCTATGCGCAGGAGCTGCTGTCATCCGGCAGCGGAGGGATCGGCTACCTGCTGAAGGATCGCGTCGCCTCGCTCGATGAGGTGAGGGACGCGATCGACCGCATCGCCGCGGGTGGAACGGTGCTCGACCCCGAGGTCGTCGCGCAACTCGTGGGTCGCAGGCACGATCCGCTCGAGACCCTCACCCCGCGCGAACGTGAGGTGCTCGTCGCGATGGCCGAGGGGCGCACGAACGGCGCCATCGCCTCCGAATTGTTCATCGGGGTCGGTGCGGTGGAGAAGAACGTCACCGCCATCTTCCAGAAGCTCGGGCTCGACGACTCCGGCAACGATCACCGCCGCGTTCTCGCCGTGCTCACCTGGCTGCAGCGCTGAACGACGTCCCGCGGTTCGCTGCGCTGCAGCTCAGCGCAGCGAAGCGATCCGCAGCGCGACGTCCCTGAGGTTCTTGATGCGCCTCTCGTAGCGCGCGGCGATCGCGATGAGCAGCACGCCCCCGATGCCGAGCCACAGCCACCAGGGAAGCGACTCGTAGGCGATCCGGATCTCGGTGGAAAATGTCGCGATGCCGTGGACGAGTGCGACGACGGCGCCCACGATGAACGGTGCCTGGAGCCTGCGCACCGCGCCAGCGATGAGCACGGACACCGCAACCACGCCGAGTCCGACGAGCCGCCAGAGCGGACGATCCTCGGCGCTCGCGAGCAGTGACGGAACGAGCAGAACGGCCAGGCCCGGGCCGAGTGCTGCCCAGCTGCGCACCCGTGGATCCTCCGCCAGCCGCACCGCGCCATCGGCGATCAGCGCGAGCGCGATGGGCACGGTGGCGAACTCGAGCGGGTCAATCGCACCGGTCACGATGGCGAGGAACCCGATTGCGGCAGCGTAACCGAGCGCAATCCAGCCGACCGCACCATCGAGGGGCGCTCGACCCCGGAGCGCGCCCGTGAGGTAGATCGCGAGGAACAGCACGAGGGTGAGGAACGCCCGAGCGAGACCCAGACCGGTGGACGCGAGGTTCGCGGCTTCGAAGGCGAGCACGACGGTCATGGCGACCACGACAAGGATGCGTGAGGCCAGCTCGCGAGCTCTCACCGCCCTCGGGGTATCCGCGTCGCTGCGCACGACCCCGAACGCGGCGGCGGTGAGGATGACCAGACAGCTGCCGATCCAGAATTCGAGCCTCCCGTCTGCGGTGCCCCCCTCTACGACGAGGAAGTAGGAGCGCCCGATGCTCGTGACGAGTACTCCGAGGGCGCCCGCGAGCGCGACTGCCGCAAGGTAGGGCCGCAGGCCGCCGCTGCGGGCGCTGAATGTCGCGACGAGCAGCAGCATCGCCGAGATGACGCCGATCAAGTAGGCGCGCAGTACCGGTCCCGTCGCGGACTCCGCGGCAATCGGAAGGATGGCGACGAGCAGGCCACCGAGGCATACGAGAGGAGCCACGGTGCTGTGCGTTCCGCGCGAGCGGGCGGAGTTCCAGATGAGCGCGCCGACCACGAGCAGCACCGCCGCGACGGGAAGCACGTATGCCTCGATGGCCGTGACGCGCTCGTTACTGAGACGCAGCCAGAGCCCCGCGGTCGCGAGCACGACGGCGAGCCAGCCGAGGTGTCTGCGGCGTGACGTCGAGGCAAACAGGCCGTCGGGACTGACGGCGAGGATGAGCGCGGTCACGGCCGCGATGAGCAGCACAAACCACGCGATCAGATCGCCACCGATCACGGTGAAGAGCACCCCGGGAACGGCGACGACGGCGATGCCCAGTTCCCGGAACCACCGCGAGGAGCTGTTGCCGCGCCGCACTGCAACGACGAGGGATCCGACCGCCACGAGCAGCGATGCAACGATCGGGGTCGCGTGGCGAGAGTCTTGCGGCAGCTGTGCGGTGGTGGCGAAGGAGTCGACCACCCAATAGGTCACGGGCGCGATCGCGAGCGAGGCGAGTGCCCGCTCGGCACGCAGCGAAGCCGCTCGCGCACCGGTGGCCCAGGGAAGCAGCACCGCGAGAACCATGAGCGCGAGGATGAGGCTGGTCCCGTGTTCCGGCAGCAACAGTCCGCTCGCAGTGGTCTCGGAGGATCGATCGTTCAACGCGATTGCCGCGGCGCCCGAGCTGATGAGCGTTGTCGGCGCGGCAAGCCAGAACAGCACGCGCCTGTCGAGCGCCGACAGGCTCGCGCCGGACTCCGGGGCCGCAGGTGCAGGCAGGAGAGCGGCGCCGAGGAGCAGCACCCCGAGGATGCCGACGAAGCGGAGCGCGTTGATCGAGGAGTGCCAGCTCGACGCATCGCCGCCGAGCTGGTGTGCGAGCGCCGCGGCACCCACGATCGCGAGGATCGCGGCGCAACCCAGCAGGGCGGCGCGCGGAATCCGGGCTGCCGCATCCGGAACGAAGCGGGCACCGATAAGCAGCAGGATGCTGGCCAGCGTGGCCGCTCCCCAGCTGTCGATGCTGAGCCACGACGCCGAGTACGCGAGCGCCGCGGCCGCCGCGCCCGCGGCGGCGATCGGAAGCCGCAGCGTACCGCGCGCGTTCACCGTTCGCCCCGAGGCGATCAAGAGGAGGAGAGCGATGATCGCGACCAGGAACCAGCCGGAGACGATCAGCCACAGCGACTCGAGAAGGGGAACGGCGAGCACGACGAGTGCTCCGAAGGCCCAGAGCAGAATCGGACCCCGTCGCCTGAGGAGGCCAGCGGCAGCCCAACTTGCCGCCGTGAGGGCAACGACGAGCGCGAGCCCGGCGAGTGTCAGCTCGAAGAGGGTGCTCCGCTCGGCCGCCGTGCGCCACGCCGCCATGCTCCACGGGTTCGCCGGACCTGAGCTTGCCAGGCCGAGCGCCACGGCAATGGCGAGCCCGGCCGCAATGACAAGTCCCAGCGCGGCAACGGCGCCCGCGGAAATCGCGGCCGTCACGGCGGCGACCGAATACGGCGTACGGGCGGCGCGGCGTGCCAGAGCCTCCAGCGCGAGCGCGACGATGGTGGCCACCAGCACCGGCCAGAACAGCAGCGTCTCACTCTCGCCCATGCGCATCGAGACGGCCGTGCCGGTCATTGCCGCCGCAACGGCGCCGATGCTCGAGGCGACAGCGGCGAAGGCTCGTGCGAGGAGAGACGTTGCGACACGCACCGTGATGACCACCTCGGCGGCACCGATGAGGGCGACCATGATGAGGGCGATCGCCGCAGCCGACTCGTTCTGTGGTTGCACGACGAACGCCGTGAAGGACGCGCAGACGAGGGCGAACGACGACATCGTCAGGAGAACAACGACCTCAGTGTGCCTCGCAACGCTCGTCACCGCTGTGCGGGCAAACGGATGGGCGAGCCCCGCGGCCCCGGCGGCGGCAAACGCGGCGAAGTAGCGGGCGGGGGTGTCGAGCCCAACGGCCAGCCCGCCGACCAGCAGGCCGAGTCCCGGAGCGAGCGCGGCGAAACCCACGACGTTCGGTACCCGTAACCCGGAGGCACGGTGCCACAGCACGAACGCGACTGCCGACGCCACGAGGGCGGTGCCCCAGTAGCTCGCGCTCTCGGCGGAGGCGAGACCCGCCAGGTCGTTCGCGCGCACCGCGAAGGCGTCGAGATAGACGAGGATCGCGGCGAAGACGGCAATCCCCTCGGCGGTGGAGTGCAGTCTGCGGCTGTTCAGCACGGAGGAGGTCACGATCGCGGCGATCGTGATGCCGCCGATGATGAGGCTGCGAACGAGCAGCCCGTAGGTAATGAACGCGAACACCAGGAAGAAGATCGCCGCGATCGACAGGAGCGAGACGCCCACGATGAGCATGACCAGCTGCACGCTCGACCGGCGTGGAGCGCCTCGGTCGGGCGTGAGCGCCGCGGCGGCGGCGGCGGGTGCGGGGCTCGTTGCTAAGGGGAGTGTGGGCGCGGGGAACGCGGCGGGGACCGATATGGCGGCGTCCGCACCGCGCTCTGCTGCCTGCTGCTCGATGAGGCGCGCGGTCTCGAAACGGATGCGACCGATCAGCGAGATCCGCGACTTGAGCACGGCAGCGGCATCCGTCGAAACCTGGAAGAGTTCGGCGGCGGCCGGATGATTGAGATCGAGCGCGCAGACCGCGCACACCCTGCTCGTCAGCGGATGGAGACAGGCGGGGCAGATCGCGGTGTTGGTGAGGTCATCCGGCGTTCGCGGGAACGAGACGCGACCGGCGTAGCGAGTGAAATCGGCGTCGGTATCGGCCATGGCACTGAATCTCCCCTGAACTCGTCGGGCTCAGACTAGCGGGGAGTACGCACGTCGCCGGGGGGAGGGACGCGGTCTGTGGAGAACAGTGACGCTCGCCGCCCCGTGGGGGAGCGGACCGGCGGGCGCCAGTGTGTTTAGCGGGTCAGCAGATTCTGAGTCGAATACCCAGCGGCAGGCTGCAGTTCCGGACGCGCCGGTTCAAGACGATTGGTCCAGGCAGTTCCATTCCACCAGCGAAGCATCGGGCTGCCTGCGGGGTCGGGGTACCAGCCAAAGGGGGCTACGACGACCGGCTGCGGTTCGCGGGCGACCCTGAGGTCGTTCGCGAAGGCCGCATCGGCATCGAATTCCGTCTCGGGGGCGATTTCGGTGACAAATGAACGGTTTGCTTCGGGGGCGAAAGCAATGGACATGTTTATCCTGCAGGTGCCCTGCCGCTGGGCATTCGGGTGCGACATTGGCCTACCGCGGAGGCCGCTTCGGGTGCGGTGTCCTCAGAATAGAGGACAAACCAGGCGGTCTGCTGTCCCCAATTGGGGGGTAGTTAGTGTTCGCTCTGCGAACGTGGAGGGGATGACGGGAATCGAACCCGCGTGATCAGTTTGGAAGACTGAGGCTCTACCATTGAGCTACATCCCCGCAGCAATGCCCTGCGGCCGCTTGCGCGGTAGTCAGCCTAATACAGAAGCGGCGGATGCTCGGGCGATACCGCCAACTCAGCTAGACTTGCCGAGGCCGATTTTCGGGCGCGGCTGACACCCGTTCCCGAACCCCCATGTATCGGCAGTTCGACGGAATCCCGGGGCGTAGCTCAGCTTGGTAGAGCGCTCGGTTTGGGACCGAGAGGCCGCAGGTTCGAATCCTGTCGCCCCGACAGAACAGCAGTGCACAGGACAACCGCGGTGCACGACGAGCACGGCACGACAACAAACAGGAGAAGCACAACGTGAAGACCACCGTCGAGAAGCTCAGCCCCACCCGCGTGAAACTGAGCATCGCGGTCACGCCGGAGGAATTGAAGCCCAGCGTCGATCACGCCTACAGCCACATCGCGGAGTCCATCACCATTCCGGGCTTCCGCAAGGGCAAGGTTCCCGCGCCCATCATCGACCAGCGCGTCGGCCGTGAAGAGGTGCTGAACCACGCGGTCAGCGATGGGCTCGACAAGTTCTACCGCCAGGCGGTCGACGAGCAGAAGCTCCGTCCGCTCGGTCGCCCGGAGGCCGACATCGTTGGCCTGCCGAACGTGAAGGACTTCAGCGGAGACCTCGAGGTCACCGTCGAGGTCGACGTTCGCCCCGAGTTCACCGTGCCGAAGCTCGATGGCCTCAAGCTCACCGTCGACGCTGTCGAGGTGACGGATGACGAGGTCGAGACCGAGCTGCAGAACCTGCGCAGCCGCTTCGGCACCCTCATCACCGTGGACCGCCCCGCGAAGACGGGCGACTTCGCCCAGCTCGACCTCGTGGCCGAGATCGCGGGCGAAGAGGTCGACACCGCGAACGCCATCTCCTACGAGATCGGCTCAGGCGAACTCATCGAGGGTATCGACGAGGCGCTCGACTCGCTCACCGCGGGCGAGACGACGACGTTTGAATCCGCTCTGCTCGGTGGCGACCACGAGGGCGAGAAGGCCCAGATCACCGTGAAGCTCACGGCGGTCAAGGAGCGCGAGCTTCCCGCGGCCGATGACGAGTTCGCCCAGATCGCGAGCCAGTTCGACACGATCGACGAACTGAAGGCCGATGTGCGCGAGCAGCTCGGCAAGTCCAAGGTCTTCCAGCAGGGCACCCAGGCGCGCGACCAGGTCGTGGACAAGCTGCTTGAATCCCTCGACATCCCGGTTCCGGAGCAGCTCGTGCTCGACGAGGTGCACCGTCACCTTGAGAACGAGAACCGCCTCGAAGACGATGTGCACCGCGCCGAGGTCACCGAGTCGAGCGAGAAGACATTCCGCAGCCAGATTCTGCTCGACGTCATCGCCGAGCAGGAGGAGATCAAGGTGAGCCAGGACGAGCTCACCCAGTACCTCGTGCAGGGCGCAGCCCAGTACAACATGGAGCCCGGCGAGTTCATCAAGGTGCTCGACCAGAACGGTCAGATCCCCGGCATGATCGGCGAGATCGCCCGCGGCAAGGCGCTCGCCGTCGTGCTCAGCAAGGCGAAGGTCGTCGACAGCAAGGGTAAGGATGTCGACCTGTCGTCCTTCACGGCCGGTGTGCTCGAAGACGACGAGAACTTCGTCGAGGCCGACGCGGGCGACCACGAGGGCCACGACCACGACCACGAGGGTCACAGCCACTAGACATTCGAAACTGGGTCAATTCGTGCGATCCGGGCCGAAACGTTGGCCCATACCGCACGGATTGGCCCTTTTTCTCTGTGCGGACGGCACCGCGACGTCATGGACCCTGCGCGGGGCCTACCGTTGAAGCATGAGCGCGCGTCCCGATAAGCATGACCCCATCACCCTCCGACCGCTGACGCAGGCGGTGCACGCCGGCAATGTGATCGACCCGGGCAGCGGCGCCGTGCGCACCCCGCTCATCCTCGCGAATTCGTACGCGCTGCCCGAGGACCCGAGCTCGATCAGCTGGTCCTCGTCCGAGCACACGATCTACACGCGCAACGGCGGAACGAACCAGAAGCACCTGCAGCAGAAGCTCGCGCTGCTCGACGGTGGCGAGGACGCGGTCGCCCTCGCGAGCGGAGTCGCGGCACTGCACGCGGTCTTCTTCACACTGCTGAAGAGCGGCGACCACGTCGTCATCGCCGACCAGACCTACGAGGCGAGCTTTCGCCTATTCAATGAACTCCTTCCGGAGCGCTACGGAATCGAAGCCACCTTCGTCGACACCTCCGACCTCGACTCGGTTCGCGCGGCCATCCGCCCGAACACCGTGCTCGTGCACACCGAGGTGATCGCGAACCCCACGACGAGACTCGCGGATGTCGCCGCCCTCGCCGAGATCGCCCACGCGGCCGGCGTGCTCCTCAGCATCGACTCGACCTTCACGCCGCCGCCGATCAGCCGGCCGCTCGACGATGGCGCCGACCTCGTCATCCACTCGCTCACCAAGTACATCAACGGCCACGGCGACGCGATGGGTGGTTCGGTCATCGGCTCGGCCGAGCTGATTGGCAGGATCAAGGCGGATGCCATGGTCGACGTCGGGGGAGTGATCAGCCCGTTCAATGCCTGGCTCATCATGCGGGGCTCCGTGACGCTGCCGCTGCGGCTGCGCCAGCACGTGGAGAGTGCCCAGCGCGTGGCCGAGTTTCTCGAGGCCGACCCGCGGGTGGCGTACCTCTACTACCCGGGTGTCGCATCGCATCCGCAGCACGAACTCGCCCAGCGCATCCTGCCGCACGGCGCCGGCGGCATGATGGCCTTCGCCGTCGAGGGCGACTCGGATGTGCAGAATCGCTTCGTCTCGAACCTCAGGGTGATCACGTCCGCGGTTTCGCTCGGCCACGACGAGTCGCTCATCGTGCACGTGGGTACGAGCGGGCCGCGCGTCGCCTACTACCCCGACGGTTTTCGAACGCTCGGCCACCTGCGCTTCTCGGTGGGACTCGAGGACCCGGACGACCTCATCGCGGACCTTGGCGCGGCCCTCGACGCCACCTTCGCCTAGCTAATCTGCCGAGGGCGAACACGCCCGAACGGGCTCAGTCGCTCCGATAGATTCGAACCAAGCGATAACTGAAACGGAGCGCGACAATGGCCCAACCGGCATTGGTCAGCAGTATCTTTGACCAACTCCTCAAGGACCGCATCATCTGGCTTGGCTCAGAGGTGCGGGACGACAACGCCAACGAGATCTGCGCGAAGATCCTTCTGCTCGCAGCGGAGGACCCGAAGCGTGACATCTTCCTGTACATCAACTCGCCCGGCGGCTCGATCACCGCGGGCATGGCGATCTACGACACGATGAAGTTCGTGCCGAACGACATCGTCACGGTGGGTATCGGCCTTGCGGCGTCGATGGGGCAGTTCCTGCTCTCGTCCGGCACCAAGGGCAAGCGCTACATCACCCCGAACGCGCGAGTGCTGCTGCACCAGCCGTCCGGCGGTTTCGGCGGAACCGCGGCCGACATCCAGACCCAGGCCAAGGTCATCCTCGACATGAAGCAGCGGATGGCCGAGCTGACGGCAGAGCAGACCGGCAAGTCGGTCGAGCAGATCCTCCTCGACGCGGACCGCGACAACTGGTTCAACGCCCGTGAGGCGCTCGACTACGGCTTCGTGGACCACCTGCGCGAGTTCGCCTCCGACGTGGTCGGCGGCGGCGGCACCGACGACAACATCTCTGAAGCCGACGCGGCGAAGAAGTAGGGACTTGACCATGGAATTCACCGGATTCAATCGCCCCGCAGGCGGCCTGGCCCCCGCGGCTGAGGCCCGTTACATCCTGCCGACATTCGAGGAGCGCACGGCCTACGGCTACAAGCGCCAGGACCCGTACGCGAAGCTGTTCGAGGATCGCATCATCTTCCTCGGCGTGCAGATCGACGACGCCTCGGCCGACGACGTGATGGCCCAGCTCCTCGTGCTCGAGAGCCAGGACCCAGACCGCGACATCGTCATGTACATCAACTCGCCCGGTGGCTCGTTCACCGCGATGACGGCGATCTACGACACGATGCAGTACGTGCGGCCGCAGATCCAGACCGTCGTGCTCGGTCAGGCCGCCTCGGCCGCGGCGGTCATTCTCGCCGCTGGCACGCCCGGCAAGCGACTCGCACTGCCGAACGCCCGCATCCTGATCCACCAGCCCGCAGCGGGTTCTGAGGGCTCGAGCCAGGCCTCGGACATCGCGATCCAGGCCCAGGAGATCCAGCGGATGCGCCTGTGGCTCGAGGAGACGCTCTCGCGTCACTCGAACCGCACGCCCGAGCAGGTCAACAAGGACATCGATCGCGACAACATCCTGAGCGGCGAGCAAGCGCTCGAGTACGGCCTGGTCGACCAGGTGCTGACGAGCCGCAAGAACCTGCCGGCGATCACCAAGTAACGACCACGCCGGGTTCACCAAAGCGAGCCCGCGTATCGAGGCCCCCACGAGGTAACTCGCAGGTGGGTCTCGATACGCGGGCTCGTTCGTCGCGCGCTACTCGGCCGGCGTCTGTTATTCCGGCTTCTTTCTGCCGGTCAGCAGCAGTGTCGCGCCGACCGCGAGCCCGACCGCGAGCACGGCGCCGCCTATCCACAGCACGGCGCTCGTTCGCTCGCTGTCCGCCGCCGCGCGCGACTCGGGAGCCGTCGTGCTCTGGTCCGTGGCATTCGGCTTGAGAGTGCCGTGGCAGTCCGGCGGGGTCTTCGAACCTTTGCTGATCGGGGCATCCGCTGACGACGGCTGCCAGGTGAAGTCGAATTCGCCGAACGCCGTGTGACTGTCGGTCGAAATGACCTGCCAGATCACGGTGTACTTCCCCGGCTTCCCGAGCGCGGCCTGCGTCGAGATGCCCGGGCCGTCGACCGTGACACAGCCGTCCCCGTAGTACAGGCCGTTCGCATCCTTCACCTGCAGGCCGAAGCCGTGCCCCTGGCGGAGGTTGAGCAGCACATCATTCGTGATGACCGAGAACCTCGCCGGCAGCACCGTGAGCGTCTCGCCGGCTTTCGGCGTCGACTGCACGAGCTGGTTGTGGGCCTGGGCGGGACTGCTCACGACGAGCACGGCGCCGCATGCCACGAGCAGCGCTATGCACGCCGCGAGCAGGCGATTCACCGGGTGCCTCCGCGACGGAGGGCGACGACGCCGAGCACGAGGCCGATCGCACCGAGCACGAGGCCTCCGATGCCGAGGCCCCGGGCCACGACGTCGCTGCCGGATGCTGCGCTGGCGGGTGTGGGAACCTCGGTGGCGCTCACGCTGGGCGAGGTCGCGGCACCGTGTGCGGTGGGCGCCTCATCGTTGACGTAGAGCACAGGAGCCGGATGCTCGGCCTTCTCGGTCGTGCCGGACCAGCTGACCGTGCTGCCGTCGCTGTAGCCCTGCAGGGTCTTCAGCGTGACCTTGCCCGTGTCGGGAACGGCAACCGACACCGGGAACAGCTGCAGCTGTCCCGCCGTGATCTCGTGCCCGGGCTGTGCGGTCCAGATGATCTTCGTCACCGCCCGCTTGAGTTCGTTGCCGCCGACCTTGACGGGTTTCGGCAGGGTCTCTGTGACGAGGTCGGCTGTCCACCCGGCCACCGGAACGTAGCTGACACTCAAGAATGGCGTGTCGCTCGGGATGTCCACCTCGATCCTGTTGGTCGCCGCCGTCTCCGATTCATTCGGCACCTTGAACGTGATGAGGGCATAGGAGCCCGGCGCGGCGGCGCCCGGTGTGATCGTGACGTGAGCACTCGCGGAGAGCGGCACGGCGACGGCGAGGATGCTGCCCGCCGCGACAGCGAGCGTTGCGAAGAGTTTCTTCTTCATTGCGTGATGGTCCTTAGATTCGTTGCTGAGTTTGTGGTTGGTGCGCGGTGAAGCCGCGTCGGGATGGCCGCGCAAAGGCGACGTGAAGGGACTCCGATCGTGGCGACCGGAGACGGCTCGCTGAACGGTGCTAAACCGCTGCGAGTGCGAGAACGGCTCGCGACGGCGGCCCGCGATGATCCGAGGAGGTGTGCAGGAGAACGAGGTCACGCAGCGGCAGTACCCGTTCGACCGGCGCGATCGGGTGCGGCGTGCTCGTCGCGCGCGCGAGAGCAAGCATCGAGAACAGGGAGCGCATCGACAGTCGGGCGAACCGGAGCCGCGCGAGCCTCAGCAGCCCCCAGAACGCCGACTCGCCTCGCCGCAGCGCCGCGATGGTCACCGCCGCCGCGGCGAGGTGAGCGAACCACATGCCAGCATCGGCGGGGACGACGGGCGAAAGCGGAGTGAAGGCGAACACGTCGCCGTGCACGTGCCCAGCATGCGCGAACCCACTGGGCGCTGCGGTCCAGAGGCTGAACACGCTGTGGAACAGGAATTGGCTGAGGACGACAGAGGCACTCAGCTTGGGCAGCGAGAGCCGCTTGCCCGACAGCGCCACGCACACGAAGGACGAGATGACGAAGCAGGATACGAGTGCGAACAGGGTCGGTGTCAGGCCGCCGGAGGCGATGTGGCAGAACGCGGCAACGAAGAGCGAGAGCCCCGCAGCGACCAGGCCGCGGGCAACGCGTGCCCAGCGTGTGGCCATCGCTGCTCCCTGCTGTACCGAAACGATCCTGCGTGAGTAGTCTATGTCGCGGCAAACACCCGCGCCGAAAGACCATTCGGGGCGCGGACGGAACCGGTTTGGTGCTCGCCATCGATTGCGGCACGCCGCGTAGCATTTGCGTACGATGCGCGTTCGCGTCGCTGGCTCGGGTTAGGCTCGTAAAAGAGCACAGCGGAGTCCGAGAGCGCCGCACAGTTTTATGATCCGCGACGATGGGGATCCCGACCAGGAGGAGGCCGAGCATGGCCCGTATAGGCGAGAGCGCCGATCTACTCAAATGCTCCTTCTGCGGCAAGAGCCAGAAGCAGGTACAGCAACTCATCGCCGGTCCAGGCGTGTACATCTGCGATGAGTGCGTAGAGCTCTGCAATGAGATCATCGAGGAGCGACTGGCAGAGGCCGGCGAAGAGACCTCGAGCGAATTCGAGCTCCCGAAGCCCAAGGAGATCTACAGCTTCCTCGAGGAGTACGTAATCGGGCAGGAGGCGGCCAAGAAGGCGCTGTCTGTCGCGGTGTACAACCACTACAAGCGCATCCGGGCACGCAACACCATCGGTGCGGCGGATGCCGTGATCGACGATGTCGAGATCGCCAAGTCCAACATCCTGCTCATCGGTCCGACCGGCTGCGGCAAGACCTACCTCGCCCAGACCCTCGCCAAGCGGCTCAATGTGCCCTTCGCGGTCGCGGATGCCACGGCCCTGACCGAGGCGGGCTACGTCGGCGAAGACGTCGAGAACATCCTGCTGAAGCTCATCCAGGCCGCCGACTACGACGTCAAGCGTGCCGAGACCGGCATCATCTACATCGACGAGATCGACAAGATCGCCCGCAAGGCCGAGAACCCCTCGATCACGCGAGACGTCTCCGGCGAGGGTGTGCAGCAGGCACTGCTGAAGATCCTCGAGGGCACGGTCGCCTCGGTTCCGCCGCAGGGCGGGCGCAAGCATCCGCATCAGGAGTTCATCCAGGTCGACACGACGAACGTGCTGTTCATCGTCGCCGGCGCCTTTGCGGGGCTTGAGGAGATCATCTCGAATCGCGCGGGCAAGAAGGGTATCGGCTTCGGCGCCCCGCTGCACAGCAAGGGCGACGACGTGAACCTCTTCGGAGAGGTGCTCCCGGAAGACCTGCACAAGTTCGGGCTCATCCCGGAGTTCATCGGTCGTCTCCCCGTGGTCACCACCGTGACCCCGCTCGACCAGATCGCGCTCATGGAGATCCTCACCAAGCCGAAGAACGCGCTCGTGCGCCAGTACCAGCGCATGTTCGAGATCGACAACGTCGAACTCGAGTTCGAGCAGGATGCGCTCGAGGCCATCGCCGACCTCGCCGTGCTGCGCCAGACCGGCGCGCGCGGCCTGCGCGCGATCATGGAGGAGGTGCTCGGCCCAATTATGTTCGAGGTGCCGTCCACCGAGGATGTCGCCCGCGTGATCGTCACGAAGCAGGCGGTCATCGAGAACGCGGCACCCACGATCGTGCCTCGTCGCCCCGTGCGCCACGAGAAGTCCGCCTAGACCGCAGCGCGCTCACTAGCCGAAAGTTCCAGCACATCTTTCAGCCCATCACCGCGGGCGTCGTCGCCGCGATCTCCGGCTTTGCCACCTCGTTCGCGCTCGTCATCGCGGGTCTGCAGGCCGTGGGTGCCTCGCAGCTGCAGGCGTCATCCGGACTACTCGTGCTGTGCCTTACCGTGGGCATCGCCTCGATCGTGCTCGCCTGGCGTTACCGAATGCCGATCTCCTTCGCCTGGTCGACGCCGGGTGCCGCGCTGCTCGTGGCGGCCGGCCAGAATCACGCGAACTTTGCCGCAGCCGTGGGTGCGTTCCTCGTCTGCGCGCTGCTCATCGTGCTGTGCGGTCTCTGGCCCGCACTCGGGCGAGCGATCACGCGCATTCCCAAGCCGATCGCCAGCGCGATGCTCGCGGGCATCCTGCTCCCGATCTGCATCGCCCCGGTAACCGCGTCGATCCAGTACCCCCTGCTCGGCCTCCCGATCGTGGTCACCTGGTTCGTACTGTACCGAGTGGCGCCGCGGTGGGCGGTACCCGGCGCGATGCTGGTCGCCACGGTCGTCATCATTGTCTCGGCGGGAACCGGATGGCTGCAGAGCGCGGTGATCGCACCGCAGCTCAGCTTCGTGGCTCCGGTGTTCGATCCACTCGTGATCGTGAGCCTCGGACTCCCGCTGTTCATCGTGACGATGGCGGGCCAGAACGTGCCCGGTTTCGTCGTGATGTCCACCTACGGCTACGAGACGCCGCCTGCCCCGCCGCTCGTCGCCTCCGGGGTGCTCTCGGCGGCCGGTGCGCTGTTCGGCGGTCACGTGATCAACCTGGCCGCCATCACCGCGGCGATCATGGCGAGCCCCGAGGCCTCGCCCGACAAATCAAAGCGCTGGATAGCCACAGTGACGGCCGGCATCCTGTACCTGGCGCTCGGCCTCGGCGCCGGTGTCGCCACCGCACTCGTCGCGGCATCACCGCCGATCCTCATCGTGGCCGTCGCCGGGCTCGCGGTTCTCGGCGCCCTCATCACCTCGATCACGACGGCGCTCGAAGACGCGAGGCACCGCGTCACAGCGATCGCGACCTTCCTGGTGACCGCGTCGGAGATCACGATCGTCGGCATCGGTTCGGCCTTCTGGGGACTCCTCGTGGGGGCCGCCTTCATGCTGTGGCTCGGCGGGCGCCGCGAAGCGCACCCCGTGCGCACACCGGCTAGCTGAGCCCCCGGCGCTTCAACAGCGGCTCGATCACCGCGTCCCGGCCGCGGAAGTCGCGGTAGGCCTCGAGTGGGTCCTTCGAACCGCCGACGCCGAGCAGCAGCGTTCTGAACCGATCGCCGTTCTCGCGGGTGAGCCCGCCGTTCTCCTTGAACCACTCGACCGTGTCGGCATCCAGCACCTCGCTCCAGATGTAGGAGTAGTAGCCCGCGTCGTATCCGCCGGAGAAGGTGTGCGCGAAGTAGCCACTCGAATAGCGCGGCGGGATGGCGGGATTGTCGAGACCGGCCGCGGCGAGTGCCTGCGCCTCGAAGGCACCGACGTCGGTGATCTGCTCATCGGCCGTGATGCGGTGCCAGGCCTGGTCGAGCAGGGCCGCACCGAGGTACTCGCTCGTGGCGAATCCCTCGTTGAACGCGGATGAGGCCCGCAGCTTCTCGACGACGGCCTCGGGCAGCGGCTCACCGGTCTCGAAGTGCACGGCGTAATTCGACAGCACCTCGGGCCACAGCATCCACATCTCGTTGACCTGGCTGGGGAACTCGACGAAATCGCGGTGCACGCTGGTGCCGGCGAATCGCGGGTAACGCACCCGGGCGAAGAGGCCGTGCAGCGCGTGCCCGAACTCGTGGAAGAGGGTGTTCACCTCGTCGTAGCTCAGCAGCGTGGGGTCGCCCGCCGCGGGCTTCGGCACGTTGAGGTTGTTCACGACGACCACGGGGGAGTCGAGCAGCTCACTCTGCGAGACGAGCGGGTTCATCCACGCTCCGCCGCGCTTGGAATCGCGGGTGTAGAGGTCGAGCACGTAGAGGCCGACGGGGGAGCCATCCTCGTTGCTCACCTCGAACACGCGAGCATCCGGATGATAGGCGACGAGGTCGGTGCGCTCGGTGAAGGTGATGCCGTAGAGCCGCTCGGCGGCGAAGAAGACCCCGTTCCGCAACACGCGCTCGGCCTCGAAATAAGGCCGAAGTTCGCTCGTGTCGACGTCGTACTTCGCGAGCCGCACCTTCTCGGTGAGAAAGGCCCAGTCCGAGGACGTGATGTTCTCCGGTGCGCCGGGGACCTCCCGCAGTTCCTGCTGTTCCGCCCGGGCATTCCTGGCGGCGATCGGAGCGAGGCTCTCGAGCATCGAGGCGACGGCCTCCGGCGTGCCGGCCGTCTCATCACTCGTCACGTACTCGGCGTGGCTTGCGAAGCCGAGCAGGCGCGCGCGTTCGGCTCGCAGCTGGGTGATCTCCAGCACGAGTTCCCGATTGTCGTGTGCGCCTCCGCGAGCACCGCGCGAGCGCGAAGCCGCCATGATGCGCTCTCGCAGCTCACGATTGCTGAGTGTGGCGAGATACGGATGCCCGGTCGGCAGCACGAGGCCGATCAGGTACTTTCCGTCGAGGCCTCGTTGCCGCGCCGCCTCGGCCGCGGCGGAGAGCTCGCCAGCGCCCAGCCCGTCGAGCTCGCGGACGTCCTCGACGACCACGGCCAGCTCGTTCGTGTCTGCCAGGAGGTTCTTCTCGAACCGGGTGGTGAGTGTCGACAGCCGCTGGTTGTACTCGCGCAGCCTCGCCTTATCGTCCTCGCCGAGCGCCGCGCCGGCATGGGTGAACTCGGTGAAGCACCGTTCGACGAGGTAGCGAGCCTGAGCATCCAGCCCGCCTCTCGCTTGGTGCACCGCGCGGATGCGGGCGTACAGCTTCGCGTCGAGCAGGATGGCGTCGGCGTGCGCCGCGAGCACGGGCGCGAATTCCTCCTCGAATTGCTCGCTGAACTCGCTGCTGTCGGCAGAGCTTCGATTGAAGAAGACGGTGGTCACCCGATCGAGTAGCTGGCCGGAGCGCTCAAGCGGCAGGAGCGTGTTCTCGAGGGTCGGCTCGGCATCCTGCGCGGTGATCGCCGCTATCTCGTTCAACTGCTCGGCTATGCCGCGTTCGAAGGCGGGTCGGTAGTGCTCGTCACGAATCGACGCGAAGGGCGGCAGTTCGTAGGGGAGCGTGCTGCGCTCGAAGAAGGGGTTGGCGTCGGCCGGTTCGAGCGGCATCACGGAAGGCACTCCCCAAGCCTAGGACTGTGTTTCGCACCCGGCGGTCATGGGACCGGCGAAACATGCGATCCGATGTCGCCGGGCCATGCCATAATCTCCCTAGGCCAGCGCCGCATCCCGCCCACCCAGCGGATGGAGCACCTGGCCGCGCGTCCATCGCCGCTACCCCTCCGGCGATATCCAGCCTTTCGTTGACCAGCGAGAGCGTGACCACCGAGACTTCGCGAGCGGTCGTTCGCGTACCCAGCCGGCCCCGGTGAGGCAGCTACCCGAAATGCACGAATAAACGCACACGGCGTCCTAGCGCCACCTCCTGTGCAAGGCTATTCACTCTTCGGGCCGCCCTCATCGGGGCTGCTCTCCTCCGACCACGCCGTGACCGTCGCCGCGCCTGTGACCGGGTCGAGGCGGATGACGGTACCGTCGTCGAGTTCGACCACGGGCCGGCCCTCCAGCCAGGTGAGTGTCCACCGCCACTCTGCGCTGCCGGGGACGGCGTCGCGCAACTCGGACTCGACCGCGCGCACCGCGTCCAGCACCGCATCCGGAAGACGAGGCGGTGCCTCGGTGCCTACGCGCCATCTGGTGCCCAACTGCATGCGCTGCTCCTGTTCGGGATAGGGGGTGGTTGTGGCTCGATAGCGCGAACCGATTACGGCGAGACGGGAGTACCGTTCGCGTCGAGGTCGGCTTCCCAGAGAATCTGCAGTCCGAGGGCCTGATACGCGGCCACGGCCGCGCTGCTCGGGTAGCCGCAGGGATCGACTGGCGCGTACACCGGATGCGTCGCGCCGTCTGACCGCGTGATCCAGATCAGTAGCGGGTCCCTGGCGACACGGACGCACGGATCCTTGGTGACCTTGGCGTCCGCCGCGCTATACGCCGACAACAGGGCGTCGGCGCCGAAGTTGACCAGACTTGCGCTCTCGGTCGTGCCGTTCGCTGAAGGCACCGAGGTGCAGACCAAGATCTTCGTGACGTCGCTGGCCTTGCCGTCGAAGTGCACGGCGGGCTCATCTGGGCAATACGCGAGGATGTCCGGGTCAGTGAGCAAAGGCAGTGGCCGGGTGCGCGTCGGTTGCGCCTGCTTCGCGGGCGGCGGCGCGCTCGGCGTGGCCGATGCCGTTGGCGTCGGACTCGAGCTCGGTGCGGCCTTCGGCGGCGCAGACGTGCCGCACGCGACCAGCGCGAGGCTGATCACAGCAATCGTCACGAGCGCGAGCGGCTTGCGCATTTATTCCACCTGTTCCTCGAACACCACATCGGAGACCGCGATCTCTGCGCCCTCGACGAGCGTGAGCTCGGTGATTTTGCCCACGGCCTTGAGATCGTCCACCGCCCGTTCTATCAGCGTCAGCTGGGCGGCCGGCGCGTGCAGCGTGGCCGAGATCACGGGGGTCTTCTGCGACGCCTTGGCATCCGTTTTGGCGCGACGGATCCCGATCAGGGCGGCGCTCACGGCGGGCAGCAGGCCGGCGGCCGCGGCCTCGCTCGGCGCATCCGGCCACGCGGCCTGGTGCACCGAACCCGAGTGGGTCCACGACCACACCTCTTCTGTGGCGAACGGCAGGAACGGCGCGAAGAGCCTCAGCATCACGTCCACGGCGGTGCGCAGCGTGTGAGTCGCCGAGCCCTGGCCCTCTGGCGTGTCAGCGCCGTACGCGCGCTCTTTCACGAGTTCCAGGTAGTCGTCGCAGAAGGTCCAGAAGAACTGTTCGGTCGCCTCGAGGGCCCTGGCGTGGTCGTATTCCTCGAACGCCTTCGTCGCGGTGCGCACGACGGCGCCGAGCTCGGCGAGCAGGTCGGCGTCGAGTGGATGCCCTTCGAGGAGCTCAGGGACCGTGGCGGGCCCTTCGACGGTTTCAGGGAAGGAGTACACGAACTTTGCGGCGTTGAGGATCTTGATCGCGAGGCGTCGCCCGATCTTGATCTGCGTCGGGTTCTGCGGATCGAAGGCGGCGTCGGTTCCGAGTCTCGACGACGCGGCCCAGTAGCGCACCGCATCCGAACCGTGCTGCTCGAGCATGGCTGCCGGGGTGACGACGTTGCCCTTCGACTTCGACATCTTCTTGCGGTCGGGGTCGACGATGAAGCCGCTGATGCCCGCGTTCTTCCACGGGATGGTGTCGCTCTCGAGTTGCGCGCGCAGCATCGTCGAGAACAGCCAGGTGCGGATGATGTCCTGCCCCTGTGAGCGCAGCGAGTATGGGAACACGAGCGAGAACAGCTCGGGGTCGCTTTCCCAGCCGCCCGCGATCTGCGGGGTGAGGCTCGAGGTGGCCCAGGTGTCCATGATGTCCACCTCGCCCTCGAAGCCGCCGGGCACTCCACGCTGGCTCTCGTCGTACCCTGGGGCTGCATCCGACGACGGATCGACGGGCAGCGCGTCCTCGCCCGGCACGATGACGGCGCCACGCTCGCCGTTCGCGTCGAGCTCGTACCACACCGGCAGCGGCACGCCGAAGAAGCGCTGGCGCGAAACGAGCCAGTCGCCGGTGAGACCGCCGACCCAGTTGTCGTAGCGCACGCGCATGAACTCCGGCGTGAAGTTCACCTCGCGGCCGCGTTCGATCATGGTCGCGCGCAGCTTCTCGTCGCGCGCACCGTTCGCGATGTACCACTGCAGCGTCGAGACGATCTCGAGCGGCTTGTCGCCCTTCTCGAAGAACTTCACCGGGTGCGTGATGGGCTTCGGGTCGCCGATGAGCTCGCCGCTGCCGCGCAGCAGCTCGACGACGGCCTGCTTGGCCGAGAACACGGTCTTGCCGGCGAGTTCCGCGTAGGCCGCGGTCGGACCATCGCCCGTGATCGCCTCCGGTGCCTCCGCGATGATGCGACCGTCGCGGCCGATGATGCTGCGGGTGGGGAGGTCGAGTTCGCGCCACCAGATCACGTCGGTCACGTCACCGAAGGTGCAGATCATCGCGATGCCGGAACCCTTGTCCTTCTGCGCGAGGTGATGCGCGAGCACGGGCACTTCGACGTCGAAGAGCGGCGTGCGCACGGTCGTACCGAAGAGGTGCTGGTAGCGCTCGTCATCCGGATGCGCGACAAGCGCCACGCAGGCCGGCAGCAGTTCCGGCCGCGTGGTCTCGATGTGCACATCCGACTTCGGCCCGTGGAACGCAACCCGGTGGTATGCGCCCGGCATCTCCTTGTCTTCGAGCTCGGCCTGCGCCACGGCGGTGCGGAACGTCACGTCCCACAGCGTCGGCGCATCCGCCTGATAGGCCTCGCCGCGGGCGAGGTTGCGCAGGAACGCGCGCTGTGCAGCTGTCTGCGCCTCGGCCCCGATGGTGCGATAGCTCTGGGTCCAGTCGACGGAGAGGCCGAGCATCCGCCAGACGTCTTCGAACTGCTTCTCGTCTTCTGCTGTGAGCCTTTCGCACAGCTCGATGAAGTTGCGGCGGGAGATGGGCACCTGGTCGGCGGCCTTGCTGCTCGCGTTCGAGCCGCCCTCGAGCGGGGGAGTGTAGCCCTCGACGTAGGGCAGGCTCGGGTCGCAGCGCACCCCGTAGTAGTTCTGCACCCGACGCTCGGTGGGCAGGCCGTTGTCGTCCCAGCCCATCGGATAGAAGATGTCTCGCCCGCGCATCCGCTGATACCTGGCGATGAGGTCCATGTGGGTGTAGCTGAAGACGTGGCCGATGTGCAGCGAGCCGGATGCGGTCGGTGGTGGGGTGTCGATGGAGTAGACATTCTCGCGCGTGGCCGAGTCACGATCGAAACGGTAGGTGCCGTCGGTCTCCCAGATGTCGCCCCACTTGGCTTCGAGCCCCTCGAGGGCCGGCTTGTCGGGCATGGGGGCTGGCGTGGCTGACGGCACGGTGTTCTCCGGTTCGATATGTGCGGCACCGTGTCGGTGAAGAGGTGCCTGAGTGTGGGGTTGTGGTCTCCATGCTAGCCGAGCGCCCGCGCACGAGAGGGTGGTGGGTGCGAGCATTGATCCTCAGGTCAGTCTCGGTGCCGCGGCGATGAGCTCGCGGGTGTAATCGTGCCGGGGAGCCGAGAACACGTCCTCCGTCGGCCCCGACTCGACCACTCGGCCGTGCCGCATCACGAGCACGGAGTCGCTCATGTGCCGCACCACACCGAGGTCGTGACTGATGAAGAGGTAGCTGAGGCCGCGGGCGCGCTGAATCTCGTCGAGCAGGTCGAGCACCTGGGCTTGCACGAGCACGTCGAGACTCGAGACGGGTTCATCGCAGACCAGGATGTCCGGCCACGGTGCGATGGCTCGTGCGATCGCGACGCGCTGCTGCTGGCCTCCCGAGAGCAGTCTGGGGCGGCGGCGGGCAAGCTCGGGAGCGAGTCCGACCTGCTCGAGAAGCTCGTTGACCTCGGCGCCCGCTCGCCGCGTGCGGCCGCCGCTCAGGGCATCCGCGAGGATCTGTCCAACGGTGAAGCGTGGGTCGAAGGAGCTGAGCGCGTCCTGGTAGATGGCGCCGATGCGCCTTCTGCCCGCGCGACGCTCGCGCTCGGAGAGCGATGACCATGGAGCACCCAGGACCTCGACGTCACCCGAGTCGGGGCGCGCCAGCGCGAGGCAGAGTCTGGCAAGGGTGGTCTTGCCCGAGCCGGACTCGCCCACGATGCCGAGCGTCGTCCCGCGACGCAGGCTAAGGCTCACGTCGTGCACAGCCTGTCTGGGACCGAAGCGCAGGCTGACACCGCGGGCAACCAGTACAGCCTCAGTTGTCGGAGGCTCTGGCGCGGGAGCCGGCGTCAGGTCACCGGATCCGAGCAGGCTGCCTCGCGGACGACTCGCGGGAACCGCGGCGATGAGGCTGCGGGTATACGGATGCTGTGGTGAGGAGAGTACATTCTCGGTCGTCCCGGCCTCCACGATCGAGCCGCCCTGCATGACCGCGATGCGGGAGGCGATCCTGCTCACGACGGCGAGATCGTGGCTGATCAACAGGATGGCGGCACCCTGCGCCCTCAGCCGTTCCAGCAGTTCGAGGATGCGCGCCTGCACCGTCGTGTCGAGGGCGGTCGTCGGTTCGTCGGCGATCAGCAGCCGAGGCCTCATGGCGATGGCGGACGCGATCACCGCTCGCTGCCGCATCCCGCCGGAGAGCTCGTCCGGGCGCTGACCGTATCGCAGTTCGGGCTCGGGCAATCCCGCCTCGGCGAGCAGTTCGATCGCGCGGTCGGCGCGCTGCGCAGCGGTCATCGACGTGTGCAGCCGCAGCGCGTCAGCGACCTCGCGTCCGATCGGCCGCAGCGGGTCGAGCGCGACCAGGGCGCCCTGCGAGACGAGGCCGATCTCCCGGCCGCGCAGGGAGCGCAGCCGCTGCGGCGAGGCATCCAGGATGGCCGTGTCGTCGAAGCGCATCGTGGTAGCCCGCACGCGCGATCCCTCGCCCGCGAGGCCGAGGAGGGCGCGCGCCGTGACGCTCTTGCCCGAACCGGATTCGCCGACGATGGCGAGGCATTCGCCGGCCTCGAGCGAGAAGGAGACGCCGGACACCACCGTGCGGGCGCCGAACGCGATCGAGAGATCCTCGACCTCCAGGAGCGGGTTCACGACGACCTCACCCTCTGTTGCAGGCTTCGCCCGAGGATCGTTGTCGCGGCAGCGCTCAGCACGATGAACACTCCGGGGAAGAAGGTCATCCACCAGAACGACGTGATGTAGGTGCGCCCAGCGGACAGCATGGCACCCCACTCCGCCGTGGGCGGCACGGCACCAAGGCCGAGATAACTGAGCGACGACGCCCAGACGATCGACTGGCCGATGCCGAGGGTCACCAACACGAACAGCGCACCGGCCACGTTCGGCAGGAGGTGATGGACCACGCGGTAGCTGCGGCTCCTGCCCAGCACCACGGCGGCCTCGATATATGGCGCGTTCTTCACGACGAGCACCTGGCTGCGGATGATGCGTGCATAGCCCGGTGCTGTCGCGAGCCCGACGGCGATCGTGGAGGTCACGGCACCGGGCCCGTAGATGACGATGACCAGGAGGGCGAGGAGGAGGCCGGGAAACGCGAACAGCACCTCGATGAACCGGGTGGTTCCGAAGTCGAGCCAGCGTGGCCCGAGTCCCGCGAGTAGGCCGAGCACGAGCGCGAGTCCGACGCCGATGGCGGTGGCCGACAGGCCGATGAGCAGCGATGGACCGGTGCCGTGGATGACGCGGGTGAAGATGTCGCGGCCGGACTCGTCCGTGCCGAAGAGGTGCGACAGTGACGGCGGCAGGAAGCCCGCGGTCGGGTGCACCGCGAGCGGGTCGGCCGGGGCGAGGACGGCGGGTGCGAGAGCCGCGACGGCGAGGACCGCGAGTATGACGACCGCGACGATCTCGGCCGGGCGCGACCGGGTCATCCGTGACTCCTGCGCCGGGGATCGACGAGACGATCGGCAAGGTCGGTGAGCGTCGTCATGAGAATGTAGCCGGCCGCGACGACGAGCACGATGCCCACGACGAGGGGAACGTCGCGGAGTTGCACCGCGGAAAGCAGGCTGCGGCCGAGCCCGGCTCTCGCGAAGATCGTCTCGACGATGACTGCCCCGCTGATGAGGGAGCCGAACGCCCAGCCCGCGAGCCCGATGGCGGGGAGCGCCGCGTGTCGCAGCACGTGTCGCCAGAACACTCCACTCTCGGTCTCTCCGCGTGCGCGTGCGGCCAGCACGAACGGTGAGGCGAGAGCGTCAAGCATGGAGTCCCGCATCACCTGGGCGAGGAAGCCGGCGAGCGGAACCCCGAGCGTGACGACGGGGAGCACATAGCCGAGGGCGCCGGGGACGCTCACCGGAGGAAGCCATGCGAGCGTCGTGCTGAACAGCAGGATGAGCGAAATGGCGAGCCAGAAGTGGGGGACGGCCGCTGCGACGATCTCGAGCAGCGAGCCGATCCACGCTGCAAGCCTCCCCGCGCGCATGGACCACGCGGCGAGCCCGAGCGCGATGAGTGCCCCGAGCAGGAGGGAGAACAGCGCGAGCAGAAGGGTCCCGCCGATGTTCTCCCCGATCACGGAGACGACCGACTTGTGCAGCGAATATGACTGGCCGAGGTCGCCCGTGGCGAGCCTGCCGATGTAGACGAGGTACTGGATGATGAGTGGCTGGTCGAGTCCGTAGTCAGCGCGTGCCTGCGCCAGCGCCTGCGCGCTGGCCTGCGAGCCGGGTCCGCCGAGGATCGCCTCCGCGGGGTCGCCCGGGATCAGGCGGATCGCAAAGAACGTGACGGTGGCCACCGCCCACAGAACGAAGACGACACCGCCGAGCCTCGCCACGAGCCAGGGCAGCCAGCGGCCCGGATGTCGGACCGCTGGCGGTGCCGCATCGATCAGTGGCGCAACCACGCGTCGTAGAGCACGGGGGTGGACACCGACGGCAGCGCCCGGAAGCCCTCCACCTTTTCAGCCAGCAGGTAGTGGTTCTGCTGGTCGTAGAGCGGCAGGATGTAGTAGCCCTCGAGCACGATCTTCTGTGCCTTCTTGTACAGCTCCGCGCGCTGCGCCTGGTCCGAGGACTCGCTCGCCTCGACGAGGAGCGCGTCGAGCGCCGGGTCCTTGATCTGGGCGTGGTTCGCGAAGTACCCGCTCGGGGCGGGAACCGTGCCATCGGAGTCGAACAGGATGCGCAGCACATCCGGGCCGACCTTGGTGTACGGGGCGCTCACGAGGTTGTAGTTGTTCTTGCCCAGTGCTCCGTACCAGCTGGCCAGGTCGAGGGGGTGCAGGTCCACCTTGAACCCGACCTTCTTGGTGCTCGCCTGCAACTGCTCGAAGAGCGACTGCTCGGCAGGGATCGACTGATTGGTGCTGACCGGGAAGCTCAGCTCGAGCACCTTGCCGTCCTTCACGCGGTAGCCGTCCGCGTTCTTCTGGCTCCATCCGGCCTGGTCGAGCAGCTGTGCCGCCGCCTTCTGGTCGTAGTCGAACAGCGACGGTTCCGAGTATCCGGCCTTTTCGACGCTCGACAGCGCGGAATAGGAGCGCTTCGCCGTTCCGAAGAACAGACTTGTGATGCCGTCGTTGACGTCGGCGGCGCGGATGAAGGCTTCGCGCACGAGCTTGTCATTGAAGGGCGCGATGCTCGAGTTCAGTTCGAGACGGTTGGATGCGCCGGGCCTCGGCGCGTTGACGTGCTTGAGGGTCTTCGTCTTCTCGGCGGCGACGATGGTGTCTGGCTGTGCGTTGTCGATCACGTCGACGGTGCCGGCCTGCAGGGCGGCATAGCGGGAGGCCGAGTCGGGAAGGAAGCGCCAGTCGATCGACGTGAGGTATGCCGCACCCTTGTGTGCGGCATCCGCGGGTGGCGAGGTGTAGTCGTCGTTGCGCACCAGGGTGATCGACTGCTGCCGATCCCACTTCTTCACCATGAACGGACCGGTGCCGACGGGGGATTCGCAGTTCACCTCCTGGCTGCGCTTGAGTGCGGTGGGCGACTCGATGGCGAGCCACGGCTGCGAGAGCGAGTCCAGCAGCGCGCTGTCAGGCTTGCTGAGGGTGATGCGTGCGGTCAGCGTGTCGACGGGCGTCACGTTGGTGACCTTGGCCAGCGCGAGATAGCCGGTGGATGAGGCGGTCTTCGGATTCTGCAGGTGCGCGATGTTCGCGGCCACGGCTTCCGAGGTCAGGGGCGTTCCATCGGTGAACTTCACACCCTTGCGGAGCGTGAAGTCCCAGCTCAGGCCGTCCGATGCCTCTTTCCAGCTACTGGCAAGCCACGGAACGATGTCGCCCTTGGCGTTCTTCGACACGAGCGACTCGAGATACTGGGTCGCGACGAGCGCCTGCGGGTAGTTGCCGCCGACGTGTGGGTCCAGGCAGGTGGGTTCCGCGTCACCGCTGGCGTAGACGAGCGTTCCGCCCGAGCGGGGCGTTGCGCTCGTGTCCGCGGGGGCCGTCGTGCTGCACCCCGCAACGAGAATGGCAATGGAGGCGATACCGACAAGGGTGGGGATGATGCGTTTCACGGTCAGCTTTCTTCTATTATTGGTCCGAGTACATTATTGCCCAGAAACGAGGTGAAGGTCGCCATGAGACACGAATCGGTCGGTCGTCCGCGCTCGTCGTCCCGCGACACCCTCGAAGACGCGGCACTCGAGCTCTTTCTCGAACGCGGCTACGCGGCCACGACGATCGAGCAGATCACGCAGCGCGCGGGCGTGAGCCGCAACACTTTTTTCAACTACTTCGAGGCCAAGAGCGACCTGCTCTGGCTCGAGGTGGATGCCGGAATCGATCGCCTTCGGGACGAACTCGACGCGGTTCCGCCCGGTGAGCCGCCCCTGCCCGCACTGCGTGAGGTCATCATCAGGGTGGCCGCAGAGGTGGGTGCGGACCGTGTGCCACTCGCCCTCACCCAGGGCGAGGTCATGGGCAGCCAGGGGGAGGCGGTGGGGTCCGGTCTGGCCAGGTTCGCCAGGCGAGCGGATGTGCTGGCCGGCTTCCTCGCTCCGCGCCTCGGCGCCGCGCGAGGCGAACTGATCATCGTCGCGAGTTCGAACGCGCTCGCGGGAGCCATCTCCGCCGCGTGGCAGAGCTGGGCACGGGATGGGATCTCGCGCAGGCCGCTCGCGGACTACGTCGCGGAGGCATTCGACCTCGTCGTCAGCGGCGTGGCTGCTGCGGTGGAGTCCGTTCCCCGACGATCGACATCCCGCGCGCGGTAAAACCCCTGCGGTTGGTGCGCAGGGAGTCGGTGACCCTCTGCATGGTGTGACGGATGTGAGCGAGCGCGAGTTCCGTGGCCGTGCCGGTGTCCCGCGCGATCAGGGCTCGCAGGATGTCCTCGTGCTCGTTGCCCGCCTCTTCGCCGCCGGAGGTGACGCGCACCTCGAGCCATCGGGTGCGCGCGAGCCTCGTCATGATGCCCTCGACCGCGCTCAGGAGAAAGTGGTTGCCACTCAGCTTCGCCAGCTCGACGTGGAAGTCGGGTCCAATCCGAGTGTCGTCCGGCGCTTCGCTCGCCTTAGGCTCGCGAAGCTGGGCCTCGAGCGCGCGCAGTTCCGCATCCGTCGCTCGCTCGAGCGCGAGGCGCACGACCGCGCTCTCGATCGTCTCGCGAAACTCCGCGAGAGCCTCGAGCTCATCGAGATCGATCGGGGAGACGATCCAACCGCGACCCAAGCGCTGCGCGAGGCCCTCGCCTTCTAGCTTGGCCAGTGCAGCGCGCACCGGCGTGCGCGAGGCGTTGAACTCCGCCTCCAGCCCTCGCTCGGTGAGGCGCTGCCCGGGTGCGAGGTCGAGATTGAGGATCGCCAGACGCAGGCTCTCGTAGAGCAGTGTGGTCTGGGAGGCGTCCGGCACAGCCCAAGGATACGGGAGTCGGCCGCCAAGCTTCGTAGACTGCCAGTGGCGATGCGAACACCCGCGCGTCGCAGCGGAGGTGGACTGAACGGTGGTGAAGCGCACGACGTCCGTTAACCCGGCGACCGTGCGTGCGACGGTGGGCATCGTTCGCCTCGTCGGTGCGGGGGTGTGCGTCGCCGCCCTGATCGCGCGATTCATCTGGGGTCTTGGTTCCGTCACTTTCACGGCCTCGAACTTCTTCGCGTACCTCACCATCCAGAGCAATCTCGCCTTCGCCGTGGTCACGATCACGGCCGGTATCGTCGCACTCCGCCGTGCGCGAGAGCCCGCGTGGATCACGACCGCGCGCGCCACCGTGCTCAGCTGCACGGTCTCCGCCGGTGCGGTGTTCGCACTTCTCATCGAGCAGGCGGGCGTGCGGGGACTGCCGCTCGACGTGCCGTGGTCCGACCAGGTGCTGCATTTCTGGCTCCCCGCGCTCGCCCTGCTGGAGTGGGTGAGTTCTCCAGGCCGCGGCAGGGCACCGTGGAGAACCGTCTACTTCGTCACCGGCTTCACGGCGATCTGGGGGCTCGTCACGCTCATCCGGGGCTCCTTCGTCGGCTGGTACCCCTACTTCTTCCTCGACCCAGCGCAGGTGGGCAGTGTCGGCGAGTTTCTCCTGCTCGGCGGCATCGCCCTCGCATCCTTCGCCGCGATCTCATCGCTTGTCGTGATGCTGGCACGACCGCGGCCTCTGCTGGAGCGACTGTCGAGTCAGTGAGCGGTCGCGTCAGTCGCCTGCGAAGGGTCGGAGCGCAAGCATCGCGCTGGCCTTGAGCTGATCGTCGCTGAGCTTTGCCACGCGCAGCGCGGCGTCACCGCCGACGAGCCCGACGAGCACGGGTTCCGAGGTGGCGGGCTCAAGATTGATCCAGGTCGTGATGTCGTCGTCCGTGCCGACGAGGTTCCAGACCGCCGCGTCGCTCGTCCAGAACTTCTTGTCGAAGCGCAACCACACCGCATCGACGGTGCCGACCCCGAGTGCCGCGATCGCCGTTCGATGGGTGAGCGGCAGCAGCGGTGAGAACTTGATGCTCGATTTCTTGAGCACGCCGAGCGGTACAGTCACGACGACACGGTCGACCCGCAGGGACTCGCCCGTGCCGAGCCTCAGGCTCACGCCCGACTCGGTGTAGCTGATCTCGGCCACCACCGTGGAGAGGTAGGTCTTGACGTCTTTCAGCGCGTCCTTGACGAGAAGCTCGTAGCCGCCGGTCACCACCTGGGAGCTCGCGGCCTGATCGCTCGCAGCCTGCTCCGCTCCGTACCAGCTCGACAGCTGCGCCGCAGTGGCTCCGGATGTCGTCGCCAGCGACTCGAGATACTGCTCGAGCATCGCCTGGCCGTCAAAGCCCTTCGGCGCGGCGCCCTCCGCGGTCTTGGCCGCCCCCGACTGGTCGAGCGCGTCCGCGACCGAGACATCCTGGGGTTGCTGGGTCGCCCAGTCGACGCTGGCCTTCAGAGCGGTGGCGCCTGCAGGGTAACTCTTGGCCTGGGCGGTGGGGGAGACGAAGGTCCTCGACTTGATCGACTCCGTCGCGATCGCGAGCTCGCTCAGCTTGGACAGCAGTTCGTCATCGGACGATCCCACGCGCCAGGCTCCGAGTTCAACGGGAACCGGCCAGCCGTTTGTGTCCTCGGCCTTCGGGGCCGCCGTCTGGATGCGTCCGCCCACTCGCTTGCGAGCTTCGACGACGATCACCTCGAAGTCATCCTGGGCGAGTGCTCGTGCGGCCTCGGCGCCCGCGATCCCTGCCCCGATCACCGCGATGCGCTCGCCACGCTTCGCCACGATCGACAGGTCGCTCGCCGCGCGGGATCCGGAGTGCAGCGCTCCGAGCACGGTTCCGGGGGCGTCGCTCGAGGTCGCCTCGCCGGCAAAGAAGACGCGATCAAGGATGGGCTGGCGCAGGGAATCGCGATGCTCCGGCGTCGCCCCCACCTTCATGTAGCTGTGCGAGCCGAGCGAGTACGGGTCCTTAGACCAGGAACTCCGGGCGAAACCCACGGGTGCGGGAAGCCCGAGGGGGGTTCTGGTCACCGTCGGAGTCGGGGAGGGGGTCGGCTTCTCGTCGACGCAGGCCGACAGCACCAGGAGGGACAAGCCTGAACCTGCCCCGAGAAGGAAGCTGCGACGAGTGAAGGACATCTCTGCGCCAGACTACTAGAATTGATCCAGCGGCTTTGATCCGGCCATCACCGGGGAGCCTTCGGAAGAAAAGTCCTTGTCGTTGATCGCGGATGCGCGGGCGCGGCGGGCACTCGTAGAACCGAACGGGACTGGCCCGTCACAGCCAAGGAACAAGCGGCCGAACCGCACTGCGAGAGCGGAGCGTCGGCAAGCGGGGTGGTACCGCGGCAGGAGCGCTCGAGCACCTGTCGTCCTCGTCAGGAATGACTACGAGGAGCGACATGACCTACCCACGCGGATCCGCCGACGGCGCGCCAGCAGAACCGCTGAGTCCCTCACCGAGCTTTCCCGCGATCGAGCAGGGCATCCTCGCCTTCTGGAAGCGGGACGACACCTTCCAGGCCTCCGTCGAGCAGCGCGAGGGCTGCGAGGAGTGGGTCTTCTACGACGGCCCGCCCTTCGCCAACGGCCTGCCGCACTACGGGCACCTGCTCACCGGCTACGCCAAGGACCTCTTTCCGCGCTACCAGACGATGCGCGGCAAGCAGGTGCACAGGCGCTTCGGCTGGGACACCCACGGCTTGCCCGCCGAGCTCGAGGCCATGCGTCAGCTCGGCATCACCGAGAAGTCGCAGATCGAGGAGATGGGCATCGAGGCGTTCAACCACGCCGCGCGCGGCTCGGTGCTCGCCTACACGAAGGAGTGGGAGGAGTACGTCACCCGCATGGCGCGCTGGGTCGACTTCGAGAACGATTACAAGACTCTCGACGTCACGTTCATGGAGTCCGTGCTGTGGGCTTTCAAGCGTCTCTACGACAAGGGCCTCGCCTACGAGGGCTTTCGGGTGCTGCCGTACTGCTGGCACGACGAGACACCGCTGTCGAACCACGAACTTCGGATGGACGACGACGTCTACAAGATGCGCCAGGACCAGACGGTCACGGTCACCTTCCCGCTGACGGGATCGAAGGCCGAGGACCTCGGTCTGGTCGGCGTGCGAGCTCTCGCCTGGACGACGACGCCGTGGACACTGCCGACCAACCTCGCGCTCGCCGTCGGGCCCGACATCCGCTATTCGCTGGTGCCGTCCGGGCCGCAGGGTGCGGCCGACGGTTCGGCTGCCGGCACCACCCAGTATCTGCTGGCGAACGACACGATCGCCGCGTACGCCAAGGACCTCGGCTATGCGACGCCGGGGGACGCGCTCGCCGCGGTCAGCCGCTCGCTCACGGGCCGCGAACTCGGCGGTGTGCGCTACGAACCGCTCTGGGACTACTACGCGGATGTCGACACCTGGGGCACGGCCAACGCCTGGCAGATCCTCGTGGCCGAGTACGTGGCCACGGGCGAGGGCACCGGCATCGTGCACCAGGCGCCTGCTTACGGTGAAGACGACCAGCTCACCTGCGCCGAGGCGGACATCCCGGTGATCGTGTCGGTCGACGACGGTGGCAAATTCCTGCCGATGTTCGGCGAGATCGCAGGGCTCCAGGTCTTCGACGCGAACAAGCCGATCACGCAGCGACTGCGCGCAGACGGTCGACTGCTGCGGGTCGCGAGCTACGAGCACAGCTACCCGCACTGCTGGCGCTGTCGCAACCCGCTCATCTACAAGGCGGTCTCGAGCTGGTTCATCCGGGTCACCGAGTTCCGCGATCGCATGGGCGAGCTCAACCAGGAGATCACCTGGGTGCCCGAGAACGTCAAGGACGGCCAGTTCGGCAAGTGGATCGCCGGTGCTCGCGACTGGTCGATCTCGCGCAACCGCTACTGGGGCTCGCCGATCCCGATCTGGAAGAGCGACGACCCGAGGTTCCCGCGGGTCGACGTCTACGGTTCGCTCGCGGAGCTTGAGCGCGACTTCGGCACGCTGCCGACCAATGCGGACGGCGAACCCGACCTGCACCGCCCGTTCATCGACGAGCTGACCAGGCCCAACCCCGACGACCCGAGCGGCGCATCCACCATGCGTCGCATCGAGGACGTCTTCGACGTCTGGTTCGATTCGGGCTCCATGCCGTTCGCCCAGGTGCACTATCCCTTCGAGAACGAGGAGTGGTTCGACACCCACAACCCGGCGGACTTCATCGTCGAATACATCGGGCAGACGCGCGGGTGGTTCTACCTCCTGCACGTGCTCTCCACGGCGCTGTTCGATCGGCCTGCCTTCACCAACGTGATCAGCCACGGCATCGTGCTCGGCAGCGACGGCCAGAAGATGTCGAAGTCGCTGCGTAATTATCCGGATGTCTCCGAGGTCTTCGACAGGGACGGCGCGGATGCGATGCGCTGGTTCCTCATGTCGTCCTCCGTCATCCGTGGCGGAAACCTCGTCGTGACCGAGGAGGGAATCCGCGAGGGAGTGCGCCAGCTGCTGCTGCCGCTCTGGAACAGCTACTACTTCTTCAGCCTCTACGCCAACGCCGCCAACGCCGTGGGCCCTGAGCCTGTCGAAGGGCGAACATCCGCGGGCTACGAAGCCACCTGGCGCACCGACTCCACCGACGTGCTCGACCGCTACCTCCTGGCCAAGACCCGCAGGCTCATCGAGGAGGTGACGGCAGACCTCGACGCGCTGGACTCGCCGCTCGCCGCGGTGAAGCTGCGTGACTTCGGCGACGTGCTCACCAATTGGTATGTGCGCAGGAGCCGGGATCGATTCTGGGCAGGCGAGAGCGCCGACGCCTTCGACACCCTGTACACCGTGCTCGAAACCCTCACGAGGGTCGCGGCCCCACTCCTTCCGCTCGTGACGGAGCAGATCTGGAAGGGGCTCACCGGCGGCCGCAGCGTGCACCTGCTCGACTGGCCGGATGCCGCGCTCTTCCCGCGGGCGGACGAGCTCGTCGACGCCATGGACCGCGTGCGCCAGGTCGCATCCTCGGGTCTCGCCCTGCGCAAGGCTCGGGGCCTGCGCGTGCGGCTGCCGCTCGCGGCGCTGACCGTGGTGGTTGAGAACGCGAGTTCCCTCGAGCCCTTCGCCGACATCCTGAGCGATGAGCTGAACGTGAAGAGCGTCGAGCTGCGTGACCTGACGTCCGAGAGTCTCGGCGAGTTCGGCATCAGCAACAAGCTCACCGTCAACGCACGCGCGCTCGGCCCGCGCATCGGCAAGGACGTGCAGCGGGTCATCGCCGCCGCCAAGTCGGGCGACTGGTCCGAGCGAGAGGGAGTCGTCACCGTCGGCGGCTTCGAGCTGCTGCCCGAGGAGTACGAACTCGAGCCGCAGGCCTCCGGCGACGCGCGCGCGATCGCGTTCCTGCCGGGCGGCGGCTTCGAGCTGCTCGACACCGTCACGACACCGGAACTCGAGGCCGAGGGTCTCGCTCGCGACCTCGTGCGGGCGGTTCAGGACAGCCGCAAGGCGGCGAAGCTCGACGTGAGCGACCGCATCGCCCTCACACTGTTCTTCGATTCCCGGGACGAGGCTGCCGCCGTCGAACCGTTCGGCGACATGATCGCAAGCGAGACGCTCGCCGCGCAGTTCGGGATCCTCGCGGCTGACGGCAAGAGCGGCAGTGCCGAAGCCCTCGCCGCGCTGAATGGCACCGTTGACGCGTATCGTTCAGTGGTGAAAGCGGCACAATATGCGAACTCGCACGAGGTGGTCGTCGAGCTGAAGATCATGGGATCGGTCACGAATGTCTAAGAATCACGATGCACACGACCCGGAGCTGAGCGACGACGCCCTGTTCCAGAACGATGCCGATCGCGTCTATCAGGACCTGCTCGACCGGGTCGGCGAACTCGGCCTTCAGCCGAGGCTCGCCCCGACCAGGCGCGTCGTGGAGTTGCTCGGTGACCCGCAGCGGGCGTACCCGATCGTGCACATCACGGGCACCAACGGCAAGACGAGCACGAGCCGCATGATCGAGAGCATCCTGCGCGCTCACGGCCTGCGCACGGGACTGCTGACGAGCCCGCACCTCGTGCGTGTCAACGAGCGCATCGTGATCGACGGCGAGCCGATCTCGAACGAGAGCCTCGTGAACAACTGGCAGGACATTCAGCCGTACGTCGCGATGGTGGATGCGGAGCTCGATGCGGCAGGTGAGGCCCGGCTGACCTTTTTCGAGGCCTTCACCGCCCTCGCCTTCGCGAGCTTCGCGGACGCCCCGGTGGACGTCGCGGTCATCGAGGTCGGCATGGGCGGCGAGTGGGATTCGACCAACGTCGGAGACGGCCAGGTCGCCGTCTTCACCCCGATCGCGCTCGATCACACGAAGCGACTCGGCAGCACTATCGCCGAGATTGCGCGAACCAAGTCCGGCATCATCAAGCCCGCCGCATCCGTCGTCTCGGCCATTCAGACCGCGGATGCCCTGGCCGAGCTGGAGCGCGCGGCAGAGCTCACCGAGTCCTCGCTTTCCGTGCAGGGCACGGCCTTCTCTCTCCTGAGCAACTCCGTCGCCGTGGGCGGACAGGTCATCGCAGTCAAGGGTCTCGCCGGCACCTACGCCGACCTGTTCCTGCCGCTGTTCGGTGATCACCAGGCGCAGAACGCCACCGTCGCGATCGCGGCAGTCGAGGCGTTCCTCGGCGGCGGCACCCAGGCGCTCGCGCAGGACGTCGTGGAGGAGGGCCTCGCCACGGCGACGTCTCCCGGACGACTGCAGGTCATCGGCGTCGAGCCGACGGTGATCATCGATGCCGCGCACAACCCGCACGGCGCCAAGGCGCTCGCGAGCGCGATCGGCACCTACTTCACCTTCGACGACGTCACCGTCGTGCTCGGGGTCCTCGCCGACAAGGATGCACGCGGCATCATCCGCGAGCTCGCGCCGATCGCCACGAGGTTTCAGGTGACGCAGTCGAGCTCCGAGCGGGCGATTCCCGCGGAGCGGCTCGAGGAACTCGTGGCGGAGCTCACCGAGAGCGGCGTGAGCCACGAGTTCGCGGACCTCGAGTCCGCGGTCGGCGAGGCACGGGCGTGGGCCGCCGCGGCGCCGCGCAGGGCCGTGTTGGTCACCGGTTCGATCACCATGATCGGCGACGCCCTCGTGCTCGCCGAGGAGCAGGGCTGGAAGCGGTGACCGAAGCGGGAAGAGCGCCTCGGGTGCGTCGAGAGCGTTCGGCGACCGAGTCGCTGCTGTCGATCGTGCTCGGTCTCGAGGCCGTGCTCATGTTCTTTGTGACACTTGCGGTATTCCGTTTCGACGTACTGCGGCCCACGGTCGCCTTCGGCGGGGGAGCGGCGGTCATCGTCGTAATGCTCGTTGTGAGCCGACTGCTGCGGTACCGCTCGGGCGTGTGGCTGGGCTGGGTCGTGCAGCTCGGTCTCGTCGCGCTCGGGTTCCTCCTGCCGCTGATGTTTTTCATCGGTGCGGGCTTCGCGGCCATCTGGACCTACTGCTTCATCACCGGTGTGCGGCTCGACCGCCGCAACGCGGCCCTGCGCGCCACCGCCGACTCCGAACCGTCCACCCTCCCGTCCACGAGCCATGCTGAGGAGCAATAATGTCCACCACCGTTGAAGAGACCCTGGTGCTGGTGAAGCCGGATGGCGTCGCCCGCAACCTGACCGGCGAGATCCTGCGCCGCATCGAGGCCAAGGGCTATCAGCTCGTCGACGTGCGCCTCGTGCAGGCCGACCGCGACCTGCTCGGCGCGCACTATGCCGAGCACGAGGGCAAGCCGTTCTATGAGCCGCTGATCGAGTTCATGGAGTCCGGTCCGATCGTGGCGCTCCGCATTGCGGGCAATCGCGTGATCGAGGGCTTCCGTTCCCTCGCGGGCACCACCGACCCGAGCACCGCCGCCCCCGGCACCATCCGCGGCGACCTCGGCCGTGACTGGGGCGAGAAGGTGCAGCAGAACCTCGTGCACGGCTCGGACTCGCCGGAGTCCGCCGCGCGCGAGCTCGCCCTCTGGTTCGCCTGACTCGTTCGCTGAGCCTGTCGAAGCGACCGGCGTCTACTCGGTCGGCACCTTATCCAGGAACGCTGCGAAGGCCGCAGCATTCGTCAGGTCGTCGCCCGCAGGCTGCCACTGCACGCCGTTGACAATCACGGTCGGCGTGCCGAGACCGCGGGAATCGGTCCGGAGCGACGAATTGGGGATCGTCGCGTTGCGGGTTCGCGCGGTCGCGGCGCCCACCCAGGCGGCGAACTTCTGTGACTTCACGCACTGACTGAGCTCGTCGCCGCTCGAGCCGGCTCCCTTGAGCACTGAGAGGATCTTGGAGTCGCTGAGGCCGGGCGTGCTCTCTGCGGGCTGGTTGGCGAACAGCGCCGAATTCACGGCGAAGAAGTTGTTGGGATCAGTATTGGCGACGCAGGCGGCGGCATTCGCGGACCTGGCCGAATACTGCGTTCCCTGAGACAGGCTGTCCAGGTTCGCGAGCGGGTGAATCTCGAGCGTGGCCTTGCCACTCGTCACGAGCTGCGTGATCTGCTCCGCGTTCGTCGTCTCGAATTGCTGGCAGTACGGGCACAGGTAGTCCGTGTACGTGACGATGTTGAGCTTGCTCCGATCCTGCTTCGTCACGATCGGATCACCGCCCGCCTTGATTGCAGGGGTGGGCACGGCGGCAAGCTCCGGACCGCTCAGCAGGATGCCGTCGCTGGCCATGTTGGCCGGCCCGGCCGCGTTGCCCGACGGAGTGACCGACTTCGGCTGGTTGACGATGACGAGCATGACGATCGCGGCGATGGCGATGATGGCGAGCCCTACGCCGCCCTGCAGGAAGAGCCTGTTGCGCCTGGTGCGGATGCGTTCGGCTTCGCGGTCCTGGCGCGCCTTCTCGCGTGCCGCCTCGCGGCGGTCCTTCTTGCCCCGATTGCTGGTGCTGCCGGCCGTTGACATCTCGTGCCCTTCGTCGCTGTGCGAGCTGGTGCTACTTCGCCTTGGCGATGCCTTCCACGAATGCCTTGAAGGCCGGGGCGTCGTCCACGCCGCCCGAGTACTGCTGGCCGTCGACGAAGACTGTGGGCGTGCCGCGCAGGGTGGTCGGCTTCACCGTGTTCGGGAACGGCGCGGTCTGCACCCGCGCCGACGCGGCTGTCACCCAGTTCGCGAACTCTTGTTTCTTGACGCAGCTGGTGATCTTGTCGCCGCTGGCCCCGGCATCCTTCAACACCTTGAGGATCTCGGCGTCGGTGCGGCCAGAGGTCGATTCGGCCGGCTGATGCTCGAACAACGCCTGCATGACGGCGTAGAAGTTCTGCGGCTGCTCCTGCGCAACACAGGCCGCGGCATTCGCAGAACGCGTCGAATACTTGTTGCCGAGGGACGAGTTGTCGAGGATCGAGATGGGGTGGATTTCGACGGATGCGAGCCCGCTGTCGACCCACGACTTGATCTGCTGGCCATTGGTGGCTTCGAACGCCTGGCAGACAGGGCACTGGAAGTCGATGTAGGTGACGATGTTCACCGTGTCGCTGTGCTTTGACAGATCGGTGGGAACGGGATCGGCACCCTTCTTGATGCCTGGCGTCTCCACCGCCTTGGTGGTGTTGCCCGCGAGCAGGATGCCGTCACTGATCATGTTGGCAGGTCCAGCGGTGTTGCTCGAGAGCTCGACCGGCTTCGGCTGGTTGACGACGACGAGCATGACGACCGCGGCGATGGCGATGACGGCGAGCCCTACGCCGCCCTGCAGGAAGAGCTTGTTGCGCCTGGTGCGCTTGCGTTCGGCCTCGCGGTCCTGGCGCGCCTTCTCGCGTGCTGCCTCCCGGCGGTCCTTCTTGCCGAGGTTGCTGTTATTGCCGGGTGTTGCCATCTGGCGTATCCGTCACTTTCTGTGCCGCTGTGTAAGGGGTAAACAAGAGAAATAGTGTCAGGTGTGGGCTGACCGTGGCCCGTGAATCAGCTTAGGGCCCGTGCTACCAGTGGTGGATGACGTCGAGTCGCAGCTGGGCGATGACGAACACGATGACGTAGGACGTGAAGGTCAGCAGGGGAACCCAGCCATATGCGGCTCTGAAGAATGCGCGGGCTCGCTCTGGAACGGGAATATGACCGCTCTTGAGGTTGTACAGCGTGACCAGCCAGAAGGTCGGAATCGTCACGGACCAGGTGGCCATGCACCAGGGGCAGAGCGTGGCGAGCGAGAAGATGCTCTGGTAGATCAGCCAGCACACGAGCGCGAGAGCGCCGGCCACGCCGACGTTGAAGGTGAGCCAGAACCCGCGGCCGAACTTCAGCCCGCTGAGCACCATCAGCCCCACCATGATCACGGCGATCCATCCGCCCACGCCGAGCAGCGGGTTGGGGAACCCGAAAAGCGAGCCCTGCCAGGATGCGAGGTTCTTACCGCACTGCACGAGAACACTGAGGTCACAGCTCGGCGCGGTCGCCGGATCGATGAAGGTGCCGACCTTGTCGACGGTGAGGCGCATCGCGGCGAAGAATCCGCCCACGCCGGCCACGATGAGGAACAGCCCGAGGCCGTAGTCGGTGCGCTCGCGAGGTGCGGCGAGCACCGCGAACACCAGTGCGGCGGCCATCAGCACCAGTTCCAGCACATGGAAGACCGTGACGGCGGGCCCCATTACCGCAAGGTACAGAACCCAGACCTCGAAGAGAACGCCGATGCTCAGCACCGCGACCACGGCGAGTCGCCAGCCGTCGCGCAGCGCCGCGCCCGAGAGTTCGGCAGCGGATACGGCGAGGACGATGGCGAACACCACGAGTGCGAAAGCGGATGACGGATAACCGAGTTCGTTGTTCGCGCCGACGAGTGATGAGCCGGCCCCCGCTGCCTCTATCCCTCGAAAAGCCGCAACGGTGGCCAGGAAAGAGATGAGCACGCCGAGACCCGCGACAGGGGCCAGGGCGATCGCCGACGGTTTCGAGTCTGTCTGCGTGAGAATCGGAGGCACTCTCGGATTATTGCATGGTGTCAATGCCGGGATGCTGGCAATGCGTGCGATAATCGACTCAGTTGCCCGAGCCGCGCTCGGAGCAACACCAAGAATGCTTACCGGGTATAAAACCGGGCCGCGAGGATGCGACACATGGTTCAGACAGGGTGCAACAAGAGGAGCACCGTGGGCGCAGCGTGCGCCGCGGAACGCGTGTCGAGTCACACAAACGCGTCGGATAGCCAGTTCCGAACAGCACGGATGAAGACGAGCAGAACCAGAGGGAACGCATACCGCAAGCCGCGGTCGACACCAGCAGTGACGATCACGAGCAGCGCGGCCACAAGCAGTGGAGCAGTGCGCGGCCGGTTCTGGAACGTCAAGGATTAGCGGGGATTCGCCCAGGCGAAGAGCCGCACGAGAGAGTACCCGGCGGGTGGCGCGGATTCCCGCAGCGGGCTAGGAGTGCACCAGCGATGGTGGAGAAAAACGAAGCAAACACCTCAGGAAGCAGTGAGACCGGCAGAAAGCGTGGACGCCTGTTCGGCTCGCGCAAGAAGGCGGTGGATGCTGCAGTAGCGGCGCCGCAGCCCTCGGTGGACGTTCCCAGCGTCACAGAGCCATCTGCCGCCGCCGTCTCGGCGCCAGCCGACTCGGTCAGCAAGCCGGCAGAGCAGGCCGGCACGGAGAGTGCCCCCGCACGCAAGGCGCCGGTCAAGCGCGGCTCCGCTGGGGCATCCGCGGCGCAGAGCGACGAAGCAGCGGTCGGCAACGGACCGGCCGTCGACCCCGTCGAGAAGCAGCCACGAGGCCGCTCGGCTAAGAGCGCTCCGGCTGCGACGCCCACCCGGGCCGTGGCGACGACGTCCCTGCTGTTCCAGGCCCCCGACCTTCCAGAGCTTCCGCAGCGCCCTTCGCGCGGAAACGACTCGCCCGATCGCCACGATGACGGCGACTCGCCCACGGTGCGCCGCCGAGCCCGTCGTCGCAGTGGAGAAGAGGATCGCGGGGACGACGAGAGCACGCCGCCGAACACGGTCGTCAAGGTTCGCACCCCCCGCAAGCAGGCCGAGCCGAGCAACGAACCACAGCGGGTCCGGGGCTCAACCAGGCTCGAGGCCAAGAAGCAGCGCAGGCGTGACGGGCGCGACGCCGGTCGCCGTCGTCCGGTCATCAGCGAGGCCGAGTTCCTCGCGAGGCGCGAGAGCGTCGACCGGGCGATGGTCGTGCGCTCCAAGCACAACCGCATCCAGATCGGCGTGCTCGAAGACGGTGTGCTCGTCGAGCACTATGTCGCGAAGTCGCAGGACGCATCCCTCATCGGGAATGTATATCTCGGTCGCGTGCAGAACGTGCTGCCGAGCATGGAGGCCGCCTTCGTCGACATCGGCCGCGGCCGCAACGCCGTGCTGTACTCCGGCGAGGTGGACTGGGACGCCGCAGCCGAGAACTCTAGCGAGGGCAAGAGCCAGGCGCGCCGCATCGAGCTCGCGCTGAAGCCGGGCGACAAGGTGCTCGTTCAGGTCACCAAGGACCCGGTGGGTCACAAGGGTGCGAGGCTCACGAGCCAGGTCTCGCTCCCGGGCCGCTACCTCGTCTACGTGCCCAATGGTTCGATGAACGGCATCTCCCGCAAGCTGCCGGACACCGAGCGCGCGCGTCTCAAGAAGATCCTCAAGGAGGTGCTCCCCGAGAACGCCGGCGTCATCGTGCGCACGGCCGCCGAAGGTGCGACCGAGGAGCAATTGACCCTCGACGTCAGCCGTCTCACCAAGCAGTGGGCAGAGATCAGCGCCGCCCTCGAGACCGTGCAGGCCCCGGCCCTGTTGCACAGCGAGCCCGACCTGCTGGTCAAGATCGTGCGCGACGTCTTCAACGAGGATTTCCACAAGCTCGTCATCGACGGTGAGGATGCCGAGAGCACGATCTCGACCTACCTCGGGCAGGTTGCTCCGGATCTCATCGACCGCATCCAGAAGTACGAGGGCACCGCGGACTCCTTCGACGAGTACCGCATTTCGGAGCAGATCGAGAAGGCGCTCGATCGCAAGGTCTGGCTGCCGTCGGGCGGTTCGCTCGTCATCGACCGCACCGAAGCGATGACGGTCGTCGACGTCAACACCGGCAAGTTCGTCGGTTCGGGTGGCAACCTCGAAGAGACGGTCACCAAGAACAACCTTGAGGCGGCCGAGGAGATCGTGCGCCAGCTCAGGCTGCGCGACATCGGTGGCATCATCGTTGTCGACTTCATCGACATGGTGCTCGAGTCGAACCGAGACCTCGTACTGCGCAGGCTCGTGGAATGCCTCAGTCGTGACCGCACGAAGCACCAGGTGGCGGAGGTCACTTCGCTCGGTCTCGTGCAGATGACCCGCAAGAAGCTCGGCCTCGGGCTGTTGGAGTCCTTCAGCGAGCCCTGTGAGGTTTGCGCAGGCCGCGGTGTCATCGTGCGCCACGATCCGGTCACCAAGCACCGCCAGACGGCACAGCCCGAGCAGCGCCGTGGGCGCGGCAAGGGTGGCAACGGCTCGGACTCGGGTCGAAACGGATCTTCCGGTTCGCAGCCCAAGAACGGCAACGGCGGAACGCACGCCATCACCGACGACGTGAAGAACGCTCTCGCCCAGATCGCCGCGAGCACGATTCCGCATGCTGCGGAGTCGAGCGCCGAAGATTCCGCGGATGCCGGACAGTCAAGTTCGACGACGTCCGTCTCCGAGGCGCCAGAGGCCCAAGCCGCGGCCGCGGCGTCCACCGACGTGCAGCCGACGGATGCGCCGCCCAGCCAGGCGGAATCCGCCTCGGTGGCCGCAGCGGAGGCCGCGATCGCGATCCTCGACATCCCGGTCAAGAAGAGTGCTCGCGGAGCTCGCAAGATCAGCCCGCACGACGCGGAGCAGATCCTGGACTCCGTGCTCGACGCTCTGCCCGAGCCCAAGCAGCCCGGTCAAGGCCGCTCCAGGGTCTCCCGTCGCGCCTCGAGCGCTGGCACGGTCACGCCGGGCAGCACCGACACCCCGAGCTGATTCAAGCGTGATCGCGGCCGGCCGAAGGGTTGGCCGCGATTCGTTTAAGTGCCGTCGATGCTACGACGATCGCGCTGGGAGACGCGCAGTCCGCTTGCCCGTAGTCGGGTGACCAGGCCGCGCACCGTCACCGGCTCGGCGCCGGCCGCGACGAGTTCGTCGTAGCGGTGCTCCGGCACGTCGTAGTGGTCGAGGTCGAAGCTGCGGCGAGGCAGATTCGTGGCCGCGGCGAAGGCGTGCAACTCCTCAAGCGAGCTGTCGCTCACGACATGCGCCCAGACCGTGCCGTGTGCCGGCCAGATAGGCTGATCGATCAACACGGTCATGATCAAAAGTCTAGACATGGGCGCCGTCGAGACGGGAGCGAAGCGATGTCACGATTTGAGGGTCTGGCTGAGCGCGGCCGCGTGCTGCCGGCGGTCATGGTCGCGGCGGGCATCCTGCTGTTCACGTTTGCGGCACAACTGGTCAGCGGAATGGTCTTCTACGTAACGGCGCTCTTTCAGGGCGCGGGCTACCAGGCTGGCGCGCTCGGTGCCTTCCTTTCGCCGGGATTCCTGCTCGTCACCATTGCATACAGCGTGGGCGTGTTCGCCGTGATCTGGCTGTTCGCGCCGTTGTTCGCGGCGCTGCGACTGGGCCGTGTGATCGCGCAATCGCTTCTCGCGGCGGCAGGCGGCGTCGTCCTCGCGTTCCTGGTGTACTTCGCGATGGGCATGCTGTCGTGGCTCGCCAACGCGAACTTCTTCTCCAACAGCCTCGGACAGGCCACCGATTCGTTCTTCCGCGACGGGGGCAACGCATTCCTTGTCGCCGTCTCGTCGACACTCGGTCAGGGCGTTAATGTCCTTCCGCTGACCGTTCTGGCCGTAGTCTTGACGTGGAGTTGGCTCGTTCGGCACCCGATGTTCGAGCGCGAAGCGGCCCCCTCGACCGAGGTTTGACCGGTTCGAGAATCTTCGAGTAGTATTGACCCTTGGTGTGTGCTGGGCTGAGCCCGCTGTTCTGCGCCAAGAGACTTCTCTCACATAGTTAGGGTTACCAAGTGGTTTACGCAGTTGTGCGCGCCGGCGGTCGGCAGGAAAAGGTTGAGGTTGGCACGGTTGTCGTGCTCGACCGCATCAAGGCCGACAAGGATGGAAATATCGAGCTGGCCCCCGTGCTGCTCGTCGACGGCAGCAGCATCACGCATGACGCCAAGGATCTCGCGAAGGTCACGGTGACCGCGCAGGTCGTCGGCGACGAGCGCGGCCCGAAGATCGTCATCCAGAAGTTCAAGAACAAGACCGGGTACAAGAAGCGCCAGGGCCACCGCCAGGAGCTCACCCGCGTCAAGATCACCAGCATCAAGTAGCTCTCACACGTTTAGGGACTTTCGAAATGGCACACAAAAAGGGCGCAAGCTCCACTCGTAACGGTCGCGACTCCAACGCTCAGCGCCTCGGCGTGAAGCGCTTCGGCGGCCAGGTCGTCGGTGCGGGCGAGATCATCGTCCGCCAGCGCGGCACCCACTTCCACCCCGGCGTCAACGTCGGCCGTGGCGGAGACGACACGCTGTTCGCCCTCGCCGCCGGTGCGGTCGAGTTCGGCGCCAAGGGCGGCCGCAAGGTCGTCAACATCGTGGACGTACCCGCCTGATTTTCACAGTTGTTCGGGTTCTGGCGAGCTTCGGCTCGCCTGAACTCTTTAAGCGGCCAATCGTTGGCGCGCGGATGCGGACACACATATTTGAGTAACGCCCACAGTCAAGAGCTGTGAGCAGCCGGGATTCGGCAGAAGGGACGCGAGCATGGCTACCTTCGTCGACCAGGTGACACTGCATCTCAACGCCGGAGACGGCGGCGATGGCTGCGTCTCGGTCAAGCGTGAGAAGTTCAAGCCGCTGGCCGGTCCGGACGGTGGTAATGGCGGAGACGGTGGCGACATCGTGCTCGAGAGCGACCTGCAGACCACGACGCTGCTCGGATTCCATCGCGCGCCGCATCGCAAGTCCGATAAGGGCGGCCCTGGCATGGGCGACCACCGCAACGGTGGCGACGGCGAGGAGCTCGTGCTCTCGGTCCCCGTCGGCACGGTCGTCAAGGACACCGACGGCAACCAGCTCATCGACCTCAGCGAACCGGGGATGCGATTCGTCGTCGCTCCGGGCGGCCAGGGCGGCCTCGGCAACGCGGCACTCGCCTCCACGAAGCGCAAGGCACCGGGGTTCGCCCTGCTCGGCACGCCGGGCTGGGAGGGCGATGTCCTCCTCGAGCTGAAGGTCGTCGCCGATGTCGCCTTCGTCGGCTACCCCTCGGCGGGTAAGTCGAGCCTCGTCGCCGCGATTTCCGCCGCCAAGCCCAAGATCGCCGACTACCCGTTCACCACCCTGCACCCGAACCTCGGTGTGGTGCAGGCCGGTGAGACCCGCTACACCGTGGCGGATGTCCCCGGCCTGATCGAGGGAGCGAGCGAGGGCAAGGGTCTCGGCCTTGAGTTCCTGCGCCACGTCGAGCGCTGCACCGCGCTGTTGCACGTGCTGGACTGTGCCACGCTCGATCCGGGCCGCGACCCCATCAGCGATCTCGACGTCATCCTCGGCGAACTCGCTGCCTATCCCGTTCCGGAAGGCCAGGTTCCCCTGGTCGAACGACCGCAGCTCATCGCCCTCAACAAGGTCGATGTGCCCGAGGGGCGCGACCTCGCCGACCTCGTCACGCCCGAGCTTGAGTCCCGCGGATACCGCGTCTTCGAGGTCTCCGCGGTCAGTCGCGACGGGCTTCGCGAACTGTCCTATGCGCTGGGCGAGCTCGTGCAGGCCGACCGTGTCGCGGCGGCCGCGCAGCCGGTCGCTCCTCGCATCGTGCTGCGGCCGAAGGCCTCGGATGACGCCGGCTTCACGGTGAAGGTCGAGGGCGGCTCTGGCGGCAACGTCTACCGCATCATCGGCGGAAAGCCCGAGCGCTGGGTGGCCCAGACCAACTTCACCAACGAGGAGGCGATCGGGTTCCTCGCCGACCGCCTCGCCAAGGCCGGCGTCGAGAACGCGCTGTTCAAGGCTGGCGCCGTTGCCGGATCCACCGTCATCATCGGCCCCGGCCACGGTGTGGTCTTCGACTGGGAGCCGACGCTGACCTCGACGGCCGAGTTGCTCACCGCTCCTCGTGGCACAGATCCTCGGCTGGTGCAGAACGATCGCGCCACGAACAAGACGCGCAGGCAGAACTACCTCGAGCGGATGGACGCGAAAGCTGCGGCACGGGCTGAGCTGATTCGTGAGCGCGAGGCCGGCATCTGGAATGATGATGAGGGCTTCGCGATCAATCGGACCGCCGACGCCAGCGCCGAGACCCAGCACGAGGATGATTCGCCCACAGATGTCGACTGAGACAACCCACACGACCGACACCGGCACTCTGACCGTTGTGCGCACCATCGCCTCGCGGGAGCAGATCCCCGAGGCGCGGCGTGTGGTCGTCAAGGTCGGTTCCTCCTCGGTCAGTGGGCTCAACACGGCTCAGATCGGCCCGCTCATCGATGCCCTCTCTGCCGCACACGGGCGCGGCGTCGAAGTGATCCTTGTGTCGTCCGGCGCCATCGCGACGGGCATCCCGTACCTCAAGCTCGACGCACGCCCCACCGACCTCGCCACCCAGCAGGCCGCCGCGGCCGTGGGGCAGAATGTGCTCATCTACCGCTACCAGGAGAGCCTGGACCGCTACAAGATCGTCGCTGGGCAGGTGTTGCTCACCGCCGGCGACCTCGAGAACCCGACCCACCGCAGCAATGCGCGGCGGGCCATGGAGCGGCTGCTCGGCCTGCGCATTCTGCCGATCGTGAACGAGAACGACACCGTCGCCACCCACGAGATCCGCTTCGGCGACAACGACAGGCTGGCGGCGCTCGTCTCCCAGCTCGTGCACGCCGAACTGCTCGTGCTGCTCTCGGATGTTGACGCCCTCTACACGAGGCCGCCGAGCGAGGCCGGGGCCGAGCGCATTGATCGCGTGTCGGCGGACGACGACCTCGCGGGAGTCGAATTCGGCGGCATCGGCAACACCGGAGTCGGCACCGGGGGAGCGGCGACCAAGGTGGCCGCGGCGAAGCTCGCCGCCCGATCCGGTACCGCGGTGCTGCTCGCTTCGACGGCGGATGTCGCTGCCGCGCTCACCGGCGAACCAGTCGGCACCTGGTTCGACGCGTCACCGAGCGCCGACTAACCCCGCGCCGCCTGGCTCCGCGGCTTCGACGCTCATCGGTGGCACGATCGGGAGTGCCGCGAGTGGTGCGGCGGCGGCGACGAGGAAGGCGAGCGGATATCCGATCGCCGTGATGAGCGCCCCCATGACCGGCCCGACCACGGACGCCGCGAGGAACTGTCCGGTGTTCTGCGCCCCGAGAGCGCGCCCCGCCCACCCCATCCCGGCGAGCTCCGCGACGGAGGTGTAGGCGAGCCCGTTATCGGCGACGCTCGCGCAGCTGGCGAGAAGGTAGGCCGCGACGACGAGTGCGGCAGGAGCGTGCGACCCGGTGAGCCCCACGCCGGCCATGGTCACCACGGCCGAAGCCGCCACCCAGCGCAGTGGTCGCAGCCGCGAGCCCAGCCGATCGCTGAGCACGCCAACGCCTATGCGCCCGAGAGCTCCGACGAACTGTGCGAGCCCGAGCAGCGTGCCGGCCGCGAGGGGAGTCCAGTGCTGCTCGGCCACGAGCCACACGAGACCGAAGATCGACAGAGTGAACTGGGGCACGACGAGCAGCGCCGACGCCAGGTGGATCCGGAGAAGCGCGGCGCTTGCCCGGTAGGGGTTCACAGCAGCACCGGCGACGCGAGGTGCGGGCGTGCGCATGGGATTCACGATCCACAGCGCACACGCCACCGCGCACAGTGCGGTGAGCAGGGCACCGACGAGGATCGCCGCAGCAGCGCCCGTAGAGGCCGCGAGCGTGGGCACCGTGACGGCAGCGACGGCCACGCCGAGCGGCTGGCAGGTCTGCCGGATGCCCATGGCGAGTCCACGACGCCTGGCCGGGAACCAGCCGATCACCACGCGGCCGCTCGCCGCGTTGGTGGATGCCGCGGACATCCCGGCGAGGACGAGACAAACCCCGAGCAATGGCATCGTTGCGGCCGGTTGGTCGCGAAGCCCGACGGAGGCGGCAGCCGCCGCTACCGTGCTGAGGGCGGTGAGCGCGAGACCGCCGCTCAGAACCCAGCGTTCGCCGAAACGATCTGTCACGGCGCCCCAGGCCACGAGCGTAAGCACCATTCCGAACGTCGGGAGCGCCGCGAGCAGGCCCGCCTGCGCAAGGCCGAGTCCGAGTTCGGTGTGCAGGAGTGGAATGAGGAGCGCCGGGGTGGTGACGACGAAGGTGCCCGAGGCCTGGGCGGCGACCCCGATGCCGAGCATCAGCCACGGTCGCGGGCGGTGTGCGATTCGTGCCGTGTTCGGGGAGCGGCGTGCGCCCGAGCGAGTCAGCTGGTCCATCCGCCGACTCTAGGGTATGCCCAGCTGGTATACCAAACTTCGTCCTACACTGTGAGCATGTCAGACACCCTCGTCTCCACACAGAGCCTCACGGAGCGACTTTCGGCCGCCCGCGGCGCCTCCATTCCCCTTGCGACCGCGACGACCGACCTCAAGAACAGCGCGCTCGAGGCGATCGCGACCGGCATCCTCGACAATGCGACCGCCATCATCGACGCCAACGCGCTCGACCTCGCCAACGGCCGCGGCAACGGGTTGAGCGCCGCACTGCAGGACAGACTGCGGCTGGATGAGGCGCGCCTGGCCGGACTGGCCGACGCGGTGCGCCAGATCATCGCGCTCGTCGACCCGGTCGGCGAGTCCGTACGCGGACAGACCCTGCCGAACGGCCTGCGCATCAATGAGGTGCGCGTTCCCTTCGGTGTCGTCGGCGTCATCTACGAGGCGCGGCCCAACGTGACCATCGACATCGCCGCCCTCGCCCTGAAGAGCGGCAACGCCGCCGTGCTGCGCGGTGGGAGCGCAGCCGAGAACACCAACCGTGTGCTCGTCGGGATCATCCAGGAGGCGCTCGGTTCGGTGGGACTGCCCTCGGATGCCGTGCAGACCATCGATGAGTTCGGTCGCGATGGTGCCAGGGAACTCATGCAGGCCCGAGGCTACGTCGACGTGCTCATCCCGCGGGGGAGCGCCAACCTGATCAACACCGTCGTCGCCGAGTCCAAGGTCCCCGTGATCGAGACCGGGGCGGGCGTCGTGCACATCTTCCTCGACGAGTCGGCCGAGGCGAACACGGCCGTGGACATCGTGCACAATTCGAAGGTGCAGCGACCAAGCGTCTGCAACGCGCTCGAGACCCTGCTGGTGCACGAGGCATCCGCCCAACGCCTCCTGCCGCCCGTGCTGCAGCGGCTGCGCGAGGCAGGCGTGACCGTCCACGCCGACGAGCGGGCGCGCGCGATCTTTGCGGATGCCGTGCCCACCACCGAAGAGGACTGGTCGATCGAGCACATGTCGCTCGACATCTCGGTGGCGGTGGTCGACGACCTGGACGCAGCGATCGATCACATCCGGCGTTACTCGACCCATCACACCGAATCGATCATCACCAATGACTTCGCGAACGCGGAGCGGTTCCTCGCCGAGGTGGATTCGGCGGTCGTCATGGTGAATGCCTCGACGCGGTTCACCGATGGCGGCGAATTCGGCTTCGGCGCCGAGGTGGGCATCTCGACGCAGAAACTGCATGCCCGCGGTCCGATGGGCCTCGGTGAATTGACGAGCACCAAGTGGGTTGTGCGCGGCTCGGGACAGATCCGCGGCTAGATTAGCGGCTAGATTAGACGTGCTCGTCTGAACAGTTGACGTGCGTGAGCGTGTGAACGGAGAAGCGGAATGTCGTTGCTGAATTCGGTGGTCGCTGCGGCGACCGAGACCCAGCTGGTCGCGCCGACGTGGGTCTTTCCCATCGTTGCCGCTTCGGCGTTCATCGCTCTCGGCTTCATCACCTGGAGCTACCGCGATGTGGCCAACCGGCACAGCGACAGGGTGCGCAGCGGGGCCAGCCACCACTAGGTGGTCGCCGTGGTCGAGACCGAGGTGCGTCGCGCCCGCATTGGCGTGATGGGCGGCACCTTCGACCCCATTCACAACGGGCACCTCGTGGCCGCCAGCGAGGTCGCTCAGCAGCTTCACCTCGATGAGGTGGTCTTCGTGCCCACCGGGCAGCCCTATCAGAAGCAGCGCGCCACCTCCGCGGAGCACCGCTACCTGATGACCGTGATCGCCACCGCGGCCAACCCGCAGTTCACCGTGAGCCGCGTCGACATCGACCGCAAGGGGCCTACGTACACCATCGACACGCTCCGCGATCTGCGCTCGGAGCGTCCGGATGCCGAACTCTTCTTCATCTCGGGCGCGGATGCGATCGCACAGATCCTGGATTGGAAGGACGTCACCGAGCTCTGGTCACTCGCGCACTTCGTAGCTGTGACTCGGCCGGGACACCCGCTGTCTATTTCCGGTTTACCTGAGTCAGACGTAAGCTTGTTAGAAGTGCCCGCGCTTGCGATTTCGTCAACCGACTGTCGCGACCGGGTCGGCCGGGGGTTCCCGGTCTGGTATCTAGTTCCCGACGGTGTTGTTCAGTACATCTCGAAACACCACCTGTATCGGAGTCAGACATGACAGCGTGGCAAGACCAGCCGCTCCATGGTGAGTCAGCTCAGGACAAGCCGGACGGCGAGGGGCAGCAGCCTCAGAGCCGACGACAGTTGCGACTCAGGGAGCAGCGCGAAGACACCCGCGACGGCGGGCAGACGCCCCAGCGCACCGTGGATGCCGTATTTGCCAACCCGGCGACGGCCGACGGCCAGTCGGTCGGCGCTTCGATCCCGCCCTCGCACGACGGCAGGCACGGTCTCCGCACGCACGGGGCCGTAGACACCCAGGATGTGCGACTCGAGGTCGCAGAACCCTCAGATCCGCAGATCGAGACCTTTGCTCGTTGGGATGCGCCGGCTCCTCACCGCGCCTCTGAGGACGAGTCGTCCGCCGTTCAGCAGCCGCGCAGCCGTGCCGAGGCGGCGCTGGCGAGCGGCCGTCGCTCTCAGCGCGGCACGCAGCCGAGTGAGGGGGAGGCGCCGTCCGCGAGCTCCGAGGAACGGCCTATCTACCGCATCCGTGACTTCAGGCCGGAATCCCGTCGCTCAGCGTTCTCATCCACGTCCGAACTGTCTCCCTCCGACTGGGGTCGGCCGGGCGCAGCGGGCGAGCCTGCCAATCTGGACTATTACACCCAGCAGCGTCCCACGCCCGTCGCCCAGACCGAGCCCGCGGAAGCCGGAGGCAGCGAAGCCTCGGCGCACAGCGAGGAACCAGCGGCTGCTTTGCCCGAGGTCGCTGAGTCTGAGATCGCGGCGGCAGACTCTGCCGCTGCGGATGACTCGAGCGCCGCCGAGGATTCGGAAAGTCCGGAGGCGCCTGCTCGCGGTGCCCGTATCGCGTTCCCGTGGCTGAGGACTCCTGCACCGTCGGTCCCCGCGCCCGAGACAGCTCCCGTTGCGGCGGCCGACGACGCTGCCGCCCAGAATGGGACAGCCCAGAATGCGCCAGCCCAGAATGCGCCAGCCCAGAATGTCACAGCGCAGAATGCGCCAGCCCAGAATGTGACAGCCCAGCCTACGGCCGCCCAGGACGCTTCGGCCGGGCAGCCGCAGCAAGCGCAGGGCGGGCGCCCGCTCACCCGCCGCGAGCTGCGCGCCCTTCGCGAGTCCTCCGCCCCCCAGGCCGATGCGCACGCGCTGCAGGAGCCGGAGACCCCGGCGCAGCCTGAGGCGCAGTCCCAGCAGGCACCACAGATTCCGCCGCCGCTGCAGTCGCCAGCAGCGCCCGAGCCACAGTCCCCGCGACAGCTTTCGAGCGCGCTCGCGGAGTTCGACGCCCTCATGGGGCGCGCTCCGTCCGAGGCGCCCGCTCCGCTCCGTTCGGCCACGGTGCAGCCTGCCGCAGAGGCCGAGACTGCGGCAACCCCCGCGCCGAGCGCGCTGCCCGTTCCCACACCCGACCTGAGTGCGCCCAAGCTCGTTGCCCCGTGGTCCCTTCCGCAGGCCGGCTCGGACGACGTCGCCGATGGCCCGGTGAGCGCCGCTTCGGCGACCTCCGCCGCGAGCACCGGTCTCGAGAACGCGGCGAGCGACAGCAGCTCCGCATCCTCCGCGTCGTCGGCAGCATCCGCTGACAGCACCACCGCGGGCGGCGAAGCTCCCGAGGCCATCGCCGACGCAAGTCGGCCCTTCGCGGTGCCCACCGGCCACTGGTCGACGCAGGCCGCGGCAGACGATGACGATGCTGAAAGCGTCACCCTCACTCGCAACATCGGGGTCACCAGCGGGTCCGTCACGGCCAACCACCTGGTCATCTCCTCCGTTCCGAATGCCAAGGATCTCCTGCTCCCCTTCAGCCCGACGGGCGAAATCATGGTGACCGGCACGATCGACCTGCCGCGCTCCTTCGGAACGACGGGCGCGCATCCGGCCAAGTACGACCACTCTGACGTCGATGCGCTGCTTGAGGCCAGCGATCGCGAAGACAGCGATGTCGACTCCGCTCCGGTGCGTGCCATTCGCGCCGTGAGCACCCACACCTCGAGCCGCGGGCTGATCGGCACGGGCAAGCCGCCGCGCAGCAGCAAGCTGCCGATGGTGTTGGCGGTCTCGACCGCCGGACTGGCCACGGTCGTCGTGGTGCTCTTCGTCGCCGGGTTCGTTCTCCACCTCTTCTGACCCGTGACCGACTTCTCTTCCACTCTCTCCCTCCCCGTTAGGACCCTGTGACCGCGACCGAACACGCCCGCGAACTCCTTCAGCTCGCTGCCGTTGCTGCCGACTCGAAGCAGGCGGACGACCTCGTCGCACTCGACGTCTCGGGGCCGCTTCCTCTGGCCGACATCTTCTTGCTCGCCACGGGGCGCAACGAGCGCAACGTGATCGCCATTGCGAGCGAGATCGAGGATCGCCTGATCGAGGCTGGCACGAAGCCGCTTCGCAGGGAGGGCAGGTCGGAGGGCCGATGGGTGCTTCTCGACTTCGGCGACCTCGTCGTGCACGTCTTCCACGAGGAGGACCGCATGTACTACTCGCTCGAGCGACTCTGGAAGGACTGCCCGGTCATCCCGATCGACCTTCCCGTGCGCGAAGCCACGGAATAGCTCGGCGCGGTAGTCCGTGCCCGCGCGACTCGAGCTGCCGTCGTGGCGCAACAACGCGGATGACGCGCAGCGCACGCGCGCAACGATCGACGCGTGGGCATCCAGTTCGGCGCTCGGCGACCTGGTCCGCGCGTCCGGCGGTGCGCCGCCCGCCCTCGGCCCCGCGCCGCTGCTCGACTGGCTGGACGAGTTCGCCGCCGCGCACTGGGACTTCAGACGAGGAGCGGAGCGCAACCTCGCGACACGGGTGACGCTGCCGGTCGAACTGGAGCGAGCCGTCGCGCGATCGGCTCCGGCGCTCGGTCTCGCTGGCCCCTATCCCGATCCGGGCGAGTCATACGACACGATCCTCATGACCGGCGGCATGATCCGCGCCGGCATCGTGAAGCCACGGTTTGCCCGGGAGCTTCTCGTCGCGGGCCTGCGTGCGCGCAGCATCGTGTTCCTCGGCGGCTTCCGGCCCTTTGCCGGCGACGAGCTCTCGCTGGCCCGCGTGCTGGGCGTGCACGGCGACAACGAATTCGATGCGATGACGACGGGCATGCAGCTCGCGTTCGGCCCGCTCGGCGAACCCGAGGTCACCGGCGCGGGCAGTGGAAACGCGGGCTGGCGCTCCTGGCGCTGGGGGCTCGACGACGTGACGTTGCGCGTGGTCGCGGCGCCATCATCCGAGGCGGCGCTGCGCAGGGCGAACACGCCAGACACCTATCGATTCTGGGCTTCCCACCTTCGGGAGCCCTCCGAGCGATCGGTGCTCGTCGTGACGACTCCGATCTACGTTCCATATCAGGGCACCGGCGCCGTCGAGATCCTCGGCCTGGAGCACGACCTGAGGGTCGAGACCGTGGGCACGAGCGAGACCGCGAACGACCTGGGGGAGCACAGCCAGCGATTTCTCGCGCAGCATCAGCTGCAGGAGTTGCGCGCGGCGATCGGGGCCATGCGCAGGCTGCGTGCGAGGCTGAGCGAAGGCCCGGCAGAGGGAGCATCCAGTGGCGACCATTAAGTACCCGGTGATCGAGGGCGACCGTCTGCGGTTGAGGCCACCAGTGCCGACGGATGCTGCGCTGCTCCTGGCGATCCTGCTCGAGCCGGAGGTCTCGAAGTGGTGGTGCGGCTACACGGCCGAGCGGGTGCGCACGGAGATGATCGATGTTGACGACCACCTGGTCATCGAGATCGACGGCCGCCCGGCCGGAATGGTCGCCATCTACGAGAACAACGAGCCGGAGTACCGGGCGACGGCGATGCACATCTTTCTCGGGGCCGAGTGGTACCGCAAGAGATACGGCGCGGAGGCATTGGCGACGGCGATCATCTTCCTTGCGGAGCGGGGGCACCATCGCTTCACGCTCGACCCGAACGCGAACAACGAGCCGGCCATCCGGAGCTACGAGCGCCTGGGATTCCGACGCGTTGGGGTCGCCCGCGACTACCAGCGGATGCCGAACGGCGAGCTGAACGACGCGCTGCTCATGGACCTGGTGATGCGAGACTTCCCGAGCGGCCGAGTCGACTGGCGCTGAGCCCGCACTGGCCGTGCGGAGCGCGGCGCGGTTCAAGCCCCCTCCGGTTGTGTAGTAATCTTGTCAAGCTGTCCGGTTCACTGGACGGCATGGGTCCATGGCGCAGCCTGGTAGCGCACCTGCATGGCATGCAGGGGGTCAGGGGTTCGAATCCCCTTGGATCCACCATGTGATGAGTCGGGACATAAGTCTCAGATGAGTCGCGAAATATGTCACTGAGAGCCCGACCATCGGTCGGGCTTTTTCATCGTGTTGCGCCAGTAGCGACGGTCGCGGCCGTGCGGGGCCGTGGTCGAGCGCCTGGTCAGCGAAGTCTGGCAGGGTGATCGGCCGCGTAACCTTTTGGGGCCGGGCATCGATTACTCAGGTGCGGGCCGATGATCCGCGTTGTTCGTTGTTCGTCTTGTCTGAATTTTGGGAGATGTCACATGTCATTGTTTACCGCGTTTGTGGGTAGCAAGATCGCCGTCGGTTTGTTGGCCGCGGGAGTTGTCGGAGTGGGTGGTGTCGGTGTCGCGGCTGCCGCCAACGTCCTGCCCCCATCGATTCAGCAAGGTGCGCATGACCTCGTTGGCGCACCGGCGCCGCTGACTCTTGACACCGACGTGAGCACGGACGTGAGCACCGAGGCGAGCGCCGAGGCGACGTCCACGTCCACCCCGAGCCCGACCGAGACGCCGACGGCGGCTCCCGTGGGTCCCGACGCGACCGGTCCTGCGGCCGTTGGCCTGTGCACTGCGTATGCGCACGGTGGAGTGGACGCCACTTCGACCGCGTACACCTCGCTGGTCACTGCAGCATCCGGCTCGGCCGACATCGCCGCGTATTGTGCGACGATCGTGGCCCCGGGCAACTCGGCGTCGCATCGATCGACCACGTCACCTGCCCCCACCACGTCAGGTCAGACGGTGAAGGGGCATTCGGATCACACCGCCACGCCGCAAGCTCCCGGACGGGTATCCTCGGGTGTCGCGCACACGCCTGTGACGGGTGCTCGGCAGTAACACAACGGTCGATCTATGCGGGGGCGAGACACGTTCGTGTCGACAGCAGTGAGAAACGGAATCCGGCCCGCCCGGAGGGATCAGCGCTCTTCGAGGAGGAAGTCCTGATCACGTGGTGAACTCGCCCCCGGCCGAAGGTCCGGCGTCCCTCGGGACGCCGGTTCCTTTCGCATTCGACGAGGTGTACCGCGAGTATTCCCCGTCGATACTCGGCTACTTGACTGCGCATGGGATCGACGATCCGGAAGGAGTAACCCACGATGTCTTCCTGGCACTGTTTCCTCGGATTAATTCCCTTCGCGGAGGGATCGAAGGGGTGAGGACGCTGCTGTTCTCCATCGCGCACGCCCGATACGTCGACTATCAGCGGCGGCGGACCCGAACGCCAGACCTCGTTGAATACGATCCGGGATCGGACGCTCGCGTGAGTGAGTCGGCGGAAGACTCCGCGATGAGGGCGACCGAAAGCGCGGACGCTCTGAGAATCCTGTCGCTTCTCAACGAAGACCAGCGCGAGGTGCTGCTGCTGCGGGTGGTGGCTGACCTACCGTTGGATCGCGTCGCCGGCATCATGAATAAATCGGTCGGTGCGATCAAGCAGCTGCAACGTCGCGCTCTGCTCGTATTACAAGAACACCCCGCAGTCGAACTCTGGAGATCGCGATGAGCATCGGATATCTGCGTCCCGACGAGCAAGTGGTCGATGAGCTGCTCGCCGAGGTAGACCCGGCAGGTGCCGAAGAGCTGCGACCGCTGCTGTTGGAATTGCGGTCGATCACCGGTCGTGGCGTCCCGATCCCGTCTGCCGAGTTGGCCGCAGTGCTGCACCAGAACGTCGCGCCACTTCGTCCGCGTCGCAGAGGCACTCGACGTGCCCTGGTGGTGACGCTCGCCGTCGTCACGACCATGGGACTCGGTGTCGGAACTGCCGCCGCGGCTATCCCGGAATTCCGCACTGCCGCCCAGGACGCGATCACCGGGTTGTTCACCTCCATTACGCGGGGCCACCCCGCGCCGGCCAGCCCCGCGAAACCTCTGGCTCCGCAACCCTCACGGACTCAGCAGCGCGGAGCTTCCCCGTCGATGATTCCCACGCCCATATCCGGTCCGTTCGCGACACCACCAAGCTCGGGTCGGGGTCGGGGTCAGGGTCAGGGTCAGGGCCAGTCCGGGAACGACCAGCGCGTGCGACCTCGGCCGACACCGCTGCCACACTCGGACCATTCGAGCGTGCCGCGTGGCCTGCACAGTCCGGAGCCGGCCCCGTCGCGCTAGCTCCGCAACCAGGGCATGCCCGAGCAATCAGGTCCGGCACAATTGTCGTGCGCCGGTTCAGATCAGACCGGCCACTCCTCACGCCGCCATGCCGCGTCCCAGAACATCCACTCGAAGCGCGCGCCGGTTCCGAATGCCTGGCGCATCCGATCCCGGTCAGCGGGACCCGCGTCCGCCGCGGCACGATCAACGATGCCTCGCGCCTGCCGCGTCGCATCCGCGAAGCCCGGGTCGCCGTAGGTGGCGATCCAGTCGGCATACGGATGCGCCGAAAGGTCACCCACGCGTTCCTTGAGCCGCCGGCCCACGTCCTCGTAGATCCAGAAGCAGGGCAGCAGCCCCGCAACGAGGGCCGGATGGCATCCGCCGGCGGCCAGGGAGAACAGGTATGAGGTGTACGCGGTGCAGGTGGGGGAGGCCGGGATCGCGGAGAAGTCCGCCACGTACGCGGCGTGCAGCTGTCGCTCAGCGCTGACCGCCGTGGTCGCGCTGCCCGCCCAGAACAGCAGCTCGTCCGCGAGCTCTGATCGGGCGGCCGCGCTCGCCAGTACCCGACCGTAGGAGGCGAGGTAGTGGGCATCCTGTGCCATGTAGTAGCTGAAAAGGTCTCGCGGCAGCCTGCCGTCCTCCAGGCCGACCAGGAAGGGAAGCCGGTCAATCGCCTCGAGCACGGCGCTGCTCTCGTGCCAGAGCTCGTCGGTGAATGTCATTCGTTCCTCCAGTGCTCGTGAAAGTGGTGCACGGGGCCGTGGCCGTAACCGACGCCGAGTGTGTCCGCCGCGGCGAGTGCCCCGGTGAGCCAGGTTTTCGCGTCTCGCGCGGTGACCAGCCAGCTCTCCCGCTGTGGGCGCAGCGCCGCGAGTGCCGATGAGAGGGTGCAGCCGGTGCCGTGCGTGTTCGTCGTCGGGACGCGAGGTCCGCGCAACTCCCGCTCGACCCCTGGAGCGAGAAAGATGTCCACGATCTCGGCGCCCATCGCCGGTCCCGGCTCCGTCTCCGTGAGGTGACCGCCCTTCAGCAGCACCCGCTGGGCGCCCAGATCGAGCAGAGCGTGTGCCTGCTCGTGCATCTCTGCGACGCTCGTGGCGACGGGCGCGCCCAGCAGCACGGCCGCCTCCGGCAGGTTGGGCGTGATCACGGATGCGGCGGGCATCAGGGCGCGCATGGCCTCGACCGCCTCGTCCTCAAGCAGGCGGTCGCCGCTCGTTGCCACCATCACAGGGTCGAGCACGACGAAATCGCAGCGCTGCTGCGCGAGGAATCGACCGACGGCAGCGATGATCGGCGCGTTCGCGAGCATCCCGATCTTGATCGAGTGCACGGTCACGTCGGTGACGAGGGTCTCCAGCTGGGTCGTGACGAAGTCGGCCGGTACGGCCTGAACGGCGGTGACACCAACGGTATTCTGCGCCGTGAGGGCCGTCAGCACGGTGGTGCCGTAGACGCCGAGCGCGCTGAAGGTCTTCAGGTCGGCTTGGATGCCCGCCCCGCCGGACGGATCGCTGCCGGCGATGCTGAGGGCAACGGTGGCGGTCATGATCGCCCCCGGCCCTCGCGTGCCCTGGCGTTGTCCCAGGCCTCGCGGATGTCCCTCGCCGCGGACTCGGATTCCTCCCGACCACAGATGGCACTCACGACCGCGACCCCGGATGCCGCAGTTGCCGCCACGAGACCTGCTCGCTCCGCGTCGATGCCACCGATCGCCACGCACGGCCACGGACTCGCCGCGCTCACCTGATTCAGGCGTTCGAGGCCGCCAGGCGCCGCGGCATCCGGCTTCGTGGTCTGCGCCCAGATGGGACCGACGCCCAGGTAGTCGAGGCTCTCCAACGGCATCCGCCGGGCGGCCGTCACGTGCTCCACCGTCTGTGCGGAGAGGCCGAGATAGGAGTCGGGGCCGAGAATCGCACGAGCCTCGTCGACACCGAGGTCGGACTGACCGATGTGTGCGCCCTGCGCTCCGATGGCGTGCACGAGGTGCACCCGGTCGTTGACGAGGAGCGGCACGCGCGTGCCGCCCAGTGCCGCGACGACTGCTCGTCCCAGGGCGACGAGTTCCGCATCCTCGGCATGTGGGTCGCGCAACTGCACGGCGGTCACCCCGCCGCGCACGGCGGCGGCAACGGTCGCGGCCACGCCGAAGGCTCCGCACAGGGTTGTGTCCGTCACGAGGTAGAGCGACAGGTCCAGAGGAGGCCTGGCCATGGGGCGCTCCTCAGCCGAGCCGCACGCGTGAGGCGACGGACTCGGGGGAGAGGGCATCCAGTTGGTCGAGCAGCGCGACGGCGAAGCTGCCGGGCCGCGGTGCGACAGCGGCGGCCGCGTCCGCTGCGACGGTGAGCACGGCGGTCGCCGCTGTCGCCGCCAGGACTCCGTCGTCGAGCACCGCCGCGAAGGCGGCCATCAGCGCACCGAGCGCACAGCCCACGCCCGTGACGCGGGTCATCAGGGGGTGCCCGTTCGCCATGCGCACGAGCCGGTGTCCGTCGGTCACGTGATCGACCGCGCCGCTGACGGCCACCGTGGTGCCGTGCCGCAGCGCGAGTGCGCGGGCGGCCTGGAGTGCCGCCTCCGGCGTATCCACCGACTCGACCCCCTTTCCACCCGTTCCCCCGGCCAGGGCCAGGATCTCGGACGCGTTGCCGCGGATGATCCTCGGGGCCGAGGACTCAAGCAGCGAGAAAGCCACGTCGGTGCGCCATGCGGCGACACCTGCCGCAACCGGGTCGAGCACCCAGGGTGTGCCGGATACGTCGGCGGAGGCCACGGCCGCGGCCATCCCGGAAGTGGTGTCATCGTAGGGGGTACCGAGGTTCACCAGCACGGCACCCGCGATCGCGGCGAATGCACCCGCCTCGTGTGGGTTGTCGACCATTGCGGGTGCTGCGCCCGCCGCCAGCAGCACGTTCGCGGTCCATGGGGCCACGACAATGTTCGTGATGCACTGCACGAGCGGCTGCGACTCGCGCAGCAGGCGAAAACCATCGCCCACGGACGCGGCTGTGGGAACGGAAAAATTTGGAGCCACGATGGTGACGTCCCTTCGCTAGTACGAACTAGAGCAGGTTCGACGGGTGTGATCTCAGCCGTTACCGGCACCCCGCGTCGTGAGTCAGTGTAGTCGGTGCGGCGCTCGGGCTTGCGACGGCCGCCTAGTCGCGCGTTCGCTGCCGGAACGCGATCATGTTCATGCGGTTGCCGCAGCGGATGCCGCAGAACTGCTTCGATCCGTTGCGTGAGAAGTCGATGAGGATGCCCTCGCAGTCCCCGGCCGCGCAGGAGCGCAAGCGTCCCGTCTCGCCGGAGCGGATCACGTCGATCATCGCGAGCGCGACCTCGACGCGGATGCGTTCGGCGAGTGGCGCATCGTGGGCCGTGGCGTGCAGGTGCCAGTCGAAGCCGTCGTGGCGCATCAGGTGGGGGAGCGCGCGGGCGTCGCTCAGCATCCGGTTGACCTCGAGCGCGGCGGCATCCCGGTCGAGGCTCCAGAGATGACGGATGCGCGACCGCGTCTCGAGCACGTCGCGCAACTCCGCCTCATCCCGATCGAACCTCCCGGAATAGCGATGTTCGGTGAGCAGGGCCGTCAGCGAGGCCGGGGAGTCGAGCTCGTCCAGGCCGCTCTTGGTGGCGCCGGCGATCGTGTTGCCCAGCGCGACCGCGAAGGTCAGGGCATCCTCGGTGTCAGGGGCAAAATGCAAATTGACTCCTTACTCGGGACAAGACTAACGTCGTGGCTGCAGCATCACCAGCTCTCGCACTGAGGAACACCATGAAACGCTCGTCGACATCCCTCGGACTCGTGATCGCGCTCGTCGCGGCAGCGACCTTCGGTACGTCCGGCGCCTTCGTGAAGCCGCTGCTCGAGGCCGGCTGGAGCCCCGCCGCGGCCGTGACGGTGCGCGCGCTCACCGGCGGTATCGTGCTCGCTCCACTGGCTGCGGTGATGCTGCGGGGCAACTGGGCGGCCCTGTGGCGCGGCCGTTGGCGCGTGCTCGGGATGGCGCTCATCGGCGTCGCGGGAACGCAACTCGCGTACTTCGCGGCGATCCAGCGCATCCCCGTAGGCACCGGCATCCTCATCGAGTATCTGGCCCCGCTCCTGCTCGTCGGGCTGGTCTGGCTGCGCAGTCGCCGCGCGCCCAAGGCCGTCGTGCTCGTCGGCTCCGTGGTCGCGCTCGTCGGCCTCGTGCTCGTCGTCTCGCCCGGCGGCGGCGGTAACTTCGACCTGCTCGGTCTCGGCTTCGCGCTGCTCGCGATGGTGGGCTGCGCGGTGTACTACCTCGTGGCGGCGCGTCCGAACGATGGCTTGCCTGCCGTCGCCCTCGCGGCATCCGGCCTACTGATCGGCGGTGCCGTGCTGGGCCTCGTCGGGCTCACGGGGCTCCTTCCGCTGACGGCGACCTTCGGTGAGGTGCACCTCTTCGGTGATCTCGTACCGTGGTGGATTCCGCTCGCCGTCGTCGGCATCATCTCGACGGCCATCGCGTACGCGACGAGCATCACGGCCAGCGCCATGCTCGGCTCCCGCCTCGCCTCGTTCTTCGGGCTGCTCGAGGTGGTCGCGGCGACCTTCTACGCCTGGCTCCTGCTGGGCGAGCAGCTCAGCATCGCCCAGTTGCTCGGCGGCGCGCTCATCCTCGTGGGCATCGGTTTCGTGCGCTCCGAGAAGACGGATGCGCCAATCGAGCCGGCGTCGACCGGTTCGATCGAGGTCGTCGCGGTGAACGCCAGGGCGGAGGGGCCTCAGCGTTCGACTAGGGGCTGACGGCGAGGTCGGCCGCCGCAGCGCGCCTGCGCACGCGCGCCTTGAAGCGCTCCGAGTCCGGGATGCGCGCGAGCAGCGGGCCCGCCACGATCGTGATGAGAACGTAAGCGGTGGCGAGTGGTGCCAACTGGGGCTCGATTCCCGCGCTCACGGCGAGACCGGCGATCACGATGGAGAACTCGCCGCGCGGGGTGAGTGTGAGGCCCGTGCGCCAGCGACCCGGCGCGCCGACACCGGCCCGTCGGGCGGCGAGGTACCCGCTCAGGAACTTCGTCGTCATTGTGAGCACGGCGAGGCCGAGGGCGGGCAGCAGTACGGGCGGGATGTCGTTCGGGTCGGTTGCGAGGCCGAAGAAGACGAAGAAGACCGCCGCGAACAGATCGCGCAGTGGGGTGAGCACGCGCGCGGCCTGTTCGGCTACCGGGCCGGAGATCGCGATGCCGACCAGGAAGGCGCCGACCGCGGCCGAGACGCTCACCTGTTCCGCGGCTCCCGCCACGAGCATGGTCAGGCCGAGCACTCCGAGCAAGAGGGGCTCCGGGTGCTGCACCGAGAACAGCTTGGCGACGAAGCGCCCGTGGCGAAGCGCCACGTACAGGATGATGACGACGACCGATACCGCGATCACCACGGTCGTCGCGCCGGCGAGCAGGCCGGCGCCGATCACGAGGGCCGAGAGCACGGGCAGGTAGAACGCCATCGCGAGGTCTTCGATCACGAGAATCGAGAGGATGACCGGCGTCTCGCGGTTGCCAAGCCGCTTGAGGTCGCGCATCACCTTGGCGATGACGCCAGAGGACGAGACCCAGGTGATGCCCGCGAGCGCCACCGCGGCGACGGGTCCCCAGCCGAGCACGAGGGCGAAGACCGCACCGGGCACGGCATTGAAGAGACCGTCGAGCAGTCCGGCCAGCTTGGACTGCTTGAGGCTCGTCATGAGCTCACCCGCGGAGTATTCCAGCCCGAGCATGGCGAGCAGCAGGATGACGCCGATCTCCGAGCCGATCTTGAAGAACTCCTCGCTCGTGTCGAGCGGGAGGAATCCGCCCTGGCCGAAGATGAGGCCCGCGAGGAGGTACAGCGGGATCGGGGACACTCCGATGCGGATGGCGACGCGACCGAGAATGCTCAGGCCGAGGAGGAGCGCGCCTACTTCGATGAGCAGCACAGTCGTGTCATGCATGGCGATCCAGGGTTAGCTTGGGCCGCGAGCGATGAGCGTGCTGAGTGCGTCGAGTCCACTGCGAGTTCCCACGGCGACGATGATGTCCCCGTGCTCGAAGCGAACATCGGGCGTGGGAGAGGGGACGACGTGCGAACCGCGCACGATCGCCACGATCGACGCACTCGTCTTGGTGCGCGCCTTGGTGTCGCCCATCGGGCGCCCTACGTACGCGGAGTCCGCGGGCAGCGAGATCTGCTCCGTGAAGACCCCGGCGGTCTGGTCGCCGAGTCCTGCGAGCTGGCCGAGCATGAGGGATGCCCCCAGCACGTCGGCGAGCGCCGCCGCCTCGTCATCCGTGAGCACGATCGAATCGCTGCTGGAGTCGGGATCGTCGGGGTCGAAGATGGCCAGGTCTCGCTCGCCAGAGCGGTGCGACACCACGCTGATCTTGCGTCCTCCGGCGGTGAGCACATCGTGGCGCATGCCGATGCCGGGCAGGTCTACTCGCTGAACTCGGACTCCCATGGGGCGAGGGTATCAGTGCGGCCCGAGCGACTGCTCCTGCGGCTCGTCGTCGTCGATCTCGCGAAGCACGGCGTCGGCGATCTCGCCGAGGAGTTCGAACTGCTCCGGGCTGAGTGCGTCGGCAACGTAGCGCCGCACCGCCGCCTCGTGGTGCTGTCGAGCGGCCTCCGCGGCTGCCCGGCCGGCCTCGGAGGCGCGGACGACGAAGCCGCGGTTGTCCTCTGCACACTCATCGCGCACGACGAGCCCGCGTTCGGTCATCCGTCGCAGCTGGTGCGACAGTCGACTCTTCTCCCACTCGAGTCCACAGCGCAGGGCGAGCGAGCGAACCGAGCCCTCCGGCGATTCGATAATCGCCGTGAGGATTTCGTAGTCCGCCTCGGACAGCCCCGTCTCTCGCACGAGTTCGCGTCCAAGCCTGCCGCTGAGGCGCGTTCGCATGCGCTGATAGCTCGCCCATGAGGATGCCTGCCGCTGGGTAAGGCCTGAGTCGGACATGTTCCCATTCTAGTTGATGTATCAACAAAACGCGCTAAGGTGGTTGATGCATCAACAAACGGAAGAGACCAATCATGTACTACGGGCACGAGCTTCAGTTCGGAACGTTCATCACTCCGGCGAACAACCCTCCGCAGACGGCGGTGTCGCTCGCCGTGCTCAGCGAACAGCTCGGTTATGACCTCGTCACGTTCCAGGACCATCCGTACCAGCCGGCCTTCCTCGACACGTGGACGCTGCTCAGCTGGGTCGCGGCCCGCACCGAGCGCGTGCACCTCTCCCCAAACGTTCTCAACCTCCCACTTCGACCTCCCGCCGTCACGGCTCGCGCTGCGGCAAGCCTCGATCTGCTCTCCGGCGGCCGCATGAGCCTCGCCCTCGGCGCTGGCGGATTCTGGGACGCGATCGAAGCCATGGGCGGACGGCGCCTCACTCCTGGACAGTCGGTGGACGCACTGAGCGAGGCCATCGACGTCATTCGTGGCATCTGGGATGCTGGCGAGCGCTCGTCTCTTCGCATCGACGGTGACTACTACGGCCTTGCCGGCGCGAAACGGGGCCCGGCACCCGCCCACACCATTCCGATCTGGCTCGGCGCGTACAAACCCAGGATGCTGCGGCTGATCGGCCGCAAGGCCGACGGCTGGCTGCCATCTCTCGGGTATATGAAGCCCGGGGACCTCGCGACCTCGAACGCCACCATCGATGAGGCGGCCGTCGGCGCGGGCCGCGATCCGCGCGAGATCCGCCGCCTGCTCAACATCGGCGGGCAGTTCTCGCCCGTCCGCGGCGGACTCCTGCAGGGGCCGAGCGAGCAGTGGGTGGAGGAGCTGTTGCCGATGGTCATGGACGATGGCGTCGGCACCTTCATCGTGGCCGCCGATGATCCCGGCACCCTGGAGCGCTTTGCTGAGGAGGTCGCGCCCGCCCTTCGTGCGGCCGTCGAGCGAGAGAAGGTCTCGCATGGCGTGCCGCAGTCCGATGGCATCGTGCGCAATGCGATCGCTCTCGGCAAGCGACGGGACGGCATCGACTATGACGGCATCCCCGAGTCCATTGCCGGAAGCGCGATCGAGCCGGGCGACGCGAGCTACTCGCGGGTGCGCTCGACCTACATGCGCGGCGGTGCCCCCGGTCTCGTGCTCCAGGTGCACACCGCGGCTGAGGTCGTCGACGCGGTGGCGTTCGCGCGGGCAAACCGCGACGTTCCGCTCGGCGTGCGCAGCGGCGGACACGGCATCAGCGGTCGATCGACGAACGACGGTGGCATCATCATCGACCTGTCACCGATGAAGGCGATAGAGGTGCTCGATGAGGCGACCAGGAGAGTGCGAATCGAACCGGGTGCGCGGTGGAAGGATGTCGCACACGCGCTCGCTCCCCGCGGCTGGGCGCTGAGTTCGGGCGACTACGGCGGGGTCGGGGTCGGCGGCCTCGCGACAGCGGGTGGGGTGGGGTACCTGGTGCGCGAGCACGGGCTCACGATCGACCACGTGCGAGCCGCTGAACTGGTGCTCGCGGACGGTTCCATCGTGCGGGCGGACGCGAACGAGAATCCCGAACTGTTCTGGGCGGTGCGTGGCGCGGGAGCGAACGTCGGAATCGTGACCGCCTTCGAATTCGAGGTCGACGAAGTGGGCGAGGTCGGTTTCGCCCAGCTCGTGTTCGATGCGTCAGACACCGCGGGATTCCTCGAGCGCTGGGGCGCTACGGTCGAGGCCGCGCCGCGCGAGGTCACGAGCTTCCTGATCATGGGCGCGTCTCGCCGGGGCCAGCAGACCGTTGCCCAGGTGATGGTCGTGGTCGACTCGAGCGAGCCGGACACGATCATCGAGATGCTTCAGCCCTTCGCCGAGGTTGCGCCGCTTCTCGACCAGTCCGTGAGTCTGACCCCCTACAGCGCCATCCTCGACAACGCTCAGGATGGCAGCCACGACGGGCGGGGCGAGCCGGTCTCGCGCTCGGCCCTCGTCGAGCACATCACGCCCGAGTTCGCCCGGGGAATCGCGGAGATGCTGGAGCGCGGTACGAGCTACTTCTTCCAGATCCGCTCCGTCGGCGGCGCCGTTCAGGACATCGAGCCGGATGCCACGGCCTACGCCGGGCGGTCAGCAAACTTCTCGGTCATTGCGCTCGGGCCGAGCAGGGAGCGACTGAACGCGGTGTGGGAGACGCTGAAGCCGCACTTCACCGGCCTCTATCTGAGCTTCGAGTCCGACCTGAGCCCGGAGCGAATCGACGAGGCGTTCCCGCCTGCGACGCTCGCGCGACTTCGCCGGGCGAAGCTGCAGTACGACCCGGGCAACCTGTTCCGCGACAATTTCAACGTCGCCCCGGCCGAGGACATCACAGCGGAGGAACTCATGGCAGAGGAGCTCACAGCGTCCTGAGTGCGCTGCGTTGAGTGTCAGCCGGGAAGCCCGACGATGAGGCGCAGCGAACCCTCGAACTCTGGCTGGGTGCGCAGCGCGCCGTAGCGGACATCCCACGCGCCAGAGTCGAGGTCGCGCCGGAGCTCGCGGTCGAAGCGCCGCTCCACCTCCGGGCCGACGAAGCTCCAGGCCGAGTTGGCGAGGCGCGCACCCGGGTCGAGCAGTGCTTCGGGCCGACCGTAATATGCCTCTCCAAATCCGTCGGTGCAGTCGAGGGGCACGGGCAGCACGCGCACCTCGACCGTGCCGCCGAGCATCCGCGCGATGTCGGCCGGCGCCGGATAGCGGCGCGATTCGGTCTGTAAGACTTCGGGCGCGTAGTCCACGAGCCAGAATCGGGTCAGCTCGGCGGGGTCGCAGCTGAGGATGACGACCGGACCCCTGGTGACGCGCCGCAGCTCGCGCAGCCCGGCCTCGAGATTCTGCCACTGGTGCACGGTGAAGGTCGCCATGGCGGCGTCGAAGCTGTCGTCTGCGAAGGGCAGTGCTTCAGCGCTCGCGTCGATCGCTGTCGCGAGGTGCGCGGGTCGCTGGGCTCGCATCGATTCGCTCGGCTCGACGGCGGTGACCTCGCGATCCAGCGGTTCGTAGGATCCGGCTCCGGCCCCGACGTTCAAGACGGTCGTGGCGTCGCCGAGGGCGGCGTTGATCTGGGCGGCGATGCGCGCATCCGGCCGGCGGTATCGCGAGTAATCGGTTCCGATCGTGCCGTAGTCCGCGTCGCCCGCGCTTCCGTCGGGCTTTCGGGACTGTGTGGTCATGACCGAAAGTCTAGGAGATCTGTCGCTACCAGGCTGCGGGCTTGTAGTCCTTCAGAAAGACACCGTAGAGGTCTTCGCCGGCCTCGCCGCGCACGATCGGATCGTAGACGCGCGCCGCGCCATCCACGAGGTCGAGCGGCGCATGGAAACCCTCCTCGGCGAGGCGCACCTTGGTGGGGTGCGGGCGCTCATCCGTGATCCAGCCGGTGTCGACACTCGTCATGAGGATGCCGTCTGTTTCGAGCATTTCCTTCGCGCTCGTGCGGGTGAGCATGTTGAGAGCGGCCTTGGCCATGTTCGTGTGCGGGTGGCCAGGTCCCTTGTAGCCGCGCCCGAACTGCCCCTCCATCGCCGAGACGTTCACGATGTAGGTGCGACGGGCCTCGGATGCCGCCATCGCCGGCCGCAGGCGGCTCACGAGCAGGAATGGTGCCGTTACGTTCGCGAGCTGCACCTCGAGCATCTCGAGCGGGTCGACCTCCTGCACGTGCTGGGTCCAGCTGTTGGCGTCGTGGTGGTCGGGAACGAGGCCGCCGGCGTCGATCGCTGTGCCCGCCGCGAGCCGATCCAGCGAGGACGAACCGGCCGCCATCGCGAGGGCCGTGAGTTCGTCCGCGGTGCGGCCGCCCGCCTGCGAGAGCACCTGCTGCGACAGAAGCGGATGAGTCGCGATCGAGGCCGCGAGCGCCTGCGGGTGCGCGTCGTTCGTGTGGCCGAAGGTGAGCAGCTCCGGCAGCGGCCCGTCGGGGAGCGGCTGCGACTCACCCTCCGAGAGCGGAGCGTAAGCGCCGGGGGAGCGTCGCACGGTCTGCGCGGCGTTGTTGATGAGGATGTCGAGCGGGCCGGCCTCGATCATCGCGTCGCAGAGGCCGATCACCTGCGCCGGGTCCCGCAGGTCGATGCCCACCACGCGAAGGCGATGCAACCATTCGTGGGCATCGGGCAGCGAGGAGAAGCGGCGCACGGCATCCCGGGGAAACCGCGTCGTGATCGTGGTGTGGGCGCCGTCGCGCAGCAGGCGCAGGGCGATGTACATGCCGATCTTGGCGCGGCCGCCGGTGAGGAGGGCGCGCTTGCCGCTGAGGTCGGTGCGCGCGTCGCGCTTGGCGTGGCTCATCGCGGCGCAGTCCGGGCAGAGCTGGTGATAGAACGAGTCGACCTGCGTGTAGGGCTGCTTGCAGATGTAGCAGGGGCGAGGCTTCTGCAGCGTTCCCGCGGTCGGGGCCGCGACGGTGATCGCGAGCGGAATGCCGCGGGTCTCGTCGTCGATGCGGTCGGCCGCGCCGGTGGCGGTGGCCGCGACGACCGCACGGTCGGCATCCGCGATCTCGGCCCGCTTCTGGAGGCGCCGGGTCTTTTTGACCGACTTGAACATGCGCGCCGTGGCCTGGCGCACGGTCACGAAGTCGGGATGCTCCTCGTCGATGCCGTCCATCGCCGCGAGTACCCGAAGGGTCACTTCGAGTTCGGCTGGGTCGATGGGATGGTCGGAGGGCACACAAGATTCTACGATGTGGCACGGTTGACCCATGGCCTCGAAGATTCTGCTCGACTGCGACCCCGGGCTTGACGACGCGCTCGCTCTGCTCCTCGCCCACGGCGACCCCGACATCGAGCTCGTCGGCGTGACCACGGTGGGCGGCAACGTCACGCTCGAGCACACGAGTCGCAACGCCCTCGAACTGCGGGAATACCTCGGCTTCACGAGCGTGCCGATCTCGGCCGGCGCATCTGCGCCGATCGTGCCGGAGACGGCATCGACCGTGCGCGAGGCCAGGGATGCCGCCCAGGTGCACGGCGAACGTGGCCTCGGCAGCGTGGTGCTCCCCGCGGCGACCCTGCCGCTCAGCGACACTCGCGCCGTCGACTTCATCATCGACACGATTCGCGCGGCGCCGGGCACGATCGATCTCGTCGCCACCGGACCGCTCACGAACATCGCGCTCGCGCTGCGTCGCGACCCGGGGATCGCCTCGCTCGTAAAGTCTTTCGTCATCATGGGTGGCTCGTTCACCCGGGGCAACGCGACGCCGGCCGCCGAGTTCAACATCTACGCCGATCCGGAGGCGGCGAGCATCGTTTTCAACGCCGGCTGGCAGGTGGTGATGGTGGGGCTCGACCTCACACTGCAGGCCATCGCGAACGCCCAAGTTATCGAGCGGATGACCGCACTCGGCCCGCTGGGCACCAAACTCATCGTGCCGCTGTCGACCTTCTGGACCGACCCGAACGACCCCGACTGGCAGGGCCAGGCCGTGCACGACGTGTGCGCCGTTGCCTACGTCGCGAGGCCCGAGCTGTTCACCTCGCGCCCCGCGAGGGTGGATGTCGAGACCGCGGGCACCTTCACCGACGGCATGACCGTGGTCGATTTCGACTCGCCGACGCCGAACGCCCTCGTCCCGTACGCCCTCGACGTGGACGGGTTCTGGAACTATGTGGAGGGCGTCTACGGGCTCGTCGCGGCCGCGCATCCGCATGGTTGATTCTCTGCTTGATCGGGTGCCGAACGCCGACGACCCGGATGCCGTCTACGCCGCCTTCGTGGACTGGACCAGCGGGCAGGGTATCAGCCTGTATCCGGCCCAGGACGAAGCGCTCATCGAGATCGTCTCGGGCGACAACGTCATCCTGAGCACGCCGACGGGAACCGGAAAGTCGCTCGTGGCGGTGGGTGCGCACTTCGCCGCCCTCGCCGCGGGCAAGCGCAGCTTCTACACCGCGCCGATCAAGGCCCTCGTCTCGGAGAAGTTCTTCGCTCTTGTCGAGGTGTTCGGCGCCGAGAACGTCGGCATGGTCACGGGCGATTCGAGCGTCAACGCGGACGCACCGATCATCTGCTGCACCGCCGAGATCCTCGCGAACCTCGCCCTGCGCCACGGTGCCGATGCGGCGGTCGACCAGGTGGTGATGGACGAGTTCCACTTCTACGCCGACCCGGATCGGGGCTGGGCCTGGCAGGTGCCGCTGCTGACGCTGCCGCGGGTGCAGTTCATCCTGATGTCGGCGACCCTCGGTGACGTGGACTGGCTGGCCAATGACCTGAGCGAGCGCAACGGGCACCACACCTCCGTCATCGTGGGGGTCGACCGGCCGGTTCCGCTGCACTACTACTACGCCACGACGCCGGTGCACGAGACCGTGGAGGACCTGCTGAAGACCGGCCAGGCGCCGATCTACATCGTGCACTTCTCCCAGCTCGCCGCCCTCGAACGGGCGCAGGCGCTCACCAGCGTGAACGTCGCCACGCGCGAACAACGCGACGAAATCGCGGCGCAGATCGGTGGATTCCGGTTCACGACGGGATTCGGACGCACGCTCTCGAGACTGTTGCGCGCCGGCATCGGAGTGCACCACGCGGGCATGCTGCCGAAGTATCGGCGGCTCGTCGAGCAACTCGCTCAGCGCGGACTGCTGCGGGTCATCTGCGGAACCGACACTCTCGGCGTGGGAATCAACGTGCCCATCCGCACAGTGTTGCTCACCGCACTCACCAAGTTCGACGGCACGAAGATGCGCCAGTTGAGCGCGCGCGAGTTCCACCAGGTCGCGGGCCGCGCCGGACGTGCGGGCTTCGACACCGCGGGCACCGTGGTGGTGCAGGCGCCGGAGCACGAGACCGAGAACGCGCGGCTGCTCGCCAAGGCCGGTGACGATCCGAAGAAGATCAAGCGGATCGTGAAGAAGCGCGCCCCGGACGGCTTCATCTCCTGGGGCGAGCCGAGCTTCAATCGCCTCGTGGCTGCGGAGCCCGAGAAGCTCTCCTCCAGCATGCGGATGACGCACTCGATGCTGCTCAACATCATCGGCCGCGGCGGCGACGCCTTTGCCGAGGCGAGGGAGCTCATCGAGAACAACCACGAGTCGCGGCCGCGCCAGCTCGAACTGGCGCGGCAGGCTCTTGCGATCTATCGAACGCTGCGCACGGCGGAGATCGTGCAGCAATCCGCGGACGGCCAGATCTTCCTCACGGTCGACCTGCAGCCGAACTTCGCGCTCAACCAGCCGCTGTCGCCGTTCGCGCTCGCGGTGTTCGACCTCATCCAGCCGGCTGACGGAGCCGAGGCGTCACCGTCCTACGCCCTCGACATCATCTCCGTGCTCGAGGCGACGCTCGACGACCCGAGGCCCGTGCTCTCCGCGCAGCAGTTCCTGGCGCGCGGCGAGGCGGTCGCCGCGATGAAGGCCGAGGGCATCGAGTATGACCAGCGCATGGAGCTGCTCGAGCAGGTGACGCATCCGAAGCCCCTCGAGGAGCTGCTCGACGCGGCCTTCTCCACCTATCGCGCCTCGCAGCCGTGGGTCGGCGACTTCGAACTCAGCCCCAAGTCGGTCGTGCGCGACATGTACGAGCGCGCGATGACCTTCAACGACTACATCGGCTTCTACAAACTGAACCGCTCCGAGGGTCTCGTGCTTCGCTACCTCTCAGACGCCTATCGTGCGGCGCGGCAGACCATCCCGGACGAGGCGAAGACCGAGGAACTGCTCGACCTGATCGAATGGCTGGGCGAGCTCGTGCGCCAGGTCGACTCGAGCCTGCTCGACGAGTGGGAGGAACTCACGAACCCCGCGGCCGTTCTCGAAGCAGCAGCGGCACCCGTCCTGCCGCACGCGCCGCACGGGGTCACCACGAACCAGCGGGCGTTCCGCACCCTGGTGCGCAACGAACTATTCCGGCGAGTGCAACTGGCTGCTCTCGAAAAATACGAGGAACTAGGCGAGCTGGATGAGGCATCCGGCTTCACAGCGGAGGTCTGGGCAGACGCCATGGACCCGTACTTCGCCGAATACGACAGTCTCGGCACCGACGCGGATGCCCGCAGTTCCGGGATGCTCATCCTCGATGAGGGCGCCGCCGTGTGGACGGTGCGGCAGATTTTCGCCGACCCCGCGGGCGACCACGACTGGGGCATCAGCGCGACAGTGGACCTGGCGGAGTCGAATGATGCCGGGGTTGCGGTGCTGCGGCTCACCGCGGTCAATCGCCTCTGATCGTCGTTCGCTGAGCCCGTCGAAGCGTTGAGTTCGTTCACTGAACTTGTCGAAGCGGGCCCTTCGACAAGCTCAGGGACCGGCTGGATGAATCCCCTCGCCGCTCCGGCTGCGGTTGGCGGTTAATCGTGGGCGGCAAGCCTCTCCTGCAGGCCGAGGCGCACGGCCGGCCACTCGCTGGCGATGATCGAGAACACGACGGTGTCGCGCAGCGTGCCGTCCGTTCCGATCGAGTGGCTGCGCAGAACGCCGTCCTGTTTGGCCCCGAGCTCGGCGATGGCCCTGCGGGACTGGCGGTTGTGCCAGTGGGTGCGAAATTCCACGGCGATGCAGTCGAGCGCCTCGAAGGCGTGGCGGAGAAGTAACAGCTTCGCCTCGGTATTGATGCCGGTGCGCTGCGCGCTCGGGGTGAGCCAGGTCGAGCCGATCTCCAGGCGCCGGTTGACGGCATCCAGGTTCATGAAGGTCGTCATGCCGATGGCCTCACCGGTGTCGTTGCGGCGAATGGTGAACGGCAGCATGCTTCCCGCCTCGCGCAGGGCGAGTCTGCGTTCGATCTCGGCGGGCAGGCCCTGCGGGGTGGGGATGTGTGTGTACCAGAGCTGGCCGAGTCCCTGCGCGGCACCGCTCAACTCCGTCGCGTGCCCCGCCGCTAGTGGCTCGAGGGTGACCTTCTTGCCGACGAGTGTGGGAACGGTACCGAAATCCATGTCACGACTGTATGGCGTACCAGACAGTGTTACGCGATCGCCTCAGCGTGAGATCTCGAGATAGCTGAGCCCGCGCAGGTCGAGCCAGATCCGATCACCGCTGTCGACGAGCTTCAGCAGCACCTCGTCGCACCCGCGACAGCGCACCACGAGCCCGGGTGCCTGGTCGTAGAGCACGGTCTCTGCGAGCACGCAGACGCGGCCGCAATGCTCGCACCGCCCGGATGCTGAGGTCAGGTCGATCGCGAAGAGTTCGAGCAGCGGTCCGGCCGCGGCATTGCCGTCGAGCGCGCTCACGGTGGTCATGGCGAGACTCCTATTCCGCCGAAGCGTTCGGTTCTGATTCTCTCGGGCGCGTGTCCCGCGTCGACGAGCCAGTCGGCGACGGCCTCGACGAACGGCGTGGAGCCGCAGACATAGAAGGTTGCCCCCTCCGACGGCGGGAACACGCTCGCCTCGATCGCGTCTCGGTCGAGGCGGGCGGGCGCGGTGGGCCAGCCCGGCGGTGTCGCGCGCGAGAACGCGTGGCGCACCTCGAGGTGAGCGTCCTGTGTGGCGCGCTGCTGTAGCTCCTCGTAGAACAGGGCGGATGCGGGCGACCGCACCGAGTGCAGCAGGCGGAATGGTGCGCGGCTCACCGCGTCGCCGTGGGAGCGGATCATCGACATGAGCGGCACGACACCCGAGCCGCCGCCGATCAGCTGCACGGGACCGTCGTCGTCACCCCGCCAGACGAACCAGCCGCCGGCCGGTCCGCGTATTTCGAGGCGATCGCCGATTTCGGCAACGTCGACGAGGTAGGGCGAGACTTCGCCGTCAACGAGTCGGTCGACGGTGATCTCGAGTCGCGCGGAGCTTGCGGAGGATGCGATCGAGTACGAGCGCACCGCAGTGTAGCCGTCCTCTGCGGTGAGGCGCACGTCGACGTGCTGCCCGGCGCGGTGGTGCTGCCATCCCTCGACCTCGAGGGTGAGGGTGCGAGCACCCGGGGTCTCCGGATGCGCGGCGACGATGGTTGCCGGTGCGAAGCTCACCAGTAGCGCTGTTCGAGCCAGGGGTCGCCGTACATGTGGTACCCGTTCTGCTCCCAGAATCCGGGCTCGTCGTTCTCCATCATGCGGATGCCGCGCACCCACTTCGCGCTCTTCCAGAAGTACAGGTGAGGCACGAGCATGCGGGCCGGTCCGCCGTGTTCCGGCTCGAGTTCGTCGCCGTCGAATTCGAACGCCACCCACGCCTTGCCGCCGAGCAGATCCTCGAGCGGAACGTTGGTCGTGTAGCCGCCGTAGGAGTAGGTCATGGTGAAGTCGGCGCTGGTGTCGACATCCGCGAACAGGGTGTCGAGGGAGACGCCGCGCCAGCCGGTGCCGAGTTTCGACCAGCTGGTGACACAGTGGATGTCGGTGGTCACGTCTTCGGCGGGCAGTGCGCGGAACTGTTCCCAGTTCCAGGCGTGCACGACGCCGGTCTCCGTCGTGATGCTAAAGGCCCATTCGCCCTCGTCGATGCGCGGCGTGGGACCCGCGGAGAGCACCGGAAAGCTCTCGGTGAGGTATTGCCCGGGCGGCAAGGCGGGGTCGTCGGAGCGCCCGCGCCCGGAGAAGCCTGATGAAAAGAACCCCATGTGCTGGCCTCCTGATACCCGTTGCGTCTGCACCGCCGAACCGAGCGTTAGCGCGATGCTACTCGCGGTGCCGGCTGCGGTCGAGGACGGATGCGTCGCGCGGGTTGAGCGTATCGAAGCCCGATCGCGACCCGGGGTTCGATACGGCTGCTCCTTCGTTGCGGCCTACTCAACCCGCCTATCTACGTGGGTTGAGTAGCGAGGGACGAGCGTATCGAAACCCGATCGTGCGACCGCGTCGTGCCGCGTCACGCGCGCAGGCGCACGTCGGGCTCTGTCGTGTATTCGTGTCCGCTGGGTGAGATCCAGGTGAGCGTGCCCGGCGGTTCATTCACCGAGTGGTTGTGCTGCACGCGCCATCCGCTGTTGTGTTTGAGTCGATGGTGACTTCGGCAGAGATGGGCGAGGTTGTCGTGGCGGGTTTCGCCGCCGTAGGCCCAGTCGTCGGTGTGGTCGATGTCGCATTGGTATGCCGTGCGGGAGCATCCGGGGAAGCGGCAGGTGCTGTCGCGCAGCCGCAACCAGTTCTTGAGGTCGCTCGGCACGCGGTAGCTGTCTTTGCCGACGGAAAGCACGGTACCGGTCTCCGGATGGGTGAGCAGCCTGATGAAGCTCGGCGCACGAGCGGCCAGTTCGCGCGCCGTCTCGGCGTCGATCGGACCGTAGCCGTCGAGGTTCGCCGGCTCGTCCGAACGGCCGAGCAGGGTCATCGCCGGCACCGTGACATACACGGTGGGTCGGATGCCGCGCGGGCCTTCGAGGGCGGGTTCGCCGTCAACGAGGAGGTCGCGGAGGGCGTCCGCTCGTGCCTGCGCGAGCGCGCGCGTGGGCACTGAGTCGCTGGAGGTCTTGTCGATGGCGCGCAGACATCCGGCCAGTTCGGTGAGTCTGTGGAAGGCGGCCAGCGCATCCGGGGCGGGGAGGTACGCGCTGAGCCAGGCCATGCCGTCGCGGCCGGGTGTGAAGGTGACTTCGCGGTCGGTCGTGGCCCGTTCACGGCGTTCGACGATTGTCTCGGGGTTGGTGCGTTCGCGCAGGGTGCGAAGCTTGCGTTCGAACTTGGCGACGGTGAGGTTGCGCGCGTAGGGGAGCGCGGCTGCTTCGAGCGCCGCTGTGGCATCCGCATCGAGTCCTGCGACGCTGTCGACTATCGCCTCGGCGTGTCGATAGCTGATTTCACCGACCTTCAACGCAACGAGCGTCAACGGGAGTGAGCGAGTGAGGCCGTGGGCCGTAGCGATTTGGTTCTCGGCCGTGCGCTCGGGGATCCTCATCGCGCACGCGACCTCCGCCCGAAGCGACCGCCACTGCATCGACTGGGACGGTATGAAAGGCGAACTGTCGGTGGACGACACCTGGTCTTCCAGTTCGGCGAACACGATGGCCTGATTGAGCAATTCGGCGCGCATCGCCGTGAGCCCGGCGATCATCTTTTCGACGCCCACCACGGCGTCAACGATGTCAGAAATGGTCTCGGCGACGGCAGCGTGCAGCGAGGGCGTTGCCTCACTCGTCGCTGTGTCGACCACCTTTTCCATGCTCTAACTCAACACGCAACCACCGACATTGCAGGTGACTGCACGGCGTCCCGGTCTCGATAACGGCTGCTCCTTCGTCGCGGCCTACTCGACCAACGGAACGCTCGACCAGCGTCATACCCGCTGGTCGAGTAGCGAGGAACGAGCGTATCGAGGCCCCCACGGGGTACGTGCACGAAGGTGTCGATACGCGGGCTCGCACGTCGCGGCCACTCGACCGGCGAAACAGGCTAGTGCCGGGGATCCCCGGACGCCTGCGCAACGAGGTGCGGCAGCAGCTCGTCGAGCACGGCGAGACCATCCTTCACACCACCACGCGACCCGGGCAGGTTCACCACGATGGTCTGGCCCGCGACGCCGACGAGTCCGCGACTCAGGGCCGCCATCGGGGTCGATGCCATGCCCTTCGCGCGCAACGCCTCGGCAACGCCGGGCAGCTCGCGATCGAGGAGCGCGGCCGTCGCCTCCGGGGTCTGGTCGGTGGGGGAGACGCCCGTACCGCCGGTCGTGATGATCACGGCCGGGGCAGTAGCAACAACGCGAGCCAACTCCGCGGCGATCCCGGCATCCGGAACGACGCTGACCTCGTCGACCGCGTAGCCAGCAGAAACGAGCCATGACGCGATCACCGGCCCCGTCGTATCCGGCCGCTCACCACTGGCGCCCGTGGTCGACGCGACCACGACCGTCGCCGTACCCGGACGCACCGCGGCGGGAGGGATCACACCGTCCCGAGTCCAGTGACCACGCTTGCCGCCGGTCTTGCTCACCAGGCGGATGTCGCCCAGCACCGCCGCGGGATCCACCGCCTTGATCATGTCGTGCAGCGTGAGTCCCGCGACCGCCACCGCGGTGAGCGCCTCCATCTCGACGCCGGTGCGACCGAAGGTCTTCGCCGTCGCCTCGATCGCGATCGAATTCTCGGCCAGTTCGAACGACACCTTCACGGAGTTGAGGTTCAGCTGGTGGCAGAGCGGAATGAGCTCGGACGTCTTCTTCGCACCGTTGATGCCTGCGATCCGCGCGGTCGACAGCACATCCGCCTTCGGCATGCCGTCCGCGCGCACGAGCGCAACGACCTCCGCCGTGGTGGTGATGCGGCCGCCCGCGGTGGCGAAGCGGCTCGACTCGGCCTTGTCGCCAACATCCACCATCCGGGCCCTGCCGTCGGAATCGACATGCGATAGTTCGTTCATAGTGACCAGACTCTCACGGTCTCACCGGCGCCGAGTTCGGTGACCTCCGCGGGGATGTCGACGAGCACATCCGCCCTGGCCATGGCGGCGACGAGGTGTGAGCTGGGGCCGGAGACGAGTTCGACCGAGTCGCCTGCACCGAGCCGCCCGCGCAGGAACTGCCGCTTGCCCGCGACGGAGCGAAGCGCGGCCGCGAGCGTGCGTTCGCCCGTGACGCTCGCGCCCCGCCCGGCTGCCTCGAGCAGCAGTGGCCTCGCGAAGACCGCGAACGACACCTGCGTGCTGACCGGGTTTCCGGGAAAGCACAGCACGGGTACTCCGTTCACGACGGCGGTGGCCTGCGGTCCGCCGGGTTGCATGGCGACGTGTCCGACGGATGCCCCGAGGGGCCCCACGGTCTCGCGCACGACCTCGTACGCGCCCTCCGAGATACCGCCGGACGTGATGACCAGGTCGGCGAGCCCGGTCGCACGATCGAGGATGTCGCGAAAGACGGCGGTCTCGTCGCTGCTGCGCTCGGCGAGCACGAGTTCGGCGCCCGCTTCGATCACCGCCGCGGAGAGCGCCGTGAGGTTCGAGTCGAAGATCTGCCCAGGCTTCGGCGAGTCGCCCGGCGCGACGAGTTCGGCGCCCGTGCTGATCACGGCCACGCGAATGCTGCGGCGCACCGCCACGGTGGTGATTCCCGCCGCAGCGAGGGCGGCGAGATGGCGCGCCCCGAGCAGCTGCCCGGTGGGAAGCAGTTCCGCGCCCGCCGCGAGGTCGCTCGCTCTCTCCCGCACGAAATCTCCGGATGCCCGCCCCGCCAAAATCCGCACGGTCGCGCCCTCGAGCGGGTCGGGCCTGTTTCCCGGCTCGAGCTCCACGTCCTCGACCGGCACGACGCAGTCCGCCCCCTCCGGCACGACGGCGCCGGTCATGATCCTGGCCGCGGTGCCAGGAGCCAGCGCGGGCGGGCTCGCCGGACCGGCCGGAATGTCGCCCACCACGGGCAGGATCGCGGGAATCTGCGCCAGGTCGGCGGAACGCACGGCATAGCCGTCCATCTGCGAATTGCGGAAGAGCGGGAGGTCGATGGGGGAGCGCACCACCGAGGCCGTGACCCTGCCGAGCGCATCCGACAGCGGAAGCTCGACCGCTTCATCCGTCGCCCTCAGCGCCCAAGCAAGGAGCGTTCTGACGTGCTGAGCGTGTTCTTCGACCGAGGTCATTGCCGTCTTTCCTGCCGCGATGTCGGGAGATCCCCGCGGTTAAACCTTAGCCGCGCTAGATGTGCGCAAAAGCGGAATTAAAATGGCTGTGAAGGCGCAAAAGCGGACCCAGCACGGGTAATCTCGAGGCATGGCACAACATCGATTCAGAGTGAGCGAGGCCGCCGCGTTGCTCGGCGTGAGCGACGACACGGTGCGGCGCTGGGCCGAGTTCGGTCGGCTCACGCTCGTCAAGGGCGAGAACGGCCGCTCGCTCGTCGACGGGGTCGAACTCGCGGCGCTCGCACAGGCCAACGCTCTGGATGCTGCTTCCGAGGCGGGCGGATCGCGCAGCTCAGCAAGGAACCGGCTTCGCGGCATCGTCACCAAGGTCACCAAGGACACCGTGATGGCTCAGGTCGAGCTGCAGGCGGGGCCGTTCCGACTCGTGTCGCTCATGAGCCGCGAGGCCGTCGACCAGTTGCGGCTCGAGGTCGGATCGCTCGCCATCGCGAGCGTCAAGGCCACGACGGTCGTCATCGACCTGCCCGAACAGTAGGAGCAGCAGTGAGAATCCCGCGCGCAGCACTCGTGTCCGCGATGGTCGCCGCGACGCTGGGGCTCGCGGCGTGCAGCGCCAACGCTGTCCCGGCATCCGCCCCCGCTGCGAAGGCCTCGGCACTCTCGGGAACTCTCGTCGTCGACGCGGCCGCCTCCCTCACCGGAACCTTCCAGAAGCTGGGCGCTGAGTTCCACGCCGAGCATCCGGGCGTCACCGTAACCTTCAATTTCGGCGGCAGCTCGGCCCTCGCCGCGCAGATCGTCTCCGGAGCCCCCGCCGACGTCTTCGCCTCGGCGAGCCCGGCGACGATGAAGTCGGTCACGGATGCGGGTGCCGCGGCCACGGCGCCCGTCGTGTTCGTGCGCAATCGACTCGAGATCGCGGTACCGGCATCGAATCCCGGACACGTCACAGGCCTCAAAGACCTCGCCGATCCGGCAAAGAAGATCGCGCTGTGCGCACCCGAGGTGCCGTGCGGTGCCGCCGCGGTGACCGTGTTCACGAAGGCCGGACTCACCCCCGCCCCCGACACGCTGGAACCGGACGTGAAGGCGGCGCTCACGAAGGTGCAGCTGAACGAGGTGGATGCCGCCCTCGTTTACCGCACAGACGTCCAGGCCGCGGGTGACGGGATCAGTGGAATCTCCTTCCCGGAGGCGGACAGTGCGATCAACGACTACCTCATCGCGCCGCTGAAGGCCTCCACCCACAGGAAGCTCGCTGCGGCATTCGTCGCGTTCATCCTGGGCGACCACGGCAAGACCGTGCTCGGGGCGGCCGGCTTCGACCTTCCGAAGAGCCAGCAGTGACGACGGGCGCGAGCGACAGGCGCGGTTCCGGTATCCCGGGCGTGCTGTGGGTGCCCGCGGGTGTTGCCCTGTGCTTTCTCCTGCTGCCGCTCCTCGCGCTGATCGTGCGGGCGCCGTGGGCGACCCTTCCCGAGCAGTTGATGAATCCCGTGATCGGCTCCGCCCTTGTGCTCTCGCTCGTGAGCGCGCTCTCGGCCACGGCGCTGTGTCTCCTGCTCGGCATCCCGCTCGCCTGGGTACTGGCGCGCTCGCACGGCTGGGCGGCGGCGCCGAGACGCCTGCTGCGCGCGCTCGTGCTCGTGCCGCTCGTGCTGCCTCCCGTCGTCGGTGGCGTGGCGCTGCTGCTCCTCCTCGGCCGCAACGGACTCCTCGGCCGCTATCTCGATCAGTGGCTCGGCATCTCCATCCCGTTCACCACCCCCGCCGTCGTGATCGCGGAGGCCTTCGTGGCCATGCCCTTCCTCGTACTCGCGGTCGAGGGCGCCCTGCGAGGCGCCGATCGCAGGCTGGAGGACGTCGCGGCCACGCTCGGTGCCTCGCGCTGGTACATCTTCCGCCGGGTCACCCTGCCGCTCGTGCTGCCAGGCGTCGCCGCGGGCGCCGTGCTGTGCTTCGCGCGCGCCCTCGGTGAGTTCGGCGCCACCATCACCTTCGCCGGCAGCTTTCCCGGGGTCACGCAGACCATGCCGATTTCGGCATATCTCGCCATGCAGACGAATCCGGATGGCGCCATCGTGATCTCGCTCGTCCTGCTCGTCGTGTCTGTCGCGGTGCTCGCGAGCCTGCGAGACCGCTGGGTTTCGGGAGTCGCGGCGTGAGCGGCGACGGTCTGCTCGCTGACTTCACGGTCGAGCGACCCGGCTTCTCGCTCGCCCTGTCCCTGCAGGTTCCGACTGGGCGCACGGTTGCGCTGCTCGGACCGAACGGCGCGGGCAAATCGAGCGCGCTGCGTGCCATCGCCGGCCTGGTGCGCCCGGCCAGCGGCAGCATCCGGCTCGACGGAACGACCTTTGATGACCCGACCGTGCACCTCGATTCCGAGCGCAGGCGCGTGGGCTTTGTGTTTCAGGACTACCTGCTGTTCCCACACCTGAGCTCGCTCGAAAACGTGGCGTTCGGTCTGCGTGCCACGGGCGTGCCGAAAGAGGAGGCTCGCGATCGTGCGATGGCCTGGCTCGACCGGGTGGGCCTTGCTCGCTTCGCCGAGGCGCGGCCGGCGCAGCTCTCTGGTGGGCAGGCTCAGCGGGTGGCGCTCGCAAGGGCGCTCGTCGGCGAACCGCGCCTGCTGCTGCTCGACGAACCGCTCGCCGCCCTCGACGCCTCCGTGAAGGCGGAGCTCCGCACCGAGCTCGCGAGTCACCTGCGCGAGTACGACGGATGCGCGGTCGTCGTCACCCACGACGCGCTCGACGCGCTCGTGCTCGGCGACGAGCTCGTGGTGATCGAGAACGGCAGCGTCGTGCAGCGCGGTGCACCGCTCGACGTCGCGCGCGCGCCGCAGACGGACTACGTCGCGCGGCTCATGGGACTCAACCTCGTCGACGGCGAGGCCTTCGCCCCGAGTGCGGTCACGGTGCAGGCCGCGCCGGATGCCAACTCCCGCTGGCAGGGCACGGTCGCGAGCATCGAGCAGCAGCTCGACACGGTGCGGGTCACCGTGCGACTGGACTCGGCGCAGCAGATTCTCGCCGATCTCTCGGCGGCGGAGGTCGCCGAGCTGCGCCTCGCTCCGGCCGCCGGCGTGTGGCTGGCTGTTGGGCCTACGAAACGGTGACGTCGACGCTGTGCAGCCCGGTAGCGCCATCCGGAACGACGTCGGCGACCTTCGCCGTCTGAACGGTGCCGTTCGCGTCGGTCGCGCGCACGGTCAGCACGTGGTGGCCGGCGCGGGCCGGCCAGTCCCACTTCCACTGGCGCCAGGTGTCGGCCGAGATGGCGTCGGCCAGTTCCGCATCGTTCCACGGGCCGTCATCGACCCGCACCTGCACGGCGCTGATGCCGGTGTGCTGAGCCCAGGCGACCCCGGCGACCGTCGCGGTGCCGGCCTTGACCGGGCCGCCACCATCGCGCGGAACGTCGATGCGCGAGGACAGTTTCACCGGTCCGCGCTCGGACCAGCCGCGCTCGGTCCAGTAGGCGGAGTGCTGGGAGAAGGTCGTGACTTCGAGCCGGTTGACCCACTTTGTCGCAGAGACGTAGCCGTAGAGGCCGGGCACGACCATCCGCACCGGGTAGCCGTGCTCGAAGGGGAGTGGTTGGCCATTCATACCGAGGGCCAGGATCGCGTTGCGGTCGTCGGTGAGCACGGAGAGCGGTGTGCCCGCGGTGAAGCCGTCCACGCTGGTGGAGAGCACCATGTCGGCCTTCGGGTGCGGCCCCGCTCGCTTCAGCAGCTCCCTGATGGGGTAGCCGAGCCACTTCGCGTTACCGATCAGCTCGCCGCCGACGTAGTTCGAGACGCAGGCGAGCGTCGTGTAGCTCTCCTCCAGGGGAAGCGCCGCGAGTTCGTCGAAGGTGATGCTGACCTCCTCGTCGACCATCCCGACGATCTCGAGCTTCCACTCCTTCGGGTCGACCACGGGAACCTGCAGCGCGGTGTCGATGCGATAGAACTCGCGGTTTGGCGTCACGAGCGGCGAGAGCCCGCTCACCTCGAATGCCGTGCTGGGGGAGAGCGCGGATGCCGGGCTCGCGGCGGCGGGAAGCTTGAACGCGGTGCGCACCGTTTGCGTGGCGCGCTGGCCGGCGGTGAGCGCGCGACCGGCCACGATGGCGATGACGCCGAGCCCCGCGCTCGCGCTCGCGGCGACGAGGAAGGCGCGACGAGACTCGGATGTCGCTGGCGCCTCGCCGGCGCGATCGAGGCGTCTCGCCAGCATCCTCAGCACGAGCATGCCGACGACGATCGCGATGAGCGACGGGAGGGCGGCGAGTTGACCGGCATTCGCCCTGGTGACCGCCGCGACGATGCCCATGAGCCCGACGACCGCGATCAGCGCGCCGCCCCACGGCCTGCGCGCGCGCTCCAGGAGCCCGGCGAAGGCTGCGACGATGGCGACCAGAACGCCGAGGGTGATGAGCAGCACGAGCTTGTCGGCCGTGCCGAACAGGGCGATCACGGCATCCTTGACCCACCCAGGCACGAGATCGATCACGAGGGCACCCACGACGAGCAGTGGGCTCGCTGCCGGTGCGATGAGTGCCGCGACGAGCTCTGCCGCGCCGAGTCCCCCGATGACCGCAGTGAGGCCGATGGCACACCACAACCATCGGCGGGACGGCGGAGTGGCAGTGGAGGGCGGCGTCATGGTGTGCCCAGCATAGGTTCGCGGCGCTCCTCGAGCCTGCACGCGGGCCGAGAGAATCCTGCGCCTGAGCGGGGTGCGATCTCGGCGAGGTTAGGGTGAAGGCGTGAGCGCAGAGTACCTCGTTGCCGACCGGGGCGCGCGGAGCATCCGCGGAGTCCGCTCGCGTTCCACGCTCAACCGCGTGGCCGGTCTGCAATTGGGCGTCACTCGCCTGCCACACGCAGGTGCACGCGTGCCCGCACGCAGCTTCGTGCTCGTGCACGGCATCGGAGTCTCCTCCCGCTACTTCCGCCCCCTCGCCGCGGAGCTGGCGGCGGCCGGTGACGTCTTCCTCATCGACCTTCCGGGCTACGGCTTCACACCGAATCCGCATCGACGAGTGTCGATCCAGGAACACGCGGATGTCCTGGCCGGCTTCCTCGAGCTCGAGGGCATCCCCGACCCCGTCCTCGTCGGCCATTCGATGGGCACGCAGGTCGTCTCCCGCCTCGCGGTGGACCAGCCGGAGATCACCGACCGTCTGGTGCTGCTCGCGCCGACGACGAACCCCGCCGAGCGCACCCTGCCCACGCAACTGCGCCTGCTGCTCGCCGACCTGCCGGGGGAGTCGCCGGCGGCCAACCTCATCGTCGCCACCGACTACCTGTTCCGCTGCGGCATCCCGTACTTCCTGTCCCAGGTTCCGAATCTGCTCGACGACCACATGGAGGAGCGACTGCCCGGCGTGCAGGCGAAGACGCTCGTGGTGCGCGGCACGACCGACCCGATTGTGCCGCGCGACTGGGCCGCATCCGTGACCGCGCTCATACCGGATGCCGAACTACGCGAACTGCCCGGGGCGCACGTCATCATGTACTCCCGGCCGCGCGAGGTCGCGGCAATGATCGTCGAACACGGCTCCGCATGAGCGTCGCACGCTGGAGTTGGGTGTGGACGCTCGACCACGTGTATGCGGCCGGGGTGCAGCTGCACTACCTCGCCGATGCCGCGATTCCCGAGCGTTACGCCACGGGGGAGGCGCCTCCGGTCCTCTTGCTGCCCGGCGTGTATGAGAACTGGCAGTTTCTGAAGCCGATCGGGGACTTGCTGAACCGGCTCGGGCATCCGGTGCACGTCGTTCAAGAACTCGGCTACAACCGCAAGCCGATCGCCGACAGTGCGGAACTGGCCACTCGCATCCTCGTCGAGCGTGACCTTCGACACACGGTGATCGTGGGGCACAGCAAGGGCGGCATCATCGGCAAGCAGCTCATGGTGACGGATGCCGTGGCCGATCGCATAGACAGCATGGTCGCGATCAATTCCCCGTTTTCGGGCTCGCGCCTGGCCAGGTATGCTCCGGCGGCACCGTTGCGCGCGTTCCTGCCCACCAACGAGACGATTGCCACCCTCGCCGCGAATCTCGAGGCGAACTCCCGCATCACGTCGATCTTCAGCAGCTTCGATCCGGTGATTCCCGAGGGCAGCAGGCTCGAGGGTGCGAGGAACATCGAGCTGCAGTTGAGCGGACACTTTCGCCCGCTGAACGATCCGCGGCTCCTGGCCGCGGTGCGAGAAGCCGTCGGGGGTGCGACGGGTCCAGAATGAGGCCATGAGCACAAAGCCCGGAACACAGCAGGTCATGACGCGTGCGCAGCGCCTCGTGCTCGCGATCGCCATCCTCGCCTCATTCGTCGCGTTCCTCGACGGTTCGGTGATCAATGTGGCGCTGCCCGCGATCAGCCACGATCTTGGCGGCGGTCTGAGCATCCAGCAGTGGGTGGTGGACGCCTACCTCATCACGCTCGGCGCGCTCATCCTCGTCGCCGGTTCGCTCTCGGATGTCTTCGGACGCATCGTCGTGCTGCGCTGGGGCCTCGTCGGCTTCGGTGCGGCCTCACTGCTCTGTGGCATAGCTCCGAGTGGCGAATTCCTGGTGGTCGCTCGCGGCCTGCAGGGAATCGCGGGGGCACTGCTCGTTCCGAGTTCGCTCGCGATCATCATGTCGTCGTTCCGCGGCGCCGCCCAGGCCAGGGCGATCGGTCTGTGGACGGCATGGACGAGCGGCGCCTTCCTCGCCGGCCCGCTCATCGGCGGGCTGTTCGTCGACCTGCTCTCGTGGTGCCTGATCTTCGTGATCAACGTGCTGCCGATCGCGGTCGCGCTCTGGCTCCTCGCCGTGCTCAAGCAGAAGGATGCGCGCAAGCCGGGAGTGGCCATCGACTATGCGGGCGCCATCCTCGGAATCGTCGGCCTCGGAGGACCCGTCTTCGCCCTCATCGAGCAGGGCAATTACGGCTGGTCGAGCCCCGTTATCTACCTGCCGCTGGCCGTCGGCGTCGTCGCGCTCGCGGCCTTCCTCTGGCGGGAGCACACGGCGAAGCAGCCGATGATGCCGCTCGGCCTGTTCCGCGTGCGCAACTTCGGGATGGGCAATATCGCCACGGTTGCGATCTACGCGGCCCTTTCGATGGGTGGTCTGCTCGTCGTCGTGTTCCTCCAGCAGGTCGCGAACTATCCCGCCACGCTCGCCGGTCTCGCCATGATTCCCGTGTCGATTCTCAACATCGCCCTCTCGCCGGTCTTCGGCACGCTCGCCGGTCGCCACGGACCGCGACTGTTCATGACCATCGGGCCGATCATCGCCGGCATCGGCTACCTCCTGCTCATCCGCATCGACGAGACGGCCGATTACTGGACCCAGGTGCTGCCGGGCACCCTTGTCTTCGGCCTCGGGCTCTCGATCACCGTCGCGCCGCTCACAGCGGCGATCCTCGGTTCGATCGACGAGAGCCAGGCGGGCATCGGTTCCGCGATCAACAACGCTGTGTCGAGGGTCGCCGGTCTCGTCGCCGTCGCCATGCTCGGCATCATCATCGGCGCGAAGCTCGATGTGTCCGGTCTGCATCGCGGACTCGTGGTCACGGGAGCGCTGCTCATCGCGGGCGGCGTGATCTCGGCGTTCGGCATCCGGAATCTGCATGCCAGCGACCGGGCACCGATCGCGGATGCCCCCGCCGAGGCCGCGGCGGACTGATGCTCAGGCGAGCAGTCGTTCGCCGGCGAGGGCGAGTTCGGCCACATCGATCAGTGCGGCGAGGATGATCAGCTGGAACAGCAGTCGGCTCGGCGGTCGCGTGACGACGAGCGCGATGCCCGCCACCGCGATGGCGATTCCGATGGCAGCTCCCGCAAACTGTAGCCAGCCGACCGGCCCGCGTGGCCCCCGCAGTGCGACGACGGATGCCGCGGCGAGCACAAGATACGTCACGATCCCGCTCACCCGGCCTCCGAGCCGGTGCGGCAGCCCGCGCACGCCGGTGACCCTGTCATCCTCGAGGTCGGGCAGCACGTTGGCGAAGTGCGCGGCGACGCCGAGCAGTGCGCCGAGGGTCATTGCCCAGCCGGCGGCGACGCCCGGAGTCGGCAGCGCGAGGGTGGCGATCAGAGGAAGCAGCCCGAAGCTGAGAACATAGGGCAGAACCGAGAGTGCTGTGCTCTTAAGGCCGAGGTTGTAGCCCCACGCCGACAGGATGAAGACGGCGTGAGCGAGCGTCGCGGGCAGTCCCAGTGGCAGGGTGAGCGCGATAGCGACGGCCGCCGTCGCGAAGGCTGCGCCGCGCACCGCGCGAGTGGAGATCCACCCGCGAGCGACGGGCTTGTCCCGCCTGCCGACCGCAGCATCCCTCTCGGCATCCAGCCAGTCGTTGGAGAGGCCGACCGAGAACTGGTTCGCGAGCACGGCGAGACCGAGGAGCACGACGCGCCACGGCTCGAGGCCCACGGCCATGCCGAGCACCACCGCGACCACGGTGACGGCGATGGCCGGCCCGGGGTGCGTGGACAGCAGAAGCGACACGACTCCGTAGCGCGGCGCCGCATCCCGCGTCGATTTCGTGGTCATTACTACTGCTGACGTCCCACGATGCCCTCGCGCACTCGGCGAAGGTCCTCCAGCAGCGAGCCGACCAGGATCCAGTTTTCCGCACTCGGCTTCGCGACCACGAGCGGGGCGGTGAGCGCCGGAAGGTCAGCCGTGACCGGCGGCGGTTCAGAGTCGGGAGAGCCGCCTATGGGTCGGCGGGCGAGGAGCCGCAGATCGTGCGCCGCCCGCTCCATTTCGATCGCCATCGCACCGACCATGGGATCCGCCCCCAGGTTGTCGCTGTAGTGGTCGTGCACCGCTCGGGCCATGCCAAGTACCTGCGTCACGAGCGCGGTAAGCGAGGTCAAGAAGAGCCGGTCGTGCTCGAGCACCTCGCGGTGCCGGCCGCCGCGGGGATTGAAGCTCAGGCTCTCCTCGGCGCGGGAGACCTTATCCAGCGCGGCATCCCGCAGCGTGCGAAGCGCCCTCGCCTCCTCGAGCAGTGCCATTCGCTGCGCCGGTTTCTGCTTGACGCTCAGCGCATCCGAGAGGCCGTCGAGTACGGAGGCGACGCCACCCGCGAGCTTGGCGACCGCCTCGTGCGCGGGTTCGAGAAGCACGGGTGGAACGATCGCGACGTTCACGAGCAGGGCCACGACGGCACCGATGATGGTCTCGATGATGCGATTTGCCGCGTAATCGGGAGTCTGCGCGCCGATCGAGAGCACGAGCATCGCGCTGATGGGGATCTGATTGGTCGAGCCGGGCCCGAGCCTCAGAGCCCAGGCGATGAGCAGCGAGATCACGATGACGGCGAGCACGATCCAGCTCGACGAGCCGAACAACAGCCCCATCCCATAGGCGAGTGCGACGCCCGCGATGACGCCGATGCTGCGCTCGACGCCCTTGGTGAGGGACTGGTTCACGCTCGGTTGCACGACGAGCAGTGCCGCGATGGCGGCGAAGATGGGGAACGGCTGGCCGAGCAGCAGGTTACAGAGAAGCCAGGATGCGATCGCCGCGATCGACGTCTTGAACACCTGGAGGAGGGGGCTGCGTGACGAGGTCTGCAGGATCGTGGTCAACCGCACTGGTCAAGCGTAGCCCGCGGGCGAAGCGGCGCGTCTGGGAGGACGAACCCGCGCTACTTGGTCGGAAGCTGGATGCCGTCGAGGTCGGTCGGGATCGGGAGCACGACGACGGGACCGCTCTCGGCCGGAAGCAGCGGTGCCGGCGCCGCGGTCGCGATGGAGGCGTTGCCGAGGGCGATGCTCACGAGGAGCGCACTCAGCAGAACACCGGTTGCCGAGACTGCGCTCGCCGAGGCGTTCAGACCGTTCAAATGCCCGGCGAGCCGCTGGCGTCGCACATAGAGTGCGATGCCAGCGAGCACCGCCGTGGCAATGATGATCGTCACAACGATCGGCAGGATGACCGCGTTAGTGCCCTGGGGGAGGGCCGCAAGCACAGCGTGCATCAGCAGGCTGTTCCTTTCGGGTAAGGAACGTTCCCGTCGGGTACGAGAACTTTGTGCGCCACTGTCCTGTAAATGCTGTCCGCATTTAGGGGGACAGACAGGGGAGCAGTAAGAAAGCTACCAGCGGTTATCCAGCAGGTCAAGCACCGCGCCGCCCCCTTTCGGGGAATGTGGCGAAACCGCCGAAGTCAGTCGTCAGACTTCGGGAGTGTGCTCGAGATGGCATCGGCGGCACGCACGAGCGCCAGGTGCGACAGCGCCTGCGGAGTATTACCCACCTGCCGCTTGCTCGTGACGTCGTATTCCTCGCTCAGGAGGCCCACGTCGTTGCAGAACGAGACGAGCCGATCCATCAGCATCGTCGCGTCGACGATGCGACCGCTGAGCGCATACTGCTCAACCAGCCAGAAGGAGCAGGCCAGGAACGGATGCTCGCCCGGCGGCAGCCCGTCAACATCGGTCTCCGTGCGGTAGCGCAGCAGAAGGCCGTCTCGCAGCAGTTCTTCTTCTATCGCGGCGACCGTGCCGAGCATCCGTGGGTCGTCGGGCCGCACGTAGCCGATTTGCGAGAGCTGCAACAGCGAGGCGTCGACGTTCTTACTGCCGAAGTATTGGGTGTAGGTGTTGCGCTTGTGATCGAAGCCCTTGAGCTCGATCTCGTCGCGCACCTGGTCCCGGATGGACTCCCAGCGTTCCACGGGGCCGTCCAGCCCGAAGTCGCGCACGGCCTTCACCGCGCAGTCGAAGGCCGCCCAGATCATGGCGCGGGAGTGCGTGAAGTGTCGCAGCTTGCCGCGGATCTCCCAGATGCCATTGTCTGGCCGCTGCCAGTTGTCTTCGATGTAGCTCATCAGGGCGCGCTGCAGCGGCCAGGAGAACTCGGTCTCCTCGAGTCCCTTTTCCCTCGCGGCCTGAAGGCCGAGCATGACCTCGCCGAAGACGTCGCCCTGGTACTGGCTGAAGGCATCGTTGCCGATCCGCACCGGCGCCGAGCCCTCGTAGCCCGGCAGGCTCTCCTGCACGGTCTCCGTCAGGCGCCGTTCACCGCTCAGCCCGTACATGATCTGCACGTCGGCGGGATCTCCCGCCACCGCGCGCAGCAGCCAGTTGCGCCACGCCGGTGCCTCGTCGCCCGCGCCGTGGTTGAGCAGAACGTGCAGGGTCTGCGAGGCGTCTCGCAGCCAGACGTAGCGGTAGTCCCAGTTGCGGGTGCCGCCGAAGTCCTCGGGAAGGCTGGTCGTGGCGGCCGCGACGATGCCGCCAGTGTCTTCATGGGTCAGTGCCCTCAGCACGAGGAGCGAGCGGCGAACCTGTTCTTCGTAGACCGGCGATGGCGTGGTCGCCGCGGTCCAGTCGTGCCACCACTTCTTCGTCCTGCGCAGGCCCGCCTCCATGTCGGGGCGCGACGGCGGCTCGCGATGCGATGGGTACCAGGTCATCGAGAGGTCGACGGTCTCGCCCTCCTTCACGGTGAAGGTGGAGGTGTGCGAGTGGTCGGAGGCGTGCAGCTTCGGACCGCGCATGATGATCGCATCCGGCCCCGCGACCGCAATGAGCGCGTTGTCCTTCCTCTCCGGCACCTGGCGCACCCACGGCACCGCATCGCCATAACCGAACCGGATGCGCAGGTCCTGCTCCATCTCGACGCTTCCGGAGATGCCGACGACTCGTCGCGCGAGATCCGCCCGGCGGTCGCCGTACGGCATGAATTCGGTCACCTCGACCTCACCCGTCGGAGTCACCCAGCGGGTCACGAGAATGAACGTCCCCTCGACGTAATGTCGGTTCGACTCCACCTCGTCTCCCGTGGGGGCGAGTCTCCAGCGACCGTGTTCTGCATCCCCGAGGAGGGCGCCGAACACGGAGGGGGAGTCGAAGCGGGGAAGGCAGAGCCAGTCGATGCTCCCGTCGTTGCCGACGAGAGCAGCGGTGTGGCAGTCGCCGATCAGTGCGTAATCCTCGATCTTCAGAGACATCTGTAAAGTGTCACAGCTATTCTGCAAAGATGGCTGACCGCATAGGGACCCTCATCATTCTGGGCGCGAGTGGCGACCTAGCCCAGAGGCTTCTTCTCCCGGGGCTCGGCGAACTTCTCGACAGCGGCCGCGGCGGTGACCTGCAGCTGCTCGGCGTCGGGCAGGACGCGATGACGGATGCGGCCTGGCGCAAGCGAGTGGCGGCCTCCTTCAAGGCCGGCCACGCACGCGGCTCCCGCTCCGCCGCCGTGGCCTCGGCGTCCCACTATCTGCAGGCCGACGTGACCAACCCGGATGACCTCCGCCGCATTCTCGAGGCGAGCCACGGCACGCCCGCGCTCTACTTCGCACTGCCGCCGCAAGTCACCATCGCCGCCTGCTCCGCGCTCGGCGACGTGGACCTCCCGAAGGGCACCGTGTTCGCCCTGGAGAAGCCGTTCGGCACCGATCTGAAGAGCGCGGAGGCGCTCAACCGCCAGCTTCTGACGCTCATCCCGGAGCAGGACATCCATCGGGTCGATCATTTTCTCGGGAAGTCGACCGTGTTGAACCTGCTCGGCCTGCGCTTTGCGAATCGCATCTTCGAGCAGCTGTGGAACGCCGACAATGTCGAGCGCGTCGAGATCGTGTTCGACGAGCAACTCGCGCTCGAGGGCAGGGCCGGATACTACGACAGGGCGGGCGCACTGATCGACATGATCCAGAGCCACCTGCTCCTGGTGCTCGCGATCGTCGCGATGGAACCGCCGTCAAGCATCGACGCGGACGACCTGCGAGGCGCGATCGCGCAGGCGCTGCGGGCCACGAGGGCGTGGGGCGGCGACCCCGCCGCGGCGAGCCGCAGGGCGCGCTACACGGCGGGAAAGATCGGCGACCGCGCGATTCCCTCGTACGCGAAGGAAAAGGGCGTCGACCCCTCGCTCGAGACCGAGACGCTCGTCGAGATCACGCTCGGGATCGAGAACTGGCGCTGGGCAGGTGTTCCGTTCGTGCTGCGCTCCGGCAAGGCGCTCGCGCGTAAGCGGCAGGAAATCGTGGTGACGTTCAAGGACGTGCCGCACCTGCCGACCGGGCTCAGCGGCCATCCCGCCCCGGCGGAGTTGCGCATCTCGCTTGCGCCCGAGGGACTGAGCTTCGACCTGAACATCAATGGTGAGGGCAATCCCTTCACGCTCGATCGGGTCACTGTGGATGCCGATTTCGGGAGCGGTGAACTGATTCCCTACGGAGAGGTGCTGGCCGGCATCCTGTCGGCCGACCCGACGCTCTCGGTGCGCGACGATGCCGTGGAGCAGTGCTGGCGCATCGTGACGCCCATCCTCGCCGCTTGGAAGAAGGGTGACGTGGCGCTCGACAGCTATGCAGCTGGCTCGGACGGGCCGAGGAACTGGTAGCGGGTCACCTGGTAGCGCCCAACAGGTATCGCCCAACCGGTGTCCCTCAGGGAGCGAGGATGCCGGCCTCGCTGAGCTGGTCGGCGAGGCTCGCGCCATCCGGTCCATAGATCCAGCGGATGCCGTGCTTCTCACCCTGCTCCTCGGCACGGCTGCGACCACCCGCGAGCACGGCCTCGCTGTTCGACAACTGACGGATGGCGACGGCCTCGACGCTGGGCAGGCACTCGCTCGCGAAGGTGTCGTAGAGCGACTCGTCGTGCTGACCGTCATCACCGATGAGCAGCCACCTGATGTTAGGGAACTCTCCTGCAAGCCGGGCGAGGCTCTCGGCCTTGTGCGCCTGACCGCTGCGGAACCACCGGTCGTGGGTCGGCCCCCAGTCGGTGAGAAGCAGCGGCCCGGCAGGAAAGAGATTTCTCGAGAGGAAGCGGCTGAGCGTCGGAGCGACATTCCAGGCGCCCGTGGAGAGGTAGATGACCGGCGCGCCCGGATGAGCGCGGAGCAATCGCTCGTAGAGCACGCCCATGCCGGGCACGGGTCGCCGGGCGTGCTCGTCGAGCACGAAGGTGTTCCACGCGGCGAGCAGCGGGCGGGGGAGCGCCGTGACCATCACGGTGTCATCCACGTCGGAGATCATCCCGAATCGCACGGCCGGATCGACGATGAACACGGGTGCCTCGACGGGCGCAGAGTCCTCGGTGCGCAGCGTGATGGTGTGCCAACCGGGGGTGAGGTCACAGGTGAGCACCTCGTCCACCACGCCGCCGCGGTCGGCCGTGACGACCTGTTCGACATCGCCGATCGTGACGGTAACCGCGACATCGTTGACGGGAACGCTCGTGAAGCTGCGCCATCCGCGAATCTTCTTGTACCGCACGTCCTCGGCGCCCGGCTTGGCGAGCAACACCCGGCAGAGCACCCTGCTCCAGCCGGGGGCGCCGTAACCGGTGTAGGCGATGACCACCGGGGTCAGTCCGCGCTTGCGCGCGCGCTTCTCGCGGAAGCGGTGGAAGGAGTCTTCGATTCGCGCGGCGAGATGGATGATGGGCTCTGTTTCGGTCTCGGTTGTGCGCCCGCGGGCGGACACTCTGCGGGACCTGGCCATCCCTAGAGTCTTTCACGATTGTGTGCGGGAGTCCTCCGGGGCCTTTCAGGGTGCCTCAATCAATCCCGTAACCGCGGGCTGCAGCCACGCGGGCGACGTCAAATATGGAAGATCTTTACATGTATTCCGGTGTGGGAACTGACGCCCCCGTTGCGGGGGCAGGATAGAATTGTCGTCAGTCGAAAGGGAGTCGCAAATGGTTGCACACCACGTGGTTGACGCGTTGCCTGCGGGTGCCACTCTGCTCAGGAATGAGCCGGTACAGGCGAGGAGCACCGCGCGACTCACCGCGCTTCTGGATGCCGCCGCCTCGGTGATCGGCGAGATCGGCTACGAGCGTCTCACGACGGCAATGGTCGCCGAGCGTGCCGGCGCTTCCATCGGCACCGTGTACCGCTACTTCCCCGACCGCATCGCCGTTCTGCAGAGCCTCAGTGCGCGCAATCTGAACGAGTTCACCTCGCGCGGTCTCGCCGGGGCGAGCGACTCGGCCGTCACGGGCTGGGCCCGGGCCGTCGAAGCCGCGGTGGACGGCATCGCGGCCTTCTTTCGCGACGAGCCGGGCTTCAAGTCCCTTCGCTTCGGAGACGTGCTCGATGTTCGACCGCGTGCTCAGGGATCGACCGGCAATGGCACCGTTGCGAGCCAACTTGCCGCCATCCTGAGCGATCGCTTCGACCTTAAAGACGATGCGCAGCTGCGGTTTCGGGTGGAGGTCGCGCTCGAGCTTGCGGACGCCCTGCTGGCCCGCGCCTTCGCGTTCGGCGACGGTGACAAGAAGTTCATCGACGAGGCCCGCAAGGTGGCCGTTGACTACCTCGCGGGGTACTACTCCCGCTAAGCCGGTCGTCGCGATCGCTGCATCGCGATCGTCACGCCGCGGCGTTACTCGTGTGACGTGCTGGCCTTTTCCGCGCTTATTTAACCCATCCGGGAATGACAGCGGCTCCGAATAGTGTTTGAGTGGATGCCACGCATTCGGGTGGACGACGACCAGGAATGAGCCATCGATGATCGAGTTCCGCGACGTAACCAAACGGTTTCCCGACGGCACGGTCGCGGTCGAAGGCTTCAGCCTCGTTATGCCCTCCCGCAAGACGACGGTGCTCGTGGGGTCCTCCGGATCGGGCAAGACGACGCTGCTGCGCATGATCAATCGCATGGTGGAACTCACCTCCGGCGCGATCGAGATCGATGGTGAGAACACCGGAACCCTCGAACCGGTGGCGCTGCGCCGTCGCATCGGTTACGTCATGCAGAACTCGGGATTGCTCCCGCACTTCACCGTGATCGACAACGTCGCTACGGTTCCCGTGCTGAACGGGATGCGGCGGAAGGCGGCTCGCGAGCGCGCGCTCGCGCTGCTCGACACCGTCGGTCTCGACCGCTCGCTCGCCGATCGCTACCCCAGCCAGCTCTCCGGCGGCCAGCAGCAGCGAGTCGGAGTCGCGCGCGGCCTCGCGGCTGACCCGAACATCCTGCTGATGGATGAGCCGTTCGGCGCGGTCGACCCGATCGTCCGGGCAGAACTGCAGACAGAACTGATCCGCCTCCAACGTGAGCTCGACAAGACCGTGGTCTTTGTCACCCACGACATCGATGAGGCCTTCCTGCTCGGCGATCAGGTCGTCATCCTGGAGAAGGGCGGCAAGGTGGCGCAGGTCGGGTCGCCGACCGAGATCATCTCCGCGCCCGCGAACGACTTCGTCGCGAACTTCATCGGTGCCGAGAAGGGAAAGCGCGCGCTCAGCATCCGCAAGACCGAGCGCGGCGAGATCGTCGTCGACAGCGAGGGTCGGGCGGCCGGAGTGCTCGTCTCCGACCCAGACGGAAGCACGGGTCGATGACCTGGGTGCTCGGCAACCTCCCACTCATCGGGCAGCTCACGCTCGCTCATCTGGCCACGGCACTCCCCGCCATCCTGCTGAGCTTTTTGCTCTCCGTTCCCGTGGGCTGGTTCGCCAATCGGTTCCGCCGCAGCCGCGGTTTCGTGCTCACCGTGAGCGCGCTGCTGTACGCGATCCCCTCTCTGCCGCTCTTCCTCGTGCTGCCGCTCTTCATCGGAACGAGCATCCGCGACAGCATCAACGTGACCATCAGCCTCACGATCTACGGCCTCGCTCTTATGGCGCGATCCACGGCAGACGGCCTCGAATCGGTCGATCCGGATGTCACCCAGTCCGCCACCGCCATGGGCTTCTCCGGGTGGTCGCGATTCTGGCGCGTCGAGCTCCCGCTCGCCGGTCCGGTGCTGCTCGCAGGACTCCGCGTCGTCTCGGTCAGCACCATCAGCCTCACGACGGTCGGAGCGGTGCTCGGCATCGGCAGCCTCGGTTCCCTGTTCACGGATGGGTTCCAACGCAATATCCCTGAGGAGATCCTCACCGGGATCGTGCTGACCATTGTCATCGCGCTCGTAATCGACGTCGCCCTCGTGGCCATCGGCCGGATGCTCATGCCGTGGACACGAGCGAATCCGGCTGCGACGACTGCGCGCAGGGACACGGCGAGGGCGGCGATCGCATGAACTACTTCGCCGACGCCATCCGCTGGATCTTCGATCCCGCGCATCTCGGCGGCTACGACGGTGTGGATACGCGCACGCTGCAGCACGTCGTCATCAGCCTTGCCGTCGTTGCCGTGGCGGCCGTTATCGCGATTCCAGTCGGGTACGTCGTGGGGCACACCGGCCGGGGCCGCAGCGTCGCGATCGCACTCTCCGGCGGCATCCGGGCCCTGCCGACCCTGGGCCTGCTCATCATCATCGCGCTCGGGGTGGGCATCGGGCTCGAGGCGCCGTTCATCGCGCTCGTCGTGCTGGCCGTGCCCTCGATCCTCGCTGGGGCGTATTCGGGCTTCGAAGCCATCGACCGACACACCATCGATGCGGCGCGCGCGGTGGGCATGACCGAGTGGCAGATCGTGGGCCGGGTGGAGATTCCGCTCGGGCTTCCGCTGCTCATAGGCGGGCTGCGGCTCGCCGCGTTGCAGGTCATCGCCACAGCGACGCTCGCGGATTACGTGGGCGGCGGCGGGCTCGGTCTCTTCCTGTTCCGCGGGCTCAAGACCAACGACTACCCGCAGATGCTGGCGGGGTCGATCCTCGTGATCGTTCTCGCCATCGTGTCGGAGATCGTCTTCGGCATCCTGCAGCGACTCGTCGTGCCCGCGGGAGTTGTCGCCGGCCAGACACCACAGCTTCGCGTGAAATCATCCGGATTTCGTGCGACCACGGGCTAACAACCCATTACCGATAAGGAATGCAGTCATGTTCACAGGAGGAAAAGGCCGACTCGTCGCCCTGGGCGCAGTCGTGGTTGGGGCAGCAATCGCCCTTTCAGGGTGTGCTTCGAGTAACCCTCTGACCACGGGGGACAAGACCCCCGCGGCAGGCGGATCGCTCGTCGTGGGATCGCAGCAGTACTACTCGAACGAGATCGTCGCGGAGATCTACTCGCAGGCTCTCGAGGCCGGTGGGTACACGGTGGATCGCCAGTTCAACATCGGTCAGCGCGAGGTCTACCTGCCCGAGATCGAGGCGGGCAAGATCGACGTCTTCCCCGAGTACATCGGCAGCCTGCTGCAGGCGCTCGACAAGAACGCAGCCGGTGGCAAGCCCGACGCGGTGCACACCGCTCTCGCGGCCGCGCTTCCCAAAAACCTGCGGGTGCTCGACATGGCCGATGCCGCCGACCAGAACTCCTGGACAGTGACGAAGGCCTTCGCCGACAAGTACAACCTCACCGACATCGCCTCGCTCAAGAACGTCAAGGAGCCGATCACCGTCGGTGGCAACTCCGAGCTGGAGACGCGACCCTATGGCCCGAAGGCGCTCAAGGACAAGTACGGCATCACGACCGCCGGATTCAAGGCGGTCGAAGACAGCGGCGGACCGCTCACGGTCAAGGCGCTCGTCGACAACGAGATCCAGTTGGCCAACATCTACACGGCCGACCCGAACATCAAGTCGAACCACCTTGTTGCGCTGGCAGACCCAGACGGGCTGTTCTTCCCCGACAACGTCGCTCCGATCGTCTCGAAGAAGGTAGACGGCAAGGCCGAGTCGATCCTCAACAAGGTCGACGCCAAGCTGTCGCAGGAAGATCTCGTCAACCTGAACGCAGAGAGCGTCAACGACAAGAAGTCTGCGGCGGTCATCGCCAAGGCGTGGCTCGCCAAGGTGGGCATCGTCAAGTAGTCAGAACGCTGCGAGCGAAGGGGGCGGATGCGCGGCATCCGCCCCCTTCTGCCGTCTGCAGTCGGCGCATCAGTCCTCGACGTACGGCGCATCGATCGTGTTGGCGTCGCCGTCGCCCGGATAGAGCATGTGTCGCGCTTGGCTTCTGGCGATGAGCTTCTTCACGAGCACCACGAGGATCAGGAAGACCACGACGACGCCCACGAAGACATAGCCCGCGAAGTGCAGCTGCTGCGAGAGATGCCGGTAGGAGTCCGCCGCCGCCCAGCCGACGCTCACATAGGCGAGCGCCCAGACCACACAGGCGGGGGCGGTCCAGGCCATGAACTTGCGGTAGCGCATCGTGCTCATGCCCACGGTGAGCGGGATGAGCGAGTGAAGCACGGGGAGAAAGCGGGAGATGAAGACGGCGATGCCTCCGCGCCGGTCCAGGTAGTTTTCGGCCCGCACCCAGTGCGTCTCGCCGATGCGACGGCCGAGCCAACTGGAGCGGATCTTGGGGCCGAAATAGTGGCCGAGCGCGAAGCCGACAGTCTCGCCTCCCAGGGCCCCGATGATCACGGCGATCAGCAGCGCGGCGTACTCCAGCCAGTTCGTCGTCGCCGTCGCGGCGACGATCACGATCGTGTCACCGGGCACGATGAGCCCGATCAGGATGGAGGTTTCACAGAAGATCCCGACCGCGGCAAGCAGGATGCGCACCACCGGATCGACCTCGTGCACCACACCGAGAATCCAGTTGAGTGCGTCGTTCACGGTGCGCTCTCCACCGCCGGCGACATCGGCTTCTTCAGCGTGTCGAGTAGGCTGCGCCACTGCTTGAGGCGGCCGGGCTCCTCCGCGGTGGCGGGCCCGTCGATCCACGAGGTGACCAGGCGAATGCCGTGCAGTGCGTTCACCGCCCACACCTCCAGCCCCTCGAGTTCTCGCGGCGCAACCGCCTCGTAGGAAAGCTTCACGCCGAGCACGGTCGCCAGGGTGAGAATGCTCTTCGCCGTGACCCTGTCGATCCGCCCGAACTCTGCTGGTGGAGCGCACAGCACGTTGCCGCGCCACCACAGAAGCGAGGTGTGTGCCCCCTCGACAACGAAGCCGAGCGGCGACAGCAGCACGGCGTCATCGGCTCCGAGCGCCTGCACCTCGGTGCGGATCCTGAGCATCGCGGCGAGGTCTGGGCCCTTGATCGTCGGCGCGGTGCGTGGGTCGTCGCCGACGTGGGTTGCGAGCACGATCGATCGCGAGCGCGCCGGTGCGCTCCGCAAGCGAAACTGAAGGTGCGGCGCTCCTGCGCGGGAGACAAGCTCGACCCTGGGGAACCAGTCGCCAGTCCTCGGGATGGCGTCAACGGCGGCATCCCAGAACTCCTCGGCGATGGCTGCATCGAACCCGCGGGCCTTGATCGAGGCGAAGAAGCGCGAGCGATGCAGCTCGAGCGCGAGCACGAGGCTGTCGCTGACAAGCCAGGAATCTGCGACTTCGAGCGACAGCTCTGCCGGGTCGCAATAGTCGAGGAACTCGAGTTCGTCGTGCTGCCAGCGATAGAGCCCGGCGACCCGCGACGCAGCACCGGGTGAAACTGCTCCGCTCATAGAGTTAGGTTATGCGCAACGACGTCGTTCGACATCAGTTGGAACCCTGGTTCGACCCCGATGTCGTCTTCGCGGCGCTCCACGCGGCAGACGATCGCGTCTTCTGGCTCGACGCCGGTCGAGGAGCGGTCAAGGGCTACAGCTATGTGGGGCAGGGCGCCCGGCTCGTCACGGCTTCGCTGGCTGCCGGCACGCTGACGGTCAGCGGCACGGGAGAAGACAGCGAAACCGTGGCGGGAGACATCTTCGAGTTCCTCGACGAGAGCGCGCGCGGTGACATCACGGATGGCGCCCAGGGTAGCGGTGCCGGCGGCTTCAGGCTCGGCTGGGTGGGCTGGTTCGGCTACGAGCTTCGCTCCACGACGATGGGTGCTCCGGATGTGCCGCGACGCTCCCGCTATCCCGACGCCGCCTGGCTCGAGGTCCTCAGGATGATCGAGTTCGACCACGCGGCACGCACCGTGACCCTCGTCGCGCTGGGTGAGGACTGGTCGGGGGAGCGGGGTGAGTGGCGCGACAGCGTCCTTGCGGCGCTGGGAAAGACACAGAAGTCGCTCGCGGCACCAGTAGTCCCATCGGCGACCGAGGTGCGCTGGCGCTACAGCGACGACGAATACCTCGGGATGATCCGGAACTGCCAGGCTGCGATCACGCGCGGTGACGCCTACCAGCTGTGCCTGACCACGGAGGTCGAGGTCGACATCCGGGCGGAGCCTGCCGCCAGCTATCTCGCGCTGCGGGCGTCGAGCCCAAGCCATCACGGCGGGTACCTGCGGGTCGGCGAGTTCTCGCTGCTGAGTTCCTCGCCCGAGGTCTTTCTCACCGTCGATGCCGACGGCACCATCGAGTCGAGACCGATCAAGGGCACCCGTCGCCGAGGCCTTACTGCGGAGGAAGACCTGGCCCTGCGCCGCGAGCTCGAGGCGAGCGAGAAGGAACGCGCCGAGAACCTCATGATCGTCGACCTCATGCGCAACGACATCGCAAAGGTGAGCGAGGTGGGCTCGGTGAGCGTTCCGGGCCTGCTCGAGGTGGAGAGCTACGCCCAGGTGCACCAGCTCGTGAGCACAGTGCGTGGCCGCCTGCGCAGCGGAACGCGCCCCGTGGATGCGGTGCTCGCCTGCTTTCCCGCCGGCTCGATGACCGGCGCCCCCAAGTCGAGCGCGACGAGCATCCTGGATGGCCTGGAGCGGCGACCGCGCGGCGTCTACTCGGGCGCCTTCGGCTACTTCGGTCTCGACGGGCGCATCGAACTCGCCATGGTCATCCGCAGCATCGTGCTCGATCATCGCGGCGCCACCATCGGCACCGGAGGCGGAATCACCGCGCTCTCCGTGCCCGAGGAGGAGCTCGACGAGGTCAAGCTCAAGGCGGCCGCGCTGCTCGCGGTGCTGGGGGCGGGCGTCTCCGGTAGCTGAGCCGCGCATCCGCCCAGTAACCTTGAAGACTGGGCCGTGCCTCGCGCATTCGTCGGGCACACGATCAAGGGCGATCCGGCTACTTCTGCGATGAATTGAGAGTCCCCTTTGGCATACGACCACGACAGCAGCACCGGTGAACACGAGTCCGACTACGACGTCGCCCATCTGCAGGCGAAATGGCTCGCGCGCTGGGACGAGCTGAAGCCGTTCCGCACCGATGACCCGGGCGACAAGCGTCCGCGCAAGTACATCCTCGACATGTTCCCGTACCCCTCGGGCGACCTGCACATGGGGCACGCCGAGGCCTTCGCGCTCGGCGACATCGTCGCGCGCTACTGGCGCCAGCAGGGCTTCAGGGTGCTGCATCCGATCGGATGGGACTCCTTCGGTCTGCCCGCGGAGAACGCCGCGATCAAGCGCGGTGTCGACCCGCGCGAGTGGACCTATTCGAACATCGACCAGCAGAAACAGAGCATGCGACGCTACGCCGCATCCTTCGACTGGGATCGCGAGCTTCATACGAGCGACCCCGAGTACTACAAGTGGAACCAGTGGCTGTTCCTGAAGCTCTACGAGAAGGGCCTCGCGTACCGCAAAGACAGCTGGGTCAACTGGGATCCGATCGACCAGACCGTGCTCGCGAATGAGCAGGTGCTGCCTGACGGGACCTCTGATCGCTCCGGCGCGGTCGTGGTCAAGAAGAAGCTGACCCAGTGGTACTTCAAGATCACCGACTACGCGGATCGCCTGCTCGACGACCTCAACCAGCTCGAGGGCGCCTGGCCCGCCAAGGTGCTGAGCATGCAGCGCAACTGGATCGGTCGTTCGACCGGTGCTGATGTCGACTTCGTCATCGAGGGTGGCCTCGGTGCCGGTTTCGACGGCAAGGTCACGGTGTTCACGACGAGGCCGGACACACTCTACGGCGCAACCTTCATGGTGGTCGCCCCCGAGTCTGAGCTGGCCGCTGAGCTCGTCTCCGCCTCGACGCCCGAGGTGCAGAAGGACTTCGCCGACTACCTCGTGCAGGTGCAGAAGAAGACCGAGATCGAGCGACAGGATGCCAGCCGCGAGAAGACGGGCGTTCCGCTCGGCCGCTTCGCCATCAACCCGGCGAACGGTGAGCGCATCCCGATCTGGGCGGCCGACTATGTTCTGGCCGACTACGGCCACGGCGCCGTGATGGCCGTTCCGGCTCACGATCAGCGTGACCTCGACTTCGCCCGCAAGGTCTCCCTGCCGGTGCGCGTCGTCGTTGACACGAATGCCGCTGTCACGGGAGCGATCCCGATCATCGTCGACGGCGAACTTCCCGACGATTTGCCGCCGCTCGACCCCGCATCCACGGGCATCGCGCTTGCTGGCGAGGGGCGGATGATCAACTCGGGTCCGCTCGACGGGCTCAGCAAGAGCAACGCGATCCGCCGCATCATCGAGCAGCTGGAGGCCGCGGGCACCGGTCGGTCCGCGAAGACCTACCGGTTGCGCGACTGGCTGATCTCCCGCCAGCGCTTCTGGGGAACGCCCATCCCGATCATTCACGGGGAGGACGGCGAACTGATCCCCGTTCCGGAGGACCAGCTGCCGGTGCGCCTGCCCTCGACGGAGGGGCTCGACCTGAAGCCCAAGGGCACCTCGCCGCTCGGCGCGGCCACCGACTGGGTCAACGTCACGAACCCGAACGACGGCACGCCGGCGCTGCGCGACCCCGACACGATGGACACCTTCGTCGACAGCTCCTGGTACTTCCTGCGCTTCCTCGACCCGAACGACGACACCAAGGCGTTCGACCCGGCCGAGGCTGACCGCTGGGCGCCCGTCGACCAGTATGTCGGCGGCGTCGAGCACGCCATTCTGCACCTCCTGTACGCGCGCTTCATCACCAAGGTGCTGTACGACCTGGGCTACGTGAGCTTCACCGAACCGTTCAGCGCTCTGCTGAACCAGGGCATGGTGCTCTCCGGCGGCTCAAAGATGTCGAAGAGCAAGGGCGGCGTGAATCTCGGCGATGAGATCGACGCGCACGGCGTCGACGCGATCCGACTGACGATGGCCTTCGCGGGTCCTCCGGAAGACGACATCAACTGGGAGGACGTCTCGCCCGCGGGTTCTGCGAAGTTCCTCGCCAGGGCGTGGCGCCTCGCCGACGACGTGACGAGCAATAAAGAGATCGAGTGGAAGACGGGGGACGTCGCGCTTCGCCGGGTGACGCACCGCTTCCTCTCCGAGGCCCCGGGACTTGTCGAGGCGTTCAAGTTCAACGTCGTGGTCGCGAAGCTCATGGAACTAGTGAGCGCGACCCGCAAGGTGATTGACAGCGGAGCGGGACCGGCGGATGCCGCGGTGCGGGAGGCCACCGAGACCGTCGCCCTCGCGCTCAGCCTGTTCGCTCCCTATACGGCCGAAGAGATGTGGGAGAAGCTCGGCTATCCGCCCTCTGTCGCCCTGTACGGCTGGCGCAAGGCCGACCCGACGCTGCTCGTGCAGAGCTCGGTGACCGCGGTCGTGCAGGTCGACGGCAAGGTGCGCGACCGCCTCGAGGTGTCACCGACGATCGATCCGGCCGAGCTCGAGCGGCTCGCTCGCGCCCTCCCACCGGTGGTGCGCTCGGTGGGTGATCGAGAGGTCGCTTCGGTCGTCGTTCGAGCGCCCCGACTCGTCAATATCGTCACCAAGCACTGAGTTCGCGGGGCAGCCTCTCCTCCCACGGCAGCCTCTCCTCCCACGGCAGGAGGAGAGGATGATTGCCCACCGCCGCCGCTAATTGCGTTCGGCCGCACACTTACGCTCCGTAGCATTCCGGCATGACGTCGTCCGGTCGCCTGCTGGCGCATCGTGGAAGCCGGGTGAAACTGGGCCTCGGTGCCGCCATCGTGCTCCTTCTCGCCGGGCTCGGCATCGCCGTGCTCGTCAGCACATTCGGATCGCACGGCGCGACCCAGTCGCTGCCGGCCGGCACGCATCCGACCGACTCCGCGACCGGCGCCGCGAGCCGCTCGGCCGGCGACCCGTCGCGCACAGCGAAGTCCGGCACGGAGATCTTTGTTCACGTCGTCGGCGCCGTGGCGCGCCCCGGCCTCTTCTCGCTGCGAGACGGCGACCGGGTGGTGGATGCCATCGCGGCCGCGGGCGGGTTCGCCGAGTCTGCGGACCAGACGCAGGTCAACCTCGCGCGCTTCATCTCCGATGGTGAGCAGTTGATCGTGCCGGTGGTCGGCGAGGCACCCACCGTCGCCACCAAGCCCGGCGTCGCCGGCGGAAAGGTCAACCTCAATACCGCGGACCTCAGCACGCTGGAAACCCTGCCTCGCGTGGGGCCGGCGATGGCGCAGCGCATCATCGACTGGCGCACGAGCAATGGCCGCTTCTCCGCCGTCGAGGATCTCATGAGCGTCACGGGCGTGGGCGACAAGACCTTTCAGCAGCTCAAAGACCTCGTGACCGTGTGAGCGTCGACCTGCGGCTTGCACTGCCCGTCGCCGCGGCCTGGGTGACGGTGGCGGTCCTCCTCACCATTCCCTCACTGCTTGCGCTGGCGTCCATCGTGGCCTGGCTGCTCGCGGGCCTGTGCGCCACGGTTGCCGTTCTTCGCCGCGGTCGCACCGGCTTCAGTCTGCTCGCGCTCGTCGTCGTGGCCGCAGCCTCGAGCGGCCTCGTGCTGGGGGTTGCGGCTGGCCAGCTCGCCACGCGCAGCCCGAGCGCACTGCTGCAGGCCGCATCCGCGGGAAGGTTCGTGCACGGCCTCGCCGTGACGACGCAGACCGTGCAGCCCGGCACAGCCAGGTTCACGGCCACGCTCGAGTCCGTGACCATCGGTGGCCGCCAGCGTGCTGTTATGGCGCCGGTCACTGTGTTCGCGTCGAAAGATCCATCGCCCGGCACACGTGGCGGATCCAGGCTCGCCATCGGCTCAACGGTTTTGCTGCAGGGCACCGTCGCGGCCGCGGAGGCAGGTGACGACGTCGCGTTCCTGTTCTTCTCCGCGCGACCGGCGAGCCTGCGCTCCGGACCTCCCTGGTATCTGGGCTGGGCAGATGGTCTGCGCGCGCGGTTTGCGGATGCCGCGGCCGCGCTGCCGGGGGACGGCGGCGGTTTGCTCCCCGGCCTCGCCATCGGCGACACGAGCGCCGTGAACCCGACCCTGAGTGCCGCGATGAAGTCGAGTTCGCTGAGTCATCTCACCGCGGTCTCTGGGGCGAACTGCGCCGTGATCATCGCCCTCATCATGGCAGCGGGCGCGGCGCTCGGACTGCCGCGCGGCTGGCGTCTCGCGGCCGCAGTGGTGACCCTCGTGGGCTTCGTCGTGCTCGTCACGCCGCAGCCGAGCGTGCTGCGTGCGGCGGTGATGGCGGCCCTCGTGCTGGCCGCGATGGGGAGTGGCCGACCCGTGCGGGGGTTGCCCGTGCTCGCCCTCGCCGTACTCGGCCTCCTGGTCGCAGACCCGTGGCTCGCCCGCAGCTACGGCTTTGTGCTCTCGGTGCTCGCAACCGGTGGGCTGCTGCTGCTCGCCCGCCCGCTGGCCGCCATGCTGTCCCGGTGGCTGCCCACGGCCCTCGCGGTGGTTATCGCCGTGCCGCTCGCGGCACAGCTCGCCTGTCAGCCGGTGCTCATCCTGCTGAACCCGTCGATTCCGCTCTACGCCGTGCCGGCCAATGTGCTCGCCGAACCGGCGGCACCCGTCGCGACGGTTCTTGGCCTCGTTGCCTGCGTGCTGATGCCCTGGCTGCCCGGCCCGGGCATCCTCGTCGCGCGACTGGCGTGGCTGCCCTCGAGCTGGATCGCCGGGGTCGCACGCTTCTTCGACTCGCTACCGGGCAAGAGCATTCCGTGGCCTGCCGGGGCTGCCGGGGTCGCTCTCGTTTCCGGCGCGATAGCGCTGGGTCTTGTCGTCGTCCTGCTGAGGGCCGCGCAGCGGCGTCGCTGGCGCAGGCTCGCTGCCCTCGCGCTCACCCTGCTCCTCGTCGGCTACGCGGGCGTAGCCGCTGGCGATCGACTGCGGCAGACACTCATGCGCCCCCAGGACTGGCAGATCGCCGCCTGCGACATCGGCCAGGGCGACGCCGTGCTCGTGCGCAGCGCCGGGCGGGTCGCCCTGATCGACACGGGGCCGGACCCGGCCCTGCTGCACCACTGTCTCGATGTTCTTGGTATCGGCCGCATCGATCTGCTCGTGCTCACCCACTACGATCTCGACCACGTCGGCGGCACGTCCGCGGTCATCGGCATGGTCGACCGCGCCATGATCGGTCCACCCGCCGACGCCCACGACACCAGGCTCGCCGCGGCGGTGCGGCGAGGTGGCGCCACGGTCGACCAGGTCAGCCGTGGGGAGACCGGTGAACTGGGCGAGCTGCGCTGGAGCGTGCTGTGGCCGCCCACAAGATCTGGCATCGTCGAGCCAGGCAACGACTCGAGCGTGACTCTCGAGTTCACCGGTGTCGGTGCGTGCGCAAGCGGCTGCATCAGCTCGCTCTTTCTCGGCGACCTCGGTAACGAACCGCAGGCGCGGATGCTCGCGGCCAATCGCGGCCTCGGACACGTGGATGTCGTCAAGGTTGCCCATCACGGTTCGGCGGACCAGAACCCGGTGCTCTACGAGCGCATCGCGGCCACCGTGGGCCTCATCAGCGTGGGGGCAAACAATCGTTACGGACATCCGACCGACTACCTGCTGCAGATTCTGGCGCGGGTCGGCACCATCGCGGAACGCACCGATCGGCAGGGAATGGTGCTCGTCTCGCCGCGGCCGGATGGCGGCTTGTCCGTGTGGTCCGAACGGACGCGGCGTTCCGGTACCGGCTGACGTCACTGAGGCCGCCGCCGCGCGATCGAGGTCGGTCCCCGCGCATAAGCTTGACTCGACCACGAGGGCGATCAGCAGGAGGTACCGCATGGCAGCCGCCGCAGCGAAGGCAGGCAGGGCATCGTCCAAGGTCGTCGTCACCATCCCGCAGCTCGGCTGGCAGCAGGTGCGCCCGGCGCCCGTGGTGCTCGTCTCCGGAACCGAGTCCGTGCTGGCCGACCGCGCCATCCGACTGCTGCGCGACACCCTCAAGGCGGAGGACCCGAGCCTCGAGGTCAGCGACATCGAGGCGGATTCCTACGCGCCAGGCGAGCTGCTCACCGTGGCGAGCCCCTCGCTCTTCGGCGAGCCCAGATTCATCCGTGCGACCGGCGTCGAAAAGTGCACGGACGCGTTCATCACGGAGGTCCTGGAGTACCTCGAGTCGCCGGCCGACGACACCTACCTGCTGCTGCGTCACGCCGGGGGAGTGCGCGGCAAGAAGCTCCTGGATGCGCTGCGGGGTGGCCTCGGCGGCGGAATCGAGGTCGTCTGCGCCGAGCTCAAGAAAGACACCGAGAAGTTCGATTTCGCGGCCGCCGAATTCGCCACTGCGGGCAGGCGCGTCAGTTCCGGCGCGCTGCGTGCCCTGACCGCCGCCTTCAGCGACGACCTCTCCGAGCTCGCGTCCGCCTGTCAGCAGCTCCTCGCCGATGCGAGCGAGGAGATCACCGAGCAGACCGTGGAGAAGTACTACTCCGGCAGAGTCGAGACCAATGCATTCCGGGTGGCGGATGTGGCGATCGCGGGCAGGCATGGCGAGGCGCTGATCCTGCTCAGGCATGCCCTCGCGTCCGGGGCCGACCCGGTGCCGATGGTGGCCGCATTCGCGAGCAAGCTGCGCACCATGGCCAAGATCTCGGGAGCCCGCGGCGGCTCCGGGCAGCTCGCCCAGCAGTTCGGGCTCGCGCCCTGGCAGGTCGACCGTGCGCGTCGCGACCTGCAGGGCTGGGACGACGCCGGTCTCGGCCGCTCGATCGAACTCCTTGCCGAGACGGATGCCGCGGTCAAGGGCGCCGAGCGCGACCCCGTCTTCGCTCTCGAACGCATGGTGAACGTGATCAGCGCGCGGGGCGCCCTTTAGAGCACCGGCGATGCGCTCCGGAAGCCTCTGAGTTCGCCACGGTGGTGGCACCGAGTACGCGCACTTGCCACTATCCGGGCGGCAGGTTCATCCCTATGATGACGTCATGCGAAAGACCCGATTCGCAAATGTTCTCCTGTGTACGACGGCGATGGCCGCGCTCGCCCTCAGCGGGTGCGTTGCAGACCACGTGCCGGAGGCCTCTCCAACGCCCACGGCGCCACAGAAGGTGGCCTACGACGCAACCGGCCTGAAGTGGTTTCCCGCGTCGTTCGACACAACTGGCCTCGCAGAATCGACCCGTGACGATGCTCCCGCGGAGGGAGCGACGGGGCCGAGCACGGATGGTGTCGAGGTGGAGCCCGCGAAGGATTCGGCCGGGCCCGCACTGGACGACGACGTCGAGGCCGTGCCAGATGGCAATGACGAACTGCAGATCCAGCCGTGCTCCTTCGTGGGGATGCCCGCGTGGGTGCGATTCGCTCGTGACCGCACTGCTCCCGTCACACATGGCTCGCAATTCGAGATCGAACCGGGCGAACGGTGCCTCTACCTGGAAACATCCGATCTGAACCGAATGACAGTCGCGCTCTACAAGCGCACGGGGCACACGGCGTGGTTGGACCCCGCAACCGCCGCGCGGGGGGTGCCAGTCGAATCTCTGGGTGCCGGTGCGGTGTGGTTGCCGAAGTACCCGGAGGCATACGCCAACACCCTCGTGGCGTCGAAGAAGGGGGCAGACGCCGTCATCACGATCTACAGCACTGACAAGCGGATGACCGCGGCCGACATACAAACGCAGGCCATCGAGTGGATGAAGGCTGTCCTTGGCACCACGGGAGGTCGATGACATGGGAGCTGTTCGCAAAATCGTTCCGGCCGCCATCCTCGTGGCGCTCCTCGTGATCGCACCGGGAACCGCGGCCTCGGCGTGGGGACCGGGATACGGCGACAGTGCTCAATTGCGCGCGTGGTCCGGCGGGGTCGCGAGTGTCGTACAGGGCACTCGCTGCTCAGTGGCCGGCGCGGCGGGCGTGCAGGAACTCAGTAAGAATCATGTGACGCGGCTCAAGATCAAGTTCGAGTTGCGCGGTGCGAACGATGTCACGAGTTGGGCGCCCACATATCGCACCCTCGGCTATTACTATTCTGCAAAGTTTCCCGACGACACTCGCTCTTTCTATTTCACCTCTCGGGCAGGTATGAGGGTGGAGATCGGCTCGAACTATTCGCTGTGGGCCGTGGTCGTCGGCGAGCGCGGCTGGCGGCGTGACTTCAAGACCCGCATCAACCTGGGAAGTGTTGGCTGCTCGACCGAGGACTATGTCAATGAACCCGATGTCGGGAGCGGCTTCGTGGAGGGTGGGGCGTAACTTATCGAGGTGCGTGCGCGTTGCGGGCCGCCTACCCCCAGGCAGCGCCCGGCACACGAAAGGCCCCCGCCGAAGCGGGGGCCCTGTCGTGAAGTCTGTGTCGACTAGAGCGACGCGACCTGCTTGGCGATGGCCGACTTGCGGTTCGCCGCCTGGTTCTTGTGCAGAACGCCCTTGCTGGCAGCCTTGTCGAGCTTCTTCGTCGCGACGAGAAGGGCGGCGGCGGCCTTGTCCTTGTCGCCGGCCACGACGGCTTCGCGGGTCGCGCGGATGGCGGTCTTGACCTCGCTGCGCACGGCCTTGTTACGATCCGTCGCCTTCTTGTTGGTGAGGATGCGCTTGATCTGCGACTTGATATTTGCCACGTCTATAACCTTCTGTAGTTCCGAGTGATATTTGGAATGAGTTCTGGCAGCCGTCCACCGCTACGAGAAGTGGCTCCCGGCTGCGATTCGCGCTTCGGTGCGTCCACACAGCGTGTGGTTGCGAACCGTGCGCGCAAGCCAACAGGCAACATTACCAGTTGCTGACCGCATCCGACAATTGAACGACTCGCGAGTCGGGCCGCCGGAGGTCTTCCGTGCGCCGGTTGCATGGGAGAATGGTGTGTTGACCCAACCGCAGTAGAGGATACCGTGTCGCCGAAAGCACTCAAGGCCCTGGAGCCTGCATCGACCGACCCCGCGTTCATCCGCAACTTCTGCATCATCGCGCACATCGACCACGGCAAGTCCACGCTCGCCGACCGCATGCTGCAGATCACCGGCGTCGTCAGCGATCGCGACATGCGCGCGCAATACCTCGACCGCATGGACATCGAGCGCGAGCGCGGCATCACGATCAAGAGCCAGGCCGTGCGGATGCCGTGGGCAGTCGACGCGTCGACAGGCTCAGCGAGCGTGGGCACCTACGCCCTCAACATGATCGACACGCCGGGCCACGTGGACTTCACCTACGAGGTCTCGCGCAGCCTCGCGGCCTGCGAGGGCGCCATCCTGCTCGTCGATGCCGCCCAGGGCATAGAAGCGCAGACGCTCGCGAACCTCTACCTCGCTCTCGACAACGATCTCGTCATCATCCCGGTGCTCAACAAGATCGACCTGCCAGCGGCCGATCCAGAGAAGTACGCCAAGGAGCTCGCCGGCCTGATCGGTGGCGACCCCGCCGACGTGTTGCGCGTCTCCGGCAAGACGGGGGAGGGCGTCGAGGAGTTGCTCCAGCGCGTCATCGAGCTCATCCCCGCCCCGCGCGGCGACAAGGACGCTCCGGCGAGGGCGATGATCTTCGACTCCGTCTACGACGCGTACCGCGGCGTCATCACCTACGTTCGCATGATCGATGGGTCTCTCTCCCCGCGCGAAAAGGTCATGATGATGAGCACGAGGAGCACGCACGAGCTGCTCGAGATCGGCGTGAGCGCACCGGAGCCGACCCCCACCAAGGGACTCGGCGTCGGGGAGGTTGGCTACCTCATCACGGGCGTCAAGGACGTGCGCCTCAGCAAGGTGGGCGACACCGTCACGAGTTCCGCGAAGCCCGCAGAGGTCGCGCTCAAGGGCTACTCCGAGCCCAAGCCGATGGTCTTCTCGGGCCTGTACCCGATCGACGGCTCGGACTATCCGGTGCTGCGCGAGGCTCTCGACAAGCTCAAGCTCAGCGACGCGGCTCTCGTCTACGAGCCCGAGACCTCCGTCGCGCTCGGTTTCGGCTTCCGCTGCGGGTTCCTCGGGCTGTTGCACCTCGAGATCGTCACGGAGCGCCTCGAGCGCGAGTTCGGGCTCGACCTCATCACGACGGCACCGAGCGTGATCTACGAGGTCACCACCGACGACAAGAAGACCGTCACGGTGACGAATCCGAGCGAATTCCCCGGTGGAAAGATCGCCTCCGTGTCGGAGCCGATAGTCAAGGCATCCATCCTCGCTCCCAAGGACTACGTCGGATCGATCATGGAGCTGTGCCAGGGGCGCCGCGGCACGCTGCAGGGCATGGAGTACCTCGGCGAGGACCGGGTGGAGCTGCACTACACGATGCCCCTCGGCGAGATCGTCTTCGACTTCTTCGACCACCTCAAGAGCCGCACCCAGGGCTACGCCTCGCTCGACTATGAGCCGATCGGCGAGCAGGATGCGGATCTGGTCAAGGTCGACATCCTGCTGCAGGGTGAGGCGGTCGACGCGTTCAGCGCCATCGTGCACAAGGACAATGCGTACGCCTACGGCGTGCTGATGACCGAGCGGCTGAAGAAGCTCATCCCGCGCCAGCAGTTCGAGGTACCGATCCAGGCCGCGATCGGGGCGAGGATCATCGCACGTGAGTCGATCAGCGCCATGCGCAAGGATGTGCTGGCCAAGTGCTATGGCGGAGACATCACCCGCAAGCGCAAGCTGCTGGAAAAGCAGAAGGAGGGGAAGAAGCGCATGAAGATGGTGGGGCGCGTCGAGGTTCCCCAGGAGGCGTTCATCGCCGCTCTGTCGGGGGACACAGAGAAAAAAGAGAAGAAGTGATGGCCGGCTCCGAACTGTGGGAGCAGCCTGTCAGTTACGCCGCGGTCGGCGCGACGCAGGCCGCCGACCTGCTGCAGTATCCGCCCGCCGGCTTCCGCCCGGTGGTCAAGCGAGTGCGCATCGGACACGGGCCGCTGCGCTGGAGCTTCGCCTCCCAGGCCGTGCTGTCCTGGGGCGTCCAGCGCCGCAGCGGCCTGCGCGTGGAGACCCTGGAGTCGCCGCAGGAGGTGACCGAGCTCAGCTACACTCCGCTGTCGCTCGACACCGACGGCGTTCCCGTGCCGCCGACGGAATCCGAAGACGAGGAGACGGTCTACGGCTCGGACGGCACCGCGATCGTCGCCCCCGGCGACACGGCCTGGCTGCACATTCCCGTCGGACCGTTCTCGGTCAAGGCACCCGCTCGCGTCGTCTACGTCATCAATGACAAGAAGCGCAAGGGTTTCGGTTACGGAACGCTCGCGGGGCATCCGGAGAGCGGCGAGGAATCATTCATGGTCGAGCTCGGCGATGACGGCTCGGTCTGGTTCGAGGTGCGCGCTTTCTCGCGGCCGTCGAGCCCCATGTGGTGGATCGTCTACCCGGGCCTGCGGATCGCGCAGTCCATCTACACGCGGCGCTATCTGAGGGCGCTCTCGGGACCGATCGACTAGTCCCGCCCGCGGTACCGGCCGCGTTCGACCGGCCGCAGCGTGTGCGCTCTCTGTGCACAAAAATTAACTGTGGACACACGGCCCCCGAATTGGGTACGTTGTGGACGCGGGGGTACATCCTCTCCTGCAACCGATTGTGCTTCCCTTTGCAACGAGCGAAGTCCGGGGCTCAGGACGTGATGACGCACGCCGGACCGACCCATCGAGGGGACGCGCCGGTCTGCTTGCGCCGACAGGGCGCATCCATGGGTGTGCAGTGACGCACACCACAGCCAGTCAACAGCTAGGGGATTTCATGGGCAAGAACAGGCAGCACCACGACGAAAGTACTTCACCGGCCGAATCGGGAATGTCCCGCCGTGGCCTACTCATGGGCGGTGGTGCGGCCGCGGCCGCAGCGGCGTTCAGCGCGGCATCGCCGGCCTTTGCGGTGCCAGCGGCCGCCGCACCCTCCGGAGCAGCACACGGCGACGCATCCTCATCGAATTCGGACGGCGACGGTGACCTGCTCCTCGTCAACGGCAGGATTCATACGATGGACGAGCGCGACACCGTCGTCGGGTCGGCCCTCATCAGCGACGGTCGATTTGTCGCCCTGGGCAAGGATGCCGAGCGAGGTGCGAGAGGGAAGACCACGCGGGTCGACCTCCGCGGTCGAACGGTCATCCCAGGCATCATTGACAGCCACAACCACATCGTGCTCGTCGGCAACCGTCCCGGTTACCACACGCCGCTCGAGGATGTCTTCACGATTCCCGACGCCGTCGCGCGACTCAAGGCGCGGATCAAGGATGTGCCGGCCGGGCACTTCATCACGACCGTCGGTCCGATCTCGGCGATGCAGTTCCAGGAGGGGCGCCTGCCGAACCTCTCGGAACTCGACGCCGTGAGCCGCCCGGTCTTCATCGAGGCCGCTCAGGGTGGCGTCGTGACGAACGGCCTCGGCAAGGCCTTCTTCGAGGCGCACGGGATTGCCGTCAACGACAACGGATCGCTGAGCGGAAGCGCATTCGGCACGGGTGCGGCCGGCCAGGCCCTGCGCCTGCTGCGCGAGCAGTTCCTCTCCGACGAATCACGCGAGCGCACGGCGCTCGGCGCCCTGCAGTACTACGCGGGCCTCGGCATCACGACCCACCTCGACGCGGGCGCGTTCCACACGGAGGAGCCGAACGGCGCGATCTTCGGCGAGAACAAATTCACGATGCACGCGCCGTTCCTCGCGCTCAACGGCGCGGAGAAGCTGCCGGTGAGGCTGCGGGTGGACTTCCTCCTCGAAGACACCGATCCCTCTCTCCCCGAGCTCACGGCGAGGCTCAGGAACTCGTTCCCGTTCTTCGGCAACGACATGATGCGCACCGGGGCGATCGGCGAGTTCACCGGCGGGGGACTTTCCGGCATGGGAACGCCGCTCTGGCTGGAGGCGACGAAGCGCGTGGCGAAGGCGGGCTGGCGCAACGAGAACCACTCGCTCAGCACCACCGACTACAAGGCGATCATCGATGGCTGGGTCGCCGTGAACCAGGAGTTCTCGATCAAGACGCTGCGCTGGGTTGTCGCCCACGTTCCGTTCATCAACTCCGAGTACATCGAGAAGCTGAAGGCGCTGGGCGGTGGGCTCAAGGTGGGCTGGGGCCCGACGCGCAGCGGCACGCTGCAGGGACCGCCGTACCGCACGATCCTCGACAGCGGCATTCCCACCGGTTACCACTCGGACGGAGGCGACATCACGGTCATCAACCCGTGGCTGAACTTCTACACGATGGTGACCGGGCGCAACCTCAGGGGAGACCTGATCAACGCTGGCCAGACGCTCACGCGCACCGAGGTGATCAGGATGGCGACCGCCGGCAACACCTGGTTCATCCACGAGGACGACCTGGGCCCGATCAAGGTGGGCAACCAGGCCGACCTCGTCGTTCTCGACCAGGACTTCTTCTCCGTGCCGGAGTCGAAGATCGCGCAGACCCGTTCCATCCTCACCGTGGTCGGCGGCGACGTCGTCCACGACAGCGGCGAGCTGAAGGCACCGCAGCAGGGTTGGGGCCCGCGGCACCGCCGCTACGGACGCCGCTCCTAACCGCCTAGGTGTACTCGGTCAGCAGGTTGGTGGCACTTTTCGGGTCGTGAGATAGCGAAGACCTCCTAGGTTGTGAGTAATCACACACCACGTTCTAGGAGGT